>NZ_JBBOOM010000001.1:1410586-2821172 GCF_038003085.1 Psychrobacillus sp. FSL K6-2836
GTTCTATTGATCAATAAACTGAATGACACATAGGCGATTAACGATAAGATAACCGGAATTACCACTGTGTGAATGTCAAATAGATTACCGTATGCTTCATTGTAAAAATGGAGTGCGATATAGGAAACGATTCCTGTTACCATCGATGCGATTGCTCCGTGCTTGTTTCCATACGACCAGTACAAGCCTAGCACAATCGGCCATATAAAGGCTGCCTCAAGTCCACCAAAAGCAAATAAATTCAAAAAGATTAATAATTCAGGTGGATTTAATGCTAATAAAAAGACGATGGTGCCTAAAAGTGTTGTTATCGCAAAGCTTAAGGTTTTTACTTTCTTCTCTGTTGCATTTGGATTGATATAATTAATATAAACATCTTTTACAATTGAAGAACTCACTAGAATGAGCAGGGAATCTACTGTAGACATAATTGCAGCAAGTGGTGCAGCAAGTACTATCCCAGCAAGCCATGCAGGTAATACTTTCAGCGCAACAAGTGGGATCACTGTGTCTGCCACCTCAATCCCCGGCATAAGCGGGCGAGCAAAAATACCGATGAGATGCATATTCAGCATGATAAAACCAGTAACAAGCGTTCCAATTACTAGCGCTCGGTGCATCGAGCGTGTATTTTTATAAGACATTGCTCTCACTGCCATTTGTGGAAGTCCAACAACGCCTACTCCTACAAGTATCCAAAAGGATGATACATAGGCTGCAGATAAATTCCCTTCATTACCGTATGGAGTCACCAAGTTTGGATTTTCGTTCAAAAGGTCCTGCATAATACTCGGTACTCCTCCGCCAGCGATAATGACTGCGATTAGCAGCACGAGCGTCCCAATAACCATAACCCCGCCTTGCACTGCATCTGTCACCGCCACTGCTCGGAAACCGCCGATGACTACGTAAACGAGTACTGACACAGCGAAAATAAATAATGCTGTCGTATACTTCATGCCAGTTAGTGACTCGATTAAACGACCGCCACCCACCCACTGAGCTGTCATTGCGGAAAACAAAAAGATAATGATACTAGCAGCCGCAAGTAATACTACTGCTTTACTATTGTTATAGCGCACTTTTAGAAAATCTATTAATGTGATCGCGTTATATTTTCGAGCTAATATAGCAAACTTTTTCCCTAGAATAAGCAGAACAAAATAACTCGTCACTACTTGAGTCATCGCAAGTAGTACCCAGCCAAAGCCCATTGTGTATGCAGTTCCTGGCCCCCCTAGGAAACTCGAGGCACTACCATACGTTGCAACCATCGTCATGGCCAACACAAATCCTCCAAGCTCACGCCCCCCTAAAAAGTACTCCTGTAAAAAACCACCTGTCGATGATCCTAATTTTTTACTAGACCAAAAACCAATGAAAAAAATAATACCAAGAAAAATGACCATCGGGATGATTACTTGTATATTCATCGTTCATCCCCCTCTTCCTCTAAAGAAACATCCTTCAACACGAATTTCACAAGAAATATAACCGTAATTGCCACAAGTATAAAACCGACAATACAGCTATAAAAAAACCAATCTGGAAATCCGAGAATATACGAATACTCCTCTACCGGCTTTGAGCCAAGCCCATACGCAAACCCAAACCACCATATAAAATGCACAATTGCGAGCACAACGCCAATCAGCGCCTCCCTATGTGCAATCTTAAATCTAGGATCCATTTCATCCACTCCTGCCGTTCATAATGTTTCACTTTAGTATAACGAAGATAAATTCAGTTGTTAAGAGCTGGGGTTTGAAAAGGTGGGGTTTGTTGGTTGGAGGGGTTGTGTCTGTCGTAATTTTGGGTTCGCTTTCGTATGGAATGGCAATCTCGTGTAGATTGGTTTCTCTCTCGTATAAGCCCATTTTACTCTCGTATGGTTGCTATGCTCCCTCGTATAGGCGCAAATCGCTCTCGTATAGAACGGCAAGCTCGTATAGCTTGGTTTTTTTCTCGTATAAACCCACTTTACTCTCGTATAGTTGCTATGCTCTCTTGTATAGGCGCAAATCGCTCTCTTATAGAACGGCTATCTCGTATAGATTGGATTCGCTCTCGTATAAACCCATTTTACTCTCGTATAGTTGCTATGCTCTCTCGTATAGGCGCTAACCTCTCTCGTAT
The DNA here is from genome assembly GCF_038003085.1 of Psychrobacillus sp. FSL K6-2836. NCBI lineage: Bacteria > Bacillati > Bacillota > Bacilli > Caryophanales > Bacillaceae > Psychrobacillus > Psychrobacillus sp. FSL K6-2836. Next base: position 1,412,723 of record NZ_JBBOOM010000001.1, read on the forward strand.
AGCATGGCAATCCCGTATCGACCGGATTCGCTCTCGTATAGCTGAATCTATCCCCTCCCCCCCCAAAAAAACCGGGAAGCACTGTGCTTTCCGGTTGTTTTCAATGGAATTTATTTGTATGTTAAGTATTTTACGTATTCCTTCCAATTGACAGCTTTGATGCTGTTCCAGGTTGGAAGGTCTAATGGGAATGGTAGGAATGCTTCGGCGTCGTCTGTTTTATGTTCTGAATTGAGGACGACGTTACCATTGTTAAGTCCCTCCGAAAGGATAGCATGTTGTTTCAAATCGAATGGTACGGTAACAGGAGTACGAGCGATTCTACCGTCACTAGTGAGCATGTACACTTCCGCTACTTCTTTGGAGCGGTTTAGTAGCCATTTCGATTTTATTTGCACTGCATTCTCTGCTTGTTTTGTAATGATTACTGAGTTTAGATTTGCTGCAAAAGGCAGGGTTTCTAGTTGTTCCGCTAACTGGATCCTTACTTCGTAAACAGGTTCGTCGATTTTATGTTCAAATTGTTCGAATGCTGTTAGCCATTTGGATGCATTTGCAGGTACTTGTGTTTTGCCCAAGACGCTTCCTTCTACTACTCCTTCACGGTGGGTTGAGTAGTTTTTCACGGTTTGTCCTTCTTCAATATTATGCCAATCGGACTCTTGTACGTAAGTGATAACGGATTTTTCATCTGCATATAGGTGTATGAAATAGTTTCCGTTACGTTCTTCGATAGTAGAAACAGTACCACTTATTGGGCTTAATAAAGAAAGATCACCTGAATCTTGCGCAAGCTGAGCATCGACAATTTGAAGTTTACGATCTATTTCTGCTTGTTTTTGCTTTGCATCAGCTATACCCTGAGCAAAGTTTCCGTCTTGTGAAACATTTACGTCTACTTGAACATTTACATCTACAATCTCATCTGCCGTTCCACCGGTTGCCTGACCATCGCCCGATGAACTAGAATCTGCTTCAGAACGTTCAGATTCTAGTTCCCTGATAATAGTACGAAGCTTCGACTGTTCCAGCGTATAAGCCTGTTTCTCTGTTTCCCATAATGAACGCTGGTCTTCAGCAGAATCTGTCTTCAGTGTAGCAAGGTCAGCACCTTCCTCCACATGATCCCCCTCCGCAACAACGATATCATTAACAGCTTCTACATTAATCGTCACAGACATTTCATTTGCTGGAACTACTATAGATTCTTTTTCTAGTTCCTTTGCATATGTATTTTCATATACACGATCATATTCACTCACGTAAAATGTTCGACTGATTTGACTTTTATCCGAATATATTAGGATCGCATTTGCCCCGATAAAAGTAGAGACCACTATGGAAACCCCTATAGTTAACCATTTATTCATTTGATTTGCCCCCCTCGATCCATGATTCAATTGGGAGTACTTCAAAGCCCGCTGAGGTAAGTGATAAAATTACTTGTATTATTATTAGTAATATAAATAGATTACGAGCGGACAACGTTGTAAAAGCTCGTAAAAAATGAAACTGAAGAGCGATTATTAATGCGGTGATTAAAGATAATTCATTGAAGAAATGATTGAAATATGAATGTTCGAGAAATGTTGCTGCTAGTGGACCAAATGAGAGTACCGAGTAATCAGTTGCGTAGCCTACTATTGCATATAGAAAAAAGTTAAATGCTTTTTCCATTAATAAAAGTGCTACGACAAATAATTGGAGTACCGCTACCTTTGATAATTCCACATTCGTAATTTTATGTAAAATAAACGCAATTATAAAGAAATGAAATCCCATATATAGTAAAGACCATATAATTGTTCCTATTAAAGAGGTGATTCTAGCAATCGTAAAAGTATCTTCATAGCCGTTGACAAATAGCGCCGTTAGTTCTTCTGTATGTAATCCCCAAATATCTCGTAGCGCGTATAATAGGACTCCAAAGATCGCTACGAACCATACTCGACTCTGAAAACCTCGCATCGTTGCATCTTCCTTTAACGATACAATTAGTTCATTTCTATTGAAAAGGTATTTCCAAAACCGAAATTCAAAAAACATTCAAGTGTTCCCCCTCTTATGGTTGAACAGTTACTTCCACATAAGCACCAGTTTTCATCATGATCCCTGCATTCGTTTGGAAAGTCGGATGGATGAGTAGTAGATAAGCTGCTCCTTTTTTTAGTGGTGCTGTTGGTGTGACAACGAACTGTTTCGATGATTTTGGTTCAATTGTTACCGGAACGATATCTGTAGTTCCTAGTTTTACTAATTCCACTTTTTGTTTTGAACTTTTTACTATATTGTTGGAAAAAGTAATGGTAAATTGTTTCGTTGTCGGTACATTATGTAGTGTGGACATTTTTTTATAGTTTTTATTTGTTTCCACTAATGCATCTTTATGCGCTTGTATTAGCTCGTAACCCATTACTGTTTCATAGTGCGGCTTCACGCCAGTTTTGTGAATAGGAGTGCCTTTTGGTCCGGTAAAGTTTGCAATCGTCAGCTTTAAAATGGATCCGTCAGAAAGACTAAAAAAAGATTGCATCGATCCTTTTCCGTAAGTCGTTTGCCCGTAGAGGGTTGCAGAGTTTTGGTCTAGTAGCGCTGCTGCTGTCATTTCAGACGCACTCGCACTATACCCATTGACTAGTACTCTTGTATTCTCAGGAAATAACGAGGTTTGCTTTGTCGATTTAGTTAACATAGACTCACTAGTTGTAATAATTTTAAATGCATTGGGACTGTTGGGAAATAAACCAATAAGTTCTTCTGCTGTATGTACATATCCGCCGCCATTATTACGTAAGTCTAGTATAAACGAAGTTGCACCTTGCTTTTGAAGTTCGACTTTTGCTTTTTGTACAAGGACTGCTCCATCATCTGAAAACGAATTCATCCTTATATACCCTATATTGCCTGCCAAGAGTTCTTTCGTTACGACAGGAATCGTAAATTTCATACGGGTTATGTTATACATTTGTTTCGTATGGTTACTTTTCAAAACCAGAAGCTTGACTGTGGTTCCTTCTTTACCCGTGATGATGGAAGAAGCTTGTTGAACTGCCATACCAATTGTAGATATACCATCGACTGAAAGAATAATATCACCAGGAGAAATTCCAGCTTGCCCTGCTGCTGCTCCTTCAAATGTGCTGACAATTTGTATACCACTTTCATGTTCCTCAATCGTCACACCAATTCCAGTCGTCGTATTATTGATGGTGTTCGTATATGCCTCATATTCTTCACTCGTAAAATAAGCAGAGTAGGGATCCAACTGCTCCATTATCTCATCAATAGAATTTATTTCTTCTATATTAGAGGGTAGTTCTCCTTTATAGTGCACACTAACTAAACTCTTCACTTCATCTAGTGGTGCTGCCAATGTGGAAATCGGAGCTAAGATTAATCCGGTAATCATAATGATTGCTGCTAAGAGAGTAGACCTCTTCATCCCATTTCCCCCTTTTAAATATCTATAAACCTATCTTAACTGAAATTTACAAGAACTGCATAAATTTCTATATTATAAAAGAAAAGTATTATTGGGTTGAACAGTAAAACAACTGTTGTCCCCTCTGATTATTTGAGAAGTTGCAGTACTCCCTGTGCTTGTTGCATATGCAAGCTTAGAACATATTGACCCGCTTGCATTAATAGACTAGCTTTAGTGAGGGCCATCATTTCCTTTGCAATATCTACATCTCTAATTCTAGATTCCGCTGCGGTTAGATTTTCTTCCATATTAACTGCATTATTATACGCATGTTCCATTCGATTTGTATAAGCTCCCATTTTTGAGCGTTCACTGGATACTTTTTGAAGTGCTTTATCGAGTTCCCCAATCGCATTATCTGCACCATCTCTCGTAGAAATGGATAAATCCTGTATACCAATACTAGCGGCACCCATATTGCCAAAGGACAGTTCGATATATTGCCCGGCATTTGCACCAACTTGAATCTTAAGAGAGCTCTGAGACCCATCTAATAACGGCTTTGTATTAAACTCAGTATCTTTTGAAATTCTAGACACTTCTTTTTTTAGTTCTTCAAATTCTATTGCTAATTGATCACGATCCCTGTCAGTTAACGTATCATTTGCTGATTGAACACTTAGTTCTCTCATCCTTTGTAAAATAGAATGTGTTTCATTTAGAGCACCTTCCGCAGTTTGGACAAGGGAAATCCCATCCTGAATATTCCTCGAAGCTTGTCCTAGTCCCCGAATTTGTGCACGCATTTTTTCAGAGATAGCTAGACCTGCAGGATCATCACCTGCGCGGTTGATACGATACCCGGAAGAAATGCGTTCCATCGACTTATTTACCATTGCCCATTGAGAGTTCATGTTCCGCACAATAGATAATCCCGTAGAGCTCCATTTTCCAAGCATCATCTCAGCTCCTTTTTGAACCGTTTATCCCGCATTAACGGTCAGTATGACTCCCATTTCAAGGTTGGTCCAAAGCAACGAAGTGTACGTGGGAGATCAACTGACCGTAAAAGCCCGAATGGTTCAACTAACAACCAGTGGGGATAAACTTTTACTTTATCCTTATATCGTCGTTATTTTAATATCTTTCAATCTTTGAGATTTCTTAAAATTAATACGCTTGAAAACGATTAATTCCTTTCAGTTTAGGAGAGTATAAATGTAACTTTTAAAATAGTTTTAAGACAAACTTAATAATCGAGTTATTTCCCGGGAAATTGACAGGAAAGGAGTTTTTGTAAATGAAAATCGACAAGTTTGGATTTAATTGGGGGGACATTTTGTTTGGAGTACTCGGATCAAGTGGTTTTGTTTTGTTTCTTTACTTTTTTACATCCTATTAAATTGGAAAGCATATAAAAACACCTATCGAAATGCTCCTATTCGTTAGGTGTTTTCTATTTGATAAATTTAAACAATGTAACGTCCTCCGTTAATTTTTTTTATACTGTTGTAGTTTGTTGAATAATGACTCATCTCTTGTCGTCAAAGCAAAGTCAAACATGCGCTCTAAGTTTAGTTGTTCTAGTAATTCGATGACTTCTTCAGTTCCTTCTATCGGTACTTCCTGTGTATCTTGGTTTGCTTCTTCTAAAATTGTTTGTAAATGTGTATGAATATCTGACACAAGCAATAATTGATAGAGTGGCAATCTAATAAATCTATTCCCTTTTTGAAAAACAAATACTTCCGACAAATTTTCCACCTGTAATGTCTGCGCATTTAAAATGATTTCTTTGCCCTCTACTGGTATAAAATGAAACAGCTCATCATCTTTCCTTATGGAAAAATACTGATAGGCAAACACCATCTTTATACTATTCCCTTCATACTTTGTATAAAATGGTTTCATTAACTGTACTAGTATCATATTCTCCTCTCCTTTAATAGAATTTTCTGATTACTATTAGTTTATCACATTTTCTCATTTTCGTGTAGTTAATGCCATTAAATATTCTTACTAGATGGGAAATATTTAACGTTAACGCTTTGTTCCTTGGGATCATTTACACGCTCATAACTACTGGATAGTTGCGCTCTTTCTTTATTTATTTGCATTCGTGAAGGATTTACTTGCTATGGTATTCTAAATACTTCCGGTGGAGCACCATTTACTCGTATTTTCCTCTATGTTTTATACGGGATTAATGCTGTGGGTAATTGTTTTCGATAAAGTAACTATCGAATAAATAAAAAAAAGCGAATGCACTCCGTATCCGCTTTTAAATATGATTTTATTTTACTAGAGATCTCGGTCTATTCTTTCCTTTTGCTATGGTGAAAAAACCAAATGAGTGCGGGTTGTATTCAACGATAAACGTTTGAAATACTTTTTCCAGTACTTTTGTTTGGTTATACTCCCCTTTATGTTCTAAAAAAAATGATAATAGGTTAGCGTTACAATCGAGTTGTAAATCATAAACAGTGAAATCCTCTGCAACAATCTGTTCAATATGAGTCATCTCTTTTCTACGATATCCACTAAAATACTCAATATACTTTTTCTTAACACCAATAACCTTTATATCTTCCTCATTCCTACTTGAATCATTATCCTGAAACTCAAATAAGGACGGTATGTTAAATTGTACTCTTTCTATAACTATCACTTCCTTTTACATTATATTAATTCCTATATTTCTCATTAATGTTAGTGGATGTATATTCCTTATACTATAAATGCTTGTGTTTTTTATGGATATCTCCAATTTAGCGATTTTTATTCATTGCTCTTTTAATTTCGCTATCCTTGCATTGTATATGGGAGGGATGAATATGACATTTGGGGAGCATTTGCGTGCTTATCGTGAAAAACTAGACATCACACAAATGGAAGCTGCTAAAATTTTAGGTATTGATCATTCCGCATTATCAAAATATGAAAAAGGCGATCTTGGTATTTCCCTCGAGTTATTAGCAAAAATAAAAGAAAAATACAAAATTCCAGATGATCAATTTTTATATATGTTCCAGGATAAGCGCTATAAAAGCGAAGATCCGATCCTAGAGGCTAGGGAAAGTAAAGCAAGATACATAGAAACCTTTCAGGATGAGTTTGTCAACGAAGTCATTCACTTGAAAGAATATCGTGATTTCACCATGGATATTGTTAATTTTGCCGAAAGTGACAAAGAACGAAGAAAATACATTTTAAGTCGATTAAAAAAAGATTAAAGCTTTTACTTACATCACAATAAGTAAAGGCTTTTTCTGTTGTTACGTCGCCTTTTAGTCAAATTGTTTTAGGTTCGACTTTTAATCAGCAGGTTTTAAACGTATAATGGAAGGAAAGCCTTTTTTCTTAGGAGAGATCCGTTTGAACCTTACTTCTTATCAAAAACTTGCATCTCATTATAATAAACAGATTCACCAGTCTATGGATACGATTGCTAAAAAGCTACATCCTGCTATGTTAGAGGATGAGGAGCTTGTCCGTCGTGCCGCTTTTTTTGTGCGTAACGGTGCTGTTTCTATAACGAATTATTACCCTCAGGAGCATCGGGTTGATTTTACAATACGCGATGTGACGAATATTGAAGTGAACTATCATATTACCAAAGATAATTTTCACTGCCCTTGTCCTATACATAAGCCGTGTAGACATATTGTGGCAGCTGTTTTTTATTTGTATCAACAAAATGATTCCTTGTCTACTTGGATTTCTGAATGGCGTTCACAGGCAGACCAGGTCCAACTGACTTTGCTAAAAGATGAACGTAGTCCTAGAAGTTGGGATATTATTGTCGAAAACTTTTTCCGTAAATTTATCGCCAATTATCCACCTACAAGTTTTTATTTACTTGAATTTGCTATTCATGATTTGAAATCTCAAATTCGAAAGTCCCGTCCATTTGAACGCGAGTGGCAGCCTATTTTTGATGTGTATGTGGAACTTTCTATACTCATAAAGTCATGGCCATATATCGAACCTCTTGCCCAGTCGAATATGCAAAATCGAGTTCTACATTTTTTAAACGAATACTTGGATGAGCTGAATGATCATTTAAACCAACTATCATCGAAGCCGCGTATGTTCGCAGCCGATCCCTTTTACGATGAAATAATGGTGCGAGTTCAGCATTTTTACTTTGATATGGAAAACCTTGTACACTATCGAAAGCAAGTATATCTGTCCTTTTGGGATGCGCTCGTAACAGACAAAAATAAAAGAATGAAAGAAGTAAAATATTTAGAGGCATTAGACACAGTAGAAGATGATGTGCCTTTAAATATGGTGCTACCATACTTTTACTTAACCTTGTCCATGACCGATGAACTATTGTTAGCTGCGGAAAAAATGGAAGGAAACCAGTTACTTGAGTGGGTAGAAGTATGTGAAAAGGCGCTTCAAACTGGCAAAAAAGAATTAGGTACCAACTTAGCTCGAAAGCTGCTGCCTCATGTTTCTTATTACTTAAACGAGGTAATACTAAATCCATCACGTGTTATACTCATCCGTAGATTAGAGCTTTTATTTGAAACAGTGCAGTTGCAGCCTGCAGAGTTAGAAAAAGTATACCAATCTTTTGGACTGTATGGATTACAGTCTTATTCGAACTTACTCATTAAGGAGAAGCGTTACTATGATTGGATGGCACTCCATCAATCGGCAAATTCCTCATTAGAGTATGCGGAAGCATGTGGACTTTCAGTTATAAAAGAAGAGGCTCCAGATGTTTTACTTCCACTTTATCATCACTATGCAATGCGTTTCATTCAAGAGAAAAATCGCTATAGCTACAAACAAGCCGTTAGAATTTGGAAAAAAATGAAACAAGTTGCGAAAAAATCGAATGATACTGACTACTGGAATGCATACGTGGAAAATGTTCGCGAAAAGTATCGCCGACTTCGCGCACTGCAACAAGAAATAGAGAAAGGAAACCTACCATTATGACTCAGCCTTTATCTATTACGAAAGAATTTTCTTTAAACATTCACCCTTTGGAAAACGGGCAGTTTCGCTTAGTTTCGATAAATATACCTGCCGAAAAGTGGGTACCATCCTTATATTTAAATCATCGAGAAAGCTTTTTCGGTCTCAATGCTCAAATAGAAGATAATGCACTTATCGCCTCTCCCGTTGAGTTAGTTGAACTTTTCTCTAGAAAAATGAATCCATTTACATTGTTTGACGGTGTCAATGAAGATTCTAATAAATGGTTAGAAACATTCAAAGATACAGCAAAAGTTTGGGCAACGCCTGACTTATGGGACTTTATAAACGTTGAAGGAAATGAACTTAAAATTACTGCACCAATTGATGATAGTGGGCAAGCACTTCTTGGGAATGCTGTTAAACAAAAGCTTTTCCAAGCCGGGCTATCGATGGAGGATATAGAGCCACTCATACCATTTTTCAAACGAGGTGGCTGGCCGATCAAGTCTCAGGCTACTCATCCAAGTTTATTAGTTGCACTTAGATTGTCAGAACCAGAAGCAATGGAAGACACATGGTTGCTCGAGACAGTGGTTCGTGGGAAAAAAAGCAGTGTTTACTGGACACCTGCATACCGAAAGAAATCATTACCCATAGGTAAAGCACTTCCTGATAAATGGGTTGAATTTAGTGATTTTATAGAAGAAACACAGTCAAAAATATTTTCTCTTATTTCTTCCATCGATCAAACAAATCCAGAAACATTCTATTCTTCCACATTAACTGATGAAGAAGTACGGATGTTTCTTCGTGATGATTTAGTGAAACTACAGGCACTTGGATTTGAGATTGTTCTTCCTGCTTGGCTGAAGGCGGTAAAAGACACAAAAATGCGTATTAAAACTGTCGCTAAGACGGCCAATTCATATAAAACTACTGCAGGTTTAAATGAAATACTGCAATTTAATTGGAGTTTTTCTTTGAACGGTCAAGAGATTTCAGCCGATGTGTTTCAACAGATGGTAAATGAAAATCGTTCGTTTATACAGGCTGGCAATGAATGGTTCCGTATCGATTCCGCTTGGATGCATGAAGTTCGAGAGCTTATAAGAAAATCAGAGGATGAGAACTGGACGGTGAAAGAGCTACTGTTCCGCGAAATTCCCGAAGAGCTTGCACTCGCACTTGACGACGAAGAGGAAACTGATGCTGATCCGTTATTTGAATTTGAAATGCAAAAATCCTTGCAAACTCTTATGACACAGCTCTCGGATAAAAAGGGTTTCCCTTCCGTAGAGATTTCTCCTAATCTGTTGACGACTTTACGCCCTTATCAGCAGCAAGGATTAGAATGGCTCGTCTTTATGCGAAATGAAAAATTTGGGGCTTGCCTAGCGGATGATATGGGTCTTGGAAAAACGGTACAGTTGATATCTTATTTACTGCATGTCCATGAAAATACAGAGCAACCGACACCTTCGCTCATTATTTGTCCTACTTCTGTATTAGGAAACTGGCAAAAAGAAATTGCCAAGTTTGCTCCTTCACTTAAAGTACAGACACATTACGGATCTTCCCGAACAAAAGAGATAGATATGACGAGTGATGTTGTTCTCACTACATTTGGAACTGCTATGCAAGATATCGATTCACTTTCTGAAATCGTATGGACCAGTACTACTTTAGATGAGGCACAGAACATTAAAAATATGCATACAAAACAATCACGTGCTATTCGAAAGTTAACTGGTGGTCATCATATTGCGCTGACTGGTACGCCTGTAGAAAATAGATTATCGGAGTTATGGTCTATCTTTGACTTTATCCATAAAGGATATTTAGGCTCTTTCGGTAAGTTCCAAGAAAATTATATAGCACCTATTGAACGAGATAATTCCGATGCAACAAAACATAAATTACGAGTGAAAATTCAACCATTCCTATTAAGAAGAACGAAACAAGATCCAGAGCTTCAGCTTAACTTACCAGAAAAGTTGGAGCAACGAGAGTATTGTGCCCTTACTACAGAGCAGGCGGCTTTGTATGAATCACTTATACAAGAAACCGTAAGCAAGCTCGACACACTAACTGGGTTCGAGAAAAAGGGCCTCATTCTCAAAATGCTCAGCAAGCTGAAACAACTTTGTAATCACCCCGCACTCTATTTAAAAGAGCCCTTTGATGATGCAGAGGATATGCTTGAGCGTTCCGAGAAGCTAGCTCAAATTGTGACACTTGCCGGAGAAATTGCAGCACGTGGTGAGCAATGTCTAATCTTTACTCAGTATATCGGGATGGGACATTTACTTCAGCATTGTTTAACAGAGCTATATGAAATTGATGCACCATTTTTGACTGGTAGTATGCCTAAAAACCAACGTGATCATTTGGTAGAAGCATTCCAAGCAAAAGAGTTTCCTGTATTCTTATTATCACTTAAGGCTGGCGGAACTGGCTTAAACTTAACTGCGGCAAGTCATGTGCTCCATGCCGATCGATGGTGGAATCCTGCAGTTGAAAACCAAGCAACTGATCGTGCTTACCGGATTGGACAGACAAACTTTGTTCATGTCCATAAATTTATAACAATTGGAACAATTGAAGAAAAAATCGATAAGCTTCTAGTTGAGAAACAGGCGCTATCAGAGGAGTTAATCCATTCTAGTCAGTGGATCACTGAAATGTCGGATAATGACATAAAAGACTTACTCACACTGTCTATTTAATAATATTTTATTAAAACCCTGGCCAAATATTTTTTGGTCAGGGTTTCCCTCTTTTGATAATCATTGAATAGGATTGCGGCCTTATCAATCATTAAACTGGTAGTTGGTTTGGTGGTGTTACTGGAAATTCAAAATCACTCTCAATATTTTTATTTGGCTGTTGCACTGTTTGTGCTGGTTGTTCCTCGTCTCGTTTCTTTGTTGCTAAAAATCGGATGTCCTCCACAACTATTTCTGTAACGAATACTCTCGCTCCCGCTTCCTTCTCATAAGACCTTGTATTAAGTCTACCTGTTATCCCTACAAGTGACCCTTTACCACAATACTTGACGGTCGTTTCAGCGAGCTTTCCCCAAATCGTGCATAGCACAAAGTTCGCTTCATCATTTTTATAGCTTTTATTTACCGCGACTATGAAACTCGTTTGCATCCTCCCTTCTGATAAATGCTTTAATTGTGGAGATTTCGTCATACGTCCGATTATCGAAACAGTGTTCAATCTGTCACCTCCTTTACTAGCATTAGCCCTATCATACTGGCAGTATAAATTGTTGGCAAAAGCTTATAATTCAATTTTCAAGCATTTTTTAAGCACAAAATTTAATTCCTGAAACCGACTTTCTTTAAACTCTTTCTATATCAACTTTCTAATTTTCAATAATGCTATTTTGGTAGTTTGTACTATTATTTTTTCCACCTAAATCACTATGCTATAATGGAAACTAATTAATGCTTTTCCAAAGGGGATTTGTGTATGAAAACATTCAAAATGATTTCAGTCAGTATTATTTCAGACCATGAAGAAGTGCCAATAACAATTGAGGATGGCATTGTTATCAATCAGGAAAATTCAAGCCGTTCTTGGATATTAGAACTATTTACTGATCAAAAATACGAAAATTATTTTAATGAATTAAAAATGTCTAATGAAGTATATGATGTAAAAGTTATTATTTCTTATCCAGAAAACGAACCTGCTCATTTTGAAGTGGTAACCTACTCTGTTAAACAAATTGGCAATCACCTTTCCGTGCTGCTTAGAGGTACATTGAAACGAGTAAGAAGAAAATACGCAGAGTCTTTGCTAGCGCAGCTAATCGAGGAAGGCTTAACTGGCGAAGATTTACTTTCTAAATTTGAAAACGATATGAAAACTAGACCTGCCTTGAAGAAGGATCAATAGTAGGAAACCTAATACTAGCTTTGCTAATGCAATTTTTGTTTATACCGGAATTCTTGGAATCCCTGTGAATTTGCAGCGATTTTTGTTACGTAAAATCACTGAGACCAGCCATTGCTATCGGTTGAGATCAATTTTTCCACTTTGCCAAGTTTATAAATACCGTTTACTTCCATGAAGGATATCGCAAGTTTTTCTTCTTTAATACTAGTTACTTGCGTTAACATGTCGGTTACTTGCGCTCATGGTAAATTTACTTGCTCTATCCTATCCGGTACTTGCGCTACGTCGTTGGTTACTTGCTTTCAAGTGCCATTTATTTGGGAAACGGAATATTTATCCATTAAGAAAGGTGGATATTCTATAGAAATCATCTAGGACGAAAGATTTAGTTACTTGCGCTTGCCATTTGTTTAACTGAAAAAAGATGCTGATCCTAAATTTTTTAGGAATCAGCATCTTTTTTAATTTTTATTCAAATTATTTAGTATTATTGTCTTTATCATTTATCAATTCATCATCATCGTGCTCTGTGCTTGGTTCTTTTATCCATTTATCATCGTTTGGTACATTTCCGTTTCCTGTACCATTATCAGTTCCCATTCCATTTCCTGTACCATTATCGCCATCCATTGTTCCGTTATCGAGTGTTCCGTTATTGTTGGTTCCATCATTGATGGTTCCATCGTTTAATGTTCCATTCCCATTGTTATCCATACCGTTGTTTGTGTTCGGCGATGGAGTATTTATATCATCTCGCACATCCTCCATTGGGGTTTCATTGTTGTCAGGGATAGCATCATCGTTTACATTGTTACACCCAACTAATAAAAAAGAACATAAAGCTACAGCAGGAACGGCTTTTTTCCACATAAAAAAATTCCTCCTTTCTTAGATATCGTCATCACTAATTTGTGACTTACGATAGGTTATCCAAGAAAAAAGGAACTATCCTATGGCATTTATGCCTGTTTTTGCATTTCTTTTAGAAGCGATTCAACGTATAATGCCTCTGCTTTGCAGCCATATTTAAAGTGAGTATCTAATTTTTCTTGCATAATTTCAATGGAAGCAATCAAATCCTCATTAACTGGCTCTGATAAAATTTTCTCAATAGATGCATTTATTTTTAGTGCTATTTCTTCATGGAACTCTGGACTTTCTTTTACCTCTTGAGGTACTTTCTCAAACCAAGTGGCAGACTCAACAATGTATAATTGCCAACTTTTCACGAAGTCTTCGATAGTAAAAAGTTCTTCATCCCAATTGATATTCGTCATATATATTTCAAAAGCCTTTGTTATAGATCTAGTAATACTGCTTTTAATTCCTGATGACAACTCATTATACATGAAGCATAAAACCTCCTACATTATTGCAACGCATAAATATTTCTAAATAATTCAACTTATTTTATATGATATAACTCTATATTGCAAATTATTACTTCTCTACTACAGGTCCAAGGGCAAAAAGTATATCTGCCTCACACACTAATTCTCCATCTACTGTTGCGATTCCGTGACCTTTTCCCATAGTTCCACGTAGTTTTGTCAATTCAACCTCTAGTTTTAATTGGTCACCTGGCTTCACTTGACGTTTAAATCGGCAATTATCAATCCCAGTAAAGAATGCGAGTCTTCCTTTATTCTCTGGAATTTGAAGAACAGCTACTGCCCCTATCTGAGCAAGAGCCTCTACGATTAGTACTCCGGGCATTACTGGATATCCTGGGAAATGACCATTGAAGAACTCTTCGTTAATCGTTACATTTTTTAAGCCTACCGCACGCTTTCCTTCTTCAACTTCTAGAATTTTATCTATCATAAGAAAGGGATAACGATGAGGTAAAATTGCTTGAACTTGCTCTGTTGTTAACATAGAATCATCCTCCAAAAGATTATTTGCCATCTTTAATATCAATCATATGCTGGTATGTATCCCATTTTAATGCGTCCTTTGGTTCACCATCACCTAATACGCCATAACCAACCATTAGACCTGCCATAGCTGCTCCAGCAAAGAATAGAATAACGAGTAGTATACGCAACCAAATAGGAAACATGCGGATCTGAACCCATTTGGTTGCTCCAGTCGTTGCTGCTTGTTCATTGGCTTTTTCTTGTTCTTTTTCTAATCTTCGCTGTTGTCTACCAGAAATTTTACTTTCTTCTGTCATAAACACAACTCCTTACACGAATAATTATCTAATGCCATTAATAAGTCCCAGCATTTGGTCCGCAATTGTAATGGAACGGGCATTGAACTGATAAGAACGTTGCGCTGTCATGAGATCCGTTATCTCTTTAGATGTATCCACATTAGACAACTCTAACATACCATTCGCCATAGCTATTTCCTCGCGGTCTGCACCTTGTAGATCTGTCATAATATCTTCTGCATTTAAACCTAATTCTTGTAGGTTTTCCGGCATCGCAATATATGTTGCAGATAAATGCTCCATCGCATTCGGCTTTTGTAACACAGAAACTGCTAATTCACGTTGCTGAGTAGTACCGTCTGGATATGTTGCTGTTAGAGTTCCTGTTTCATTTACAGTGAAACCCGTAGCACCATCTGGAATAGTAATCGCTTGTCCACCTGCATTAGCTACTGGATAACCATCACCGTTCACAAGCATAAGCTCTCCATTTTCCATTGGCGAAACATAAAAGGCACCTTGACGCGTATAGGCTGTCTGTTGCCCGTCTACCCCATCCGGCATAAGCACATTAAAATATTGCTTCGGCTCTTGGAAAGCGAAATCTAAATCGCGGTCTGTAGATTGGAGACTACCTTGCTTCCAGTTCATTTGCGTCTGCGCAAGAGCTGCACCAACACCATAGCGGATTCCTGTAGGTGAATCTCGTTCTACTCTATCTAATTTATCATTATTGTATTGTTGATATAATAATTCTTGGAATTTTGCATCCTTCGCTTTATAGCCATGAGTACCTGTATTAGAAAGGTTATTCCCAATAATGTCTATTTGGCTTTGTAGTTGCGACATTGTATTTGTCGCTGTAATCATCGTGCGTAGCATTTAAGCCTACCTCTTTTCATGGTTAAAGATTGTAATAGCTTTATCAATTCACACGGCCCACTTCGTTAACAGCTTTGTCCATACTTCTATCGTATGCTTGCAGTACTTTTTGGTTTGCTTCAAATGCACGATACGCAGTTAGCATATCTGTCATTGTTCTGGCAGTGTCTACATTTGAACCTTCAATATACCCTTGTTGCATCGAAAACGTTACATTATCTATATTATAGGCAGATGGAAGGTCAGTACCGTCCACTGTTTGGAATAAACCGTTATCTTGCTTTATAAGCGTATTAGGCTGCGTAGAAAAGGATACACCAATTCGGGTTACTGCAGCATTGTCTACAAGGATCTGTCCACTTGAATCCACTTGGAAATCATCATTCTCTAGCTGAATTGGTTGCCCTTCTGAATCCAGTACATACAGGCCTTGGGGGTTCGTTAAGTATCCTGCTCCATCTAACGTGAAATTCGCATTTCGAGTGTATGCTTCCCCTTCAGTAGGATGCTGCAAACGATAAAATACTGCTCCTGTTTGACCTGTCTCTTCATCCACTGGTAGTGAACCATCAACTAATGCTATGTCTGTGTTTAAATCAGTTTGCACGAGTTGTCCTTGAGTCATTAATGCCATTGTTTCTTGCATGTACACACCCGTACTAATTGCGCCAACTTCGGAAACATATTTTCCACTAATCGGATCCTTTGTAGGAATTTGAGTAGGTCCAAGTCTGGACATAAGCATATCTGGAAACGAGCGAATCGTCGATTGATCTGCTTTGAATCCTGGTGTATTTGCATTGGCCATATTATTTGTTAATAGTTCTGTTCTACGCTGTTGCGCAATCATTCCTGATGCAACTGTATTAAATCCGCGAAACATAAGAAAGCCTCCACTTCAGTCTAATGCAAACTTAGTATACGGGCATATCTTTTAGCTCCGCAGAAAATTCGCATTTATCTTCTTGATATTTTGTCAATATTATCTAACATAATCCCTGTTCCTATTGCGACACAATCCATTGGGTTTTCAGCTATAAATACCGGTACTTTTAACTCCTCCATCAACAAATGGTCCATACCGTGTAAAAGTGCTCCGCCTCCTGTTATGATAACTCCGCGATCAATAATATCTGCAGATAGCTCAGGTGGTGTCTTTTCTAATACATTTTTTGCAGCTTGTACAATACCTGTAACTGATTCTTTCAAGGCTTTTTCTATTTCTTCAGATTTAATTGTTATCGTTCTAGGAAGTCCTGAGACCATATCACGTCCACGAATGTCCATCTCTTCATGACGACTATCTGGAAAAACGGTTCCTATCGAAATTTTAATATTTTCAGCAGTACGTTCCCCTATGAGAAGCTTGTACTCTTTTTTTATATACTGAAGAATGTCATTGTCAAAAACATCTCCCGCAATTTTAATCGATTCACTCGTTACGATATCCCCCATGGAAAGTACTGCAACATCTGTTGTACCTCCACCAATATCAACAACCATGTTACCACTCGGTTGGAAAATATCCATTCCTGCACCGATCGCGGCTACTTTTGGCTCTTCTTCTAAATAGACTTTCTTCCCACCAGACTTCTCAGCTGCTTCGCGTATTGCTTTTTGTTCTACACTAGTAATATTTGTAGGACAGCAGATTAAAATGCGCGGCTTGGATAGGAATCCTTTTACATTTAACTTATTGATAAAATGCTTTAACATAGCTTCTGTCACGTCAAAATCAGCAATCACACCATCTTTAAGTGGTCGAATTGCTGTTATATTCCCTGGAGTTCTCCCGACCATTTGTCTAGCTTCTTCTCCAACTGCAAGTACCTTTTTTGTATTTCTATCTATAGCCACGACAGAGGGTTCGTTTAAAACAATCCCTTTTCCTTTTACATGTATTAATACATTTGCTGTACCTAAATCAATTCCTATATCCTTTGCAAACATTACTGATGTTTCTCCTTCCCAGCTAAAACCATTATGTATATTAATCGATACGTCTCTAACTTTAAATTTTATCATAGTTTTACTAGAAATACACTTTATTTAACAATAAAATATGTGAAAAAATGGCATGGAATTCGGGTCTAAACTACTATTAGATGCGCGACTAAGTATTTATTTTAAGCGGATATAGGTATATGAGACAATTGCAGCGGTAATGAGATTATGCATCGCTAAAATATAAGAAAAAGCCGTGATCACTTACTAATCACGACCTCTTCTATCTTCTTTTTTCGTTTTCCACTTTCTTTTCGTCGCTTCTCCACCTCGTAAATGCCTGACCGATTTATGATACGCTAAAATTTCTTTTACTTCTTTTGCCAGTTGCGGATCTACTAAGTGAAGTCTTTCCGTCAAATCCTTATGCACAGTGCTTTTGGAATGACCGGTTGTGCTCGCGATAGCACGAACAGTTTTTTTAGTCTCAATGACCATTTCACCTAAACGTATGCATCTATGACGAATCGTTTCGTGCACTAACTCTTCCTTTCGTTAGTAAAGGAACACTTTCCATCAATTTATGCATACGTCTTAGCTATTATGAATTAAAATGCTAGTAAGGTCTCTGGATTTACTAAAACATCATCTTGCAGTACTTCAAACTGTAAATGAATACCCGCAGTTGGGTTCCATTCATTTTCAGCAGCTGTAGCAAGCGAGTCTCCTTGTTCTACAACGTCTCCAGCTTTTACTAGAATACCAGTGACAGAGCGATATTTGGTTACCATACCATTAGCATGTGACAAGACGATTTCATCTCCAACAAATGGATCTAGATTGACTTCCTCTACTTTTCCACTCATTGCTGCAACTACTTCAAATGGCTCACTATTCATAGATAGAGATACACCTGTATTCATCACATAACTATGATCGAATACAAGTATTGACTTTTCACGAGTCGCTTCATCTGCTTCCATATCGTAATAGTGCTGTACGATTTTGATGCTATCATGCAGAGCCTCTTTAAAAGGGTATTTCATCGATTCTGCTTGAGCATTTGTTTCAATCGTTACTGAATCTGGATCTTTACTTGCATCTGTCCATTCTGAATCTTTTGCTGAATCATCACTGACATACACATTGTAACCCCAAATCATTCCTACAAAAGCTACCGAAAAACCTGCATAAATTAGTGGCCAAAACCACGGCTTTTTCGGGTTATTATTCTTCTTCTGAGAAGTATTGTTCTTTTGTTCTTCTCTCATTTTCATCACCTCTATTTGCATTGTTTGCAAATCAAGGAGATTTTAAACATGGTGAAAATTTTTTTATTTCTGTACCTTTATAGTAGTGAAGTAAAATATCGGCTGCCAATACAGAATCATTTGCAAGTACCTCTGCCCCGTACTGACTCATCCCTACTCCATGCCCGTATCCAACCGTATCCACTACTACTTTATCAGATTGAAACATTATAGTGAAATCAGTAGATGGTAGACCTAAAAGGGTTCGAACTTCACGGCCTGTCCACGACTTTCCATCCATATGGATCGATTCTACTCGGTCCGTATCAGTCTTTCGTACTTCGAAAGTTTTAGGTATGTTTGAAGTCCATTTCATATTAAAGGCTTTAGACCATTCTCCATGTGTAAATTCAAACTGCTTCGTTCTATTTGGAGCATACATTTCCTCTGATTTACTTGGTACAGATACTAAATAGGGGATCGCATTTCCACTGTAGTTTTCTGCACTTTCCGTTTGACCGTTGCTGGAAGAAAAGAACATCGCTGTGATTAGTTGATCTTTATAGACGATAATTTCTCCCTCTGTCGCAGCGATAACCTTCTTTAGCTTGTCCTCATATTGTTGGAAGGAGGCCCCCCACTTTTCTTTCCGATCTGTCTCACTAGCATAGACCTGTTTCAATACTGTTGGATTGATTGATTTTTGACCATAATTCGTATCTCTAAGCACATATGTCCTTGCCGCTATAGATTGAGCCTTTAATGCCTCTTCATGAAAAGTAACCGGCATTTCAGCA
Organism: Psychrobacillus sp. FSL K6-2836; assembly: GCF_038003085.1. Taxonomy (NCBI): domain Bacteria; kingdom Bacillati; phylum Bacillota; class Bacilli; order Caryophanales; family Bacillaceae; genus Psychrobacillus; species Psychrobacillus sp. FSL K6-2836. The sequence goes on from NZ_JBBOOM010000001.1 coordinate 1,432,025, forward strand.
GCCACAACTCCAAGTACATAACTTTCTAGCGGAATTTTCTCCTTAACCCCTTTCACTTCGATTAGTATTGGACAAGAAATTTCGAGTTCCGATGTTGGCGATGGTACTGTTTCTTCTTTTGGTTTTTCTTTTATTAATAAAAAGGGCAAAAACAACAGGGCTGCGCATAGGATTATAAAAAGTATGTTTTGTTTCATAGAAATACTATATGCTCGTACTGAGAGACTGATGATTCTATTAATATCAAACTACTAATTGAATTTTGATAAATAACAAACATAAATCGACACAAATATTAAAAAAGGAGGTTGCTAATAAAAACTGCGCTATGCAAGAGAACTTAAGCTATACGAGAGACCCTACACTATACGAGAGCAAATTGGTCCTTTACGAGAGACTTAGAGGATTATACGAGAGTGAACTCCAGCTATACGAGAGCAAATTGGTGCTATACGAGAGAGTTAGAGGACTATACGAGAGTGAACTCCAGCTATACGAGAGCAATTCAGTCCTATACGAGAGACCTACACTATACGAGAGCAAATTGGTCCTTTACGAGAGACTTAGAGGATTATACGAGAGTGAACTCCAGCTATACGAGAGCAATTCGGTTCTATACGAGAGACTTACACTATACGAGAGCAAATTGGTGCTATACGAGAGAGTTAGAGGATTATACGAGAGTGAACTCCAGCTATACGGGAGCAATTCAGTCCTATATAAGAGACCCTACACTATACGAGAGCAAATTGGTGCTATACGAGAGACTTAGAGGATTATACGAGAGTGAACTCCAGCTATACGAGAGTAATTCAGTGCTCTACGAGAGACCTTACACTATACGAGAGCAAATCGGTCTTATACGAAAGAGTTAGAGGATTGTACGAGAGAGACTCCAGCTATACGAGAGCAATCATGCAACAAAAACGAAAAAGCACTACACATGTATACATGCGTAGTGCTTTACATATAGTGTTATACAAATTGCACTGTTTTCTCTGCTGATTCGCTACCGATGCGTTCAATATCGGCGCCTAATGCTGCCAATTTTTTATCAAAATCGACATATCCTCTATCAAGATGGTAGAGCTCCGTAACGCGTGTGATTCCTTCAGCGACTAATCCTGCAATAATAAGTGCTGCTGCCGCTCTTAGGTCGGTTGCAGCGACTTCTGCACCTTGTAGGTCGGATGGGGACTCCATAATGACAGAACGTCCTTCGATTTTCATGTTGCCATTCATTCTGCGGAATTCTTCCACGTGCATGAAGCGATTTTCGAATACTGTTTCTGTTATGATGCCAGTTCCGTGGGCAGTCATCATTAATGCCATCATTTGGGATTGCATATCTGTTGGGAAACCTGGGTGTGGCATCGTTTTGATATCAACTGATTTTAGATTTCCTTTAGAACGTACACGAAGACCTTGTTCCTCTTCGGTAATTTCAATGCCCATTTCTTGCATTTTAGATATAAGTGCTGTCATATGTTCAGGTACTGCATTTTCAATGAGCACATTACCTTTTGTTATTGCAGCAGCGACCATGAATGTTCCCGCTTCAATACGATCAGGTATGATATGGTGTTCTGTGCCATGAAGTTCTTCCACACCTTCAATGCGAATAGTGTCGGTACCTGCACCTTTTACCAATCCGCCCATTTCGTTGATAAAGTTAGCTAAATCGACAATTTCAGGTTCTTTTGCAGCATTTTCGATAATTGTTGTACCTTCCGCTAATGCCGCAGCAGTCATAATATTTTCCGTTGCACCTACGCTTGGAACATCCAAATAAATTTTGGCACCTTTTAGACGTCCATTAGTAGTTGCTTCAACAAATCCATGTCCAAATGAAATTACTGCACCCATTGCTTCGAAACCTTTTAAATGCTGATCAATAGGACGTGATCCTATTGCACAACCACCAGGAAGAGCTACACGTGCAAATCCATTACGCGCTAAAATTGGACCCATTACAAGTATAGATGCACGCATTTTACGAACATACTCGAATTGGGCTTCACTAGATAGTTTCTTTTGCGAATCAATGATTACTTCATTCTTTTCCGGGTTATAACTAACTTCTGTATTTAAACTTTTCAATACTTCATTTATTGTCAAAACATCTGCAAGTGTCGGTACATCTTTAATAACGTTTTTGCCTTTAGTAGCAAGTAGAGCTGCAGCTAATACTGGTAGTACTGCATTTTTTGCACCTTCTACTCGTACTTTCCCGTTTAACGTTTGGCCACCTTTAACAACGATTTTGTCCACTACTTTCCCTCCGCGTTCATTATCCATTTGCTTTATATAAAAGAATACGTATGATGTCAATTTTAGGTATTCAAAACAATATTCATCATACAATGTAATTCGACTACATACAAGCATCTAAAACACTATTTTTGAGCTTTTCCATTATTTTTCTTGTTCTATTATACGTATTACCCAGCCTTTTCGTGTAGATAATTTTAAAATACCCATAGTACGAACGGGTAAACCTATTGAACAAAAAATTTCCCAGGAAATACGTGAAGATTCTACATGCTCATACAAACTTTCCCATAATTTGCATGAGCATATAGGATCTTTTTACTCGAATAAAAATGGAAGCTGATTTGACCAACTTGTTAAATTCAAGAAAAAATTAGCGACGATAGATCCAATCACTATACTCGTTAAAATATAAAAAAGTTGTGCTTGAAATACACGATTTTTCTTTATTATTTTATCCATCATTAATGCCTGTAACGCATAGAAAGATATTCCAATAAAAAAGATATTTGCTAGTATAGCAATTACTGCTTGTTCACTACTTAATAATCCCATTTATAGTCCTCCTATTTTAGGCAATAGTAAAAAAAGCAGACAGAATTAAATTATTCTGCCCGCTTCATCTAAATCAAATTCACCTAGGCATTTAGCTAAGAATATGCAGGAAATTTAACCTATGTCGTATACATCCTCATAGGCTAACTGACCTTCGTCAAGCCACTAACGGCTAGCAAGATAAATTCCCTTACAAAATCCATTGCTTCGCCATAGGTTTTAAGATTATCCCACATAAAGAAATAAGCTTAAATATTACCCTCATAAACGTTGATACGATTCATCGCACGTTTCAAGGCAAGCTCAGCGCGGTTGAAGTCAACCGAGTCTGATTTGCTTTGAAGACGTTCTTCAGCACGTTTCATCGCTTCTTTAGCACGAGCTAAATCGATACTTGAAGCAACCTCAGCAGATGTTGCTAAGATCGATACCTTTTCAGGTCGAACTTCCACAAAACCACTGCTTACTGCTACGTACTCTGTTTTTGCCTCTTTTTTCAATTTTATTGCACCTGCTACAAGTGGTGCAACCATTGGAATATGGCCAGGTAAAATACCGATTTCACCAGATGCTGTTTTCGCGATAATCATGTCTACTTCAGAATCGTATACCGGGCCGTCGGGAGTGACAATATTGACTGTAAGTGTCTTCATATTTTTACCTCCTGGTCCGATTTATTATACTTCTACGCCCATGCTTTTCGCTTTTTCTACAACTTCTTCAATGCGTCCAACTAGACGGAATGCATCTTCTGGTAAATGGTCATATTTTCCATCAAGAATTTGTTTGAATCCTTCAACAGTTTCTTTAACTGGAACGTATGAACCTTTTTGACCTGTAAATTGTTCTGCAACATGGAAGTTTTGAGATAGGTAGAACTGAATACGACGAGCACGGTTTACTACTAGCTTGTCTTCATCTCCTAATTCATCCATACCTAAGATTGCGATAATATCTTGAAGCTCTCTATAGCGTTGTAATGTATATTGCACTTGACGTGCTACATCATAATGCTCTTGACCTACGATTTCCGGAGAAAGCGCACGTGAAGAAGAAGCTAAAGGATCAACCGCTGGATAGATACCCATCTCAGATAATTTACGTTCTAAGTTTGTAGTCGCATCTAAGTGAGCGAATGTTGTTGCTGGAGCTGGATCCGTATAGTCATCGGCTGGTACATAAATCGCTTGGATAGATGTAACTGAACCAGTGTTAGTTGACGTGATACGCTCTTGTAATTGACCCATTTCAGTTGCAAGTGTTGGTTGGTAACCAGCAGCTGAAGGCATACGACCTAAAAGTGCTGAAACCTCAGAACCTGCTTGCGTGAAACGGAAAATATTGTCGATGAATAGAAGTACGTCTGCACCTTGTTCATCACGGAAATATTCTGCCATTGTAAGACCAGTTAAAGCAACACGCATACGTGCGCCAGGTGGTTCATTCATTTGACCGAATACCATTGCTGTTTTCTTAATAACGCCTGAATCACTCATCTCATGGAATAAGTCATTTCCTTCACGCGTACGCTCTCCAACACCAGCGAATACAGAAATACCGCCATGCTCTTGAGCAATGTTATTAATAAGTTCTTGAATAAGAACCGTTTTCCCTACACCGGCACCACCGAATAGACCGATTTTACCACCTTTAATATAAGGAGCTAATAGATCTACTACTTTAATACCTGTTTCAAGAATTTCAACTTCTGTAGATAGGTTTTCAAATGTTGGAGCTTGACGGTGAATTGGATCACGACGTTCTCCAACTGGTACTTCTTCCCCTAAGTCAATAACTTCACCAAGTACGTTGAAAACACGTCCTAAAGTTACATCACCAACTGGAACAGAAATTGCTGTACCAGCATCAAATACCTCTGTACCACGCTTAAGGCCGTCCGTAGATGACATTGCAATAGTACGAACTGAGTCATCTCCTAAGTGTAACGCTACTTCTAATGTTAAAGTTGTAGGCGCTTCGTTTGGACGTTCAATCGCTACAGTTAGTGCATTATAGATAGCTGGTAAATGGCCGTTGTCAAACTTAACGTCAACAACTGGACCCATTACTTGTAGTACTTGTCCTTTGTTCACTACTGTTCCCTCCTGTCTTACTTTCTATCTAGAACTATTCTAATGCCGCTGCGCCGCCGACAATTTCCGTAATTTCTTGCGTAATTGCTGCTTGACGTGCTCGGTTGTATACTAATGTTAAATTGCTGATCAAATCAGCTGCATTGTCTGTCGCGGATTTCATCGCAGACATACGAGAAGCATGCTCACTGGCTTTACCATCGAGTAATGCACCGAAAATCAGGCTTTCCGCATACTGTGGAAGTAATACTTCTAGAATTGCTTCAGGTGAAGGCTCAAATTCATAAGAAGCAGTTGTGCCTGTTTCTACTGCAATATCCGTAAGTGGCAGTACCTTTTTCTCCGTTACTTCACTGGAGATAGCACTGACAAAGTGGTTATAGTACATATAAAGTTCATCATATGTACCATCCGTGAACATACCAACAGCTTTGCGAGCAACTTCTTTAATATCAGCAAAAGCAGGTTGGTCTGGTAAGCCGACTACTTCCCCAATTACGTTAGAACCACGCTTTAGGAAGAAATCACGTCCCATACGCCCAATTGCGAAGATTACATACTCTTCTTTTGAAGAATGTCTTTCAGCTATTGCATTAGCTACAGCACGAATAACATTACTGTTATATGCGCCAGCCAAACCACGATCAGCAGTAATGACAAGATATGCAGTCTTTTTAACAGGACGAGAAGTTAACATTGGATGCCCACTATCACTAGTACCTGATGCAATTGCACCAACTACTTCTTGAATTTTTGACATGTAGGGAACGTATGCTTTCGCATTTTCCTCCGCACGGTTCAATTTAGAAGCAGAAACCATTTGCATAGCTTTTGTTATCTGACTTGTTTTCTTTGTTGACGTAATTTTACTTTTAATGTCGCGTAATGATGCCACTGGTATTTCACCACCTTATTGTTTTTTTCACTTAGACAAAGGAATTATTCAGATTTAGCGAAAGTTTTTTTGAATGCAGAAATTGCATTGCTCATATCTTCATCTGAAGGAAGGTCTTTTGTCGTGCGAATATGATCTAAAACATTTGTGTGGTTTGAATCTAACCAGCTTCCAAGTTCTGCTTCAAAACGAGTAATATCTTTCACTGGAATATCATCTAAATGGCCACGTGTTAGAGCATATAAAATCATTACTTGTTTTTCCACTTTAATCGGGCTATTCAAGTCTTGTTTTAATACTTCTACTGTACGCACACCACGGTTAAGTTTAGCTTGTGTTGCTGCGTCAAGATCTGATCCAAATTGAGAGAATGCTTCAAGTTCACGGTATGCAGCTAAGTCAAGACGTAGTGTACCCGCAACTTTTTTCATTGCTTTAATTTGTGCTGACCCACCTACACGAGATACTGATAATCCGGCATTGATCGCTGGACGTACACCCGAGAAGAATAAATCAGATTGTAAGAAGATTTGACCATCTGTAATAGAAATTACGTTTGTTGGAATATAAGCAGAGATATCTCCAGCTTGTGTTTCAACGAATGGTAATGCAGTGATTGAACCTGCACCAAGTGTTTCATTTAACTTCGCAGCGCGCTCAAGTAGACGGCTGTGTAAGTAGAATACATCCCCTGGATATGCTTCACGGCCTGGAGGACGACGAAGAAGTAATGAAAGCTCACGGTATGCAGCAGCTTGTTTAGATAAATCATCATAAACGATCAATACATGCTTACCTTCGAACATAAATTCTTCTGCCATTGTTACACCAGCATAAGGAGCTAGGTAAAGTAATGGAGCTGGTTGTGATGCAGATGCAGTTACAACAATTGTGTAATCTAAAGCACCTTTTTTACGAAGTGTTTCTACAACGTTACGTACAGTCGATTCCTTTTGACCAATTGCAACATAGATACAAATCATATCTTGGTCTGCTTGGTTTAGAATAGTATCGATTGCAACAGATGTTTTACCTGTTTGGCGGTCACCGATGATTAACTCACGTTGGCCACGCCCGATTGGTACAAGTGCATCAATCGCTTTAATACCTGTTTGAAGTGGCTCATGTACAGATTTACGTGCCATAACCCCTTGTGCAGGACTTTCGATTGGACGAGATTTTGTAGTTGCAATAGGACCTAGTCCGTCAACTGGTTGGCCAAGTGGATTGACAACGCGGCCAATCAATTCTTTACCAACTGGAACTTCCATAATACGGCCTGTTCGACGTACTTCATCGCCTTCTTTGATGTCCGAGTATGGTCCAAGGATAACGATACCAACGTTGTTGGCTTCCAAGTTTTGCGCCATACCTAAAACACCAGTTGAGAATTCTAAAAGCTCTCCAGCCATGACATTGTCGAGGCCATGAGCACGCGCGATACCGTCACCAATCGTGATTACCGTACCAACGTCGCTAACTTTCATCTCAGATTCGTAATTCTCAATCTGCTGCTTAATCAAGACACTGATTTCTTCAGCTTTGATGCTCATGTATGTCACCTCTCATAATTCATAATATTAACCGATCAAGTTACGTTTTAAGCGATCTAATTTTGTGCTTAGAGTGCTGTCGTAAATGCGGTTTCCGATTTGAACACGCATTCCACCTATAATTGATGGATCTACAATGTTTTGAATATTTAAAGCTTGTTTTCCTACGTTTTTAGCAAATACAGATGATACGTTTGCACGTTCTTCTTCTGTAAGTGCACGTGTAGTATACACTTTCGCTTCAGCAATACCTTGTGCTTCATTCGAAAGAATCATAAATTCAGAAATAATGTCTGATACTTCTGCTAATCTCTTCTTATCAATAAGCACTAAAAGTGTATTGATAACGATCGGATTGGCATTTGCAAAGATTTGACGTATTAACTCTTTTTTCTTGTCTAGAGATAACTTTGGAGAGGTGAATAAAGTTTTCACGTCTTTGTTACCATTCCAAACAACTTTAAGTTCTCGCAAATCATTTTCGACTGCTGATACTTCATTTTTTTGTGTTGCTAACTCGAACAAAGAGATTGCATAACGCTTAGCTACAGTTGAATTACTCAATTAACCTCGCCTGCCTTCGCAATCGTTGCCTCGATTAGCGCACGATTATCTTCTTCCGAAACTTCTTTTTCAAGAACTTTCGACGCTGCAAGTACTGAAAGTGAAACTACTTCTTCACGTACTGCTGCAATCGCTCTTTCTTTTTCTGTATCAATTTCACGGATAGCAGATTCTTTCAAACGGATAGCTTCAGTACGAGCAGTTGTGATAATTTCCTCACGAGATGCATCGCCTTGCTTTTTCGCATTTTCTACAATCGCTAAAGCTTCCGTACGTGCTTCTTTAAGTAAGTCACGTTGTTCTTCAAGTAAACGCTGTGATTCTTGGCGACTATTTTCAGCTGCTGCGATTTCACTTGCGATTAACTCTTCACGTTGAGTCATAATCCCCATAAGTGGACCCCAAGCTACTTTCTTCAATAGAACCATAAGTAACAGGAAGAAGAATAATGTAGCTAAAATATCCCAAGTATTCAACCCATCATGGCCACTAGCACCAAGTACAAGGTAATCAAAAGACACGATTGTTTCACTCCTTTCAAACGCTATTAAGAGATCTTGCTTCTATTATTTAATAGTAATCATTGTTTTCTAGTTCATATAATGTGTTATTCATAAAGAGAATGGCGGATTAAGACCCGCCATTAAGACTTGATTGAGTTATTATTTGTTTAATACGATGAATGCGATAACTGCTGCGATAATTGGAATCGCCTCAACTAATGCTACCCCGATGAACATAACTGTTTGTAAAGCTCCACGTGCTTCTGGTTGACGAGCGATACCTTCTACTGTTTTTGAAACGATTAAACCATTACCAATACCTGCACCAAGTGCACCTAAACCGATTGCTATAGCTGCTGCTAAAAGACCAACTGAACCTACCATTGTGTAATTTCCTCCTTGGAATGTTGTTTTATTTTTTTTCTGTTTAAGAATCTAAACAGTTATATTAATGGTCTGCCGACACTTTGTGTGACATATAAACCATTGTTAACATAACGAAAATGAATGCTTGGATTCCGCCGATAAATAGCGAGAAACCTTGCCATGCCATTGCTGGTATAATTGCACCAACAAAGCCAAAAGCTCCATAACCTGTTGCTAAACCTGCGAGAAGGCCTAAAAGAACCTCACCTGCATAGATGTTCCCGTAAAGACGAAGACCAAGTGTCAACGTATTTGCGAATTCCTCGATAACTTTTAATGGGAATAAGAACGGCATTGGCTTTAAGTATGTATCTACTGCGTAGCCCTTCATACCCTTCATCTTTATTCCATAATAGTGCGTTAAAATGATAATCATAACTGCCAATGTCATTGTAACTGTTGGGTCTGCCGTCGGAGATTTCCACCATAGTACCCCATCATAAGATATGGAGAATGGAAGTCCTAATAAGTTCGCTACTGCGATAAACATAAGTAGGGTTATTCCAAGAACATGGTATCGACCGCCAGTTTGCCAGTCAAAGTTACTTTTAATGATTCCCTTCACAAAGTCCATAATCCACTCCATGAAGTTTTGCATACCAGTTGGCTTCATCTTTAAGTTTCTAGTTGATATAAAGGCGATCAAAAATACTATTAGTGTAGTCACTGCTAACATTAAAATATTGGACCAGTTCCCTGTCATGCCTAGAAATTCAAATGTGGGATTTGAATGTTCCACGATTAATTCACCTCTCTTTCACATTCTCATTGCTGATTTTTTACATGAAACATAATACGTTCTACAACAAGTAAAACATAGGGAATCATTAATCCGATAACTGTACTGATAAGATGGATATACTCCGGAAGGGCAAGTGCAATTGCAACCGCTGCAACACCCGATGCAAATCGGAATGTTGTACCTAAACCTGCTCGTCCTTTTCCGCTCTCAAGTACACGATCAAATTTCTCCATTCTACGAACTAGAATCCAGAAATTATACAGACCAAATAAAGAACCAAGTGCCAAGCCTGCAAAAATTGTCGAATAAGGTGTAAAACCCCAACCTAGCGCACAAGCTGCGAGCAAAAAATATATGTACTTTTTTTGCCTCGTAAATATACGTTGCATTTCTAGCATTGATCTTTAATCTCCTGAATCATATTTTCGAATGGTAGTAATTGCTGCCAACATGCAATTGTAGAATTAACAAGCAGGCATATTACTAGTAATACTGGAGTGGTTCTAATAATAAATCCATTCACATCCCTATGAATGAAGTTGAACCGGTAAGCTGTGAGAGAATCGCAGAATACATTGCTTTCCCTTTAATTGGACGTCTAATATGACGTGAAAAGAATCCTCACATTTTTTCCTTATTAAGTAAAAACTGTGAATCTAGTAGAAAGTTAATCTGACAAGCGTTTCAAGCATGAAACCCCTATCATGATTATCCTTTGTAAGCATACAATAGGGGCAAATTGATGTCAATTGCTTAGAGCGAAAAACTTAGAATAGCAAAACTTTCCGACATTTTATGGACAAATTTTATTTTTCTGCTTTTTGAAGGAAGTTTATTAAAATTTCAACTATTCTTTGTGAAGCCTTTCCATCACCATAAGGATTACTTGCTTTAGACATCGTATGATACGCTACTTCATCGGATAGTAATTCATTTGTTAATTGGTAGATGGTTTCTTCTTCTGTACCGGCAAGTTTCAGCGTGCCAGCTTCTATACCTTCTGGACGTTCCGTAGTATCTCGAAGAACAATAACTGGTTTTCCAAGAGAAGGAGCTTCTTCTTGAACACCACCTGAATCAGTCAATATTATATGAGAACGTGCAGCGAAGTTATGGAAATCTAGAACTTCTAATGGTTCTATTAAATGGATCCGTTCATGATCTCCTAATATTTCATTGGCAATTTCCCTAACTGCTGGATTCATGTGAACTGGATAGATTACTTGTACATCTTTATGTTCCATAAGTAATCTGTTAATGGCACGGAACATATTCCGCATTGGTTCGCCTAGATTCTCTCGTCTATGCGCAGTTAATAAGATAATTCTACTTCCTTCAAGTTGCTCTAAGATAGGATGTGTATAATCGTCTTTTACTGTCGTTTTCAAAGCATCAATAGCCGTATTGCCAGTAACAAAAATAGTGTCTTTTTGCTTGTTCTCTTCTAATAGATTTTTTTCCGATTTTACAGTAGGAGCAAAATGAATATCTGCCATTACTCCAGTTAGTTGTCGGTTCATCTCTTCAGGAAAAGGTGAAAACTTATTCCATGTACGTAATCCTGCTTCTACATGACCAATAGCAATTTGGTTATAGAATGCTGCTAGACTTGCCACAAAAGTAGTAGAAGTATCTCCATGAACAAGTACAATATCAGGTTTAGCTTCTTTCATCACTTTATCTAAGCCTTCAAGTGCTCTAGTCGTTATATCTACTAATGTTTGACGGTCTTTCATCATATTTAAGTCATAATCTGGTTTTATGTTAAATGTATCCAATACTTGATCAAGCATTTGACGATGTTGAGCAGTCACCGTTACCAGCGATTCAATCTCTTCGGGATGTTTTTGAAGTTCTAAGACAAGTGGGGCCATTTTAATCGCCTCTGGTCTCGTACCAAAAATCGTCATTACTTTATATTTACGCATGAAATACAAACACTCCTTTTATTTTGTACCAAACAAACGGTCACCAGCATCCCCTAAACCAGGAACGATATATCCGTGATCATTTAACTTCTCATCAAGTGCAGCAATATAAATATCTACGTCTGGATGTGCTTGTTGAAGAGCTTCTACGCCTTCAGGTGCTGCGATTAAACACATAAATTTAATGCTTGTCGCTCCACGCGTTTTAAGAGAGTTTACCGCTTCGATTGCTGAACCACCTGTAGCTAGCATTGGATCTACCAAAATGAAATCACGTTCTGCTACGTCTGCAGGAAGCTTTACGTAATATTCCACTGGCTTTAATGTTTGTGGATCACGGTAAAGTCCAATATGTCCTACTTTTGCAGCTGGGATTAACTTAAGGATTCCATCAACCATCCCTATTCCAGCACGTAATATAGGAACTATCCCCATTTTCTTCCCAGCAAGCACTTTCGATTTTGTAAGTTGAACTGGAGTTTCTACTTCTGTTTCCTCCAACGGCATTTCTCGCGTAATCTCAAACGCCATGAGTGTAGCAACTTCATCTACTAATTCACGAAATTCTTTTGTGCCTGTTTTTACATCGCGAATATATGTAAGTTTGTGTTGAATAAGGGGGTGGTCAAATACAAATACTTTTGGCATACTAGCAGATCTCCTTTTGTGTTTTATTTAAATTCTATTAATTATACCAAAAAACGCAGGATACAAACAGTAATCCTACGTTTTTAATATTGCGTCTATTTGCACCAAGAATATTGTTTTGTAAATCATCATTTAGGGAGCAGTAAATGGCTATGATATTATATTCTCTCCTTATTCATACTTTCTATACGGATATGTGTTACCAGTCCGATGAAATCAATTTCTATAACCACTGCTAATGGAATTAAGAATAGAGATATATTTGTAATAAACTTCCGTCCCGCAAGTAAATCTTCATCGAGTGCAAGTATTTGAAGAAGGCAAGCGAGTAACTGACGGTTAAGAACAAGTAAACTCCTAGTAGACGCAAGTAAACAACACTCCACCGCAAGTAAATAATCATGTAGTGTGAAACCTGTCCTTATTTATAGTTTCTACTCGGATGTGCGCTGCCGCACGCTATGCATGAGCCTCCAAGGATGTGTCGCTATCGCTTCTTCATCCCTTTTGAAGTCTCATTCTTCGCTCTCTTGCGGCTTGGAAGGCGCACACTCCTATAAATCGCTGGTCAGAAGAAATCTCTTTCTATAATTACTAGGTAGTGGCACAGAAAATAGATATATATATGTGTAATTAACTTCCGTTCCACAAGTAAACAACACTCCACCGCAAGTAAACAAACTTCTAGCGGAGTATCTGATTATGAAATTTGAAATCTTTCCTTATTGATACTTTGCTCTAACTGTCTACGTCTATATCAATACTTTACATAATTATTGTTTTTATAAAATTAGCTTATTCCATCTTAAAATTAATACCTACTCACTTATTGATTGTAGTGGAAAGTGGCGACACTAGCGGGATGAGTGAGACATCACAACGACACTTTGCGACGGTGATGGCTCATCGCTCAACCCGCGAAAAGCGTCCACCTGAAACGGAAATCAGCTGAATTATTTCTCTACGCACACAAAAGCCAGCTACTGTTAGTGAAGTAGCTGGCTTTCATATATCTTATTCTATTCGTATAATGGGAAGTTACTTGTTAATGTTGCAACTCTTTCTTTTGCTTCTTTTAGTACTTCTGCATCCTCGTTATTTTTTAATAGTTTTGCAATGATAGATGCGATTTCTTTCATTTCTGCTTCTTTAAATCCACGAGATGTTACAGCTGGTGTACCAATGCGGACACCTGAAGTGATGAATGGACTTGCTGTATCGAATGGGATTGTGTTTTTGTTTACTGTGATTCCAACCTCATCAAGGACATGCTCCGCTACTTTACCAGTCAGCTCAAGAGCAGATACGTCTAATAGCATAACGTGGTTATCTGTACCACCAGAAACGATACGGATTCCCTCTGCAGTTAGACTGTCTGCTAAAGCTTTTGCATTGGCAATTACTTGTGCTTGGTACTCTTTAAATTCTGGTTTCTGTGCTTCACCAAATGCTACAGCTTTAGCTGCAATTACGTGCATTAATGGGCCACCTTGAATTCCTGGGAAAATTGTTTTATCAATTTTCTTCGCAAACTCTTCTGTCGTTAAGATTAATCCACCACGTGGTCCACGTAATGTTTTATGTGTTGTAGATGTTACAAAATGTGCATGTGGTACTGGGTTAGGATGAAGACCAGCAGCTACTAAGCCTGCGATATGAGCCATATCTACAAATAGGTATGCACCAATTTCATCTGCAATTTCACGGAATTTAGCGAAGTCAATTGTACGTGAATAAGCACTTGCTCCAGCAACGATCATTTTTGGCTGGTGCTCTAATGCGATTCTACGGACTTCTTCATAATCGATTAGTTCTGATTCTTTGTTAACACCGTACTCGATAAAGTTATATTGAATTCCACTAAAATTGACAGGAGAACCATGCGTTAAGTGCCCACCATGAGACAAATTCATCCCTAGGATTGTGTCACCCGGTTGCAGTGCAGTCATGTAAACTGCCATATTCGCTTGAGAACCTGAATGTGGTTGGACATTGGCATGCTCTGCACCAAAAATTTCTTTCAAACGATCACGTGCAATATTTTCCACTACATCTACATGCTCACAGCCACCATAGTAACGTTTACCAGGGTAACCTTCTGCATATTTATTGGTAAGTACAGAGCCTTGTGCTTCCATTACAGCCTCTGATACGAAGTTTTCCGATGCGATTAACTCGATATTCGATTGCTGACGCTTTTTCTCCGCTAACATTGCCTCATATACTGCTGGATCTTGTGATAAAATTTTCTCCACTATTCGTTCCTCCTCAAAATTCATCCGTAAAATGCACGCTCTCCGCCAATTAGCTTAGGACGCGTTTTTGCAATCAACACGATTGCTTCCCCAATTTTCTTTATAGACAAGCGAATTGGCACAGCTACAGGTTGAAGCTGCATACCAATTAAAGTTTGTCCTATATCAATGCCGGCATGTGCTTGGACATGCTCGACTACAACAGGGTCATTAAAATGTGAGTAGGCATATGCAGACATAGAGCCACCTGCACGAACCACCGGTATAACTGACACTTCTTGTAATCTATATAATACTTGTGATTTTCTTTCCATTGTAACGGCGCGATTAATATGTTCGCAGCCTTGAAAAGCTAAATGGATATTGTTGCGTTTTGCAAATGCTTGTAAAGGGGTGAATAAAACCTCGGCAACTTTTATGCCGCCTGCAGTTCCAATTTTTTCACCAATAATTTCTGAGGTCGAACATCCAACGACGAATAAATCATTTTCATGAAACACGATTTGCTGCTCCACTTCTAAAAGAAGCTGTTCGATTTGTTCTACCCACAAACTTTTTGCTTCCATAAGGAATCCCTTCTTCTATGCGTTTTCTATTTCTGAAATCTTTTCTACGCGACGTACATGACGTCCACCTTCAAAATCCTGTGCAAGCCAAGTCGAAACTATTTCTCTTGCAAGCCCTGCGCCAATAACACGTTCACCCATTGCGATAATGTTAGAGTCATTGTGACTTCTAGTAGCCTTCGCAGAAAATACATCATGAACTAATGCACAACGAATGCCTTTAACTTTGTTTGCTGCAATAGACATACCGATACCAGTACCGCAGATTAAAATACCACGATCGAAATTACCATTTGCCACACCCTCTGCTACAGGCATTGCAAAGTCTGGATAGTCAACTGAATCGTTACTTTTTGGTCCAAAATCTTCATAAGATAATCCTAATTCTTCAAGAAGCTGTATAATTTCCTGACGAAGATTATTTCCACCATGATCAGAAGAAATTGCAATTTTCAACTCGTTCCCTCTTTTCTGTTTATCCCTGTTTAACAGGCTGTAATATCCCCCCACAAATTTTTCAAGAAAAAATTAAGAGAAAACAGGTGGGGGATAAACCCCCTGTAAATCTCCGATTGGTTCGGACCAACATAATGTTGGTCACTCAAGCATTGCCGCACGATGCAGCATTATTTGCCTGAGTTCCTTTTTCCATCAGTGGGGATGAAGAAAACCCCATTGTTGGAAGTTTCACTTTTTTACTCCTCAACATCATACCATTTTTCTATATAAAAAAACACAACTCACGTAAAGTGAGTTGCATTATTTTTGTTTAATTTGACGAATTTCTGAAAAATATAAAAGAAAACAGTATATTTTCATCAACTTTATATAAAAATACGAACATTTAACGAGATTTAACAATTAATGATCGTTTTTCTATTTCTCTATTAAACTTATAGAGAGAATTAATTGGATTTCCGATCAAATTGAGATATTACTTTAAATAGCTCTTCTGATTGTTGCTTTAACCCGTAGGATACAGATTCAATTTGCTCGATGGAACGGGCTTGTTCATCCGTTGCACTGCGAACCTCTTCTGCTCCTGCAGATGTTTCTTCAGCAATGGCCGCTACTTCCTGTGACTGACGTGCTGTACTTTCTATATTTGTTAATTGTTTTTCTACTAGTGAGGAAATTTCAACTACCGATTCCGCCATCTCATGAATCTTTGTAGACATTCCTTCAATTGCTTCATTTGTTTCGGAAACCCGTTTAGCCTCTCCAACTGCAAAGCTTACTTGATCTGTCATCTGACGGACCACCGTTTGTACATCCGTTTGAATAGCTAAAATCAGTTCAGAAATACCTTGTACAGCTTTAGCACTTTCATCTGCTAGTTTACGAACTTCCTCTGCTACGACCGCAAATCCTTTACCATGTTCTCCAGCACGTGCCGCTTCAATAGATGCATTTAGTGCAAGCAAATTCGTTTGTGCTGCAATATCTCCTACCAATTGAATAATACTTTCTACTTTCCCTGCATTTTCTTCTAATTGATGAACATTCCCAAGGGCAGCTTCACTACCAGAAGCAATTTTTTGAATCCCATTTACTAGCGTCTGGATAACCTCTGTAGTTTGGGATAAACCTGTTATCATTTCATTGGATTGTTTAGAAGACTTTTCTGCACGAAGATTTACTTCTGAAGCCAATACTCGTACATCTTCTACTGATTCGGCTGTTTCTTGAACCGCTACGGCTGACTGCTCTGCACCTTCTGAAATTTGGGCTATCGTATGAGCGATTGCTTCTGCCTGCTCTGAAGCGGCGGATGATTCTACTGAAAGCTGCTGTACTGTTTTATTTGTTTTGTCAAAGTTATCTTCAATACTTAGCACCATTTCTCTTAAATTCACTAACATAGACTGAAATGCGATAGCCACCGACTGTATCTCATCTTTCGATTTCGGCACCTCGACATCAACACCAATTTTTCCTTCTGAGGCTAATATTGCGACTTTTTCTAAGTTGAATAAAGGCTTGATAAGAAGACCACTGAAGAAATAAGCTAGAATACCAGACCATAAAATCCCAAGTGCATATGTTGCAATCTCAAATCCCCAAGAATTCGTTGCTCCATCAAACAATAGCGGTTGTATAAAGCGGATAAATAAAGCACTTGTCGTATACGTAATTAATGCCAAAATAGCTACAAATAACACAATCTTCTTTTGAAGACCAAAACTGTGCTTTTTCTTTTTTTCGTTCATCCCGTTTCCCCCTGTAGTTTTTTCACTAGTTCATCTGTTAGTACTTGTAGTTCTCGAAAGGTACTTTCATATGTAAACAAATCTCCCCCATACGGATCAGATACATCCCTTACATCTTCAGGGGTTACAAACTCTTTGTACATATACACTTTTGAGATTGCATGAGGGAATCCTAAAATAATTGCATGTTTGTGAGAGGCAGTCATCGTTAGGATTAGATCTGCCCAGTCTACCAACGCCTCATCTACAGAAGCAGTTGCATGTGTAAATGGAATCATTTCTTGTTCTAATACTAATTGTCCATTTCTTGATATTCGCCCGCCGTTCATAGCATAGATGCCAGCAGATCGAACCTCCATACCATCAATGTTTTGAGACTTTAATAATGCCTCGGCAATCGGACTCCGACATGTGTTACCTGTGCAAACAAACAGAATATTCATAGATCTATTTCCTCATCTCTAGTATATATTAATTGGTCCTATAAATGTTTTATGAATTGTTAAATATTTCGTAACGTGAGAATACCCATTAACAAAATGAGCACACCTGCTAACCTTAATATAATCGCTCGGTTCATAAAAGTATGTTTAAATATAACCTTTTGCGCTATAAATACAGCGACATAGGAAAATAATCCAGCACTTAATATAAACACAAACTTTTCTAATTTAAGCATACCAAACGAAACACTTACTGAAAAGGTATCAAGACTTGCAAATACTGCAAGTAAATAAGGTGACAGAAGTGGTACCTGCTTTGGAGATTGAGCTAAAATCATTTGTAATCCTACTAACGACAAAAGAATACCCGATAAATAAGGACTAGCATATGCCAAATAATTTTGTACGACCACACCCGCGTAATACCCGATTAACGGAAAAAGCATATGTAAAGACGCCACCCATGCAGCCAATGTAAAAATTTGCTTTCGATATACGACCAATGAAAATAAAATAAGTACATCCACAGACATCAAGGCGCCTGCTAAAATTTCACGCCACAAAAAAATCTCCCCCGTCTATTTGCATACTTAAATGTATGCAAATAGACGAGCGAGAATACAATATTAGCTATAAAACCATTTACTATTTGCCGCTTTTTCCAGACGATTCATAATCGCCGTTCCGACTCCTTCTTTAGAAAGAACCGGTACTAGAATAATATCGACGTCTGTTTCATCACAATCTCTTAATGCTTGATACAGTAAATGAGCTGCATCTTTCAGCTGACCTTTTTTTCCTAAAGAAAAGAAATAGTCCGCTTTTACCTGATTAAATGATTCACTTGCGATTACCGCTACCTTTTTCTGTTCATTATGTATTTTTTCTATTGCTTCATGGATTTTCGATATAGAATCTTCTATTAAATAGACTGGTGAATCAGGTGCGTAATGTGCATATTTCATACCCGGAGCTCGTGGTGCTTCTTCATGATCTGTTGGTTTTGCTTCACCGACTTGCCCAATCACTTTTTCTAACATTTCTTTTGTAACTCCACCCGGACGAAGAATAGTTGGTACTTCACTAGTAAAATCTATCACAGTAGATTCCAATCCGATGCCTGTTGTTCCACCATCTAAAATAAGGGGAATTTTACCTTCTAAATCATGATAAACATGAGCAGCTTTTGTTGGACTAGGCTTTCCGCTTTTATTTGCACTAGGAGCAGCAACTGGCTGTTTTAATAGTTTTAATAGTTCAAGGGCTACCTTATGCTCTGGCATTCTAACCCCTACTGATTGTAGTCCCGCTGTCACATTTTTAGCCAAACTATTTGTTTTTAATGGCAAGATAAGTGTTAATGGGCCTGGCCAAAACATATCCATACATACTTCCGCAAGCTTTGGTATATCACGAGTAAATGCCTTTATCTCTTCTTTGGAGCCAATGTGAACAATAAGTGGATTATCTTGTGGTCTTCCTTTTGCTTCGAATATTTTAGCTACAGCTTCTTCACTTGTAGCAATCGCACCTAATCCATATACAGTTTCAGTTGGAAAAGCTACTACTTCCCCTTTTGTTAATAAATCCACAGCCTGTGCATAACTTGACTGATTTGTTGATAAATTATCCACAATTGCGATTGTAGTTTTCATACTAGTTTTTCTCCTTCCCTTAGGACTTGTCCACAAAATGTTAATAACTTTCAGATAATTGTTAGTAACTATGTGGAAAACTTCTTTTTCAACCATTCCCAAACCCAGAATTTAGGTTTTTCTTCCTTTACTTCTTCTTTATAGCATACCTTCGGAAAAAGTGCGCACCACCAGTTATCTCCTCTTGCGTTACCAATGGAAATAACAATCGATTCTGCCATCATTTGCGAAGAGATTCCTTCGTTCCAAACTTTCGGTGGAAAGCTTGCCTGCCCTTTAGTAATCGTAATATTAGTGTCTAATGAGTTTGATAGTTTCTCAACAGCCTGTTCTAATTCGTTATACGTTTTTTGCGGATTACTTTCGTAGTTTAGTAGGATTGGTTCTATATGATGCTTCACGTTATTTTTTACTTGTTGATCTTCTATAGTATTACTATTTGCTATTAGTCGGAAACGAATACCCTCTACTTCTTCTCCTTGTTGAAACAGTAAAAATAAGCAAAACTGAATTAATAACAGCATCCAAACAAAGAAAATTACTGCATCTATTTGTTTCCCTATACTAGGTGCTTTCTTAATCTCGTAATCTGGTAACATCTAACATTCCCCCTTAGGAACATTGTTACCAGTAGATTCATATTTTATTCAGTGATTGTACAAAAAATAAAGCGATTTTTTTGATTAATATCCTGAACAACTTCTACAAGCGCTAGTGGAAAGGCATTTTGAAGCATTTTTTGAACAGCTGGACCTTGCGCGTAACCAATTTCAAAACCGATGAAACTTGGAATATTCATCATACCCGGAAGCTGAGCTGCCATTTTTCTATATAGCTGTAAACCATCCTCCTCAGCAAATAAAGCAAGATGTGGTTCATAATCTATCACTGTGTCCGATAAATCTTCAGCTTCATGTGATCCTATATAAGGAGGGTTGGATAAAATAATATCCCATTTTTGATCGGCAATTGGCGCTAGTAAATCCCCTTGCTTAAATTCTACTTTCGCTTCTAAGCGTTCAGCATTCTTTTTAGCAACTACCAAAGCTTCAGGGGATATGTCTGTTGCAGTCACTTTTACATTTGAAATTTCTTTTTTTATCGTCAAAGCTATAGCACCACTGCCAGTTCCAATATCAGCAATTTTTATTGATTTATTTGCCTCAAAAAGGTTTGCAGTTCTTTTTTTAACCTCTTCAATCAATTCTTCTGTTTCTGGCCTTGGGATCAGAACATGTTCATTCACTAGAAAATCACGCCCGTAAAAGTTCTCCTGTCCGATGATATATTGGAAAGGGCGACCAGTTGCGTGCTCTTCGACATAATCCCAAAAGGTTTGATAGGCTTCTGGAGTTATTTCTTCATATATAGTCATCATTAACTCGGAATAGTTTTTCTGTAAGACATGCTGCAATAAGTAGCGAGCAACTTCTTTTTCACGATTATTTTCTGCTAAAAAAGAAGAAGCCCGTGTTAGGGCCTCAAAATTTGTTTTACACATTGGTATCGTTCATTCTCTCTAATTTTTCTGCTTGATCTTCCATTATTAATGCATCGATCACTTCATCCATTTTACCTTCTAGGACTTGATCGAGTTTTTGCAAGGTTAATCCAATACGGTGATCGGTCACACGATTTTGCGGATAGTTATACGTACGAATACGCTCCGAACGGTCACCAGTTCCTACTGCAGATTTACGAACTGCATCATATTCTGCTTGTGCTTCTTGACGGAATTTATCTGCTACGCGGGCACGAAGAATTTTCATCGCTTTTTCTCTATTTTTGATCTGTGATTTTTCATCTTGCATGGAAACAGTAATTCCAGTAGGTAAATGCGTCATTCGAACTGCAGACATCGTTGTATTTACCGATTGTCCTCCAGCACCAGATGAAGCGAATGTATCGACACGAACTTCCTTCTCATGAATCTCCACATCTACTTCCTCTGCTTCCGGCAATACGGCAACAGTAGCTGTAGAAGTATGAATACGTCCTCCAGATTCTGTTTCTGGAACACGTTGTACTCGGTGTGCGCCGTTTTCATACTTCATTTTTGAAAACGCACTTTTTCCGTTAATCATAAAAATGATTTCTTTGAAGCCGCCAAGACCAGTAGGATTGGATTCCATAATATCAATTTTCCAACCTTGTGTTTCTGCATATCTGCTATACATGCGGAACAAATTCCCTGCAAATAACGCAGCTTCGTCTCCACCAGCAGCCCCACGAATCTCCATAATAACGTTTTTATCATCATTTGGATCCTTTGGAATCAACAACAGTCTTAGTCGTTCTTCCAATGTTTCTATTTGGCCTTCTAATTCACTAACTTCTTCTTTTACCATATCTCGCATATCCGCGTCTAACTTTTCCTCTAGCATTTGCTTCGAGTCTTTATATTGGCTTTTAACTTCCTTGTATTCACGGTACGCGTCAACAGTTGCTTGCAAATCCGATTGCTCTTTTGAATATTCTCTTAGCTTATTTAGATCATTGACCACTTCAGGGTCACTAAGCAATTCATTTAAATTATTATAACGATCTTCTACCGATTGTAATCGATCAAACATCGAGCTCACCTCGTTCGTTTAAGTCTATATCATTCCTATTATAAAGAAAAAGTAACATTCTCGCTACTTTTTCTGTAAAGAGTTTAGTTATAGATCTTGGTATGAGTAAGTAACATTAATTAATACTGTTGATTTCCACTCCAGGCGGACGACTTGCGCTCCAATCAACAAAGTCCACTTTAAATAAAGTGATAATTAAATATAATAACACATAAGTATTCATGTTTTATTTTGAAAGAAGTAAACATAAAAGTGACTCAACTATTGAAATAATTAATTATTGGTATAACCATCAAAATTAAGGTATAGCAGACCTTTTTTTTAAAAAGCATCTCATGATATTTCAGCGCAGCGGTCATTCTTTAGGGTACACGCTTAAACTAATTAAAAATCTTAGTGATTAACTGTAAAAAATCTTGTTATTGGAGACTACTCACTTAATGATTGTAGTGGAAGGTGGCGACTCCAGTGGGATGAGTGAGACAGATGAGATATCACAACGACGCGCTAGCGACGGTGATAGCTCATCGCTCACCCCACGGAAAGCGTCCACCTGAAACGGAAATCAGTGGCACATTTAATTCTTAAATTTACCAGTAACTCTAGGTTTAGGGCATATAATTTTCTTCTCATTCTTTAAAATTCCACTTCATAGAATTAAATGAAGTGGATTTACATTAGCTTATAGTGGTGGGTTGGCATGGCATTTTCTGCATACTGGGTAGTAGGAGTCGTTGCCGCCTATTTGGATTTGTTCGCCAGTGTAGACAGGTTTTCCTTGGTCGTCTACACGTAGGTTCATGATTGCTTTTTTATGACAGAACCAGCAGATGGTTTTCATTTCCTCAATTTTGTCGGCGTAGATCAGCATGTAACGACTACCTTCGAAAAGTTCGTTTTGGAAGTCATTTTTCAGTCCAAAGCCCATTACTGGAATGTCTAATTCATCGACAATTTTCGTTAGTTGTAAGACATGTTCCTTTGTTAAGAACTGCACTTCGTCGATTAAAACACAGTATGGTTTTGGGGAAACTGCTTGTACTAATTCAAGTAAGTTGGTTTCTTCGTAGATAGCCATAGCTTTTCTTTTCAATCCAATCCTACTAGAAATATGACCAACTTCGTCACGTGTATCTATTCCTGGTGTGAATATTAAAACAGGTTTGTTTTGTTCTTCATAATTATGAGCAACTTTTAAGATTTCAATTGATTTTCCACTATTCATTGCTCCGTATTTATAAAATAATTGCGGCATGATTTGTCTCCTTGTGCACTATGTATTTCTTCTATTTATTTATACCATAAGCGTACTTTTATCGGAAATCATATTTACATTAAAACAAAAATACCTGCAAAGCATGATGCTCTACAGGTACTTTGGTATTAGTTTTCTTGGTCTTCTTTGATTTCTTCTTTAATGCCGTATTTTTTGTTGAAGCGATCCACACGGCCATCAGCTGCTGCGAATTTTTGACGCCCAGTATAATATGGGTGACATTCGTTACAGAACTCGACTTTAATATCGTTTTTTACAGAACCAGTTGTGAATGTGTTACCACATGAACATGATACTGTTGCTTCTTTGTAATCGGGATGAATTCCTGCTTTCATCTCTATCTCTCCTCTCGCCCTGAACCATCTGGAACAGAGTTGGTTATGATACTGATACCTTACACGATCCGATTGATGTCAATCGCATATGTAGCAGAAAAGTGTGATGTTACGTTAAATATAATACCATCTTTAGAAGTCTAATGCAAATGTTTAGTTTAAACTAGTTTAACAGGCTGTAATATTCCCAATTAGTTCGGACCAACAGGATGTTGGTTACCTCAGGCATTACCGCACGATGCGGCGTTATTTGCTTAAGTTCACTTTTCCAATCCGTGGGGGCGAAGAACCTCCATTGATGGAAGTTTCACTTTATAATGTTACTTTTCCGCTTCGATGTGCTTTCATTTCTACAGTTAGTTGCTCAAAAAATCCTTCGTTTGTTTTTGATTGACGAAGTTTTCTTAAGAAACGTTCTGCGAAATCAGATGAATCGGAGAATGTCTTACGAATTGCCCAAAGTTTGTCCAGTTGTTCTTTGGGAATAAGTAACTCTTCTTTTCTTGTTCCAGAACGGCGGATATCAATTGCCGGGAAAATACGACGTTCTGCAAGGCTTCTGTCTAAATGAAGTTCTAAGTTACCAGTTCCTTTAAATTCCTCATAAATAACTTCGTCCATACGAGATCCAGTATCAACTAATGCAGTAGCAAGAATTGTTAAGCTTCCACCTTCTTCGATATTACGTGCTGCTCCGAAAAATCGTTTTGGACGATGGAATGCTGCTGGGTCAATACCACCAGATAGTGTACGCCCACTTGGTGGAATAACTAAGTTGTATGCACGAGCTAAACGAGTAATGGAGTCCATCAAAATGATCACATCGCGTTTATGTTCAACTAGGCGCATTGCTCTTTCAAGTACAAGTTCTGCCACTTTTACGTGGTTTTCTGGAACCTCATCAAATGTAGAGCTTACAACATCTGCTTTAACAGAACGCTCTATATCAGTTACTTCTTCTGGGCGCTCATCTATTAATAAAACAATTAGTTCTGCATTTGGATGGTTCGTTGTTATTGCGTTGGCAATTTCCTTAATAAGTAATGTTTTACCAGCTTTCGGTGGCGCCACTATCAATCCCCGTTGACCATAACCAACAGGTGCTACCAGATCCATGATACGAGTCGATAGTTTATCAGGAACTGTTTCCAATACGATATGGCGATCAGGATATAAAGGTGTTAGCCCTGGAAAATGTACTCTTTCCTTCGCTACTTCTGGGTCTTCCCCATTAACTAATTCTACATGGAGCAGTCCATAATAGCGTTCACTTTCTTTTGGCGGTCGCACTTTCCCTGTTACTTTGTCTCCATTTCGAAGGTCAAATCTTCTAATTTGAGAAGCAGAGATATAGATGTCCTCTGAGCTAGGCGAGTAGTTAATCGGACGCAAGAAACCGAAACCCTCTTGTTGAATAATTTCTAATACGCCTTCCATGAAGAAAAATCCTTCTTGTTCAGCACGAGATTTTAAGATTGCAAAAATAAGTTCTTTCTTTGAAAGTTTACTATATGCGGCTACTTTAAATTTACGCGCAAGTGCATATAGTTCTTTTAGAGTCATATTTTCTAACTCATTAATTGTTGTTTGTGTCATATGGGAATGCACCACTCTTTATTATTTTTTATTGTTTTACTAATGTTTGAAATGTTAAAGATAGAAGTTTTATAAGAGGTTACCCGACGCCCTAGGATTGGTCGCCGGGTAAAACATAAAGGAAAGTTTCTTATTTTATAGATTAAGAAAGTATATACTTATTATTCATCTTCTGTCTAGCTTCAGTTCCTAGCCCCTCGAGGTCGCTTCAGTCTTGCGAATAAAGGCAAAGTGCGCCTTTATTGCAATTCTTCGAGCGCTTGTCGGGGCTTACATAGGTGTTTACGTATTTCTTATAGAACTAAATTTGGTTTTTTATTTAAGCTGTGACGACCTTCAACAAAGCGAACTGTACCTGATTTAGCACGCATAACGATGGAATGTGTTGAACTGAACGCACCTTTAAATTGTACTCCACGAAGAAGTTCTCCATCTGTAACACCTGTTGCTGCAAAAATGGCGTCATCGCCTTTAACTAAATCCTCCATACGTAATACTTTGTTTACGTCTAGCCCCATCTTGATGCAACGTGCAATCTCTGCCTCGTCTTGAGGTATCAGTTTCCCTTGGATTTCTCCACCTAAACATTTTAATCCAACGGCAGAGATAACTCCTTCTGGAGCTCCACCCATTCCGAATAAAATATCTACACCAGTATCATCAAACGCTGTATTAATAGCTCCGGCAACATCACCATCTGTGATTAGCTTTATACGTGCTCCAGCTGCTCTAATTTCATCAATGATTTTTTGGTGACGAGGACGACCTAAAATAGTAGCTACAACATCTTCTATGTTTTTATTTTTTGCACGTGCAACCGCTTTTAGATTATCTAAAACCGATGCATTAATATCCACTTGACCTACAGATTCAGGACCTACAGCAAGTTTTTCCATATACATATCTGGAGCATGAAGTAAGTTTCCACGATCGGCAACTGCAAGTACCGCAAGTGCATTCCAACCACCTGAGGCAACGATATTTGTACCTTCTAAAGGATCTACTGCGATGTCTACATGAGGACCATCCGTTCCAAGACCAAGTTTTTCACCGATATATAACATCGGCGCTTCGTCCATTTCTCCTTCTCCGATTACAACGACGCCTTCCATTGGGATCGTGTCAAAAACTGTACGCATAGCAGTTGTTGCTGCATCATCCGCTTCGTTTTTTAAACCCCGACCCATCCAACGTGCAGATGCGATTGCTGCTGCTTCTGTTACTCGAACCAATTCCATTGATAAACTACGTTCCATTATAATATAAGCCTCCAGTTTTGCATTATCCAAATTCCGAACTGTATTTCTTCCTGTATCATTGTAGCATATTTATCAAATTTAATAAGTGACAATTATCCATTAAAACTTCTATCAGCGAGTTTTTTCTTCATCCCCACTGATTGAAAAACAGAACTCAAGCAAATAACGCCGCATCGTGCGGCAATGCTTGATTGACCAGCATCCTGTTTGGCCAAACCATTCAGGAAAAGTCAAACTACCCGTAGATATTAATCGTTATTTATTTCCACTTCTTTTATTTCTACCCGTCTAATATCTGCACCAAGTCCTTGAAGCTTATCGACTAAAGAGCTGTACCCACGTTCTATATGGAAAATATCTTGGATTTCCGTTTCTCCATCGGCAATTAACCCCGCAATGACAAGCGCTGCACCTGCACGAAGATCGCTTGCGCGTACGGTAGCAGCTTCTAAGTTCACTGGACCTGTAATGATTGCCGTTCTACCATCTACACGACCGATTGCATTCATCCGGCGTAATTCATCTATTTGTTTGAAGCGAGCGGAGTATATAGTATCCGTAATAACAGAAGTGCCTACTGCTTGAGTCATCAATACAGAAAAGGGCTGTTGTAAATCAGTTGGGAAGCCTGGATATACCAATGTTTTTACATCAACTGGTAATATATCCTCCACTTTCGGAATTACAATCTTTTCTTCATATTCTTCCACCTTCACACCCATTTCACGAAGTTTAGCAGTTAATGCCTCTACGTGAAAAGGAATCACATTGTCAATTGTCACGCCATCTCCAGCGACTGCTGCCATGATCATGAATGTGCCGGCTTCAATACGATCTGGAATAATCGTGTGCTTTGTACCATGTAATTCTTCCACACCGTCTATTCGGATTACATTTGTTCCAGCACCCTTGATATTCGCACCCATATTAGATAGTAGAGTTGCTACGTCAATGATTTCTGGCTCTTTTGCTGCGTTTTCAATAATCGTACGACCTTTTGCTTTGACTGCTGCCAACATAATGTTAATAGTAGCACCTACACTTACAACATCTAAATAGATTTTAGCTCCGACTAAATTTTGTGCACGCAAATATATAGCTCCATGCTCATTGGACACAGATGCACCTAATGCCTCGAAGCCTTTAATATGCTGATCGATAGGTCTTGGGCCTAAGTGACATCCACCTGGTAAACCTATTGCTGCTTTGTTAAATCTTCCAAGCAGGGCACCCATTAAATAGTAAGACGCACGAAGTTTCTTGATGTTGCCATTTGGAAGAGGCATATCCACAACATTTGTTGGATCTATCGTCATTGTTCCATTTTCAAATGTTACTTTAGCTCCAACCTCTTCCAAAATTTCTTTTAACGTCCAAACGTCTAGAATTTCTGGTAAACCTTCAATAGTTACAGGGGAATTTGCCAATAAAGAAGCGGGAATAAGTGCAACCGCACTATTTTTTGCCCCACTTACTTTAATGGTTCCTTGAAGGCGCTGTCCCCCTTTTATTTTATAAACTTCCATACAGTTCTCCTTCGTCTTGTTACTCGCTTTTACGATTGTTCCAATCCGCTAGAAATCCTTCAATTCCCTTGTCTGTTAAAGGATGATTAAATAGTTGTTTTAGTACTTTAATAGGTGTTGTTGAAATATGTGCACCGTTTAAAGCTGCATCCGTAATATGTTGTGGATGTCTAATGGATGCTGCAATAATTTCAGTATCAATATTATGAATATCAAAGATTTGTGCAATCTTTGCGATCAATTCCATTCCATCATGACCGATATCATCTAAACGACCTAAAAATGGCGATACGTATGTTGCCCCAGCACGTGCAGCTAGCAATGCTTGGTTTGCACTGAAAATAAGCGTTACATTCGTTTTAATACCTTCTGCACGGAATACAGAACAAGCTTTAAGACCTTCTGGAGTCATCGGTAGTTTTACAGTAATGTTCGGTGCAATGGCAGCAAGTTCTCTACCTTCTTTAATCATACCTTCAGCATCTAGCGCTATTACTTCCGCACTCACTGAACCGTCTACTAACGCGGTAATTTCACGTAGGCGATCGTGGAATGAAATATTTTCTTTTGCTACTAGCGATGGATTAGTTGTAACTCCTGATAGAATCCCCCAAGCGTGCGCTTCTTTTATTTCGTCAAAATTGGCAGTATCGATAAAAAATTTCATATGAATAATATCCTCCTCATGATGGAAAAACAGGAGAAGGTTCTAAATGAACACTTCTCCCCTGTAGCTATTTTTCTTACTTATAATTAGGCTTTGTTTGAGCTTCCAAATTCACGCATTTTGCCGATTACTGTTGCTTTAATAGCATCACGTGCAGGTGTCAAATATTTACGTGGGTCATATTGCTCTGCATCAGAAGCTAAAAAGTCACGAATCGCTTTAGTTGCAGCAATTTGGTTTTCTGTATTTACATTGATTTTCGCAGTTCCAAGTGAAATAGAACGTGTTATATCATGTGTCGGTATACCTGTTCCACCGTGTAAAACAAGTGGAAGGTCCGCAAGTTTCGAAATCTCTTCCATTTCTTTGAAGCCTAAGTTTGGTTCACCTTTATATGGACCATGAACTGAACCTAAAGCAGGAGCTAAACAGTCGATTGCTGTACGTTTTACTAACTCTGCACATTCAGCAGGATCTGCGTAAATAACGCCATCTGCAATAACGTCATCCTCTTGTCCACCAACTGTTCCCAGTTCAGCTTCTACTGATACATTGCGCGCATGTGCATACTCTACTACTTTAGATGTAGTCTCAACGTTTTCTTCAAATGGATGATGAGAAGCATCGATCATTACAGATGTGAATCCTGCATCAATTGCTTCTTTACATTTTTCAAAGCTAGATCCGTGGTCTAAATGAATTGCTACAGGTACTGAAATTTTATAAGATTCGATTAATCCTTTTACCATATATACGACTGCAACGAAGCCACCCATATATTTTGCTGCGCCTTCAGATACACCTAAAATTACTGGTGAGTTTTCTTCCTCAGCCGCTAATAGGATTGCTTGTGTGAACTCTAAATTGTTAATGTTAAATTGTCCTACTGCGTATCCTTCTTTTTTCCCTTTTTCCAGCATTTCTTTCATCGAAACTAAAGCCATTGAAATGAACCTCCTCTATTTGCTTTTACACTTCAAAATTATATTTATTTCTATTTGCCTAGCTGCAGACACCAGTAGCTTGAGTAAGGAATATTCCTCTGTAAAATAAGTTACAGCAGTCCTATGTAGTAACTATATGGTATCTTCTACTTTCTTCCTACATCATAACAAAAACAGGCGATGTTTTCCACTGCCTGCTGTTCCAACTTATTTCAGGAGTTTATTCACGGAATCTCTTAGTTCAAATACATCAAATGGCTTAGTAAAATAAAGAGATGCGCCTAATCTCTGTGCTTGTTCTATGAAATTTAACTCTCCATATGCTGTCATCATCATGACCGGGAGATCACTCCATTGTTCTTTTATTAACTTTAGAATTTGAATTCCATCCATACCTGGGATTTTCATATCGAGTAAAACTCCATCGATATTGTGCTCATTGATAAGTTCTAAAGCTTCATAACCATTTGCAGCTAAACTTACTTCATATCCTTCTTGTGTAAACACTTCTTTTAACAATAACCGTATTCCTAACTGATCATCCACTATTAAGATATGTTTCATGGTAAGCAAACCCCTTCTTTATTAATCCCATATTGTATTATACGATATCGGTTGAGGCATTCCCTCTATTTTTTATAAAATTTCCGCATTTTTTCTATTTTATAGATCACTAAGCTAAATGAAGAACTTTACTTTATCCCGGTTTAACAGGCTGTAAATCCCCAATTGGTTCAGACCAACAGGATTTTGGCACTCAGGCATTGACACACGACGCGGGGTTATTTGCCTGAGTTCAATTTTCCATCAGTGGGGTGAAGAAAACCCCCACTGATGGAAGTTTCACTTTATAATAGATGAGAGGTGAATTAGGATGAAAATGTTAACTACGCAACTTTCAGGATTATTACAAAGAATCTCCAGCTCAGAGGAAGAAAATATTGAAGAAACCGCTCGTTTACTTGCCCAAGCTGCCGCTCGAGAAGGAACCATTTTTTTTGCTACTTTCGGGGAAATGAAAAGTATTATGGTTAATGCACAGTTTGCAGCAGAGCCGTTCCCATCTATGCAATCTTGGTCACCCGAAATCGAACTATCAAGTGCAGATCGTGTTTGGATTTTCACTCGTTCTTGTTACGACGAAGAGGCTCTGGCTTTGGCTAAAAAGTTGAGTGAAGAGTTTATTCCTTTTAGTGCTTTAGCAGCAGAACCGATAAGTGATGACAATATGTTAGCCGACCTATCGTATACATATATTTCCACAAAAATTTCTAAAGGGCTACTACCCGCTGAAGATGGAACTCGCATTGTGCTCCCACATGCTTTAGGTGGATTATTTGTATATGAAGCAGTGAAGATGAAGTTAAACGAAATGCTAATCGGTGAATAGTTCACAAAAAACGCCTAAAGAATTTTTCTTTAGGCTATTCTTTGTATAGTTTTTCTATTTCGCAAGTATTTGCTACTTCAGCTCTTGTATTGTTAAATCAAACGCAAGTAAACAAAAGTTGAATGCAAGTAAAGCTTTTGACTATTGTAGGAATTGTATACTGTTAATTTAGTTACAGAAATAGTATATGTGCTCCTTCAAAGCCGCATGAGCAAGAAGAATGAGACTATAAAAAGGGATGAAGAGGTGCATGTCTAGCTATTGGCTGCGCACATTCAGATAAAAAATAATAATATGAGAAAATCAAATACATTATCATTTACTTGCGGTGTCGTTTCGTTTACTTGCTTACATTAGAAATTTACTTGCTATCCTGCGTTAGTTACTTGCTGTCCTTCTTCATTTACTTGCTCTTGATGAAGATTTACTTGCGGAATGGAAATTTCATACAATCAAACTCAATTCTATATATCACTTAGCAGATTACAGAAATCTTTGAGATAGTTATTTCTTTTGAATCTGCAATTTTTGATGTCGCCTTCTGTTAACCATTTAACTGAGTAAATAAAAAAAGAGGATTACTCCTGTTAATGAGTAATCCTCTTTTATAAATCTATATTAGAACTTCTGGTTTTCTAGCTTGTCTAGTTCCAGGCACCAGCCCTTTTAGTCGTTTCAGGATTGCGAATATAGGCAAAGTAGCCTTTTCCTTCAAGTTAATGCTTTTCGCAGCTAAACGGCGCCCTCCACTTTTCTTTGTCTAGCTACAGCGCGTAGCCCCTCGAGTCGTTTCAGAATGCCGGATAAAGGCAAAGGACGCCTTTACCTGCATTCTTCCAACGCTTATCGGGGCTAACATACGCGCTTTCGCTTTCCTTACTCACCAACTGATGCTTTGATGAAGTCGCGGAATAACGGTTGTGGACGTTGTGGACGAGACACAAATTCCGGGTGGAACTGGGAAGCTACGAAGAATGGGTGATCTGGTAGTTCGATGATTTCGATTAGGCGACCATCTGGGCTTGTACCAGAGAACACAAATCCTGCTGCTTCGAATTGCTCACGGTACTCGTTGTTGAACTCGTAACGGTGACGGTGACGTTCGTACACAAGTTCTTCTCCGTATGCTTGATGAGCTTTTGAACCTGGTGTTAACTTACATGGATATAATCCTAAACGAAGTGTTCCGCCAAGGTCTTCTACATCTTTTTGCTCAGGCAATAAATCGATAATAGCATGTTGTGTAGTTGGGTCTAACTCTGTAGAATGTGCTCCTTGAAGTTCAAGAATAGAACGTGCAAATTCAACTGTTGCCAATTGCATACCTAAACAAATACCTAAGAATGGAACATTGTTTTCGCGTGCAAATTTAGTAGCCGCGATTTTCCCTTCAACTCCACGGTCTCCAAATCCACCAGGAACAAGGATACCATCTACATCAGCAAGAATTTCTGCAACGTTTGCATCACTCACTTCTTCGGCATTTATCCATTTCACTTCAACGTCTGCATCAAATTTGTAGCCCGCATGTTTCATCGCTTCTACAACAGAAATGTATGCATCTTGAAGCTCTACGTATTTACCAACTAAACCAATACGAACTTTTTTCGATAATGATTTTACTTGGTCTACTAAGCCGATCCAGTCGGTCATATCTGCTTCAGGTGCTTGAAGTTTGAAATGATCCACTACAATTTGATCCAAATGCTGCGCTTGTAAATTCAATGGAATTTCATATAAAGAATCTGCGTCGATACATTCAATTACTTCTTCTGGTTTAATATCACAAAACAGACCAATTTTATCTTTCATATCTTGAGGAACTGGCATTTCCGAACGAAGTACAATAACGTTTGGTTGAATACCAAGGCTACGCAATTCTTTTACACTATGTTGTGTTGGTTTTGTTTTCATTTCTCCTGCTGCTTTAATGAACGGTACTAAAGTACAGTGAATATACATTACATTATCACTACCAACATCGCGTTTCATTTGACGAATTGTCTCTAGGAATGGAAGAGATTCGATATCTCCTACTGTTCCACCGATTTCCGTAATAACGATATCTGCATGTGTTTCTTTTGCAGCTAAAAATAAGCGATCTTTGATTTCATTTGTAATATGTGGAATTACTTGTACTGTCCCACCATTATAATCACCACGACGCTCTTTTCTTAGTACAGATGAGTAGACTTTACCAGTTGTAATATTTGAGTATTTGTTCAAGTTGATGTCGATAAAACGCTCGTAGTGACCTAAGTCTAAATCTGTTTCTGCTCCGTCATCTGTTACGAAAACCTCTCCATGTTGATATGGACTCATTGTTCCAGGATCTAAGTTGATGTAAGGATCGAATTTTTGGATCGTTACGTTTAGTCCTCTATTTTTTAATAATCGACCAAGTGATGCAGCCGTAATCCCTTTACCAAGTGAAGATACAACCCCACCAGTAACAAAAATAAATTTAGTCATTATGTGTTCCTCCTAATGTAATATCTAGTCCGCCACCACAACCGATGAGGACATTGTCTTATTTTAGTATGCGTTAAAACATTCAAATAAATAAGAGTAGAGCAATAACAAAAAAACGCTCCGCCTGCTTCTTCGCAGGGGAGCGCATATGCACATGAGTAATGTCTCTTCAAAAAGAGCCCAATAAAATCTTATAGCGTTTAAGAGGATAAGTCAAGAATTATTCTTCGTCTTCTTCATCGTCTAAGTCCTCATCGATATCAAACTCTTCATCATCGTCTTCATCGATTAAGTCTTCTTCAATCACTTCGTCAATCTCTGCTCCGACAAATTCAATAACTGGATCGTCCTCATCTTCATCCTCGTCATCTTCTTCAACAAATTCATCGAATTCTTCTTCGAATACGATTTCGTCATCATCTAAATCTTCTAAATCATCATCTACTACCTTATCTTTCTTTTTACGAACTTTTACAGTAGGAGCTGATTCTTCTTCAATTTGTTCTACTGGATACCATTCTCTAAGACCCCATTGGTTTTCAGCAATTGCTAAAAAGCGTCCGTCAATATTCATATCTGTATAGAATTGAGGTTTACGAGAAGCCATTTCCTCATCTGTAAGCCCATTATAATGTTGAATCTCATCAAATAAATCTGTTAAAGTTAATGAGTTTTTTTTATCTTCTAAAATCGCAAATGCTAGATCGATTAACGATTCTTCTTGTAATTGTATTGTTGTCATTTCACGAAATTTCAAATCGTGCACGTCCTTTCTATGTTCGTTTGCATACTTTTCATTATATACACACAAGTATGTTATATGCTACATTCATTTATTCTTTTTGAAAAGAGAAATTTTCCCTCCTGCAATTGTAAACAAATAAAATGATATTAAAAGCAGTGGAATGGAGGCTAGTTGTTTGTTATATAGAAAAAAAGTTAGTAGTAAAAGAATTATAATGATCAAAATGTGAACAGGTTTTTTCATCTAAATTCTCCTTTACTACATACTAGGTATATTATACAAAAAAATAGGAAAAAAGTGTTCCAATAATCATCGGAACACTAAATTTATTTTCCTTGGGTCTATCATTTACATATTACGACGATATTGTCCCCCAACTTCATACAAAGCATGTGTAATTTGACCGAGACTTGCTTTTTGAACTGTTGTCATTAACTCTTCAAAAATGTTACCACCAGTTACAGCAACTTGCTTCAAGCGAGCAAGTGCTTCTTCTGTCTCAGCTTCATTTCTTTGTTGGAAGTTTCGAAGATTCGTTATTTGCGTTTCTTTTTCATCTGTTGTTGCTCGTGCAATTTCCATATTATTAATGTCCTCTTCGGAAGCAGGATTTGGATTTAAATAAGTATTTACACCGATAATAGGTAGCTCACCAGTATGTTTTTTCATCTCGTAGTGCATAGATTCTTCTTGAATTTTACCGCGTTGATATTGCGTTTCCATTGCCCCAAGCACACCACCGCGGTCATTAATACGATCGAATTCGGAAAGTACAGCTTCTTCTACAAGGTCCGTCATTTCTTCTACGATGAAAGCACCTTGCAGTGGGTTCTCGTTTTTCGATAGACCATGCTCCTTCGTAATAATCATTTGAATCGCCATTGCACGACGAACTGATTCTTCTGTTGGAGTTGTAATTGCCTCATCATAAGCATTCGTATGAAGCGAGTTACAGTTGTCCTGTAGTGCCATCAATGCTTGTAATGTTGTACGAATGTCATTGAAGTCAATTTCCTGAGCATGCAAGCTTCGACCTGATGTTTGTACATGGTATTTCAGTTTTTGACTACGCTCATTTGCGCCATATTTATCGCGCATTACGACTGCCCAAATACGACGGGCAACGCGTCCAATAACAGTATACTCTGGGTCCAATCCATTGGAGAAGAAGAACGATAAATTCGGTGCAAAGTCATCAATA
Organism: Psychrobacillus sp. FSL K6-2836; assembly: GCF_038003085.1. Classification (NCBI taxonomy): domain Bacteria; kingdom Bacillati; phylum Bacillota; class Bacilli; order Caryophanales; family Bacillaceae; genus Psychrobacillus; species Psychrobacillus sp. FSL K6-2836. The sequence goes on from NZ_JBBOOM010000001.1 coordinate 1,467,316, forward strand.
TGCATACCTCGGCTTAAATAGTACTCCACATAAGTGAAGCCATTTGACAGTGTGAATGCTAGCTGCGAAATTGGATTTGCTCCTGCTTCTGCAATATGATAACCCGAAATAGATACAGAATAATAATTGCGAACCTTTTGTTCAATAAAATATTGCTGAATATCTCCCATCATTCGAAGTGCAAATTCCGTAGAGAAAATACATGTATTTTGACCTTGATCCTCTTTCAATATGTCCGCTTGAACAGTTCCTCGAACGACCTGTAACGTAGTAGTCTTAACAACTGTAAATTCCTCTAAAGTCAAGGTGCGTCCCAGTTCTTCTTCCTTTAGACGTACTTGCTGATCAATCGCTGTATTCATGAACATTGCTAGAATAATTGGAGCTGGACCATTTATCGTCATTGAAACAGATGTAGAAGGTGCACATAAGTCAAAGCCATCATATAACTTCTTCATATCCTCTAATGTACAAATACTAACCCCAGACTCTCCAACTTTTCCGTATATATCCGGACGATGATCAGGATCTTCTCCGTATAGTGTCACCGAGTCAAATGCAGTCGATAAGCGTTTTGCATCGTCATCCTTCGATAAATAATGGAAACGGCGATTTGTTCGTTCAGGTGTTCCTTCTCCTGCAAATTGACGTTTCGGGTCTTCTCCTTCTCGTTTAAACGGAAAAACACCTGCCGTATAAGGAAATGAACCTGGTACATTTTCTTTATATACCCAGCGTAGAATTTCTCCAAAGTCTACGAATTTAGGAAGTACTATTTTTGGAATTTTTATTCCTGATAAGCTTTCTGTACGAAGAATTGTACGAATCTCTTTATCTCGAATCTTTGTGATAAATTCGTCCCCAGTATAAGCTTCTTTTAAAGTAGCCCAGTTTTCTAGAATACGTTTAGATTCAGCAGTCAGTTCATCTCGAACACCTATAGCTAATGATTCGAGAGATTGAACTAGCACGTCATCTGAGGCTTTTTCCTTCAGCTGTTCGATAGCACCTTCCAACTGGAACAGTCTTCTAGCAAAACCAACCTGTTCTTCCGACTTACGATGGTATCCTCGAACAGCATCTGTAATTTCACGTAAGTAGTAGCGGCGGTCATTCGGTATGATAACGTTCTGCTTTTGTGTTTTTACAAATTGGTCGTATGATGTCTCCCAAGCGGATCCTGTCTTTTCGTTTAATGTAGCAACAAGTGCTGCAAATAATGAATTTGTTCCTTTATCGTTAAACTGACTAGCAATGGTTCCATAAACAGGCATCGTATCTAGATCCTCATGCCAAAGCTCACGGCTTCGTTGATACTGCTTTTGCACTTGGCGAAGTGCGTCCTCTGAGCCTTTACGCTCAAATTTATTGATAACGATTAAATCTGCATAATCAATCATGTCGATCTTCTCTAATTGAGAAGGTGCTCCGAACTCACTAGTCATTACATACATCGATACATCCGATACATTCGTAATTTCCGCATCCCCTTGTCCGATTCCACTCGTTTCTACAATAATCATGTCATAACCAGCAACTCTTACAACGTCTAATACATCCGCAAGTGCTCCTGATAATTCTGTACGTGAGCCTCTAGTAGCTAGACTTCTCATAAATACACGCTTGTTGAATATTGCATTCATACGAATTCGGTCTCCCAGTAGAGCCCCACCTGTTTTTTGCTTTGTTGGATCAATAGATAGAACAGCAATTTTTTTATCTGGAAGCTCTTGTAGAAAGCGACGAATTAATTCGTCAGTTAATGAACTTTTACCTGCTCCACCAGTACCTGTAATACCTAGTACTGGAGTACCTTTGGATAATTTCTTTGCTTGCTTCAGCATTTCGACCGCTTCTTCGTTATGGGTTTTATGTGCTTCCTCTGCTACGGTGATTAAATGAGCAAGAACTTCCGGATTTTCTGTCGTAACTTTGGAAATCTCTTCATTTACGCCTTTAGCTTCTGTTGCTACATCACATTCCATTAGGATTTGATTGATCATTCCTTGTAACCCTAATTTACGGCCATCCTCTGGTGAGAAAATGCCCGAAATGCCGTACTCTTGTAGTTCTTTTATTTCTTTCGGAATAATTACTCCGCCGCCTCCGCCGAAAATGCGAATATGTGGCGCACCACGCTCGACGAGTAAGTCTTTCATATATTTAAAATACTCAACATGCCCTCCTTGATAGGAAGATATGGCGATTCCTTGTACATCCTCTTGAATTGCCGCGTTTACTACCTCTTCCACCGAGCGATTATGTCCTAAGTGGATAACCTCTGCTCCGCTCGCTTGTAGGATGCGACGCATAATATTGATGGATGCATCATGTCCATCAAAAAGACTGGACGCTGTAACGAATCGTACATGATTTTTTGGACGATATACTTCTACCGTAGACATGCTGAAATTCCCCCTTGTTTGTGAATGTTCGTGTTTTGTTATTTCATCCCATCAAGTAATAATTGAATTTGTAAATCTGTAAATTGTTCGATTGTATATTCCTTACGCAGCGCCCATCTCCTAAATGCCCACATTTGTCCTTGAACGACCAATGTATGTGCGTAAAGATGTGCCTGTGCACCCGTTAATTCAAGTTCCCCTGCTTGAATACAGCCCGTGATTATTTTATGGAAGATATCAACCATTTCTAATTCTTTCGTTAATACATATTCCAATGCACCTTTTGGAAGTGACTTAGATTCTTGATACATAACTACGAACTCATCTGACATATCATCGATTACCTCATAGTAGTGACGGATAGCTGTTTTTAAGTCTTCTGTGGTACCATCTTCTAAAGTAATTTGCGAAAGCCTGTTGTGTACTTCATTGTAAATACTGTCACATACTAAATAGAGAACATCTTCCTTTGTACGAATATATTCATACAAAGTCCCAATACTAAAGCCAGCTTCTTTGGCAATTTCTCTAGTAGTCGCTCGATGAAATCCTTTTTCTTTAAATAAAGTAACGGCTGCGCGAATCATTTGATCTCGTCTTTTTTCAATAAGACTCTCATCTTTTACCGATGTCTTTACTTCATGTTTCTTTTCCATAGGCATCGATTACTTAGTTAACATACGAGAAATAACTAATCGTTGAATTTCCTGTGTTCCCTCATAAATTTGCGTAATTTTGGCATCACGCATATAACGTTCTACTGGGTAATCTTTCGTATAACCATATCCGCCAAATACTTGAACAGCTTCCGTTGTTACCTTCATCGCAGTATCACCGGCCATTAGTTTAGCCATAGCCGACTCTTTGCCATATGGTAGACCATTTGACTCTAACCAAGCAGCTTGATATGTAAGTAAACGAGATGCTTCTATTGAAGTTGCCATATCTGCAAGCTTGAAAGATACTCCTTGGTTTGCAACGATTGGTTTACCGAACTGAACACGTTCTTTTGCATAATTTACTGATGCATCTAGTGCTCCTTGTGCGATTCCCACAGCCTGTGCAGCAATTCCGTTACGTCCGCCATCTAATGTTTTCATAGCGATAATGAACCCTTGCCCCTCTTCCCCAAGAAGATTTTCTTTTGGAATGCGGCAATTATCGAAAATAATTTCAGTAGTTGGAGATGAGCGAATTCCTAATTTTTTCTCTTTTTTACCAACAGAGAAACCTGGGAAGTCTGCTTCTACGATAAATGCACTGGTACCTTTATGCTTCGATTCAGGATCAGTTACTGCAAAGACTACATAAATGTCTGCAATTCCACCGTTCGTAATAAATATTTTAGATCCATTTAATACATAATGATCGCCATCTAATTTTGCAGTAGTTTTCATTCCACCCGCATCCGAACCTGAGCCTGCTTCTGTTAACCCATAACCACCGATTTTTGTACCTTCTGCCATTGGGCGAAGATATTTTTGTTTTTGCTCTTCATTGCCATATTTGAAAATCGGCCAACCCGCAAGTGATGTATGTGCAGATAAAGTTACGCCTGTCGAAGCACAAACGCGTGACAACTCTTCTACCGCAATACAATATGCAAGATAATCGGAACCAATCCCACCGTATTCTTCAGGCCAAGGGATACCTGTTAACCCCAGCTCTGCCATCTTATCGAAAATCTCGCGGTCAAAGCGTTCCTCTTCATCTCGTTCAGCAGCTGTTGGCGCAACTTCGTTTTCTGCAAAGTCTCTTACCATTTTACGAATCATTTCATGTTCTTCTGATAGTTGAAAGTTCATTGTAAATCCCGCCTTTTTTGGTTGTAGTTTGGTTGTTTATTGGAGCAGCGAGAGGGGGTCTCTCGTATAGCTTGTGATCTCTCTCAGATAACCGGTATTCTCTCTCGCATAGAACGGTAGCGCTCTCGTATAGCTTACGGTCTCTCGCATAGCTTGCGATCTCTCTCAGATAACCGGTATTCTCTCTCGCATAGAACGGTAGCGCTCTCGTTCTGCTTGCGGTCTCTCTCGAATAACCGGTATTCTCTCTCATATAAAACATAATTGCTTGATTTCAAACTCCAGATTTAATGCGTTAGATGTTTTGCAATTACAATGCGCTGGATTTCACTTGTGCCTTCGTAAATTTCTGTGATTTTTGCATCACGGAAATAGCGTTCTACTGGATAATCCTCTGTGTAGCCGTAACCACCGAATACTTGAACTGCTTCAATCGCTACGTCTACTGCGGTTTTGGAGGCAAATAGTTTAGCCATGGATGCTTCTTTGCCACAAGGAAGTCCTTGTTCACGAAGACTCGCAGCACGATAGACTAGTAATCTAGCTGCTTCTACTGCTGTACCCATGTCAGCTAGCTTGAATCCAACACCTTGGTTTGCTGCGATTGGTTTACCAAATTGCACCCGTTCTTTTGCGTATCCTACAGCGGCTTCGAAAGCGGCTTCTGCAATACCAAGTGCTTGCGTTGCAATACCTATACGCCCGGTGTTAAGGTTGGCCATTGCAATTTTAAAGCCTTCTCCTTCTTCACCAAGTCTGTTTTCCACAGGTATTTTCATATCTTCAAATGTAAGTTCTACGGTTCTAGATCCATGGAGCCCCATTTTTTGTTCATCTTTCCCAACGATAAATCCTGGTGTGTCCTTCTTGACGATAAATGCTGTAATGCCTCTAGAGCCGAGTGAGGGATCAGTCGATGCAAAAACAATATTCACATCTGCTTCTCCACCATTTGTAATAAATACCTTTGAGCCGTTTAATACATAGTGGTCGTCTTTTTTGACAGCTTTTGTTTTCAGAGCACCGGCGTCTGATCCTGCAGAGGCTTCTGTTAAGCAAAAGGCACCCAAGTATTCACCAGTTGCAAGCTTCGGAATGTATTTATCTTTTTGTTGCTCTGTACCGAAATATAGTATTGGATTAGTTCCAACTGAAGTATGAACGGAAAGTACTACCCCTATTACCGCACTCACTTTTGAAAGTTCGTTAATTGCAATTACATAGCTTGTAAAATCCATTTCAGAGCCACCATATTGTTCTGGAACGGTGATGCCCATCAGGCCTAGTTCTCCCATTTTTTTCAAAATTTCTCGAGGAAACTCTCCTTGCTCCATTCGTTCAATAAAAGGTTCAATTTCTGTTTTAGCAAAATCCCTGACCATGTTGCGCATCATTAGTTGTTCTTCAGTAAACTTTAGCTCCATTATATATGCCCCTTTTAATCGTAAGTGTAGAAACCTCTACCAGATTTCTTCCCTAACCAGCCAGCTTTTACGTATTTTCTAAGAAGTGGACATGGGCGATATTTACTGTCGCCAAATCCTTCATGTAAGATTTCCATAATGTAGAGGCAAGTATCTAAACCGATAAAATCTGCTAGTTGCAGAGGTCCCATTGGGTGGTTCATCCCCATTTTCATCACATCATCAATAGCTTCTTTAGATGCAACACCCTCATACAGCGTATAGATTGCTTCGTTGATCATTGGCATTAAAATGCGGTTAGATACGAATCCAGGAAAGTCATTCACCTCTACTGGTACTTTGCTTAGTTTCGTTGTCATTTCTTCAACTGCTGTGTATACTTCATCGGATGTAGCGAGCCCGCGAATGATTTCCACTAACTTCATAACTGGAACTGGATTCATGAAATGCATACCAATTACTTGCTCTGGACGGTTCGTCGCAGCAGCAATTTCTGTAATTGGTAGCGACGATGTGTTTGTTGCAAGTATTGTATGAGTCGGTGTAATTTCGTCTAATTGCTTGAAAATAGACTGCTTGATCTCCATGTTTTCGACTGCAGCTTCGATCACAATATCAACATCACTTGCATCTTCAATGGATAGTGACATTGTAATTTTATTTAACACTGATTGTTTTTCCTCTTCGGTCATTCGACCTTTTTCTACATTTCGGGAAAGGTTTTTTGTAATTGTTTGGATTCCGCGATCGTAAAATTGTTGTTCACGATCATTTAGTTTTACTTCAAATCCTGCTTGAGCGCATACTTGAGCAATTCCAGAACCCATCTGTCCTGCTCCAATTACCATCACTTTTTGGATATTCATACTTTGCTGCCTCCTGTTTTTGGAACTTCAATCATGATGGCATCTCCTTGACCTCCACCAGAACAAATGGCTGCGATACCGATACCTCCGCCACGACGCTTCAATTCATAAGCAAGCGTTAGTATGATACGCGCACCAGATGCTCCTATTGGATGACCAAGTGCAACTGCTCCGCCATTTACATTTACTTTTTCTTCGTCTAAACCTGCTAGTTGGCTACTCACTAATGCAACAGCTGCAAAAGCTTCGTTTATTTCAAATAAATCGATATCCTCTAAGTTTTTGCCTGTTTTCTCTAGGATTTTGTTAATAACTAATCCAGGGGTTTGTGGGAATTTTTCAGGTTCAATCGCTACTTCCGCATGTCCAATAACGTACGCAAGAACTTCTTTTCCGAGTGATTTTGCTTTTTCCTCACTTGTTAAAACAATTGCACATGCTCCATCATTAATACCAGGTGCGTTTCCTGCTGTGATCGTTCCTTCTTTTCCGAATGCTGGCTTTAGAGTAGCTAGTGATTCCAATGATGTATTGCGACGTGGTGATTCGTCTTCTTTTACAACGATTGGATCCCCTTTTCGCTGTGGAATTTCGAGTGGGACAATTTCTTCTCCTAAAATCCCATTATCTATAGCCTTTAAAGCGAGGTCATGACTTCTAAACGACCAGGCATCTTGTTTTTCACGAGATAACTCAAACGTTTCTGCTGTCGAGTTACCGTATGTTCCCATATGAACATTTTTTGGATGGAATGAACAAGATAGACCGTCGTAAACCATACCGTCGACCATAGTTGCATCCCCCATGCGCAAGCCAAATCTACCCTTTGGTAAATAATAAGGTGCATTGGACATCGATTCCATGCCACCCGCTACTATAATTTCCTCGTCACCTAGTCGGATCAATTGATCGGCGAGTGTGACACTTCGCATTCCAGAGGCACATACTTTATTGATCGTTTCTGTTTTTACTGACCAGGGAATTCCTGCTTTAGTTGCTGCTTGTCGAGAAGGAATTTGCCCTTGCCCTGCTTGTAGAACAGTCCCCATAATTACTTCGTCTACATGCTCAGGGTTAATACCTGTGCGATTTAGTGCTTCTTTAATTGCTACTCCGCCAAGATCTGAGGCAGTTAAAGTACTCAATGCCCCTCCAAATTTACCAAAAGCTGTACGTGCTCCATCTAAAATAACTGTTTTCGTCAATGTAGACACCCCTTTTTGTATGCGCTTTCAACCTTTCGAAAATAAAAAACGACTGAACGCTCGCTCGATTTCATTTGAAAGAAAAAAGGGAGTAAAATTTACTCCCTTGCTATTAATTCTAGTTTACGAAACTATGAGACTATTTGCAATATCTTTATTGTTGTCCAGACTCCAGTGCATAGGCACTTGCGCTTTTTCTTATTATTGAATAACTGGCTCTAACTCTTCCTCTTCCGCCGGCGGAACGAATTCTCCAAATACCGATTTCTCTAGAAGCTCTGCAATATCATATGTGCCAACTGTTTCTTCTACTTCCTTCGCTTTCGTTCCATCTGATAACATTGTTAAGCAGTAAGGACATCCAGAAGATATAATAGTTGGATTTACTTCTAATGCTTGTTCTGTACGAGCTACGTTTACACGATTTCCAACATGCTCTTCCATCCACATTAGTCCGCCACCAGCTCCACAGCACATACCCGTTTCGCGATTACGATCCATCTCTACTAACTTCACTCCTGGAATTGCTTTTAATACTTCACGTGGAGCATCGTATACATCATTGTAGCGTCCTAAGTAACAGGAATCGTGGAACGTAATCGTTTCTTCCACTGCATATTGCGGCTTCAAACGACCTTCCTGAACTAGGTCATAAAGCATTTCTGTATGATGGAGCACTTCTCCATTCCATCCAAAATCACCATATTCATTTTTAAAGATATTATATGCATGCGGGTCGATCGTGACAATCTTCGTTACCCCTGCTTTTTCAAATTCTGAAATATTTGATCCTGCTAGCTCTTGGAATAAAAACTCATTTCCTAATCGACGTGGTGTGTCACCAGAATTCTTTTCTTTATTGCCAAGTATCGCAAATTTAATTCCTGCTTCATTCATCAAACGTGCAAATGATAAAGCGATTTTTTGTGAGCGGTTGTCGAAGGATCCCATCGAACCAACCCAGAATAGGTATTCAAATTCTTCTCCCGCTTTTGAAACTTCTTTCACTGTTGGAATATGGATATCTGGACGAGCATCTCTCCAGTTTTCTTTCTCTTTACGATTAAGTCCCCATGGATTTCCTTGGCGCTCGATATTCGTCATTGCGCGTTGTGCATCAGGATTTACTTTCCCTTCTGTCATTACTAGGTAACGGCGAAGGTCGATAATTTTATCTACATGCTCGTTCATAACTGGACATTGATCCTCACAGTTACGACAAGTTGTACAAGCCCAAATTTCTTCTTCAGTAATTACATCTCCAATTAGAGATGGGCTATAAATATCTTCGATTACTGCTCCTTCTGCTCCTGCAGCCATCGCAAGCTGATTTCCTTTTGTTCCTTGGAAAGCTAGTGCTGGTACCCAAGGTTTTTTCTTCGTTTCTACTGCTCCAGTAAATGTTAAGTGATCGCGTAATTTCACGATTAAATCCATTGGAGATAGCATTTTCCCTGTTCCAGTTGCAGGACACATATTCGTACAGCGACCACATTCTACACATGCGTAGAAGTCGATCATTTGTGCTTGCGTAAAGTCTTGAATACGACCAACCCCGAACGAAGGCATTTCTTCTTCAGCTTCTGGGTCTTCGTTTTCCTCTTCTTCAAAATTGATCGGACGTAATCTACCAACTTTGTCTAAACGGTGGAAGTATACGTTTGCTGGTCCAGTGATTAAATGAAAATGCTTTGATTGTGGTACATATACTAAGAATGTTAGCAGGAATAATAAATGTACCCACCACATGATATAAAATACCGTTATTGCCGCAGCTTCAGGTAACCAGCCAAAAATAAACGCCATAGAAGATGCAACTGGCTCTGACCAAGTTGCTTCGTGACCATGCCAAATCATTGCCATACCGTTACCAACTAAAACGGAAACCATCAATCCGCCGATGAAAATTAGCACCAAGCCACTTTTCCACCCGCGCTTTAAGCGAACTAACTTTTCAATATAACGACGGTAGAATGCCCAAACGACAGCAACTAAAATTACTAAGGTAACAATTTCTTCAAAAAACGTAAATGCTGGATACAATGGTCCAAGCGGTAAATGTGAACCAGGTGCTAAGCCTTTCCAAATAAAATCAATAGCACTTAGTTGTACAAGTAAGAAACCATAGAAGAACATAACGTGAATAGCTCCACTCTTTTTATCTTTTAATAGTTTCTTTTGACCAAAAACATACACCCAAATTTTGCGAAGTCTTTCCTTCACATTATCTTCAAATTCGACTTTTTTCCCTAGTTTGATGTACGTATATCTTGTTTTCAACAAATATGCGAACAATCCTAAAGCATACAAAACTACTGCTATAAACAGTACCCAGTTTGCGATTAACAATGGATTCATCTTATTTCTCCCCCTCTGAGTTGTAAAATGACATTATGAATAGAATAATACATTAGATTCTTAAACTAATATATAAGTAATTCCATATTAAAACTGAATGAGCGTTCAGTCAACAGTTATTTATTCGGATTGGTGCGAATTTTGTAATTTTTTCTGATGAAAGATTGGATTGAACGAGAGAATCTGTATTATATGAGATATTTTCACATATCGGGATTTAAATTATGGAATAATTATCCTTAACGGCAGTAATCATAGTGCATCCGCAAGTATCTCTATATCGAAAGCAAGTAAACTATGAGATTGCCTCCTTCAACGAGAGATATTGTACTCTATATGAGAGAGAATCCGACCTATACGAGAGCGATACACCTGTCCGAGAAGTTATTATACTTTATGCGAGAGAGGTACCAATCTATACGAGATGGATTGTACCCTATATGAGAGAGCTAATAGCCTATACGAGAGCCATCACATTTCCCCAAAACAAAAAGCCATCTCACAACGAGATAGCCTCAAAATAATCACCAAAATGAAGTTTTGCTTCTTTTTCTTTAAAAATATCAATTCCAAGTAGTACCGTGGTAGCTGGTCCTGCTGATTTTTCCATATCCCAGCCAACTAAATTACCAGCAAGACCTAGTCGTTCACACTCGCCTTTAATTCCGGTAGATCCAACCGGCCAGACCCGATGCACAAGTCCAGTATTTTTGGCATCTCTAATTTTTTTCAAGTTAGCGATATAATCTTCATCCGTGATGACTTCCTCACCGACACTTGGCTTGCCATATGCATACCAACGGATTTCTTTACAGTTTTCTCCAACTTGCTCACCTAGCATTGTCACAGCTATTGCCGACTGTAATGTTTCAATATTCGTCTCACTGCTTCCCGTAATCTCCGGACATTTTAAGCCAATTTCGTTAAACAGCTTTTCAATTCCAGCAACATATTTAGTCCAGCTTTGATCGCCAGAAAAGTTATGAACGACAATGGACTGTGGAGTTGCATTAGCAGCCCATTGTTCGAGTAAGGCAACTCTGGTTGCAAAATAAGAAACTATTTCGTCCGGAGTTGAAACAACATCATCCACTTTTTCTCCGATGCCTGCGGAGTTGTCTGTCGTCAAAACGAATCCATTTGGCAATAAAACAGCATTACGCATGAGTTTTCACTCGAGCCAATACTCGCTCAACTGCTGGAGAGACAATCATAGCAATTGCCGCGTTCAAAATAGTCGCTAATGTGATGCCAGGAAGTGCCGACACAAAAAATGCAGGTGAAATAATCCAGTAAAACGGAAGTGTTGCCAGCACACTATTCGCAATGATAAAGAAAATCCATTTCCAAATGTGATGCCCTGCTTGGTGCAGCTTTGTGTAAATATATAAAATCACAAACATTTCTATAGCAATAATTATATGCAGTGGTCCTAACGGAAACCCCGCGTATAAAGAGGATGATAAGTGACCAATTAGTGATGCTGCTCCCGCATAAATCGGAGGCAGAAAGGACGCTGAAATCAGGGCAGGTACCGTATCTAAGGCGGCACTTCCGATCCCGACTGGAACTTTTATAAAGGCCCCGATCGCACATAGCGCTGCAAACATTGCTGCGAGTGTTAATAATCGAAGTTTCATACGATTTACTTCCCTTCTTTCTTCTCGCTTCCTACGTTTTTAAATACCTTTGCACTGCGCACGTATTCAACGTCTGATACGTTTTCTCTCACATTTGCTACACGAGCAGCTGCAAATAGATAATCCGATAAGCGGTTTAAATAACGTTGTACTACTGTTGGCACATCCTCTTGTGTCTTCGTTAACGTCACAGTCAAACGCTCCGCACGTCTAGTAACTGTCCGCGCAATATGAAGCGTTGCCGCAGCAGGAGTTCCACCTGGTAAGATGAATCGTTCTAAAATTGGCCCTTCTTCTACCAGCACATCGATTCGTTTTTCCATTGCATCGATTGCTTCGTCTGTCATTTTATATACGCGACGATTTGAAACATTTGCAAGATCACCGCCACAATCAAATAGTTCATGCTGAATCGTTTCTAAATCCTCTAAAATATCCGCAAATTTCGCCGGATCTAGCTCTGTTACTGCTTTTCCGATAAATGAGTTAACTTCATCAATCGTTCCGTAAGCCTCCACTCGGATATCGTCTTTGTCCGTTCTTCCCCCGATCAAACCTGTTTGACCTTTGTCACCCGTTTTAGTATAAATTTTCATCTCTACTCATCTCCCTTTATTGTTTGTGAAATACCATACCAAATTCGTGTTACACTGTCCGCCTTTGTAAAAAGCTGTTGATAAAATCGACCGACATCATCTCGAAGCTTGCGCATACTTGCATCCATCGGTACAATTCCACGACCAATTTCTGTTGCAATGACTAGCACTTCAGCTAGTTCATCCCATTTTTCCATTTTTTCTAGTAACTCTTTGCCTTTGGGTTCTAGCAGATTTTCAACACCAAAAACAACAATCACTTCTATATTAGGCAATAAAATATGCTCATCAGCATCCACATTTAGCCACTGCACGCTGCGTCCTTGAATCCTCTGCTCTACATACGCTCGTTTTCCATTAAATGCTCCACCGAAAATGACGTGCATCGTTTTCCCTCCAATACAGCTTTTTTACTTTCCCAATGCACTGTAAACATGCAGCCATGAGGTACTTTCCAATCCCAAAAACTCTTTTCTATATTTGCGAACTTGGTCAGTAAAAACCGAATAGGTCCACCATGTGTTACGATTATCGGCTGATCGACCTGTTCCACTATTTCCAAGAAAGCTTGTAGCACTCGATTTTCCATTGCTTGCATTGACTCTCCATTTGGAGGGGCTATTTGCCGCGGATCATCAAGCCAATTTCTGTATTGAGCTTCTTCTTTTAATTCATTATATGTTTTTTGTTCCCAATCACCAAAGGAGCATTCTCGAAAATTTGCATTCTCTGTATAAGGAACTCCGCTAAAAACTTTTGCTGCCGTTTGCCTGCAGCGCATCAAATCACTGCCGATTATTTGTTTGGTAGCATAAGTAAACTCTTTCGTTTTAACTCCGGCAATGATCGGTTCATCGGTCCAGCCAATATACTTTTTATCTCGATTTCCTTGCGTTGGTAAATGCCTTACGAGAGTAACAATAAAAGCGTTAGCCATAGGACCACCTCCGAAATTTCCACACTTGCACCGAGCAAATCACCTGTAACTCCACCGAAGTTTTTTAATACCCAACTGCGAAATAAACAAATAAAAGCAAACAATGCAACAGCAACAGTGACTGCAACCATCCAATTCGTCATCCAGCCTAAAACACCTAATCCGATAATAAATTGACATGCAGTAGCAATTAGGACAACATTCGCATTCATTTTTTCCTTGAAATAATAAGCAAGCCCACTCGTTTTCGCTGTATTCGTTAAAGAAAATAGCAATCCTAGCGTGGCTCTTGAGAAAAAAGGAATAAGCAATACGAAAATCCAATGAAATGATTCTGTAGAGAGTACCTCGGAAATAATAATTACTTTACCAATAACTAAAAACACTACTGCCATCACACCAAAAGCACCGACTCTAGGATCCTCCAGTATTTCAAATCGCTTCAACCGATCTTTATAGGAAAAAAATGCATCCGATGTATCGATAAATCCGTCCATATGGAGTCCCCCGGAAAGTACAACCCCAAGAAGTACAATACAAAACCCCGTCATTAGTGAACTCCATTCGAAGTAGAGTACTAAACAAGCAATTGCTCCAATGACAGCCCCTATCCAAGGGAAAATACTATACATCCCTGTAATTGATCGACTTTTCATCGGCAGGTTTTTTTTTACTGGAATGACTGTAAAAAATTGAAGTGCTAACAAAATGCTACTCATTTATTCACCGCATGATTCGTTAAAAGGCTTAAGACTTTTTCCCATTTTACATGCTTTTTAAAATGGCTTGCCCATTCATTAATTTGTTCATCTGATGCCATTTGTCCTCTTTTTTCTTCGCCGTCTTCTTCCTCAAACTCATTTGCAAAATAAGGGATGACTCCTAAAACATCAATTCCTGTATAAGTTTCGATGAAATCGATTCCATCCTCAAACAGAGTAACGTCTCCTTGAAACTTGTTGATAATTATTCCTTTTACTCGTACTCTTTGTGCTTCCGGTAGAAGTGCAAGCGTTCCAACAATTGAAGCAAATACGCCGCCAAACTCAATGTTGGCTACTAATATTACCGGCACATCTGCTATATCAGCAACACGCATATTTACTAATTCGCGGTCACGCAAATTTACTTCAACGGGACTACCAGCACCTTCTAATATCAGATATTCATACGAAGCTGACAGCATACTCAAACTATTTTCAATGAGCTTTTGCCCCTTTTCAAAAAATTGTTCCCGGTAGTGCATGCCACTCATTCTATTCAGCTTTTTTCCTAAAATAATTATATCTGATTCCATATTCTTTGCAGGCTTCAATAATATGGGATTCATTTCGACTAAATAAGGAATTTTTGCCGCTCTTGCTTGTAATGATTGCGAGACACTTATTTCTAAACCATCGTCTGTATGAATACTGAGACCCGACATGTTTTGCGATTTAAAAGGAGCCACTTGCTTTCCTTCATTTACTAGGAGTCGACAAATAGCTGTGCAAACCAAACTTTTCCCTACACTTGATGCTGTACCTTGCACCATTAAACCCTTCATCGATATCCCTCACTTCCATTGATGACTTAAGCCATATTCCATTTCGAAAGCATAATCTGCCTTAGCTACAAGCTTTTGGTGGATTCGCCCAATCCACGCTTGATACAAAGCTGTATACTCATAAGTTGATATAGATTCATCGAGCACTTCATTTGAAACAATGACGACTACTTTAACCTTTGCTAATAACTGGTCAATCGCCTCGTATAACTGCTGTTCTACTTTCTCCATTTGGCCTTCGTATAGTTCGTTGGCTAGCCAGGTGGTGACACAATCCCATAAGATACCGTCATCTTGTTGGATATGAGGAACAATTTGTTCAAAATGGCGTGGCTGCTCGATTGTCATCCATTCGACTTGGTATTTTTCACGGTCGTCCTGATGCCTTTTTATGCGTTCTTTCATTTCATTATCCACTGCAACGCCAGATGCGATATACACATTTCGTTTTGTCTGCTCGTCCATTAAATAATGTTCAGCAAAGCTACTTTTCCCACTGCGCACGCCACCCGTTATGAAGACAAGTTTTCCACGAACCATGTGGTCATCTCCTTTTGCAAATGCTCCATTTGGATACTTTCTTTCATTCCTACCCGAAACCATTTTCCGTCTAGCCCTTTGAAATTTTCGGTGTGTCTAAGTACACACCCTTTTGCTAATAAATACTCGAAAAATCCCTTTGAACGAGCAGGATCCGGCAATTGAAAACAAAGAAAGTTAGTCACAGATGGTAATACAATACAGTTCCATTTTTCTAGAAACGTCGTCATTTGTTCACGCATTTCGTTTGCGAATTCAATTGCTTGTATTCGGTAATCTTCCTCTAGCAAACACTCTGCTCCAATTGTCGTGGCGATTGCATTACTATTCCAATGCGGCATTCTAGAACGCATGTCGTTTATGATGGATTCACTAGCCAGCGCGTACCCAAGTCGAATACCTGGGATTGCATACATTTTCGTCATCGAGCGTACGACAATAACGTTTGGAAAATCCTTTAAATATGGGATGAATGATTCTTTCTCATCTATAAAATCGAGAAAGGCTTCGTCTAAAATGACTTCACATTTATACCGATTCGCATATTTTGCTATTTGAATAATTTCTTCTAGTGGTATTAAATACCCGGTTGGATTATTTGGTCTGCATATATAAATCACTTCCGCAAACTCTACTTCATCGAGTACTTCGTCCAAAGGAAGTTTCCCAGTTGCAATTATTTCTTTAATGTACACATTGTAAGGCGCAAGAGTTGCCTCATATTCTGAAAAAGTTGGATGAATTAATACCGCACGTTTATTTTCATATCGTTTTGCAAGGCTTGCGAATATTTCCGCCGCCCCATTACCAACGCTCACATTTTCAAATGAGACATTGTGATACTTTGCCGCTGCTGATAAAAATGGTTCTCCGAGTGGATCTGGATATTTTGTTATTAACTGTGCATAAGTGGACCATCTTTCATACACAAATGCTGGTGGTCCTAACGGGTTCACATTTTCACTATAGTCAATAACCATTTTAGGCATTTCTATTCCAAGTCGTTCATATACGTGATGAGCATTTGCTCCGTGATTAGGTAATGCCAAACAAAATCCCCCCTATGACCATCATCCACAGCCAAAACAAAACTACAGCCGTATTCAAATGAGAGATGGTGCTTAATATATGGTTTGGCGATAATGGAGCCTCTCCTATTCCCATGAGTGCACGATTAGAAACGACTCCTTTATATGTATTGATACCGCCAAGTTGAATGCCTAACTGATATGCGGTTGCAGCTTCCAAATAGCCGCTATTTGGACTTGGATGTTTTTTCGCATCCTGCCACCAACCTTTCATCCGTTTGCTAAAAGGCAAACCGCTTTCTTTTTTGCCCCAGAGCATGATGAGATAGCCAGTCAAACGACTTGGTATATAGTTCGCAATGTCATCCAGCTTTGCAGCCGCGTAGCCAAAGTCTTCGTATTTTTCATTTTTATAACCGACCATTGAATCGAGCGTATTTATAGCTTTATATGCCCAAAGTCCAGGCGCACCGGCAAACACAAATGCATAAAAAAGAGGGGCTGTTATACCATCACTAATATTTTCCGATACTGTTTCCACAACCCCGCGCGTAATCTCTTTTTCATCTAATTTGTCTGTATCGCGACCGACAATCCAGGAAAGCTTTTGTCTTGCGGACGGTAAATCTTTTGCTACTAACGGTTTATATACATCTAATGCTGCCTCTTTTAAACTTTTCTGAGCAAGCCCTGATGCAATTAGTATACTTTCCACTGCAATTCCAACCCATATATGAATGGAGTATGAACCTATTAATATAGCTAGTGTGACGGAGAATGTTATCCCAACGACTACAAAAACGAGTAAAAAACCTTTTGCTTTACGCACTTTTCCTTTATTCAACCATGTTGTCAGCTTTGAAATTAGTGTACCGATAAATCTAACTGGATGAGGCCAGTTTGGCGGATCACCAATTATTCGGTCCAGTATTAAGCCTATTGCTATTGCAATTATATGTGGACCCATTCTATTCCCAGCCTTTTGCTTTTTTATAGACTTGAATAGCTTCCACTGTACATTCATACACACCAAATCCGATTTTTTTGCCTATTTCCGTAATTGGGCCTGCATACGGAATATGTGTACCTTTTTGCGTCGCCGCTATTAGTACGCTATCGGTTGATGTACCAGTAGCAATAGTCCCCGTACGAGGATCCTTAACTTGTTCAAATGCAAGTGCTTTTGTTTTTGCCTCAGTTGCTGTAATGACCGATTGAATAAAAGCTTCATCGGATAGCTCTCCATTTACAATTATCCAAGTATTAATAGTCCCAATTGCAGGAAGCATTTCTACTTCATGTGCTCTGGAGACGTCCACAGCGTTCCCTACTCCCGCTGTTACCATAATGACAATACTTCCAAAAGGTGTGTCATACTCTTTAATGACAGCATCCGTTGTGTTTACCGCGGTCATCATCCCTACTGTATCTGCTTCTGAAAATCCCTGTTTTGCCAAATATTCAAGCATTTCTTTCTGTACATTATCACAAGCATAGTTGGCATCTACCCTTCTATTGACGAAGTTTTTATACCATCCACTTCCTGCGTTAATTACTGCTGATGACCATGTTTTGAGTTGCGTTTGGGCTTGAAAGATAACTAATTCACCAGTAACCTGAAAATTATCTACTGTCAGTAGTTTTTCATCCAGCTTTTCATTTACATCTGGAAGAATCGTAATTTGAGGCTTTGGTCGTTCCGGGTGTGGATTTGTGCTAATACGAGCTTGATACACCGTTTCAATTTGATCTTTCTTCACTACTTCATGCGGTGCCCCTATTACTTTTACCTCTCCTTGATCCATTAATAGCAGACGATCACAATATAAAGAAGCGAGATTAATATCATGAAATACGCTAATAATAGTAATTCCTTTTTCAATGGCCTGTGTTTTAATCGTATCAAGCAATTGTTTTTGATGTGCAATGTCTAGATGATTAGTTGGTTCATCCAGCAGTAAGATAGGTGCTTGTTGGGCAAGTGCTTGGGCAACAAATACGCGTTGTTGCTCACCACCAGATAATAGATCCAGCATTTGATACTCATATCTTTCCATTGCTGTTAGTTTCATCGCTTCGATAACCGCCGTTTCATCTTCATCTGACCAAGAGGAAAACAACCCACTTTGATGGGGGTAGCGACCAAGTGCGATCGTATCTCTCACAGAATGTGAAAAGGCATGACTATGTAATTGTGGTAGAACTGCCATTTTTTTCGCAAGTTCTTTGGAGGCATACGATTTTAACGACTTCCCATCAATGAGGACTTCCCCTGACTCCATATGTAATATTCCACTTATTACCTTTAGTAATGTGGATTTCCCGCTCCCATTTGGACCAAGAATTCCAAGCATTTCTCCTTTTCCAACTTCAAAGGAGACGTTTTTAACGATTATTTTGCGATCATACCCACCCGATACATTTTCTACCTGTAACATAGTTAAATGCCTCCTTTTTTTCGTTGTCTAAAGAAAATAAACGCAAAGACTGGTGCCCCGATAAATGCCGTAATAACACCAATTGGCAGCTCTGTTGGTGAAATAATCGTTCGAGATACTAAGTCACAAATGATTAATAAAGCTGCACCATTTATGAAGCTTAGCGGCAACACATGTCGGTTATCTGAACCAAATAACAGCCTTGTCATATGCGGAACGACAAGTCCTACAAATCCAATCGTTCCAGATACTGCAACTGCCGTTCCCGTCAGCATGGAACCACCGATTAAAATCATCATTTTTCGCTGTTTCACATTGACTCCTAAATGCTTTGCTCGCTCTTCTCCAAATAGCATCGCATTTAACTCTCTTCTATTTAACCACAATAAAAAGGTACCAATAACTACAAACGGTAAAGCCATTTGCACGAAGCTCCAGCCCCGCATCGACACACTTCCGAGGAGCCAGCCGATGATTTGCCTCAATTCTTCTCCCGTCAGTGCAATCATCAATGAAATTACAGAACCTAAAAAAGAGCTAAAAATAATACCAGTTAAAATAATTGTTTCCATTTTCATCGCACGATCGACTAGCTTTGCAAAAGTAATAACGAGTAGCATTGTAACTAGAGCACCAATCATACTGAAAACAGGTAACGTGTATATACCTAAAAATGGTACCGAAATACCGAAAAAGAGCGTAGCCACGGCACCTACTGAGGCACCGGACGACACTCCTAACGTATAAGGATCGGCAAGCGGATTTTTTAATAACCCTTGAAATGCAGCACCTGCAATGGCTAGTGATGCACCAACTAGCCCTGCAAGTACAACACGTGGCATGCGAATTTTCCAAACGATATTGGTCGCAATTGCATCTGCTCCCGTATCCCATAATGTGCTGATCGGTACCTTTACGGATCCGACCGATACACCTAGCCAAATTGCTACTAAAAGTGCAACTATGGACAAGATGTAGCCGATCAAGGCTTTACTCACTAAAAGCCTCTGGATAAATTGCTTTCGCTACTTCTTCTAACCCTTCCGCAAGACGCGGACCTGTACGACTTGTTAGGTTTTCATCTACTTGTACAACTTCATTGTTTTTCACAGCCGTAATAGAATCGAAACCATCACGAGCTTTCACGCTATCTACAATTCCTTCGACATAGCTATACATCACTATAATTACTTCTGGATTACGGTTAACAATTTCTTCTGGCTCCATTATGAACCAGCCTTCTTGATCCGCTGCAATATTTTCAGCATTCACCATATCTAAAATTTCTTGCATGAATGTCCCTTTACCAGGTGTATAAATTTGCGGAACATCTGAAGTTTCAACGAATACCGTTTTCTTTGTTTCTACGTTTGCAACTTTTTCTTTAACTTCTTCTACTTTTGCTTTCATATCTTCTACAATTTTTTGTGCTTCTTCAAATTTACCAGTAGCACGACCAATTTGCTCAATTGTTGTATATGTTTCATTGAAGTCCACTGCATTTTTCACTACGAAAACTTTCACACCGGCATCGCGAATTTGTTGTAATCCAGCTTCACCCATACCTAGGGCAGACTCATGCGCAAATACGATATCCGGATTCATCGCTACGATTTTTTCTACATTGAATTCCATACCACCGATTTTCTCTTTTTCAAGTGCTTCTTCTGGATAGTTATCATAATCATTAACACCAACGATTTCTTCATTTAAATCAAGTGCAAATAAGATTTCCGTATTACTTGGTTGCATAGAAACGATTGTTTTCGGCGCTTCTTCCAATGTAATTTCTTCGCCAACCGCATCCGTCATCGTTATTGGGAAAGTTGTTTCATCAACAACTACTTCTGTTTGCGAGTTATCGTTATTATTCTCAGGTTTTACTTCTTCTTGTCCACATCCTACTAGTAATAATACTGCTAATGCGGATGTCATCCATAACTGCCATAATTTCTTCATTTAACATTCCTCCTAATTGAAGCAATAAAAAATCTCCCATCCTTTTGATGAGAGATAGATAGGTATAAATCCGCACGAAATCACTAAGAGCCGATCTACACCAAACCTATCCTCGTAGGTAAAGGGCGTCAAGCATAAAGGCAGGTTTTCTGACTCGTGATGGTTGCATCACTTACAGTGGCGGGACCGCGCTGGACTTTAACCAGCTTCCCTTTTAACTCTAGTAATCCGTAACTAGAGCACCTCTATGCATTCAATTATTCATATCGCTTTGCATTCATTATACCTTATTTTTTAATACTGTCGACTTCGTTTTGATGATGGAGTTGTCTGACCTTTGAGTTGGGGGGGATGGGCTCTCTCGTATATGTGGCTTTCTCTCTCGTATATGACGGGATCATTCTCGCATAGCACAGATTCTCTCTCGTATAGCCGGCAATCACTCTCGCATAGCGTTTATTCCCTCTCGTATAGCCGGATCATTCTTGCATATCGCAGATTCTCTCTCGTTTAGCCGGCAATCACTCTCGCATAGCGCAGATTCTCTCTCGTATAGCTGGATCATTCTCGTATAGCACAGATTCTCTCTCGTATATGGCGGGATCACTCTCGCATAGCGTTTATTCTCTCTCGTATAGATAGGAATTTCTCTCTAAGGTTCTCTCTATTTTTTTTACTTACTGTTACTGGAGCTTTACTAAAGTTCTAGTTAGAAATACTTGCGGGCGTACTAGGCTTACTTGCTCTTGAGCGGCACTTACTCGCGTTGTGGATAATAATTCCAAATAAATAACATAAGAAAACCCTCAACCAAGGTCGAGGGTTTTGATTTACATTTGTTCTGGAGCAGAAACACCGAGCAGGCGTAATGCATTCGCGATTGTTTGGCGCGCTGCTGTTACAAGTGCAAGACGAGCTTCAGATTGCGTCACATTATCGGCATTTAATACTTTATCCGCATTATAGAAGCTATGGAATGTCGTAGCTAATTCTTGGATATAAATTGCAATTCGGTGAGGTGCACGAAGTTTTGCAGCATCTGCAACTATTTGTGGGAAGTCACCAACTTTTTTCAATAGATCTAATTCTTTTTCACTTTGTAATAATTCAAGTGAGTCTGTCGATACTTTCATTCCTTGCGTTTCAGCAGATCGTAAAATCGAACAAATACGTGCATGTGCATATTGTGCATAGAACACTGGGTTTTCATTGGATTGAGAAACAGCTAAATCTAGATCGAAGTCCATATGTGAGTCACCGGAACGCATACCGAAGAAATAACGTACTGCATCTAGCCCTACTTCTTCCACAAGCTCACGCATTGTAACAGCTTTCCCTGTACGTTTACTCATTTTCATTTTTTCGCCGTCTTTATATAATTGAACCATTTGAATAACAGATACTTCTAGTTTTTCTCGCTCATATCCAAGTGCTTCAATTGCCGCTTTCATACGCGGGATATAGCCATGGTGGTCTGCTCCCCAAATATTGATGAGTTGATCGAATCCACGAACGAGTTTATCTTCATGGTATGCGATGTCTGGCAATAAATACGTGAAAGAGTCATCACTTTTGATAAGCACGCGGTCCTTGTCATCACCAAATGTAGTAGAACGGAACCAAGTAGCTCCTTCTTCTTCAAAAATATGACCATTTGCGCGTAATTTATCTAAAGCAATTTCGATTTTGCCGTTCTCATATAATGAGCTTTCTGAGAACCAGTTATCAAATCCAACACGGAAATCAGTTAAGTCTTGTTGTAATTTAGCAAGCTCTACTTTTAATCCGTGCGCACGGAATGTTTTATAACGTTCTTCATCCGACATGGATACGAATTTGTCGCCATGCTCTGTAACAAGAGCTGCAGCAATGTCGATAATATCTTGCCCATGGTAGCCACCTTCTGGCATTTCTTTGTCTAAACCTAATGCTTGGAAGTAACGGGCTTCAATCGAAATAGCTAAGTTATGAATTTGGTTTCCGGCGTCATTAATATAATATTCACGTGCAACGTCAAATCCAGCAAAGTCAAGCACATTACATAGAGAATCCCCTACTGATGCGCCGCGTGCATGACCTAGATGTAAGTCACCGGTTGGATTTGCAGATACGAATTCCACTTGAATTTTTTCTCCTGCACCTGAAGTCGAACGACCGTAGTTTTCTTTTTCTGCTAAAGCAGCCTTAACTACATCCTGTAAGTAATCTTTACGAACCGTAATATTCATAAATCCAGGACCTGCGATATCAATTTTTTCCATCATTGTTCCTGACATATCAAGGTTTTCTACGATTGCTTCAGCCACTTGACGAGGATTCTTTTTCGCAAGCTTTGTTAGCTGCATTGCAATATTTGTTGCATAATCCCCATTTGCTTTGTCTCTTGGAGTTTCAAGCTGAATAGCAGGAATTTGCTCTTCTGTCACAAGTTCTGCTTTCATTATTGCTTGTTGTAATGCGTCTTTAATGGATTGTTGTACCTTTTCTACTGCGTTCATTTACTCCGCCTCCGTATAAATTAGTTCTAATGTATATGTACCAGCAACTTCTTCATTTATGATTAGCTCATATTCAACTTGAAAATGACCTTCTTCAAAATACAGATGCTTTGTATTAGTTGTAATCATTAATATGCCATATGGTGTGTCATAGCTTCCTGTTTGAAGCTCTCCGCGTTCAAACGGCAGACGCATTTTGACTCCACCACTTCGTAGTATCAAGGCGGTCTGTCCACCTAACTTCACAGTTGATCGCGTATTTTTTTCATCTTGCATTTCTTCGTAAACTAAATAATATTGTTTACCTTTAAGTGTTAAAGTGCCTTTTGTTTCTATATTGATTGTTTCTTCTTGCACATTTGGATGACGAATCGTAGAAACTAGTCGTATATTTACTGTCTTTTGTAATGGAGTAGACATGCCTATCATCCTTTGTAGAAGTTTTATTTATGATTTCCTAAAAGCGATTATTGACCGCAACAGGAAGACCATTCACAATATCCATATATTTTTTACTATAACCTTCATATTATATCTTAAATTTAACGTATATGACAACTAATCACTCAAATAGTCATACACTATTCATGCCCAAAAGGTTATAATAGACCAAGATAATTTAAGAAGGTGACCATATTGCTTATTGACTTTATTATTAACTTTTGTATTTTGTTTACTTTTGCGATTCTTACCTATATTCCATTTCAAAATAAATTAAATGTTTATATACCATCTTATAATTACTCCCGATTTATACTTGGGATATTAAGCGGATTTACTGGTTGTCTATTAATGTTAACCTCTGTTAGCATTTCTGATTTTTTTATTGTGGATGGGAGAATGGCGGTTATTGCATTATCTGGTGTCTTAGGAGGACCCTTTGCACCTATTATAAGCGGAACAATAATCGGGGTATTCCGCCTATTCATGTACGGATATTCCACGAATGCACTGATCGCTGGTAGCAGCACTATCGTAATAGGTCTAGTTATCGGTCTTTGGAGTTGGAAGAAAACGATGACCTTTCAAAACGTCCCTTACTTTTTTGGATATTCCATCCTGCAAACTTCTATTGTTTTAGGTTTCTTAGGCAATTGGAAATTTGAAACGTGGTTGGCCATTATAAGCTTTATTGTATTTTCAGTCTTGTCGTTTTCCATTATTTTGGTCATTCTTAAACTGCTTAGCTCTCTTTTTGAAAAGATAAAGCATATTGAAGAGATGTCTGTAACAGACTATCTCACCGGCTTGAACAATAACCGAAAATTTCAAGAATGTACTCAAAAGCTTATAGAAAATAATGAAGTATTTTCACTTTTATTGTTGGATATCGACTATTTCAAAAAAGTAAATGATACATACGGACACCCTGTTGGTGACGAAGTCTTGAAAGAATTAGCACTTCGTATAAAAGATACTAGTAATCCTTTTGGAGGTATTGTTTCTAGAAATGGAGGCGAAGAGTTTTCCGTGCTACTTCCAAATACTACAGCGAAAAAGAGTTTAGAAATTTCCGATCTTATTAGACAAGCAATAAAAAAGAATGTGTTCCAAATCTCATCAAACGAAAAACTGGATATCACTATATCTGGCGGCATTAGTACTTTCCCACAAAATGCAGTTACAGTTCACGAATTATATAAACTTGCAGATGAGGCACTTTACTTGGCTAAAACTTCAGGGAGAAATAAAGTAGTGCATATCAATCAAGATAAATAGTGTGAGTTTAACTTCGAGCGAATAAATCTCTTATTGAAAACGCAAATACATTGTTCACTGCGATGAACAGTATGCTTGCGTTTTTATTTTAATAAATACTACACCTGAACCTTCAAGAATAGATGCTAGTCTAGATGAAGTATGGCTAAGCCAGTAAATATTAATGGTATAATCTACCACTTCGCAAGTAAATCTCCCCTCAGAGCAAGTATTTGATGAAAGCAAGCAAGTAACTCATTGTATATAGCAAGTAAATTCCCCATGAATGCAAGTAAATGACTTATGAGCGCAAGTAATTACGGATTTCCTCTTCCTACTCGAATATGCTTTTGCCCCATCCACGTGCCTCTGTGAAAGAAAGACATTCATAGTGCGAAACCATGCCTATTATTTATTCAAAATAAAAAACGTGATGCCTTTATGACATCACGTTTATTAATAATTATTTAACCCAGCCTAAGATCATTTCTCTTAAAAGCTTCGAAGCAGTGTTTACTGTCTGTTCCGAGGGATCATAATTTGGTGCTACTTCTACTAAATCAAACCCAACTACGTTTACTCCGGAGTTTGCGATTGCGTGGATGGAGGCTAGTAGCTCGCGGCTTGTTATTCCTCCGCAGTCTACTGTCCCTGTTCCAGGTGCGTGTGCTGGGTCGAGTACGTCGATGTCGATTGTTACATAGACTGGACGTCCTTCTAGTGTTGGAAGGACTTTTTTCAAAGGCTCCAATACTTCGAATTTATGAATTTGCATGCCGTTTTCTTTTGCCCAGTCGAACTCTTCTTTCATGCCAGAACGGATTCCGAATGAGTAGACGTTTTTAGGACCGATGTACTCGGCGATTTTACGGATTGGTGTGGAGTGAGAAAGTGGCTCTCCTTCGTACTCCTCACGTAAATCTGTATGCGCATCCATATGAATAATTGCAAGATTGTCATAGTTGTCCGCGACCGTTTTCATGACAGGCCATGACACTAAGTGTTCGCCACCCATGCCTACTGGTATTTTCCCGCTTAGCAATAATTGACGAATAAAATCTGCGATTAAGTCTAAGCTTTTCTCTGCATTACCAAAAGGTAGTGGAATATCCCCCGCATCGAAATAGTTCACGTCGTCTAACTCGCGATCAAGATAGGGACTATATTCCTCTAAGCCGATAGACGCTTCACGAATACGCCCAGGGCCAAAGCGTGAACCTGGACGATAGCTTACCGTCCAGTCCATTGGCATACCGTAAATGACTGCCTGTGCTTCTTCATAATTTTGCTTACTTTTTATAAATACATTTCCTGAGTAATCTTCACTAAATCGCATAGACTTACTCTCCTGCAAGATCTTTCACAAATTTTGGTAACACAAATGCCGCTTTGTGAAGCTCTTTTGTATAATACTTTGTTTCGATATCAAAGAATTGCTCATCTGGAACTTGTAATGGATCATACTTTTTAGATCCAATTGTAAAGCACCATAGTCCGCTTGGATATGTTGGAATGTTCGCCAAATACATATTTGTAATTGGGAAAATTTCCTTCACGTCTTTTTGCACCTGGCGGATTAAATCTGCCTTAAACCATGGGTTGTCCGATTGCGCAACGAATAGACCATCTTCTTTTAATGCTTTAGAAATTCCAGCATAAAAGCCTTTTGTAAAAAGGTTTACTGCAGGCCCTACTGGCTCTGTAGAATCTACCATGATTACATCATATTCATTTTCAGATTCTGCGATATGCATGAAACCATCACCTACTTGTACATCTACGCGTGGGTTTTCTAATTCGCAAGCAATTTCTGGTAAGTATACTTTTGAGTACTCAATTACTTTTCCATCTATATCAACAAGTGTTGCTTTCTTCACTTTTGGATGTTTCATAATTTCACGGATTACTCCACCGTCTCCACCACCAACAACTAACACATTTTCAGGGTTCGGATGTGTGAATAAAGGAACATGAGCCACCATTTCATGGTATACAAATTCATCTCTTTGTGAGGTCATTACCATGCCATCTAAAAAGAGCATATTTCCCCATTCTTCTGTTTCTGCCATTTCTAGCAATTGAAAATCTGTTTGCTCGGTATGAAGAGTGCGTTTCACCTTCATTGTGATGCCAAAATTCTCGGTTTGCTTCTCTGTAAACCAAAATCCAGCCATTTATCTATCTCCGTTTCTATAATGGGTTTTAGTATTTATTTTAAAAAATAAATACATTGAAAGTATAGTGCTTTTTGACAAAAGTGCAATAGTTTTTTGTTTTTCCGTTTAATTTGAATCTATTGTTCTCATACTAATGAAAACATCAATTTGAACGGAGTTGATATCATGGGGCGTATTCAACATAGAAAAAAAGTCATACGAACGAAACGATGGAAAAGGCTGTTACTTTTTAGTATTGCCGCTTGCTGTGCATTTATCAGCGCATTTATAACGCTCCGAATATACGCTCAAATCGTTGGTGCCCCTATGATTCAAGTGCCAATTTCTTCTGTCTTTTTAGATAGTCAAGGAAACGTTATTGGTGATCGCTTTAAGGAGCAGCGCAGATACTGGATTTCATTGGAAGAGATGTCCCCTTTTTTACCGCAAGCTACTGTAGCAGTGGAGGACCAAGAGTTTTATGAGCATCACGGGTTTGATTATTCTCGAATTGCTTCTGCTATTTTAAAGGATATAAAAGCCGGTAAAAAAGTGGAGGGTGCCAGCACAATTACGCAGCAATACGCTCGAAATTTGTTTCTAACGCATGAAAAGTCCTGGACTCGAAAGATAAATGAAGCACTGTATGCGTACCGACTAGAAATTTTCTACGATAAGGATGAATTGTTAGAAGGATATTTGAATACGGTGTACTTTGGCCATGGTATGTATGGGGTTGAGGCAGCAAGTAGATTCTATTTCGGAAAGAGTGCCAAGTCTTTAACTCTAGCGGAATCCGCGTTATTAGTCGGGATTCCGAAAGGTCCTACCTACTATTCACCTTTAGTAAATGAAGAAAAAGCAGTCACTCGCCAACAGCTAATCTTAACATTGATGGAAAACCAGCAAAAGATAACTTCTGACCAAAAGGAACGAGCATTTAACGAAAATTTCGTATTAAAAGCGGAAGACTCTTTAATTAAACAGAAAACAGCCCCGTACTTTTTAGAGGAAGTGTGGAAAGAGGCTACAGAAATTACCTTGGAAAAAGGTCGGCGTATTGAAGAAGGCGGCTGGACGATTGAAACTACGTTAAATAGGCAGCATCAACAAGTTGCAGAAGAAATGATTGAAAAGTGGATGCCAGACGGCGAATTACAAATAGGGTTCGTAAGTATGGAACCAGATTCCGGTTATGTAACGGCAATGGTCGGTGGACGAAATTTCGCAGAAAGTCCATTTAATCGTGTTACGCAAGCTAAAAGGCAGCCTGGTTCTACGATAAAAGCGTTATTATTTGCAGCAGCTTTAGAAAATGGATTCTCCCCACTTACTTATATGAAAAGTGAGCGTACTATTTTCACCTATGATAACGGTCGCCAGGAATATGAACCGAAAAATGTGAACGGAGAGTTTGCAGGTCACCCTATTTCATTGGCACAGGCACTTGCTATTTCCGATAATATTTATGCAGTTAAAACGTTGGAACAAATTGGGTATAAGCCTTTTCAACAATTAGCAGAAAGATTCGATTTGGATATGAATGTTAAGGACACTCCCGCTACAGCGCTTGGTACAACGGAAGTTTCCCTTTTAGAAATGACAAAAGTTTATAACACCATATCTGCTGGAGGCATCCAGAAAAAACCTACGTACATTACTAAAATTACCGATAATAGTGGTAAAGTCATTTATGATATAGAGAAAAACGATGTAAAAGGTAAAAAGGTATTAACCGAACAAGACTCGTTTATTTTATCGCATTTACTGACAGGCATGTTCGACCCAGTTTTTAACGATTACTCTCCAGCTACAGGAATTAGTATTCGAGCTAAACAAACAAGACCCTATGCTGCGAAATCTGGAACTACAAACACCGATCAATATTTGATAGGCTACTCCCCTCAGTTAACAGCAGCTGTATGGAATGGGTATGATCAAGGTAAACAAGTGAGTGATGCAGAGGCAAGGCAAGTAACAAAACAAGTATGGATTGAATTTATGGAAGCTGTTCATCAAGGACTCCCGGTAGAGCCTTTTATAGCTCCGGATGGAGTGCAGGGCGTTATAGTCGATATAGAAACGGGCGGGATCGCTACATCAGCCTGTACAAAACAGCGACTAGTCTACTTGAAGAAAAAAGATGTCCCAACTAAGCTTTGCACCGATCCCAAATTGAAGCAGCAAACCTTTGAGGATAATTCGGAAGAATCTCCCCCTTGGTCTATCTTCCCTTTTAATTTATTCGAATAAGGGGGGAATCGGTTGATTCCTCCAACTATTCGATTGATCCGTTACAATAAGAAACCATAATAAAAAGCTTTCTACTACCTATTTTAGGTAATAGAAAGCTTTTTCTTAGCTTGGCTTTCTGTAAAAAGACTGAGTTGATTGGATTGGGTTGTCCATTCGCACAAACAATTTACTTACTTGAGTCCACTAAGTGTCCTAGCATTACTTGGAAGTAAGCTTTAACTAAATTGTACTGTCTTTTTACTTTTAATTCAACCACCTAAACAGACTATTTGAATAGTTTGCTCAAACAGATAAGTCTTTGTGTAGCTTTTCTTCGCTTCTATCCCACATTTCTTTGTTATGGGACTGTAAAAATTCACGTAAAATATTTTTGGAGCGGTCATCCATAAAATCGACCAAGATTTGACGTTTCATTGATTTGTCCATACGATTTACATGATCAGCTAAGTTTTTATAGCCACGACGTTTTTCACGGTTAATAACCATTTCACAGGCACTAACTCCAGCAAAATAAGGTCCTTCTGGATTATAATCTATCGTTACCCAAACAAGCCAATATGGTTTTCCTCCTGCTGAGTCTTCTCGATTCATCGTAAATTTAATGCCCCGCTCAGTGTCACTTCTCGCATGCATCGCTCCAATTTCGACTCTTGCAATGTCTTCCTCTATATCAATAATGACTGGAGATACATTCTCTAAAGAAAGAGAACCTATACCGAACCCCTTATGTCCATCGGTCGGATCATTTTTTATAATCGTGAAGCCAATTTTTTGTTTTGGTTTTTCTTCGTTAGTCATTCGACAGTTCCCTCCGTTCTGTTATGATACTAGTATACAGAAAATTTCACTAAAGGAGGAAATGAAATGCCATATGTAACAGTAAAAATGCTTGAAGGACGTAATGACGAGCAAAAAAGAGCACTTGTAGAGAAGGTTACTGCAGCAGTTGTGGAAACAGTAAATGCTCCGGCTGAGAATGTTGTTGTATTTATAGAAGAAATGCCGAAGAATCATTATGGAACCGCTGGTAAATTGTTTAGCGATAGATAAGAAGATTGGAAACGAGCCTTTTTTGAAGGGTTCGTTTTTTTATGCCATTCGGAAGGTTACTTGCTCTCTCCTCCTGCCGTATACTTGCGCTCAATTGTGATTTACTTGGTCTCTTTATTAGTTGCTTGTGCTACTTCTCAGTATACTTGCTCTTAAGTAACTTTTACTTGCGGAAAGGATAATTTTTACATAAGAAAAACTGGGCAAAAAAACGCCCGGTCCTTTAAGTTCAATACCTGTTTCTAACGTTTTCGAAGTGCTTTGGACAGACGTTTTGCTATATGATTACCGAGTGAATTTTTAGTGATATTGGTTGTGACATCCGTCACAACCAATATCACTTTTTTTCGGTAATCTTATGGCGTTTGCCTGTCCGACGCCCTCCTACAACGCTAAGAAACAGATTAGTGCATTTTTGGATAACTAGAGATAAGATACTTTCCTATTCATAGAGGAAGCTCACGAAGATGCAATTTCGTGAGCTACTTCGCTTCTTTATGAGGCAAATACTTACTACTTCTCTTTATTTCCACTGGTAAAAAGAAAGTCTGATTCCTTCATCCATCATGAAATAATAGCATTTCTAATTCAACAGTGATTACAAATGGTTTTTCCCTACATTAACTTGGACTAATCTTATTATCTAAGCGATATGCTTTGCCAAATTTAATAATGGGGACTACTCACATAGTTGATTGTAGTGCAAGGTGGCGACTCCAGTGGGAAAAGTGAGGTGCACCCAAAATGTTGAACTTTTCTTACTCAACATGGGAGGTGTAGGTTATGGACGAACGAAAGAAAAAAGCAATTCAATCTTTCTTTGAAGAAGGTCAATCCCAACGTTCAATTGCCCGCGAGTTGGGTCTTGATCGAACGGTCATTTGTGGTTGGATTGAAGTCTATCGCTATCACGGATTGGAGGGGCTGATGGCTCCTGCTTGTTTAACGTATGATAAAACCTTTAAACTAAGGGTAATACAACACATGATAGAGACGGTCGAACCATTTTCAGTTGTGGCAGGGCGCTTTCGAATCCCTAGTCGGGCAACGATTTGGAAATGGATGCATCAATACATGTCTACAGAAGATTGGGCGCTCTATCAATTAAAAAGGGAGCGTCGGGATATGAAAAAAAAGCAGCCAAATCGTGTGATAACAGATCTTGAAAAACTACAAGAAGAGAATGAATTATTGCGTGCAGAGAACGCTTATTTAAAAAAGTTACAAGCCTTAGTTCAGGAAAAACAACAGATAAAACCAAAGAAAAAGTAAGAGCTGTTTATGAGCTAAGGCATGAATTTTCATTGAAAATTTTATGGACTGTCTCCAAACTGAACAAAAGTACTTATTACTATCATGTTCATACTTTTGAAAAAGTAGATAAGTATGAAGAAGTAAAAGAGGCGATTCAACGCATTTTTCACCAGCATAAAGGGTTGTATGGCTATCGTCGTATTACGTTAATATTACGTCGAGAGGGCTTTCCAATTAACCACAAAACGGTTTATCGTCTGATGCAAGAACTAAATTTAAAGGGCTTCCAAAAAGCAAAAAAATATCGTTCCTATAAAGGCGATGTCGGGCTTGTGGCAGAGAATGAAGTGAATCGCCAATTTGAAGCAAAGGCCCCAAACACCCTTTGGTTGACGGATGTCACCGAGTTCAAAGTACAAGGGGTAAAGCTCTATCTATCCGCCTTTTTAGATGTGTTTAATCGGGAGATTGTCGGGTACTCCGTTACACAAAACCCGAATTTCCATTTAGTTCAAGACTCGTTTGAAAAAGCTGTGAGTCAGGCAAAACTATCGCCAACTAGTCAGGCTATCATTCACTCTGATCAAGGCTGGCTCTATCAAATCCCGCGCTTTAAGAAACTGGTGGGACAATATGAGATGAAACAAAGTATGTCGCGAAAAGGAAACTGCTTGGATAATGCACTAATGGAAGGTTTCTTCGGCATCTTAAAAAATGAATGTATTTATCGCGAAACGTTTGATTCGGTAAAAGACGCCGTTCAAAAAATAGAGGCTTTTATTCAGTACTATAATCACCATCGAATTAAACAAAAACTCAATGGCATGAGTCCCACTGAGTTTCGTTTAGCTTATGAAAAAGCAGCATAAATCGGGTACAACTTTTTGGGTTCATGTCAAAGCGTTAGGCGAAGACCCCGCAGCGAAGACATTTGTCAAACTTTGTTTGAACAATGTCTTTGCGACGAGTAACCGCAGGAGCATTTGTTTTCCAGCGAGGAGGCTGAGGCAACGCCCACGGAAAGCGTCCACCTGAAACGGAAATCAGCAGGATTATTCTCTCTTAAAAGTGTCGAGAACCCAGTGTTCACGGGACATTTTTATATACTTTCTTATCTTTTAAGAAAAACCGGAGAGAAAGACGACCGGTCCTTAAAATCCAAACGC
Organism: Psychrobacillus sp. FSL K6-2836; assembly: GCF_038003085.1. Classification (NCBI taxonomy): domain Bacteria; kingdom Bacillati; phylum Bacillota; class Bacilli; order Caryophanales; family Bacillaceae; genus Psychrobacillus; species Psychrobacillus sp. FSL K6-2836. The sequence continues at coordinate 1,500,141 of NZ_JBBOOM010000001.1, forward strand.
GTTTCTAGGGTTTGTGAAGGGCTTTGAATAGACTTGTTGCTATTTTATTTTATTTTATTTTATTTTATTACCGAGTGAATCTTTAGATGCGCAAACCAAGTGTTCATAGTATATTTTTATAAACTTTCTTACCTTATAAAAAAAGCCATCCTATTGGATAGCTCGTTCATTCATAAGATTCATGACAAATGTAAATGCGTCGTCGATTTCTTCTTTTGTGAAGTTAAGTTTTCCTTTTACGACATGAAGTTTTTCGATTTGCTCCTCTTTTGGCAGATAATCGAAATACAATAATGTCGATACTAGTTCTAAAAAGCGAGAACTTTTATCTTTCATTTGGTTAATGCATGCTACTAAATCTCTTGGTGCTTCAGATACTTGAGCCATTTGCGTGAAATGCTCACCTGCGTCGGTCATTTGGTATTTATATTGAACGTATGAGCCTTTATCTTGTCGTTCTTCTTGTAAAAATCCCATATTACATAATTCTTCAATTCGTAAGGTAAGCTCTTCTGAATAAGGGCCATAAAAATGGAATTCGTATTTTTCCTTGTATGGATATTGAAGTTTTTTTGCGATATAAATCATTTTTTGCAGTTTTTTCCGTCCTGTAATGCCGTTCGCTGCTCCGATAAATTGCACGATTTTTGCATGTTCTTCTATCAATTAGACCCCTCCTTTACTTTCAAGTACATTAAGTTAATAACTCAAGTATTTGTTTCTTTAATGCTTTTTTCTTTCCATCCTTAGTTAAAATATCTTCTGGGAAATACAATTTATGGTCTGTTCTTCTTTTTCCGGAGATTGCCTCCACTATTTCTGATTCGCGTGATAACTCGCGAATTTCTCCATTCGGCTTCAACAAGTGAATCGGTATACGTTCACCTTCTTCTCCAGGACGATAAAAGTCATATGGTAAGTCCGAAGAGGAATCGAAAACTAAGTAATACTCTGGGTCTATACCCGCTTTTTTGAATAACAACTCCAACTCTTTCATCTTCATATAATCTTTTGCCAAATCAAACTCAATATATTGAAATAATTTTCGGTTCACAAAACGATTACTTAGGTCTGACAGAATAGGATCTTTTTCCGTCATCCATAACTGGAAATAAGTTAATAAAACCCCTTCATCTAATGCAAGGTATTCTTTTAAAGTATATGTTCCATCAAAGAAGCCTTTAAAATGAGTCGGTTGCTGTTCAAAATCATATCCCATTTCGCTTAGTGCTTTTGCTCGATGTAGAATTTTCGTCAAAATTACTTCCGCACTGCGGGAAACTGGATGAAAATATACTTGCCAGTACATTTGATATCTACTCATTATATAGTCTTCCACTGCATGCATTCCGCTCGATTTAATGACTACTTGATCTTCTCTTGGTCGCATCACGCGCAAAATTCGTTCCATATCGAAGTGTCCATAGCTAACTCCAGTAAAATACGCATCTCTTTGTAAATAATCCATTCGGTCGGCATCTATTTGACTGGATATTAAACTAACTACCTGCTTATTTGGATACGTTTTACCGATAACGTCAGCAACTCTTTGTGGAAAATCTTCACTAACTCTTTTTAATATCTCATTGACATCCGTATCGCCAAGTATTATTTGCTGCGTGAAATACTCATGGTCTAACCCAAACACATTCTCAAATGCATGGGAAAATGGGCCATGCCCTAAATCATGGAGAAGAGCGGCACATAACACTACTAGTCTTTCAGAATCATCCCATTCCGGACGTCCACTAAAGCTATCATCGACAATTCTGCGTACAATTTCATACACACCTAACGAGTGATTGAAACGGCTATGTTCGGCACCATGAAAAACTAGATACGTAGTTCCAAGCTGTTTAATGCGGCGAAGTCGTTGAAATTCTTTTGCTCCGATAACATCCCAGATAACCTGATCGCGGACATGGATATAGCGGTGAACTGGATCTTTAAACACTTTTTCTTCTGCTAGCTTTTGTGTCGCATAGCTCATTTTTCCACCTCCGTAATGTAAAACTCAAGAACTATTATAGTTAAATGCAATTTAGTATCTATTATAAAGAAAAAAGCCGCATATTGAAAGGCGGCAAAAGTTCATGTTAATCTGCTATCTTGGCGCGTACTTTTTCCATTAATTCGTCTTCCGTCAATGCTGCTACGGGACGATTATTGATAAATGCGAAAGTTTTTTTACGTCCAGGACCGCAGTATGATTGACATTCCTTCACTTCAATTTCTGCCTCAGGATCAATCGCTTTTAGTTTTGGTATTAATGTTTTTAAATTGACGGCCTGACACTCATCGCAAACTCGAAAATGGTTTGCCATAGTCCACAACCCCTTTCATCCGCCGGAGGCATTAACTTGTTTTGGCACCAACTGAATTATGTAAAATAATAATAGTCTACAGGTCATTGTATCTTAAAGTTTATATTGCTATCAAGTGTATATTACGTGAATAAAAGAGCAATAAGTTGACCATTATGTTAATAGAACAACGAAACTATGAACATGGTAGGAGGAAGAACATGGTAAAAATTAGACAAGACGCCTGGATGACAGAAAATGATGAAATGCTAGCAGAAATGGTATTACGTCACGTTCGGGAAGGCAGCACTCAACTAAATGCATTCGAAGAAGCTGGTGATGAATTAAACCGAACTGCAGCCGCATGTGGATTTCGCTGGAATGCAGTCGTTCGCCATCAATATGAAAGTGAGTTAAAGGAAGCGAAAAAAGAAAGAAAAGAAAAGCTTCGTATATTAGGGAAGGATTATAGACGAAGAGGAAACGGAATTTATCTAGCTAAATCACAAGATGATGATGATCGTGCACAATCCATTCCAGTATCTGCATTATCTATTGATATTATCATTGCATATCTCGTACGTTTGCAACATAGTGATTCAGATATTTCTAGATACCGTCATCTCTCCACTATATCAAATGAAAAGATTCGTAAATTAGAAAGCGAACTTGCAAAACTGGAAAAAGAAAACGCAGCTATCAAACAAGATTACGAGCAATTTGTACAAATTATGAACCGCGCAAGACGTCTAGTAACATTAAACGAAGAGGAAATCCCAGCAGTACCCGTTTTTCAAATGGAGAAGAATGGTAACCTAGTATCTAAAGAACCACCAATCATTTAAAAGATTGGTGGTTTTTTTGATTAGTGTTGCTTTGTACTGATTCGAATAAGCTGTTGGCTCTCTCGTATAACAACCAATCTCTCTCGTATGGCTGTTGGATTCTCTCGTATAACAACCATTCTCTCTCGCTTACGCATGGCTCTCTCGTTTAGAACAAAATCCCTCTCGTATGGCTGCTAGTCTCTCTCGTATAGCAATCAATCTCTCTCGTTTACGCTGGAATCTCTCTCGTATAACAACCAGTCTCTCTCGTATAGACGATATACTCTATCCGAACTGTTTACTTCTCTAGCATCTTCTTATTCCTATCTACTACTCGCTGCATGTAAAACAAATACAAATCCATTTCATCTGGTGTAACGGATTGATTGATAACTGCGCTTGATAATTGCTGGAGCAGCTGTTGGATACGAATGACGATATCCTCTACTCTGAGCGATGTACCTAGAAGTTCATTCATCGATGCCATTACTTCCGGTTTAATGTCGGGATATGTAAATTTTGTGTTTTCTCCCTGTATTCCGATTTTGTAAAATCTACGAATTAGTTCTGCTCGTTCACTTCCACTGCCTTCAATACATAAATACACTTGCACTGCGATTCCCTGACGCAATCTACGCTGAGAAATTCCCGCAAACTTTTTACCGCCTATACTTAAATCATATGAACCTGGACAATACGAACCAATAATTTCATAAGCTTCTATTTTTCCACCTGCTTCTGGAAATAAAAGCTCTACAAATGCAAGCATTACTTCATAGCCTGTAGGGATATCAATTGCTCGCTTCGCTTCTGGCAAAATAATAGACATGTTCAATACACCTTCATCTAAGACGACAGCTAGCCCTCCCGAATTTCGAACAATTGGTGTATACCCCTGTGTGCGTAGAAAATCCTGGGCATCCTCCACAAATGGTAGTCGGTGATCCTGTATACCTAACACAACTGTTTGTGAATGGACCCAAGTACGAATGGTAGCGGGTGAAAGCCCTTGTCCGACTAGATGACAAAGTAAATCATCCGATGCAAATGATTCTAGTGCGGATCTACTTTTACCACTTAGCGATTGATCCCAAAACCGCCACTTCTCCTGTTGCAATAAATCTTCTATTTCTGACATGTTACTTCTCCTCAAATAAGTGCTTGTGCAGCAGTAATATAAGCTAGCTTATATACATCATCTGCAGAACAGCCTCGTGATAAATCATTAACTGGTGCATTCAACCCTTGTAAAATAGGACCTATTGCTTCAAATCCACCTAAACGTTGTGCAATTTTATAACCAATATTCCCTGCCTCTAATGATGGAAACACAAATACGTTTGCATCTCCTTGAACTACTGCATCCGGGGCCTTTTTTGCTGCTATCGCTGGAACAATACTCGCATCGAATTGCAGCTCTCCTTCTATTAGAATACTTGAATCGATCTGTTTGGCTAGTCCAGTCGCTTTCACTACTTTCTCTGTTTCCTCTGACTGAGCAGAGCCTTTTGTAGAAAAAGATAGCATCGCGACTTTAGGTTTTATCCCAAACGCCGCAGCTGTTTTTGCACTTTCAACCGCTATTTCTGCTAAATCCTCACTCGTTGGTGCAATTGTAATCGCACAATCTGCGAATACATATCGAACATCCTCTTTTACCATGATGAACGCTCCACTTGTTTTCGAGATCCCCGGCTTTGTTTTAATAATTTGTAATGCGGGTCGCACCGTTTCAGCAGTTGTATGTGCTGCTCCACTTACTAAGCCATTTGCTTGCTCCATATAAACGAGCATTGTCCCAAAATAATTGACGTCTTGTAAAATTTCGCGCGCTTGTTCTTCTGTCACTTTGCCTTTACGACGTTCTACGAAAGCAGCAACTAGCTTGTCCATTTCTTTATAGGTTTGGGGATTAATAACAGTTAGAGCTGAAGGAATTTCTTCTTTATTTCCAATAATAATAGGACGAATGATTCCTTCATCCTGCAGTTTCAATGCCGCTTCAATAATTCGCTCATCATTTCCTTCAGGCAATATAATGGATAGATTGACATCCCTTAATTTCTCTTTTATTTCTTGAAATAAATTCGTCATTATGTCTCCCCCTACGCTTATTTTTATTACCTCAAGCATACACGAGTTTGTCACAGATTGTCATGTCAAAGCCGTGTCATTAGAAGAAATCTTCGAATGTATATGATACACTTAATATGCGATTATTTAACTTAAAGGAGTGTCATAAATAATGAATGAAGCAGCAATTACATTAGACGGTTGGTACGTATTACATGATTTCCGCCAGATGGACTGGGCATCTTGGAAACAAGTAGATCCTGAACTACGTAAACAAGCTACAGATGAGTTCGTAGCATTTTTAGATGAAATGCAACTTGCAGATGATGCAAAAACGGGAGCACATGCTTTTTACACAATCGTTGGGCAAAAAGCAGATTTTATGTTAATGACATTACGTCCAACAATGGATGAGCTTCAAGAACTGGAAGCAAGATTCAATAAATTAACAATAGCGGACTTCACGATTCCAGCTTATTCATACGTTTCAGTAGTAGAATTGTCTAACTACCTAGCTGGTGAATCTAACGAAGATCCATATCAAAATCCACATGTACGTGCACGTTTATACCCAGAGCTACAACGTTCACAATATATTTGCTTCTATCCTATGGACAAGCGTCGTGATGGTGATGACAACTGGTATATGCTTCCAATGCAAGAGCGTAAAGATTTAATGCGCAGCCATGGCATGATTGGTCGCAGCTATGCTGGGAAAGTTAAACAAATCATCTCTGGATCAGTCGGTTTTGACGATTTCGAATGGGGCGTTACACTATTCTCAGACGATGTCCTTCAATTTAAAAAGTTAATATACGAAATGCGTTTTGATGAAGTAAGCGCTCGTTATGCGGAATTCGGTTCATTCTTCACTGGTACTATTCTTGCTGGTGAAAAACGCTCTACATTCTTTAATATTTAATAGGAAAAGGCTGCAACTTTGCAGTCTTTTTTTATTTAAAGATTAAATAAGCATATACCTTATTACTTGCTCTAGTTCTTGAAATACTTGCTCTTTACTGAGGCTTACTTGCCTTATGTGGTATTTACTTGCTCTGACTCAACATTTACTTGCGAATAGGGGAATATTGGAAGTGGTTTGTGTAATCCCCTATTTGTTTCAAAAATCCATAAAACGGAAAAACGTTCGCTATTTTTAGACAATGTTTGTTCATCATTTTCTAGCTGGATGCATAGTGTATGGGTAGGAGGTGATGCAATGGCAGTCGTCAAATCCAACACGAAGCAAATGGAATTACTTGCACGGCTGATGCGAGCAGAGGCAGAAGGTGAAGGCGAGCTCGGCATGCTTATGGTTGGAAACGTAGGAGTAAATAGAGTTCGTGCTGCCTGCCTAGATTTCAAAAATATACGTACGCTAGAGGAAATGGTTTTTCAAAGCCCCGGAGGATTTGAGGCAACACAGAAATCGTACTTTTATCAACGTGCACGTGAGCAAGATAAAAGGCTTGCCCAAAGAGTTATTAATGGTGAACGTTTTCATCCTGCAACCCGTTCTTTGTGGTTTTTTGAACCACCTGGTGAATGCCCTGCGCAGTGGTATAACCAATGGAATACTGGTCGTTTCAAATCGCATTGCTTTTACTCTCCTTCTACCGCAGATTGTCCTGAAATTTAAATTTGAAAGGATGTATGAATGGTTCAATATTATTGGCACCCTGGAGGTTTTCCCCAACAGCAACAACAGATGCAACAACAGATGACCCCACCTAGCGTACAATTACCTGCAGCTACTAGACAACAGGAAGAATCTTATATTGAAAATATTTTAAGAGCGAACAGAGGCAAGTTAGGTACATTCTATTTTACGTTCGAGAACAACCGAGAAAGAAATAATTTAGTAATTACTGGCTATGTAGAAGCGGCTGGTCGGGATCACGTTATTATTAGTGATCCAAATGGTAAACGATACTTAATGCTTATGATTTACTTAGACTATGTAACATTTGATGAGGAAATTAATTATTTCGCTTGATACTTAAAGCTTATTCGTTTTGCGAATAAGCTTTTTTTATGATTGAACGGACTACACGATTCTGGGTGAAACCTAAACTCTTTTTTCTCCATATAAAAAGCCGAACCTATGATAGATTCGACTTACCGATTAGCTTGCGTACTTCACTGCGGCTACTATGAGCATAATCCATCCGACTAAAAATGCTACTCCACCGATTGGCGTTATTGCACCTAAAATACTAATTCCCGTTAAGCTCAACACATATAAGCTACCAGAGAAAATAACGATTCCTGCAAGTATTAAATACCCTGCAGTATTCAAAGTAGAGACTGGACCAAGCACTTTACTACTCATCAATATACCTATAGCTATTAAAGCTAACGAATGGAACATCTGATACTGAACTGCTGTATCCCATGTCGCCAAATATTTGTCGGCCACCTTGCCTTCTAATAGATGAGCTCCAAATGCTCCAAGAGCAACAGATAAAAATCCATTAATAGCACCTGCTATAATAAAAAATTGCACAAATTTCTCCTTCTTTCTCTTAGAAATCGAATAGGGAATCCCCATTTGCATCTTCTTCTTTTAAAGCGACTGGTTGTGTAGGTAGAATAGCTGAAGTCGTCTGTACACCTCTAGTAATAGGAGCTTGTGACGGAATTTGAACTTCTAAACCAACATCACATAATGCTTTGATTGCCACTAATGATTCTCTGACAGATTGCTCGTTTCCATTATTTCTTGCGTTCTTTAGATGTTTATCTATTTGCATTAATAATTGCTCATTAGAAATCATCGTCTTTGTCCCTCCACTTGCTTTGGTTCAAATTTCAAGCATTCCATTCCCGATGAACGCTGTACTACTACGGAGGGAAGTTCCTTTGTTTTAAATCCATATGCCTTACAACCACGGGGATTCCGTGCATCCCATGTCGTAAAAAAGTATCGACATTTGAAACAATTTACAGCCAATGTCCTCCCCCACTTTCCACTGACTATCGTAGCATATTTAGAGGCAAAAATCGATTGGTTGCTCACCCCAAGCCGCCAACCTGGCATTGATCTTGGAATATGGCTTACTCCCAAAAAATCCTCGATGCGCACTTAGCGGGCTAGGATGTGGTGCTGTTAAAATCATATGTTTTTCTGTATCTATTAGTTTAATTTTGGACTGTGCTGGCTTGCCCCATAAAACGAAAATAATTGGCTTTTGTCGATTGGAAAGCTTTTGTATTACAGTATCCGTAAACGTTTCCCACCCCATTCCTTTATGGGAATTCGCTACCCCCGCTTGAACAGTTAACACCGTGTTTAGCAGCAAGACACCTTGCTTCGCCCACTTTTCTAAATATCCACTAGCTGGTAAAGGACATCCTAAATCATCCTTCAGTTCCTTCAGCATATTTCTTAAACTCGGAGGTATACGGACACCTGGCTTCACCGAAAAACTCATTCCATGAGCTTGACCTTCTCCATGATACGGATCTTGACCCAAAATCACTACTTTGACATTCTCGTAGGCTGTCATCTGAAACGCACTGCCGATTTCGTTACGTGCAGGAAAAATTGTTTGAGTAGCATATTCCTTATCTAAAAATAATTGTAGTTCTTTAAAATAAGGCTTTTCCAGTTCCTCTCGTAACACATCTTTCCAACTAGGCATGTCCATGTCACTCCTTAAATTCCACTTCTACATCATAATCCACTAATTGGAACATTTCTTTCACCGACTTAGCAGCATTTTCTTCTGCTAGTTCTAAGATACCCTGTCCGGTTGTTTCTTCCATCATCATTGCTTTCGCAGTCTCTGCTAGTTCATATGCCTCTTCTATATCCGCTTTTTCACGGAATAATCCTTCATATGAAAATACCTCCACCTGGTCAAATAGAATCTCTGGTCCGCCTAAAAACTTTGGTTTTGGCAATGTTAACTTGGCGGTCCTATTCTCATCATTCACTTCTATATCGGATGCAGTTACCTGTGAAAAATCGACACCAGCTTTGACGGAGCCTGGTACAACAACAAGAAGTTGTCTTTTTGTGCCGGGCAAATTAATGCCGATCTCTTTTCCAAATACTGCATTATCTTGTCTTTCAATAATTACTTTCGTATATGCCTGAGCTGTAGATAATTCATTTAGGGCTTGTACTTGTTCCACGAATGATCCTTTACTTTCGGTGAACGTACTTCCTTGAATAGCCCAAAAGGCTGCAAACGGAAGCGCGGCTACTAATAAGAGAATGAGTAATCCAATAAGTAGGAAGGACTTTGAACCAAACTTGTATAAAACTCGGGGCATCTTCCAAAAGTTAAATCCTTTACGGGAAGGGTTTTCCGCAATAGTAGCAGCCGTCTCATCCTGTGCTTTTAATTCTTTTAAAAGCTTTTCCATTTCACGAATCTTGTCCTCTTTTCGCATATCATCCCTCTTTTCCTCTAATTCTATTACGTTTACAATAGCTAAAAGTTTCGCTATTAACAACTAATCTACCATGATACGATAAAAAAAAGGAGATTTTTCAAATGGCAGATTTTCACTATCGAGAAAAGTTAAAACAAATTGAGAAAGCAGCTAGTACAAATATGGTGCCAGAAGGTGCTAAAAATATCGGAATGGGATGCTTTATTTTTGCATTCATCCTCCTTATCGCATTCCTCACTTTTTTATCTATTTCATTATGGATAAACGAAATTATTGTTGGTTCTCTTTTAACGGGTATTTTAGTTCTTGTTTGTCTATTTGTTTTATATAAGTTTTGGACAGCTCCGAAGATTCCATAATTTAAATATCCGACCAAATCTGATACAATAAAATAATTATACGCAGCACAGAAAAAGGGGAAAAGTCCAATGTCTATCAAAAAAACACTTACAATAGCTGGTTCCGATACTTCTGGTGGAGCTGGAATTCAAGCAGATTTAAAAACTTTCCAAGAGCACGGTACATACGGCATGAATGTTTTAACAGTTATTGCTACTATGGATCCTGATAACGGCTGGAGCCATGGTGTTTTTTCATTGCCAGTCGACGAGATTAAACGTCAAGCAAAAACAGCATTATCTACCAATGTAGATGCGATTAAAACTGGTATGTTAAGTACAGAAGAAATTATCGAAACTGCAGGAGATATTATAGAAGAAGCAGGAATTCAAAGTGTAGTTATTGACCCTGTTATGGTATGTAAAGGCGAGGATGAAGTATTAAATCCTGGGACAGTGGATGCAATGATTAAGTTTTTACTTCCGCGTGCATTAGTAGTAACTCCTAACCTATTTGAAGCTGGTCAGCTTTCTGGACTTGGAGTTTTGAAAACAATCGAGGATATGAAAGCAGCTGCGGAAAAAATCCATGCACTTGGCGCTAAAAATGTAGTCATCAAAGGCGGAAAACAGTTAAAACATGAAAAAGCTGTCGATCTATTTTTCGATGGTCTAACACATACACTTTTAGAAACAGAAAAAACAGAAACTACTTATAATCACGGTGCAGGCTGTACGTTTGCTGCAGCAATAACCGCAAACTTGGCTAATGGCTTGTCTGTAAGGGATGCCGTTTTTGAAGCGAAAGAATTTGTTTCAGCTGCCATCGCCCATGGTTGGAAATTAAATCAATACGTTGGACCAGTTCTTCATGGCGCTAAAGGTAAATTTGGTGCACCTGAAGTAACTACTACAACTGTATAATACGTTCCCAAAAGCACGCACAGTCATGTATGACTTGCGTGTTTTTTTGTGTTTATTAAAGTACTTTTTTAGGTAAAATATCCATTTATCAAGTAAATGCTAGTGGAGCACAAGTAAACAAACAATGGGAGCAAGTAAAATCCCCTTGAACGCAAGTAAGTCGACAAGTTGATCAAGTATCTTATAGTCTAAAGCAAGTAAACAACCTTCTAGTTCAACTACATCGCTCCATTTGTAATATCCAAATATCTTTCCCTAATTCAATCATTCGCTTCATGAAGTTATTTTCATTATACTAATAGCAGACAGTATGTTAGGAGGCAATATGAATGGAACTTGTTCAAGTAGAACGCTTGCAGGAGCTTTTAAATAATTTTGCAAACGAAGATGTATATATACATTTAGAAACGACAAATGGTGCATATGCGGCCCATTTTAATGAGAATGTTTTTAATGCGGGTGCCTTTATTCGTAATGTGATGATTCGTTATGAGCTTGGGAAAATAGCTGGAGAATCTCCACACCGTATAGGACTGAAACTTCCACATGGTTGGGTTTATGCGCAAGGAATTACTCATTTCGAGCTAGATGAACACGGTCGATTACTGATGGCAGGTCATGACCAAAGTGGAAAGTTAGCTGTTGCGTTACAAATTAGTAAAACACCATTTACTTATTAAGGAGGACACATAAATGACATTACCAATGGAACGACATGTACTAGTAGTATTCCCTCATCCTGATGATGAAGCATTTGGAGTATCAGGTACAATCGCGACTTATATTAATCAGGGAATTCCGGTTACATATGCTTGCTTAACACTAGGAGAAATGGGAAGAAATTTAGGAAACCCTCCTTTTGCCACACGAGAAACATTGCCGCAGATCCGCAAGGAAGAATTACTTGCATCCGCTAAAGCAATGGGACTTAAGGACCTTCGTATGATGGGATTACGTGATAAGACGATAGAATTTGAAGATGACGAAAAAATGGTAGAGATGATGCAAAATCTGATCTCTGATACGAATCCTTCTCTTATAATTACGTTTTACCCGAATTATGCTGTACATCCTGATCATGATGCGACTGGACGTGCAATGGTTCGTGCAGTGCGACGTATGCCAGAAGAACAACGTCCGACGATTTATGCACTAGCATTCTCTAATGATTCCAAGGAAGTTCTCGGAGAACCAGATATTGTGCATAATATAAAAGAAGCAGCAGAGCAAAAAATGGGATCTATGCGTGCGCATATTTCGCAAACTGCATGGATGTTAGAGGAAATGGATAAACGTCTAGCGGATGGAGAAACTGAAGCAGAAAACTGGTTAAACTTCGAACGTTTTTACACATATGATTTCTCCAAAGATTTCGAATAAAAAAATTTTTCGATAACTATAGACTTCTCTCTGTATTTGAATTATTATTTGTAAGCGTCATCATTACACTACATGAATAAATATTCAAATATAGAAAGTTGGTCTGTTTCATGAAAAAGTTTTCCTTATCCACATGGCTTTTGTTCTTACTCCCGTCTATAGCGGGTGTTATACTTTTTATGATTCCTCTACCATTTGATGGTGGATTTAAAATACCGATTGCTTGGCTTGCGAGCATTCTTTCAACAGTACTTGAGCCTGTTGTACAATGGCTTGCATTGGTAACACTTTTAATCGCTGCAATAGGTTCGATCATTTTTCTTTTCCAACCGAAAGAGGATACATTTTTCAATAATCTGTTCAAAGTAACTCCTTTTTGGACAGTAACACGGATTGTTGGTGCAGTGTTTTCCATCTTAATCATTTGGGAGATTGGCCCAGAAGCAATCTGGAGTGAAAATACAGGTGGAATGTTATTAAGTCCAACTGGATTAGTGTCCTTCTTATTTACCATTTTCTTGTTCGCAGGATTGTTGCTACCTCTTCTATTAAACTTCGGATTACTGGAGTTCTTTGGTACGATGATGGTGAAAATTATGCGTCCGTTATTTAAATTACCTGGTCGTTCCGCAGTTGACGCCCTTACGTCGTGGGTTGGAGATGGTACAATCGGGGTATTACTTACGAGTAGACAGTATGAAGAAGGCTATTACACAAAGAAAGAAGCAGCAATTATTGGTACTACCTTCTCTGTAGTTTCGATTACGTTCTGTATTGTTGTATTAGATCAAGTAGGTTTAGGTAAATACTTCCTTCCATATTATTTAACTGTTCTACTTTGTGGTATAGTTCTTGCGTTTATCATGCCAAGAATTTACCCACTTGCTGGAAAAGAGGAAATACATATTGATGGACGTCCACTTGACTTAGAAGCAGAAAAGTTCCCTGAAAATTATAATGCTGTTACACATGGTTTAGAAAATGCATTAAATACAGCCAATAAAAACCGCTCGATTAGTAAGTTTTTCGTTGATGGTATAAAAAACGTGGTGGATATGTATATCGGGGTTGCACCTGTAGTGCTTGCATTCGGCACAATTGCATTAATGCTTGCAGAATATACTTCGGTATTTGCTATTTTAGGCAAGCCATTTGAGCCCTTACTTATGCTTTTCGGAATTCCAGAAGCAGCGGCAGCAGCACAAACAATGGTTGTTGGATTTGCAGATATGTTCCTACCATCTATTCTTGGGGCATCTATTGAATCTGAAATGACTCGTTTCTTTATCGCTACGATGTCCGTAACTCAGTTGATCTATATGTCTGAGGTTGGTGGATTGTTACTAGGTTCGAAAATTCCAGTTAATTTTAAAGATTTACTCGTTGTTTTCTTATTACGTACGCTTATTTCATTCCCAATCATTGCAGCGGTAGCACATATATTGTTTTAAATAAAAAGCAGCGGACCTTATAAGGTTTCCGCCGCTTTTTTTGCTGCCAGTTTAGTTAACATATCCTTCGTCATTGCATCTAAATCGTATTTATACGAAAAGCCCCATTCTTCCTTCGCCGCTGTTGCATCGATAGAATCTGGCCAGCTATTCGCTATTGCTTGACGAACTGGATCCACTTCATAGTCCAGTGTGAACGTCGGTATTTCCTTTCGAATAGAAGCTGCAATTTGCTCAGGCTCAAAGCTCATTGCTGTTACATTGAATGCGTTACGGTGGATTAGCTTACTTCCATCTGCTTCCATTAAGTCTACAATCGCCTGTAGCGCGTCAGGCATATACATCATATCCATATATGTTCCTGCATTAATATACGACGTGTATTGTCCTGTTTGTATTGCCTTATAGTAAATATCCACCGCATAATCGGTCGTTCCACCACCAGGTAAGGTTTCATTGGAGATTAGTCCTGGGAAACGTACTCCGCGTGTATCTACTCCAAACTTATTAAAGTAATAATCACATAGTAGTTCACCAGATACTTTGTTCACACCGTACATAGTTGTTGGACGCTGTAGTGTGTCCTGAGGTGTGTTTTTTTTAGGTGTAGATGGTCCAAATGCTCCGATAGAGCTTGGAGTAAAGAACTGCAAACCAAGTTCCCGGGAAGCTTCTAATGCATTCACTAACCCACCCATATTCAAATTCCAGGCAAGTAAAGGTTTTGCTTCAGCTGTTGCTGATAAAAGAGCAGCCATATGGATCATCGTATCCGCATTGAAATCCTTCGCAAGCTGATACATTTTTTCTCCGTCTGTCACATCTAAAATTTCAAAAGGACCGCTTTCCGATACAGGTGAAGCTAAATGTCTAATATCTGTTGCTAGTATATTTTCTGGACCATATTCTTTTCGCAATTTGGTTATTAACTCAGACCCGATTTGTCCTAAAGCTCCGGTAACCATAATCTTCTTCATAAAATCTCCCTTTCAAAAACATTTGTATTTTTGAGAAGTACACTAAAATCATTCAAACCATTGATATTACTAGTCTTTCATGAAAGTAATTATACAATGTTCATTCACTAAATACAACACCTCAAGTTAGAGAGTTTTGGTATAATGAAATAAAGGAGGATTTTATGAGACTATTACCATTTATATATATATTTATTTTTGGGGTTGTACTAACAGTAGCTTTGCTATTTATAGAGCTACCATTTTACTTGATTTATAGTGTAATTATTGTAGTATACATCGTATTGCTCGTTCTACCTCTAATGTATACTGTATATAAATCCAACAACCTAAAAAAAATTGAGCGCTTTTTGGAGAGAAATAAAAGAAAGCCTATATTTGCTTACGCACTTGCAGTAAAGACTGGCAATCGTGAAGAAATAATTGGTGCAATTCAGACGATTTTAACAAAATACAAACAGCCATATATGCAAGAAGTGTATAAAACAAATTTAGCTTTATTTGAAAACAATATATCGCTGTTTGAACAGCTTGCTAAACAAATAAGTAAAGAACCACTTCATACATATTACATAGCCTATTCAAAAGCACTGAAAGGGAATTTTGAAGGAGCACACTCTTTAAAGGGGAAATTGCCTGCTGGTTGGATGCCCTATGCAATAGATGCAATCATTGCTAAAGAGAAAGGCGACTTGAGTGCTTTTCGATTAGCAGCTGAGGAGAGCATTCACTTGGCTAGAGGAGTTCAGAAGTTTAATCTTGTGTATTCGTTTGAATGGATGGGGAAAGAAATCGAAATAAACTAATAAAAACCAGGCAAAAAGATGTTCGGTCCTTTAAGTTCAAAATCTGTTTCTAGCGTTTTCAGTAGGCTTTGGACAAACTCTTTGCTATATTTTTACCGGTTGATTCTCTTTAAATGAGGATGGGACATAATTAGTTTCAGTTTACGCAAAAAAAGAAATTGCACAGTGCGATTTCTTTTTTTGCATTATTTTGAAAATATCCGACGAGGCATTATCCTCGTATCGCTTATTTTCTTAAATTTGTGGCCATGAATGCGAGCCCAATTTCATTTTCAACCTTCGACTTTCCACGAACGGAAAATCGCGTGAAACCTAAATTAGCCTTCAAGAATCCAAAAACTGGATACACGTCCATTTTACGTTGACGATAGATAGCTGCTGTTACTTCTTCTGAAAGCTTTTGTTGTACATATTCTTTATGCTGTTCCCATTTTGTATTCACTGCGAGTTTGCGATTCGTACCTTCACTAGCTTTTGTACAGAATGCACGCAGTGGGCAATCTGTACAGTCTTCTCATTCATACGTTTTAAACTGTCGCGTGAAACCTGTTTTATCTGTGCACATTGTGTTGTATTGGAAAGTTAGTTTTTTCTCATTCGGACATGTGTACGTATCCGTTTGTCCATCGTATGCCCAGTTACTCGTTTTGAATGGAGATTAACTGAATATAGAAGAAATATTAGTTGTGCGGAGTGAAGGCGGCGACTCCCAGGGACAAGCGCGTGGGAGAGACTACAGGCTCGACCCGTGCCCCCAGGAAAGCGTCCGCCGTAACGGAGAACAACGGCTACGAAGTAGACATAAAAATAAAGCAGTTCAAATTTTGAGGTGGGTTTTGTCCCAGCCTCATCTTTTCTCGGTAATCTTATGGTGTTTTTCTGACCGTCGTTCTCCTTCAACTGCAAGAAAAAGATTAAGTACATTTTGGGTAACTAAAGAAAAGCTACTTTCCTACTCATAGAGGGGATGACAGTCTAAGTACGCGACATCTTGTCGCGACGACTACCTGACCCGCGTCGTGCGGGCCCCGAAGATGCAATTTCGTTCGCTATTTCTTTTCTTTAGTTGACACTTACTATTTCTCTTTATTTCCACTAGTAAAAAAGAAAATCTACTATCTTTATCCTATATTACTGACTGTGAGTTATCAGCGTTTTTTTCGTACTATTTTGTCTCTATCGTTAAGTTTTCCACTGTGGTCCCAACTATATGAAAAAGGTATAGATCCTCGTAAGCTCCATCAAGAAAAATTGTTTGATTTAAAGTATGTTTCCCTCCATCTGCTAAGGTTACAATAACCTGAAATTCTACTTTTCGATGAAACTCACTACGTTCAACCTCCACCTTAGTAGTCAATGGAAATTTACTTAGTTGTTTTGATATAAGGGTTCCTTCGAATTCTTCTCCATTCATCACTAAAAATTCAATAGATTTTAGTTTAACATCTGATTCGTTTACAACTTCAATAGCTAGTAAGTTACTTAAATATTTTTGTGTACTAAATACATTTCCATCCTCATCCTTTACAAGACGTGGCGCTATTTTTTGCAACGTCATTAAATGCTCTTTCCCACTGTATACAAAGTACTGGTCCCCTTCTGTTTTCACCGAGATGTTTTTGTACACTGTTGAATCTGGAGGATTGGTATAGTAAGGATTGGTAGAGATAGTCAACTCATTGTTATAAAAGTGCAATGTATGTTGTGAGTGCCTTTGGTTAACAAAGTGTTGTTCCTCTAAATCATGTTTTGCGGTTATATAATCAGCGGATTGCTTATCATTCATATAAGAGAGCCCAAGAATGGAAGATACCGCTAGAAATAATATTATTATAATTGCAGGTGCAAAATTGACCTTCCTCTTTTTGTTTACACTTAGCCGAACTACAGCTTTTTGATGCTCACCAAAATTTTTCTTATGAAACACGGTATTATTCATTGCTTTGCGTAGACCTTTTAGTTGTTCATCCATGTAAATCCACCTCCCTCAGCATTTTTTCAAGCTGCTCTCTCCCTCGTTTAAGTCTCGTTTTCACCGTGTTTTCATTGCAGCCAAGTATAGAAGCAATTTCCCTAACCCCTAATTCTTCGTAATAATAAAGTAGAATAACAATCCTATATTTCTCTTTTAGGTTTAATACAGATTCCGCCAGTCTGGTGTCATTCTCTTTTTCAATAAGAACATTCTCCACTAGAGACGAGGAAGGCGCTCTCTCTGGCAACTTTTCTACCAAAAACACTCGTTTAAACCATGATGTTTTATAATAATCTTTGGCACGATTTATCGTGATTTTATAAATCCAAGCCTTGTAAGAACGAATGGTATGTCGCTTATGAAAATCTCTATAACAGTTAACGAACACATCCTGAACAATCTCTTGAGATCTCCCCCAGTCCTTTGTGTATGTGTAAACTAAATTGGTTAAAGGTTCCCCGTATAACTCCATCAACTCATTTAGCCATTGATCTTTATCTTCTTCCATAGCCAATATCCTACCATCCACATTTTCCATCCTTTGGTTTCACTTCCTTTCCACCCCTAAGACGACTAACACAATGAAAGCGTTTCAAAAAATCATTCTTAGTTTACTAGACATAAAAATAGCCATCAACGTAAGTGATAGCCCTGTAGTGCATTGGTTGCTGAAATCGCAGCTCAATTAATATCCCCAACATAAATAGGAGCTTTCCCATTATTTAAATAAGAAATTATATGTACTCTCAATGCTTTTGGGAAAAAATTATGTTCCATTAATGACTGTATAGATAGCCATTCTATCCCTACTTGTCCTTGGTCTGGTATTACACCGTTTTCAAATCGGTCCCGATCAACGCTACATAAAAACATAAATTCTATTTGATGATATTTACCATGTTTTGCAGATAATTCATGGTTTTTTCCGATATATTCACGTACAAATAATAATTCACCAATTGTAACCTCCGCACCCAACTCCTCCATGCATTCCCTTTCAATTGTTTGCTGAAGATTCTCACCTGGCTCTTGACCTCCACCTGGCAAAATATAATATGTTTCGTCGTTTTCATATAATTTAATCGTCAACAGTTTATCGTCTTTGATTATAACTGCCTTTGCAGAGTTTCTCATAAACATTTTTTTATCCCCTTTTTTTATATACCTATAACTAATCATTCTTCTTTCATCATCTTTAAACCTTCTTCCACATAAAAAACAGGCTGGGACAGAAGTAGAAATTTTATTGGATAAGGAGAAACCTTTACTAAATAATGGATATTTAATAAAATTGATTGGAATGGAGGGGCGACTCCTACGGGAATAGCGTGACGCCTGAGACTACAGGCTCAGGCCACGCCCGTGGAAAGCGTCCCTGGAATGGAAATCAATTTTGTGCACAGCAAAAAAACAGCATTTTTCTCACAGAGAAAAATGCTGTTTTTGGGTTCTGTCTCGGCCTCTTTTTATAATTATTTAATTACCCCAAGCTCCCTACCAACCTTCTCGTAAACAGCTATGGCTTCATCCAACATTTCTTTTGTATGAGCTGCGGTTGGCATGTTGCGTACGCGACCTGTTCCTTTTGGTACAGTTGGGAAAACAATAGATTTTGCATAGACACCTTCTTCAAATAGTCGTTTGGAGAAGGCCTGAGTTAGTTTTTCGTCTCCGATAATACATGGTGTGATTGGTGTTTCGGATGCACCGATGTCAAAGCCAAGTTTCGATAAACCTGCTTTTAAGTAGTCACCGTTTTCCCAAAGCTTGTCGTGCAATTCAGTGGAATCGATAATCATTTGAACTGCTGCCGTTATTGCCGCTACATCACCAGGTGGTAATGCTGTGGAGAATAAAAATGGACGTGAACGAACCTTTAACCAGTCGATTAAATCCTTTTTACCCGCAACGTATCCACCTACGACTCCGATGGCCTTGGAAAGTGTACCAATTTGGAAGTCGATTTCTTTTTCTAAACCGAATTGCTTCACGGTTCCCTTTCCTTTACCAGTTACGCCTGAGCCATGTGCATCATCTACATAAGTGATTAGATCAAATTCCTTTGCAATTGCCACGATTTCTGGAAGCTTTGCAATATCTCCATCCATGGAGAAAACACCGTCTGTAATTACCATTACTTTATTGTATTGTCCAGACTCTGTTGCTGCCTTTGCTTTTGCACGTAAATCATCCATGTCAGAGTGATTAAACGGGATAATTTTCGCACGTGACAGTCGACATCCGTCAATAATAGATGCATGGTTTAGTTGGTCCGACAGTATTGCATCGTTTTTGTCCATCACTGCAGAAATTGCTGCCATATTACAGTTGAAGCCTGATTGGTACGATATAGCAGCTTCTGTTCCTTTGAATTCAGCTAGCTTTTGCTCTAACTTCACATGAAGATCCAGCGTACCATTAATCGTACGTACAGCTCCTGCTCCAACTCCATACTTGTCCACTGCATCTTTGGCAATTTGTTTAAGCTCTGGATTTGTCGCAAGTCCTAAATAGTTATTAGATGATAGATTAATGAGCTCAGAGCCTTTTACACTTATTTTCGCCCCATTTGGACCTTCTACAGGGTCGATTTCATTATATAAACCTTGGCTTTTTAATTCATTTAAGTTTTCGGATAAAAAGTTATTTAATACGTTAGACATGTTCTTCATCCTTTCACGGGTAATATTCTATTCTATCTTACCATGCAAAAGGGATTGAGGAAAATAAAGCAACTATTAAAACCACCGCAGTGGTGGTTTTAAATAGTTGCTTCTGTTAGTTGGAATCACTTGTATTCATCTAATCGTTTCAAGCATTTTCTCCTGCAATTCACTCCACTTATCCTCTTCAATGGCTGAATCGTACAGCATCTTGATCATTTTGGATTCTCCTGCGTACGTACATAGATAATCTTGAGCAAGCTCCATTTCGCTTGCATAACGATTTCTCACTTCTGCTATTTTACCCTCATCTAACATTGTTTTGTCTATATGTTGGAAGAAATCGATAATTTCATCTCCATTGCGCTCTGGCTCATAGACATGAGGGCTTGTCGCATCCACAACACATAATTGGAGTTCTGGAATCACTATCCCGTCTACACTATTTGCATCAAGTCCACACCAAATATACCGAACATCCAAACCATGCAGTTTTGCTACTTCACCAAACTTCTTCATAAAAGAAGATTTCCCGCTACCCGGTAACCCCTTTATATACAATCTAGTTTTTAAATTTTTTGAAATAGACTCTAGTGTATCCTTGGCCCCAAGTGGAGTAAGAGAACCCATTAAACGATGTGTTACCTTTGGATTCTTTTGGAGTTGAATATTACCGATATTTTTCTTTGATCGCTCTTCAAGCAATTCGTTTATCCCGTCCCAGCTGATGGCTACCTGTATAAGCTGTTCCCATTCATCATGAATTTTTTTTGCTCTGGATAATGCTTGAAGTCCTTTTGTTAGCCATATATCATTACTAATCTGCTTTTCTTTTACTATTGGACCTATCTCACGGAGTTTCCGATCATTATACGTTTCATAATAGGGAACCCATTCATGCCCTGCTCCATAATAAGTGGGATCGACAGTGTCAGCTTGTACGTAGAGTGTTTTTGTTTCATTTATATATATACCCTCCAACAGATCCTCATGCATTGGATCATAAAACCACTCCATATTTTTACCACGACGTACTGCCGTATAGCCTATTTCCTTAAATATGTCTGTCAGTCGATAGGTAGTCGGTCCTTTAAAGAAATATACTTTGTTTGCTTCTTGAATAATTTCCTTGTAAAAGCTTTTCACACCTTGTCCTGTATATGACCTTCCCATATAATGAGTAATTATCCCGTTCATAGCATCATCCTCCCTATCATTCCTTCAAGAAATACTATATGCACCATACTAGTAAAATATGAAAAAGAGTGCGAAAATCAGGATTGATTTTCCACACTCTTCTTAACATACGGCAATGTATAACCGGAGATCTTATATAATAGCTTTTGTGACAATGGCAATGAATAGTGAACTATCTGACCAAGCAATAAAGCAATAATAATAGTACCTAATCCCACTGGTCCACCAAGTGCCCAGCCTGCTAGCGCCACAATTATTTCAATACCGGTACGCACCTTTTTAATACTCCAGCCCGTTTTCGCCATGAGCAGCAGCATAAGAGAATCGCGTGGACCCGCTCCAACGTTTGGAGAAACATACACCCCTACACCCACTGCCGTTATAACAATTCCAATAACAAATATAATTAGTTGACCTATGTAACTTGTGATATCAGGCAATAGCCAGTTGAACACATCAATAAAGGACCCTATAAAAAGAATATTTAACCATGTTCCAAGCTGTGGAAATTTCTTCGTTCCAATCATCGTGATCAACACAATGATAATACCCGTCAAAATTGCCCAAGAACCAATAGTTAAACCTAGATGATTATATAAACCAACATGAAATACATCCCATGGTCCAATTCCAAATCGCTGTCCCTTTATGGTCATCGAAATTCCCAAAGCCATCGTTGTGACTCCACTAACAAAAAATATCCAACGCCAAACTAATTGCTTCATATTACTTTACCTACTTCCTGTTTCTCGAAAACCAATAAAAGTCTCCAATATATAGTAGGTCAATTATAACGATGTTTTAAAGAAATGATTACATTTTAATAATTGTTGCAATTCGACCATTCGTGAGTTGAAGCAAATCTTGGACGCTTAGTTTTACCTGAAGACCGATTTTCCCACCACTTACAAGGACGAAATCCAAGTTCTCTGCACTTGAGTCTATCCATGTTGGAAATAGTTTTTTCATCCCAATCGGGGAACATCCACCTCGAATATATCCAGTCGTCGGTTGCAGTTCTTTCAGCGGTAACAACTCCACTTTTTTCTCCCCTACCGCTTTAGCTACTTCTTTTAAATTCAACTCTTTATGGACAGGAATAATACAAACATAATATTTATTGGTTCCAGCAGTAACAAGTAATGTTTTATATACAACTAAAACGGGGTAGCCTATTTTATCCGCTACAGTTACCCCGTCTACTTGATCGCCAGTAAGCTCATATTCAATTGATTCGAACGTAATTTTCTGCTGTTCTAATTTACGAACTGCATTCGTTTTTAGTTTTTTGCTCATATTCGTGAGTGCCCTTTCTTAAGCTATACGGAAGAAACTTGGCTGTTGGTCTGTAAATCCATATTTTTTCATGTGTACTTGAAATGCGTATTTCGCAATTGCTTGTTCAATAAACCTTCTTTTTTGTAGATTCTCGCTCAGAACTTTAGGAGATTGAAAGTCCGATTGAACAGAACGATTGGATACTGCTGCCTCATCTTCTCTTTGCCTTTTAGCTTCAAGTTCAATTTGTCTAGTCGCTTCTTGGTTTAGTGTAATTTGCGACTGGACGTTTTGAATTTTCGCAGTGGCATTAGCCGCTAGCCGTAAGTCTTGTGGAGTCGGTTCATCAGTAGCAAGAGCAGAACTTCGAACTTTTTCCAATAGTTCAATCGTTTTTTCGGGTGTTGGTCCTCCAATTGTTTGCACAGGCAAAGTAGGTCCTTTAATGTCTAGCATATTTTTGTTTTTCTCTATTTGCTGGTACTCTTTAATTGCTACATTCATTTCAGCGGAAACGCTTTCTTTTTCCTTATTTCCAAGTAACAAATCCTCCAACTCTGCTAATGTAGGATTTTTTTTAGGCTCATAATACGCAGCATTTTTACGATAAGCTTGTCCTACATCTTTTCGGTTAAAGGCACGCTTTCTTTGCTCTATCTCAGCCATTACATTGGAGGCACCATTACCAGTAGCTCTTACAAATGTCATCTCTTCCACCTCTTCCCATATAGTTATCCTTCTTAACATTTTACCATTTTCACAAAATATTCAAACTTACTATTGTCATAAAGTAAGTACGCACAAAGGCTCAAATTAATTTTTATGAAAATTAAGCGGTACTGAGTCTTAATAACTATATAAGAAAAATCGGGCAATAAAAATCCCCGGTCCTTTAAGTTCAAAACCTGTTTCTATCGTTTCCGAAGGGCTTTGGACAAACGTTTTGTTATAAGATTACCGAGTGAATTTTTAGTGATAGAGGCTGGGACAGAACCCCAAAATTGATTTCCATTTCAGGGACGCTCTCCACTGCAATCAATAGAATGTGTAGTACGCAGGTTATAAGATATTGCATAGCCTATCGCTTAGATGATAATAGTAGTCAAAGTTAATATAGTGATAATACCGTTTGTTGAAAGGACATTTTTAAATACTTATTCTTTAAAAAATATGCCTCCGACGTTTCTTTTTCGGAGGCAAACTCTAACGTATTAAGATTTATCGATCAAATTAAATAGGGATAATTTGTTCCATGTATTCCTTGATCATTTCTTCGCTCATTTCCCCGGTGATGACTTTCTCAATTTTACCTTCAGGGTTGATAAGTAACGTGGTTGGCAAAGGATTAATCTTGTAAGTTTCCATCACACTTTTGTTGTCATCGATAAGTACTGGAAAACTTAATCCTTTGCGATCTATAAATTTTTGAACGGCAAAATCAGACTCTCCTATATTTACTGCCAATATTTCTAGTCCTTGGTCTTTATAAACTTGATATTGTTTATCCATTAGTGGGAATTCTCTTTCACATGGTTTACACCAGGTTCCCCAGAAGTTTAAAAAGACTCCTTGGCCTTTATAATCGGATAGTTGATGTTTTTCTCCATTCATATCCACAAGGGCAAAATCTGGAGCATCATCCCCAACCTGTATTAACGCGGTTCTCTCCTTCGTTAAATTTGTATAAATAGTAAAAACAATCGCCACTACCATAAAAGCTAAAATAATTGTACGCATGTAGAAGCGTTTTTTCTTTTTATCCATCTTAGATCTGTCCCTTCTTTAATGAATTACTTGCGTTTGCCTAGCACTAGCATCATCCCAGTTATTAATGTGAATGCAATGAGTGCCAGAAATGGAATTGTTACAAAACCAAACAAATTAATATATTGTCCGGAACACGGAACTCCGTTTGTACATGCACTGAACTCACTTAAAGAAGGAATTTTCTGCAATGCATAATGATAACTAGACACTAACATCCCAATCACTGACAACGGGAGAATATACTTATAAACTTTTGCGTCATTTTGGTAAAAAGCGATACCTAAGAAAATGACAAGTGGATACATCAAAATTCGCTGATACCAGCAGAGCGTACATGGTATAAACCCCATCCGCTCGCTAAAAAATAAACTACCTACCATCGCTATAATCGATGTTATCCACGCTAAGAGTAGCGGCTTATTTACCATCTTTAGACTCATCTACCATTTCCACAAAGTCATCCATTGTTTGTCCAGTAAATTCTTTACCATCAATATAAATTGTTGGCGTCGAATTGACACCTAGATTATTTGCCGTACTCATATCTTTATCCCAAGCTTCTTTTGCTTTCCCTTCACTGAAAGCAAGCTTCACTTTTTCAACTTCTTCCTGAGTTGCAACTTCTGCTAAAACCGCACTCAAAAACTCCTCTGACATCAAATTCTCTTGTCCAGACTCGTTAGTTTGATTTGCGAATAGGAGATGATGGAACTCCCAAAATCTTTCATTACCTAGTTCCTGGTAAACAGTTTCCCCAAATTGAGCCGACGTAGTTGAATCTGCTGCGATAAACGAATAATTCATAAAGTAAAATTTCGCTTTCCCTGTTTCCACTAATTCTTGGTTGATCATTGGAAGGAGTGTGTTATTAAACTCCCCACAGTGTGGACATTTATAATCACCAAATTCAACTATCTCAACTGGTGCAGACTCTTCTCCTAGAAATGGTTGCCCCTCGTAATCTATTACTACTGCATCTTCTTTAGCATTCGTTAACATAACTATGGCAATAAGACATACTGCCACTACACCGATGAACCAAAATAATTTCTTAGACAAATAAAACACTCCTCTGATTAAGTTAAAACTACATTATGTAGTGTAATTGGGTAAAAATTTACGCAAGAGCGTAAATAAAAAATACACATATTAAAATAAATATTGCCAATGACAAAAATGCTTTTTTCAATGGAACCTTCCACTGAACATCCTTTAATGGATCTAACATATACTCAATCCGGTAATTTAAAGATGTGTCCGCAAATGATGCATAAGCAAATGGCATTTTTTCTTGCTTGCCAACCTTTAACATTTTCAATAATGCACTACCCAAGTTTACAGATGTCTCTTGTTTTTTTATAGCAAACTCATCTGCCAATACTTCCTGAATGATTCTATATTGATGATTGAACCACTTTAGAATCGGGATATACCCAATTGTGGATGCGCAAAGTGAAAGTAAAAATATTTTCAGTGGATCACGATTTTCCTTATGATATATTTCATGAGAAACGACAGCTTTTAACTCTTCATCTGTTAGTAAGTTTATCAACCCTGTCGATATAACAATCTTAGGACAAATAAATCCCATTGTTATTGCTATTGGTGCAGGATTCGAAACGATGAGAAAATCTTTTTTCTTACTACCATATGTTTGGTTCATATTATTCGTAAGCAAATTATCTTTATATTGCTCAAAATGGTTTTTTAAGCGTGAAGCATAGAAAAATTGAGATCCTATATGCCAAATGGAAAATAAGAACGTATAGATTACGAGTGCATCAAGCACATATTCAAGCGAAGAGAATCCGATTGCTTTCATCCAACTATGACAAACTTCCACAATATTAAATTTGACGTTCCAGCCAGCTAATAGAGATAGGACATATAAAGCCATTTGGATAAAAATTGTTCCCGAAATGACAAGTGACAAGAAAAATATAAAAGATGATTGACGTTTAGACATAAACTACATTTCCTTTTTCAATTCTTTAATTTTTTGCTCGAGCTTTGCAACAAGATCATCATCTACGTCTTCTAGCGCATCTAGCATATGACTGACAACAACGTTTCCGAATTCATCCATTAATTCATTTGTCATTTCCTTTGACTGCTCACTTAAAAACTCTACTCGTGATTGAACTGGTTTATAAAGAGACGATCTACCCTCTGCCCGTTTCTCCAGAATCCCCTTTTCAACTAATCGGTTCATAACCGTCATAACCGTATTGAAATTGGTCATCTTTTCCTTATCCAAAACTTGCTGAACATCTTTTATCGTCATTTCCACGTCATTCCATAAAATATCCATAATTTTCGCTTCAAGAGGTCCAAAAAAACGATTCAATCCACTTTCGTTAATTTTAAATTTTCGAATCAACATGATTTATCCACCTCACTACTCATTGTAGTGTGAATTAGTTTTTCAGTCAATAAAAGTTTACTATAGAGTCCCATTAGTTTTCCACTGTATGTCTATCACTGCAAACGTTAATATTGTATGATATATTAATTTTTAATGGTAGTTCGAAGGGATGTTATAAAATGAAGAAAAGTGTAGTAATTGCAGAGAAGCCCTCTGTAGCTCGAGATATCGCAAATGTACTGAAATGTCATAAAAAAGGAAATGGTTTTTTAGAAGGTGACAAATATATCGTCACATGGGCATTAGGGCATTTAGTAACATTAGCAGATCCAGAAAGTTATGATGCAAAATATAAAACTTGGAATTTGGATGATTTACCAATGCTTCCAAATGACTTAAAGCTAGTCGTTATCAAACAAACTGGCAAGCAATATAATGCGGTCAAAAGCCAATTAGTACGTACAGATGTAAGTGATATTATCATTGCAACCGACGCTGGTCGTGAAGGTGAATTAGTTGCCAGATGGATTATTGAAAAAGCAAAGGTAAACAAGCCAGTTAAACGACTTTGGATTTCATCAGTTACAGATAAAGCTATTAGAGAAGGATTCCAAAATCTAAAGCCAGGAAAGGCTTATGAAAACTTATACCATGCAGCAGTTGCAAGGTCTGAGGCTGATTGGTATATCGGACTAAATGCGACCCGTGCACTTACTAGTAAATTCAATGCACAGCTTTCTTGCGGACGTGTGCAGACTCCTACTGTCGCTATTATTGCACAAAGAGAAGATGAAATACGAAATTTCAAACCAAAAACATATTACGGAGTGGAAGCACATACGGACCAAAAGTTAAAGCTTACATGGGTGGATAAACAAACGAATGACTCCAGAACATTCTCTAAAGAAAAAGTGCAACAAATTGTTTCCAAAGTGGATAAAAAGCAAGGGACAATCGTAGAAGTCGATAAAAAACAAAAGAAAAGCTTTGCTCCTCAGCTCTATGATTTAACTGAATTACAACGCGATGCCAATAAAATATTTGGTTATTCAGCAAAAGAAACGCTTGGCATTATGCAAACTTTGTATGAGCGACATAAAGTACTAACGTATCCTCGTACTGATTCAAGATATATTTCGAGTGATATAGTAGAGACACTTCCAGAACGTTTAAAGTCATGCGGCATCGGGCAATATAGACCTTTTGCAAATAAAGTATTACAAAAGCCTATCAAAGCGACCAAAGCATTTGTAGATAACAGTAAAGTTTCCGATCACCATGCAATTATTCCAACTGAAGAAACAGTGATCCAATCTAACTTTACAGACAAAGAACGTAAGATTTATGATCTAGTTATTAAACGCTTTATATCAGTACTTTATCCTCCTTTTGAATATGAACAAATTACGGTCAAAGCATCAATAGGAGATGAAATATTTGTAGCAAAAGGAAAAACGATTCTTTCTTCAGGTTGGAAGGAAGTTTATGAAAATCGTTTTGATGAGGACGAAAATACGGAAGACATGAAAGAACAACTACTTCCTAGCATAAACAAAGGCGATAAATTATCTGTTAAATTAGTAGCAGAGACTTCTGGTCAAACGAAAGCACCTGCTAGATTTAATGAAGGATCTTTACTAACAGCAATGGAAAATCCAGCAAAATATATGGGTACACAAGATAAGGAACTAGCAAAAACACTAGATAAAACAGGTGGCTTAGGAACAGTAGCTACAAGAGCGGATATTATTGAAAAACTATTCAACTCATTTCTAATGGAGAAAAAAGGGAAGGATATTTACCTAACCTCCAAAGGGAAACAATTGCTTGAATTAGTTCCAGAGGACTTGAAAACCCCTGCCCTTACAGCTGAATGGGAGCAAAAACTGGATGCCATTGCAAAAGGTAAATTGAGTAAAAACGTATTTATCAATGAAATGAAAACTTATACAAAAACAATTGTTAGCAATATCAAAAATAGTGATAAGAAATTCAAGCATGATAATATTTCAACCAAAAGCTGTCCAGACTGTGGTAAGCCTATGCTTGAAGTGAATGGAAAAAAAGGAAAAATGCTAGTTTGTCAGGACCGCGAATGTGGCCACCGCAAAAACGTAGCAAGAGTAACCAATGCTCGCTGTCCACAATGTAAGAAAAAACTGGAATTGCGCGGTGAAGGTGAAGGCCAAATCTTCACTTGTAAATGTGGATATCGTGAAAAACTTTCCGCTTTCGAGCGTCGCAGAAAAAATTCAGGCGGTAAAGTCGATAAACGCGATGTACAAAAGTATTTAAAGAAACAAGATCAAGAGGAAGAACCTGTAAACACTGCACTTGCAGATGCATTGAAAAAATTAAACTTAAAATAAGGTAAATCAGCTACACATCAAATTCCTATAATAAGGATTTGATGTGTTTTTTTAAAAACTGATTATAGAATTCTTAACTTTCCGTTATTTTTCATTAATTTTGTCCTCTTTTTACTATAAAATATTGTAAGTATATTATATTGGATCACATTTTCACAATTTATTTGTGATGACATTACTTTTTTCTCACAAACTTTAGTCAATAAATGATATTATTGACATAGTAATATGGAACTTTGGAGGTGAAATAGTTGGATGCAATTCATCCTTTTACAAAAACAATATTAAGCACGTCGGAAGATTTAATCATCGTTCTGGACGAAACCGGCAAGATATTAAATAAGAATAATGCGTGGAATAAGTTTAATCACACGAACGAATATAACCAACTTATGACAGAAAATTCTAGCTTCATAGATTTATTGGAGTCGACTCATAACTACGAGCAATTAGATTCTATCCAACAGATACTACGTGGTGAAATTGATGAATTTCAAAAGGAATTTACTGAACTTATAGAAGAAAATCAATATTGCTATTTATTTCATACTTACAAATTGAAGCTTTCTTCGAACCAAATAGGTGCAATTATTATTTATTCGGTATATAAAAAGCATGTCGTATCGAATTCAGAGACGACTAGCATTTTAGAAAGTATGACAGATGCTTTCTTTTCGATGGATAAAAATTGGAATGTTACCTACATAAACCAGTATGGAAAAACCTTGTTAAGCAAAGTGCATCCAAGCTTTAACTATTCTAATTCCGAAAGCCCATCCATAATAGATACGGAGTTTTACCCTTTCCTCCAACAGGTTATGTTGGAGAAAAAAACTCAACAGCAGGAAATTTACATCCCTTCTATACCTACTTGGTTCGAGGTAAAAGCCTACCCCAGAGCTGAAGGGGGATTGTCTGTATTTTTTCACCATATAGCCGAAAGAAAAAATATAGAAAAGGATTTAAGAAGTCTTGCTTATTATGACTTTTTAACAAACTTGCCTAATCGACGAATGACTTACGATATTCTCAAACACAAAATAAAAAAAAATCAGTCTTTTTCCTTTTTTTACATAGATTTAGATGGTTTCAAATTAATAAATGATATGTATGGATATGCACGAGGGGATGCACTCCTTGTAGAAATAGCCAAGTTTTTTAACCAAAGTATGGAGATCGATAAAGTAGTTGCACGTGTAGGTGGCGATGAGTTTGTTATATTTACAGATGAAGTAAATAAGGAACAGCTAAGCGTTATAGCTAATAAACTGATTCAAGATTTCCAACAAACTTCCGAATCCAAATCAGTGCCCTCTATTCCACTAAGCCTTAATATTGGAATTTCAAGATATCCTATGGATGCACCTGACACCGATTTACTGTTTCGATACGCTAATATTGCTATGTATGATTCTAAGAAACGAAATGTTAATAACTTCAGTTTCTTTGAACTCTCCATGATTGAGGAATTAGAAAGAAAGGTAAATATTGAAAATGAATTACACGGGGACTTAAGGGATACATCTCTTCATTTTGTTGTACAGCCTCAATTCAATTCTATAACAAATGAAGTAATTGGTATAGAGGTACTCACTCGTTGGATTCATCCAAAATACGGATATATTACACCCCCAGAGTTTATTGAAATTGCCGATAATAGTGGAAGAATTGAGGAACTAACGAAGTATTTAATCAGCGAGGTGTTTTCAAAAGTTTCTAGATGGATTCAGGATTATGGATTTGATAGACCAGTAGCTATTAATATCACTCCAAAACTACTTGGAAATAGACAGTTTTTTAATGATTTAATTCATTTTATCCAGTATTATAGAATTCCACCCCAAATGGTCGATATTGAAATTACAGAAAATGCAAACTTAGAAACTGATCAAAATATATTAGAAAATATTGCATTTTGTAGAAAGCATGGAATTCGCTTATCTCTAGATGATTTCGGGACAGGATATTCAAAGCTAGCAGATCTTGTAGATTTTCAAATAGATAAATTGAAAATCGATAAGTATTTTGTGGATAAGATTGGGAAAGAAACAAATGCAGAGCTCATTCTACATACATTTATGAATCTTGCCAAAGGATTAAAATGCGATGTTCTCGCTGAAGGTGTAGAATCAAAAGAGCAGGTCGATTATCTGAATACTCTTGGTCTAACATACTTCCAGGGCTATTATTTCTCAAAACCTATTTCTTTCGATGAATTTGAACAGAACTACTTAAAAGACAAATAATTATAGACAGGTGAAGGAAAAGTGCATTTTCTTCACCTGTTTTTTATGCATATTTATCGAACAACACTAAAGTAATTTTATCGAATGGAAAGGAATTAATACTATTCATTTCCATTGTAGTGGAACACTTTCCGTTGACGATGCCAAGTCTCCTAAGGTCAATATGATAATGACCAAAAAATCCTCCTTTACTTATATCGTATAACACGATACAATCCGTTTATACGATATAAATGGAGGTTGCTATGGAATTAAACAAATATTTTACGGATATTTATTATTATTTACATCCTAAACATCAACAAATCATTTCTCACCAAAGTGTTCGTATACTGCAAATTATTCAAAAAGAAGAATTAGTTACAGTCAGTGATATAGCTATTGCTTTAAATATTTCTCATAATACTGCATCTGAACATGTGAAAAAGCTTGAATACAATGGTTGGGTTATAAAAGAACGACTGAAAGAAGACCAACGAAAAGTCTATTTACAATTAACGACAGTAGGATTAGAGGTAGTAAAGCAAAATACAGAATTAGACGACATAAAATTGCAACAATCATTATTAAAATTATCGAGTGAGGAACAAGCTTTGGTGTTAAAAGCTTTCCGGATATTGAGTGAGGTAGTCAAATAATGTGGTGGATGAAAATCGTTAGCTCAGCTTTTATCATTGCTTGTGTGACAGAACTTGCAAGAAGGTTTCCATTGTATGGTGGAATTATCGCTGCCCTTCCCCTTATTAGTTTAATGAGTATTTTTTGGCTAACTTTTCAAGGGGAAACAAGCAGAGAAATTCAAACCTTTACACTAGGTGTACTTGTTGGATTACCTGCTACAATTGTTATGCTACTTGCAGTTTATATGATGTTAAAGAACTCATTTCCTTTTGTATTGGCGATAATAGTGGGCATCCTATCTTGGGGAGTTTTTCTTGGGATACAAAAATTAGTTCTTGCACAATTTAATATACTATGAATACAAAAACCTCCTGTCAAATGAATTGATAGGAGGTTTTGACATAATGGTGAGTGAAATAATAAGGTTTTATAGCTTCTATTTTATTTGAATGGAAACAGAGCCTTCTAAGTAGTTGGGATATGCAATGAAATCTAGTCTAACGGGGTTAATTATATCTTTTTCATTTAAAGTATTTATAGAAAGTTGTTCTTCGTCGTTGCCCCGATTACTTTGTTCGGGTATATCAACTATCTCGCCTTTAGCGTTTTCACCTTGAGAAAATAAAGAGTACATATGATTTTCTCTAATTGGATGATATTTAAGTTCGATAG
This sequence comes from Psychrobacillus sp. FSL K6-2836, assembly GCF_038003085.1. Classification (NCBI taxonomy): domain Bacteria; kingdom Bacillati; phylum Bacillota; class Bacilli; order Caryophanales; family Bacillaceae; genus Psychrobacillus; species Psychrobacillus sp. FSL K6-2836. The sequence goes on from NZ_JBBOOM010000001.1 coordinate 1,532,777, forward strand.
TATTGCTGCTTATGTTCAATACTTCTACTTTTCTAAGGGACGGTTGCTCCAAGATTTCCTTTTTTGCAAAGTCTACTAGCAAGTAACTTTCCTCTTTCGGGAGTGCCTGCACTTTATCGAATTTTAAATATAGCTCTTTAGGCTCCTTAAAATAATTACTTTGTAAAAAGTACGTTCTTTCTCTTTTTGCATTTTCACCACGACCAGATATTCCACTCTGAATTGAACTCCATACTTCGCCGTTTTCATCCTCTAATCGCATATCCTCAAACTGTAATATTTTCATTTCGTTTTGTTTATTAAATTCTAATGTTATAGATACTCTCAGTGGGTATACCTCAATTTCTTTTACTTCAATTTGTTGACCATCTATCTCGACGGTTTCATTTAACGTATATATTTTCCCTTGCTTAATGTCATTATTGAGTGTGAAGGGTACGTTAAAAGAAGTAATTTTGTTATCTTGCTCCACTTCAAATTGAACTTCAAGGGCATTACTTGTAAATTGTTCTGGTTCAACAAATACAAGACTAAATTTGTCTACTTTTCTATTTACCTGTTCCTGGTCTGGTAAATTATAACTACTAGACGCTACTAACTCCTTGCCATTATTAAATAACTTAACCCCTGGGTAATCCATTCCTTCAAGTGAGTAAGGAGCCTCCAATGTGTAAAATATTTCAGCACCTGTTTCATCTATAATAATTCCATCTACTGTAAACGTAATATCATTTTTGACTTGACTTTTACCGATAGCCTCATAATAATCATTTTCCACGATTGCTTCGATGCCTTTATCGATCTGAATAAGATGAACGAACCTCTCCATACCTGGAATGGTAGAAATTGCATTCGCGAATGCCGGCGATACACGAATAGAAGTCACAAAGGTTAGAATTAGAATTGCTGCAACAGAGAAAGCCCATAGTGTCTTTTTACGTTTTCGCTTTTTGTTTTTTGCTTGGAGTACTCCCTGTTGAATAGCATCATTTACGAGCTGTTCAGGTATATCAACTTGTTCTAGTCTTTTCCTAGTTTTATCAAGCATTTCTTCTTCTATTTCATACATGGTCTGCATCTCCCTTCTCCGATAGAAAATCTCTAAGTGACTTGAGTGCTTTATGAAGCCTTGACTTAACAGTGCCTTCTGGAATTTTTTCTAATTCTGCTATTTCTTTGATTTTTGTATTTTGAAAATACTTTAGAAATATGAGCTGCTGTTCACCGCTCGTCAAGGATGCTATTGCTTCGTTGATCTCTAAGTGAGTAGTGTCTTCGCTATGGCCAATCTCCTGTACTATTTCGCTTGAGCTATATCTTTTACTTTTTTTCAACTGATCCTGACAATAATTCATCATAATCCGAACTAGCCATGTTTTCACGTAGCGCGGTTCTTTTACTGTATGTATTTTTTGATAAGCTCGAAAAGTTACTTCCTGCATCGCTTCAAGTGCATCATGTTCATTTTTTAAAAATGCAAAGGCTGTTCGATATAATGTATCTTTATATAATTGCATTACCTGTAAGAAAGCTTGTTCATCTCCTTTAATTGCTTTCTTAGCGATCTCTACTTCTTCCACTCTGTCACCCCCCTTGTTCTGTTATACATTAGACATCGCAAAGTCGAAAAAGTTCATTTAACATTTGAAAACTTTGGTTACTTGCGCTCACCTGCTTTTACTTGCTCTTTGGATAAATTTACTTGCTCTGTTTTCAATTTACTTGCTCCCCAGTGTCTATTAATTTCGTATCGGATATTTTTCCATAAATAGTTTTTTTCTCATACACTTTCAACTGTTAAGCAAACATATTTTACGGATCGTAGTTTAATGCACCATAAAAAAAGATGTCTCTATTTACCGAGACATCTTGACTTAACTTAATATGCATCAATTGGTTCTTTGCAGAGGCTTTTGCTCATTTCAGCGTATTGGACAAATACACGAGCGAGCTCTCTCAAACGATCATGTACATCGTTGTCGATAATTACATTATTTTCATCGAAGTGGCTTTTATGCGTATATACATAGTTAGGTGTAACAAGGCATCTAAAATAGTCTAAAATCGGTTTAAGCTGATTTTCAATTACAAGATGATGCTGGTATGTTCCACCATTTGCCACGATTGATACTGGTTTGTAACGCATTGACTTTGGATGTAGGAAATCGAATGTATTTTTTAAAACACCTGGTATGGAACCTTGGAAAATAGGTGATGCGATGATAAAACCATCCGCTTGGTCGAATTTACTCACAAGTAGCTTCATATCATCATTGTAGTTTTCAAATGGACGTCCATCTACAAACTGATGCTCGTAATTTGAAAGTCGAATAATTTCTAAAGTGTACTCTTTATTAAGTTCTTCTATATAGTCTTTCACTTGATCTAAAATGACACCTGTTTTCGTGCCGATAATCGTTCCATCTACGAGTAGAATTTTCACCTTATAAAAACCTCCTTATTCGTCCTTTATTGTATCAAAAAAAGACGTTTTTTTCGCAATAAGAGATCCTATTTATGAAAGTTCATCCTTTCGACGGAGGGGTGTTACCGCAATTTGGCTCTTGTATATGCGTTGGAGGTGTCAAGCTGACAACAAGGTCACCCGGATTCGCACTGAGTTCCATTTTGGTCGTAAAGAACTTCAATGTGCCATCTGCTCGAATAATATAAAGTAAGGTCGATTCTTTAGCACGAGCATCTAGGTATTGGTTGTAATCGTACTGTTCTGTAATATTGGTCTTTCGAATAACAAAGCCCTTTAGCACAAGTTCTGTTAAATCATAAATATTAGCGGAGCTATTAAAAAGCGTTTTACCACCAATAGATGGATGGTACTCATTTTCTGAAACGTTACTGGAGGCAGTTTGATATAGCGCATCTCGACCTAATTCCACTACAAAGTTCGAGCAGATCAATGCATTATAGGCATCCATTTCGGTTGCAGCAATCATTTTAGGAAAGGGAGCCAGATCTAAGGTATACTCCGTTTGCTCGGATAATATATCTCCTGCATAAGTTGGTACTCCTAGTTTTCTTGCATATCGAAGCTGCTCCCATGAATTATCGACTACCAGTACATCCATTTTCTCGTTAAGCAATGAAAGTGCAAGCTCTGCTGTAAAAGCATTTCCTCCTACAATAAGTACGCCCGGTTTTTCTGTAGCAACAAGCTGGAGCTTTTTAGCTACCCAGCCGATGGAAAACCCATGGAAAATTACAGTCGCAAATACAAGGGCAAATGTTAAAGCAGTAAGCATTTCTGCATCCTTATAGCCACTCTCTTGTAGCACAGTAGCAAAATATCCGGAAACTGTGAGTGCCACGATCCCCCGAGGAGCAATCCAACCAATCAATATTTTTTCATTGTTCATTAGGTCCGTTCCAATGGTCGATAACCATATTGATAAAGGGCGAACGATAAACAACATTGCTAATACAAATAATACGATTTGCGGATTGAAAATTTCCAATAAGATACTTGGGTCTAAGGAGGCTGTTAACATTACAAAAATACTAGAAACAAGTAATACGGAAATATTTTCTTTAAAATGTCTCATATCATTGATGGATGCAATATGCATATTGGCCATCGTTATACCCATCGCGGTTACAGCAAGTAAACCTGTTTCATGCATAATTACATCTGAGAAAACAAAAACCAATAGTACAACCGCAAACACGACAGGTGCTTTTAAATACTCAGGTATTTGCCCTTTTTCAAACATTTTCCCCAAGATCCAGCCTAACAACCAGCCCAATCCCCCGGCAAAAATGGAACCTGTGAAAAAAAGTAAAAACGATGTGAACGATTCATTGCCATTTATAAACTTGATAGCTTCAAATGCAAACACCGCTAATAATGCACCAAACGGATCTACTACAATCCCTTCCCATTTTAGAATAGCGGCTGGTCTAGATTTCAACTTCGCTTGTCTAAGTAACGGCAAAATTACCGTCGGGCCAGTCACGATAAATAGTCCCCCGATAACAAAAGCGACAGCAACCGATAGTCCCGCAATATAATGCGCAGCAAGGGAACCTGCGATCCAGGCGATGAAAGCGCCAAGCGTTACAATTCGAGTAAGTGGCTTGCTAAAGCTCCGTACTTCACGAAAATCTAGATTAAGACTTCCTTCAAATAATATAATAGCTACGGCTAAAGAAATAAGCGGGCTAAACAATTCACCCAAGCTCTCCTGTGGATTGATAATACCCAAAACTGGTCCAACCAATAGCCCTACAATCGACATTAATACAATTGCAGGCATTCGAATACGCCATGCTAGCCACTGTGAAAATATCCCTAACACTACAACAAACATCAAAACAAATAACATTGAGTCTAACATAGCTTCTCCCCTTACTTGTTCACTTTTTCCCCATCAACAAAAATATCCTTTCGATTATCCCAATTGAATAATTCTTCTCGTGAAATCGGCTTTTCTTCTAATACCGGCGAAGTTTTAGCATTTAATATATCTAATGGTTTATAAATTGTTATATTCTTCTTTTTATTATGTATTGCGTAATAGTACATAGCAAAAGCTAGTTGCTCCGCTTCAATGGAGCGCATTCTTTTTAAAGGTCCTATTAATAAAGGATTTAATAGTTGGAAAATACCTTCAGATAGGCGCTCTGCTAAGCGAAACTCGCCTCGGTCTCCCGTAAGTAAGGACGGTTTATAAATGAAAAGATGCGGTAATTCCATTTCTATTAATCCCTCCTCCATCCTGCCCTTCACCTGGCTATAGAAAAAAAGAGATTTTTTATTGGAGCCAACTGCAGAGATCACATGAAAATTTGGAATCCCACGTTTTTTGGCTAAGGAAGCAATTCGTAGTGGGTATTCTAAATCTACTCTCTCAAAGTTCTTTTTTGATTTAGCTTTTTTCATCGTAGTTCCTAGACAGCAAAATAGGTCATCCGCAATATCTAAATCATTTTCCCCTAATTTATCAAAATCCTTTACTCGAATGTCTAATTTGGCATGTTTATAAGAAAAATCTCTTCTGACTATCACTGAAACTGCAGCATATTCTTCGCTCTCACATAATTGTTTTACTAAAAACTGTCCAGTAAAACCGGTTGCACCTACTACTATAGCTACTCTTCTAGCCATTTTACTTACCCCCTTGTCATAAGCAACTGTACAAATCCATACACTAAAGAGATAACTTTTAGAAAGGAAGATACAATTTGAAACTAGCTTATTTATTGAATACATTACCACACCGTGGACTTTACCCTGCAGATCGTGCAGTAGCATTGCTTTCTTCGTTAAAACCAACTAACTTCGAAATTTTTGTGCATAGTTCTAATACAAGCCTCATTCAATATTTAAAAAAACAGCAGATACAACCTCTCTTGTATAGAAATAATGCTCACTTAATCGAGGAAATGAAAGCTTTTAGCCCAACTTGCATCATGCATGATGGTGGAAATTCGGAAAAAGATCTAATCCGTCGTTTAAAAGTGTTGGGTAGTGCGCTTATTCATTTGGACGACCATGGAGATGGTGGGACTCTAGCTGATCTTGTTATTCAATCGCTGTATGAAAATCCAAAGGACGTATCGAAAGAGCATTATGTATTTGGTCCGCTTGGATATATTCCAGCCAAAAAAATTGTCTATAAAAATAATAACACGATACAGGATCCCCCGCATATAATCGTATCTTTCCCTCATGAAGATCCCGAAAATTTAACTTACCGAACTTTAAGACATCTTGTACAGCTTCATATTCCACTTCAGATTAGCGTATTAGTGGATGAACATTATAAGCATGACATACTGGAACTGAAACGATTTGCACTTACACGTAAATCCATACAAATTATCTCTACCTCGGAACCTGATATGTACCTTCCTAATAGTGATATTGTTATAACTTCTGGATCGTATATGCCATTCTTAGTTGCGCAATTTCAAATACCTTGCATCGTTCTTTGTGCACACGAGGAAGAAGTTAATTACGCATTCCCACAAGAAGGACATGGCTTCGCAAACCTAGGACTTGGTAGAAAGATAAAACAATCTTATCTACAAAATGCGGTGATGGAAATTATCCTGCATAATAATAGAAGAAACGCCTATATACAAAAACAGAAACGCTTTGATTTTAGTAATAACTTAGTAGAATTGGTAAAACTGATTGAACAAACTGTTTTAAGTTCGAAAGAAGAACAAGAAATCGTACGCTAAGTCCTTTTTTATGCTACAATAAATGCAAAATACTGAAGGTGATCGAAATGACAAAGTCACAGCTACAATCAGAAATTGCAGAGCTGAAATTGGACTATATTAACTTGCAAGGTGATATGGAAAAATTAGAATCAAATGGCCATCCTACTCAGGTTGAAAATGCTGAACGTAGACTAGCGAAAATGGAAGAAAAACTTGCAGAACTAAACAAACAGCTCGCGGAATTATAATAATCCGCAGAGCTTTCTTTTTGGAGGAAATAAAGACATGAGCTTATTAGTAGAAAATTTAGGACATACATTCGGAGATCGTACCCTTTTCAAGGAAGTTTCATTTCGCTTAGTCGAAGGTGAGCATGTAGGTCTTGTAGGTGCAAATGGTGTTGGAAAATCAACATTGATGAATATATTAACAGGAGAAATCATTCACGACGAAGGCCGGGTGGAATGGCTACCAGGTACCCATTACGGATACTTAGATCAGCACACTCGTCTAGAATCGGGTCGTACGATGTTTGATACGCTTCGCGATGCTTTTTTACCGCTTTATAAAAAAGAAGCAGAGTTAAACGAAATTATTGGCAAAATGGCAGAAGCTACTCCCGAAGAGCTTGAAGTGTTATTGGAGCAAATGGCAGAAATTCAAGATGCTTTAGATGCTGGTGACTTTTATTCATTGGATATGAAGGTAGAAGAGGTTGCTCGAGGTCTAGGATTGGACGCTATTGGGTTAGACCGCCCAGTGGAAGCACTTTCTGGGGGTCAGCGTACAAAGGTATTACTTGCCAAGCTATTATTAGAAAAGCCTAAAGTATTATTACTGGATGAGCCTACCAACTATTTAGATGAAGAGCATGTAAACTGGCTATCCAACTATTTGAAAAACTATCCCCATGCTTTTTTATTAATCTCGCATGACACTGAATTCATGAATGGTATTGTAGGAGTCATCTTCCAGTTAGAATTTTCAAAACTGACAAGATACACAGCATCCTACGAGAAGTTCTTAGAGCTTGCCGAGTTGAATAAAAGACAGCATATCGATGCTTATGAGAAGCAGCAGGATTTCATAAAAAAACAAGAAGACTTTATCGCTAAAAATAAAGCACGATACTCAACGACAGGACGAGCAAAATCTCGTCAAAAACAGCTAGACCGAATCGAACGAATTGATCGTCCTGAAACGGCTGCAAAACCAGAATTTAGCTTCAAGGAATCTCGCAGCCCTAGTCGCTACGTTGTAGAAGCAGAGCATTTGGAAATCGGCTATGATAAGGCGTTACTACCTCCATTGACATTTACAATTGAGCGTGGTGAAAAAATAGCCCTAGTCGGCATGAACGGGGTCGGTAAATCGACTTTACTAAAAACAATCCTTGGCAAAATACCTCCTCTAAACGGAAAAGTAACACGTGGTGATTTCTTAACCCCTTGTTATTTCGAACAGGAAGTAAAAGCCGACAATATCACACCGATCGAAGCTATCTGGGAAACGTATCCAAGCATGGGACAAGCCCAAGTGCGTGGCGCATTAGCTAGAACTGGTCTAAAGAGCGAGCATATCTCCCGTCCGCTATCTAGTTTAAGTGGTGGCGAACAAGCAAAAGTTCGTCTATGTAAATTAATGATGGAAGAAACGAACTGGTTAATCTTCGATGAGCCGACAAACCATCTGGATATACATGCAAAAGAAGAGTTGAAACGTGCTATGACCGAGTTCAAAGGCACAATTGTGCTAGTTAGCCATGAACCAGAATTTTACGAAGGCCTTGTAACAAAAGTATGGAACGTGGAAGAATGGTTCTCTACAGGTAAAGAGGTCATTAAAGAATAATGAATACATGGAGACCCTAAGTGTATATGCACTCAGGGTCTTTTCCGTTTGCTGATTATCAGCGAGTGTTCACTGGTCACTGGCTATACGAGAGACAACCTCCGGGCATCCGAGAGGGATTCTTCCTCATACGAGAGAGAACTAACCCTATCCGAGAGACAACCGCTATACGAGAGGGTTCGCTGGCTATATGAGAGCAATCTCCGGGTATCCGAGAGGGATTCATCCTCATACGAGAGAGACTTGACCCTATCCGAGAGACACTGCTATATGAGAGTGTTCGCTGGCTATATGAGAGCAATCAACGGGTATCTGAGAGGGATTCATTCTCATACGAGAGAGACCTGACCCTATACGAGAGTGTTCGCTGGCTATACGAGAGGATTTGCTGGCTATATGAGAGCAATCAACGGGTATCCGAGAGTGATTCCTCCTAATACGAGAGAGAATTAATCCTCTCCGAGAGACAACCGCTATACGAGAGTGTTCACTGGCTATACGAGAGCAATCATCGGGCATCAGGGAGGGATTCCTCCTCATACGAGAGAGACCTAACCCTATCCGAGAGACAACCGCTATACGAGAGCGACCACGGGGTATCCGAGAGAGAATTCATCCTATACGAAAGCCCCCCCTCCTTCTTCTTCGAAAAGAGTGTAAATCAAAAAATGCCTCCTATTTTCTTAATAGGAGGCTCTTACTATTACGCTAACACTAATGATTCTTTTGCAATTTCGTCATTCATTATTAATTCTTTCAAACGTTGTTTTGCACGGAACAATCTAGATTTTACTGTACCTATTGATACCTTCATTACTTCCGCAATTTCGATTAGGGAAAATTGATGTACATAGAAATACATTACTGTTTTCTGATATATACCATCTAATTCACTAACTTTGGTTCTAATCATTTCACCAACGTCTTCTTTCTCTAATTGCTCTTCAACTGTTAATACATCTGCTGCGATTAAGTCCAGCAAAGAAATATCTAATTGCTCTGGCTGATTTGCTACGTATTTGCTGCGTCTTACCTGTTTGCGGTATCGATCGCGAAATGTATTCATACAAATAGTCGTTAACCATGCTTTTACATGATCCACTTCTTTCATATAAGACTCGTATCGTACGACTTTTACCCAAACTTCTTGCATTAAGTCTTCAGCTTCTATTTGGTTTTTAGTTAATTTCAAAGATAAATAATATATATAACGATTATATTCCTCGTAAATTTCTTCTAATTGAACCTGCATGTTATTTTTCCTCCGCTCGGCTTTTCTTGTTAACTCTATAATGCCAAACTTTAACCTTACCCTCCATCGTATTCTCTTTCAGGAAAATTACAAAGGTGTAAGCCAAATATTAGGAGGTTAATCTAACGGCTATATTGCCGATACTTATTTTATCGGTATTTTCCCTGTTGATTTGCTACTTACTTACTTACTTACTTACTTACTTACTTACTTACTTACTTACTTACTTACTTACTTACTTACTTACTTACTTACTTACTTACTTACTTACTTACTTACTTACTTACTTACTTACTTACTTACTTACTTACTTACTTACTTACTTACTTACTTACTTACTTACTTACTTACTTACTTAAAACAATTATATACCCCACAAAAAAACAAGAGGAGTACTAGTCCTCTTGTTTTTCGGGTTCAGGCCATGTAGCCTCTTCTCTTTTCGTGATAGTCAACTTAACAATACGACTGCGATCCATTTCATTGATCTCGACCATTAAATCCTCGTAAGCGAATTGTTCATTCTCTTCTGGCACATGCCCTAATTGATCTAAGACAAAGCCACCGATTGTTTCATTTTCATTGACAATAGAAATGTTGAATAGTGAATTGACTTCTTCAATTTCCATTCTACCTGCACAGACTAAACGGCTTTCCGTCATCTCATGGACAAGAATTTCTTCGTCATCATCTGTTTCGTCTTCTATTTCCTGCCCAATCATTTCTTCTATTAAATCTTCATGGGTTACGATTCCAAGTGTTCCACCATATTCATCTAATACAATAGCCATATGTTTTTTATGGGTCAGCATTAGTTTAAATACTTTTTCTACACTCAAGGTTTGTACGACAAATACTGGATCTTTATCGATAAATGTATCGAGCCCTACAGATGTATCCATTGACCATTCGATAAACTTTTTCGAATAAAACATACCAACAATTGTATCTAAGCTATCGTCATAAACCGGATATCTTGTATAATGATGCTCCAGAATGGTATCTCGAACTTCTTCATATGTAGCTTCAATAGGAATACCTACTACTTCTGTTCTATGTGTAGACAAAACATCAGAGACATCCTTATTTGGAAAATCGAGCATTCCTTTTATGCGTTCTGATTCTTCATCTTCAAAGGTTCCATCCGTTGAAGCAAGATCAACCATAGATAGTAGCTCTTCTTTCGTAATTGTCGTTTCTGTTATAGCACCTTTTGAACCAATTCGAATAAATAAATTCGTGATTTCAGATATAAAAGCTGTAATTGGACGCAAAATGATGACAAGCAAGCGTATAAGTGGAGAAACTACATACACAACTCGATCCGAAAACGTAGCGGCAATCGTTTTGGGAAGTACTTCACAAAATAAAATAATAAACACTGTTAAAATGGCAATAGACCAACCAATATGCCATTCAAACTGCTCTGCGATCAATATTAAAATTACTGCCATACTTATATTTGCTACTGTATTTCCTACTAAGATAGTGATAATCATTCGGTCCGGCTTAGATAGTAGGGCAAGTAGTTTCTCCGATTCTGTGTCTCCCTGTTCCGCTCTTAGCTGGACCTTCGTCCTATTAACTGTCATTAACGCTGTTTCACTACCTGATAGAAAAAGGGATACAAGTACTGAAAGAGCAAAAAGTACAAATTCTATGTACAAAATTGTTGCCTCCTGTGAGTATTAATACGTTCATATGTTTTCTTACTACTATATCATATTGTGATTTTAGTTGTCACAAAACTAATATCGACCATGACTAAATTACCTATTACACACAAAACTTATGCTATACTATTTCTATTCACGAAATTTTTTGAAAAGAGGGATTGTAATGAGTCAATTAACTACATTAGACCATTATTTTACAGAAAAAAGAGAAGAACATTTAGAAGAATTAAAACAGTTTTTACGTATCCCAAGTATTTCTTCTTTATCTGAACATAAAGAGGATATGCAAAAGGGCGCTCAGTGGCTAGCTGATTCCTTAACAAAAGCAGGATTGGACAACGTCTTAGTCGATAAAACTAGCGGACATCCAGTTGTCTATGCTGATTGGTTACATGCTGAAGGCAAGCCTACAATGCTTATATACGGGCATTATGATGTTCAACCAGTAGATCCCCTTAATCTATGGGATAGCGAACCATTTGAACCTCAAATGAGGGACAATAAATTATACGCACGTGGATCAAGTGATGATAAAGGGCAAGTATTTATGCACGTAAAAGCTATTGAAGCACTTCTTCAAACAAATAAAAACTTACCTGTAAATGTTAAGTTTTTAATTGAAGGAGAAGAAGAAGTTGGTAGCCCTAATCTAGAAGAATATATTGAAAATAATAAAGCAAAACTTGCAGCAGACGTTATCGTAATTTCCGATACAGGGATGCAGGGCCCTGGACAGCCAGCAGTTTGCTACGGTTTGCGCGGGTTATGCGGCGTTCAAATTGATGTAAAAGGTGCAAAAGGTGATCTTCACTCCGGACTTTATGGTGGTGGCGTTCAAAACTCCATCCATGCATTAGTTTCTATATTAGAATCTTTCCGTGATGCTGAGGGAACAATTGAAGTAGAAGGTTTCTATGACAATGTCCGTTCTTTATCTGCAGAAGAAAGAGAAGCTTATGCCTCCCTTGGCTTCGACGAAGATGAATTGAAGGCCGAAGTTGGTGTTGATGAATTATTCGGCGAAAAAGGCTACACTCATTTAGAACGTGTCTGGGCACGCCCTACTTTAGAGATCAATGGTGTCTTCGGAGGTTTCTCTGGTGAAGGTATTAAAACAGTACTTCCAAGTGAAGCAGGTGCTAAAATCACTTGTCGATTAGTACCCGATCAAGATCCAGACGAAATTGTTGCTAAACTAAGAGCACATATTGAAAAGAACAAGCCAGTTGGAGTAACTGTTACACTAACGGAATTCGATAAAGGTAAACCGTTCATCACTCCTTTCGACCATCCTGCTATACAAGCAGCTGGGCGCAGTTACGAAAAAGTATATAACGTTCCTACAGCATATACTCGGGGCGGAGGTTCTATTCCTATTGTTGCTGCATTTGACGAAATTCTTGGACTTCCGGTCGTATTAATGGGCTTTGGCTTGTCTTCAGAAAATTTCCATGCACCTAACGAGCACTTCCATTTAGAAAACTTTGACCAAGGCCTACGTGTAATTGGGGATTACTATTTTGAGTTAGCTGAGCTTTCGAAAGAAGATTTAAAGAAATAACTATTTCAAACACATGGGTTGTCTAATCCATGTGTTTTTTAACTTTCTGTCTAGCTCCAGCGCCTAGCCCGCCTGAGTCGCTTCAGGATTTCAAGGCACACGATGTGGGTCAATCAGTCGTTGCGAAATGTTTTTTATCTTGCGACGAGCTATGCGCAGGAGCACCACGATGTCGCGAACTTAGACTGACTTCCAAAACATAGGCGCTTGCGCTTTTCTTAACATAGGAGGATTGTATGGATACAACTGGAGTTAGTTTTTTCTCCCGTAAGCTAATAGCGACCTTCATTACCACAACATTTATAGCTATGTTCATTGCCCTTTCCAATGTAGATATGGCTAGTTATGGACAGGGTAATCATTTTGTAGGCTGGACTTTCTTTTTCTGTTTGTACGTCGGAGCAGTAATCTTAGTATACGGAAATATTATTTCAATTGGGGTCGAATTATTACAAAGAAAATATTTTGCCCGTAAAAAATGGCTATATGTAGGCATACTTGGGATTTTCGGAGCATTATTTGGGATTGTTTATGAGGAAATGCCCTTAGCCATTTATAGTTTTTTTATAGCAATCTTCTTTGCTCTTTTAGATTTATGGTTGATGAAAAATAGCTATAAAACAAAGCAGTTATTCTTCCTAATTTTCTCTCCTTTACTTTTCTTTTTTTGTCTTTGGGTGTTTTTAGAAGTCACGTCGCCTCCCGTCCCTCCTTTTACAGCAGATGACGCAGTTTCATATGCGACAGCGGGTGAAGGTACGATGATTAGCGAGTTTCCAAAAGAAGTTGGAACATGGACTGGAACTATTGAAGACTATGAAGTCAAAAGAGAAACAAGCGTAATTTCCATTGGTGACGAGGAATACGTAGTAACCTTTGAGGAAGAATGGAAAAAAGGATACATCTCAGGAAGCTATCTTACTTCTTATATCGTAGATCGAAATTCTATGACAATCAAAGAATCAGAAGGTAATTCTCCTCCATATTATGCTAAGAATCCATAATATAGAAAATTGTTTTGGATATAACTAAAAAAATAAATAAGCGGAAGAGAGATGAATCCTCGCTTCCGCATATGTTACTTCGTTTTATTCTTTCTTCTCAAATATAGTTACTAGGTCTTCTACACCTTTTCGATCTTTCGGTCTCGGCATTTCATCAAAGTAGCCCACTTGAAGCATACTGATAATACGTTCTCCAGGTTGAATATCAAGCGCTTTGCGGAATAATGGATTGTCCAAATATCCTGGTGTTTTCCAGCAAGATCCAATACCTCGGTCCCACGCCAGTAATTGAATATTCTGTACAAGCATACTTGCTGCAGCATAATCTTCTAAACGTTCCTTTTGACGAGCATCCTCAGGGACTACAACAAATACATATCCTCCAGGAGTCGTAAATTTCTTCATTTGTTTTTCTAAATCTTCTTCCGAAAGCTCTTTCCATTTTGGAAGTGCAAATTCCTTTATTACACTATATAAATCTTCTAATTCTTTTCCACATGCCACTATAAATCTCCATGGCTGTCTCAATTGATGGTTAGGTGCCCACACCGCGTCATCAATGATTGATAATAGTATATCTCTTTCTACAGGCTGTCCATTAAATAATTTAATGGATCTTCTTTGAATTATTGCATCGCGTACCGTTAGTGATTGCACCATTTATTATTTCATTCTCCCTTTTACTATTAAGTTATTTTCTCCATCATACCAATTTAATCATTCATAAGAAAGTGACTTGATTTTTTTCGTTTTACTTGGATACATTTAGAGCGTAATACGATATTTATTTCCATGTATCATGGTGTAAAATAATATTTAAGGGTCAAATAGTAGTTCTTCCTTTACTTTACATATATTAATTGAGGTGACAGTATGCTCTTCTATTGGTTGTTTAGTTATATAATCGGTAACTTTCTTTCTGCTTGGTGGATTGGAAAATGGAAAAAGATTGATTTAAGAAATGAACGAAGTGGTAATTTAGGTGCAAGAAATGCTGGTGCAGTACTTGGGAAATCTGCATTTCTTCTCACATTTTTGGGTGACTCTTTAAAAGGTGTCCTTGTTATTTATATCGGCTTTTATTTTGAATATTCTTTGGAACTTATTGCTATTGGAGGGTTAGCGGTAATTTTGGGACATCTTTTTCCATTTTGGTTAAAGGGTAAGGGCGGTAAAGGGATAGCCACGTTCATAGGTATATCGCTAGTTATAGAACCAGCATTGTTTGGTATGTTGGTCATTTGTTTTATCGTTTTGCTGGCGTTTCTTAGAAGCGCAACACTTAGCATGACCATTTCATTTAGTGCATATGCTATTTTGTCTTGGACAATACCTGCATTTGTTTCCTTGTGGCCGCTTTCTATTGCTATTCTCATCATTCTAGTTCGCCACCGATTAGATATCGTGGAATCGTGGGACAAAAGATGGTGGAAAAAAACAATTTAATATTATTACTTTTATAATATTTAGCCAAAAAAATGAACAGACAATTAGACTTAGTATGATATAATTACTATCATTTAAATACTAAATTAGATAGGATGTTCGAAAATGACTTTGAAAAAAATTGCGTGGGTAGTCGATAGTAGTGCGTACATGAGTAATACATTAAAAGACCACCCAGATGTATACGTACTCCCTCTTAATATTCATTTTGGTATAGAACAATTTGTAGATGGCATAGATCTAACACCCGACCAATTATACGATCGTATTCGTAATGGAACAGAATCAGCTAAAACTTCTCAACCTTCTGCAGGTGAATTTGCCAAGTTATATGAAAAGCTGAGTAAAGAATATGATTCAATTATAGCAATTCATGTTTCTAAAAGTCTTAGCGGGACCCTTTCTTCGTCTATTAGTGGAGCTCAGATTGCACTCGTCCAAGTAGAATTTATTGACTCCTTTTCCTTATCAGCAGGTATTACAGGATTAGTCGAAAAAGGATTGGAGCTACAAGAAAAAGGTCATTCATACACGGAGATTGCAGTGGAGTTAAGGGAAATGACTATGAAGTTTCGTAACTATATTTTAATAGGTAACTTAACCCAACTGTATAAAGGCGGAAGATTGAGCAGTGCACAATTCTATTTAGGAAGCCTCCTTAAAATAAAACCAATTATTCAAATCACCCAACAAGGGGAGCTTAAGGAATTAGATAAAGTTCGATCTTATAAAAAGGCAATCCAGTATCTTATTAATAAGGCGCTTGAAGCTGCAGATAAGGATGGTTTAAAGCATGTGTATATAATGCATGCCAACGCAGAGCAACAGGCCAATGACTTAAAAGAAGCCATTTTGCAGCAAGCGCCAGATTTACATTTTACTATCGGTGAAATAAGCACATCCCTTGCAGTACACGCTGGCGAGGATACTGTTGCCTTACTTTGGTATTTGTAAGACATACCCAATATACAGCTTAACTTTTTCGAGGCAAGTTAATGTAATAGCAGACATAGGAAAAAATCGGCAAAAAATGCCCATTCATTTAAGTTCAAATCCTGTTTCTACCGTTTTCGAAGTGCTTTGGACAGTCTTGTTGCTATATGATTACCGAGTGAATTTTAAGTGTTGATGATTGTGACAGAAGTCACAACCATCAACACTTTTTTCGGTAATCTTATGGCATTTGTCCCACTCTAACCGGCAGTAGACTCCCATTTCGATGTTGGACCTAAACGACAAAAAGCATAAGTGGGAGATAACTGCCCGTAAAAGCCCGAATGGTTCGGGCCAACAGGATGTTGGTCACTCAGGCATTGCCGCACTACGCGGCGTTATTTGCCTGAGTTCACTCAGCACGGAATGAAGTTTTAATTTGTCTGTCCATCGTCCTTCAAAAACCTTCGGAAACTGGTTAGTGCATTTTTTGGTAACTAGAGAAAAGATAATCACTTATACTTAGAATAAGCGCACACTCTTTATGAAAACAGATTTCAAAAAGACTCCCGATTTTCCAATATCGGGAGTCTTTTTGGATTTTACATATGGTTATTACCTGATAAACCCTAATTTTACTTATACCTGTAGTGAATTGACGTTAAAATTTATCTTTTATGTGGAAAAATATATACTTTGTTCTTGGTGTATGTGCATAAGAATCCTCGTAACTCCAATATCGATTACGGCTATTATTCGTATGCGCGTTAACATAAGGAACACCATTCTGAACACTTGTTACAATGGTCGAGTGATCGTATCTACCATCTCCTTGGAAATCATAAAAAATAAGATCACCTGGGATTAACTGATCAGGTGAATTAACTTGTGTTGCCTGCAGACCTTTTGTAGAGCCCGCTAAGTACCAACGTAAGGAGTGTGGAGTACTCCAGCTCAAACTCCATGTGTCATTACTCAACCACCACCCCCGTTCCCTATTTGGTTGCCCCCTCATAGGTGCCCCCCCCGCAAACAAGCATTGTGAAATGTAATTTGTGCAGTCCACATCGAACATCGGAAATCTTGGGTTATAGCTATTCCACCACTTTTGCGCATAGGCTACTGCTGCTTCACGATTGTAAGTTGCCAATTTTCATCCTCCCTCTATTTTGTTTATATGATTAAACAGAAAATATATGCTAGTATGGAATTAATGAACTAATTTATTTTTTTGACAAATTACTTTTGAAAGGAAGATGGCCAGTGAAACAGCATGCAGAAAAAGAAATTTCAGAGCCCACTTTACTTTGCGATAAAAAAGGTAATTTGAATCCAAAAGCAATTGGATACGCTAGGAAGCCCCTAATTGAAAGCAATTTGAAAGGTCACTATATGCGTAAAAAAAAGTGGAATTATTGGTGTGTTTTTGGGGATGATATTCTTTTTTCTGCAACTATCAGCCATCTAGATTACGCTGCGGTTTGCTTTGTCTATTTCCTTAACTATGAAACGCAACGATATGTTGAAAAGACAGTTACGATTCCACTGGGAAATAAGCTAAAAATGCCAACTAATATTTTGGAAAGTATTCAACTTCATTCGAAAGAAATGTCTATCCAATTACTTTATATCCAAAATGAAACTCATATGACGGTAACTATCCCAGATTTTGATGGTGATTTATTGCATGCAGATTTACATATATCTCACCCTGCCGAGGATGAATCCTTGAATGTAGTAATTCCTTGGAATCGTACGCAATTTCAATTTACCGGGAAGCATCATACATTACCAACATCTGGGTTTGTGAAGGTTGGTGATTCTCGCTTTAGCTTTCACCAAGAGGACAATTTTGCAGTACTCGATTATGGTAGAGGAGTTTGGCCAAGAGAAGCTATATGGAACTGGGGATTTGCTTCTCAACGAGTTGGTTCTAAAAGAATTGGATTGAATTTTGGGGGTAAATGGACAGACGGTACAGGTATGACCGAAAATGCTATTATCATTGATGGCAAAATGACCAAAATCCATGAAGACTTATTGTTTACATACGATACGAATGACTTTATGAAACCATGGAAGGTCAACACAAAGTTTTCCGATGAAGTGAATATGACATTCACCCCCTTTTTCCATCGTATTGCTAAAACAGATTTGAAACTTATTTCCTCCGAGGTTCATCAAATGATGGGCTATTTTAACGGCAAAATCCAACTAGAAAATGGACCTACCCTTGAGGTAAAACAATTACTTGGATGTATTGAAGAACATAAAGCTAGATGGTAATTTCTCGAAAAACAGACAAAAAATGCCTGCTCTTTTAAGTTCACAACCTGTTTCAAATGTTTTTTGAAGGGCTTCGGACTGAGGTTTTACTATAAAATTATCGAGTGAATTTTTAGTTCTATTGGTTGAGACATACGTCACAGCCAACAGAACTTTTTTTTGGTAATCTTATGGCGTATGTCTTTCAATTCTAAAAACAGGTTAATGCATTTTTGGTTAATTAGAGAAAAGATACTATCTTATTCATAGTGACAGCCCTCGAAGATGTAATTTCGTTCGCTACCACGCTTCTTTACGGGGCAAACACTTACTATTTTTCTTTACTTCCGATAGTGTAAATTCTTACAATACTATGAGCACTAGGTGTATAGCTAAATACTCCATATTCGTAGCTTTTGAGAAAAGCATTTTGTTTTTACTTGCTCTCTTCTATTATTTACTTGCTTCCATCTGTATATTACTTACGCTCGTAAGGATTTACTTGCTCTAATTCTATATTTACTTGCGATCAATTACCTTTCACTTTCGAAACGGATAATATTTTCAAATCATTTTAGTAATTCGCAATCTAAATGTGTAGAATCTAATTTACTAACAACATAAAAAAAGTTGTCCCCAAGTATAGATTACTTAGAGACAACTTTTTTTGGTGGGTAGGAGAACTTCATGCATTCTTTTTATACGAGTTGCTTCACTAACTTTTTATTTCGTTCTTTAAATACTTCATTATGTGAAGATACCATTGCAAATTTGTTAGCATCAGGTTGGATATATTGTTTAGCCTGATTGACTGCATTTGCAGCATCTTGGAAGGTACCAGCTATTAAGTTTACTTTGCCTGGATATTGAATGATATCCCCTGCTGCATAAATACCATCGATGGATGATTCACAAGAGCTAGTGCCCTTCACATAAAAATCATCTGCAATATCAATTGGCATTTCACTATTTTTTAGAAGCTCTGCATCCTGATCATAGCCATGGTTTATAATAACCTCATCGATTTCTATATGCGTTGTCTTTCCTGTTTCATTGTCCAAAACGGCAACTCGTTGTATCATATCGTGGTTATCATTGGCGATTAGCTTAGTAATCTTTGTATTGAAAAAGCAGGTTACAGAGCTCTCTAATAATTGAGTAACTTGTGCTTCATGACCATTTAACGAATCTTTACGATATGTTACATATACTTTTTTCGCAATCGGCTCCAGCTCGTTGGCCCAGTCAATTGCTGCATTACCTCCGCCTGAGATAATAACGGTTTTATCCTTAAAGCGTTGAATTGATTTGACTGTGTAGTTTAAGTTGCTGACCTCGAATCGTTCAGCCCCTTCGATTTCTAGCTTGGTCGGCTTTAAAATCCCACTACCTACTGCAATGATAATAGTTTTCGAATAATGTTTAACGCCTGAAGTAGCATGCAAAACAAAAATACCGTCTTCTCGACGAGTTATCGATTCTACTTTCTCATTCACTACAACTTCAGGGTCAAATGTTAGTCCTTGTTGAACTAATTGATCGATTAAACGCTCTCCAGAAATTGGAGTTTGCCCACCTACGTCCCAAATCATTTTTTCGGGATACACATGTAGCTTTCCACCTAATTGAGGTTGAAATTCTATAATTTTCGTTTTCATTTCTCTTAAACCACTATAAAAAGCAGAGTATAGGCCAGCTGGGCCCCCACCAATAACCGTCACATCAAATACATTATGCATTTTCAGTCTCCCACCCTAAAAAAAATTTTGTTGACATAAGTTAAATTATTAAATATAGTTGCTAATATGATAATGATAATCGTTATCAATAAAATAAGCAAGAATTAGTTTGGAGGTATTCAAATGGTTCGTTTATATACGGACGATTTATCCATTGGCTACGGTGAGCAACTCATCGTTAAGGATTTGTCTGTGCAAATTCCAAATCAGAAAATAACTACAATAATAGGACCAAACGGATGTGGTAAGTCCACTCTTCTCAAAGCGATTACACGAATCATTTCTCATCAATCTGGTGCGGTTGTATTAGATGGTAAAAACGTTGCGAAAGAAAACACTAAAATTCTCGCAAAAAAAATGGCCATTTTACCTCAAACACCTGAGAGTGCAAGCGGTCTCACTGTAGGAGAATTGGTATCGTATGGACGCTTTCCTTACCAAACTGGTTTTGGAAGACTTTCTAAAAAGGATTACGAGGTGATAGATTGGGCACTGCAAGTGACTAATACTAGCACATTTAAGTATTTACCGGTCGATTCTCTTTCCGGTGGTCAACGTCAGCGTGTATGGATAGCGATGGCCCTTGCACAAGAAACAGAAATTATATTTCTTGATGAACCTACCACTTATTTAGATATGGCACATCAATTAGAAGTTCTTGAGCTTCTGCAGCGCCTAAATCAGCAAGAGAAACGAACTATTGTAATGGTCTTACACGATTTGAACCAAGCAGCACGTTTTGCAGACTATGTCGTTGCTTTAAAGGCAGGACAAATTGTAAAAGCTGGTCCTTGTGAAGAAGTAATCACGAAAGAAGTATTACGTGATGTCTTTAATATAGATGCCGAAATTGGAATAGATCCACGAACAAATAAACCAATGTGTATTACATACGATTTACTAAAAGGAGAAAAATAAATGAAAAAGTTAATATTGACGATTTCAATCTTATTAGTACTAATCCTCGGTGCTTGCAACAGTGAGACTAAGGATTCGAAAGCAAGTGAAACGAAAGATGAACCCACTACCATTACGTACGAATCTGAAACTGGTCCTGTAGAAGTTCCAGCAGATCCTAAACGAGTTGTAGTTCTTTCAACTTATGCAGGAAACGTAGCTGCACTAGACGTAAATTTAGTTGGAGTAGATTCTTGGTCAAAGTCTAACCCAGGATACGATTCTTACCTAGCGGATGTGGAGGAAGTATCGGAAGAAAACTTAGAAAAAATTATTGAATTAGACCCAGATTTAATCATCGGCTCCTCTACCACACAAAACTTGGATAAAATAAAAGAAATAGCTCCAACTGTTACATTCACTTATGGAAAAGTAGATTATTTGACACAGCATTTAGAAATAGGAAAACTACTGAATAAAGAAAAAGAAGCACAAACATGGATAGATGATTTCAAAGAACGTTCAGCAGTAGCCGGAGAAGAAATTAAAGCAGTAATTGGTGAGGATGCAACTATTTCCGTTATTGAAAACTTCGACAAGCAATTATATGTGTTCGGAGATAATTGGGGACGAGGTACAGAAGTTATCTATCAAGCAATGGGACTGAATATGCCTGAAAAAGTAAAAGAAATGGCTTTAGAAGCTGGTTATTATGCTTTATCTTTAGAGGTTCTTCCTGAATATGCAGGAGACTATGTCATCTTTAGTAAAGTAGCAGATCAAGATAATTCATTCCAAGAGACAGATGTATTTAAAAATATTCCCGCTGTTCAAAATGGACAACTGTTTGAAGCAAATGCAGAAGAGTTTTACTTTAATGATCCTATCTCGTTAGATTATCAATTGGAGTTCTTTAAAGACAGCTTTTTAAACAGTAAGTAATAATAGTGGAGGAATTCTTACGGGATTCCTCCGCTATTTTTGTAGAAAGGATAATACGATGAAAACCTCTATTCATTTTAGTTTAAAGTTTGTTATTGGACTTATTTTATTGGTTATAATGTTCAGCATTTCTATGGTGTATGGCGCAGCCTCCACATCCTTACAAGACGTATGGCAAGCATTATTTTCTAGCGTAAAAAGCGATTCTATCAATATTTTAAGAGAGCTGCGACTGCCTAGAGAAGTTGCTGCTATATTGGTCGGTGCCGCCTTAGCTGTATCTGGCGCGATTATGCAAGGAGTCACCCGTAATCCTCTCGCAGACCCTGGATTATTAGGTTTAACTTCGGGAGCAAATGCGGCCCTTGCTATAAGTATTGCACTTATTCCGGGCCTCAATTACTTCGGTATCACTATTGCATGCTTTATCGGAGCAGCAGTTGGTGCCGCAATGGTATTTGGAATTGGTGCTATGAAAAAAGGGGGCTTTTCTCCTCTACGAATTGTACTAGCAGGTGCTGCGGTCTCCGCCTTTTTGTATGCAATTGCAGACGGTGTGGGGATCTATTTTAAAATTTCCAAAGATGTTTCCATGTGGACAGCTGGGGGGTTAATAGGAACCAACTGGAGTCAGCTCCAGATGATTACTCCTTTTATCGCAATCGGAATCATTGTTGCCCTATTATTATCTAGACAGCTAACTATTTTAAGTTTAAATGAAGAAGTTGCAGTCGGACTTGGTCAAAAAACAACTCAAACAAAGACAATCTTATTTGTAGTCGTTATTTTACTTGCGGGTGCTTCAGTTGCTCTTGTAGGAAATATGGCTTTTGTCGGATTGATGGTCCCTCATATTGTTCGAGCAATAGTTGGAACGGACTACCGACTTATAATTCCAATGTCGGTTATATTAGGAGCTACCCTTATGCTACTTGCTGATACAATTGGACGAACTATTAATATTCCGTATGAGACCCCTGTTGCTGCTATTATAGCTATTATGGGATTACCTTTCTTCTTAGTAATCGTTCGTAAAGGAGGAAGAGTATTTCAATGATTCAACGTAAACTAGTTAAAAAACAACGTATAATATTTATCATTTTACTGGCGCTTATTATAATTACTGCTTTTATGAGTGCTGGAATTGGCTATTCTACCCTTTCCTTTAATCGGCTTTTACCAACCTTTTTAGGGCAAGGAACTTTTAAAGAGGAATTTGTTTTATTCTCCGTTCGCTTACCTAGAATTATCATTACAATTCTTGCGGGAATGGCATTAGCGCTATCTGGTGCTATTTTGCAAAGCATCACACGAAATGATTTAGCGGACCCTGGGATAATTGGGATTAACTCTGGAGCTGGAGTAGCGGTATCAATTTTCTTCTTATTTATACCAATTCAACCTGGTTCTTTTGTATACTTACTACCAATAGTCGCCTTTGTTGGTGCTTTGATCACTGCCTTTTTCATCTATATCCTATCGTACAATCGAAAAACTGGGCTACAGCCGGTTCGGTTAGTTTTGGTTGGGATTGGTTTCTCAATGGCTCTTTCAGGTTTGATGATTGTCTTTATTTCATCTGCTGATCGTCAAAAAGTAGATTTCATCGCTAATTGGATGGCTGGTAATATTTGGGGAGCCGATTGGCCATTTATCTTGGCTCTTTTACCTTGGTTAATCGTTCTTATTCCGTTTATCTTATATAAGGCAAATAAATTAAATTTACTCAATTTAAATGAGCCCGTAGCAATCGGAGTAGGACTTGCAATTGAGAAGGAACGGATCATCCTTTTATTAGCTGCTGTTGCTCTTGCAGCCACGGCAGTATCTGTTACCGGGGGAATTGCTTTCATAGGCTTGATGGCCCCTCATATCGCTAAATCATTAGTAGGACCGCGTCATCAATTGTTCATACCTATTTCCATCCTCATCGGTGGTTGGCTCTTACTTTTCGCTGATACGATCGGTCGAAACGTGATTGAGCCTAATGGGATTCCGGCAGGAGTTGTAGTTGCTCTAATTGGTGCACCTTACTTTATGTACTTGTTGATGAAGAAATAACTCTTCTATCCTTATGAAGAGCTCATTGGAATACTGTTGTAACAATCAACACAAGTAACGAAGACGTCAAAGCAAGTACGGAAAGACTTTCTTAACTTAAACAAAAAGAGACTGGGACAGAACCCCAAAACAGCATTTTTCTCTGTGAGAAAAATGCTGTTTTTTTGCTGTGCACAAAATTGATTTCCATTCCAGGGACGCTTTCCACGGGCGTGGCCTGAGCCTGTAGTCTCAGGCGTCACGCTATTCCCGTAGGAGTCGCCCCTCCATTTCAATCAATTTTATTAACTATCCATTATTTAGTAAAGGTTTCTCCTTATCCAATAAACTTTCTACTTCTGTCCCTACCTCTTTACTTATGATTGAAGATATTTCCACATTTTCTCTGGATAGTCGGTGAAAATAGCATCTACTCCAATTTGTTTTAACGTATCTGCATACTTCGGTTCATTGACCGTAAAAACGCGAACTTTTTTGCCACTTGCAATCGCCTCTTCGCCCATCTGCCTTAGGACTGTCGGGAAAAAAGCATGGAGTGCATCTGCTCCTACTTTTTCTGCATATTTGTGCGGCTCTATCATAACTTCCATAAAGAGAATGGCAGTCTCTATAGGGGGAGCTAATTGTTTAAAGTTCCTAATCATCTCATGGTTAAAAGAAGAGATAACGACACGTGCTTCTAGTCGATAGTCATTTAACATTTGGATTATTGCCTGCTCCATACCTTCATATGGAAATACGTCGGATTTCAATTCTATATTTAGGTGGTGCTCTGTATCCTTAAATACATATAACACTTCTCTTAGCGTCGGGATTGTTTCCTGTTTAAACTGGGGGGAGTACCAAGAACCAAAGTCAAATTCCTTCAATTCAGCTAAAGTCAAATCTTTAATAAAACCTACTCCATTGGATGTGCGATTAATCGTCTCATCATGAATAACAACCAATTCATGATCTTTCGTCATATGAACATCGAATTCCACACCGTGCACAGGTAATTTTGCGGTTGCTCTAAAGGCTGCGATTGTATTTTCTGGATGCGTACCTGAAGAACCTCTATGGGCATAAATTTTCATAAAGCCTACCTCCTTGTACCCTTATTAAAACTATTATACCTCTTTATTTCTTGCATTAGAAAGCAAATTTAGATGCTTTTTAATCTTCTGCAAATATATCTTGTAAAAATTTTTCTCTATTTTGTAAAAAGTATTTCGTTATCTGAAAATGGTCAGTCTCCTCATAATCTATCGCTTTAATTTCCCCTTGGTCAAAGCTAAGTATGTCAGCATAAGGGTAGCCTAATAGAATTGGAGAGTGTGTGGCGATTATAAATTGACTATCATCTTCTTGTACTAAATCATGTAAAATCCTTAAAAAAGCCAGCTGACGTGAGGGAGATAAAGCAGCTTCTGGTTCATCCAATAAATAAATCCCTCTCCCTCTAAACCGATTAGAGAATAAAGAAAAAAATGCTTCTCCATGAGATTGGTGATGCAAGGACTTTCCACCATATGGACCTGTTCCCATTTGATCGATATGAGAGGCAAAATTATAAAAGGATTCTGCACGAAGAAAGAAACCATTTGTTACTTTTGGAAGCCAGGATAACCTAATATAATCCCCAAGCGCTGATTCCGATGCATCTACCTCGTAAAAGTTATTCTTACCACCACCTGCTGTATTAAATTCGCATTTATCCGCAATGGCTTCTAACAGTGTAGATTTGCCCGAACCATTTTCTCCAACGAAAAAAGTAACTTTGTTATGTAATTCCAGCTGATGTAGATTTGCAATAGAAGGAATGGAGAATGGATACTGATTATATGATGGAATAAGATCTCGCTGAAGCTCAATTCTTTTTAAGGACATGTCATCACCTACGATTTAATTTATTTAGACTCTGTTATATATTACTAAAATTATTATCTAAATGCTTCGTACAGTTATAGAGAGAACAATTCCAAACACCTTGTTTTATATTAAGAATAGTTAACGATGTATTATCTAGTTGTGTTTTTTGGAACTGCTCCGGTAGCAACCTTTGCAGAGTTAGCCCTATTAATGCTCCATGACTCACTACCAATACTCGTTTGTCACTATATGTAGTAGCTAATTCTGTTAGAAATTCATGCCCTCTTTTAGATACATCTTCGAACTTTTCCATTCCTAGGTCTAATTTTCGCCAGTTACTTCCCCACCTTTTAAACCTTTCCTCTTCCGTTGTACCTTCAATTTCTCCGCAATTTATTTCTCGTATTCTTTTATCATATATATTGGTTGATAGGTTTAGTTTAGCGGCGATTATTTGTCCTGTTTCCTTGGCACGTGATAAATCACTTGTTACAATAACATCCCACTCTCCTTCTAATACAAGCCTATTTGCCAAAGAAATCGCCTGCAGTTTTCCGAGATCATTCAAAGGAATATCTGAAATACCTTGTGATTTCCCAAGTACATTCCATTCTGTAATTCCATGCCTTACAAGTCCTATAGTAGTCAAAATATTTATCCCCTTTTGTTAAGTGAAATCAGTTTCCCTGTAGGATTTTATCAGCCAACTTAATGTTTTCCTTTAGATAAACTGGGATATCTGCTCTATCTAATATTTCCTGTGTCGACATCCAAAAAACATCACTTACTTCATCCAGGCATTTAGCATAGGGCTCTCCAGATTGATGCTCGCAAAGAAAAACAATATCTATTACAGTTAAACCAGTGTCTGTTTCAAATAAAGAACTATTAACATACCTAAGATTCGAAACCTCTATGCCTACCTCTTCGGCAACTTCTCTTTTTAGAGTTTCTTCTAATATATTTGTTTTTATCTCATCTTTTTCTACCTTACCTCCAACAAGGGATAGCCCCCCTCCTGCGTGCTCTTCTTTTTCACTCCTTCTTATTAACAGCCATTTTGCATTTTTGTAAATTGCCCCTTCAACATTAACTATGAACATGTACTTCCCTCCTTTTTTTTATATTCTATATCGTAAAAGTCTTTCCCTTTATTTGGTGATTTTTGATTGAGAGGAACCGTGCAAAAAAGATGCATAGTCCTTAAGTTCAAAGCTTGTTTCTACCCGTATGCTTTGAACGGGTTTATTATTAACGATTAATTTTTAGAAGAGCTGGTAATTTTATGACGGTTTTCCGTCTGTCACCCACAGCTGTTGAAAACAGCTTAGTCCCTCTTGGATAATTAGAGAAGCAATTTTTTCTACGAGCGCTTTTCTCCCACTTATGCTTGTTTTTCCGAGTCTTTTTTATTATGCAATTTTATAACTTTTGAGCGGTTTTTAATTTTCAAGGAAGTTTAATGAGGAATATTATTAATTTTTAAAAAATAAAGTGAATATATTTTTTAAGCATGTTACATTCGAAATGTACCAAACAAATCTGAATAAAGAAAGGAAGAATGTATGATGTTTAAAATTGAAACACTCCCTAACTATCGCTTGGCTTACGTGCGACGAGTCGGCCCGTATGGTTCGGCAAATATTGAAGTAATGGAGAAGTTAAAAAAGTGGGCAACCGAGAAAAATCTTTCCGCAATTATACTTGCAATTCAACAAGATAATCCAGAGACAACGCTTCCTGAAAACTGTAGATTTGATGCTTGTATTGTTATTACAGAGGATTATCAGATGGATGATTCAATTTGCGAAGGTGAACTTGCTGGTGGAAAGTATCTTATTTACGAAGTCAAACATACAGCTGAAGACATTCAAAAAGCATATGCTCATATTTTTTCTACTATACAAAGCAATGGATACCTGATTGATAACAAACCCATTTTAGAAAGATACACGGAGGATATGGTAAACAACCATTATTGCGAAATATGCATACCAGTAAAACCATTATAGTTTGACTAGCTATTTTATTTCTTTGAGAGAAGAACAATCGGTTTTTATAAGTACTGACACCTTCTTGTTCTTCTTTCATTAATCTGCCGCTAATGTTGTTAGAAGAAAAAATGCTGTAATCCTTCTTGAAGTGAAGCACTCGTAAGTTGAATAAGGGATTAGTAGATTTTATATTTGAATCAAATTTTTTTCGGGGTTGATTTACTTCTTAATCGGGCTGAATTACATTTGTCTTCTATATTAATTTCGGACTTTTCCGATGTTTTGTAGCTTGTTCAAAAGCATAAGCAAGTTTGATTAATATACCTTCACTAAAAGCAGTACCAGCAAAAGTAATACCAAATGGTCTTCCACTTTCCTTGTATCCAGCAGGTAGAGCTATGGATGGATACCCTGCTTTAGCACAGATTGTCGAACCTATATATGAAGGGAAAAGAATTGCATCAAGGTCATACTTTTTTAAAGCAAAATCAATCCCTGTCTGAGAAAAATATAAATCATCTAGTTTTGCATTCAAATATTCAGGATTCCTTAACGTATTGGGTAGTCCTACAATTTCCTCTAACTTATTCTGTCCGTATTTCAAAGCCTTTTCTGCATTGCTCTTATTAAACTGAATCAGATCGGTTATAGAATGTACAGGTAAGTGCGAGGGGAGTTTGGAAAGATAATTTTCTAGGCTATGTTTCAACTCTGATAGTAGTACCACCCTTTTCCACTCTCTATGAAAAGAAGGAATCTCTATATCTTCATTGACCAAAGCACCTTCTTCATTTAAGGTCTGTATAACATCCTCAAACAATCCCGCGTCATATTCCTCGGATTCACAAAACGCTTTAGAAGCTCCTTTGAATACACCAATTTTCGCTCCCTTTAAACCCTTAGAATCCAAAAAAGTTGAATAATCCTGTTGTAGCCTTCCTCTGTTTTTATGAGTAGCAGCATCAAGGTGATCAACACCAACTAAGGCTCCTAATAATATAGATGCGTCTGTAACGGTTCTGGCCATTGGCCCTGCTGTATCCTGAGAATATGTGAAAGGAATTATACCAGTACGGCTAATCAATCCAACAGTAGGTTTTATACCTACCACAGCGTTTGTAACCGCTGGACTTAGAATAGAAGCATCTGTTTCAGTGCCAACAGCCAATACTGTAAAATTTGCAGCAACTGCCACCGCTGAACCTGAACTGGAACCCCCAACAAAAAGGTCAGCATCGCCATATGGATTTAATACTTGCCCACCTCTGGAACTATAGCCTGCCCACATTGTATTTGACATCCCATTAGCTAGTTCTGTCATATTAGCCTTGCCTAAGAGTACTGCACCTGAGTTACGGAGTTTTTCAACAAGGAATGCATCATGACTACTAATATGATTCTCTAATGCAAGTGTTCCTGCACTGGTGTGCATAGAATCATTTGTTTCAATACTGTCTTTTAGAACAACGGGAATACCGTGTAAAGGACCTCTAACACCCACTATTCTTCTTTCATAATCTAATGACTCTGCAATGAAGATTGCGTCAGGATTTATTTCAAGAATAGAATTTATTTTTGGACCATCTTGGTCATACTTTGCAATTCTGTTAAGGTAATACATAACTAACTCTTTTGAAGTTATTTCACCGTTTTCCATAGCTACTTGAATTTCATTAATTGTTAATTCTTCTCTAAAAAAATTGTTGAACCTTATTTCCAATATAATGCTCCTTAATTATTCCATTTTTTACTCATAAGTAACTATTCTATATTAATTCAAATATCCCTTTTAACTAAAAGTTCTCTTTTGGTGAAATAGAAAAAAGAGCTACTTTAGCAGCTCAATGATCTTAAACTAAAGCACCCGTTAGTTTAAGTGAAATGTTTCACAAACTTGTCCTTTTCCTTTTATATAGACTTTGCAATTACTTCACATTTTTTTATAGCCCAAATATAATGATTGGAAGTGTTTGCTGCAAAATAGCTGTATAAATTACTTGTTTTTGTCCACTTATAATATTTTTTTGTCATGATTTCTTCGTTGGTATGTAATCTTATTAAATCCATTACTCTTTCATGGCTTAACTTCAATTTCCTTATTGCTTGATTTAATTTTACATCCTGATAGTTTTCCAAAATTTGCATATTAAGTAGCTTGATAGTGCTCCATTTATAACCAGGTGCTGGCATAAAAGGAATATCTCCATCCATACCTTCTCTATACCATCTCTCAAACATTACATGCCATTCATATAGATGCATTAATACATCACGAAAATTCTTATCTCTGTCTTGAGTTTCAATAGAAATGCCTCTTTTTCTGCTAGGCACTGACTCAATTATTTCAAGTAATAATTTTAAATTTTTGTCGCTATTCAGTAATAGAATTTCTTTTTCATTTTTTGCCACCATAGTAATTCCCTCCTTTTAACTTAATCTAACATTCTGAAGGCTCAGCTTTTTTTAAAAAAGCTATTTCTGAGTCTCTTTTGTTATGCAATTTTATAGATTTTGAGCGTTTTTTAATTTTCATGGGAGTTGAATAAGTAAGAGACGCTTATTGAAGAATGCATCGTTTATTCCTTTTAATTTTTTTATATACTCATACACATCTATAGGTGGTATCTTAAGTAAACTTCCTCATATTCTTCTACAATATCAAATAACGGATTCAATAAAGACTCCCATACTTCAAAGTTTGCCAAATTACTTATTTCAATAATGTGGTCTAACATTTTAACTTTTACCTTCATTCTATTTCCGAGTTCGAACTTACTGTAAATTCCAAATTCCCATATTTATCATAATTTTTTTCAGTTACCGTATTCAATGTAGAAAATTGTAATTCTCGTTCTTTAGTAGATAAAGGTTCTGGTTCATCCTTATTCGCAACGGGAGTATCAACTTCTGAATGCTTATTTAACAGGCTAAATGATGCTATTCCAACTATAAGTATCCCATTAATAATCAATATCCTTTTTAACATATAATCCCTCTTGTTAAGAAGGTAAGGGTGTGCCTCTGAATCTTATTAATTTAGTTTCGTATATTTTAAACTTAAAAAGCTAACAATGGAATTAATATGGAATTTTACCGTTCTTCCAAAAATGCTTTTTTACATATAGAAGTGAGGAATATACATGTTTTGGAAAAAACAATCAAATGAAAATAAGCCTGTTTCTCAATCAAACGCAGAATCAGAAATATCAATAGAGACTCTAAAAAAAGCCCTCGTTCAAATGGATGATGCGGAATTTGTGGAAATCAACATTTCTGAAAATCAAAATGTTGATCTTATCTACGTAAGAACTCTGATTGACCAAGAAAGATTAAATGAAAGCATTCTAAAACCTTTATCTAACTGTTCCAAACAATCCATTCAAGAATGCATTGTTCACTCAACAATAAATTCCATTTCCACTTTTAATGAGGCAAAAAAGCAGCTGTTTAAAGGATCTGTCTTGTTATTTGACTCTTCGTCAAACCTTTGGTTCGCTATCCCTTTAGAAAATCCACTTGGACGTGCCATTGAAACATCCGATACTGAAACCATCCTTTTAGGAGCGAAAGACAGCTTCAGTGAACAGCTAGAACAAAATATTACGCTCATTCGAAGACGTCTTCCAACACATGATTTGAAAACAGAGAAGTTCACCATTGGTTCTTTAAGTGAGACTAATGTGGTCTTATTGTACATAGAAGGGCTCACCAATCCAGAACTTGTTTCAACCGTCAAAAAGAAGATTTCGGAAATTAATTATGATCTCTTCTTTGATTCTTCTCAAGTTGCGGTATTCATGGAGGACCATCAAGACAGTATTTTTCCTCAGTTTCAGCAAACTGACCGGCCTGATGTTGTTGCTTATTCTCTGGGAATAGGAAAAATTACGATTCTGGTAGATAATACACCTTTTGCTCTCGTTGCTCCAATTACATTTTTTCATTTGTTCCAATCACCAGAGGATTATATTAATCGATGGGTAGTTGCCAGTTTTTTGCGCATCCTCCGATATGTAAGTTTTATTCTGTCTATCACATTGATTCCATTCTACGTGGCATTAACAACTCATCATTATCAAATGATTCCTTTACAAATACTTTTGGTCTTAGTGGAGTCAAGGAGCAAGCTTCCGTTCACTCCTTTTTGGGAAGCATTTATCATGTTAATTTTTATTGAAATTATAAAAGAAGCAAGTTTACGGATGCCAACAAAAACAGGTCAAACGCTTGGGGTTATTGGGGGCATTGTAATTGGTCAAGCAGCAGTTGAGGCTGGTTTTGCAAGTAAGGTGTTAATTGTCATGGTAGGGATTTCAACTATTGGATCCTTTCTTGGTCCCAATTACCTTATGACAAAGGCGAATTCATTGATTCAATTCATTCTTCTTGTATTTTCTTCGTTTCTTGGGATAGTGGGGATTGTTCTGGGAATGATTATCATTTTAGCCCACCTTAATGGCTTGTCTTCACTCAAGCAGCCATATTTATCCCCTGTTGCCCCTTTCTATGGAAAAGATTGGATTGACCTATTCATTCGAGGGCCTTTAGTCAAAATGAAGGAGCGTCCACAACATCTTAAACCGCTGAAGATGAAGAGATATCAAACTAGGAGATGACCTAATGGAAGCCCTTCAATTATTTAATAAAAATGAAACCTATAATGGGCTCTATGTCATGTTGATGGTAAATCGCCTCCAAATGCTTTACTTTTTTTTGATTATGCCAAGGTTTTTGATCCATCCGTATATGATTTGGGTGATTCTTGCGGTCGGATTATTGTCTCAACTTAACCTTCTTCTTTTATCCAAATGGTTTTCCACCGGGTTTTCGAGCAAAGGATACAACGGATTTGTCCAATTGTTCGGAAAAAAAATTGTGCGTATCCTCTCCTTCATCGGTTTGTTCTTTATCTTGCTTAAACTTTTTGTAGTCATGTTAGGATTCTCAGAAATCGTTCAAATATTTATGTTTCCATCTACAGATTCAAATTGGATTATCTTTTTTATTCTATTGTCTTGTTGGTATGTCGCAGGGAAGGGTGTTGAAAAAACCATTCGTTTCGTAGTGATTTCATTTTTGTGTACATTTTGGATGTTCTTTTTCTTCGCTTTTTTCTTCCTTCCACCAATAGCTCAACTTAGTGACTTGTATCCGATTATTCCAATGGAATGGAATAGAGATTCCTGGAGAGGAATATTTTTAATTTTGTCTTCATTTTCAGGCCCTGAATTTCTAGTATTTTTGGGACCGTGGTTTAAAACAAATAATAAAACATTTCGCTATTTATCTTATGGCAATGCTTTAACCGTTATAGAGTATGTATTCTTATATATAGCATCCTTATTATATTTCGGTTCCAATTATTTAAGCAAAAATCAATTCCCAATTGTCAATATGGCACGTTATTTTCAAAATCCAATAATTGAACGTATTGATATGGTCATGCTTTCATTGCAATTATTTAACATCGTCTTTGCAGTGTCAATTTTTCTACTGTTGTTTTATGGAGCATCCAAAATAGCTTTTGGGAAAATGGAGAAACCACCAAGTCGAGTGGGCTTTATATTCAGTGTATTCCTTATTTTCATTGGAATGATTCTTGTGAATGAATTGATTTGGAAGTCAGGTGAAAAGCAGGTCATTTTACTTAATCTTCAAATTTTAGCAGGAAGCTTAAGTTACTTAGTGGTTCCAATTATTATTATCGTAGTGATGAAGATAAAGGGGGTTAATAAACATGGGACTGCGAAAGAAAAAGGCTAAAAAATTGGCAATCATATTTATAGCTTTATGGTTAACTGGATGTGCCCCTTTTACTGAAAATAATATTATTGAAGAGATTGCTCCAATAACATTTTTGTCACTTAGTAAAGGGGATGAAGGGAAAATAAAAATCAGTACGATTATTCCTCCTCTAAGCAAAGAAGAAAAGAGTGTAATGTCACAAGAAGTCAGCTTATTAAAGGAGGGAGTAAGGGAATTTAATTTAAACTTCTACCAGGAAATTAAATCTGGGCAAATGCGAATGCTGATAATTAATGAAGAACTCGGAAAAGAGGGAATCATGTCCATTATTAATGTGTTATTGACTGATCCGGATATCTCTTTAAGAATCTATTTAGTTATCGTAAAAGGAAATATTGAAGAATACTTGGAAACTCAATTGGACAAACAAGAAAATCTTGATTACTCTTTTTACCGAATGCTGAAGCACTATGAGGAAAAAAATCAGGGAGAATTAACTGTCGTTAATCTGCATGAATTTAAAAATTTGTTATATACCCGTTATTCAGATCCTTACTTACCTGTTTTCAAAATAGAAAATGACGCAGTCAGCTATGAAGGTACCGCACTGTTTCAAAATGACAAACTAGTTGAAACAATAACATCTTTTGATGATCGTATCTTCCAGCTTTTAAACAACGATCATTACTTAGAAATTTTACCGATCCCAGAATTAGAAGTTGTACTAGGTCATGTTAGATCAAAAACGAAAGTGGATATTGATACAAGTTTGTCTACAATGACCTATACAGTGAATATAGACTCAAGAATTGAAGAATACCGGGGAGAAAAGCAATTATTTGAACCAAAGGATTTAGAAGACTTGAAAAAAGAAATCCAATCCAATCTTGAAAAACAAACACAAGAACTAGTAAAAAAAATGCAAGAATTGAATGTCGATCCATTACAGCTAGGCATTCATACATTAAAACCATTTTCAAAACCAATGGATGAAAAAAAATGGATTGAACTTTTTGAGAAGATGGACATTAAGATTGATTATCAGCTTAATATTGAGCCTTTGACGGATTCAAACGCAAAAAGTTAATTATAATAAAAGAAAAAAGCGCACTCACTTGAGTGGTTAAGTCTTTTTAAAAAACTACAGATTGCTTATTAGAGAATAAAAAAGCGATTTAAATCCCACCTTAAAACCAAATAGAAAATACTATAAATGAAAAATCATTCTCGGTAAAGATTTGAGAAGGACCTTCAACAATAAGATTCCCTTTTACTGCACGTATTTTAAATTCGGCAGAGTTACAAGAAATGACGATCAAATAAGTCACGTCAAATACCTATGTATACATCATAGCTGCTAGTTGTCCTGTCGAGCAAGCGAAGCGCAGTAGGAAAGAAGAACAATATATAATCTAGGAAAAGAGCAATATGTGACAACTATCTTGACAAACACCGAGCTATTGTTTCACTATCTCGATCATCTCCGTATAAGTTACAGTGGCATAATTACTTAGTCATTCACTTAATTCCTCGCCAAGATTTCTATATTCACTATTGCTTTTTCAATAAGAATGCAAAATTTCTCTTCCAAACTTTCATAATGAGGTTCTTCACTTTTACTATTTTCTACCGCTAAAAATAATCTCCATATATACTCGATATAATTCT
Organism: Psychrobacillus sp. FSL K6-2836; assembly: GCF_038003085.1. Lineage (NCBI taxonomy): Bacteria > Bacillati > Bacillota > Bacilli > Caryophanales > Bacillaceae > Psychrobacillus > Psychrobacillus sp. FSL K6-2836. The sequence goes on from NZ_JBBOOM010000001.1 coordinate 1,567,848, forward strand.
TTTCTATTTCTGCGTATTCATGAGCTTCAACTTTTTCAAGCATTATCGTCAATCTATTTAAGTAGGTTTGAATACCCATTTCCTCAATATGCTCTGGAAACCAATTGAATAAGCTTTCATGCCCTCCACTTTCAAGCTCACAAAAATAATTAAACAAAATTAAGAAATCGTTCCTTTTCTCGTCGTCCGTCGGAAAAATGTATTCTCCATAGGCTGATAAAACAGCATTCCAAATGTCATCGTTAGTTTGCAATTCACTACGATTTACTTTGATTTTAATAACTAATTATTCTCCCCTAATTCTGATTTTTAAATTGAAGAAGCAATATCAAAAACTACATACATTTCAGGAATTTCTTAACGTACCACAACAACAACTTCCCATAGCATAGTGATTTTTCAATAGTTGAGTCGTTGGTTTCTCGAAGAATTAGCTAATCCCTTATTCAACTAAACTGCTGCTTTAGTTTAATAAATGCTTTACTCCTTCTTGAAGTAAAGTGCATTATTTCACACAGGTTTTATTTGTAATTGGATAATAGTCTTCCTCTTCAAGAATCTCCCTTCCAACTATTCGAGCCAAAAATTACGTTTTGTTTAATGTTATTAAAATTAATGGAACTTTTAGGCAAAATGGAACGTAAAGGAAATAATAGATTAATTATTAAAAACGGAGTTGAAGTGAATGATTATCGCAAATAAAGTTATAATTTCTCTTGGTATGCTTCTATTTATTTTTACTTTATCAGCCTGTAAGCAAACAGAACAACCTTACGAACCTGTAAATTTGGAAAATGAACTATCTCACGAGAAAATAACTTTAGAAAATGAGCAACAAAATATAACCTATTCTTTTAAAAATACCAAAACAGGGCAGGAATTTAATATAATTCATGCTTACATGCTATATGAAAAATATTTTGAAACAGTAAAGAATAATCCTGATGAATCCCCATACGAATTATATCAACAAGGGATTATCGAACCTGTGTACGATGCATGTTTTAAAGATGCGGAGTATTATAAATTTAGTTTGTTTCAATGGACACCGGAAGAAAGTGAATTTAATAGTATCTTAAATCAAATTGAATCAATGGATAAAGAACATATGAACAAGTTAATTGAGGAATCCCTTGTTAAATCCTCAGATATACTTTCATCAGATAAAAAAACAACAGTATGTGTGTTTCCTGAAAATGAAAAATTTCCTTCTGACATGATAACATTTGGAACAGGAAAAATTACAGTCTTTCTCAGTGAGCTTAATAATTATTTTAAATTGAGTGAACTTGATAATTATAATAAATCAGGTATTTCTCATGAATATCATCATAGTGTTTGGTTTGAAAAACATTATACGGAAGATTATTTCATGACAGTTTTAGATAATATAATTTTGGAAGGGTCTGCAGTGATGTTTGAAACCTTCGTGTACCCCGAAATAAATAGTACTGATTATGTGCTTGACGAAAGCTTTAACAAAGAATATTGGAGTATGATTGAAACATATCTTGAGAGCAGTGGAACCAATGAATTTATATTAGGTGGCTCTAAGGGTTTGCCTGATTATTATGGCTATAGTGAAGGCTATAAAATGATTAGGTCTTACTTAAACTTGCATCCCGATGCGACAGTAGAAGAATGGACTTCCAAAAGTCCGAGAGAAATTTTTGAAGAAGGAAATTACATGGCTAATTATGAGTAGTTTTCTTTATGAATGCTCTACAAAACTTTATGTATCCTTTTCTACATGTTAGAAAAGGATTTTTTTGTTCTGGTTTTAACATAAATATCCCAGTTGAAGTGAATTTAATTTAACAGATTTAGGGTGCAAGTCACCATACCATTTCACTATAAATCAACCTTTACCTTTAACATAGCCTAAGAAAAAAGGCTTTACCCCACTCTTGAAGTAAAGCACCCGTTAGCCATCCATGTAGCGCAAAATCAGCGCTACACCACAGAGAATGAAAATGTAAAAAACGGGTATAGGATACTATGGCTGGCGAAGAAGGTCGATCAACTATGGTGCCATTGAGCCCATCCGTTAGTCTGACTCCAACGACCACGGTGCATCACAGACTGTCGCACTCTATACGAGTAGCACTCATGGGAGATTAATCCTACTCTGGTTTTTGCACCAGCCTGCCTTTATTTTAACAAGAATGGAGTTGATTCTTGATTTAATTTTCAGCTTAATATAATCATTCTGAAGGCTCAGCCTTTTTTTAAAAAAGCAATTTCTGAGTCTCTTTTGTTATGCAATTTTATAGATATTGAGCATTTTTTAATTTTCATGGGAGTTGGTATTCCATTTTAATTCTCCTCAGAATATTCTTGTGTGTAATACTCGACACCTTCTGGGTCCTCGATAATTCTTAATCCTACCTTTTCAAACTCTAACTTAATATTTTCGTCAAGAGTTACATAGTATTTAGAACCATCTGTCTTAATCGTGGCGTCTTTATAAACTTTATTAAATTGTTGGGTAAGTGGAATATTTTCTTTTTCAAGAACTTTATCAATATTGCTTTTTCTGTGACTCTTTCCCCTCTGAACATGACTACTAATCCTTATTCCTTCTTCTGATAAAACAATGATTTGATTAGAATTATTTATAAACCCTGAGTTTTCAAAATCTGAGACATATGCTTTTAATTCATCATTCTTGGAACTATCAGTACAAGCAACTAAAAGTAAAGCTGAGAAAAACATTAACATCATCTTTTTCATCACAATTCCTCCTTCTAAAATATATACAGATTAAAAAACGGAAAGGTTTCAAAAAATTAGGAATTATATGAAATCTGTTCTCCAACTAAGAATTATTTTTAAATTTGAACTTTCAGAAATACCGCTTATTCAACTAAACTGCTTCTTTAGTTCATTATGAAAAAAGAGCTGCCTAAGCAACCCCATGATCTTTACTAAAGCACCCGTTACTTTAAGTACATTATTTTACAAACTTTTATATCCAACATGTTGTATTGGATATTATAAAATCAATCATCAAAAAATAAATAATTTATACAAAATATGAAAACATGTTTTGAATTCTTTAATAGAGAAGGTGATTTCTTGCATTGAAAAAAGTATTGGATTCTACTGCCGCCATTTTTATTAGTATTGTTATATACTCTTATTAATTATCCTGAAAGAATAGTTATAGGTTCTTATGTGCTTGTCCTGTTTTGGGTCTCTTATTACGGATGGATCTTCGTTGAAAAGAACCTAAAACAAAAAGAAAGAAAATGATTCATTCTTTATAAACTCTGTTGGTAGTTAGGATAGAAAAAAGTTACACCCTGGCCTTTTAAGAAAGCCAGGGTGTTTTTAATTTAAACGTAACAAAATAGCATTTATGTTACGTTCAGTATCTTAAATAACCGTCTTTTCATCTTTGGATATTACTAAAATTTTGCCTCTGTCAAGTTGTTGTTCATTAGCCACAGCCCCAAAAAATAATCATAGAAATCATACCTATGATGGTTTTCTGTCTACTTTGTAAACCCATCGCATGATTGACAAGGAAATTATCGCGTTTTAGCGTCCGATCGGAAGTCGCATTTGCTTTCATTCACGAACTTAGGTTTCTTAAAAACACTGTTTCCATCTTGGAGGCTTTTCTTTTTATAGGCAGAGAATCCGGTGATTTCTTCTGCTTCCCATATCCAGCGCGTCTCTTCCTCTCCCTTATCTAGGTAATAGACATTGTTGTCTATTTTGTTATCGTCGTTTTGCTTGAAAGGGCTGCTGATAAGGAGGCGGGAATTTCCAGCGACCATGGTGTTGTTTTCAATTCTATTTTGTTTGGTATTGTATTGGAGGAGCAACTGTCCGCCATCCTGATATTTTGTATCATTTTTATACAGGATGTTATCGGTAATGATGCTGTTTATGGTGCTTCCTCTTTCACTGTCATAGCCTCCTATTGCAATACCTGCACTCCTATTTTCATAAATCGTATTTTTTCGTATGGTTATAGAACTTGTGAATTTGCCCGCATGTTCGCTAGCTGCTTCTATTCCTATATCGTTTTTATAAACCCTATTATTTTCGATAATAATCTCTTTTCCACCATCGACATAGATCCCACCAGCCGAATAATGGTTTCCGTAGGCTGGATTTCCGTAACTGGATATTTGATAGACCGTATTGTTGCTGATGGTTCCGTTTCTTGCCTGATCAAACGCTTCAACAGGGGATACGCCTTCAAATCCGATGATATCGATTCCTATATTATCGTTTCGTCTTAAGATATTGTCTGTAACCTTGAAGTTCGATACATTCCCGTTTAACACGAGCGTTTCACTTGCGCCCAGCCTCATATCTTCTAGTTTGTTGCCCGAAATGAAAATATCTTCAATCGCTTCAGGTGCTTCTGTTCCATATACAGCAATCCCATGAGCGTTCCCATTTTTATGATGCGTTTCGATATGGTGAACATGGTTCCGCAAAATACGGATTCCTTCTCCGCTCCCGCTTACTGAGATGCCGATTGGCACTAAATCTTCGTGTTTTATTTTGTGATTTTTGATTTCAAATCCTTCGATGTTGACATAGCTTACGTCATGTATTGAGACTAAGCCTTGATAGTCCCATGACACCTTAAGGCCGCTCCCATCGATGGTCGCTTTTTCCTTTGGATAAGCCTTAATGATGATCGGGGAATCTTTTAGGCCAGATTTCCGTATGACCACTTGTTCTTTGTAGATACCTTTTCTTACGTAAACAGTTGTACCAGGTTCCGCCAAATCGACCGCTTGTTGTATGGTTTTTAAAGGCTTTTTCTTGCTTCCCGCATTTTTGTCATTCCCAACCGGAGACACGTACAACTCGTTTTTCTGAGCGGCTTGTCCAGCATTTCCATGTAGGACCATCCCGATAGAAAATGCGATCAAAAGAGACATCACAGCACTCACTTTTTTGTTCATATTCGTTCCCTCCTTGAAAACCCTCTAAAAACGTCTGTTCTTTTATTTTGATTATAACCGAACAGACGTAATAGACGTACTTTTTTATTAACTTTATTATTCTTGAACAACAGCCTTCTCTTAACTGTGCGTAAGTAACCGATAAACGTTGATGTAGCGTAGCTTCCACCTAAATATAAATTGACAAAAGATAGGGTATGAACAGCCCAAAAACGCGTTTCTCCATACCCTAAATCTCTTTTTGTCTACAAATAATTGTGTATTCTTCTCCAAATTCTATATCTCCAAAACCGCCACACAAAATATTATTAAACGCATCTAGACTTTCGTTCCATTCATATTTCCCAGAGGGAACTACATTCAAAAACTCCTTAAAAAACCCCTTGAAATTAGAAAACTTCTCTCCATCAATAATGAAAACTTTGTTCATACTGGCACCTCTAACCACACTATTTTTTTGTTTTATCATAGTACCTTATTCAACTAACCTGCTTCGTTAGTTCAATAAGAAAAAAGACTTTACTCCTTCTTGAAGTAAAGCACCCGTTAGTTCAGCCGACCAAACTACTTGTTGCAACATTCCTCAACTCCTTTCACTACTAACACACTTGAAGATACCAAATGGTGACTTTTTGTTTTAGAAAAAACACATCCTAATCAATATGTACCCTGTTCAGTACAGTGATGGAACAACAAATATTCGAAATCGCACTCAAATCAGGAAAATATTAGCACAACGACTGACATAAATAACAATAATTTTTACATAAAGAAGTGCTTAGTTCATTGGAAAACTAAGCACTTCTTTATTATTTCGGTATTCAAATATTCAACAAATGCACCCGTTAGCCATCCATGAAGCGCAAAATCAGCGCTTCACTACAGAGAATGAAAATGTGAAAAACGGGTATAGGGTACTACGGCTGGCGAAGAAGGTCGATCAACTATGGTGCCATTGAGCCCATCCGTTAGTCTGACTCCGACGACCACGGTGCATCACAGACTGTCGCACTCTATACGAGTAGCACTCATGGGAGATTAATCCTACTCTGGTTATTGCACCAGCCTGCCTTTATTCTTACAAGAATGGAGTTGATTCTTGATTTACCTTTCAACTTAATATAACCACTCTAAAGGCTCAGCCTTTTTTTAAAAAAGCTATTTCTGAGTCTCTTTTGTTATGCAATTTTGTGATTTTGAGCATTTTTTAATTTTCATGGGAGTTGAAAATCGTCATACATTAATTTTCTGTTTCTTTTTGGTCTCTCTCTTTTATATATCTTTCGTACGTTTCTTTCACCCTGTCATTGCTATTGGCTGGTACTACTTGTTTATGGATCTCATTAATTAATATAAATGACCTAAAAATGACTCCGATAATAATTGCACATAAGATATAGATTCCAATGGTACCGAGGAAAACCAAAATACCTAAAAGACCAGCTAATAGGAAGGATAACAATAACTTCACAAAACTCCCCCTTAATCTGCCTACCTGTATTCCACAAAGAACCATCTAGCAGCTCAACGATCTTTCACTAAAGCACCTCGATGGCTTAATAATGATGCTCTTTACAACCATCACAATCAACTTTGTGATAGATGTATATTCCTCTTATACAACTTCTTCATTTTCCTTTTCTTGAATACATTCATTAACCAATACCAACAAAAGTTTATTTCTATCAATAGTTTTACTAATAAAGTCTATTACTCTCATTAAGCCCACAAAAAAAACTAACAATAAAATATAACTAATAATAAACTTCCAAACACTCCAATTTGTAAAATTTAAAGTAGTAATAAGAGATGAAGTTATAACAGCAATTAATATTGTTTGCATTGAACCTAAGAGCGATGTTAGTCGAGGACTAGATGTCTCAAGTTCAAGAAAAGTTCTAAATCCATTCAGGTCACTTTGCTCAGGCAAATCCCGTAATATTTTTTCTTTAATACGATTGCAATTTTCTACAAACTTATTATGCTCAAAATTTTTAATACTAGAAAATTCTTCATAAAACATTATTGGTGCTTGAGGATTACCCATCCATTGGTAAAAGTTATATTTTTCTGCTGTATGTTTATCATACCAACTAAAAAACTTATTAAAAGAAAAATTAGTAATGAATATTAAAAGATTAACTATTAGAAAAAAAGTAAAACAGATCAAAATCAATTCTTTAATATTTTCAGCTTTTAAGTACAAATCTAGCACATTAAATACCAAATAAAATAATAAAAGCATATTTAAGATTAGATATTGGTATCTTTTTTTTATCAAAAATCTTTCCCCCTCTTCCCGCTTAATGCCAAAAACTTTTCTTAATGGAAGTTATCTTATGTATCTCTTATAAGGCAACTAAAAAGCATGAATAACTTATTTTTTATTAGAAACACCCTTTCATAAGATAATTCTATTTTCTTCAACTAACATAACGCTTTACTCTAATACGTTCACAAGAAAAAAAGGGTTCCAATTTTATATAAATTTTCTATTTTGCTTATTGAACTAAACTGTTGCTTTAGTTCAATAAGAAAAAGCTACCCTAAGGTAGCCACTTGTTTAACTAAAGCACCCGTTAGTTGAACAAAAGTTACAATTTCTTATGTTATTAATGTTTGTTCATCATTGTTAGATATCAAGGTCGATTCCATTAATACTAATGGATTTAACCTCCTCAACATTTAAAGGTTCATCCGTTAAGAGTTTAAGTTTTATTTGCCCTTTGTCTGCAATGGAGATTAAGTGAGTCAATTTTTGTGTACGACCATCTTTCATACTGATCGTTGCCGTCATTTCTGTTGAATTTTCCACTTCTCCAATACCTTTTATCGTTAATCCTAGTGGAGAAATAGTGACTTCTTGTGATTGCCAGTTATCGAAATTATATAAGAAATCAACTATTTTACTTTCATGCACATCACTTAATTTAAATGTCGTTTGCCAATTACCACTTACGGAGTTACCACTCGTTGTAAAGTCTCCACTTAATTCATAATTCTCAACATTGATAGCCTCCACATCAAAAACATATTCTTGATAGTTATTTCCATATACAAGTTTCCCACTATTGTCTTTACCGAATGAAATACTCGACGGATAAATCTTTTCTCCTGCTGTATTCATAAGAAAAAAGCTCCCATGATTATCTTTATCATTATCTATCCATTTTGTTAGAATGTGAAGTTTGTTCTGTATAAATCCAACATTCCTAACTTCCATAAAATCAATAGCTGGTATTTTAATATTTAAGTGGTTATCTAGGAGAATTTTAAAGCTCTCTTGATCTTTAACATTTGAATACAGTTTTCCTCCCATTCCTGATATGAAATCTCTATGAAGTTCAATAGATTTTTTGTCTTCAACGCTTTTTAGATCGATATTTACTTTAGTTTGCTCAAAAACTTGTTTATCACTTAAAAATGAGCGTACTTGAAATTTCAATTTTTTATTACTTAATTTTTCTCCAGCACTTGCTAGAAAACGCACTGTTGCCGTTTTCGTTTTATCATCGAATGCAACAACTTCACTTGTAAATGAGTGTCCACCCGATATAAAGTAATCATAAATATCTAATGTTTCATCGATACGTTCGCCTTTCAAATCCTGCATTGTGACATAAACAACTGCCGTATCATCATCGTTCATTGCAGCCACCACTTCCATGTTAATCCCCTCATCCGTACTACTTAATTCAATCGGTTGAAGTAGCAATGCGATTTCTGGGCTAACCTTTGCTACTAGCTCGTTCATACTTGTCGAAGTAGCTGCAGCCACTCCTACAGAAAATACAAGGAATAGGGACGCAATAACTGGGACTATAATTATTTTTTTTGTCTTTCTTTTTCGTAATTTCGCCTGCTGTACTCCTAGTTTAGATCGGTTATGTAAATCACTAGGTAGCTCAATTGATTCGATTGCTCTTCGAATTCTATTCATAAAAATCTCCTTCCTCCACTTGTAATCGTAACTTTTGGATCGCCCTATATAAAACAGATTTTGCTGTACCTAGAGGAATATGTAATGACTCCGAAATATCCTTAAATGAATATCCCTCGAAATACTTTAAAATCACGACGCCTTTTTCCTCTTCACTTAACTTATCTAACATTTGCTGTAGTAAAATTGAAGTGGCTACATCTGTTGCATTTGAAGGAACTTCATTAAGCATTTCAAATGTAAGTGGCACAACCTTCTTATGTTGTTTTATAAAATTGAGTGAGCAACTAATCGTAATTTTAATAAGCCAGGTTTTAAAATAAGCTGGTTCTTTTAATGTATCGATTTTATCAAAAGATTTAAATGCTACTTCTTGGACAATATCTAATGCGTCTTCCTGATTTTTCACATATATAAAGGCCATTCGATAAATATCACCCTCATATGCTTGAAAAACTTTTAAAAAGGCTTTTTCATTCCCTTTTTGAGCCTTTTTTACTAAACGTATAATCTTAGTTCATCCTCTCTATTTTGTCTTACATCTATTAGACAATTAAAAGTTCAGTTTGGCTTAAACTTTTATAAGTTTTTTCAATGAAAATAAAAAATCGTCTTCAAAAGACGATTTAATGAAAGTCACTTTATGTTTTGAAATACCCTTATTCATTATCTCCTTCTTCAACTAAACTGCTTCGTTAGTTTAAGTGAACACTTTCACAAACTAATATTATTTTTTCATAAATACACAGAAACCCATTCTCCACATTCATCAATGATTAATCAACCTTGTTCCTTTAAAAGGTATTTACAACTAGTGGTATTATGGATGAACTCTCGACTGACAATGTGGGAAATATGATTCTACTAAATGATGATGTAAATTATTTAATGGACAGTTATAATGTAGATGGTGAGTTTCTTAAACTTTTGAATGCTATTATGGATGATGCAAATGCTAAAGGACTAACAAAGGGATTAGTTAATGATGATTTTGTTTCAATTCCAACTCCTGGAGAAAGTAGCGTTATTACCAAGGAGTTATCAGGTGATACTACTGTCAACCTGATGGCTACAGTAAAAGACTGGAAGGTCTATTTTTCTCTTGATGAAGTAGAAATGTACTTTTTTGCTGCCGCTGCTACCGGACCTGTTGCAACAACTATTTCCCTTGTTTTAACTATTATTGGAACTGCTACGTTAGTTAACTTATGTTACCTTATTACACAAGCAGTAGTTCAAAAGAAAGGTATTTACATTGGAATATCTTGGAATGGAGCATTTCCTAATTACGCACAAGGTACGTGGTAAGGCTTTCGCGAATGGAGGTTAGCAAGACAATTGGAAAATGCTCAAAAATTACTTAAACTTTCAAAATGGACATATGTAATGTTGTACTTCCCTTTATTGGGGTATACGTTAAATCCAGATTTATATTTCCTTTGGTTAATTTTGCTATTTATTGGCGGATTGCTTTTATTGTTTAAAAATAAGCTAATTCAGGGAAATATGAAAACAAAAATAACACTAATTGAAGCCTTTACTACGTTAGGATTAATCTTTTTGGTTTTTTCCAATTTGATGCCTATTATAAAACAATTAATACTATTAATTGTTGTTACAATTATCATTTATAGTCATACTAAATTAGTACTTGCTGGAAAATTAACATAACACACGTATGCTCGTTTCAAAGGGAAACCTCTAAAACGTGCTTTTTTTGTTTGCTTGTTGACAGAAAATACGCCCCTTACAATCGATTTTAAAATGCATACTTCTTCAATATTTGGTTTTAAAAAGCCCCTACTCATTATTCACAAATTGTTTTTACAACTTATTCTTCTATGATAGCTGTAATTTTATTGACGCCATTCGTTTTACCGAAGTTAAACGATTTAGACCTATCGCTTATTTTACAGCCGACGATTTCAGGAGGACTACTGTATTTAGGCGTCATTTCAACAGCTTGTGGTTTTTAATACAGAGACGCACTTTCTTTTTATTCATCTTCTTAATATGAATAATGTGTCAATTGCGAAATAAAAACTCCTATTATTCTTCAACTAAACTGTTTCGTTAGTTAAGTGTAACATTTCACAATGGATCGCCGAAATATACTTGTTGTTTGGACGTAAAAATAGACCCTCAAAATGATGGTCTTGTTTAACTAAAGCACCCCATTAGTTGAATAAGAGAAATTAATTTGGAAGCAAGTCTCATATTGGGCTTTCATTAACAAACTTAGATTGCCGAGTTAGCTGTAAATAACTAACTATCGAATTGAGCCTGAAAATTCACCCTGTTTACTATTTAACTTCTTCACAAATTCACTATCATCCCAAATATTAGGGTTGTCAATTGTTAAATTTTCTCCACGTACCATGAAATCATAACTATCTTTTGCACCCGTATACCAATCAACGATGACTAACTTGCCGTTTACATTCCGTACGAGAAATTCAGTGGGTTCACCATAACTACCAATAGTCTTTTTAATTTCCGCAGGTAAATTTAAATAGAGAAAACCCCCATCTACGTCATCAGTATACTCCACTTCCCGAGTGCCAATATCAACACTCTTCACCAAATTATCAGTAAGATTATGCGTTAAGTACAAGTCAAATTGGTATCGAATCTTATTTTGCGTATACTGTTTAAGGTTTTCGTTAAATGCACCCAATTCAATATCCGAGCCGTTCCAGACCGCTTTATAATAGTCAGTTAGCACTCTCACACACATTTCATAAGCCGTTTCAGAATCCTGAATAGATAGTCCCACTTCATTTTTAGCTACATATTCGGGGGAATCCTGTAATACATTCCGTTCAGTGCTGAGCGTAATTTCATTGTTAATAGCACTATCTTCGCTGCTTTCTTCCGAGACAACACTTTCAGGTTCTTCGTCAATTAATTTTTCTGTATTTTGTTTACTTACTGTATTATCCATTGTTGTACTACATCCACTTAAAGTAATAAGGAGACCAAAAATTAACATTATCTTCAGGCGTGCTTTCATAGAACACTCTCCCAGTTTTTTATGAATTAGACGATGTATATATAACAATGTTACATATTTAACTAAACTCCTTACTTTAGTTAAATATGAAAAATACTTTAATCCTTCTTGAAGTAAGGCAACTCGTTAGTTGAATAAGCTTTTTGTAAATTGCTCGTATCCCTCATTCAAGACTCTGAATAACATTTTTTAATTTAGCGATTTTAATCACCAAACGCAAATGTTATTTCTGTTTCGCAAACTAATGTCCCATCAACCGTAGCTATACCTTTACCTTTACCAATAGGTCCTTTTAATCGAGTGATTTCAACCTCAAGACGGAGTTGGTCTCCTGGTTTAACTTGCTGTTTAAAACGACATTTATCTATTCCTACTAATAACCCTAATCGACCTTCATTTCCTTCTTTAGTTAACATCACAACTGCACTCACTTGAGCTAATGCCTCAACAATTAATACACCTGGCATAACAGGGTAGTTGGGAAAATGCCCGTTAAAAAAGTCCTCATTTGCTGTCACATTTTTTATACCAACCGCTCTTTTTCCTTCTTCTATTTCCAAAATCCTATCCACTAATAGAAATGGATATCGGTGTCTAATTATTTCCTTAATTTTTTGAGTATCTAACATCATTCAAACCCCCATAACAATATTATTAAGACTATTAAATTAATTTTATCACTTGCTATTAATAGTTGATACTATAAAACAGAGCTTCTTCAACTAAACTGCCGCGTTACTACAATAAGAAAAAAGGCTTTACTCCATCTTGAAGTAAAGCCCCCGTTAGTAGAACAAGCACATTTATTAAATATGGATAAACAACGTACCATCTGATTTAATCGTGACCAAAGGACGTTCAGGTATGTTCTCTTCAGTTAGAAAGATTTCTTTACCAAGAATGCTTGATAGCTTACTCATAAATTCAAATACAGCATTAGCTTCATAGCAGCACCATTAATATCAATAGATAATAAGATGCTATGGAACTCTTTATCTTCAAACAATTTGTCAACATTTGTTATTTCATTCACTGTTAACCTTATTCCCTCTTTACTACATCTTTCACTAAACTGCCCTTTATGTTTAAGTGTAACATTTCATAATAGATATCTGAGATTTACTTGATGTTTTGGTTATAAAAATAGACCATCAAAATGATGGCCATGGTTAGCTAAAGCACGCGTTAGTTGAATAGGTGCATTTTATATATTTTACTTAAACTAATTTAATGATTTTTTCAATAACTGTTTGAACTTCGGTTTCATTACTAATAGTGAATAGTATGTCCACTTCATCTTTATTAGGAGAAATAAAACCCTCATTTTCTGTTTGTTTCAGCTGAATTTTTAATACTTCGTCATAGTTTGAAACGTTTCTAAGGATTATTGTATCACGATGACTATTTATAATACGGTCTTTTAATATATCTATCGGTAAATCGAAATTAACAATAAGGGTATGAAAACCTACTTTTTTAAATTTTTCTATTAAGTTTAATCGAGGTTGTTTTTGTCGGTTAGAATTACATAAAATAATATGGTTATCGGTTTTATGAATAGCAAATTCTACAATTGTTTGCGAAAGAGCAAATTTTAAAATTTTCGGTCCTTTTTCTGGTAATAAGGACGGATAATGTTTCTCTAAAAATTCTCCTTGTACATCTTGGTCAATAACAACTGAATTAATTAATCTTTTTTCTAAAAGCTTAGCGAAAGTAGTTTTTCCACTATGTGTTGTCCCTACCGTCATTATTAGAAATCTCACCCTATGAACCCCTTTGAAATTTAATTTTTGTGAAAAACCATTATTTACACCTTCAATTTATTTGGAAAAGTAGGATATTCTTTATTCTTCTGTAAAAAAATTTTTCACCAAACTGCTTTTTTATTTTAATAAGAATAATAGGTTGCAGGAGAAACCTATTATCTTTTCCATTTCTTCTTCTCTTAAAAAAGTGTTCATAAAGTTCCGGAAATTACAACTGCATTGCAAGCTTTTTCATAGAACTCAAGTGGACCAGCTTCTCCAATAACAGCATATTCATACCCTATTTCCTTCATCTCATATAAACAATAATGAAGCAAAGTATATCCTATTCCTTGCATCCTATTTGATAAAGATGTACCCATTGGACCAAATAATCCTTTTTTTCTTCTCACTACATCAAAGCAGGCGAAACCTATAATCTCTTGCCTTTCTAAAGCTAAGAAAATAGGAACATCTTCTTGTAAAAATCCATTTTCAATTGATTCTATCCATCCCTTACCGAATTCTTTCTCTACAAATTTTTTTATGAGTGTAGCATCACTTTGCTTTGCTTTTCTAAAAGTTAAATTGTTTTTTAGAATTGTTGGAAACGAATAATCTTTTAAAGGAACAATCATATCTCTAGGGGATGACACGATTTCAACAATTCTAGTAACATCCAACCCATCAATTATCGCCTTCGTTTGAGGGTCGTAAATTTTAAAAATTCCCCCTACTATATGTCCTTCGTTTATATAAACTTGGTTGTACCTGTTCATTCGTTTATTTGCGTTCTCCAATACCATTTTCGTTGTTTGTGAAATTTTAATTGTAAAAGGTTCATAATTGATTCCTTCATCATTTTTATCAAGTTGCATTTTCTTTACTCTTTCATCTAATATCTTTGTAAGGCTAGGATAATTAATATAAAGTTCGGCACATACCCCTGTTCTTTCTAACAATACTCCCAATAGTAAATGAACTGGATAAACAATCATTGTTGTCCTTTCAGCTTCCATTTCTGCAAATTTCAGAATTCTTAAAGAACGTTCAGTATACCTCAATTAGCTTCCCCCTATGAATTTATATATATAAATTCATTATAGTAAGTGAAAATCCTCCTTTTAAAAAAAGAGGATTTAGATATTCTTGTTGAACTAAATTGCTGCTTTAGTTCAATAAGAAAAAAGGCTGTACTCCTTATTAATGTAAAGCATCCGTTAGTTGAATAACAATGTAAATAATTTTATAAAATCAGCCATTTAAAAGAGGTGAAAAATTATAAAAAGCATTTAATACATCATCACTTAATAGATGACCGTTTTTTAAGTTTTTAAAGTTTATGAGCAACTTATGGCGTATCAATTGTTTCAAGATCGTACATATGACAAGTTGGTAAGTCCCAAGAATTTTAAAGATAAATATATAACTTCACAATTTCCATAGAAAAAAGCTGATTTATAAATCAGCTTCTTTCTCATTTCTAACTACTTATATTTATTAATGTTTATTAAAATGATGCTCCAACAATAATTAACAAAATAAACAATACTACGATCAATACAAAGCTTGAACCGTATCTGCCGCTATTAGTCATAATTCACACTCCTTAAAGTAAATTTTGTAAGCTTACTTTATTAAACTATTCTTGTTAAACAGAAATAATATGGACAACTATCTTGCCAAACAAAAATAATTAAATTTTCTCTTCATTACTATCGGTATATATACGCCAAATAAATGTAGCAACCTTTATAATTTTCTCCATATCTAAGTCTAAATCTTTCAAAATATTAAAAAGTGATTCTGATGGTCGAGGATCTTTTCTGATTTCCAATAGAATTTCATTCAATAGTTCTTGTTGCTTTTCCATATTCTCATATAACTCTTCCATTGTTGATAATCTTTTATCTAATGCATTTAGTGTTTCATGTTTATCATGTTTGTTATGTTTGTTATGTTTGTTATGTTTACTGTTATTATCCATTTTCTCCCCTCCTTTGCTTAATAGTAATAAAATATATAAATAGTCAAATAGCGATAGGAAATTGTTTAAAATAGAGAATATTCTTTGTGATGAGGTACATAGAATATAGATGTTAATTTGGTTTCACTTACTCATTATATTTAGAATCTCTCACACTAACTGTACGTATGACCTTACTTGTACATAATAAAATTAATAAATTATATGTAACATTCATGTGTAGTTCACTATTTCAAATATAATTCCTACGAGAATTGTGTTAAAGACAAAAGTAGAAATACGTATTCTTGATAAAAAACATATAATCTAATTCGAAACTTTTAAATGGACCTGGAAAATATGGAATATATTTCTTAAAATTTATTTGAAAAATAGACTGGGACAGAAGTAGAAATTTTATTGGATAAGGAGAAAACTTTACCGAATAATAGATATTTATAAAATTGATTGAAATGGAGGGGCGACTCCTAAAGGAATAGCGTGACGCCTGAGACTACAGGCTCAGGCCAAATCCGTGGAAAGCATCCCTGGAATGGAGATCAATTTTGTGCACAGCAAAAAAACAGCATTTTTCTCACAGGGAAAAATGCTGTTTTGGGGTTCTATCCCAGCATCTTTTTTTCACTATTCCATCTAAAACTGATTATCAACTTTAGGTCCAATACAATGCATTATTTACGACTGGAAGTCGCCAAAAAAACGACACCCTTTTTTTGGGGGTGTGTAAATGGCCACTCTTTAACTATAATCAACCTTTGCCTTTAACAGAGACAAAAAAGCAGCGAACAAATCAACACACAATTTGTTCGCTGCTATCATTAAATTTCCAAGTTAAAATTTTTATAAAAATGGGTGTTACTCACTGTGGTAAATCCTGCTTTTTCATAAATGGATAGCGCCTGCTCATTGTCTATTTCTACATCCAAATAGACGGTTTCTTTCCCCATTCGATTCGCTTCGTTTTTACTCCAGTTCAGTAAGTATGTTGCCACACCTCTACCACGTACATTTTCATGAACAGCAAGCCCTGTCACCCATAACTTTTCACCGTCAGCAACTATAGTAACTGTTGCAACTACTTCGGCTTGTAGCTTGGCAATCATCAATTGACGACTTGGTGTTTGCATATTAAACGCGATTAACTCTTTAGCTTCTTCTTCCGTATCACCAAATGCGCTTACTAATACTCCAACGACTTCTGACTCCTCGTCGGTATAATGCGAAACTTTCACTTCACTATTTAATTTCACTTCTCTCGCATCAGCTACCATCGTTCTCTCCGAGTAGTCATAGGTATAGCCAAATTTGTGAAGAAGTTGCTGACCTGATTCCGAACCTTCAGGTAATAAAGCAATATCCGATACTACTCCTCTTAACTTTAAATTCCTATCTAATTCTATTACTAGTCGTTCACCTATCCCAAATCTTCGAACATTAGGCAGTACAACACTACTCCACTCAAAATCCAGTGTTGCTATTCGATCAATAGAGGTTAACACGCCTACTAATCGGTCGCTATCATCATCATAGGCCATTACACAAAAACCTTGTGTGAAAAAATCGGATAGCTCAGCCACGCTTAGAAGTGATGTATAATCCACTTTATCAACTGTTTCTGATTCAGCTATTAATTGCTTTATTTCTTCCATCGTCTCCTGGTCTAACGGAAAGGACACAGTCATTACAGATATATTCATTTATTTCTCCTTAAATCTTTGAATTCGTTAACATGCTATAATATTTACCTTTCTTTTGCAACAGCTCTTCCTGTGGACCAGACTCTATTAGTTTCCCGCTTTCCATCACGAATATTAAATCTGCTTGACGTATTGTATTTAATCGATGGGCTATTACAAAACTTGTTCTGCCTTCCATCAGTCGTTCAAGGGCCTCTTGAATTTTCATTTCTGTAACTGTATCTATGCTAGACGTTGCTTCATCTAACAACAGAATTGCTGGATCTGCAACGAGTGCTCTGGCAATGGATAATAATTGTTTTTGCCCTTGACTAATTTCCCCACCATCAGCCGATAAAATAGTGTCGTACTCATTTGGTAATTTCATGATGAAATCATGTGCATTAGCTTCTTTTGCAGCGTGGAGCACCTCTTCATCTGTGGCATTTAATTTGCCGTATCTAATATTTTCTCTTACCGTCATTTCAAACAAAAAGGGATCCTGTAAAACAAATGCCGTTTGGCTTCGTAGCGTATGTCTTGGCAACTTATCAATAGGAATACCATCAACTAATATACGTCCACCATTTACTTCATAAAAACGCGCAAGTAACTGCATTATCGTAGTTTTCCCTGCTCCTGTCGCACCAACTAATGCAGCTGTTTTTCCTGACTCCACATGAAAAGATACATCGGAAATCGTCGGAGACTCATCTTCTTTATTGTAATAAAATGTTACATCTTCAAATGTCACATTACCCTTTAGCTTATAATCTGCATTATCAACTGCATCATCTTCTTCAATAGGCTCATCCATAATAGCAAAAACACGTTCTGCCCCTGCAATTGCAGAAAGCACCGTATTAAATTGGTTTGCTAAATCATTCAATGGACGAGTAAACTGCCTTGAATACTCCGTGAAAATAACAATTTCTCCTATTGTCACATGTCCATAATACGCTAATAATCCACCTACTGCAGCTACAAGTGTAAAGCTAGTATTATTCAATAAGTTCATCACTTTTGGTATAAAACCAGAGTAAGTTAACGCCCAGAATCCAGTTAGTTTTAAACGTTCACTTTTAACGGCAAACTCTTCTTGCATGCGTCCTTCTTGTGAGAAGGCTTTTACAATTCGTTGACCAGAAATCGTTTCTTCAATCATCCCATTCAATTCACCAACTGCTTTTTGTTGTTCCTTGAACAATTTAGATGTTCTTTTCGTAATCCATCTCATCGCAAAATACATAAAGGGTACAATAATAAGCGTAACTAATGTCATAAGCGGACTCAGTAAAAGCATGACGACTGTAGTACCAACCAAGGTTAAAACACTTGAAAATACTTGGATAAGAGACGAGTTTAGTGTTTGACTTACGTTTTCAATGTCATTTGTCATGCGGCTCATTAACTCTCCGTGCTGCCGTTTATCAAAAAAGGACACGGGTAGCTTCTGCAAGTGCTCAAATAATCCTGTACGTAATCTATAAATTGTTTGCTGAGAAATACCAATCATCCAATAACTTTGCAAATAAGTAGCGAGAGAGAAAAACAAGTAAACGATGAGTAGTACACCAATTATTTTGGAAAGACCGACAAATATACTTTTGGAAATATGCTCATCTACAATAACTCCGATTAAATATGGACCAACTAATGCTAAGGCTGAGCTGACGATGACCATCAGCAGAACAATGATTAATAAAAACCGCTGTTCATCGACCAACTTCCATATTCTCTTTAAGACACCCTTCCAATCGGAAGCTTTATCGACTTTCTTTTTATGATCTTTCTTTAAATCTTCTTTAGTAATGATAGACTCATAGCCAAAAGGTTTACGAATGAACTTCATCATGCTCGCCCCCCTCCTGCTGCGATTCTGCAATAGCTTTATAAAGAGAAGAGTCCTTCATAAGCTCATCATGCGTGCCGTATGCAGAAACTTGACCTTCTTCTAATAACAAAATGTGATCCGCACCCTTTGCAGTTCGGATTTTCTGTGTAATAACAAGCATCGTTGCATTCTCTTCCTCTAACGCTTCCCATAATGCATTTTCTGTCGATACATCTAATGCACTTGTACTATCATCCAGTAATAATATTTCTGGTTTTCTCACGAGTGCACGTGCAATGGAGAGTCTCTGTTTTTGACCACCAGATAGATTGACTCCCTTTTGACCAACTCTCGTATTGTATTGGTCTGGGAATTGTTCAATAGAGTCATGAATTTGCGCTTGTTTTGCGGCTTCTCTTAATAACTCTTCTGTTGCAGTGGAATCTCCCCATCCTAAGTTTTCCTCTATACTTCCAGTAAAAAGAATAGATTGCTGAGGGACAAGTCCAATTATCTTTCTCAGTTCTTCCAGTGGCCATTCTTTGACATCGACTCCATCTATTAATATAGCTCCTTCTGTTGTATCGAAAAATCTTGGTATTAAGTTGAGAAGTGTCGATTTACCAGAGCCAGTTGCTCCCATAATCGCCAGCTTCGATCCCGGTTTAACCTTAAAGGTCACGTCTCTTAATACTGGCATATCGGTCGTGGGATAATGAAACGAAACATGCTGAAACTCAATTTCCCCTATCCTTGGAGCTGCCCCATCGGAATCTGTATTAATAATTTCAATTCCCTCCTCCACAAGGAGCACTTCCTCCATACGTTCAGAGGATGCTTTTGCTCTAGAGAAGAAAATAATAATGAAAGCAAACATGGAGAAGGCACCTGTCATACGCATTGCATAGTTAACGATAGCTACTAGCTCACCTAGTTCCACATCTCCTGTTTGAATTTCTTTTGCACCAAACCATAAAACTGCCAACAAGCTGACATTCATGACAAAAAGTAAAACAGGCAATATTAACTCCATGATTCGGAATGCTTTTACATTATCCATTTTTAGATCTGCTGCCACAGCTGCGAAGCGACTAGATTCAAAATGACCACGCAAATACGCTTTTATCAAACGTACTGCCTGTAAATTTTCCTGTATCTTTCTTGTGACTTGGTCCACCCTTTTTTGAACTTTCCCAAATAGCTTTAAACCATTCCGACTCATAATATAAAGGAACACTACTAAAAAAGGGGCACCAATTACTAGAAACATAGCCAAATATGGGTTCACTATAAAGGACATAATAATACTACCGACAACTAGTAAAGGTGCACGGAGCATAATACGTAATCCCATAAAAATTAGATTTTGTGTAATCGTCACATCAGTAGTTAAACGGGTGATTAAACTGGCGGTTGGAAACTTTAAAAAAGTAGCCATTGTAAAAGCCTGTACCTTTTTAAATAATGCCTGACGTATATCGAACCCATAGCTTTGTACAATGTGAGAGGCGATAAATGTATTAATAATTCCTGCTAAGAATGCCAAAAAGGAAATTCCAAGCATAATACTTCCCCAAAAAACAATAGCTTGCTGATCCCCTGCCAGAATCCCATCATCAATAATAACCGCGATTAGCAATGGTTGAACAAGCTCTACGGAAAGCTCCACTAACATAAACAATAAAGCGACGATGACCAACATTTTATATGGAGATAAATAAGAAAAAATTGTCTTCAAAATGGAACACCCCTAGATTCTTCGACACTCGAATTAATTCTTGTAAAATCTATTATGCCATAAACTCTTCTGAAGACATAGAAAAAGATGACTTAATATTTAGAAAGTCATCCTTTTCTTTTACGTATCCATTTAATATCCCCTGCAACAGATAGCCATGTGACAAATAGAAGCATAATAATAACCCCAATATATTGCCATACTCCAAGTATTTGGCTAAACCAAAATACCGAAATTATCATCGCCGTTAATGGCTCAATACTGGACAGTATACTTGTTTCTACTGCCGTAATGTATTTCATACTCGACAAAAACAATATAAATGCAATGGTTCCGATTAATATAATAATTACAACGATAAAGTTTATAGGATATGCGGCAAGATGAATCCATTCATCTGTTTTCCATATTTGGGTAACCAACGCTAGTACTACTCCTCCTATTAACATTCCCCAACCGACAATTACAAGAACACCCCATTCTTTCATCAGCCGAGCTGGATAGACGGTATATATAGAAAATGCTACTCCTACCGCCAAGCCCCATAGTAACGCTTCCCTACTTATTAACAATATGCTCACATTTGCATTCGTTAACAATAAAAACAAACCGAGTAATGTACCGATAATACCAATAACCTGATATTTAGGTGGAAACATTTTGTTCTTCCAGGATAAAAATAAAATAATATAAACAGGCCCTAAAAATTGTAGTAATGTAGCAATCGTTGCGTTACTAGCATCAATTGCTGCAACAAATGTATATTGTACACCCAACATTCCTAGTACGCCGAAAATAACTAATTGTTTAAGCCAACTAATATCTTTCCATATAAGAAAAATTTTATTACCAGTTATTAATAGAAAAAACAATATACATAATCCAGCTGTTAATAAGCGAACCGTTAAGAAAAAAGAAACAGATAAGCTTGTATTATTTAAAACCCATTCCATCATAGGTCCTGTTGCACCCCATAGAATAGATCCTATAACTATTAATAATATACCTTTGGACCTTACAAATTTACTTTTAGGCATTTTTCTCACCCACTTTCCGAAGTACTTTTTACCCACCTATTTATATTTAAATGAATATATGGTATTATACTAATGACTAATTTTTTGAAACTATATATTATAATCATAGACTATTTAAGGGGGCTCTGAATATGTTTCTCAAAGAAGAATCTTTAGACTTAAGTAACACTGTTTTTAGCCACTTGCCAACACCTAGTTTCATGACAAATAACGAAGGCAAGATTGTCTGGTGGAGCCAAGAGGCGGAAAAACAATTTGGTTACTCTATTAATGATTTACAGGATACGGATGTACCACTATTTACAGACTATACGCAAGGACACTTCACGGCAAATTGGGAAGCTATTTTACATACTGAAGATCCTTTTGAGGTTAGTCCGGTAGTCCTTTACTCTAAAGATAAAAAAGCTATAAAAACTTCTATTGTTGCAAAATCCTTTGCCTGGCAGGATATGCGTTATGTATTATTTCAGATTAAAACAGATACAAATAATTTAATGGAATTATCTGCTTTTCATGAACTTCAGCTCATAAAAAAAGGATTATCAGATTCTTTCATGCTGCTCTATATAGATCGTGAAGGGCTAATCATGCATGCGAATGATAAGTTTTTGAAAAAAAGTGCATGGACCCCTAAACGAATTATTGGAAAATCATTTTGGCAGTTACTCCCGGATAATCCTGAAAATATAGCAATTGGCAACCAAATTATTACTAAACTTCGAGATGGAAAAGTATTTCAAGCTGCCGTTGAAAAAATCACAAAAGATGGAACTATTTATTGGGTGAATTTATTAGGTATTCCAGTATCCAATACCCAAAATAATACTCCTTACTTTTTATTATTGGAAGAGGAAATTACTGAAAAGAAATTAATGCAAACCAAACTTGAACAGATTGCCTATGTAGACACAGAAACAGGTTTGTTAAGCAGACATCGTCTAGAAGAAGTAGTAAATGAATATATTGAAGAAAAAAAATCATTTTCTTTTGTTTTCATTAGCATCGATCAATTTTATACGTTAAAAGAAATTTTCAATGATCAAACGGAAACAAAAATGTTAAATGAGTTTACTAAACGACTCAAAATCTATTTTGAGGATTCTATTATTGCAAGATCAGGCAGAGATGATTTTGCTATAGTTACTCCCTTAAGTGATTGGTATATTCAAGGGTTCTCCAATTATTTAAAGCAAAATCCTATTTACTTGGATAGCAAAATAATTCCGATTACTATTAGCGGAGCTATTACTAGATATCCCGAAGATCAGCAATCTTATCTACATTTATTAAAAGCTACTACAAATACGATCCAAAAGGTTAAGCTAGAAGGTGGTAGTATGATTGCTACCCTTTCGAAATCTGATCATTCGAAACTTTCTCGTAAGGTTCAAATTGAAAAACGATTACTAGAAGCATTGAATCATAACGATTTACATGTAATGTTCTTGCCTCAAAAAGATGTAAAAACTGGTGCAATAACTTCCGTGGAGGCATTAGTCAGATGGGAAGATAGCGTATTGGGTACTGTATCTCCTGAAGAACTAATCCCAATAGCTGAGGAGACAGGATTGATCAACGAAATTGGTCAGTTCATGCTTGAAAAATCTTGTGAACAAGCCGCTATTTGGCAACGAAAAGGAATACCTATCAAAGTAAGCTTCAACTCATCTATTCGCGAGTTTAGAGATAAAAACATGGTGAAGACCATTCGAAAAGTGTTAGAAAAGTATAATTGTTCTCCAGAGCTGATCCAAATAGAGTTCACCGAGAAATTTGCACTAGAGGCTGAGGCAGAAAAAGCAATCGTTCAGCAAATACAAAAGCTACAGCAAGATGGTATTGTCTTTGTATTAGATGATTTCGGAACAGGCTATGCCTCTTTACGGTATTTACAAATGCTACCAATAGGTAAATTAAAGATAGATAAATCATTCATCAATTCTATAACTCAACATGAAAAACTAGAAAAGCTAGTTCAAGGTTTAGTACAATTTGGACAATCATTAGATTTACAAGTAGTTGCCGAAGGTGTAGAAACGGCCGAACAGTTTGAGCTACTTAAACAAGTTGGCTGTGATGCGGTTCAAGGCTATTACGTAAGCCTACCAATTTCAGCTGAAGAAGTAGAAGAAATGTTATAAAGTATATTTCATTTATGGAGGTTGTCCCAAAAGATCGTTGAAAACGACTTTAGCGGACAGCCTCTCTTTTTATGTTTTAGAGTTTTAAGGGTCCTTTTATATTTTTCTATAAATGATTCAGTTAATACGCATCTAAATGGAGAATTCATCCACATCTTTATTTACTTTCTCCAGTAAGTAATTTACTTGCGTTCACTAGGCATTTACTTGTAGCATTCTCTCAGTTACTTGCCTTCGTTCTTAGTTTACTTGCTCTCCTAAGTGATTCATTTGCGGAAAGGCAATTTTCCCCATATTTTATTACTTCAGCTTTGGATTTTCACTATCCGATAAATTTTAAAACCGTGAGCAAAGTTATTCTCTTTGCTCACGGTTTTGTTTTTAATCTCACAATTACTTTCAACCAAAGTTGTGTAATAGTCTCTGCAAATACTAAACCCATTGCAATTGAACCCGAAATTAGTAAGGCTACAGAAGCATGTTCGAGAGCTAAAGCATAATTCTTCTCAACAACACTCCGCATAGCATTATAGGCAGTGCCTCCAGGAACTAATGGAATGATCCCTGCAACACTAAAAATAATCATCGGCATTTTAAACTTTTTTGCCATTAAATGTGCGACGAATGCGACGGTAAAAGCTCCAGCAAATGAAGCACTCACCTGATCCTGATTTAGTTGGTTCACGCTCATATAAACAAGCCAACCGGTCATTCCCACTATCCCACAGTAAAACAGTAATTTTTTAGGTGCGTTAAATACTACTCCGAACGCAGTGGCTGCGATAAAACTTAAAATACCTTGAGTAAGATATATCATCCTAATCCTCCCTACAGTGATAGTATTAGCGCTACTCCTGCTCCAATTGCAAACGCTGTAAGAAAAGCTTCTGCTCCCTTTGATAGACCTGATACAAAATGACCTGCCATCAAATCCCGCACCGCATTGGTAATTAGTAAACCAGGAACAAGTGGCATAACAGAACCAATAATAATTTTATCTATTTCAACCCCAAAGCCACTAGCAACTGATAAGGTAGCTATAATTGTAACGAACACTGCTGCTATAAATTCCGCAAAAAATTTAACTCTAGTCCGTACTTCTAACCGGTCTGCTATAGCATAACCAATACCACCTGCAATTAGTGCAGGTGGAACGTCCATTAGATTTCCTCCGTATAGTAAAAGAAAAGCACCTGAGGCAATTGCAGCTGCAGCTACTTGAATCCAAAAAGGAAAAGTTTTATGATCCTTCTCAATCTTTTTCAGCTCGCTAAACGCTTCTTCAATTGTAATATCACCTAAAGCTAATTTTCTCGACACATTATTTACTAATGTTATTTTCCCTAAATCGGTCGTTCTTGCATTTATTCGTACTAATCTTGTTGGAAGGTTTTTATTTCCACTAAAAATGATTCCGGTTGGAGTGACAAAGCTTTGAGATTGCGTAAGTTTCTGTGAAACAGCCATGCGATCCATCGTATCCTCTGCTCGATACGTTTCTGCACCACTTTCCATCATTAAACGCCCCGCAAGTAAACAGCTTTCTACTACCAATTCATAATCTGCAGCCAATGAGGAACACCTTCTTTCTTCCATTTAAGCTAATCTTATAGAACCAACTGTGAAAAAACAAATTCTGTTGGATATTTGTCCTTGTTTAACAAACCATTAGTGGAGGATGAAGAAAACTTCCACTAATGGAAGTTTCACCTTATATAAAATAAAGAAAGTGACTATAATAGTCACTTTCAGTCTAAAACTTTACTAATCCAGTTTGCTTATAAGTATTGATATTATAACTTTTAATCTCTTTCATCGCAATTGTATAGATTGTGTCTCCTGCGTAGACAATTCGTTGAATCGAGCTTTCCCATTCTTCATACATTTG
The DNA here is from genome assembly GCF_038003085.1 of Psychrobacillus sp. FSL K6-2836. Lineage (NCBI taxonomy): Bacteria > Bacillati > Bacillota > Bacilli > Caryophanales > Bacillaceae > Psychrobacillus > Psychrobacillus sp. FSL K6-2836. The sequence continues at coordinate 1,593,787 of NZ_JBBOOM010000001.1, forward strand.
ACCAGAAACCTCGGGTCGAAGTAAGTCCCCTTTTCGTTCGATTCCATTTTCAGGCGTTATTTCGTAGATTAATGCTCCATCCTGTTTAAAATCAGCATATTCCTTGCCAGGCTGTCTCTCGTAAATGGAGACTGGGAATCCATATAAGTGTTTCTCCTGATGCTCAAAAAGCGCATGATGATCATATTGTATTGGTGAATATGTGCCTTGATCACCTATGACTTCTGTATCTTTTTCTTTCGGATTTGCAAAGTCACTTACATCGAACAAGGAAATTTTCATTCCTTCCGTCATGATCAGCGGCTCTTTCCCACCACTTTGCGTATCAACTCTCGTTTCATATCCGAAGCCAATGAGATGATTTTCATCTAATGGGTGTAGATAATTACTAAAACCGGGTATCTTTAATTCACCTAATACTTTCGGTGAAGTAGGAGTAGCGACATCTATCACGAATAGTGGATCTGTTTCTTTGAAAGTCACCATATAAGCTTTATCACCCATAAATCTTGCCGAATAAATTCTTTCGTCCTTTGCAAGACCAGTTAGAGAGCCTATCAATTTCATTCCTTCATCTAATATAAATAAGTTATTTTCCGATACTTCATTTTCGTTCCAACTATTTCCTTTCGTTGTCACTGCTCGGAAATACCCATCATGTTCATCCATGGAAAACTGGTTTAAAATATGACCCTTTAACCGATTAGAGGCAACAAATTGGATTGCTGTTTTATCTAGCGCAAATTTGAATACCTCCGTATCCATAGAGCCTGGATTCCAAAACATTTTACCTGTTGAAGTACCTTCCTCATAAATACTAGACGTTAAATATAAATTATTCTTCGACATATACAATTGTTCACTTCCACCGAGATATCCCTTCGTTATTACTTCATTTTTTTCAGGATTAGAAACGTCCAAAGCTGTGATAATACTGTAAGTCGCTTCCTTAGAATTTGGTAAGATGGAGAGATCCTCGTACGGTAAAGGTTTCACTGTATCCCCTTTTTCAGAGTCGTATGTGTACGGACGCAACTCTGTATTTTCCTGTTCTTCCATTATCCAAAAGTTCGGGTAGACATTCGTTACATAATAGAGTGTACCAGCTGTTAGCCTAGCTCCAGACATATGTCCTTCCGTCCCGACCTCTCTTTGAAGTTTCGGTTCTGCTGGATTGGAAATATCATAAAACAACGCAGTCGTCATGGAATCCATTGGCATAGACATACGTGCTATATCATTGCCACTTTGTTCGTATGGTAATGCATGAATAGAATTCTTTTGCGCCAAAACTATTAGCGTTTTATCGGATAGGAACAGCTGCATTGGATAATAATCCGAACCAATTCGAATCTTTGTTTCTTCTTTCATTTTTGTTGGATCTTCTATATTAACAACAGCTATATTATTTTCTGTAATCGAGTATATATGTGTGCCATTTGTTTTTATAATATCTGCCTCGTCTACTCCCTCTACTTGGTTGTTCGTGGTAGAATGATCACCGCTACCCCTCGCATCTGAAGATAACTCCGAAGATTCTTCTGCTGTTTCCGTAAAAGCAAACTTCTCGTTTTGAATGTTTTGCAACTTCTTTACCATTTCAAAATGGGCTTTTAACTCCGCTTCTGATTGAACAGTAGGTAGCTCTTTATATACGTGAAAAGGAAAACCAGTTTTTGTAATTCCAAGTTTGTCTTTTACACGTAAAATATATGAACCCTCATTCAAGCCCTCAATTTCTATGGATTTACCGTTTGAAGTGAGCGAATAATTTGCATCCACCTTCTTACCTTGTTGATCCTCCACATACACATCTTCATTTTCTAATGCATCCTTTCCAATAGCAGAAGAAAAAGATGCTTGAAAAACTTGACCCGATAGCACAACTGACTGTGCTGTCACAGATAATTTAGTGAAATAAAATAAGCTAGCTAAGCTGACAACTAAACCTAATATTCCTATTGAAATAATCCACCTTTTCAATATGGATCACCCTTCCTTTTCTCTTTGTTACCCCATTAGACTTTAAAAAAAGGAATTAGTTACACATATAGGAAGAAAATTCAGAAATTATTATTCACCTCAATCTCTTTTGATATAAATTAAACATTATGAATTGTATAGCGAATTAACTAGTGTTCATTTATCATAGGTTAAGAGGGGGCAGGATAACAAAACAAAGGGGGACATTAATTTGAAGGTTTTAACACGATTTACTAATTCCTTAATGGAAAGATACTTACCTGATCCATATATTTTTGTAGCAATACTAACGATACTTGTATTTTTACTGGGAGTAACTCTAACAGACTCTACTCCTCTTGAGATGGCTACTTATTGGGGAGATGGATTCTGGGGATTATTATCCTTCACAATGCAAATGGTTATTGTACTATTGGCAGGACATGTATTAGCAAGTAGTCCAGTTTTTAAAAAAATATTAAGCTCTCTTGCTGGTATAGCAAAGACCCCAGGAGCTGCTATTCTACTAGTATCAGTCGTTTCACTTATCGGTTGCTGGATTAACTGGGGATTTGGTTTAGTAATCGGGGCTCTATTTGCCAAGGAAATTGCACGACAAGTTAAAAATGTGGACTATCGATTACTTATTGCTAGTGCCTATTCTGGTTTCATCATTTGGCACGGAGGTTTAGCCGGTTCTATTCCACTATCTATCGCGACGGAAGGACATCCCTTCGCAGACATAATGGGTATTGTACCTACTACAGAAACTTTATTTACTACATACAATCTATTTATTGTAATTGCACTTTTTGTTTCTGTTCCACTATTAAACAGATGGATGATGCCAAGTAAAGAAGAAACATTCTCTATTGACCCTGCTCTACTAGAGGAAGAAGAAACTGTTGAAAAGAATACAAAAAATCTCACACCTGCTCTTCGATTAGAAAAGAGTTATATTCTAACTGGTTTAATCGGATTGCTTGGTTTGGTATATCTAGTTCAACATTTTATGAATAAAGGATTTGATTTAAATCTTAATATTGTTAACTTAATATTTATCATTCTCGGTATAATTTGTCATGGCACACCTCAGCGATTCTTAGTTGCAGTGAAAAATGCAGCTAAAACTGTTGGTGATATCGTTATTCAGTTTCCATTTTATGCAGGGATCATGGGGATGATGGTTGCTTCTGGACTTGCAGGTGTCGTATCTGAGGCATTTATCAGTATTTCTAATGAGCATACTTTTTACCTATTTTCATTTTTTGCTGCGGGAATTGTAAACTTTTTTGTCCCATCTGGAGGCGGACAATGGGCAGTGCAAGCACCAATTATGCTAGATGCTGCATCTGCTTTAGACCTTAGTTACGCTAAGACCGCAATGGCCATTGCATGGGGTGATGCGTGGACAAACATGATTCAACCTTTCTGGGCATTACCTGCATTAGCAATTGCTGGTTTAAAAGCAAAGGATATTATGGGATACTGTGTAATTATCCTATTACTAAGTGGATTAGTTATAAGTATTGGTCTATTTTTCTTTTAAACATAGTTAGATTTCAGTAGTATTCCTATCCCTCTCAGTAAGATGCTTAAATAGAATAAATGTAAATTTACGCAGATTAAGCTCCCGAATTATTAAACGGGAGCTTTTTTCTTTATTGGTCTAGCTCTTACTTTCTGCCAACTTAACACAAAGCTAGCAATCATTTTTATTCATCAAATGGCCAATTCGGTAGCATATTGCTTAACGTTTTGTCTTCACGGTAACCGAGGACATATTCTGCCTGCATGATTGTATGAATCTCTCGCGTTCCTTCATAAATAACAGGAGCTTTTGAGTTTCTCAAATATCGCGCTACCGGGTATTCATCTGAATATCCATAGGCACCATACACCTGCACCGCATCATCCGCAGCTTTATTGGCAAAATCACATGCCTGCCATTTAGCTAGAGAAGTCTCTCTTGTATTGCGCACACCTTTGTTTTTTAGCTCTCCTACACGATATACGAGAAGACGACTCATTTGGAGACCAGCTTCCATTTTTGCAATCATTTGTTGAACAAGCTGATGCCTGCCAATCTCTTTTCCAAATGTTTGACGCTCCTTGCTATATTTTACGCTTGCTTCTAGACACGCAAGAGAAAGCCCGACTGCTCCTGCAGCTACTGTAAATCGCCCATTATCCAAAGCAGACATGGCAATTTTAAACCCTTCTCCTTCTTTTCCGAGAAGATTTCCCTTTGGCACGCGCATATTATCAAAAAACAGTTCTCCTGTATTTCCTGACTTAATGCCATATTTACCTTTAATGGCTTTAGATGAGAAGCCATTTAACGTACGCTCGACGATAAACGCACTAATACCATGATGCTTTTTAGATTTATCCGTGTATGCAAAAATGATGAAATGATCCGCCACATCGCATAGTGAAATCCATGTCTTCTGACCATTTAGGACATAGTCTTCTCCGTCTAGCACTGCTACTGTAGACATCGCAGCTACATCTGAACCAGCACCTGGTTCTGTTAAGCCAAATGCTCCAATTTTCTCACCAGTAGCCTGTGGAACTAAATACTTTTGTTTTTGTTCTTCCGATCCCCACTGCATTAAAGTCATGGAGTTTAAACCAGTATGAACCGAAACTGCAGTCCGAAAAGCAGTATCGCCGCGCTCCAATTCCTCACAAACGATTGCAAGTGAATTATAATCCATTCCACTTCCACCATACTTTTCAGGCACACATACACCCATCAAACCTAGGTCTGCGAGTCTTTTCCAAATGGCAGGATCAAATGCACCGTCTGATTCCCATTTTGCTATATGAGGAATTATTTCATTATCTACAAACTGTCGAACTGTTTTACGCAATAGCACTTGTTCTTCTGAGAAGTCAAAGTTCATCTTTACTCACCTCTAGTAATGGATTCTCTTATTTCTACACCTCTTGCTGCCATTTCTCGGATATACAATTCACCAGGAACGATTAGTTCGGGAGGATACACCCCGCGATTTTTAATGACGCTGTTTCCAATCATCTGTGCAACAACGGAAATAGTATTTGCTGTTGCTCTAGCCATTGCGGTTTCACCTGAAAGGGAGTCTTTTTTGGTCGCCATTTCATACGTAAAATTGGTAGGGACCCCGTCTTTTAAACCTTCTACGATGACCCGTAGCAATACTGCGTCCTCTTTATCTCCAAGTAGTAGCTGTGGAGTTAGGACTTCCTTCAATACATCTCGTGCCTTGATCATATTGCCGTTTACATTTACCACTGTATTTTTGTTCGTTAACCCTAAGTCTACGAGGAGTTTAAATTTATCTGCGTGCCCTTTATATCGAATTGTTTTATATTCAAGCGTATCTACATTCGGAAATGATTTTGGTAGAGTTGAAGTACCGCCAGCTGTATGGAATGCCTCTAGTTCACCATACTCTTCAAAGGTAATCGATTCTACTTCTGTAAGAGATGGTACTTCTTGACACTTCCCATCTCTTATAACGTGTGAAGCATCTGTATAATGATCGAACACCCCTTCTAATGAAAAGACGATATTGTAGCCAAAAATTCCCTCAGGCTCTACTGGTATTCCTCCAACATACAATCGAATAGCATTCACTTCATCAAGTTTGGAAGCACCGTATCCAGCTAATATATTGATCATTCCAGGAGCAACACCTAGATCAGGTATTAGTGTAATCCCCTTGCCCTTAGCTTTTTCATGAAGTATCAATACATTATCTGTAGCCCCTCCAATATGTCCTCCTAAATCAATAGAATGTACTCCTACTTCTACAGCGAGCCTAGCTATTTTTTCGTTGAACGTATAAAATAATGCATTTATCACTACATCTGCTTCTTTCATTATTTTACGTATACTATCGTCTTCGTTTGCATCAAGTCTCAATACTTCAATTTTGGAGTTTTGCAATCTTTCCTTAAACATTTTCGCCTGTCCCACATCTAAATCACATAATAAAACCTTTTCCACATTCGGGCTTAATACTAAATCACGAGCTGCTTCTTTCCCCATTAACCCTGCACCTAATACAGCAACTATCATGTAATCATCCCCCTATTACTTGAGTGTCTATTTGTGCACGCTGTAATTTCCCACTATAGTCTATATATATGCTCTTCCATTCTGTATACACATCTAATGCTGCTACCCCTGAATCGCGATGGCCATTTCCAGTTCCTTTTGTTCCTCCAAAAGGTAGGTGAATTTCTGCACCTGTTGTACCTGCGTTAATATATACAATTCCAGTATCCAAATCACGCTGTGCACGGAATACTTTGTTAACATCACTCGAATAAATCGAGCTTGATAGTCCAAACTTCACTCCATTATTTACTTCAATGGCTTCCTCTAGTGAACTCACTTCTATTAAGGAAACAACTGGACCAAAGATTTCCTCCTGTGCTATTCGCATATTCGGTGTCACGTCTGTAAATAGAGTTGGTGCGTAATAATTCCCTTTTGATAGCTCCGCCTCATTTAAAATGGTCCCTCCCGTTAAGAGAGTAGCCCCTTCCTCTTGTCCAATTTTTATATAGGAATGGATTTTCTCCAGAGCTTTTTTATTAATAACTGGACCAATTTTGACCGTTTCATCTAATCCATCGCCAATCGTTAGTTTTTCCATTTGTTCTAAGAGCATTCTTTCTAAGTCTTCTCTTACATCTTTATGCACGATAACCCTGCTACATGCTGTGCATCTTTGTCCTGCAGTTCCAAAGGCACTCCATAAAATACCCTCTACTGCTAATGGAAGGTCTGCATCCTCCATTACGATTACTGCATTTTTCCCACCCATTTCGAGGGAAACTTTCTTTAAGTGACGACCACCAAGCTCCGCTACTTTACTCCCTGTCTCTGTAGAACCAGTGAACGAAATAACCTTCACTTCTGGATGCTCAATCATAGCCGTACCAACTTCCGAACCGGATCCAAAAACTACATTAGCAACTCCAGGTGGTAATCCTGCTTCATCAAAGATCTTAGCCATTTCATATGCCATCATCGGAGTTTCTGTTGCTGGTTTCCAAATGAATGCATTTCCTGCAACAATAGCAGGGAATGATTTCCACGTAGCAATCGCAACTGGAAAATTCCAAGGAGTTATGAGTCCCACCACTCCAATTGGTGCGCGGACACTCATCGCAAACTTGTCTGCCAATTCAGATGGAGTTGTCTCGCCAAACAAACGACGCCCTTCACCTGCCATATAAAATGCCATATCAATACCTTCTTGTACTTCTCCCCGTCCCTCTTCAATCACTTTTCCCATTTCTTTTGTTAACACTTGAGCTAGATGCTCTTTCTTTTCTTTCATTATTCTTCCAATCTCATATAAATAATCCGCACGTTTTGGTGCAGGAACGAGTGCCCATTTCTTTTGAGCATTCACTGCCGCTTTTACTGCAAGATTTACATCTTCCTCTGTAGATAGCTTGACCTCTGCAAGCTGCTCCCCATTCGCAGGATTTAACACTGACGTATACTCCGCACTCCCAGCATCCTGCCATTTTCCATCAATAAAATTTGTTAATTTCATTTTATTCCCTCTTTTCACTTTTAAATGTAAACGCTTCCATTAATAATATATTCGATAATTGTTTATAAATCCCTTTAAAATATTTAGAATTTTAGAATGAAACTTTTTAACTTTCATATCGTATAATTGGTTAATAACAATTTAGGAGGAGCTAGATTATGAATAATCATGAAATAGACTACAAATTATATGGAGATGATATGCAATTTGTAGAAATTGAATTGGATCCAAAAGAAACGGTTGTTGCAGAAGCAGGCAGCTTAATGATGATGGAAGATGGCATTTCAATGGAAACTATTTTCGGCGATGGCTCCTCAGGTTCTGGTGGTAGCGGTGGCGGTCTTATGGGCAAATTAATGGGTGCAGGTAAGCGTATGCTTACAGGAGAAAGTTTATTCATGACAACATTTACTAATACCGGTAGTGGAAAAAGACATGTCTATTTCGCATCACCTTATCCAGGCAAAATTATTCCGATGGATTTAAGTCAATACCGCGGCAAAATTATTTGTCAAAAGGATGCATTTCTAGCTGCAGCTAAAGGGGTTACGATTGGCATTGAATTTCAACGTAAGCTAGGAGCAGGTTTCTTTGGTGGTGAAGGTTTCATAATGCAAAAACTAGAAGGTGATGGTCTCGCTTTCGTTCATGCAGGAGGAACTATCCATAGAAAGTCTCTACAGCAAGGTGAGGTTTTACGAGTAGATACTGGATGTCTAGTAGCAATGACTGCGGATGTAGATTACAATATCGAAATGGTCAAGGGAGTTAAAACAGCCTTATTTGGTGGAGAAGGATTATTCTTCGCTACTTTACGTGGCCCGGGTACCGTATGGATCCAATCACTTCCATTTAGCAGATTAGCTAGTAAAGTATTTGCTGCTGCCCCACAAACACCAGGTGGTGGTTCAAAAGGTGAAGGCAGTATTGCAGGTGGATTATTTAACATGCTTGGTGGGAAATAAATACTTATTTTAGAGAATGACTCGCTTTTTGGGTCATTCTTTTTTTATTGGGTTTTATAAACTTTGTTGTTGCGCATATCAGGTTAGATGTTGCGGATATACATCTGAAAGTTGCGCATACGTATTCCAATGTTGCGTGTAACCAAATGAAGGTTGCGCATAACTAATTTGTTGCGCATACTGTGCTAAACGTTGCGGATATACATCTGAAGATTGCGCATACTGTGCTAAATGTTGCGGACATACATCTGAAAGTTGCGCATACGCATTCCTATGTTGCGTGTAACCAAATGAAGGTTGCGCATAACTAATTTGTTGCGCATACTGTGTTAAACGTTGCGGATATTCATCTGAAGATTGCGCATACTGTGCTAAATGTTGCGGACATACATCTGAAAGTTGCGCATACGCATTCCTTTGTGCCTATAACTACTGATGGTTGCGTCCAATAAGCCATAAAAATGTGTCTAAGTTTGTAACACATATTCAATACAAAAAAGTCGACTTTCCATTCCCTTTTGAACGGAAAGTCGTTTTTTTAATATTGATATTGACTGGCGAATATGCATTCCCTTATATTTCCATGCTAATTAGAGCCGTGGGTGCTGCAATCATAACGGTGTCTGCGATTCATTAAAAATTGGTGCCCAACTTGCGATTCCTGAGGGGCTTCTTGCGATTTGGCTATATGATCTTGCGATTTTCGTGACTGACCTTGCGATTCGGAGGCTCTAACTTGCGATTCAGTAAAAATTGGTGCCCAACTTGCGATTCCTGAGGGGCTTCTTGCGATTTGACTATATGATATTGCGATTCTCGTGACTGATCTTGCGATTCGCGTAATGTATAGCTCGTAATAGTACCGTTCAAAACTACGAATTAACGTATCAATCATTGATATTATGGCATCTTCAGTTGTACATCTTCTTTTTATGCATGTAAACAAGTAATCAAGTGTTCGTCTTTGCCATTTGGAAAGTGATGGTAAAGGGTTTCTTTTGTAACATTACAGGCTTTTAAAATTTCATTGAGTCCTTCAGTTTTGTAGCCTTTTTGCTGAAAAAGGGTTGTAGCAGTTTCAATCAAAAGTAATTTAGTATCCATATCTGGTTTGTATAACAAATCCTAACCAACATTATAGTATTTTGTTTATTACAATAAAGGACTTTCTGAAAGCTCATGCCTACTTTAAGTTTAAAACCTGTTTCTACCGTTTTCGAGGGCTTTGGAAAGAATTATTTTTTTGAGAGGCTTGTCATGTTGGAATTTCGAAAAAGTGCAAAATATCTACGGTGACACCACTCAACTCTGCAATCATTCAGCAGATTGTTTATACCCCCTCCCTATTCCCTTCATATAATATGTGGAGGGACGCTATACCTTGGGGTTCCTACATTATAGGATGGGAGGTGTGGATGTTGAATTCTTCTACAGGTTTATGGGTCGGTTTATTAGGCATAGTCTTAGGGGTGCTAGGTTTCTTTTATGCTCCGCTTTGGTTAGGTGCTGGAGCAGTTCTTTTAGGGCTAGTAGCTTTAGCTTATTCTCACAAGTTAGTAGTAGGGTGGATATCTTTAATACTCGGTGTAATTGTTTTAATTTTGACACTTTGGTCATAATATTAAACAAAAAGCGTATTGTATTAATACCTACTACGTGTTAAGCTTATTTAAATTTAAAATTTTGATAATTTCATATATTTTTTCTTATCCAGAGAGACGGAGGGATTGGCCCGAAGATGTCTCAGCAACCAGCCAAGTCGAGGTATGGTGCTAACTCCAATAGACGTGTGACGTCTTGAAGATAAGAAGACAAACTTCGATATTTACCCGAGGGTTCTCTTCTTATTAGAGAATCCTCTTTTTTTATTTTAATTGTAAAGGATGAATATTTATGTCAAAGAACAGTATTGATACACAGTTGGTGCAATTAGGAAATCATAGTGATGAGAAAACCGGCGCTGTAAACCCGCCTATATATTTATCAACAGCATATATACATAATGGAATCGGTCAATCTACAGGATACGACTACACGCGAACTAAGAACCCGACACGCGCTATTTTAGAGGAAGGAATTGCTAAATTAGAGGGTGGAGATGCTGGCTTTGCCTGTAGTTCCGGCATGGCGGCAATACAATTAGTTTTATCCCTTTTTCGTTCGGGAGATGAGATTATTGCTCCTGAAGATTTGTACGGTGGGACGTATCGATTATTTAACCAGTATGCAGATTCCTACAATATTCGTACTTCATATGCAAAGTTTGAATCAGCTGAAGAAGTAAATGCTTTAATTAATGAAAATACAAAAGCTTTGTTTATAGAAACACCAACAAACCCTTTGATGCAAGAAATCGATATACAACTATTTGCAGATGTAGCAAAAAAGCATAAATTATTGTTGATCGTAGACAATACATTCTTAACCCCTTATTTACAGCGACCTATTGAATTGGGTGCCCATATTGTCATCCATAGTGGCACAAAATATATTGGAGGTCATAACGATGTACTTGCGGGACTTGTAGTCACAAAAGGTACTGAACTTAGTGAACAATTGCAAACCAACCATAATGCTGCAGGCGCTGTTCTTTCTCCTTTCGATTCTTGGTTATTAATAAGAGGATTAAAAACACTTCATCTTCGTATGAAGCAGCATGACACAAATGCAAAAAAGATTGCAGCTTTTTTGAAGAATGAGCATTCAATTAAGGATGTTCTGTATCCTGGTATAGGTGGTATGCTTTCCTTCCGTTTGCAAAAAAGTGAATGGGTTGCTCCTTTCCTAGAGAGTCTGAAACTAATTGTATTTGCTGAAAGTCTTGGTGGTGTGGAAAGCTTCATCACATATCCTACTACACAAACACATGCGGATATCCCAGAGGAAGAACGCAATGCACGTGGAGTTGACAGTAGCCTGCTCCGATTCTCTGTAGGAATCGAGGAAGCAGATGATTTAATAGCGGATTTGAAACAGGTATTCAATACTTTAGAAAGTGAGGTGGCTAACTAATGAGCAGCTATAAAGAATCGTTAGAAACTACCCTAATCGTGGCATCTACTCGGGGAGACTCAGAAATAAAAACTGGAGCTGTCAATGTTCCTATCTATTTATCCTCCACTTTCCATCAAGGAGGCTTTGATGATTTTGGACCTTATGACTATAGTCGATCGGGAAATCCTACGAGGGATGCACTGGAAAAAACGATTGCAGAATTAGAGGGGGGCACTAGAGGACTGGCATTTGCTTCAGGAATCGCAGCTATTTCTTCTGCTTTTATGCTTTTGTCATCAGGCGATCATATCGTAATAACAGAAGATGTATACGGTGGTACTTTCCGTTTTGTTACTGAGGTATTGCCGCGTTTTGGTATCGAGCATACTTTTGTAGATTTTACGAATGTCGAAGCCATCGCAAGTGCCATTCAGCCAAATACAAAATTAATTTATATCGAAACTCCCTCTAATCCATGCTTAGGTATTACAGATATCTCTGCTGTTGTGGATCTTGCGAAATCTAATGATTGTTTAACCTTTTTAGACAATACATTTATGACACCGATTTATCAGCGTCCACTTGACTTAGGAGTTGATGTCGTCTTACATAGTGCCACCAAATTTTTATCTGGACATAGCGATATCATTGCAGGACTTGCGGTTACACGAGACGAGGATTTAGGTAAACGTTTGGCATTTATCCAAAACTCATTCGGTGCTATTTTAGGAGCACAGGATTCATTTTCTTTAATCCAAGGCATCAAAACATTAAGTGTGCGTTTTGAGAAATCCGCTCATTCTGCGCAAAAAATTGCAAACTATCTAAATGGACATGATTTAGTAGAGAAAGTCTTTTTCCCTGGTCTTTCCACTCATCCAGGATATGAAATGCATAACAAGCAATCGAGTAGTGCTGGGGCAGTCCTTTCCTTCCGTTTACCGAATAGATCCATTGCAAAGGCATTTGTAGAAAGTGTCAAAATCCCTGTATTTGCCGTAAGTCTTGGCGGAGTAGAATCAATTCTCTCACATCCAGCTCAAATGTCTCATGCTGCAATGCCTAAAGCCGAACGAGAAAAACGTGGAATAACGGATGGTTTACTACGTTTTTCAGTTGGATTAGAGAATGTAGATGATTTAATAGCAGACTTTGAGCAAGCATTAACAATTGCATCCAAACAAAATGAGAAGGTAGGAATTTAAATGTCAAAACGATTAGTTGTAAATACACCATTTAAAGCAGATCACGTTGGAAGCTTTTTACGACCAGCTCGCTTAAAAGAAGCTCGACAACAATTTGAAAATAATGAAATAACTACTGATCAATTAAAACAAATAGAAGACGAAGAAATTACGAAACTAGTAGCAAAACAAAAGGAAATTGGACTTCTGTCTGTTACGGATGGAGAGTTTAGACGTAAATGGTGGCATTTCGATTTCCTTGGTGGATTTGACGGGATAGAATTTTATGATACAGATAAAGGATTAACGTTTAAAGGTGTGCAAACTAGAGCACACGGTATTAAAGTAACTGGGAAAATTGGATTTAGCACTCACTATATGATTGAACACTTTAAGTTTCTTCAAGGTATTGCTGGTGATGCTGTAGCAAAATTTACTATACCTAGTCCAAATATGTTATTTTACCGAGCAACTATTGAGGAAGGCGTTTATTCGAGTCAGGATGAATTGTTTAACGATTTAGTCGTTGCATATCAAGGTGTGATTCAAGCACTTTATGATGAAGGCTGCCGTTATCTTCAAATTGATGATACTTCATGGGCTACTACTTTTTCTGAGGAAGGAATTGCTTCCTTAAAAGAAAAGGAACTAGAACTGGAAGAGACATTAGCATTATCTGCACGCGCTATTAATGAATCTATCTCTAAACGCCCTGAAGACTTGCTTGTGACTATGCATATTTGCCGTGGTAATTTTAAATCTACGTATATTACAAGTGGAAGCTATGAGCTAGTTTCGGAAACTATTTTTGCAGGATTAGATGTAGACGGCCTATTCTTAGAGTTTGATGACGAACGTTCTGGCGGATTCGAACCACTTCGTCACATTAATCGTTCTGATCTTTTTATTGTATTAGGGTTAATCACGTCCAAACACGGGGATTTAGAAGATGCGGATCTTACCAAAAATAGAATTAATGAAGCTACTAAATATGTCCCTCTTGAACAGCTTTGCTTAAGTCCACAATGTGGTTTCTCATCTACTGAAGAGGGAAATCTTTTAACCGAGGAAGAACAATGGTCGAAAGTTCAGCATGTTATTCAAATCGCTAAGGATGTTTGGAAATAAGGAGATTCAAAAAACTAAAAGTGTGCATCCAGTTGAAATCGGGTGCACACTTTTAGATTGATGATTTAGTTTATATTTCTTGCTGCTTTGCTTGTACCACTAGACGATATTTATTAGACCTTTCTGGATAACAGGTCACGAGCGATAACATAGATATTCCTTCTTGACGACTCAATACTTCCACATTGTTTGGTTTAACTATTTGAATATCAAATACTTCATAGACTAATAGGTCTGTACTTGTTTCTAATTCAAGTCTATCCCCTATTTGTAATTCATTCAGACGATTAAAAAAATGTCCAAACTGATGTGACTGGTGTCCAGCAATAGCTGTACTCCCATTTGGAGTACCTGGTGCATCCAGATTCGCTATCATTCCAAGTGCACGATTTAGCTTAGTGGAAGTTGTGCCTTCTATAACAGGAGATTCCAATTGGATAGAAGGTATTCTCAAGATGCTTATATCCGCAGAATCCTTTATGGTTGTCGCTTTCTCCGTTCCTTCATTTGAAGCTAATGCAGCTTCCGTTTTTATAGCTTTAAAGGATTCAATCAATTCTTTTTGGTGTGTTTTATTTTCAATCATTCCATAACTAACAATGACGAGTAAGACACATCCAATGATCATTAATATATTCCCTACACTTTTTTTCGTCATTTGTAGGTCTCCTTTATGCAAGTTTACGTATAGTCCAACCACTACCTAATAAACTCAAAGCTATAATTAACAACATTACTCCTGTAAAAAAACCTCCAGTTTGTGGTAAGGAAGAACCAGTGAAAAAGTTGCCGTCACTATTATTGAAATTGGCACCGATACCAGACATATCTTCCTCAGTCACACTTTCATCACTTTCTGTTAAAGTAGGTTTTTCTATCATCGTATCTTTTGATTCTGAACTCTCACTATCTACGACAATAATTTCTTCATCTGTAGACGGATTTTGCGTTTCGATAATACTTCCATCCCCATTGGTAACTGGGGTACCTTCTTCGTTATTACCTTCCTCTGCTCCATCCAATCCGTTATCCTCCACTACTTCTTCACCATCTTCCAGTGGAAGTATTGGGTTATCGAAAGCAGCCGTTACATAGCTTTCTGTTGGAAGAATATCGATATTTGTTTCTCCGGCTAGATCATTTATTAAACCAATAGATATAGTTTTTTCATTTTGGTAAGCTTCACTATTAGTTGTAAGCTCGTCATTCGTTAGAATATCTACTTCTATTTCATCCGTAAAATCTGACAAAATATCTAACTGTATAAACCCCTCGGAAAATAAACTATTTTGTCCGTCCCCTTCTTCATGTTTATCGACTACACCTAGATGAACATCCTCAAGTATGGCTAAATCATCAGAATTAACCTCTACTAAACCACTATTATTCATCATATCTCCATTGTCCACTGTGGACTCAGACAATAAAACATATGTGGAAAAATCACCTAAGTTTGTATCAGCTAGTTCAAGTCCTACAACAGCAGACTTTTCTGCTTCGAAATTATTACTCGAAGATTGGCTATTTTGTAACACATTTATCTCCACTTCATCTAAAAGTGAACTAGTAGTTGAAGATGAGTCGTCGCCTAGCCCCACAGTAACTAAAGCGGAGGCATCTTGTAGAAGAGTTGACTCTTCGATGGATTTATTCTCCAATACACCTACATGTAATGTTTCAAGCAGCGGAAGATCATTAATCTCAAAATGTACTGCTTGTTGTTCTTCCATTTGGCTTTGATCATGCATTGATTCATCACTCTTAAGGACATTCAACTCAATTTGATCAGTTGTAATTAAATTATCAATAGTCGCTTGAGCAACTGATTCATTATTAGATGAACCATTCATTGAAGCGTCTTTTTTTTGTGCCAGTATTTCTACATTTACTTCATCTGTACCGAGTAATTCTTCTACTGCTATATCTGCCACTGACGATTCGTTTGAATGAGAGTCTTTCCAGTCGTTTTCTTTATGCTTCAGTACTTCTGCGTCAACCCCATCTGTACCGAGTAAATCTTCTGCTACTATATTTACCACTGACGATTCGTTTGAATGGGAGTCTTTCCAGTCGTTCTCTTTATGCTTTAGTACTTCTGCGTCAACCTTATCTGTACCGAGTAATTCTTCTACTGCTATATCTACCACTGAAGATTCGTTTGAATGGGAGTCTTTCCAGTCGTTTTCTTTATGCTTCAGTACTTCTACATTTACTTCATCTGTACCGATTAATTCTTCTACTGCTATATCTGCTACTGACGATTCGTTTGAATGGGAGTCTTTCCAGTCATTCTCTTTATGCTTTAGTACTTCTACATCTACTTCATCTTTACCGAGTAATTCTTCTGCTGCTATATCTGCAACAGCTTGTTCATTCGATTCTGATGTTTCAGTAGTAGTTAACACATCCGCATCTATATAACCAATCTCTTCATCAGTAATAGAAACACTTGCTAATTCGTCTGTATTTGCTTCACTGTTTGGAATCTTCACATCGACATTATCAATTCCAAGCAAGTCACTGACTTCCACATCTAGAATTTCGGCATTTTCAGGGCTTTCACTCAATAAGTTTATATCGATTGACATAGACATATTGGAGTCATGATCCTCCGCAGCCACAAATGTCGGTGTCATCAAAAGAAACGTCCATATACCAAGTAAAGACCAAAATATTTTTAAGCTATTATTTTTCATTTTTTTATCTCCTTTTTTATTATGAATTAAATCACGTATAAAAAAGGAGTTAATACTGGTGGTTTCCTCAGAGGCGTATGAATCCATTGAATAACCGCATAGCTATTTTTGTGATACCATTTTTTCTTTGTTAATTCCTTTAACATTTCATCGGATGGGAGAAAACCATGTAAAACATCGCTTCCGGTTGACAAAGAAGATACTCCCGATGAAAATGTATTTCCTTGACCACCCCATGTTACTCCCGAAGCCACTGTCATTTTTGCATCTGGTCCTAATGGAATTGCCGGTATAACCGGGACTTTTAAATTCTGTTCCTGTATTGCTTCCGTTATTATTTTCTGTTGAATTTTATGAGCAGTTTTTTTCTTATCCACTTCTATATGATGTTCGTAAATTTCATCCACTTTTTCAGGTCCTTCTAATTCAACTTCAACAGCAACCTTTTTAAGAGTTGTTTCCTCTCCCACTGGTTCGTCTGTTACAGTAACATCAATTGGAGTCTTCGTTTCTGCGATTGACGGCAATTCCTCTTTTTCAGAAGAAAGATTAGTAGTTTTTGTAGATATCTCAGTAATCTGAACATTTGTAGACTCCTCAATAGGATTTCTACCCTTTTCTTCCACCACTTTATCTACTACATTCTTAACCGTTTCTTCACTCGATTTCACGACTGTTTGAACTTCTGATGCTACTTCACTTAATGTTTCGGTCGTTGTTGTAAGAATTGGCGTAACAACCGGAGTTACTGGCAGTGTCTTGACGGTTTTATCAACCTCGTCCACTACTTCAGTAAGCACTGTATCAGTTGTATCTGTAACACCTATTACTACATCCTCTACAATTGGTAAAGTATTCTTTTCAACCTCTGAAATTACATTTGTTCCAGGTTTTAAGACAGGAACAACTTCCTCAACATTCTGAACTGTAGTTTGAACGGTGTTAACTAAATTCTCAGTTGCTCCTAATAATTGATCGGCTGTTTTACTTAGCAAACCTCCGTGCTCTTTCTCCAATTCTTCCGCTTGAACTTGAAATGGAACTATAAAAAACATTCCTAAGACAATTATAGCTATTATATTTCTTTCCATGTTTTCACCTCCTAACTACTAGAAAATAGCCTCATTATATTTTATATTTCCGAATTGATTGAATATTAAACTTTTTCTGATATACATGTCATGTTTTAGACATGCTGTGCTGGGTAAATAGATTGTAGAGGTTATAAACATGAAGGAGGAATTTAAACATGGGAAACCAACAGTATGAGCATGCAACAGATGAGGTAGTAGAAGAAAGCGGCGCATATACATGTGAGGCTGGATTTACTAAAAGATTAAATAAGGGTGATAAATTCCCTTCTTGTCCAGAATCACAAGTAGCTACTTATTGGAAGCATGCAGAAGGTCATCATCATAATTCAGGTGAACCAGTAACAGAATCTGGCACATATATTGATGAAGATGGCGACAAACTAGACCTAGTAGAAGGTGCTACATTCCCTAATTGTCCAAAAGCAGGAACTCCTACACAATGGCGACATGCCGGAAACTGAATAATTAACAGGAACCTAATAAAGCTCGGCAAATGAATATTTAATTCATTTACCGAGCTTTAACTGATTCCATATTCTATAACCCTAAATTCTTTGAAATAATTACTTTCATTATTTCATTTGTCCCTGCGTAAATAGAAGCTACAGGAATGTCTCGATATCTTCTGGCAATTTTATATTCTTCCATATACCCATATCCACCATGCAATTGCATGCAGTCAATCGAAATTTCTCTTGCAGTTTCGGTTAGCCAATATTTTGCCATCGATACTTTAGTAACAACTTCTTTTCCTGAAATATGATCCTCAATTAGTGATTCCAAAAATGATTTTCCAAGTTCGATTTTGGTAGCCATTTCGGCTATTTTAAATTGTGTATTTTGAAAGGAGGATATTGATTTTCCAAAAGCTTTACGAGACTTTACATACTCCATTGTCATTTCTAGCATATCCTCTGAAGCAATTTGAGCAGAGATTGCTACTACTAATCTTTCCTGCTGTAGTTTCTCCATCAAGTAACCAAAGCCTTTACCCTCTTCTCCGATTAAATTAGAAATAGGAATCCGACAATCCTCGAAGTATAACTCTGCAGTATCCTGAGCATGTAATCCTACCTTATCTAACTTACGCCCTTTCGAAAATCCAGGTGTCCCCTCTTCCACAATAACTAAACTGATGCCTTGATGCCTTGGTTCTGCTTTAGGATTAGTTTTCACTACTACTAAAAACAGATTGCCATTAACTCCATTAGTGATGAATGTCTTTTGCCCATTTATAACATAATGATCTCCATCACGAATTGCTGTTGTTTGTATATTAGCCAAGTCTGAACCCGCTCCAGGCTCTGTCATAGCAATTCCAGTTATGAAATCTGAAGTTATACACCCCGGTAGCCATCTTTGCTTTTGCTCCTGCGAGCCAAAAGATTCTATATAAGGAACAACAATATCATTATGCAATCCAACCCCTACAAGACTGGAGCCGATTCTTTCTAATTCCTCTGAAATAATTACACCAAAACTAAAATCTAAACCGAGGCCACCGAAATCTTCCTCTACCTGTGGACATAAGTAGCCCATCTCACCTAGTTTTCTCCAAAAGTTCTTTGGAATAAGTCGATCCTTTTCCCATGAATCATAATGGGGGGCAGCTTCTTTCTGAAGAAAATTTTGTAAAGATTTTCGAAATATCACATGATCCTCCGTCTCAAATCTATATCTTCCCACTCCTACACCCCCTATTCAATTCTTTCAATAATTGTGGCATTTGCCATGCCCATCCCCTCGCAAATAGCAAGAAGACCATAGCGCCCACCAGTGCGTTCTAGCCTGTGTAGCATAGTTACCAATAGCTTTGTTCCTGTTGCTCCCAACGGATGACCTAAGGCTATTGCCCCTCCATCTGGATTTAACTTTTCTGGATTGGCATTTGTCTCTTTTAACCACACTAGTGGAACCTGTGCAAAAGCTTCATTAACCTCATAGGTGTCCATGTCTTCAATTGTAAGACCCGCTTTTAAAAGCACTCTTTTCGTCGCTTCAATAGGACCAGTTAACATAAGCGTTGGATCAGACCCCGTAACACTACGAGCTATTATACGAGCTTTTGGTTTTAGCCCAAGCTCATCTGCCTTTTCACGAGACATTAAAAGAACTGCAGAAGCTCCGTCACTCATTTGACTAGCATTCCCAGCCGTAATCACACCATTTTCATCAAATACAGGTTTTAATCCACTTAATACTTCAACAGTAGAGCCTGCACGGGGTCCTTCGTCAGTTGCAAAGCTTTTTACCGTACCATCTGCTTGAGGAATCTCTACCTGAACAATTTCTTTTTCAAAATGACCTTTTTCAATTGCTTCAAAGGCTTTGGCATGACTTTCAGAAGAATACTTATCTAGTTCTTCACGCGTTAATTTCCATTTCTTTACCATTCGTTCTGATGATAATCCTTGATTGATGATCTCGTATTTGTCAGTTAGTTTTGGACTTACTTTCGCATTTCCTACATTTGAAAACATAGGCTCACGCGTCATGCTTTCTACGCCCCCAGCAATAACCATATCCATGTCTCCAGCTGCAATTGCCTGTGCAGCAAAATGGACCGCTTGCTGACTTGAACCACATTGACGATCAATAGTAACCCCAGGTACATGTACTGGAAAACCAGCTATCAGTGCTGCAGTACGGGCGATATTCGCACTTTGTTCCCCTATTTGTGTGACACACCCTAAAATGACATCGTCTATATCTGCTTTCTCCACACCAGCACGATTCACTAACTCGTCTAAAACAATCGCTGCAAGTTCATCTGGTCGATATTCTGAAAGCGTCCCTTTCCTTCTTCCAATTGCTGTTCGTACCCCTTCTATTATTACAACCTCTGTCATGTCATTTCCACCCTTCTCTTTTCTTATTTCTAGCTTCAGCGCCTAGCCCCTCGAGTCACTTCAGGATTTCGATAAAGGCAAAGGACGCCTTTTCCGAAATCCTTCCAGTGCTTGTCGGAGGCCCACAGGATGTGGGTCAGTCAGTCGTTGCGACAAGATGTCGCGAACTTAGACTGACTTCCAAAGCTAGGCGCTTCCGTTTTTCTTGTTGTCCAGCTCTAGCGCCTAGCCCCTCGAGACGTTTCAGAATGTCGGGAAAGGCAAAGAACGCCTCTTCCGTCATTCTTCCAACGCTTTTCGGGGCTTGCATAGGCGCTTGTGCTTTTCTACCTGTCCAGCTTCAGCGCCTAGCCCCTCGAGACGTTTCAGAATGTCGGGAAAGGCAAAGAACGCCTTTTCCGTCATTCTTCCAACGCTTTTCGGGGCTTGCATAGGCGCTTGTGCTTTTCTTGTTACCTCGGTTGCATTCGAATTGCCCCGTCTAATCGAATTACTTCCCCATTGATATATTCGTTTTCAATCATAAAAGCTACTAATGTAGCAAATTCATCTGGTCGACCTAATCGCTTTGGAAATTCTACTAATGACTCTAGCTTCTCTATTACTCTATCTCCTAAACCTGCTGCCATAGGGGTACGGAATAATCCTGGAGCAATCGCATTAATACGTATTCCATAAGAAGATAGGTCCCTTGCAATAGGTAAGGTCATCCCTACTATTCCAGCCTTACTAGCACTATAAGCTGCCTGCCCCATTTGTCCTTCAAATGCTGCGACCGAAGCGGTATTAATAATAATGCCTCGCTCATTGGATTCCATGAGCAAATCATTTTTTGTCATTTCCGCAGCAGCTAATCTCAACGTATTAAACGTTCCTATTAAATTTATATCTATTACTTTTTTGAAATTTTCTAAAGGCATTGCTCCAGATTTTCCAACCGTTTTTTGAGGAGGGGCTATACCTGCACAATTCACACAAATATGTATTGCCCCAAACCTCTCTACTGTTTGCTGAATTGCTTTATGGACAGAATTTTCATCAGTAACATTTACTATTTCATAGACTACATTTCCCCCGAATTCCTCACTTGCTTTTTTTGCTAATTCTTCATTTACATCAAAAATTACTACCCTTGCCCCTTTTTGTAATAAATGTGCAACAGTTGCAAGCCCCAATCCAGATGCCCCACCTGTTACAATGGCCACTTTATCGTTAATATCCATTGCTCCACCCCATTATTATTCCCTTTGTAGTTATCTTAAAATTTTTAATATTTAATTTTAATTATAACGTAAAAAATCCAAGGGAAAAGTATAATTCCCTTGGATTTGACTTTCTTTTAAATAAATTAACGAAGTGTTTTTAAAGCCCTGCTCCATGCAAGTAATTGGTCAAGCATTGTATTTGCATTTCCTTCATGAAAGTCTGCAGGTTTGAATACGCTCATACTTTCAAAATCAGTCATTAGTGAGAATGTTACAGCAGTACGAACATCTGCAACCTGTAATTCCCCTAAGATTAAACGCATATTTTCATGAGCACGTGCTCCACCTAAACTACCATATCCAACAAGACCAGCTGCCTTATTGTTTAATTCAGGATTTAAGTAATCTAATGCATTTTTTAGTGCACCGCCTACCGCATGATTATACTCTGGAGTTACGAAAATATAACCATCATACGTAGCCATTTTCTCAGACCAGCCTTTGATAGCCGAATTTGCTTCTTCCTGTTGTTCTGAAAAAATCTCTTGCCCCAGAAGAGGTAATCTATAATTTATCAAATCAACTATTTCATAGTCTGCATCATTTCTCTTTGTTGCAAAATTATACACCCAGTTCGAAACTGCCTCCGCATTACGTCCTTTTCTTACACTACCTACAACAATTCCAATTTTTAATTTTTCTACTGACATTATTTCCCTCCTTATTTTTTCAAAGAATTAAAGAATTGATGCTCTGCACTACCTTTTTTATCATTTCCATTTGAGTGATTTCTACACATAGTTGCGATTATATATTTATGCAATATGATATAGTAATTTAATAGACAGAACTACTTAAGTTTGATTTTAGATTGAAGGTGTTGAAGTGGAACTGGTTTTAATTATTTTGCCGGTTTTTATTATTTTCTTTATCGGCTTTATTGGACAGAAATTTATTGGTTTCGATATAAAATCTATCTCTACAGCCGCGCTATATTTAATGTCTCCATTTTTAGCTTTCCGAACATTTTATACAAATGCCTTAACGATGGAATATTTTTATATCATATTATTTTGTCTTATTTTGGCCTTTATTTTACTTATAATAACTTGGGTGACTGGAACATTTATGAAGACTTCACGCTCGGAACTTTCTGCGATGATTTTAGGTGGAATGTTTATGAATAGCGGAAATTACGGTGCTCCGGTAGTGTTATTTGCCTTAGGGGCCACTGGTTTTGATTATGCTGTAATGATCATGGTTTTACACGGCTTGTTCATCAATACATTTGGTATTTTTTTTGCATCTCTTGGTGGCGGTGAGAAGGCGACATGGCAGCAGTCCTTGCAGCGCGTTATTAGAATGCCAGTCGTATATGCAGCTGCCCTCGGTATTTTCTTACAAGAAACTGGACTGACCGTGCCACATGCGGTCATGGATGGCGTCGGACTTGCTGCCGATGCATCGATACCAACAGTTATGCTCGTTCTCGGAATGCAATTAGCTGTCATTTCGCGAAAAAAGGTTGCCTATCGATATGTTGTTGCGGTTTCCTTTATACGGATAATTGTGTCCCCCCTTCTAGCGGTTGGAATTTTATACTTCTTGCCAGTTAATGATATGGTCAAACAGGTTGCGATTATTTTGGCAGCTATGCCAACTGCAGCTAATACAACGATGTTAGCATTGCAATTTAATACTGAACCAGATCTTGTTTCGTTTACAACTCTAGTTACAACACTTGTCAGCATCATTTCTATTCCGTTTGTTCTATTTTTCTTAGGTGTTTCCTAGAAAAATAAAGGATGAATATTGTGCAAACTCTTATTAGTTTTTCATAACTGATAAGAGTTTTTATGTTGCCGTAATTAGACAAGTTCTAACTTCATAAGATGGGTAGAAGGAGTGATGACATTTGGAACGTCCAAGTTATCGAGGAAGTTTTAAGCCTTTTGTTTCACCACGGGATCCCTGCCCCCCGGTTACCGTGAAGTATTTCGTGTTGCCTCCACAAATTTTCACAAATTTCCAGCAGCCTGGCCTACCGCAAAATTCTCCCGAGGAGGCACTAATGCAAGGTTCGCTTTGGCCTAAATTTGTGGATGGATTCTCCCGAGAGGAAGGAATTTCATGAATGCTTTTGATGAAAGAATGCTTCTGTTAAAAAAAGTACAACAAATGGATTTTGTTGTTGTCGAATGGACATTATACACGGACACACATCCAGATGATGAAGATGCTTTAGAGCAATGGAGAGAAGCGATTAAAAAAGCTGCATCTGCACGCAAACAATACGAAAATAAATTTGGACCTTTATCCCTAAAATCCATTCCCTCTAGACAGGCCCTAGAAGTAGGCTGGCGTTGGAATCAAGACCCGTGGCCATGGCAATTATGAGAAAGGGGAAATTTGATGTGGGTTTATGAAAAAAAGTTGCTTTATCCCGTCGAAGTAACAACCTGTAATCCGATGCTTGCAAAATATCTTATGGAGCAATACGGAGGCGCGGATGGTGAACTTGCAGCCGCACTCAGATATATGAACCAACGTTATACCGTTCCGGATAAAGTAATCGGACTGCTTACGGATATTTCCACTGAGGAATTCTCACATCTTGAAATGCTGGCAACAATGATTTATAAATTGACTAAGGATGCTACCCCTGAACAATTAGAAAAAGCTGGTTTAGGTGCACACTTTGTTAATCATGGACATTCATTGTTTTATGAGAATGCAGGAGGAGTTCCATTTACAGCTACGTATATTCAATCTAAAGGAGATCCCATAGCAGATTTATATGAAGATATTGCTGCAGAAGAAAAAGCACGCGCAACCTACCAATGGTTAATCGATATTTCAGACGATCCTGGTATCAATGATGCTTTACGTTTCTTAAGAGAACGAGAAAATATTCATTCTCTTCGTTTCCGTGAGGCTGTAGAATTGCTTAAAGATGAAAGGGACCGAAAAAAGATTTTCTAAAAACCAAAAACGCATGGTCTATTGGAATTATTCCTAAAGACCATGCGTTTATATTATTTTTTATCTTTTTCAAATAGGACGATCAATGCGGGTAAAAGAATTCCACGTATTAAAAATGTGTCCAAAATAATTCCCACCGCTACGATAAATCCAAAAACAAATAGCAGCTGGATCGGCTGCGTCATTAGTACAGCGAATGTTGCAGCAAGTAGAATACCTGCTGAAGAGATAACTCCACCTGTGTGGGATACTGCAATTTGAACTGCTTCTTTAACGGAATGTTTTTCACGTTCCTCTAAAAATCTAGATATAAGAATAATATTATAATCGATTCCTAGTGCTACTAAGAACACAAACGAATAGAGTGGAACACGATTACTAATCGTATCAATATCGAAAAATAAGTTAGTTAAGAACATACCAAGACCAAGTGCAGCCAAGAATGACAATAGAATAGTACCCATCATGTAAATTGGCATTTTAATAGATTTCGTTAATACAATTAATAAGATAAAGATTAAGAGTGTTTCAAGCAATACAATAATGATTAAATCACGGCTATTTGCAGAACGATCATCTAAGTTAGATGCGGTTTCGCCAGCAAAGTACAATTCACCCTCTACGTCACTTTCCTTAACAATATTATCTGCTTCCTCCACCATGGTTTCCAAGGCGTCCATTGACTCTGTTGAATATGGACTTTCCTCGAATGTTAGTTGGAATTGTGCCGCAAGTCCATCTTCTGAAATTCCTGAAGCACGAACACTACTCACTAAGCCTCGTTGTAATAGCTGATCAATTAGACTTGCTTGCATTTCCTCTGTAATTTCACTTTCAGATTCAAAAAGGACAGTTGTTGGAGCTAAATCCCCTTTTTCAAATTCTTGTTCAATGACTTCATAACCTTCACGGGACGGCATGTCGCTTGGGAAAGATTTAATCGTATCGAACTCATATTTCAGATTAAACAAGTTCAATGCGGAAACTACTAAAATAACTAATATCGACACTGCAGCGATTACTGGTTTATTGACAACAAATGAAGCAATTTTACTCCATAATGAGTTCGCTTTCACTTCTTTTTCTCCATATTTCGGAACACGAGGCCAGAAAGACTTACGACCGAAAAGAGTAAATAATGCTGGGATTAGTGTGACAGATGCAAACATAATGACAAACATTGTCGTCCCGAAAATTGGTGCGAAATTACGATAATCTCCAAATGATGCAAAGAATAGTACGAGCATTGCAGCTAAAACTGTACCACCTGCAAAGAATACAGGAATTCCAGTCTCACGCATTGCGTACTTCATAGCATCGAATTTAGTTTCATAGTTCTTTAACTCTTCTCTATATCGAGAAAATACAAACAACGAATAATCAATCGTCGCTGCAAACAACAGAATCGACATTATCGATAACGATTGAGTAGCTAACTCCAAGCCCGTAGCACCAATCATACCAAGTATTTGGTTTACAACCTGATAAACAATTCCTGCTGCTAGTAATGGAATTAGAGCTAATAGCGGCGAACGATAAATGACAATTAGTAGAATAAGAATAATTCCTACTGTCGATAAGATTAATACAAGATCCGCACGTTCAAATAGATTTGTTGTATCTACAGCAATTCCAGCAGGACCTGTCATATAAACAATCGATCTGGTTTCCTC
The DNA here is from genome assembly GCF_038003085.1 of Psychrobacillus sp. FSL K6-2836. Classification (NCBI taxonomy): domain Bacteria; kingdom Bacillati; phylum Bacillota; class Bacilli; order Caryophanales; family Bacillaceae; genus Psychrobacillus; species Psychrobacillus sp. FSL K6-2836. The sequence continues at coordinate 1,620,083 of NZ_JBBOOM010000001.1, forward strand.
TGCTACAATTTCCCTCACCTGAGCCAAGCTTTCCTCTAAATCAGAGGTTTCTAAAGAGGTGATAAAGCTAATAGGAATAACTGATGTTTTCTTATCTTCCGAGAAAAATCCTTCCAACGCCTGGGGTGGCAGACTACTAAACGGAACCATTTCTTTCAGACCATTTATATCTGCTGCCGCTACTTTATCCAAAGCTGCTCCAAGCATTTTAATATCTATCTCTTCTTTCGACTGAATAACAAGAATCCCTGGCAAACTTTCTGCATCTTTAAAATGCTTGTCAATATGTTCTTGGGCCACAATCGACTTAGCATCCTCAGGCAATGAGGCTACACTCGAAACCTTATAATCGCTTGAACTAGGTGCAAATACTGTAAGAATTACTGTTAGCGCTATCCAAATACCTAATGTAATCCACATACCTTTTCTCGTCGTGACAAAATCGGTTACTATGCCTAGTAACTTTTTCAATATGACCACTTCCTACTCCATTTAGTTAATGACACTAGTGTCACTTTGAACAAAAAAAACATACTTGTCATTTACATTATGTGTAAAAGTGACTTGTATGTCAATTAATCTCTCAAAAACATTCCGTCACTTAAGATCTCTTTGATAGAATCTACCCATTCGTCAGTAGGAATCCCAAAATGATTAGGAATAGCAATAGTTTGAAAAATCATCCCAAGAATTATAGCATCAGATAGATGACTTTTAATTACTTGTTCTTTCTTCCCCTGCTCGATTAACCCTTGGAATTGTTTGTACATATTAATGTAATATGTATTTAACTGTGTCTGATTGGAGACGACACGATTGGAAGACTGTTTAGGAATTTGATGAATAATCTCTAGAATCTGATGAATTTCACTATGTCTAAAAATAAAATCAATAACTAGAGAAAACTGTGTTTGAAAATCTCCACTTTTATCAAGCACACTAAAATCTTGGAGAAAGCGATTCATTTCATACATCAGAAATTCCGATATCAATTCATCTTTGTTCTCATAATATTTATATATACTGCCACGAGAAACTTCCATCATCGAAGCTAACTTGCTAAACGTAAAGGATTCATAGCCATCCCCAATTAGTAATAGCTTTGTTGCTTTAAATAACTCATCGTCAGTAAATTTACGCTCACGTGCCACTTGTTTCACCTCACTACACAAATAGTATAGTACATAATTTGAAATACATAAACTACACTTTTTCTGCAAATCATAAAAGCGCCACCAATGCTTGCAAAGGCGACGCTTTCCTATTATTAATAGTGATTAGCAATCGTTGTAGCAATTCTATCAAGTGCGGGGATTGTGCTCGTTTTATTTTTCTCTGTTAACACGGTAAATATAAGAGTCTCACCGCTTTTAGTTTTTGCATATCCAGCGAGGGATTTTATATTTTCTAGACTACCAGTTTTCGCTGTTATGTTACCTCTAGTACCAGTAGTTTTCAATCTATTTCGAAGGGTACCACCTACAAAACGATCAGACATACCCGCTACTGGAAGGCTTTTACTGAAAGTCTTATACCAAGGTTCTGACTGAACTGCATAAAGTAAATGCGATAATTCTCTACTTGTAATTTTGTTTGAATATGACATACCTGATGCGTCTTCAAATTTCCATTTAGTGCTGTCCAATCCAATAGAATTAGCATATTCTCTCATTACTTTTAATCCTGCATTCCAGCTTCCCGCTCCATACTTCACTTTTCCCATTTCTTTTGCTAACATCTCCGCATGAGTATTATTACTAAGCTTCATAAATGGAATGATTATATCCTTTAGCGGTTTAGATCTTTTAGATTCTAAAACCTTTGCATTGTCGGGTGTCTTCCCTTTCATTACTACAGAGGAAGGTATAAATGTGATACCTTTTGCTTGTAATGACTTTTTAAATATATCCAATACATATAATGTTGGATCTGTCACGGAAATCCATTCCTTCGTTCCGTAGGTTCCAATTGGTGAGTTTCCAGAAATAATTACCTTATTAGTCCCTAATTGTCGAGTAATTTTCAAAGTGTTTTTGTATCCTTTAGGAACGGTTCTGGACTTATTCACTACCTGTAAAACACTAGTTTGAGGAGTTAGCGTTACTTTAGTTGCCTTCCCATTTGTAGAAGGTATCGCCTGAACTATTACCGACCCAGCGTCAAAATCACTATTGGGTGAAACTGTCAGAGCAGAAATAGGTGCTGCATAATAGTATGGCTCGTCCTCTGCCAAAATACCTGCAGACAGTCGAACGGAATCATACCATGAATCATCCCCAACTATATTTCCAGAAATTCTTTTAATACCTTGTTTTGATAAACTATTCGCGAAATTATCAAAGTCGGACTTCAATAAGGTTGGATCACCTTTACCCCGCAAATACAAATTACCATTTAATATGCCATTTTGTACTTGCCCATTCGTATAAACTGCCGTTGGGAAACGATAGTTTTCCCCAAGTGTTTCTAAGGCTGCTGCTGCAGTTAAAAGTTTTAATGAAGACGCAGGCGTTATCCCTATATCCCCGTTATATTGATATACTATTTCACCAGTAGATGCTTTTCGTACCGTAAGTGCTGTTGTTGCACTTTTCATACGACTATCTGCCATTATGGTGTTAATCTTGCTTTTTAAACTATTGTACGAAGTAGCGGCTTCTACAGTATTATCCTCACCTGTAGAAATAAAAATAGAACCACTAATCATAACGATTGAAATGACAGTAACTAATAATCTTTTCCAAATTCCCACTATGTACCTCCTATATCATTATTGAAGTTATTGTTAGTTTATCACGAAATTGTCAGATAATAAGATTCTTTTTTAATCCTTACAAGAAATTGGACCATTGACCTAGTAGACATCATTTCTAATTATCCTTATACTAGGTTTAACTACTTTGTAAAACAAGGTAGCTATTTTTTACACCACTACTTTGTTTTACAAGATAGTGAAAGGGAGACAAAATATGTCCATTAGAAGTCAGTTACTTAAAGGAATTCTTGATGGCTGTGTACTTGCCGTTATCGAAAAAGAAACCGTTTACGGTTATGAATTATCAAAAAAGCTCCAAAAAGTCGGTTTAGAGGATGTGAGTGAAGGTACTATTTACCCTGTTCTATTAAGACTTCAAAAAAATGAGTTAATTATTGGTGAAATGAGAGCATCAGAATCTGGACCCAACCGTAAGTATTATTCATTAACCGCTGCTGGCAAAGAGGCGCTTGAAACAATTTCCATAGAATGGAATCAGCTATCAGTACCTATTAATGCTTTATTATCGAAAGGGGATGAAACGTATGAAGGCAAGTGAGTTAATCCAAGAAAACAATCAAAAAAGAGCGTTACTAACGGAAGAAAATGAGCATTATTACACGAATTTATTGCTCTATATCCGAACTAAACTAACCTTATCAGAGCAACAATCAGAGGAAGTTTTGATGGAAATGTTAGATCATCTTATAGAGGGTCAACAGGACGGAAAAACTGCTATAGAAATCTTTGGCAATGATCCTAAGGGATACGCAGATGAGATTGTAAGCCATTTACCGCACGAAAATAAACGAAATAGCTTCATATTTATGAGTGAGATAGCTTTAAATGTAATTGGATGGTTTCTAATAATGCGAAGCATAATTATTCCAATAATCGGAGGAGAAACTTCGGAAAAAGTGTATGTTATATCTTCCCTGCTTCTTATCATTCTGATTTTGGTTATGACAGGGCTTGGAGTGAAAATGATTTTTGGGTTAATAAGTCAGTCGTCTTTCGATGAAAATGCTACTGATAAAAAGATGATGATTAAGGCTGGTTTATATGGAGCTGGTGGTTTTTTAGTTATTGCAATCATTAGCTTTTTTGTAAAGGAAATCGGGCCATCCTTTATATTACCTTGGCAGGCTTCACTTGGTATAGGATCTATATTAATACTGATTTCATGGCTAATGAAGAAATCTAGAATCTAAATAAGAAAAACAGGCAAAAAACACCGGTCCTCTAAGAACAGAAACCTAGATATGCCGTTGATTTTCGCTACGCTCAGTCCAGGGTCTTCAGCTCGCGCTATTCCCACTGGAGTCCCGCCCTGCGCTCCAATCAGCCATGTTCCCTTTATAAAAACGGATCACTGTAAATAGTATCAGCAAAATAATCGAGTATTATATGATAAAAAGTCATAATCAAATTAGCGCTAGTAATAAGAAAAACCTTATCGACCACTCAGGAAGCGTAGAGACCGAGGATGGTCGGCCTCGCCCGTGGAAAGCATCCACCTGAAACGGAAATCAGCGATATTATTTAATTCTTTAAAATACAAGGAACAATGTATTTGGAACACGATATTCCATATACTTATTTATCTTTTAATGAGTGGAGAGACTCACACCTTCTCCATCTGTCCATGATTTTTATTCAATTACTTGAATTGGTGATAATGCATTTGTTTTATCTATATATATAAAGGCATCATATCTGCTCCCGATTTTAGAAGGCACATAATTTCCATAAGCTTCGAAGTCTGGATTATACACTACTCCAATCGCCCGATGCCCAATCCAATTATTAAAGAATGCACGATTCTCCTCGTCAAAAAGCAGAATCTTATCTGTAGCTTCCACTCGATGCAGTATATCCTCCCATGAATCTTTTATTGCAGGTGGCACAGTCATTTTCTTAGGAATAGTTCCCCACTCGTCTGCCGCAATTACCTCGCCGCTATGGGTACCAAATCCAACTGAAAACACATTTTCAGTCTTGTTTTGTAGACGAAGAATTTCTCCTACGTTTGTCAGTCCTTCTTCTTTCATATCCGTTGAGGATGCATCTCCAATATGGGTGTTATGTGCCCAGATTATTATTTTCGTGTCTTTCCCATGATAATCCATTATTTCATTGATCACTTCGACCATATGCTCATCACGAACATTCCACGAAAGTTCATCACTACGAACCATTGCCCTGTAATATTCTTCTGCATTTTGAGCAACTAATGCATTTATCTTTAAATTTAAATCTGCTTCCTGATTACCTTCATACTGTTTTTCATTTTTACGAATGGATGCCACTAACTTCACCACTTCCTCCACACATGCGTCAGAAATGTGAATGGAAGAAAAAGCATACGTTTCGGGATGACGATTAAAAGGTTCAAAACAGGAAATTGCCTTCTTTGCAAAAGCCATATCTGTTCCTTCCGGATTCGTTTTACGCAAATAACTTACAACCTCATCTAAGGATTCCCATAAACTGTACACATCGATTCCGTAAAATCCTATTTTCCTGTTTTCTTCTAATTGCTTATTATGTTTCTCTAACCACATAACAAATTTAGAAATCTCTTCATTTGCCCACATCCACGTTGGCCAGCGTTCGAATGCATTTAGTACGTTTTTTTTGTTAGCCTCTGGATCGTATCCTTTTATAAATCTATTTACTCGCTGAGTGGATGGCCAATCCCCTTCTACCGCAATTAGAGTAAATCCCTTTTCTTCTATTAAGCGCTTTGATAACTCTGCTCGAACTTTATAAAATTCGGATGTCCCGTGACTAGCTTCTCCTAGTAAAACAATTTTCGCATCTCCAATCGCTTTTAATAGAGGAGTCAAATCCTCGGGAATATTAAATGGCAGTGCAAACTTTTTAATAGCTTCTGTAAGAGATTTTATCTTAAACACTCCTTTTCCCTAGAAGTTTGCGTTACACTAGCACCCTTTATACCGATAAGTATTTTGCCTACGATAAAAAAACAGCTAGTATTTAAAGGAAAATATGGTATGATAGGAAAAATTAAAAAGCAATGAAGAGAAGAGTAGGTAACCGAATTTCTTAACAGAGAGCCCTATTAGCTGCGAGTGGGTAAGAATGAAGTTTCCGAAACAAGCCTCTGAGCTTCACGTAGGACTTGTACAAAGCAAGGCATTATGTGACAGACGCTCCTGTTATCGAGCTAGAGTATAAGCATGCCTTCATGCCGTACTTGAAAAGGCTACTAATGGTGACATTAGGGCAAACTAGGGTGGCACCACGACATATTAATCTCGTCCCTAAGACAGCAGTCTTGGGGGTGGGATTTTTTTATTGACCAAATTAAATATGTCGGAGGTTTTAACATGAGTTCATTCAAATGGAAGTTTCCTATTATGTATTTGTTCTCCGTTGGAATTGCCAATATCGGAGGATGGATATACTTATTAGCAATCAACTTAATGGTATTAGAGATAACAGGATCTGCTTTAGCAGTTGCGGCGTTGTATATTATTAAACCTATCACCCAGTTATTAGTTGGACCTTGGGCTGGTAGTCTTATTGACCGTGTTTCTACTAAGCATATTATGGTCTGTTTAGACGTGATTAGAGCAATATTAATCTTCTTCATACCTTTTTCTGATTCCATCGTATTCATTTATATACTAGTGTTTTTCATCCAAATGGCTGGGGCAATATTTGAGCCAGCATCCTTTACGTATATGACGCTTTTGCTACCTGAAAATATAAGACATCGATTTAACGCAATTCTTAGCTTTGTCCATTCGGGTGCCTTTGTAACCGGTCCATTAATTGCAGGTGTTTTATTTATGAGTGGTTCTCTTAAGGAAGCATTATTTGTAAACGTTGGTATTTTTCTATTATGTGCTGCTCTTGCACTTTTACTTCCTAGAAAAATGTCTACAGCTACTTTTGAAAATTCAAGAATAACTTGGTTGAACATCCAAGATGATTGGAGATTAGTTGTACATTTTAGTAAGAAGGCTATTCCTTTTTTCGTCTTATATATGATGTTCCAAATGGTTATGCTACTAACTGCCGCATTAGACTCCATGGAAGTTACCTTTGCCAAGCAGGTCCTTAATCTGTCCAATACTGCCTATGGATCTCTTGTCACTCTTGCTGGGATTGGATTTCTAGTTGGTGCTCTTTGTACCAATATATTAGTAAGAATCGCTCCAGCTAAACTGTTGATGAGTATCGGGACACTATTTGTCTCAATTGGTTATGTTATTTACAGTTTTTCCACAACCTATTTGTTAGCTAGTATCGGATTTTTTGTTCTTTCATTTTTTCTATCTATTTCAAATACGGGGTTTATGACATACATCCAATCCAATATCCCTACCGATATGATGGGTAGAATATCAAGCCTATATGAGATGCTTTCTAGTTTTATACAAATTATCGTTATTCTTTTTTTAGGTCTTGCATCTCAATGGCTTTCTGTAAAAGAAGTGGTCATAGGAGGTTCCATTCTAATGTTTTGTGTAGCTCTCTACTTAACTTTACTTTCAGCTAATCAAACTAAAAGGAAATTGCTCTAATAGAATGTAGTATTTTTTGGTCTTAACATAATTCAATTGAATATCTTTATAAGGAAGAGTCCTTAAAAGTTTTTTAGTAACCTTAAACCATGGTACGATTGAATAATAAAGTGAAACTTCAATCAGTGGAGATTTTCCTTATCACCACTGATTGTTAGTTGAACCATTCGGACAGTTGTCCCCCACATATGCTTTGTTACTTGGGAGAGGCTTTGGGATGGGAGATTACGACGTACAGGAAGTGGCGACTTTAATCGGCCTGCCCGTTAATGCGGGATAAATGTGAAAAGGACCAGGTGACGTTAACAAATGAAGAATAAAATTCAACATCTAACGAAAAGACAATGGATTATATGGGGCGGTTTGCTGTTAATTTTAGTTTTCGTCTTATTAAACAAAGATATTGTTACGTCTTTATTGCATGGAGATATAGATGAGGTCCAACTATTTTTAGAAAGAAATATTGGCTATGCGCTATTTTTTATGGCCCTGGTCATGCTCATACAAAATTCATTTACAATATTTCCACTCATTATCGTGATTACAATCAATATCACGTTATTTGGATTTATAAATGGCTTTTTATGGAGCTGGTTTACGAGTGTAATTGCCTCTATTATTGTGCTGTACGGTGTACGCTATGTTTTCCAAGAAATTATTATTGAAAAGTTCAACAAAGGATTAATTGAGAAGGTTGATGCAAATGGTTTTGCTTATGTACTACAAGGAAGACTTTTCCCTTTTATCCCAACTAGTTTGATTAATATTTTGTCTGGTCTTAGCACAATACGTATCGTGCCTTTCACTATAGCTACTGCAATTGGAAATTTCCTTTATTTCTTTGTCCTTGCTCTAATTCCAGCTGGAATATTATCATCTGATGTAGATGAATATGTCATTTTCAGTATTATTTTTGCGACTATTCTTATTTATTATTTAGTGAAGTATGTAAAGCACAAAAAAAAATCTACAGAAAAAGTAGATTCGTTAGATTAAGCGTAGGAGTGATTATATTGAAGGTAGCGATTATTACAGATATTCATGGGAACGAACTTGCCCTACAAGCAGTATTGAAAGAAATAGATGCTATGAGGGATGTGCAGGAAATTTGGTGTCTTGGAGACATGATAGCTATGGGACCGGATACGAATGAAGTTCTTGATATTCTATTTGAGCGTTCCGATGTTCAAATGATTACCGGTAACCACGACGAGGCAATACTATCCCTTATCTCTGGAGAAGGACATCCCGATAGCTATAAGCATACACGTGAACACCATCAATGGATTGCCAACCAACTGTCCGAACAAAATGCTGAACGCCTTCGCTTATTACCAAGAACGATTGCAAAAGAAATTAACGGTATGCGTCTATTTGGCATTCACTACCATATAGAAACACATATGCGTGATTCACATATTAGAGAAGAGCCCTTTTACTCTATTTTAAAACCTACACTAGATAACATGGAAACGATGTTCGGTGATTATCCCGCAGACATTATTTGCTTTGGACATAATCATCCAGAGCACCTATTTCAAACTGACGATAAAATATATATAAATCCAGGTTCTCTAGGTGTATCCAAAGGCATTACTGCTCCATATGCAATAGTTGACTTAGGTTCTATTAAACCAGATGTTACTATTCATCAAGTAGCCTATGATAAAAAAACCTTTTTAGAAAAGTTCGATGCACTCCAGGTGCCACAAAGAGAAATAATGTTTAAGCTTTTTTATATAGAGGAATAATTTAAAGGAAAATCACACTAGTAGATATTAATCAGAAGAGATTTTTTAGCTGTAGGGGTAATTTACTTTGAAATTAAATTAATCATATTTGTTTGCATATATAATCTTTACAAATTAAACATCTCTAATTTATTGAAAAGCTATTATAATTCTTTTTCCAGTTCCTCTTACTGCATATTCCTTTGATCAAATTCTTCACTAGCTTTAACTTTCAAAAAAGTCGATAAAACTAATCTAATCCCTATCTTGCAGAAGCAAACTCTGTTTTTCGGCTAGCAATCCAACATACCTTTACCTTCATTTTACTAACATTATTAACCCAATTTACCTTTAGAATAGTTAGTCTCTAAAGGTTCTATTTATTGGCTATTCTTTTATTTACTTCTCTATTTAGAGATTTGATGAATCTTATTAATATTATTATAATAGAAATAAATTTAGAATTTTTCCATAAATGGAGGGGATTTTATGATAAAAACAATTTTAGTGGATGATGAAGACCTTTCACTTTTCACCCTAGAAAAAAAGTTACAGGAATTCCCTAACATACATATTATAAAAAAATACAATTCACAAGAGCATGTTCTATCTGACCTAAAAACAACCCATGTGGATGTTGCATTTTTAGATATTGAAATGGCGGACTTGAATGGATTAGACTTAGCCGAGGCTATACTATCAATTCAGCCATCTATACAAATTGTCTTCGTAACTGCCCATTCGGAGTACGCAATACAAGCATTTGAATTAAACTCGATTGATTACTTATTAAAACCAATTACTACAAAACGTCTTCTTAAAACTATTAATAGATTAACTAAAATTGTAGAAGTATGTAGAAATCACGAAGATAGGACTGAAGATATCTCTACTTCTGTACCCTACATTAAGTGTTTTAATGAATTGCAAGTATTTCGTAATGGACAGCTAATTCATTTTAAAACCGCCAAAGTTAAGGAATTATTTGGATTTTTTCTTACAAATATTAACACATATATAAATCGAGATATTTTAATAGAAAGTTTATGGCCAGGACAAGATTATAAAAAGTCTAAAATTCACCTGCATACATGCTTATCTTATTTACGTAAAATTCTAGATGAGCTTGGCTACTCTAACTGTATTACATTCTCCAACCAAAGTTATTTTTTCACTTTGGAACCAATTTACTGTGATGCAATAGAATTGAAAAAAACCCTACAAAGTCTGGATAAACTTGATGTTACAAATATTCAAATTGCTGAAAATGCAGTAAAGTTATATACAGGTGAATATATGGAATTGAATAGGTACGACTGGGCTTTTGTAGAAGCACAGGCATATCAAAATCACATGCTGATTTCTTTAGATAAAATAATCAATTACTATCAGCTTAATGATGACTCAAAAACACTCTTTTATTTGCAAACTTACCTTAGGTTAAATCCATACTCAAATGAAAAAATTAAGCAAAAAATCAATTTATTAGTAAAAATGGAGGATCGATTCGAAGCAATTAAAACGTATCATGAGTATGAACAATTATTATTGAAAGACTTAGAAATAGGACTGGATGATTCATTTGTTGAGTTATTTAATGTTCTCATATCAACAGCTGAACGTTCCTAGACAGAATTTCAAACGTTGTAAACATCAAAATGTACTATGAATGGTTGCACCAGCATAGCAATATGGAGATGTATACTTCGAGTATATTACGAAAAATTGCCTTTATCGTCCTCTACTGTTTCTTATTGAAGCTATTAGGGGACTTCTGCTTTTATTGTTATCTATTCCAATGTGTAGTTTAGACATGTCTTATCTTTTTGGAGTAACAAATTCTCTCTTAGATTTGTTCTGTTTCTTTTGTTCATACATCACTCTATCTGCATGATGGATTAATGATTCTTCGTAAAGCCCGCAATCAGGGTAAACACTGTTTCCTAAGCTTATATAGACTGAAATAGGACTATTATCGATATAAAAATTAGCTGTAAATTGATGTTGAATAGAATCGCAAATATCTTTCACTTTCCCCACTTCTTCAACAATAATTAAAAATTCATCCCCACTTTTGCGAAATATAACCGCACTATTGCCCACAGCATCCACTAATCTTAATGCACATTCTTTTAAAAGCTGATCGCCAACAACATGACCATATTGATCATTTATATGTTTAAAATTATCAATATCCAAAAATAATAGCCCAAATTTTGAACTTTGTTGATTACTCTTTTCTATATGATAAGAGATGCATTCGCTAAATTTCCTACGATTAGGAAGACCAGTTAGATCATCTGTGTAGGCAATACTTCTCCACTTTTCTTCTTCGTTGAATCTATTGACAGGAAGTATTATTAAAAGATAATTCCTTTCATTATCACCATCACCTCTAAATTCCAAAATATCAACAATAGAATCTACTGGTTGGTGAAATTTATCTATTAGTCTTAAATTACCTGACCAATACTTTTCCTTCTCGATATTTTCATACATAGTTTTTTTAAAACCAGGGTTTGAGGACTCACTAATTACCATATCAATAGTTAAAGTCTCTATATCATCCAACGAATAGTTAAAAACACTTAAAAACTTCTCATTAGCTTTTACTATATTTCCATTAGAATTTACTAGTGCAACTATGAATGTTTTCAATACAGATAAAGAAATGTTGAATACTTCCTTCCTTACCAAGTTATCATTTTTTTTCTTGAGTTTACTTTGTTGGTAGTCCATATTATCCCTCTTCTTCAATTTATTAATTTGTATATTCAAGTTGGAAATATTAAAATTCATTTCTTTTATTGTAATAGATTACTCTTACAATTCTCTTAAATTACTAAATTAATGAACCTTTTGATTGCCCACAAAAAGGAAATGTTACTAGGTATATTTTCCTTCATAACAAAAAATTTCGAGATTTATAGTTCATTTGAAAGTATTTATACCTAGACCAATTCTATTAGAGCCGTCTTTAATAAATCGAATAATCCTATTACAAACAAAAGGATATCCACCAGGATATCCTTTTTACTCATTTATAAAATTCTGTAGGTATACCACCGATATTTCTACGGTGATACATTAAAGGCTCTTTTGCCGCATTTTGAATATGCAGTACTTCACCTATCATAATTGTATGATCGCCAGCTTCCACTTTATTAAATACTTTACATTCTAATGTTGCTAACGAGTTAGAAAGCACCGGCAAATTCAATTCTGATTTATTCCATTCACACTCAGCAAACCTATCCTCTACTTTGCTAGCGAATAAATTACAAATATCTCCTTGATCTGCTGCTAGAATATTTACCGTAAACTTATCTACTTTTAAAAACTCTTCGTATGAGTATACTCTTTTATCAATAGACCATAATATTAATAATGGTTCCAACGAAACAGAAGCGAAGGAATTAACGGTTAATCCCATTGGTTTACCATCGCTATTATAAGCTGTAACTACAGTGACTCCAGTAGGATAATTCCCCATTGCCGCTTTAAAGCTGGCTACTTGATCTAATTTATTTTCCATCTAAATAACATCCATTCTCTTTTTCTTTTAAGCATATCAAAACCAACCATTTCTTTCACATATTTGGATTCATTCGAACCTATTTTGTTTAAAGTTACTATTACCGGGTAAATATAAACTAGAACACATTACTAATAAAATGGAGGAATTATACATGACAGTCAAACTAACAGTTGAAAATGCAGTTCAAGCTAAACAAGAAATTGAAAAACTTGAGACACAAGGATACGTTCGAGACAATATTCATATTTTCGCCCATTTTAAAGAACGAGCAGACGATATTAATGATGCGCTCGACACTTCTGATGTGGGCATGAAAGAACAAGGCTTTTTACAATCATTTAAAAACATGTTTACTTCTCGTGGAGATGAGCTTCGCAGTAAAATGGAAGCAGCTGGTATCTCTAAACAAGAGGCGGAAGCAGCAGAAAAAGAATTAGATGAGGGCAAATTAGTAATTATAGCTCATAACTAATAATTGAAGTACATCCCATTCCTTCTTAGGAATGGGATTTTTATTAGTCATAATTATAGGAATCCTTTACATCTATCGATTCTTTATCAAATTTCTTCCCAACTACATCACAATTATATTTTTGCGATTGCTTTATGATTTCTACCTTTTACTTTTTCCGCATGATCAATGATAGCTATCGGTCCAAATACAGTATCCGCATTTTTATTCCCAATAACATTACCTGGCTGGACACGTCTAATGGTGAATGGACCTTTGAACGGATGATTTTTTGCTTTAAGTTTTTGTAACAATACAAACTTCTCTTTTTTCATAGCATATAATCCGTCGTCCACAAGGAATTCGATTTTATTATGATTATTTTACTTGAAGATACTTTTCATCAAGGATTTTATTTGTCTTTTATGTATTTTATGCTAATTGCTTATTTTTTGAAGTTAAAATAACTTATTTTTTCAAAGGCTTTAACTAAATCAGTGGTACCAAAAAAGTAGCGTTAGAACTAGCTGAAAACATGACATTAATCTCAGAAAGAGGAGTGAATGATGAGCTGTATCACCGAGTAAGAGACCATTATGCTGAAAAAGAATATGTAGATTTAGTTATAATCGTAAATCAGATCAACATGTGGAATAGGTTATCCATTTCCATGGGGAATATAGTGAATAACTAAATAAGTGAATAGTTTTGGGGGTGAACCCTCATTGATAACCGATCGCTTACGTAAGGATCTATTATTTAGAAAAATACTAAAAAATGAAAAAGGATAGAGAAAGCAGACATCGTTCCTGCTCCTCTATCCTTTTTAGTTTTAAAGTCTGTATTATTTTCCCCCTCTCATCATGATATAGAATACGAAAGGGATAAAACTTTGTATCAAAGCAACGAATGCAAGGATTGACAAATGTAAAAAATTATTATATGGTTGATTACACAACTAATCAACCAATCAACCATTGAGAAAGGAGAAAATCGTGAAAGCTGTTTTTGATGACTCGAAACCTATTTTCCAGCAAATTTCAGATATGATTGCCAATGAAATTGTGGAAGGTGAGTTATTAGAAGGCGATCAAATTCCTTCTACCACCGAAATTTCAAAATTTTATCAAATAAACCGTGCAACTGTTCAAAAAGGGCTTGCTGCATTAGTCGATTCTGGATATGTATATAAGCAACGTGGCGTTGGAATGTTTGTTTCAAAAGGTGCCAAACAAAAGTTACTTGAAAAGCGTAAAGAAGACTTCTACAACGAGTATTTAAGACCAATGATGGAAGAAGCTAAGCGAATTGAAATAAAAAAAGTAGAATTACTTCAAATAATCAAGGAGGATTATAAGGATGATTAAACTCGAAAATGTCTCGTTTTCATATGGGAATAACCCAGCTCTAAAGAATGTAAATATTTCTGAAACTAAGCCAATTATCATAGGGCTCTGGGGTAGAAATGGATCTGGAAAAACAACGCTCATGAAGCTTTTATCCGGTATGGAAAATATAGATGCTGGTTCCATCAATGTGAACGGTATTATCCCTTATAACAATAATGAAACGATGAACACCATCACGTATATACAAGAAAATCACCCCTTCTCAGATCTTTGGAATGTTGAAGATGCGTTACATTATGGAGCATTATTTAATAAAAACTGGGATATGGAGCTAGCAGAACATCTAGTTGCTTTATTTGAATTACCACTAAAAAAGAAAATCAGAAAGTTCTCTAAAGGGATGCAGACAATGGTACAAATTATAATGGGTCTTGCTAGTAAATCTCCCGTAACGATTATGGACGAACCAACGAATGGGCTTGATGCTTATATGAGAAAGCAGTTTTACGATGCGCTCCTTAATACGTATGAGGAAGATCCTCGTTTAATTATTTTATCTACACATCATATTGATGAAATTGAAGCGTTATGTGAGAAGATTGCTATCATCAATCAGCAGACAATTGTACGTTATGAAGATACAGAAGAGTTAAAAATGCATGGTATTCATTTATCCGGATCAGCAAAGATAATAGAACCTTTAATAGAAGGGCATACCATTTTAGAAAAAAGAAAACTTGGAAAACAAATCAATGTGATGATTGACGACGTATTTACGGATGAATGGAAATCAAGAGCAAAAGAAGCTGGTGTTACTGTGGAAAAGGCACCATTACAGGACTATCTTGTTAACTATACAACCAAAAAAGAGGTGCAAAAAGTATGAATACATTTACTGGACCATTCCGATTAATGATGAAAGAAATGAGCAGAACCTTTTATATAAATGTTGTAATTACTTTCGTGCTCTTTGTTTTCTTTAACTTATTAGGATTTATTGATGCAGAATCTGCATCATTTATCTTTTTCGGTCCACTTTACATTGTATTTCTACTATATCCGTTTATTAATTTCAAAGGGTATAATTATATTCTTTCTTTAGGTGGTACTAGAAATCAGTTCGTTTTGGCTATATATCTTTCCGCATTTATTTTTAGTGTTATCAGTGTGACACTTCTAAATTTGTTTTACTACCTGAGCACAAATATTATTAGTAGTGGCAGTCGTTCTGTTAACTTTTTTCATTTAGCAGATCTAGTAAATAGCTCGAATTGGCTTATATATCTATGGGTAGATTTTTCTTGGATTATCTTTTTATTTAGTTTAGGAATGATCGCAAAAACGATTTGGTTCAATTATGGTACTTTATTTTCTCTTGCTGCGGCAACATTACTCTTAATTATATGTGTGCCTATCATTGTTTTCGGTAATATAAGCTGGTTAATAGAAGTAATTTTCATGCACCATCTACAGTTTGTTAACATCTTGTTTGGGTTATCCATTGTATTTCTTCTTTCATCCTATTTATTGATGTTTCATGCACCTTTGGAAAAAGGCGATCGATTGATTATCAAACAAAAAAGACTGAAAACAGCTTAAACATTAACGTACGGTGGAAAGATAGTGAATGTTTTAGTTCTAGACGTAACAGGGCAAAAGGATAGAAAAACAGTTAGTCAAAGATGCGATTCAGAAGCAATCTTTGAAACAACCTAGTATTGAAACAGGAACAAAAGAAGCGATTTCATCCTTAGCATAGGAAAATCGCTTTTTTATTGAAGCTTCATTGAGCATATTGCTCTTAATAATAAATTCAGTTTGCTTTTTATAGAACATCATATTATTCTCTTTATTTATTCCCCACGTCCTATCCCTAGCCAATCAGATTAGAAAATATCCTGCATATATGTGATAATAATTGAACTAGCGTTTCTTTTACCAAAGGAAAAGAGGTGTCCTCATGAAACCGGTCATACTTGCCGAAAAACCTAGTCAAGCAAAGGCATATGCGGATGCTTTTAAAGTAAAACGTCACGAAGGCTATTTAGAAATCAACCCTTGTCCCATCTTCCCAGAAGGAGCTTTTATAACTTGGGGAATCGGCCACTTAGTTGAATTGAAAGAGCCAAAAGCATATGACCCAAAATGGGATAAATGGTCACTAGCAAGTTTACCTATTTTACCAGAGAAGTATGAATTTCAGATTGCCAAAGGGAAATTTAAGCAGTTTTCCGTAGTGAAAAAATTACTTAAATCTACTGATACAGTTATTAATGCATGTGACGTAGACCGTGAAGGATCGAATATCTTCTATAGTATATACAACCAAAGCGGAGCACGGGGTCAAACAATTAAACGGTTATGGATTAATTCCTTAGAGGTTGATGAAGTACTAAAAGGCTTTAGTAATTTACAGGATAATCGTAAGGACCTTTTATTATACGACGAAGCCAAGGCTCGTCAAATCAGTGATTGGTTAGTAGGTATGAATGGCTCCAGATTATATTCTCTTTTGTTGCAGGGACAAGGTATTAAGGAAGTATTTCCTATAGGGAGAGTCCAATCACCGACTATTTTCTTGATTTACCAACGTCAACAAGAAATTGAGCAATTTGTTTCGGAACCCTTTTATGAAATAGAAGCTACTTTCCAAGCGGAAAAAGGAGAATATAAAGGAAAAGCGAAGGCTAAGGAGTCCAAAAGAGAAAAGATTCTAGAGCTCCTTTCCGGGCATCATATTCAGCCTAACTCTCCGGGTGTTATTACTTCTGTAGAAAAAATCGATAAACGAACGCCGCCTCCTCAGCTCCATTCTTTGTCGACATTACAGGCAACAGCCAATCGCTTATGGAAAACAAGCCCAGCAGATGTGCTAAAAACGATGCAAGGGCTTTATGAGAAAAAATTAGTTTCTTACCCAAGAACTGACGCAAGACATATTACACCAAATGAGTTTTCCTATATAGCTGCTCAGGTTTCGGCTTATCAGCAAATTATTGGTCACCCATTTGAAGTTGCTTCACTCGCTCCTAAAAAGCGTTACGTTGATAGCTCAAAAGTACAGGAGCATTACGCCATCATTCCAACGAAGAAGCTCCCTACTCCCGCTAAACTTGCTGGACTATCTAGTGTGGAAAGAAATTTATATGAGGAAATCGTACGTACTACACTGGCAATGTTCCATACCGATTACTTATATACGGAAACGAAGGTAACCACCGATGTAAACGACCTGCCCTTCTTCACGACTGGGAAAACTGAGCGTGATCAAGGATGGAAAGCGCTATTTCCGCGTTCATCCAAGGATAAAGATGATCAACCCCTTCCACCCTTACAGGAGCAGGAAAAAGTAGAAAGCAATATTGGTATTAAAGAAGGGAAAACATTGCCTCCGAAGCCATATACAGAAGGACAGCTCATCGCCATGATGAAAACCTGTGGAAAGCTTGTGGAAGACAAACTGGAAACAGAAATTTTAAAAGAAGTAGAGGGGCTCGGTACGGAAGCAACTCGAAGTGGGATTATCGAAACGATTAAGCGACACGGTTATATTAGCGTAACGAAAAACATTGTTTCCATAACAGATAAAGGACGAGTCCTCTGTCAGGCAATTGACGGTAATCTTCTCGCTAGTCCATCGATGACAGCTAAATGGGAAACCTATTTACGAAAAATCGGTAATGGCGAGGGCTCGATGGATCGTTTTCTAGGTAGTATTGCAAAGTTTATCCATAGTTTGATGCAAGAGGTA
Organism: Psychrobacillus sp. FSL K6-2836; assembly: GCF_038003085.1. Taxonomy (NCBI): domain Bacteria; kingdom Bacillati; phylum Bacillota; class Bacilli; order Caryophanales; family Bacillaceae; genus Psychrobacillus; species Psychrobacillus sp. FSL K6-2836. The sequence goes on from NZ_JBBOOM010000001.1 coordinate 1,638,213, forward strand.
CCCCATCAGTTAAAAACAAAACAAATTGATATAAAGCTAGCACCTCGTCCATCAAAATATGATGCTAAATTCAAGAGAGATCCCATTGTAACCTGCCCTAAATGTCATAAAGGTTCCATTATTGCCCATAAGAACTTCTATGGTTGCACAGAATACAAAAATGGATGTACACAGACATTTAATGGATACTTTTTAAAGAAAAAAATAACCCCTAGCCAAATAAAAATGCTTTGTACAAAGGGTAAAACAAATATTATCAAAGGATTTGAAGCCGAAAACGGTCAAAAATTTGATGCCTACTTAGCATTTGTTGAAGGTAAAATTAAATTGGAGTTTTAATAACAACAGTATGCTCACTTCTCTTTCTTTGGCCGTTGCCAGATGAAGTAAGAAATTGAAATAGCAAAATCAATTCCGAGGATGAATAACCAGAGTTCCAATGTGCCGGATAATACTTTTGTTCTTGTAGTGTCATCTATGAAATAGATCATCGCAACAATAATTACAGCACCGATAGCATAAGCAAGAAGATGCAAAATAGATCCTTTCATAGAGTGATAGGCATAATCCATACCAGTTTTACGGATGGGTCTCGTGCCTTGTTTTTTCACATAATAAAGAAACCGTTCGTCCGTCCATCGAATCATACTTTTACCAAATGCAATAGATACTCCAAGGTAAATCGCTGAAAGTGCATGAAATCGATTGGCTATTGCACCGTTATATAAATCTACAGCTGTGACGATGAGAAGAACAAGATCGATAACAGGCGTCAGTGCCAGAAAGAATAAGCCTAGTTTTTCACGTTTAAACATATAGCGGACTAAAAGGCCTAGTAAGATAACAACCCAAAATCCAATTTCACAGACAACTATTGTCCAAGCAACAAGATTCATCTAAACACCTCCCTTATAATATAATGTTGTTATTTAAAATTCATAACACAATATTGAATTCCCAAATAATATCTTTATTCAAAATAAGGCTGATCTCCATGGAGAAGATCAGCCTTCATTTTATTCAAAAGGATATGCATGAACTACCGTTCCATTTCGCCCTGTTGTAGTTACAGCCTGTGACAAAGAATTTAAAATAGCCTCTTCTGTTACCTCTGCCACTCCTTGGAATAAATCATTCATAATTGAGTGGTCATCTCGTAATTGCCGCCTTACCTCCACACTTTCTTGTGAATTATGCTGTATTTGATGAGCAGTCGAAAATGCGATAACTATATCGCCACTTCCATTACTAAAATGACTACCTGTTCTACCTAACCCCACCCCACATCGTTTAGCAAGACGTGTAAGCTGTCTATTACTTAAAGGTGCATCTGTCGCCAATACAATCATAATAGATCCGTCTGCTGGCTTTGGAAAGGTAGGAACATCTTTCACTTCATTCACTTGATACCTGGCAGCCTGAAATTCCTCTTTTCTTCCGAAATTACTAAGCACCATACATCCCACAGTATAGACTGTATCACTATCTTGAATAATACGTGAGGAGGAACCGATACCTCCCTTATATCCAAAGCAAATCATACCTTTACCTGCTCCAACTGCTCCCTCAGGTGAGGTTTCTGACGATGAATTTTGAATACACTCAATCGCATGCTTCGGCTCAACAGGAAGCTTGCGAATTGAATTTAACCGACTGTCATTGCACTCCCCTACTACTATATTAATAGTTCCCGTAGAATCCCCTATTTCCGGGTTTCTTTCTAGCATATACTCGAGTGTCCCTTGAGAAACTGCTGGAATGCCAAATGTATTCGTCAGCATGATCGGTGATTCAATTAACCCTAGCTCATTTACTTGTACAAGACCGGTTGTTTTTCCAAAACCGTTTAGGATATAACTTGCTCCAACTACTTTCTGTTGAAATAAATTACCACCATGGGGCAAGATCGCTGTTACTCCAGTACAAGCATATTCTCCTTCACTAAGTGGGCTGTCTAATGTAACATGTCCAACTTTCACACCATGCACATCCGTGATACAGTTCTTTTTCCCAATAGATAATCTTCCTATTGTCATACCACGTTGTCTAATTTTTTTAGGCTCCACGTTTACTATCCCCTAACTTTAGAAACTTCTTTCCATCTATGAATCAAAGATTCCTCACAAAAGTCTTGTTTTTCCCCATATAAACGCAGAACATCTTTTATTTCTTCTGCTAAATATTTTTCATTTCGATTGTTCGCAAGAGAGGGATATCCAGAACCTCTTTGTAAATAATCAGAACTACCGACTAAGTACCATTTATCCTCTTCTAATAATTCCCCATTTACATAGATTGCATGGATATCCTTCCCATCATGTTCTATTTGAAGTCCCGAAGCATGCAGCCTCCCTACAAATCTCCCTCTAAATCCTGGACCTCTTCCATCTGCCAAGCATATTTGCGCATCTAATGACTGCTCCAATGCTTCTTTTAAATGCTTACCTTGCATCTCAAAGGAAGTTGGATTTAATGGAGAAGGACATATCTCGATTAGCTTTTTTGGTGTCATTTCATGAAATATTCCCGCATTACAAATACCACTATTGATAAGGCCAATTTCTGTTCCCAGCATATCCTTCAGCCCGTCAGCTATTAAATTAGAAATTGGATTTTCTTCCACAACGTCATGCCACAAAGGATGTTCCACTGTATACAAAGGTTTACTTAATGCTTCTATAGCTTTTTCTTTATTGAATCTTAAAATAGATTCTATCTGTTCACTCTCTTTTATATCCTTTGTAGAAATAGTCTCTGAATGGACAAGATGAACTTTACCATCCTCTATTTCTAACTCCATAATACCTATATGTTCTCCGTAATTACCTGCGCTATTCATAAATGTCTTATCGATAATCTTTGCTTGTTCAAATAATTTATGATCATGCGCAGAAACAATAATATCAATCTCTTTAATCTCTTCAGCGAGTGGTTCATCTGCAAAGGTGCCAACATGGCTTAATAAAATACAAATGTCGTACTTACCTTCGTTTTTATCTATTTCTTCTTTTATAGCTTTGGAATAATCAGTCATATATATGCCCAGTCCGTCATTAAATACTCCCATGTCGGGAGAAGATCCTGTAATGAGAATTCGAAGTCCGTTTTTTTCTAAAATAACGCTAGGTTTGACTCCATTTATATAAGTACGATCTTTTTTAAACAAATTATTGCTTATAAAAGGAATAGGGCTATTACTCGCCATATGCTCTAGAGTATCTATTCCATTGAACATCTCATTATTACCAATCGTTATTGCATCGTACCCAGCGGCCGCTAATAACTCTATAGCAGCCATACCTCTAGTGCCTTGGAGCTCAATGCTTTTAAAATCAGCAAAATCCCCTCCGTCTAAAATAATCGTGTCTTCATCTTTCTGTTGGTTAATCAAAGTAACTATTTTTTTGTAGTTTTCAAAATTACTATGTATGTCATTTGTATGCAATATTTTAAGTCTCATAGACGCCCCCAGATATGTATTTAACTTGACAATTATACCATATTCTAATTTTTCTAATTAATCTATTTTGATAAAACTAGATTATTTTGAAAGGTTTAGGGAATGGAATAATAAATAGAACAAGGAGGCTGTAAAATGGAATTGCTACAAGTAAATGGTCGTATAAATAAAAAAAAATTAGCACTTAGTATTCTTATACCAGTGATTGGAGGCTCAATTACTGGTTGGATTGCTAATAAAAATGCGCAGGAGAAGTACAAAAAACTAAAACAGCCATCATTCTCCCCCCCTAGCGCTGTTTTTCCTATCGTTTGGACCACTCTCTACACGACTATGGGAATTGCTAAATACCGTGTAGATCAAAAAAAGAAGGACTCTCCAACTGCTGTTCCCTTGTATGACCTACAATTGGGTTTGAATTATTTATGGTCCTTTCTATTTTTCCGATGGGGATTACGTGGAACCGCGCTTGTAGAAATTACTCTTATGCTAGCATGCATTACGTTAACGGCATACGAATTTCAACAAGTAGATAAAACAGCGGGTGCACTGATGATTCCATATGTTGGATGGGTTGCTTTTGCATTGGGTCTTAATTATGCCGTTTGGAAATTGAATAAATGAGTGCTTAAGACGCATTCAGGTTATTTTCATTTCTAAATTAAAGGATTACAACGACTTCTAGAGTTATGATTTTTATTAAATTAAGATAATAGTTCTGTCTTTTTCTCATACTTTCAAATAAATTTTTAATTCATTGAACCAATTCATAAAAGCATATTATAAAGTGAAATTCTAACAACTCTGATTTTCGCTGGAGTCGCCATCTGCCACTCCAGCGGGAACGACTTTTTTTATAAAAGAACAATAAATTTCGTTGAAATTTACTCAACTAACAAAATAAAAATACCAAGTATCAGCCTGCTGATACTTGGTATTTTTATTTGGATTGAAATCCTTTTACTTTATCTACAGCCTCTATAAGCTTTACTGTAACTACTTCTGATTCATCAATATGGTTCATGAGCACATCATTTGTTTCATCGAATAATTCAGTTGTCTTTTGGAATTTTTGTATAACATCTTCACTTGATACTTTTTGATGCTTGATGAAATTTAATAGTTCGTTTACCTCTCCCTGAACATTTGTAATGATGCTTAACAAGGAGTTTATTTGCTCGGATGTTTCGGAACTGGTTTTCATTCCTTCATTTACTAAGTTCATATTGCTTATATTGTCTTCATACGCTTTTGAAATTTGTTCTTGAATTTTTTTTGTCAGATCTGCAATGTCTGCAGTACTCTCCTTCGTACTTTCCGCAAGTTTACGAACCTCATCTGCTACAACAGAAAAACCTTTTCCATGCTCCCCTGCCCTCGCAGCTTCAATGGATGCGTTTAAAGCAAGTAAATTTGTTTGGCTAGAAATATCGCTAATCACTTTTACAATTTCTTCAATCTGTTTAGAGCGTTCACTTAATTGGTTCATACTTGCAGATGTTTTTCTAGACTGATCTCCTAAGTTATCGATAAGGCTTTCTACAGCGTGTACGGCCTCTCTACTATCCACGGATAAAGTAACCATCTCATCCGATGAGGCGATTAATGATTCCCCTTTTGCCAGTGCTTCATCCGATATCTTATTTGAGTTTATCGTGCTCTCTTCCACTCTTTTAAACTCTTTTAAAATTTCTCCAACCATTTTCCCTAAAATAGCATGTTGATTGTTTACGATGTCATGCTGATCAATAGTAGACACTAATTCTTTATGTAAATCATTTAAGAAAATTTGAAACTCATTATCTTTTTTATCCAATTTAGAATTTAAATCATCTATCTTTTGTTTGAATTGTTCTATATCCTCTTTGCGAGATTTGAATACGGTTAACATTTACTTCACTCCAATTATAATTATTTCCACTTGTTAATATGTATTTAATATACTACTTTTCAAAGATAAATTATACAAATTAACAGTTCTTTAGTTCCGATTAGAAATAGTTATATTTTAGTAGCAAAAACCCCCTATAAATACTTCTCATCCGAAATATTAAATTGTTGTAGTCGATTCCTCCTCAATTAGAAATAGCCCAACCCCTCGAAAGGAATTAAGGCTATCGTTAATCTTATATAAATAATAATATAAGCATACTTTTCAATTTGATTCGGTTATCTACTAAAAAGAAATTTATGGAATTAGAAATTTTATACTTTCATAAAGAAAAGAGACTTGGACAGAACCCCAAAACAGCATTTTTCTCTGTGAGAAAAATGCTGTTTTTTTGCTGTGCACAAAATTGATTTCCATTCCAGGGACGCTTTCCACGGGCGTTGCCTGAGCCTGTAGTCTCAGGCGTCACGCTATTCCCGTAGGAGTCGCCCCTCCATTTCAATCAATTTTATTAACTATCTATTATTTAGTAAAGGTTTCTCCATATCCAATAAAATTTCTACTTCTGTCCCAGTCTCTTTATATTTCGTTATTATAAGTTTTGAAAAGTATCTTTTACAAATCCATTTTGCTAACACCCTACTTATTAATACGCATAAATTCTACAACTTTTTTATCGATAAAACCTCTTTCTTGAACTCGTTCATCAAAATTTTCAATAAGATGATAGGACTGGATAGCATCTAACAAGTCATCCACCTCAGTAAGATCTCGATCTAAAAAACCATTTTCATATAACATATTTTGAATATCATTCGCTAGTACTCCTTCAATAGCCACAACATCTTCCGGAGTTGTTCCCGTAAAATAGAGCTGGTGAAGTTTTAAGAGCCTCGCTAATTCTTTCACTGGGTCTGCATGGTCATCCACTCGAAGGTCTATATAACGATCTGTATAGCCACCATAGCTTCCATTTTCTTTTACTACTAACAAAGCAGCAGATTGTTTGCCCCGTTTGTCTCCCCCTGCAATATCACCAGCTTGTAATGCTGCCAATAGTCGTTCAGCAAGAGATCCCTCCTTTTGTAGAAAAACTGCCTTCATGTCGTTGACTGTATCTTCACTGACCAATATGTTTCCTTGAATCGCAAAATTCGCTTCTGCCAATCCTCCTGCCCAATCGAAACAATCTTTCCCAGTAAATATAGCACTACGACCACTTGCATCTACCATACCAACTTGTCGGGCACCAGACTTTTCATCATTTGCAACTAACTCTTTTAGAACCTCTTCCGGTGACATGCCTCTTTGCAGCATGTCCAAGCCATCTACACCATAATCTAAATTTGCCCAGGACTGAGTTGCAATTGCGCCTACACCCGCCTTTGCAAATGGAACTACTGCTCCAACACACAAAAATTTGGATGCAACGGCTACACCCAATTCCTTTGTTTGCGGATCGAAACCAACGATAGAAAATGTCATATGCATTCCCCTTTCACTTAATCTAGTTATATTTTAACTTTTTATTCTGACAATTAAAAGAAGATCCCATCATTTTGGAATGAATGAGACCTTGAATTTTTACTGAAATTTTTTATTTACATATTTTCCATGACTAGGCAGAGCAATCGAGTCAAAATCAGTTATCAGCAAATGCAAATTACTTGTGAGTAAATCTCCTGCCATAGGTAAGCCATGTCCTGTAATTGCGACTTTTGGTTTTAATTTTGCAAGCTTATTTATCGATTCCCTAGCCTTTTCCCAATCAGGGGTAAGATATCTTGGTGGACCACTTATTTCCTGTTCCTGTGTGAACACTTTATAAAGATATTCTTGTTTTACAGTAACAAATGCATCTCCAACTATTAATACCCTATCCACTTCTCTAAATAATGAAATATGTCCAGGTGTGTGACCCGGTGTATGAACCCATTGAAAACCAGCCATAAAAGGTACTGTACCATCTGAAGGTAAGGCTTCTACATGATTACCCAGATTTATAGGATCAACAGGGAATATAAAAGACATTTTTGCAATTGATCCTCCTTCAACAGTAGGATCAGGTTTTGGATAGCTTTCTTTCCCCTTTAAAAAAGGTAATTCTAACTCATGAGCATAGACAGGAACTCCCCACTTTTTTACTAATTCTATTATTGCCCCAACATGATCGAAATGCCCATGGGTTAATATAATGGCTTTGGGTTGCTTGTTTACTCCAAAGCGATCCTCCACTACTGAAATAATTTCTTCTGCTGAGTACGGCATACCAGCATCTATCAATACAAAATCATCAGAATTGGCATTACCCACTAAACATATATTGACAATTTGAATGGTATGACAAAAAATGTCCGGCAAAATCTCTTGACCTATACCACTTCCTACTGAAGTTGCTGGTATATATTTGTAATCATCACCATAAGCAATCGAATTATCCAAAGTAATACATCCTCTCTATTGAACTTGCTATTAGCATTTCACCCGGACAATTATTTATACAATCCTTTAAAGTAGTTTAACTATTTATAAGTAGGGTAATTTTCTTCAAAGAAAGACATCCTACAAGTAAAATCTACTTATAGGATGTCTGTTAAATTTATATTTTAAAACGATGTACCATTTCATTCAAGGAATCTGAAACTGATGTTAGAGAAGATGCAGCAATTTGGATCTCTTCCATGGACGCTAATTGTTCTTCAGTAGCAGTTGCTATTTCGTTGGTGCTTTCGCTATTTATACTGAATAACTTAGAAACATGTACGTTTTTTTCTGCGACTGATGTGAAATCCTCAGTTAGCTGTTCTGTTTGATTAGCTATTTCCTGTATCTTATCTGAAACATTTGAAATCGATAGCATAATTTCTTTAAATTGAACTGCAGTCTCAGAAGTTAATTGGATTCCATTATTCACGCTTGATTTCACCGTTTCAATCGTGTTGACTGTTTTTTTAGATGTACTTTGTATAAGTGTAATGAGTTCTTTAATCTCATTTGCCGATTTACTAGATTGTTCCGCTAACTTGCGGACTTCCTCTGCGACAACAGCAAATCCTTTTCCATGCTCTCCCGCTCGTGCAGCTTCTATTGCTGCATTTAGAGCTAGTAGATTAGTTTGCTCTGCTATTTCATTAATCATGGAGGTTATGTCACCAATCTTCAATGCATCATTTGCTAATGAATTAATATTCTTATCAGCTTCATCTACAGATTTCTGTATAGTCCCCATATTAGCAACTATTTCTGTTACAGCCCTCTCACCATCTTCTGCTTGGCTATTAACCTCAGTTGTTTCTTCTGATACCTCGATCGTATATACAGACATATTCTTTAAAATCTCCAAAGATTGCTCAACTGCTTTTGTACCTTCTAGTAGTATAGTAGATTGATCATTCATAGCAATTGATACATTTTGTACACTTTCTGCAATTTGGTGAGAGGTAAATTTAGATTGCTCAGCACTAGCAGAAAATTCTTCTGAAGAAGCAGCTGCTTGTTCCGCTGAATAACTAATTTTAGCTATCATCTCTCTCAGGAAAGAAATAAACTGATTGAAAGCTCCACTAACTTCACTTAATTCGTCCTTATTTTTTATGTGAATTGTTTTTGTTAGATCTCCATCCCCATTAGCAATTTCAGTCATTTGTTCTTTTAGTTGTCGCAAAGGTCTAATAATAGCTTTTAAGAGAATTATACTTAGTATGATCCCCACCAATATCGCTATTATAGAGATTGCTATTAAGATAATCTGACTAGCCTTAGATTGTTCTTGTAGATTTGCACTTGCTTGAGTTGTCTTTTCATCTAATTGTTCTATAAAACTATCGAAAGACGGATCTAAAACTTCTTTTCGTATTCTTCGTTCCTCTCCAAAATGGATTTCTTCTGCTTTTGTTCTGTTTATCGTGCTATTAGTTATTACTTGCCGACTTGCTGACCAAAATTCTTTATAATCATTTTGGATACCCTCTATAACATTTTTGTCACTAGTTGTACTAGCAAGTTCGATTAAACGACTTATTTGAGATAAAACATCCTCTGACTTTTCTTCCATTTGTTTGGCATAGGTCAAATCACCTGTTAATAGAAGTGCTCGTTCATCATTGGATAGCCCAGCCAGACGAAACTGTATATGCTTTGAAATTGTTTGCATCTCTGTTAATTTATCTAACTCATTATTTTTAGAAACAACATCACTCAATACCCATGTAGATAATCCCCCCACACCCATTATGGAAATGATTAAGACTGTTGTGACCAAAATTATTCTTGTTTTGATTCTCATGTGATTCCTCCAAAAACTCCAATATAGATCGCTTTACACATTATATCAGAACTTCAATCATGAGAAATTATCTAGACTTTTCTATATAGAGAACCTAATTTAAGTAACTACATTGTATATCGAACTAATCTTAAAAAGTCTTGCTCTCCTACGATTTCAATTGGAAGCCCTTGTTGAATCATGCCTTCTACCTTTTGCATTTTAGTGCTTTTAATGCCCTGTAGATATTTGGCTAGATCATTATCTCCCACGACTAAGTAATTTGTTTGAAGGTCGACCGCCCCTTTGCAAACTGCTCCACAATTCACTGCAAGTTGGGCTGCTTTTGATCTTGTCATAGAAAGCATTCTTCCTGTGAAAACAATTTGAGCTCCGTAAAATGGATGCTTGGAATTTAGCTCTGTACTTTCCGGTTCTAAAAATTCAATAGTCTTGTCTGATTTACTACTGCGCTTGGATGTGGGCAGTTTCTTCGTTTGAATAGATGAGCTTATTTTCACATTATGTAGTTTTGCCATTTGTTGAACTGTATTTGTTTGCGTTTTCTGCATCGCTTCTATTGTAATGATAGCTGCTGCACGAGCATCCTCTAGGGCATCATGATGTCTTAAAGAAATACCTAAGTAGCTCGCTACAGTTGAAAGCTTATGATTGTATAGCTGTGGCCAAACCTTTTTAGCAATTCGATAAGAACATCCATATTCAAATTTTGGAGAAGGTTCATGAAATTGACGTAAGGATTCCTGTAAAACACCCATGTCGAAACTAGCATTATGTGCAATGACAACTTGACCTTCAATAAGATTTTTCATGTTTGGCCAAAATTCTTCAAAGGTTGGTGCACTATGTACCATATATTCGGTAATTCCATGAATTTTTGTATTATAGTAATGAAATTCACTTAAAGGATTTATCAAGGATTGTATTTCTCTATATATTTTCCCGTTCTTAACTTGCACGATTCCTACCGAGCACACACTTGAACGTAGGTTATTTGCTGTTTCAAAATCGATCGCTACAAAGTCCACTTTTACGTCACCTCAGTTAGTTAGATTAACTCTCATTATCTCATAATAGAATGCAAAGAAGAACCTCTCCAATTAGAGAGGTTCTATTAGTTTAGTGGAATTTAATACAGTCGATTAGTTGGAGGGATATCATCTAGTTTCTTTTGATACTCCAATTTCTCTTCATATTGATCATGAGAAAGTCTTTCCTCTTCTTCCTCAATTACCGTTTCACTCCCATACGCTGCAGGACCTAGATTCGGATCGACGCCTGGCGATTGCGTGCCATATGTTCTTTCTTCTGTCATAACATTTTCATCAATCTTCGGACGAGACTCTCTAACTACTCTATCTTCCTGCATAGAGTGTCCAATATGATCCTCTTCACGAGCTAAGTATGGATCGGTTGAAAAGGTCTCCCCACGTGCGAAGCGATCCTGAGGTTCATCAAAGCGGCTATCTGTATCATTTACAAACTTATTATTGGATGGTGTGAATCCCTGCTCCTTAGCATACTCACTAATCGGTTCTTCGTTTTCCATAAAACGATTTTGTACCATATCTGTGCCAACTGTATCTGTATATTCTTGTTCAAACTCATTTTCATGGGTACCGTACATCGGTTCATCGTTAAACGTTAGGACATCTGTGTAGAGGACAATACTTCCTCTTGCCACTTCTCCTGCATATCTTGCTCTTTCCTCTTCACTTAAATCTAATTTTCTTAGTCCTTCTGCTATTGCATCTTCTCCAGTAAACCAGGATTTGAACTTATCCATTAATGTTCCAGTCTCATGTGTAGAAACTTCTGAATGACGACTAAGTGTATTTAAATGTGCATTTTCAGTTGAGATTACATGTATATCACTTTCTGTATAACCCTGATTTTGTAGGCCTTCCAATTTTTCATACATTTCTTCTTCCGTACGAGCAATTTCAATTCGTCTATTCGATTCAATGTTCATGGTGTTGCCTCCTCAAAGTTTTTAGTCTTATTCTTTACTTACCCCCCTTAAGATAGAACCTAAACACAATAAAGCTAATGTTAATCACTTTGTAATGAAAAAGTAATTATTCCAGCCCAACACCATAACGAGAAAAGCGTAAGCTCTCTTTTAGGACAAAACCTGTTTCTATCGATTTCAAAGTGCTTTGAACAGACAGGTCGCTAAATTATTACCGAGTGAATTTTAAAAGATGCTGGTCGTCACACTTCTATAATCCTTAGGAATAGGTTCGTGCATTTTTAGATAACTAGAGAAAAGATACTTTCCTATTCAATGAGTAAGCTCTCGAAGATGCAATTTCGTTCGCTATTTTGCTTCTTTATGGGACAAACACTTACTACTTCTCATTATTTCCACTAGTATCTTATACTTCTAGAAAAAAAGCCTCAAGAAACGATTCCAACGTCTCTCAAGGCTTTTATCTATTATTTTCTATCATTAAATTCTTGCGTATCTCCGTCAGAAAATTCTACTTCTAACTCGAATTCAGTATACTCCTCTACTCCAAATGCTTGAGTAACCTTTTCGATCACTTCATCCTTACTCATATCTTTTGTTAGGCCAAGTTCTTTAAAGATTGGTTCCAACTCTGCATAGGCATCATCGCCTGTAAGATTTATGGATTCTAATTGGTTAACGTACTCCGCCTCTGTTTCTGAAATATCAATATCAAAAGAAGCATCAATTGCATCCTTTTGATCTGCCGTATCTACATCCAATTCAAATGACTGAAAACCAAATTCACTTTGAGCAGCGTCCTTATCAGGTGCTTCGGTCACTTCTTCCTTATCTCCACAAGCCCCTAATAATAGGACAGTTGAGATAAGAGCAATACCAAGTAATGGAAATTTTTTTATTCTCATTATGCAACACTCCTTCATTTCATGATAACTTTACCACTTAAATTATCACCATTGTTTAGCGAAAATAAACAACTCATGGAAAATTATCCTGGATAACGCTCTTCACTCGCAGAGGTAGATTTAGTACCTCGCTTATCTTTTTCATCCTTCACCTTTTCATTTAACTCTTCTACCGGGATTGGATCAACTGTCTTCATATCCTCATCCTTATCAAAAATACTTTCTTTTTCAGTATTTAATAGATCAGGATTATCCATAATACGTCCTGAAATATCTTGTTTTTCTTTGTCATCTTGGTGTTTTTTTGACATTGTACCACTCCCCTTTAATATGTTTTAAATTGTTTATCCTTTTATATCAATTACTAAACATCAGCCAATCGATAGTTTAATATCCAAAAATGTGGGAAAACAATTTATAACAAAATAATATAAGGAGGAAACTATTATGAATAAAAACAAAATGGCACTAGCTGCACTAGGTGTTGGAGCAGCATTTTTAATGAGAAATAAAGGATCACGGGATAAACTAGCTAAACAATTTGATAGCTTTACTAATACTCCTATCCGTGGAACGAAAGCAGATAAAACAGCTACTAGCTCAACAAAGGGCAAGAATATTTTAGGTGGATTGTTTAATTAGATTGGTTTTTTAAATACTTGTTTTGGATTATTAAATGAGTCGTAGCGACAGGAACTTACTTATCATTATTTATATAGAGGCTGGGACAGAACCCCAAAACAGCATTTTTCTCTGTGAGAAAAATGCTGTTTTTTCGCTGTGCACAAAATTGATTTCCATTCCAGGGACGCTTTCCACGGGCGTGGCCTGAGCCTGTAGTCTCAGGCGGGACGCTATTCCCGTAGGAGTCGCCCCTCCATTTCAATCAATTTTATTAAATATCCATTATTTAGTTAAGGTTTTCCCTTATCCAATAAAATTTCTACTTCTGTCCCTACCTCTTTTACATGTGGTGCTAAAACAAATACTGTAGAAATTCTATATGGCGAGATACTTTACATCCTGAAAATAATATTAGTTGTGCGGAGTGGAGGCGGCGACTCCCAGGGGAAAAGCGAGTGGGAGAGACTACAGGCTCGACCCGTGCCCCCAGGAAAGCGTCCGCCGTAACGGAGAACAACGGCTACGAAGTAGACATAAAAATAAAGCAGTTCAAATTTTACTCATCGTAAAATTTGAACTGCTTTTAATTTTGAGGTGGGTTTTGTCCCATCCTCCTTTTATACTTAAACTATTTTCCTCTGTAATACTCTGTTAAATCGTTATAGTACTTATTTAGAGAAGAGGTGGAAACTTCAAATGTCTCTGCAATTTCTTTTATCGTCATATCAAATGGTTCAAATAATCCATTTTCTTGACCAAATCTAATGGCTCCGGCAGCAATTGCAACTTCCTTACGCGCATTTGGCTGTTGCTCCACTAAATAATCTTCCACTATTTCTATAAACTTGCCATATTCACGATTATTTTTCTCCAGGAAATCTATGGCTACTTGTAATACTCCGACTTCAAAGTGTGTATACTCTCCACCCTCATAGCCATTTTGTCCAAGCAATTTCCATAAGGTTGCTCCCAAGTCCTTGAGAAAGGCTGAAGCTGATAGTGTCTCTTTTGTTCCAAATTGTTTTTCTATATTATCAAAAACTTCCTGATGATCAACCGGGAAGAAAACTAAGCTAGAAATAGCTAAATAATGATTTTCTTTGTTAGAGCCATCTGGCAAGATGAAACAGTATACATGAACTCCAACAGGTACGGGTTTATCACTTTCTCGTCTAAGCAAAATGCTCTCTTTCGTGAGTATATGGGATACCGTCATATAGTTCTCATCTACTTCTACCACTTTCCCAATGAAAACCGATGGATTTTGCCATTGACTCAGAACATTTAGTGTTGAAGGTCGTACCATTTTTTTCTTTTGCTTTTCAAGATAGCCTAACCATATCTCCTGTTTATAATGGAAGAAGAACTCATCCATTACGATGGCTTCAATCATTTCTAAATCTAAATAGTCACCTATCGTTTTGCTCCAATCACGCACAAGATCTGCGTATTCTTCCATATCCTTACGCTCTGGATAGTGGTCATAAAAAGATTGTAATATTCGTTCCAATTCTTCGGTTTGTACCTCTTCTATTGAATCAGTCTGCTTTGACTCACAGCACTTTTTGTATTTTTTTCCACTACCACATGGACAAGGATCATTTCGACCTACCATACTTAACACTTCCTTCTCTTTTGGTAAGTGCTTATTTTAACATGAAAGTAAGAGGAATTTAAGGTTTAGCCTAAAATAGATACGAAAATACACAACAGTTTTATAAATATTTCAAAAAATATCATGCAAATCTTAGTGTATCTAAGATTTCCTTAGGAAAATAGGGTATACTTAACATAGGAGTCTGTAAATGTTGAGGAGGTATGGAATATGTCAGTCGCTAGCGAAGCGTCTCAAGTGAACTTAGATTTTCTTATTAATGATTTAGGTCTCAAGCAAGTGTCGAATACAGCCTTGTTCCGTAAAGGGAATATTTTAGTTCTATCCCCATCTGTTCAAAACAAATCGAATACGTTCGAATTAGGTGAATCCCTAATGAAAAAGTTCAATCCTGAAACAGACGAAGGTTACTTATTAATACGTATAAAAGAAAAATTTTTGATGGCTAAACTACACCCATTTCAACGCAAAATGATGACAAAAGATACGGAAAAGAGTACTAAAAGCAAACCATCTTTTTGGAAATTTAATGTAATAGAGTCCATCATTCCACGCATAGAAAATAGTGGTGATCGTGAGTTAACCTACAAAATTCAAGCCCCTACTAAGAAACAACTTATCACCTTTTTCAACAAATAGTAAAAATGCTCAAGTACTTGGAAAGTTGAAACCATGTACTTGAATTTTTTTGCTTTTTTTCAAATTCTTCTAATAATATTTTGTGAAGAAGTAATTTTATGATTACGAAAAAGTCTCATGGTATTCTTACCCATAAACTTATTTTGGTTTATCTTATATTATCTTTACTACTATGTCATCTATTCAGCTACTATAACGAGGTTAAATTAGACCTTAGAATTGTACCTTTTATTATTGGAAGTTGATATTTTAGGCAGGGTCCTATTCTAGTATTCGTTATCATCCTATTACGTATCCATTATGGTGTAGATTTTGGTTTTTACCTTGGAACGATTGTCTAATCTTTTAAACGTAATAATACTGGGTTAGATATTATAGAAAACAGAAACTTAGTATCATTTTAATAACACGAGCTTACTACATAGGGAAAATATTTCTCTATGTTTTTTATTTACAAAGTAGTAGATAAATATAAAAGTGTTGATTTTTAATGGATTAATTTTTCTTTTTGCAAGTAAATCACCTTTGAGAGCAAGTAAAAACCAAATGAACGTAACTCACTTGCAAGAGCAAGTAAATGGTTATGTAGAATTACTTTCTCACTTAATCTTCTGCAAAATCCAATTCCTCCTGTTTAAATGAACTGAAATTAGCCATATTAAGATGGATCGAATAATGGAAAGGAGAGATTTTGTATGGGAAGAGACAATAAGCAGGGTAAAAGTAACAACAAAGATTCACTACCTCAAACGCCTAAAAATTTAAAAATCAAACCAAGTGACATTCGAGAAGAATTTGCCAAGGAATTTGAAGAACTTGAAAAAACTAATCCGAAAGCAAAAAGAAAATAAGCCTCATGAATAAACCCACTCAGATCATCTTGAGTGGGCATTCATGAAGCTTTTAATCTATTAAACTTCTAGGGTTTCTTTTACATATTGCTTCACTTGCTCGGAAGTTTGCATAGACAGCGCCTTTTCCGCAAGCTGTTTCATCTCCACTTGCGTCAGCTGATTGATCTGGCTTCTAGCTTTTAGCATAGAAGGAGCACTCATAGAGAACTCATCTAACCCCAAGCCAATCAATAATGGAATGGCAATTGAATCTCCTGCCATCTCCCCACACATACCCGCCCATTTCCCTTGGGAATGCGCAGCTTCGATAACCATTTTAACTAATCGTAAAATAGCTGGATGATAAGGCTGATATAAATAGGCAACTGATTCGTTCATTCTATCTGCAGCCATCGTATATTGGATTAAATCATTTGTTCCAACACTAAAAAAGTCCACTTCTTTGGCAAATTGATCAGCTAGTATTGCTGTCGAAGGAATTTCTACCATAATACCAACTTCAATATGATCGGATACTAATGTACCTTCCTGCTGAAGCTGAGCTTTTTCTTCTAGTAATAGTTTTTTTGCTTCTCTGAATTCCTCCAGAGTCGCAATCATTGGGAACATTATTTTAAGATTACCGAAATTACTTGCACGTAGTAAAGCACGAAGTTGAGTTCTGAAAATTGTTTGTTCCTCTAAGCAAAGACGAATTGCTCGGAAACCAAGAAATGGATTCATTTCTTCTGGAAGATTTAAATATGGGAGTTGCTTGTCCCCTCCAATATCCAATGTTCGAACAACCACGGGCTTATCACCCATTTGTTCAAGCACTTGCTTATATGCTTGGAACTGTTCTTCCTCTGTTGGTAAGGAATCTCGTTCCATATACAAAAACTCGGTACGATAAAGCCCGACTCCTTCTCCACCATTTTCAAGTACACTTTCTACGTCTTTTGGTGTTCCGATGTTTGCAGCTACTTCCACATGTATACCATCCAATGTGATAGTTTGTTTATCTTTCAGCAATGAGAGCTCCTTCTTCTCAGCTTCTTGTTCATTTCTTTTTGCTACATAGCTCTCAATAACATCGTTTGGAGGATTTATAAGTACTTCACCATTATCTCCGTCCACAACGATCAAATCTCCTTGTTTAATAGCAGATGTAGCTTTTTTTGTACCAACAACAGCAGGGATCTCTAATGAGCGAGCCATAATAGCTGAATGGGACGTGCGGCCTCCCATATCTGTTGTAAATCCTTTAGCAAATGCTCTGTTTAGTTGAGCTGTGTCTGAAGGTGCTAAATCTTTGGATATGATAACAACCTCTTCATTGATTGACCCGATATTTGGAATTTCTACTCCTAAGAGCTTTGCAATTACTCTCTTCGTTACATCCCTAATATCAGCTGCACGCTCACGCATATACTCATTATCAAGTTGTTCAAACATCACTATTAATGTATCGGCAGTTTCCTGTAAAGCAAACTCTGCATTTACTGCTTCCTCGTTTATTTTACCTTCTACTGAACCCAATAATTCAGGGTCACCAAGGACAAGCAAATGTGCATCAAAAATCGCAGCGTTTTCCGATCCTAAGTCAATCTCAGCACGGTCACGAATCTTTTGCAACTCTAGTTTAGCAGCATCTACTGCCCCATGAAATCGAGTAATCTCATCGTCTTTATTAGAAACTGTACTTTTAGTAACAGTTAAATCCGGTTCTATCATCAAAAAGGCTTTACCAATGGCAATACCACTGGATGCAGCAATTCCTATTAAATTTTCTATCATGACTCAATAATCCCCTCAGATTTAAGGAAACTTTCAATGGCCTCCAATGCTTCTTGTTGGTCAGTTCCTTCAGCGAATATGGAAATACTTCCTCCTTGACCTACACCTAGGGACATAACACCAAGAATAGATTTTAGATTAACTTTTTTTCCTTTATACTCCATGAAAACATCTGAAACAAACTTTGAAGCGGTTTGAACAAGCCCCGTTGCTGGTCTTGCGTGAATTCCTGATTCTGCTACAACTGTATACGTATGATTTGTCATAATAATCTACTCCCTTAAATTGGTTTTATTTTATTTTCTTTAATGCCATTTCCTCATACTGCTTTTGAATCATTTCAAATAATTCTGTACCTGGCTTAATACCAGTCGTTCTTTCAATTGCAAACTGTATTCCTTTTTGTTCAATCATAGCTTGTATTTCATTTGCTTCTGGATCCTCTATAAAGTCATAGTGTAAAGCTGCTGCTATCCCTCTAGCTAAGTATAAAGGATTCTCCCTAAACATTTCTACATATTTGGTTGCAGGGCGGACAAGTCGATCATTATTTTTGAGTTTACGCATCGGTGAACGCCCTACTCGAGTTGTATCATCTGATATATATGGGTTAGCAAAACGATTTATGATTTTTTGTACGTATTCAGCATGTGCTTTTTCATCAAACGAGTAAGTTGCAGTCAAATATCTGCTAGTCTCCTTCAGCACTTGCTCAATCATTTCTCTTATTTCCGTTTTCTCAAGAGCCTCATGCATATTACGAATTCCGGCTAAATAACCAAAATAAGCAACAACAGCATGCCCTGTATTAACTGTGAACAATTTACGTTCAATAAACGGCTCCAAGTCCTGAACAAATGTAACTCCTTGAACTGGGGGATTGGTTCCTTTTATCTCTGACTCATCCACGACCCACTCGTAAAATGGCTCAACTGTTACCTCTAATTTATCGACATTTGTTTGGTTTGGGACAATTCGGTCTACTGCTGCATTTGGAAAGCTAAAATACGTTTCGAACTGGACCTTTTCGTCATTCGTTAACTCTTCATATACTTTTTCTTTTAAAAAGGTACTGCCACCAATCATATTTTCGCATGCAATAATTGTTAAAGCCTTTTTAGATTGTGTTAGTCGTTTTTTCAATCCCTTCGCTATTAATCCTGCTATTAACGGAAGTATATTTGGTCCCACTGCAGCAGTTACAATATCTGCATTCGCTACCTCATCAATGACAAGCTCGGGATTTTTTAAACTGTTAATCGCATGAACATTTTCTACGAGTAGCTCTTTGCGAGATGCCTCAGCAAGCTTTACAGTGTACTGTTTTTTCTCATTCAATAAATTAACGATTTCTGCATTCACATCTACAAAACAGGTTCTATATCCTGACTTGTGCAATAATAAACCGATAAATCCCCTACCTATATTTCCTGCTCCAAAATGAACAGCATTCATATTAGTTCACTCCTTCAAAAAAGGAAAGAATATCCTTTGGTGAAGTTGCTTTAACTATCTTTTCTACATTCTCTACTTCTGAAACAGTAATTGCAATATTAGATAGGATATCTAAGTGATCATTACCTTTACCAGCAATTCCAAAAATAAGTTTTACTATATTGCCATCTCCAAAATCTACACCGTCTGGAACTTGAATAATAGCGATACCTGTTTCCTTCACTTCTTTTTTTGCATCATCTGTACCATGTGGAATTGCAACAAAGTTCCCCATATACGTTGATGTCATCTCTTCTCGTTCTAACATTTTTTCTATATAGCCAGACTCCACATAACCTTGGTCCACTAAAATCTGACCTGCTAAACGAATTGCTTCTTCCTTTGTTGCTAATTGTTGACTTAGTAAAATATTTTCTTCTGCTAAAATTGGTAATGCCATTGTAAAACGCCTCCGTTATTTTATATTTTCTCTAATAAGGTGAACTTCAATAAGTAGGTTGCCATCTCTCCCACTTATACTTTGTTTCTTGGACCAAGCCTTGAAGAGGGAGTCCTACTGCCCAGTTAATGCGGGATAAATGCTTCAAATGCTTCTGCTAAAAATGAATGGATTTGAGATTCATCTCCTGTTTCAAATAATTGTATACTTTGTTCATTTTGAATTACTAATGTACTGATCAAACTTAGTACTTCTAAACCTGCTGTTGAGAGTGATTCAGGTGAAAGTAATACAAGTAGTGTGTCCACTTCTACGTCACTTCCATCCATGCCTTTTATCCAAATAGTGTGTTCGAGCTTGTGAATAGTGAACGAAGGTTTTTGAACATATTCGTTACGAGTATGATATAGCGCAAGTTTTGTTCCTGGAATACCAATACCACCACTCTTTTCTCTCTCCAGCAATGCTTCTACAACCAGTTCCTTTTCTTCAATGATTTGACTATCCTCCAGCAACGCACAAAACTCTTGTATGTATTGCTTGACTGTAGATTGCTGTTTTAGCAACGAAAGTCGGAAATTGGTCAATATCCTTAGCATTACCCCTGAGTAATAATGTAGCTTTTCTATTTTTTCCGTTAATATGTCTACAGTTGGATGACTTTCCTTAACTGATGGATGAGCTTTTTGTACAAGCATTTTCCTTCTTGCATATAATTGAACTTGGTTAATCTCTTCTGTAGTTAAAAAAGGGTTCACCATAATGTACTCTCTGTGAAAATCCTGCAGGTAAATTGTGGATATAATGAGATCTCTATCCGTAATAGTGTCGGCCAGCTTATTTAGTTCAAATACGGAAATATTAGCTACTTCCGAAATCTCTTGAATTTCCCTTAGTAGCCGTGATGCCAGTAATTTAGAAGTTCCAATTCCACTGGAACAAATAATATAAGCCTTTAGGTCTCCCTTACCTAATACCCCAATTAAGGCAGATCCAAAATGCATAACCAAATATCCAATTTCTTCGTTTGGGACTAGTAGCTTTGGAAAGACTTTTCTAGCAGCAGCCTTTACTTGGTCAAACAAATCCGCATAATTCGTTTGAATTTCCTCTAGTAAGGGGTTCACTATACCCATATTTTGCTCAATACGATAGATAGCAGGCTT
The DNA here is from genome assembly GCF_038003085.1 of Psychrobacillus sp. FSL K6-2836. NCBI lineage: Bacteria > Bacillati > Bacillota > Bacilli > Caryophanales > Bacillaceae > Psychrobacillus > Psychrobacillus sp. FSL K6-2836. The sequence goes on from NZ_JBBOOM010000001.1 coordinate 1,659,294, forward strand.
TAAATGAGTAACGAGTCCTTCAAGAAGGGATTCATTGTCTGATAGGTGGAAGCCAGTTTGCTTCTCCATCTCTCGAATTAATCTCTTCGCCTGTCTATATAATTCTAAATTGGAAGCCTCAACTAATACCCCTTCTTGTTGACGAAGTTTAGCTCCTTGAAGATGCATCGTTATATATCCTACCTCTGCTTCTGGGATATCCACCTCGAAACGGTCCATGAGCATATTAATAATTTTTTTTGCAATAGGATATTCTGGTTCAAGCGAAATTTGTTTTAAATATGCTTCATCAATAGTAATGTTTTCTCCCTGCAAAATTCGTTCAATAGCCAAAGCAAGATGAACGATTAACCCAACGTAAGCACTATCTGTCATCGACAAAGAGAAATCCGGATATAGATCCTTCATTGCTTCTTCAATCATTCCTAACTTTTCTCTATCAACAAGATGCATTAATCTTTCAGAAATTGGATCCTCATAATTGCTCGATTTTTGATGAATCTTTTCTTTTATTAAGGAGAACAATCCTTCTTCCTTCAAGGTTTTAGATAATGCATAGCTTATAGCTCTACGTTTTGCATTTTCCGTCCCTGATAGTTCTACACCATACCCTCTTTTTTTCAAAATAGAAAGCTGGACAGGCTGTAGTTGCTCCTCTAATTTCATCAAATCTGCACTGACGGTTGAAATGGAGACTCCTAGATCCTTGGAAAGGGAATAGAGCTTGACCGGATCAGCAGCTTCATACAAGATACATAGGATTAATGTTAACCTTTCTTCCAACGTGTATTCCCTCTGCGTGAACTTTTTAAGCTGATGAACTAATTCTTGCTTTCTTTGTTCGTTCCCTATGATTTGTACACCGACTCCTGATTTTCTAATCAGTTCGAGCTGATAGGAATCTAAAATACTTTGGACATTATTTAAATCTCGCTGGATAGTTCGTGAACTCACATCGATTTTTTTAGATAATTCTTTAATCGTTATTTCTTCCTGCTCTACTATTAATGCTTCAATAATCATCTTTTCTCTGCTCGAAATAAATATAATCAACACCTCATTTCTAACAATCCAAAATCATTGGCAAAACTCAGCCTATAAAATAGGCCGAGTTTCGGATGTGTCTTTATTTTTTTAGTTGCTCAATTAGCTCATCATATTTCGGGCTATTTAAGAAATTCTCTACAGAAATATGATGTGCATTTGGCGATTTATCCTTCGCACGGCTCGTTAAATCCTTATGAGTAATAATTACTTCTGCATCTGCTGGAAGATTGCTTATAGCTGTATTTGTTACAGATACATCAAGACCCTCTTTTTTCATTTTGTTTCTTAGAATAGAAGCTCCCATAGCACTTGATCCCATCCCCGCGTCACAAGCGAATATAACATGCTGTACATTTGCAAGGGAAGTCTCTTGAATAGATCCAGCTGTTGCCGTTGGTTTTATAAATTCAGAAGCTCTACTTTCTTTCCCTTTAAGTGAAGAAGTTTTTTCTGTTGCTTTTAGTAAATCGTCCTCCGCTACATCTTTAGATGTTTTAAGAATAATAGAAGCGATCAAGAAGGATACTGCAGTTGCAACTACTACGGCTAATATAACTCCTAAATGACTTCCTTTCGGAGTTAATGCTAATATTGAGAATATACTTCCTGGTGATGGTGCTGCCACTAAACCAGCGTTGAATAATTGAAGTGTGAAGATACCAGATGCTCCACCGGCAATGGCTGCTACAAGTAAAAATGGCTTCATCAAAATATAAGGGAAGTAAATTTCATGAATCCCACCTAGGAAATGAATAATGACTGCTCCAGGTGCAGTTTGTTTAGCCGCTCCTTTTCCAAAGAACATGAATGCAAGTAAAATACCAAGACCAGGACCTGGGTTTGACTCTAATAAGAATAGCATGGACTTACCTGCGTCTGCAGCCTGCTCAATTCCCAATGGTCCTAATATCCCATGATTAATAGCATTATTTAAGAATAATACTTTAGCTGGCTCTATGAAAATACTTGCAAGTGGTAATAGATTTGCATCAAATATAAATTGAACCCCAGCTGCAAGGAAATCCGTCAATGCGTTGACTGCTGGTCCTATTAGTTTGTATGCAAATAGTGTTAAACCACCACCGATAATACCTGCTGAAAAGTTATTTACGAGCATTTCAAAACCAGCTCTAATTTTACCTTCAACTAGCTTATCAAATTGCTTGATAGCCCATCCACCTAGTGGACCTACTATCATCGCACCAAGGAACATTGGGATATCTGCTCCAACAATTACTCCCATTGTTACAGTTGCACCGACTACTCCACCTCGTATTCCGTGAACGAGACGACCTCCAGTAAAACCTATTAAAATTGGCAGTAAATAATTGATCATCGGATCGACTAGCTCCGCAAATTCTGCATGAGGGAACCATCCAGTTGGTATAAATAAAGCTGTAATGAGACCCCATGCGATAAACGCACCGATATTCGGCATAATCATGCCACTTAAAAAGCTACCAAAACGTTGTACTTTAACCTTGAACGCCGATTGTTCTTGTTGTTCTGTACTCATTTTCGTCATCCTCCCTTACTTAATTTATTTAAGTTTCTTGTTGTCTATCATATTAAAGCGTTTACATTTAGTATTCAACAAAATGTAAACGCTATCATGTCTTCTTTATTCACGCCAAAATTGAACTTGATTGGTTGTCATAATTACTGAAGTAACGAATTTACTTTAGATTACCTGTACTAATAATAGAAGTTTCTACGTGAACGTCTACCTGTAGTTTGCTAATAATATCATTAGTTTTCTCTTTATCCCATTTACCATGATAATGTTTCCGGAATTCTTCCGCTAAACCAATGGGGTCTACTTCTAATTCTTTTAACTTATCTAGAAATTCTTCGACCTGCTTGGAGGTATGCTTGTCTATATCCTCTTCCAATTCGGATAATTTTTCCATACTTTCTAGTTCACCAACTCTATATCCTACATAATCTACAAGAGTTCCTTCCATTTTTAAAGTAATAGATAACTTTGGTGCTTCCATACTTTTATTACTTTTCATCTTTACCTTATTACTGATTAAATCCAACACAAGCTTATCTTCTTCTCCATCTCCTAGGTCTAAAGCTAACGGTGCAAGGTTTTTTCTCCCCTGGAGTGCTTGTATTATAAGTGCTTCGTTATGGGGTATACTTTCTAACATTTCTTTCCCCTTAAATAAGGCAACCTCTTCGATTTTAATTATCCCATCTTTTTTATCAACTATCGGAACAATAGAATCATGGACTGTACTAGTTTGGGTATATATAAAGTCATGAATATTCGTATTTGGATTGAAAGCAGTATTAATACTAGGCTGTAATAGATCATTAATATATAAATTGACATTTGGTTTGTCTGGGTAATCAGCTTTTAACATTTCTTCACCATTTTCCTTTACAATAGCAATAAGTACCTTATTGCCAACTGATGAATCCCGATATAAATGTCGTATCACTTTCCTCATTCTTCCATGCTTTGCAAATTCCTCATTGAAAAGCACTACCCTTAGCTGATTTAAGACAATTTTTTTGTCCGATTGCATTTCGATCTCAACAATCCCTTTAGAAATCATATCTGTAGTTACCGAGAAGAGTTGCGTATTCTCTTTAGCCTCTGGTGAAAATTGTGGAATTGCAACAGTTAATTTCATCATTTCTTCATCAATATAGTCAAATGAGAGTGTACTAACCATTCCAATATCCTCTAAAGGCACTTTCAGCTCTTTATCGGAGCAACCGGTTAACAATATCGTTAAAACGAGTAGTATGATACTCTTCTTCATTTTGATCTCACCTGCTTTTTTCGAACTAAATGTATTAGGCATAAAAAAATTGGCCATATGATTACTATATATTCTATATAAATACTTGCATCAAAAAGCTTCTGTTGAAATTCACGGTTAATGGGAAGCATTATAACCCCAAATGTTGCCGCTGCAATAAAATATACATGGTATTTATTTTTTTTGGATCTAATGGAATCCAATCCCTTTCTTGCGCTCCACAAGTATACCGCTGCCGTCGTTAGTATTAAAGAAACCCAAAACGTAATACCCATGATATCGATTCGTTCTACAAAAGAGAACTCACCAGCTTTAAATAGGTGCAGTACCGAAAATTCAACATGCTCTAACTGCCATTCTGAGTAGTACATCACACTCACCACTGTTGTAATAAATACTAAGGAAATTGTAATCCATATCCCAATCATGGCATGTTTAAATGCCTTTTTTTGATCAATTATATATGGAAAATAAAACATAATTAATTCATATCCAAGAATTGATAAATAACCTTGCTGCATAGCTTTGAAAAACTCCTTTGAAGTAAAATTAAACAAAGGAAATATATGACTTAGATCACCTTTTTCAATGCCCCACCTTAAAAAGTACACCATCGGCATAGCTAAAAAAAAGGTTAACGTGCAGAAACGTGCAATTGTTTTAATACCACCGTTAACAATATAAGTAAGAAGTAGAAGCACTAATAGAATGGTTACAGTAGTAGTTTGTTCAGGTAACGCAGTAGTTTGTATCAGATTCATATAGTTACTAATTACAGCAGCAATCAACAAAGTAAAATGGAGAACTATTAAGACATTAATCCCCTTCCCCATCCACTTCCCTAACAGTATTTCATTGATACGAAACAAGTTATCCCCTTTATACTGAGAACAAATCCATACCATGGGCCATAAGGTTATAGTTGCTATGATTCCAAAATAGATTGGCATAAGCACCTGACTATAGCCTAGAACACTTAATCTTTGAGGAGCGGAGAGAAGCCCAGTTCCAACCATTGTATTTTGCACTAAAAAAATTACGTGGTATACTCCTAGGACTTTTAAGTTCTTTTGACTCAAGTTCTCCCTCCTCCGTTTAAAATATTATTTCTTGGGCGATTTGGAAATCCCCGATTTCTTAGTCAAATACTTAGTCGGAAATCTAATGATGCCATTCAATAAATCCGTTGCCTTTCTAGGAATAACAGGACTCATATAAGGCTTTCCTAGGGAGTCAATTCTTAAAAGATGGACCATTAACCAAGTAAAAGCAATCATTTGCCCAAACAAGCCAAACAATCCGGCTGAAATAATGAAAATATATCGTACAAACCTGCTAGTATTACTAACTAAGAAGATAGGTGGTAAAAAGGAAAGTAATGCTGAAGTAGCAACAAGTACAACCAAGATATTACTAATCAGTCCCGCCTCAACAGCTGCAGTTCCAATTACAATACCCCCTACGATACCTATTGTTTGCCCTACTTTAGCCGGCATTCGAGACCCTGCTTCCCTTAGTACTTCAATAATGAGTTCGATAAATAACACTTCAAATAGGGGTGGAAACGGTACCTTAGCTCTAGATTCCTGTAGGTTTAGTAGAAGCTCATAAGGGAGAATTTCTGGATGAAATGTCAAAGCTGATACGTACAATGGAGTGATTGTGATTGTTAAAAAGAACCCAAAAAATCGAAGCATTCTTAGTAAGGAAGCCGTTGTCCAGCGATTATAATAATCCTCTACAGACATGAACATTTCCATAAAAGTGACTGGACAGATCATTACAGCAGAACTATTTTCCATAAAAACGACAATTCTTCCATCATGCAAATAGCCACTTACCGTATCTGGACGCACCGTTAAATAGTACTGTGGAAAAGGAGATAGAGGATTATCCTCTATCAATTGTTTGAGAATCGTGACATCTGTATAGGCCGGGTGATCTAACTTATCAATTCTATCTTTCAAAACTTCTAGGTTATCTTTGTTTACAATGCCATCCATATAAACTACGGAAATTTTTGTATCCGTTTCAGTTCCTATTGTAAATGTTTCATTTTTCAGCATCGGACTTTTAATACGTCTCTTTACTAAAGAGATATTCGTTTCTAACGATTCTGTAAAAGCATCCTGCGGGCCTATTACGGTAGATTCTACCTCTGTATTTGTGATAGAACGGGTTGGTGCGCTGTATGTATCAATACTAAGTAATTGAAAGGTATTGTGAAAAAACAAAACGGTATGTCCAGAGATAACCCTTGTAGTTATCCCTTGTATATCCTTATCCTCAATAGAATCTGAAACCTGGTGTATTTGATTGATATAGTTTGTGAGAGGAATGAAAACCATCGTTTGCATCGTCATCTTTTCCACTAATGAATTAGAATATATAACAGTAACTACACCTTCATCTGTAGCAATTTTTTTAAATATAATATCGTCTATCTCAGATGTCTGTTTTTTAATATTTTCCAGTCTTTCTGTAACTTGGTCCTTTTGTTCTTGCGTTGGTTCTTGCATTGGTTCTTCGTATTCTATTTTTGTTGATTTCTTTTGGGATGATCCACCTAAAGTGGCACGCACTAACTTCCCTATTTTCACAAGAACCACTCTCCTACATAAAGATTTCCTTAGTTTGCCACGCCTTTCGAAAAATATGTATTTTAAACATGAGAATATCTTGTAATGAAACTATTTTGATGGATGGACGTATTAGTAAAAAGAGGTGATTTAGTGATGTTAGATTCACAAGATTGGTTACAGTCTGAGTTAATAAAAGTAGAGGCTTGGGAGAAGGATCAGGGTGACCTATGGTTTTGGGAAAAACTTGGTCGTTTACCTTTTAAACTTATGGATAAATGGACTCCAAAATTTATCCAAACAAAAATGGGATCGTTAATTGATGAGCTTGGTCAGTATGTCCAAACAGGTGGCAGCTATCTAAGTTCGACATTGAAGATCAAAACCTATTATCCAAATATGGGAATTGAAAATATGGAAGACGTCAACGGATTGCCTATTTCAACAATGGACAAGGCCGTGGAAGGAATAGCGAAAAACAGAAAAAATTTAGCTACCCTACAGGGGGCTGGGACAGGTATTGGAGGTATCTTTACTTTATCTATTGATATCCCTTTCCTATTAGGCTTACAGCTGAAAACGTTACAGGATATTGCCATTTGTTATGGTTATGATCCGAATGATAAAAAGGAACGATTATTTATTATTAAATCCCTTCAATTTATTTCATCAGATATTGTCGGAAAAAAGGCGATACTGTCACAACTATCTAAGTTTGATAAGCAAGACGAAGAAACAAAGCGGGAGGTTTTATCGGAGATTCAAGGCTGGCGTGAAGTGGTATTATCCTACAGAGATCAGTTTGGGTGGAAAAAGCTATTTCAAATGGTTCCTATTGCAGGTCTAGTTTTTGGTGCTTTTATTAATCGTTCCGCGATTAACGATATAGCAGAAGCGGGAATGATGCTTTATCGAAAGAGAAGAATTGTGGAGAGATTAAGCAAAGATAGTTCTAACAATTTAATAAGCTAAACAAATTTTGGTGGGCGTGACTCCTATAACGACCTCTTTTTTTAAATCAACAACAAAAGAGACCTAACTTAACTTCAGAAAGGTCTCCCCAAAATAGAAAAAGGAGCTTTAAAGTTCTATAACTTGAGGCTCTTCTCCTTTTGTATTCATTAACCGTATTTTTGTGGGAGTAACTTTTAAGATTAAGAGGTCAGGATCCTCTGGGCCATCGAACCATCCTTTTAGTGCCTTGTTCCAAACCTTTTCTTTCATACCCTCATCATCTGATTCAATGACTGTCCCTTCAATTTCCAAAAAACTGTCGCCAAATCCATGTCCATCATAGCCTAATAAAATATGGGTATTTGGATTAAGCTTTAACTCTTCTGCCTTATGCGTTTTCTTACTAGTTACAGTATACAACGTAAAGTTATCGTTAAAGAAAGTCATATATCGAGAATGTGGTTTATTGTGCTGAACCGTTGCCATCGTACCAACCATATTTTTATCTAAGATTTTTAGTGCTTCTTCTTTTGCAGTCTTTGCCATAAATAGTCCTCTCCTTTTAGTGTATCCTCTTTCTTATTATTCCTTTGTCTGGTCATATTAAACATTCTACTTACCAGGTTTTCAAAAATTGAATGGCACGACTTCGACCTTTTTCTAGCAGATCTTGCTTCATTTCATCGCTCAAATCAAACTGAGTTGCTCCATAATCCTCCACAGGTATAAAAATTATGTTCTTTTCAATTTTCCTTGAAATATATCTTTCGTCATGAGCATTTTTCATGGTGGAAAACAAAGCTTCAAATAAGCTTAAGCCGTTTTTTATTTTGCGAGGTTCCATCTCTTCCGATTTGCTACTTAGCTTTAAGCCTACTATCGGTCTCTCTTTGTTTCCATTGTCAAAAATCCACATAGGAAAATTACTTAGCACTCCACCGTCTACAATAATCGTATCAGAGGAGGTAACCTTTAATTTGACAGGTTCAAAGAAAAATGGAATTCCACAGCTCATTCGTAGAGCGCGGGCAATTGGAAAACTAGCAGGGGATATTCCGTACCTTTCTAAGTCATCAGGAAGTACCATCATTTTACCGTTTGTAAGGTCTGAAGCGACTAATTTCAGCGAACCTGGCTCGATGTCTGAAAATGTATATACGCCCTTTAAGGCAAGCTTTTCTAAAAACCAGTTTTCGAGAGCCTTCCCTTGGTATAATCCTAGCCTCCAATATAGGTTTATCCATTTCATTAATGGGAGTGGTAGAATTGTCTTTCGAGGATCTAAAAGGGTTAATGTATCTAGTTCGTTCAATAACTCTTCTATTTCTTTACTAGTAAAACCAGCCGCAATAAAGCTAGCTAGGATGGCTCCTGCACTAGTACCTGCTACACGCTTGAATCGATATCCCTTCTCCTCTAACACTTGATAGGCGCCTACAAGCGCAAATCCCTTTAGTCCACCCCCAGAAAAAACACCATCTATTAACAAATGAATATCCCCCTTTTTTTCTAGCTGTTGTTACACTGTAAGAAATAAAAGGAAGAAATAGAACTACAATTTATTTTTAGTCTAGTATTGAATTTTGAGCACACTAAAAAAACCCATTCCAAAACGATAATTGTCTTGTGAACGGGTATATTAATTATTGTTATGTTGTCAGTATTATTTTCCTTTATTATTAGAATTAGATTTTTCCTTGATTTCATTATTTTTCTTTTTCTGACTGGCATTGTTTTGTACAAATACATCTAAATCGTCCGGACTTACATCATATCCAAAACCAAATTCTTCACGATCTAATGAGTTACTCTTGTTGTTATTGTTTTTCTTCGACATGAAATTTCACCTCCATGAAGAATAATTTGTGTAAATTATTAGGTTTTATTCATTGGTTACTTAAGCTTAACTTGAAGTAATTGAAATACTTCCTGTAATTTATCTTTTGGTATGGAATTGTATTGATCTCCGACACTCACCTCAAAACTGAAGCTAGATTGGTTAGTTTCTTTAAGATAGCTAGTTAAACCTATACCGGTTTTGTAGTAAATTTCTTCAAGTATCGCTTCTAACTGTGCTTTTGGTTGAGTTATATGCACATGAAACATGTTAGATACGGGAACAGCTGGTTTAGTTTGGATGAAAGGACATGAATTAAATAGTGCTGCTAATTCTATTGCATTTTCGTAGTATTGCTCCATTTTTGATATTCTCTTATCAAAATAGTAATTGGCGCTTATGATGTACGGATACAGACTTATTAAATCTCCACCATGGCGACGCTTCCAGACTTTCGATTGTTGTGTAAACTCTTTGCCCCCTGCAAGAATAGCTCCGGCTAATCCTCCAATTCCTTTATAAAACGAAATATACACACTATCAAAAAGACCACAAACTTCTGCTGCAGATTTCTGATAATGCGGAAGAATTTCAAAAAGTCTTGCTCCGTCTAAATGCAATCGAATCCCGTTTGCTTTGCAATATTCGGAGATTTCTATAATAGTTTTGTAGTCAGGGAGCTGTCCACCAATTTCTCGCTGAGGCAACTCTAATAATAGACAGGCTATTTTTTGATCTAAATTCAGGACATCCTCTAATCCTATTACGCCTGCTTCATCACCCAGTAAAACTGTATCGATATGATGTATTTCCTTTAAACCATCTTCTTCATGAATTTCTAGATGACTTAGTGGATGGTACGCGACTTTCTTAACCTCTTTTTCGTCGCACCAAATTCGTAAGGCTATTTGTTGAGCCATTGTGCCACTTGGAAAGAATACGGCAGACTCCTTCCCTAAATAGGCGGCCATCTTTTCTTGAAATTCCTCAATGACCTTCCCATTTCCGTATATATCACTTTCTTGCTGTCCATCTATCTGCTCAAATGCTTCTTTTAGAACTTGTATATTTCTTTTGCCATTTCCAGCTATTTGATACTGCGTTTGTTTAAACGCTCCCACTAAAGAAATACTTTCAGTCATATTCTTTGCCTCCTCATATTTACGAATTATCAATTAATTTTATCATTCCAGGAGGCAAAGTATTGATATTATTTATTCTTGCGCTCTAAAGCTGCATCTATATAGGCTTTAAAAATACGTTTTGAAGGTTCGTCTCCATCAATAGCAAATTCTTCCGGGTGCCATTGAAAGCCAAATACGAAACTATGGTCCTTACTTTCTAAACACTCAATAATTCCATCCGCTGCTTTTGCAATTATTTCCAAACCTCTGCCAACTTCATTGACCGCTTGGTGATGAAACGAGTTTACTTTAAATTCTTCCTCCTGCAGTATGTCATAAAGTCGATTACCCTTTTTCAGTTTTACTGGATGCGATCTATGCGTTCGAATTGCCTTTTGTAAATGTTGCATAACCGGTTCTTCTCGCTGCGAGTGAATGGATTGATAAAGTGATCCACCCTGTACAATATTTAACATATGTAAACCTCGACATACCCCAATATAAGGTTTATCTAAATCCAGCATTTTTTGAATAAGTTTATATTCCATTTCATCTAGTTGGGGTGTAATTTGCTTTAAGTGCACATGAGGAACTTCATTGTAATAACTCGGGTCAATATCCTCCCCTCCTGTAACAAAAAGTCCGTCTAACCTTTTACTCAATTCATCTATGTCTTCCTCTGGTACTAAAGGGATTAATATAGGAATTCCACCTGCTTGTATAATGGCATTTGCATAAACTGGTGGCATAAAATAACAGCCATCCTCTAGAACTTCTGTTGTGATTCCTATTATTGGTTTCATATTCTCTCTCTTTTCTTTTCATAAGTATATTCTCCTAATATATACCCGCTTCCAATTTTTTAAAAACGTAATGAACTATTCGGACAAATCATTAGTTATACGTTTGTTTTATTGATAGAGGGGAATAAATGTAACAACCAAGTTAAAGGAGGAATTCATAATGGCAGATAAATACGAAAAAATTGACAAAGAAGTTCCAGGTCAAACACAGCAGCACCAACCTGGGATTGAAGAGGAAATGACCCCAGAGCCTATATTCGATGACCAAAATTATAAAGGATCCGGTAAACTAACGGATAAGGTTGCTTTAGTTACTGGTGGGGATAGTGGAATAGGACGTGCGGTTTCTATCGCATTTGCTAAAGAAGGTGCAAATGTAGCGATTGTATACTTAGATGAAAATGAACAACAAGATGCGGATAAGACAGCAAAATTAATAGAAAAATATGGCGGAAAAGCATTAACAATCAAGACTGATTTAAGTGATGATGAAAATTGTCAACAAGCAGTAGAGCAGGTGATTCAGGAATTTGGACAGCTGAATGTGTTAGTTAATAATGCTGGAAAACAATTTCCAACGGATGATTTTCTAGCAATTACCCCAGATCAATTACAGGAAACTTTCTCTACAAATATTTTTTCTATGTTTTATTTATCTCAAGCAGCACTTCCTCATATGAAGAAAGGCGATACAATCATCAATACTTCTTCCATCACAGCTTATAACGGTTCACCTGGCCTAATCGATTACTCTGCAACTAAAGGGGCTATAACATCCTTTACTCGTTCGTTGGCATTGAACTTAATCGAGAAAGGAATCAGGGTAAATGCGGTGGCGCCTGGACCTATTTGGACTCCACTTATCCCTGCTACATTTGATAAAGAAAAAGTGAAACAACATGGAGCTGATACACCAATTGGTCGTCGTGGACAGCCAGCAGAAAATGCTCCGGCCTATGTATTTTTAGCTTCCACTGATTCCAGTTATATGACTGGCCAAACGATTCATGTAGATGGTGGGGATTTTGTAGGTTCTTAATTGGGAAATTAACAGCTATTACTGTTAGGTAACTGATAATTTTAATAAAAACCTACAGGCTCAGGCCACGCCCGTGGAAAGCGTCCCTGGAATGGAAATCAATTTTGTGCACAGCAAAAAAACAGCATTTTTCTCACAGAGAAAAATGCTGTTTTGGGGTTCTGTCCCAACCTCTTTTACATTTAAGTACTCTTAGTGCAGAACAAGTAATGATTATTAGTGTATTGGAATACATATTTAAAGCAATTTTATCCAATATCAGTAGTACTTTTGGGATTACACTATATTGCTGAATACATTTTTTACCTTGAAGCCCTGATATTATTTAAATTTATTAATACTCTAATAATATCACTAGGAAAGGGATGATTAGTATGTCTGGAAATGAAAATGTTGGTGGATCTTATGGATACGGTTCTGGTTTTACACTGATTGTTGTGTTGTTTATTTTGCTTATTATTGTTGGTGCTGCTTTTGTTGATGGTGGTTACGGTGGCGGTGGTTATTGATAAGAGCTGAATTGGTTGTGAATCGCAAATTAGGGGCTTTGAATCGCAAGATCCACGTACTGAATCGCAAGTAAATGACTCTAAATCGCAAGTTCAACCTGAAGAATCACAAGATATTTAACTAAACAATTATATATACAAAAAACGAGATTCTATTATGGTAGAATCTCGTTTTTATTATATGCGCTTAGATTTATTATTAAATTAAAAATCAAAGTTATCTGGATCTGGTCCAACACGATGATTTTTATTTAAAAGATTAATTTGATTCATGTCCTCTTTTGTTAATTCAAAATCAAACACACTTGCATTTTCTATAATGCGATGTTCTTTTGTAGACTTTGGAATTGTAATAACATCGTTTTGAATATCCCAGCGTACGATAATTTGTGCCACAGATTTTCCATACTTAGATGCTATTTTTTGAAGTTCTTCATTTTCGAGTAACTGTCCTGCCATTAATGGTGACCATGCCTCTAATTGTATATTATGCTCACTACAGAATTTTTGTAATTCTTTTTGTGTCAAACGCGGATGATATTCCACTTGGTTTATCATCGGATTGATATCAGCGTCCTTCATTAACTCCTCCAGGTGATGGATTTGAAAATTACTTACACCAATTGCTTTCACACGCCCCTCTTTGTACAGTGTTTCTAGAGCTTTCCAAGCTTCCTTATACTTCCCTTCCACCGGCCAATGAATCAAGTATAAATCTAAATATTCTAGTCCAAGTTTAGCCAAGCTTTCTTCATAGGCTGCAATTGTTTCCTCATACCCTAATTCAGAATTCCATACTTTTGAAGTAATAAAAAGATTCTCCCTTGCAATATTTCCTTCTTCTATACCTTTTTGGATTCCTTGTCCTACCCCTACTTCATTTCCATAAATCGCTGCTGTATCGATGCTACGATATCCATGCTTAATAGCAGTTTTCACTGCATCTATTAACTCTTGTCCATCCTCTACTCTAAATACTCCAAGCCCTAATAATGGCATTTCTACACCATTGTGTAATGTTTTTATAGATTGTAAATTTTTCATTTTAGTTCCTCCATCTGTTAATTATTGTGTTGGTCTTTTCTCTCCAATTTTCTACTAATGCCGGTTAATATTGCTGCAAGCATAACCATTATCGATCCAATCCAAGCAGTGTGGATGAGGCCGATAGAATCAGTGACAATTCCTCCTAAATAAGACCCAATCGCAATTCCAGCGTTAAAAGCCGCTATATTCATAGCTGAAGCAACGTCAACCGCACTTGGAACATAGCGCTCAGCTAACATAACGACATATACTTGCAGGCCTGGAACGTTCATAAATGCAAAGACTCCCATTAAAATGATTGTTATTAATCCTACAACTTTAAAAGGAGCTGTAAATGTTAATAGCAGCAGTACAATCGCTTGAATAATAAACATATAAAAGAGTGAGCCAATCGGGTTTTTATTGGAAAGCTTTCCACCAATCATGTTCCCAATTGCAATTGCAATCCCATAAACAAGTAATATTATTGCGATTGTCCCTTGTTTAAATCCTGTTACTGACTGAAGCAATGGAGATAAATACGTGAACACGACAAATGTTCCCCCATAACCAAGTGCGGTAATTACGAAGACTAATAATAATCTACTATTTGTTACAAGCTTTACTTGATCCTGTAGCGAAGTCCGTGTGCCTTTTCTTAAATCTGATGGGATAAGTATGCTGTTTGCTATAAATCCAATGATGCCTATCACGACAATTGCTACAAAGGCAAAACGCCAACCTAACTGTTGTCCAAGGAAAGTACCAAAAGGAACACCTGTAATGGTTGCGACTGTTAACCCTGTAAACATAATAGATATCGCGCTAGCTCTTTTGTTTTCAGGTACTAAATCAGCAGCTATCGTTGAACCGATGGACATAAAAACACCATGTGAAAATGCAGAAATGACCCGTGCAATTAAAAGCACTGTTACACTTGTTGCACTAGCAGCTATTCCGTTCCCAATAATGAACACAATCATTATCCAAAGTAGTAAGGATTTGCGTGGCATCCTTGAAGTAAGTGATGTTAAAACTGGTGCACCTACTGTTACACCGAGCGCATATAACGAAACCGTCAGTCCCGCTGTTGTCAAAGATATATCCAAGTCTTTAGATATTAGTGGCAATAGCCCGACACTGACAAATTCAGTCGTTCCTATTGCAAATGCACTTACTGCCAATGCTAGTAATGCAAACATACTTCTCTTTTTATCTAAAGTCATTATTTCTCAACCTTTCTCGAATGCGGGATAAATAAATTCCGCTGGACCAAAATATATTGTAAATCTACCGGCAAATGTTATTATGATTCATAGAGATCTAAAAGAAAAGTACGCACTTTTTAGTAATATAGGCACTATAAAGTTCTATAGGTACTTTTTAGTTCCTATTAAAGGAGAAATAGTATGAAACCAAAAAAATATAATATATCTGTGGAAGCTACACTAGAGGTCATTGGCGGCAAGTGGAAATGCGTCATATTATGCCATTTAACCCATGGAAAAAAGCGAACGAGTGAATTAAAGCGGCTTATGCCTGACATAACCCAAAAAATGTTAACGCAGCAACTTAGAGAGTTAGAGGGAGATGGTGTTATTAATAGGATTGTCTATAACCAAGTCCCGCCAAAAGTAGAATATGAATTGAGCGAATATGGTACAAGTCTTGAAAGTATACTCAGCGCCCTTTGTTCATGGGGAGAAGAGCATATTACAAAAGTATACGGAGATAAGTTTTCTGTTTTAGAGGACAGCATTTTGAACGACAGCTTAAAATAAACTAAGAAAAACCAGACAAAAAAGATGCCCGGTCCTTTAAGGTCAAAACCTGTTTCTATCGTTTCCGAAGGGCTTTGGACAGACATTTTACTATATGATTACCGAGGGAATTTTTAGGGATATTGGTAATCTTATGGTGTTTGCCTGTCCGTCGCCCTGCTACAACTCTTAGAAACAGGTAAATGCATTTTTGGATAACTAGAGAAAAGCTACTTTCCTATTCATAGAGGGGATGACAGTCTAAGTACGCGACATCTTGGTGCTCCTGCTCAAAGCTCGTCGCAAAATAAAGAAACATTTCGCAACGACTGCCTGACCCACATCGTGTGGGCCCGAAGATGCAATTTCGTTCGCTATTCGCTTCTTTATTTAATAAACATTTACTTCTTTTCTATATTTTCACTAGTACAAAAGAAAATCTACTTTCTTCTACTAACATTGGATAATCCCATTTCTAATTCAAAAGCGATTGCAAATAAAGAAAAACCGGGTACAAGACACGCCCGGTATCGTTTTATTCTCTAAAACATTATATCCATTAGCTTCAAAGTACATAAATCATATAATTTCTTGTCTCATAAAAAACAAGATTCTCTATATGGAGAATCTCGTTTTAATCTTACAGATTCATTTTCGAAACCTTTTTACCGTCAAATGTATATAAAACCTTTTTTCCTTCTACGACAGTTTCCATGTGGATTGTTCTCCCCCATAATTGATGGATATATGGTAGAACATTTTCCAAATAATGAGGATCTAGTTCCGTTCCTTCATAACCATGATGTAAATACAACTCTCCAAGTCTCATATAATCTCCATTTTCTACTACAATATAAGGGAAGCTTCCATTCACTCGCATTGACACAAGCTGATCGCGGACATTTTCATAGTCCTTATCTGTTATTTCATAGTTACCATTCTTCTTTTCAAACAAATATAAATCTTCCTGTTTCACTAAGTCCTTCGTTAAGTAATTTCGAATAAAAGATATGTCTGATTCTATTTCTCTTACTTCAAACATTTTCTCTCTACCCGAATTAGCTTCAATACCTAAATCTTTCATTTCATTCGTCGGATTATTATATCTCTTTTCTATATCTTCGAAAATTTTCACACCCAAATAATATGGATTGATGCCAGTTTTAGAAGGCTGCACTACATTGGCATTTAACTTGGCAAATTCAATTGTTTCATCACTCGTTAAATCCATTTCCCTTAATATACGTTGGTGCCAATACGATGCCCAGCCTTCGTTCATAATCTTGGTCTCTAATTGTGGCCAAAAGTAGAGCATTTCCTCTCGCATCATTGTTAAAATATCTCGTTGCCACTCTTCTAACTCACTGCTATATTCCTCTATGAATAGGAGTAGGTCCTTTTCTGGTTTCGGAGGAAACTTTTTTCGATAAGGAAGAATCAATTTTGTTTTTTCTTCTCGATGATCCAATCTCCACAAATCATCATAATCAGTTCTTCTTACCCCTTCAACTTCTTCCTCATCCTCATAAACGGGCAGTTTGGGTCTCATAATAGACGGGTCAATATGCTCTTGAATTGCTAATACTGCATCTAAAAAACTCTCCACCTCATCTTTTCCATACAACCTCTCATAGGCCGCAATGCGTTCAGCGGTTGCCGTCATACTCTCCACCATATCTCTGCGAGTATTAGAGAAACGAACATTATGTTTGAAAAAGTCACAATGAGCGAGTACATGCGCAATAATAAGCTTATTTTGGATGAGACTATTTGTGTCCAATAAAAACGCATAGCAAGGATCTGAATTAATCACCAATTCATAAATTTGACTGAGTCCAAAATCATATTGCATTTTCATCTTATGGAACTGTTTTCCAAAACTCCAATGAGCAAAACGTGTGGGCATACCGTACGCACCGAATGTATAAATGATATCTGCGGGGCAAATCTCATACCTCATTGGATACGTGTCGAGGCCGAATCCCGTGGCGATTTCGGTAATTTCCGCAATGGCATGTTGTAGTTTTCTCTCCATTACTTGGCTCCCTTTTGAAAAATACTCTTCAGTGCTTCATATACGTCTTGGTTTTCTTTCAATACATAATATCTAAACTTTGGATTTTCAATTTTTTTATAAGTGTTCATTAAAGTAGAATATCTGCTATGAGCATTTACTTCGCCGTAGCCAAAAATACTCGAAACATCCATTAATTCATTTACAAGTTGAATACATTTGACGTTATCACTAGTCATATTCTCGCCATCAGAAAAATGCACAGGATAAATATTATAACGAGTAGGATTATATTTTTCTTTAATAAGCTCTAGCGCTTTCATGTATGCCGAGGAACAAATCGTACCTCCACTTTCCCCTTTTGAAAAAAACTCTTCTTCTGTTACAACTTTTGCTTCAGTGTGATGAGCGATAAATTCAATTTCTACCGTTTCATATTGAGAGCGTAAAAACCTTGCCATCCAGAAAAAAAAGCTTCTAGCACAATACTTTTCAAAGTTCCCCATTGATCCACTGGTATCCATCATTGCTAACACAACTGCCTTCGATTCTGGTTTTACTACTTCATCCCATGTTTTAAAACGCAAGTCATCTTGGTGGATAGGCATTATTCCTGCCTTTCCCTTCATTGCATTTCGTTTAATAGCAGTCATGATAGTTCGCTTTTTATCAATATTGCCCATTAGACCTTTTTTCCGTATATCGTTGAATGTAATATGTTCCGTTGTAATTTCTGACTGTTCCTTTTCTTCTAAATTGGGCAACTCCATTTGGTTGAAAAGCTCCTGTTCTATTTCTGCAATAGATATCTCAGCTTCATAATAGTCTTGACCTGCCTGATCACCGGCCTGTTTACCTTGCCCTGCTTTTCCTTGTTCATCTCCTGAACCTTTTGCGATAACATCTCCTACTTGGCTATCCCCATCACCTTGCCCAACGTGCTTTGATGAATCATAGTTGTACCTTATTTTATATTCATCTAGTGAGCGAATCGGGATTTTAATGACTTCTCGTCCATTAGACATAATGATATTTTCTTCACTGATCAAATCGGGCAAGTTGTTTTGAATCGCTTCCTTCACTTTCTCCATATGTCGCTGTTGGTCTTGGTGACCTTTTCGATGCAAAGACCAGTTTTCCTGCGAAACGACAAATTGTTTTGCTTCTTCTTTATTCTCCATTTTTCTCAACACCTACCTATTTTTTATCATATGCCTGTTCGTCATTCTTATTGCAGATGAAAATGAAAAATGTAGAGGTTAATATTATGATAGATAAGAAAAAGGCATTCACATACCGAAAACCGGTGATGGAATTGCCTTTTACAAAAGAAAATTTTGAAGAATAGAAGCTATCCATTAATACTGCTGATTTCCGTTTCAACGAACTTTCATGTTTCGAAGCTAGCGCAGCGATGCAGAAACAGGTGGAGAACTAAGGCTAAGTGCGCCACGTCGTATGGCAATGCCTTCGTGACCAACATCCTGTTGGCCTCCGTGGGGTGAGCGATGAGCTATCACCACAGCTCAACGCGTCGTTGTGATATCTCATCGCTCACCCCACCGAAGTCACCACCTTCCACTACAATCCATTAGTGTGTAGTACTTCCTATGAATGTACGGCAAAGGCGGCTTACTTAAAAAGACTTTTATAGCAACGTTTATAGAGCACTCTTGCCAGGAATTGTAAGGGTGTTTTTTTTGAAAGATTACTCTATCAATAGGAAAGGGACTTTTCTCTAGTTATCCAAAAATGCACTGTCCTGTTTCTAAGATTTGTAGGAGGTAGACGGACAGGCGAACGCCATAAGATTACTGAAAAAAAGGGATGCTGGTTGGTTGTGACGTCCGTCACAACCAACCAGCATCCCAAAAAATTCACTCTGTAATAATATAGCACAACGTCTTTCGAAAGCCCTTCGAAAACGATAGAAACAGTTTTTGACCTTAAAGGACCGGGCATGTCTTTTGCCCGGTTTTATTAAAATTTCAGCTATGTTATTTGTCTATTTACGTCTATCTATTTAGTAAACTGCCAACATATTTCAATAGTTCGTTGGCTGATGTAGAGTTGTATCCATGTTCGTCTATTAATCTTGCCACTACTTCATTTACTTTCTTTAGATGAGCTTCATCTGGTGTCTTCGCTGAAGTCGTAATTTTCACGACATCCTTTAAATCAGCAAATAATTTCTTTTGGATGGCTTCACGTAGACGCTCATGCGAATTATATTCAAAACGTTTTCCTTTTCTTGCATATGCCGATAATCGAATGAGTATTTCTTCTCGAAATGCTTTTTTTGCATTTTCAGAAATGCCGATTTGTTCCTCAATGGAGCGCATTAGCTTCTCATCTGGATTCATCTCTTCCCCAGTTAGTGGGTCTCTCATTTTGTTTTTATTGCAAAAAGCCTCGACGTTATCTAAATAGTTGTTCATTAGTGTAATTGCTGACTCTTCATATGAGTAGACAAATGCTTTTTGTACTTCTTTCTTCGCTATTTCATCGTATTCTTTGCGAGCAATTGCTATATAATTCATGTATTTTTCTTTGTCTTCATCAGAAATGGATGCGTGCTGATCCAGCCCCTCCTTTAAAGAACGTAGCACATCTAGGGCATTAATCGATGGAACTTCTTTACGGATAATCGCAGAGGAAATACGGTTGATCACGTAACGTGGATCAATTCCATTCATTCCTTCATTTTGAGATTCCTTCTTCAATTCCTCCACATCGATGTCGTTAAAGCCTTCCACGTTTTCTCCATCATAAAGGCGCATTTTTTTGACGAGATCTATTCCTGTTTTTTTCGGAATCTCGAGCCTCGTTAATACGGAAAAAATTGCAGCAGCCCTTAGTGCATGTGGAGCAATATGAACATGTGTCATATCACTTTCTTTAATCATCTTTTCATATATCCGTTCTTCCTGGCTGACCTTTAGATTATAAGGTATTGGCATGACAATAATACGGGAATGTAACGCTTCATTCTTTTTATTGGCTATAAATGATCGGTATTCAGTTTCATTGGTATGGGCTACGATCAATTCATCTGCACTGATTAATGCAAAGCGTCCTGCCTTAAAATTACCTTCCTGAGTTAGTGATAATAAATGCCAAAGAAATTTTTCATCTAGTTTAAGCATTTCTTGGAACTCCATCATACCTCTATTCGCTTTATTGAGCTCCCCATCAAAGCGATATGCACGAGGATCTGATTCTGAACCATATTCCGCTATTGTTGAAAAGTCTATAGAGCCTGTTAAATCCGCGATATCTTGAGATTTAGGGTCGGATGGTGTAAAGGTACCAATTCCCACACGTTTATCTTCAGAGAAGAAAATCCGCTCCACTATGACATCTTCTACGCGCCCACCATATTCCTTTTCAAGCCTCATCGAGTTTAAGGGGGACAAACTACCTTCAATGCGAATTCCATATTCATCAAAGAAGTCTTCTCGTAAATGCTGAGGGATTAAATGCAGAGGATCCTCATGCATTGGACAGCCTTTTATAGCGTATACTGCGCCTTCGTCTGTACGAGAATATTGTTCAAACCCTCGTTTAAGAAGTGTTACAATAGTCGACTTTCCTCCACTTACTGGTCCCATTAATAACAAAATTCGTTTACGTACATCTAATCTTCTGGCTGCAGGATGGAAATATTCTTCTACTAATCGCTCTAGTGATTCCTCTAATCCAAAAATCTCGTTTTGAAAAAAAGTAAATTGTTTTTTGTTTTCTTGTTCAGTAAGTCCTGCATTTTTTATCATGCTATAAACCCGTGCATGTGCCGTTTGGGCAACCTCTGGACGTTCCTTCACAATCGCTAAAAATTCTTCAAACGTACCTTCCCACTTGAGCTGGTTCTCTTCTTCTCGATAATTTCTTACTTTGTTTAAAATGTCCATGTTTCCCTCCATTCATGGGAGTAGTTTATACATAGTATGAAGTTTTAGAAATTATGATACCAAATTCTCTACAACAATAAAGCATCTCTTGTCAGATCAAGAGATGCTTTATTCGTTGTTATAGGATATATTCTCAATAAATACTTGATTTTAGATTGCTATTCTTTTATTTTCCTTCTTTTAATTACCAAAACTACCACACCTGCAATAATTGCTAAAAATGCAAGCACTGGTAAATTACCAATTATAAACACTATAATTCCTGAGCCTATCGATAAAAGTGAATTTGTACTTGTTATAAATTGCTTTTTCGTTTTTTCCCATGTATTCAAGTCTTTGTTTTCTATTTCTGGAATAATGACACGGTTTTCATACATCGTTAATTCGATTGTGGAAAAGGACGTTTGGTTTTCTAAATAATTTATTTTCCCTACTAACACCTCAATTTCTTCTTGGATCTTTGCCAAATCAGTGGAAATTTTCAGTAGGTCCTCTGTTTTTTCAGCATCTTTCATAAATGCTAGTAATCGTTCCTCCACTGCACGTTTCGATTTTACTCGAGAGCTTAGGTCTACATACTGCTCGGTTACATCCTGTCCAGTTACATTTTTTTCTAAAACTTTGGATGCTTCTGCCTCTGCTTCCGACAAAAATGTTTCAAAATGTTCTTCTGGAATTCGCACAACCATTTTCCCAGTACTTGTTTCATCAGATTCCAAATACACATTGGACTCTACAATATAGCCATCATAATTCTTCACCTTTTGTTCCATATTATGCTGCGCCTTTTCTAAATCCTTTACATTCGTACTAATTCTAGCCTGATGAATGATCATTCGAATGTTAGGAGCCTCTCTATCCTCTGTTGCACTCCCCTGTTCCACTTCTGCTTCTTCACTTTTTTGTTCCTCAGTTGCAAATTCCGCTGAATCAGATGCACTTTCTGCAGTGCTCATCTTGGCTGACTCGTCATCTCCACTACAGGCTGCTAATAACACGGATAGGCTTATAGTGACTAAGAATAACCACGCTTTTTTCAAAATAATTGCCCCCTTATATATATATATCTGAATAATCAGACGAATAGTAATGGAAAGAGTTTCATTTCACTTTTACAGTACACTACCATGCTAATAAAGTACCCCGTTAGCAGATGAGAAATTTTTACTTTTTTCACAAAAATCCTTAAATAATTAAAAAATTTAGATAGAATAGAGGTAGAAATTGAGGAGGTATTTGAATGGGAAAAGCAAACGATAAGGTTATTCGTTATAGAGGAACCAAGTTGAATACGAAAGGCTGGCTACAAGAAGCAGCACTTCGCATGCTTATGAACAATTTAGATGCGGAGGTAGCAGAGCATCCTGATGACTTAGTTGTTTACGGCGGTATCGGAAAGGCAGCTCGGAACTGGGAAGCTTTTGACGCAATAGTTCGCTCCTTAAAGGAACTTGAAAACGATGAAACATTGCTTGTCCAATCTGGAAAACCAGTAGCTGTATTTAAATCTCACATCGATGCACCCCGTGTATTAATAGCTAACTCGAACTTAGTGCCAGCGTTTGCTACATGGGAGCATTTTCATGAACTCGATAAAAAGGGTTTAATGATGTACGGACAGATGACTGCTGGTAGTTGGATTTATATTGGTTCTCAAGGGATTGTACAAGGCACTTATGAAACATTTGCTGAACTTGCTAAACAGCATTTCAATGGAACGTTAAAGAATACGATTACACTTACCGCGGGGTTAGGTGGTATGGGGGCAGCTCAGCCATTAGCAGTTACGATGAATGGTGGAGTATGTATTGCTATAGAAGTAGATGAAACGAGAATAGATAGACGCATCGAAACACGCTACACAGATTTGAAAGCGCATACATTAGACGAGGCAATTCAACTAGCAGAAGAAGCAAAGCTAGCTGGGAAACCTCTATCCATAGGGCTTGTTGGAAATGCTGCGGATATTTTACCTGAAATGATTGCTCGTGGTTTTACACCAGATGTATTGACCGATCAAACTTCAGCGCATGATCCATTAAACGGCTATATCCCTTCCCAAACGTCCCTAGAGGAAGCACTACTCTTACGCCAAGAAAATCCTAGCGAATATATAAAGCGCTCTAAGACCTCTATGACCGTGCATGTGCGTGCTATGGTCGAGTTAATGGATAAAGGTTCCATAACATTCGATTATGGCAATAATATACGCCAGGTGGCCAAGGATGAAGGGCTCGATCGTGCGTTTGACTTCCCAGGATTTGTCCCAGCTTATATCCGACCACAGTTTTGCGAAGGCAAAGGTCCCTTCAGATGGGTTGCATTGTCCGGAGATCCTGAAGACATATATAAAACAGATGAAGTAATCTTACGTGAGTTTAGTTATAACACTCATCTGTGCAACTGGATTAAAATGGCTCGTGAAAAAATCCAATTCCAGGGCCTTCCTTCCCGAATATGCTGGTTAGGTTATGGCGAAAGAGCACGCTTTGGGAAAATTATAAATGATATGGTTGCTTCGGGGGAATTAAGTGCACCAATTGTAATTGGCCGGGACCATTTAGATTCGGGATCAGTCGCCTCCCCCAATCGTGAAACAGAAGCTATGAAAGATGGTTCAGACGCAGTGGCAGACTGGCCAATATTAAATGCCATGATAAACGCTGTAGGTGGTGCAACATGGGTTTCCGTCCACCATGGAGGTGGGGTCGGAATGGGATATTCCATTCATGCTGGTATGGTCATAGTGGCTGATGGAACAAGAGAAGCGGAAGTAAGATTAGAACGAGTGCTCACTTCAGATCCAGGTATGGGAATTGTTCGTCATTTTGACGCTGGTTATGAGCTTGCAGAAAAAACAGCTCGTGCTAAAGGCGTCAACATTCCAATGATGGAAAAGGAGGACTAAAACATATGAGTAAAGCAGTTTGGATTAAACATGCATCTCAATTAGTTACTCTGGCCAGTAAACATAAAGGTCCACGAACGAAAGAGGCCATGAGTGAACTCACTATTATAGAAGATGGAAGTATTTGGTTGGAAAATGAAGTAATTCAAGCTATTGGTACAACAGAGGAGCTTCAAAGAAAATATGCAACTCGTATAGATGAAGCCGAAATCATTGATGCATTCGGAAAACTCGTGACACCTGGGCTTGTTGATCCGCATACGCATGTCGCATATGGAGGAAGTCGTGAGCGTGAATTTGAAATGCGTCTAGAAGGTGCAACCTATATGGATATTATGAACGCAGGTGGAGGTATCCATGCTACTAGCCGCATGACACGAGAAGCAACTGAAGAAGAAATTTTTGCCCAGACTAAAGTCAGGCTAGACTCCTTCTTAGCTCATGGAGTAACTACTATAGAAGGAAAAAGTGGATATGGTTTAAATGTTGAAACGGAGATAAAACAACTTCGAGTTATGCAGCGATTGCAGACAGAGCATCCAGTAGATATTGTTCCAACTTTTATGGGGGCACATGCTGTTCCCGCTGAATTTAAAGAAAAAGAAGATGAATACGTTGATTTGATAGTGAATGATATGCTGCCCAAAGTAGCTGGTGAAAAGCTCGCTAAGTTTAATGATGTCTTCTGTGAAGTAGGCGTCTTTACCCCTGAGCAATCGAAGCGAATTTTAGAGGCTGGGAAGGCTCTTGGATTGGCACCTAAAATTCATGCAGATGAAATTGAACCTTATGGAGGAGCCGAACTTGCGGCGGAAGTGGGAGCTATTTCTGCAGAGCATTTATTGAAAGCATCAGATAGCGGTATTGCTGCAATGGCCAAACAAGGTGTTATCGCATGTTTACTACCCGCAACAGCTTTGTATTTACGAGAAACTTCCGCGAGGGGTCGCGCTATGATTGATGCTGGTGTGCCAGTTGCGATTTCAACTGATTGCAATCCCGGTTCCTCTCCGACAACATCCATGCCGCTTGTGATGAACTTAGCCTGTATTTCGATGAGACTTACTCCTGCAGAGAGCTTATGTGCGGCAACATTCAATGCAGCCTGTGCTATTCAAATGGAGGATAAAGTCGGCTCTTTAGAAATAGGTAAACAAGCAGATATTGTGCTCTGGAACGTTCCAAATTACCAGCAATTACAGTATTTGTTTGGAGTAAATCATGTGAATAGTGTGTGGAAAAAAGGAGTACAGGTCGTCGGTTTACAACGAAATTAGTCCAGCTAGAATGCCTTTGGAAAACAGCAGCAGGGATCTGTACCTTTTTAGCTTACTGGCATTCAATAAATTCATCGTAGAAAGAATGTGATTAGTATTGATTAATTTAAAAGGAAATGACCTTACACTAGAGCATATGCGAGCTATTTTATATCAGCATGAACAAATTATTATAGATGATTGTGCAAAAGAAAATGTTGTGAAGAGTCGAAAAGTCGTTGAAAGGATTGTGGAAGCTGGTCAAACCGTCTATGGCATAAATACTGGCTTTGGAAAATTCAGTGATGTGAGCATAAACGAGTCTGATGTCCACGCCCTTCAGCTACATCTTATTCGTTCCCATGCATGTGGTATTGGAGAACCATTCGAGGAAGTTGTATCACGTGCAATGGTCGTTCTTCGTTTAAATGCATTACTTAAAGGATTTTCTGGTATTCGTTTAGAAGTGTTAGAGCGGCTGTCATACATGGTGAACCATCGTATTCACCCTGTAATTCCTCAGCAGGGATCTCTTGGAGCCTCTGGTGACTTAGCTCCCCTCTCCCATCTTGCTTTAGTTTTAATAGGTGAAGGGTTCGTCTGGGACGGGGACAATCAAGTTCCATCTCTTCTAGTTTGGGAAAAACATCATTTAACACCAATTGTATTAGAAGCTAAAGAAGGTCTGGCATTGATAAATGGAACGCAAGCGATGACTGCTCAAGGAGTAGTCAATTGGCTTGAATCCGAAACACTTGCCTATCAAAGTGAATGGATTGCTGCCATGACAATGGAAGCTCTATACGGTATTACAGATGCTTTTCATCCAGCTATTCATGAAGCACGAGGTTATCCCGAGCAAGTAGGAGTTGCGAAAAGAATGCTTCAATGGCTTGAAGGCAGTCAACTTGTAACTAGACAAGGTGAAAAACGTGTGCAGGATGCCTACTCTATAAGATGTATACCTCAAATTCATGGAGCGAGCTGGCAGGTCCTTGCTTATGTAAAGGATAAACTGGAAATTGAGATGAATGCAGCTACGGATAACCCGTTAATCGTAGAGGATGGAGAAGTGATTATTTCGGGAGGAAACTTTCACGGTCAACCAATTGCATTTGCCATGGATTTCCTAAAGGTTGCAATGGCTGAACTTGCAAATGTATCTGAGCGACGAATTGAACGTTTAGTGAATCCACATCTAAATGAAGGATTACCACCTTTTTTAAGCCCAGAGCCCGGATTACAATCTGGAGCTATGATTTTACAATATGCAGCAGCAAGCCTTGTTTCTGAAAATAAAACCTTGTCCCACCCTGCCTCCGTTGACTCTATTCCGTCTTCCGCAAATCAGGAAGATCATGTGAGCATGGGAACAATCGGGGCAAGACATGCCTATCAAATCATTCAAAATAGCCGCAGAGTCATCGCAATCGAAGCCATTTGCGCTGTGCAAGGAGTGGAATATAGAGGCAATAACCTCATATCTCCTGCCCTGCAGAACAAGTGGCAAAAAATTCGAGGCGTCGTTCCTTCCATAACAGAAGATCGTATTTTTAGTGTGGATGTAGAAAAAACGTATTTGTATTTAAAAGAAGAAACTACTCGTAAATTTTAAGATATAGCTACCTCTTCCTAATTCGAAGAGGTAGTTTTTTTTAGGGCATTTTGCCAGGTTTATGTTCTTTAGGAGCAATTTTATGGGTTATTCTTTGTTCTGCCTTCCTTTTGTTACAAACATATTAATAACATAACGAGCATATGTCATCTTCTAAAAAATGTTTATAACAGAAGACTTCTAGGGTAAGTACTTACTAATAAACAATAAATAATAATAAAATGGAGGAATTTAACATGATTAATAATTCTATCGCAGGACAAAAATGGTGGAAGATAGGCGCAGCAGCATTCTTATCTGCAGGCTTATTAGCAGGGTGTGGTGATGGAGAAAACGAATCAGATGTAGATGATAATATCGAAGAAGATATTGAGCAAGAGCTTGAAGAGGAAGATAAAGACGGAGAGTAAACGTTTGACCGGAGGAGGTAAATATTATGGCTACAAATTCAATTACAGGACACAAGTTGTGGAAAATCGGTACAGCAGCGTTTCTATCAGTAGGGTTGTTGGCAGCTTGTGGAGATAATAACGATGATGATGATCTAAACGATAATCCCGTAGAAGAAGATGTGGATGTAAATATTGAAAACGATGAAAATGTGGAAGATACTGACGGGGAAAAAGAAGACGTAGAAGATACCGAATAAGAAGTCATGGATAAGGATCGTGAATAGCATTTTCATTATCAAAAATAAGTCATACCCTCACTATTTTTGTGAGGGTCATGACTTATTATTTACATGTACAAGTTCCTTTCCCATTTAGTTTGTTGCATTTTTTACACTTTTTGTTGGTAATCCTATTCACTTCCTTTTAACGATTTACACCATAATATGTTGGTATTGGATGTCCAATTACACTCAATATTCGACAAATACATAAGTTGATGTTTGTGGATAAAGTTATACACAATTCAAATCAAGTTATATCTATAATAAGTTAGACAAAATAATAGTAATCCACATTTTATCCACTGAATATTGTGGATAAATATTTATATATTAACATTTTCCCTTCTGCTATATCTAAAAAATATTAAAAACAGGGATTAATTTTGACAAAACCTAAAATAATTCTTTTTTTTTCATAGAAAAATGTTTTTAGAACCTTATTCTGAATGATTTTCATTGAAATTTTTCGACATTATTCGACTTTTCAATAATTGTGGATAACTTTATACACATAATTCACACTGATATATATAAGTTTTATCTTCCTATTAACAACTTATTCACATATTATCCACTTTCACCTGTGGATAATAGAACAGTTGTTCTTAAGTGCGATATTTGTTAAATTAGTCTTAGAAAGATTACTTATTTTTTTACTTAATTAGCCTTAATCATTGCCGGCCTTAAAGTTTTTAAATTTTGTTACACCAGCTTACACAGAAGCATATATATATATATTTTTCCATATTGATTAATGAAAACGGAGGTGCTAGGATTTATGAGTAAAATGTCTGACGATCTTCTAATCGAGGCTTATTTAACAGCAAAAAAACTAAAACTAAGTCCAGAATTTCTAGAACTATTAGAATCCGAAATTGCTCGCCGGTGCTTAACGATTCAAAGCGTTAGTTAATTAGTCAAAGAATAATGATGAACTAGGATTAAACGGTGAGACTCCACCTTTTCCTTAGCGGAGGAATTTGGCTGAATGAGTTTAAAGCTGAGGAAATCTCTTCAGCTTTTTTCTATAATAAAGAAAAAAGCCGGTGGAATTTCCCACCGACCTAACAATTATTAGCTAAATTGATTTCCATTCATTTGTGATTGGGCTTGAGCTACTAAACGCTTAGTAATTTCTCCGCCAACGGAACCGTTAGCACGCGCTGAAGCTTCTCCTCCAAGTTGAACACCGAATTCTTGAGCGATTTCATATTTCATTTGGTCAAGAGCTTGTTTAACGCCTGGTACTACAAGTTGATTGTTGTTTGGCATGTTGTTCACCTCCTTGTAAGCTTATATTGTGTATTTTTTCATCATTTATACCACCAAATGAAACCGTAAATTTTGTTAATATTTTTCAAGAATGTCTGAATTTACTTTTCTAGGATTTGGTGAATCACTTCGTTCGCTTTACTGTTGTTTAAATTTTTATAAATACAGCTTGCTGGGGAATCCCTTAGTGTCTCTGTAAATGCATTCGCCATTTCTGCCTCTCCTGCAACATGAAACTCTCGCCAACCTCGTTTTTTCTTTAACTGTTCAATGGTTGTTCTCATACCTTTGTAAAAGGTACTCGCATTGGATCTGTATTTCGTGTCTAATACAGCAGTTTTGCTATCAGCAGTTGCTCGTCTTCCCCGACTATCTAATTTGACCTTTTCATTCCACGTTTCAGAAACTGGGTCATATTTGAACGTTACATCGTCTCGTACAAAGCCTAATGCAGTGTCTAAAATACGAACTTCCCCAAAGCTAGGCATGATTATACCTGCTTCTGGATATGCTTTATACATATACTCCAGTTGTTCTGTGACAGGATGATTTTCCCAATAGAAATTTGTTTTTACAGGAACCTGCACATAATGAACAGACCATAAATCATCATTTGCACTAGCAAAAATGACAGCACCCTTACGTAACTCCAATGAGTTTTTTTCCATTTCATTTTTAACTTTTTCCTTTACATGATTAAATGCTTTTAATTCCTTCTCATCACCTGAAGCTTCTATATATTCTCCGATACGCTTCAAGCCACTTTTCAAGTGAATCCCCCAAGCACCATTTAGTTGCTCAGGATCTCCAGGATTTGTATTCAAATAAATACTCAAAACACTTCGATCCATACTTGAGTATGCATTCAGCGCTTGAATTTCTTTATTTATCGTCATTCTATCTTCCTCCTTTGTCTAACTCTTCGTAGTATCACCTTCCTTCAAAGGATTACACAGAAAAGATAATGATTAAATTTTGTAAATTTGAAAAAAGGCATTAAGGAAATAAAAAAAACGCACCGATTGTAAATCGATACGTTTTGTCAAAAGACAGGAAAGGGTATACTTTTTACTTAGTGTCTGTCTAGACTCCAGCGCCTAGCCCCTCGAGTCGTTTCAGAATGTCGGGGCTTGCAAAGGCGCTTGCTCTGTTGTTCCTAATGCGAATGGATACTGGTTTCCTCCATCCAATACGCTTCTCGAATATTGATGTGTCTTCGCATTTTCCTAGTTATTTCCATAGATATTTCACCATTTTGATACAAGTATTGAATTTCATCACGTTCTGCCTGAAAAGCCTGATCACGTAGCTCTCTTTGTACACTTATATAATGACCAGAATCGGTTAATTTATTGGCAAGTTTAAATTTAACAATCATATCATTGTACTCTCCAATAAGTTGAACATTAACTACCTCGTTTTCAGAGGTCATTGTGTCCCTCAGATACTTAATAGCGGCTTTTGCCATTTCTACTTTAAAACTCACTACTTTATTGCCTTTTGCTAAACGAACTTTGATCGTATCCCTTTTTTTATGCATGAATAGCTTCAAAATATTATAATAACCTCTTTTAATAACTGTCCAAACAAGTAACACTCTATATAGTAAGCGACTGGTTACAGCCACACGCATTCGATGAATATGCTCTTCGATTAAGTAAAGTGATTCCCGGTCAATTTTACTATTTGTTTTTAATTTTTCTATATAGTCACTCTCAACTTCCAAAACTTTCATACGAGTTGATGTTTCTAACACTTTTATACGGTTTGCTTCATCCTCACTTACAAATAATAGCTGGTTTCTTATTTGATTGTAATTAGCAATAATCGAGACTGCCGCTCCGCGATTTTCTTCCGTTGTTAAATCACGCAAAGTATTTATTGCCCTCTCTGCCGTTCGAAGAATAGCCAATCTTTCCATTTCTTCTTTTGCTTCCTCCGTATTTCCTTTTTCCGATTTTGCCAGTAAAGGAAGAACAATACTTGCCAGAACAAGTGTCAATAGAATTACTCCCGCTGCTATAAAAATTATTAATGCACGCTGCGGAAAAACATCCCCATTCACTAAAAAGTATGGAATTGTAAAGGCTCCCGCTAGCGTAACCGCGCCTCGTACTCCCGCAATGGTTGTAATAGCAACATATCGAATAGAAGGCTTAGTTAAATTTTTCTCTTTCATAAACCAACCAACCCACCAAGCTACATAAATCCAAATCCAACGAAGTATCAGCAAGGCTGCAGTGATGATAAAAATATACATAATTACTTGGTAATTATTAAATAATGGACTTTCAAATATTTCTTCTGAAACATTTGGAATTTGTAATCCAAGTAAAACAAAAACTAGTCCATTCAAAATAAATATAACAATCGTCCAAGTACTTTTTGACACTAGTTGTAATTGTATGGCTGGTGACTGTTCACGGTCTTTGAAAATGGCATGTACAATACCAGCTGCTACAACCGAAAGAATTCCAGATAGATGAAAGTGTTCAATAATATAAAATATAATGAAAGGTGTTAGTAGTTGAATAAGCATATGTATAGTAACATCTTCCATACCTAATCTGCGTATAAAAACTTTCAAGCGAATGATCAAATAAGCCAGTAACGCACCTCCCAGAAACCCGCCTAAAGCTATTAGTACAAAACTCACACTTGCCTCCGCCAGTGAGAAAACTCCTGTTACAGTAGCTGCAACAGCAAATTTAAACGCAACTAATCCAGATGCGTCATTCATGAGACCTTCGCCTTCTAGAATATGGGTAATTGTTTTAGGTATTTTCACACGACTAGAAATGGCACCA
This sequence comes from Psychrobacillus sp. FSL K6-2836, assembly GCF_038003085.1. Lineage (NCBI taxonomy): Bacteria > Bacillati > Bacillota > Bacilli > Caryophanales > Bacillaceae > Psychrobacillus > Psychrobacillus sp. FSL K6-2836. The sequence continues at coordinate 1,691,205 of NZ_JBBOOM010000001.1, forward strand.
ACTGCCACAACATCTGTTGGGGATAAAATAGCTGCTAGCGCAAATGCAGCAGATAATGGAATTGATGGTATAAGCCAATGTATTAAATATCCTATTACTAACACGGTTAAGAACACGAGCCCAAGTGCTAGCATTAAAATCGGTTTACGTAGCTTCCATAACTCATGTCTAGAAACATTTTTTCCGTCATAAAACAACAATGGAGCTATAAATAGAATAAAAAACAGCTCTGGTTCTAACTCAACATGTATTCCTAAAGGTAAAGCGGCAAGCGAAACTCCAAGTACTATTTGAATTAATGGTACTGGTATATATGGTAAAAAATGATTAATAAAGTTAGATAATCCGATAATGAGCAATAATAATAAGATGATTAAAAAGAACTCCACCAAATTTCCCCTTCTTCTTTACAAATATACCTATAAGTTTATAGGGATTACTCAGTAATTACAAATTAACCCCTATCTCAAGAACTGCTCATCCCTTTTCTTTTTTTGTTAAATAATCTATCATTCCCATTGCACTTACTTCTAAATCCAATTTAATTAGTCTAAATACATTATGTTTTTCTGAAATGCCTTGATTTTTCAGGTGTTCTTTCACTAACCTATTGAGTCTATTTGCTAGCTCATCATATCCCTTTGCTTCCGCGTACACAGCTTCTGCTTCTGTCATAAAAATATTTAACCACATCGAAACTTGAGAAAGTGCTTCTTTGGGAGAGTTTGTTACTCCAAAATGTCCATAATAAATATATTGAAGATTCATTTGAACGAAAAGCTCTATTGCCCTTTGCATAGCAGCAGGATTGAATTGGTTTGGTGAGGTTGATGGTAAAAAGAAAGTAACACCATCTGATATGAGTTGTTCATAACGAACACCAACCGTATCTCCCGTAAACATTCCATTACTAATCGGATCGTAAATACTAAAATGATGATTAGCATGACCAGGAGTATCAAAAAACTTTAATATACAAGCTGCCCCTATCTTTAATATTTCCTCATCATTTTTTATAACCATTCGCTCATTGGGAATCGGAATGATAGGATCGAATAATTCCTCAAACTTATTCCCATAAACAGCCTTTGCACCAGCTATCAGCCTTTCTGGTTCCGCCAGATGCCTTACTCCTTTAGGGTGAACAACGATCTTGGCATTTGGGCAATCCTTTAAGAGAAGTCCCGCTCCTCCTGCATGATCCAAATGTATATGAGTAACAATTATGTATTTAACTTGGTCTAATGAAAAACCTAATGATTCTAATCCACTTTTCACATGCTTTACCGACGGGCTTGGTCCAGTTTCTATTATAGTAAGTTCGCTTTCATCGATGACATACGTTCCAGTGCGTTCTGACTCCCCCATATCAAATCCATCAATTAAATAAATTCTTTCATTTAATTTTTTCGGATACTTGTTTGCCATTTCAATATCTCCTCCATAATAATATTTGAATATTTTGCAAATAAATCTCTTCTATTATATTAACATTGATCTGATGAATAACTACGCAACTACCATACAATAATTATTGAATATAAGTATCATACACGCTATGGGGGCTCAAGCATAAAAACCTACTGCCTCAAAATATGGCGGTAGGTTTTTCGTAAAAAATATCAATACTAACTACTGTAACGTATTTAATCTCTCTTTGTTTTGATGCAATTGTTCCTGAAGTGTACTTATAGGCTCCATATCCCCTCTACTTTCTAATGCCATTTCAACTGAACGATTGGCACGCTCAATCATATCCTCTGCATTTTGGATGGACTGTTCTGTAGGATTTGTTAAAGCTTGACCAACAGCGAGCGTGACATTATCCACAGAATTGTGTAATCGCGCAAGAACATTATCTTCTTTCCAACTCATTTGTGTGTGATCCATATTAAAGCCCTCCTCTATTGTTAGGATTACTATGGCAACTTCATCCTATATTTATTCATTTGTGCATTAACATGACGGTTGCATGACGACTAATATTCTTAGTGAATTAGGAAACACTATCTATGGAAAGCTTCAAATTATAAGGAGGAAAAGTTATGCCTGAAACCAGACGTGGCCCTAATGATCGTTCGAATAGTGAAGAAAGACTAAAGAAAACAATCAGACATATGGAAGCAGCCGAAATAGCGATGGAATATGCTCCTGAAAAAGACGTTGCTGCAATTAAAAAGAAAAATGAACAACGCGCGGAAAGTATAGAAGGATTGGAGAAAGAAATTAAAGCAGCTGAAAAATCAGGATTAAAAGGATACCTATAACACTTCTTAAGCTAGCCAGATATGAAATAATATCGTGGCTGGCTTTTTCATTACATAAATTGAAACTATTTTAACTTCTTTTCGTAGAGAAGTTGAGGTGAGATTATGAAAAACTTTACAGGAATATTTCTTATAGGATTAAGTATTATTATTGCTTATACTAATTTGCAAAATTTGCCGGAGAATATCTTAACGTACATATTAGTCATTATATTAATCAGCTTTCCACTCTATTTAACAGGTCATTTATTACGCTGCACTTTTAAAATTTTTAAAGAGAAAGTAATTTTGTGGTCTGCCGCATATGCATTTGTTGCATTGCTCATTCCTCTTCTATTTTTTAGCTATACACATTACGAACAATTAAAATCAACGACTTTTAACGATCACTTCATTCTTTTTGAGTCGACTTCCTCAGTAAATGGTGGAGGTATTTCTCTTGGTTGCATGTTGCTTCTACTATTATTTGTTTCTATACGCCTATTTAGTTCCGATATACGTCGGAAATGGATACCTAATCTAATAATAGTAGTTACACTTATTGCATATGGCACCTCTTTATATGTCTTATGGGAAGATTATAGGGGAATTCATGCAGACAAAGGTTTGATCACCAATAAGTGGAATGGTGTTGAAGAATCTATTCCTTGGGAGAATATCACTCGAATTTATGTAGACCCTTATGTTCACTATGCTTCTTTAAGCGATACAAGTGACGAAACGCATATTTCTTGGGCAATGGTAATAGAATCTTATTCAAATGAAGACGTACTCTATAGGTTTCAAAATTTGTCAGAAGATGGTCTTCACAAAGCCAATCAAATAAAAGAAATTGCGCAGCATAAAAATATCCCCTTCCTAATAACTAATATGACCGAAGACGAACGCAAATGGTATGAGTTCGAATTGGACCTAGAGAACCTACCTAAAGAACCCTTTCATGTTTTTTTCAATATAAAATGAAGTAAAACCTAAATCGAAATTAAACACGCTTTTTCTATTGAACACATAAATTGTAGAGATAGAAAAAGGAGGACTGCTTGGTCATGATTAATCTAGAACCAATTAATATTGAGGGGTATACATTTTTATCGATTTCTGTAGAATTGCCTAAAACGAACTTACTCGTTGTCACCAATGATAAAGGGTATATAATGTGTGGTGCTCTAGACGTTGCGCTACTTAATGAGAAATTGAAAGATAGAAAGGTAGTTGCCGGAAGAGCTGTTGGAGTAAAAACAATATCTCAGCTTTTGGATGCGCCGCTTGAATCCATTACCTACGAAGCGGAAGAACTAGGTATCACTCAAGGTATGATCGGAAGGAAAGCCCTTTTAAAAATGATATAGTGGAAGCGATTCATTACCAAGGCTACAGAACAGCACATAGTTGTTCTGTAGCCTTTTGGCATGCCCATTTTTGCTCATTTCCCCAGCATTTACCTTATACTTCACAATTACGTTACCAATTTACTTTAATTTGTTCACATCTTCATGAACGTTTTGTGAAGTTGCTTTTTTTCATTTTGTTTTTTCAATTCGTGGTAATAAGATAGAGGCATACAGAGACAACATCTGTTTACTATTCGTTTATATAAAGTGAAACTTCAATCAGTGAGGGTTTCCTTTATCCCCACTGATTGTTAGTTGAACCATTCGGGCATTTACGGGCAGTTTTCTCCCAATTATGCTTTGTTGCTAGACCAATACTTGAAGTGGGAGTATACCCGTTAATGCGGGATAAATATTCTGGGAAGGGGTAGAACTATGAAATTAAAAATGAAATGGATTCTTTTAACGATGGTTATCACTATTTCCACCGTGTTAACCGCTTGTGAACCATTACTAGTTTTAGATCCGAAAGGCCCGCAAGCAAAAACACAGGCTGACGATATTATGTTATCTATTTGGCTTATGTTAGGTATAGTTATTGTCGTTTTAGCTATTTTAGTGTTTGTCTTATTAAAATACCGTGCTTCAAAACAACCGAAAGATTACGAGCCACCACATATTGAAGGAAGCCCAATTGTTGAAGCAATTTGTATCGGTATACCTATTATAATAGTTATCTTCTTATCTATCGTTTCCGTAAAAAGTAACTATGAAGTCGAAGCAACTCCAGTAGGATACGAAGATCAAGAGCCTTTAGTTATTTATGCTTCTTCATCTAACTGGAAATGGCATTTTAGCTATCCGGAAGAAGATATCGAAACAGTAAACTATTTATATATCCCTGAGGACCGTGCTATTGAATTTAAACTGTATTCATATGGTCCAATCACAAGCTTCTGGATTCCACAGCTAGGAGGTCAAAAGTACGCTATGTCTGATATGATTACAACTTTACACTTAGCGGCAGATCAACCTGGAGAATTTATGGGTAGAAATGCTAACTTCAGTGGAGCTGGATTCGCAGAGAATACTTTTGAAGTTACTGCAATGTCTCCTGCTGAATACGAAGAATGGGTAGAAGAAGTACATGAAACTGCTTCACCTCTTACAGAAGAAAAATTTGAGGAATTATTAGAACCTGGGCATCTTGGTCGTTCTACTTATACAGGAACACACTTAGAATTTGCTCCTCCGCCAGAACATGATCACGGTTCAGCAAATACTGATGGTGAAGAAGATTCTGATCTAGAAGGTCATGAAGAACACGATGCACATAATGCAGAAGAGCATTCAAATCATTAATGCACGATAGCTACACATTATTTTTTTGAAAGGAGTAACAAAAGTATGGATTTCTTTGATCGTTTTGCAGTACCACATCCAAGCTTTTTAATATATGCATCCATGGTTGGTATCGGATTAACTATGCTTGCCATTGTTGTAGGAATCACCTACTTTAAGAAATGGGGATACTTATGGCGCGAATGGATAACTACTGTTGACCATAAACGAATTGGTATCATGTATTTACTAACAGCATTACTTATGCTGTTCCGCGGTGGCGTAGATGGAATTATGATGCGTTATCAACTTTCTATGCCTGAAAATACATTTTTAGATTCACAACATTATAATGAAGTTTTCACAACTCACGGAGTAGTTATGATCCTATTTATGGCTATGCCATTCATTATATTTTTCTTTAACTATCTTGTTCCTCTACAAATTGGAGCGCGAGATGTTGCATTTCCACGCTTAAATGCTTTAAGTTTTTGGTTATTCTTTATGGGAATGGGATTATTCAATCTATCATTTATAATAGGTGGATCACCTGATGCAGGCTGGACATCTTACTTCCCTCTAGCTGGTAATGAGTTTAGTACGTCTGTTGGTACGAACTATTACATGATTGCTATTCAAATAGCTGGTATCGGTACATTAATGACTGGTATTAACTTCATTACGACTATTTTAAAGATGAGAGCACCTGGCATGACTCTTATGAAAATGCCAATGTTCACATGGTCCGCTTTCATCGCCAACGTTATTATTGTTTTTGCTTTCCCTGTGTTAACAGTATTGCTAGCAATGGGAACAATGGATAGACTATTTGGAACAAACTTCTTTACTACCGATAATGGTGGTATGGATATGCTTTGGGCTAACTTGTTCTGGGTGTGGGGACATCCTGAAGTATATATTTTGATATTACCTGCATTTGGTCTATACAGTGAAATTATTCCAACGTTTGCACGACGTAATCTGTATGGTTATAAATCGATGGTTGCATCAATGGTAATTATTTCTGTACTTTCGTTCTTAGTATGGGCTCACCATTTCTTTACAATGGGTCAAGGTCCTTTTGCAAACAGTATATTCTCCATTACAACGATGGCGATTGCTATTCCAACGGGTGTAAAAATATTTAACTGGCTATTCACCTTGTGGAAAGGAAAAATCGAGTTTACTACACCAATGCTCTATTCGGTTCTTTTTATCCCACTATTTACTTTAGGTGGAGTTACTGGTGTAATGTTAGCGATGTCAGCAGCTGACTATCAATATCACAATACGATGTTCTTAGTGGCTCACTTCCATAACGTAATTATTCCAGGGGTAGTTTATGCCATGCTTGCTGGTCTTACGTTCTATTGGCCAAAAATCTTTGGCTTCATGTTGAATGAGAGACTTGGTAAATGGACTGCATGGATACTTTCAGTCGGCTTTGTATTAGCCTTTATACCAATGTATATTACTGGTTTGGATGGTCAGGCACGTCGTATGTATACGTACTCTGAATCTACTGGCTTTAGTTTATTGAACATGGTTTCATTTGTCGGTGCTGCAGTTATGGCAATCGCCTTTGTTCTACTTGTTTATAACATTTACTATAGTATTCGTTACTCTCCAAGAAATATTGGTAGCGACCCTTGGGATGCACGTTCACTTGAATGGGCAACGCATACCCCAGTACCAGAGTATAACTTTGCTATTACACCACAGGTTGCTTCTACACAAGCATTCTGGGACTCAAAGAAAAATGGACATGAGTTATATAAAGGCGATATAGAAAAAATTCATATGCCAAATAATAGTGGTTTACCATTTATCATGAGTTGTATTTTCTTTGTATTTGGCTTTGCCCTGGTATTTAGTATATGGCCAGTGGTAATTGTCTCTTTAATCGGTATTTTAGCTTGTTTAGCTTACCGTTCATTTGAGAAAGACCATGGAAGATATATTTCTGTCGAAGAAATTAAAGAAACAGAAACTAGATTGCGAGGTGCTAAAAAATGAAGGTAGATAACTCGCTTCCACTTGAATATAGTACAGAAGAAAATAACCTGAAGATCCTAGGTTTTTGGATCTTTATAGGTGCGGAAATAATGCTTTTCGCAACACTTTTCACTGCGTATTTCACATTAGAAAATCGTACTGGCAATGGTCCAACTGGTGCTGAAATTTTTGAAATCACACCAGTTCTAATAGAAACTATTTTACTGTTAACAAGTAGCTTTACTATTGGGCTTGCTATTCATGCCATGCGATTAAATAAGAAAAAAGCTACAATGGGATTCTTTATCGTCACATTAATTTTAGGAGCAGCTTTCCTAGGAGTTGAAATCTACGAGTTCTCTCATTACGTACATGTTGGTGCGGGACTGCAAACAAGTGCATTTACCGCTGCTTTGTTGACGACCTTAGGAACACATGGTTTGCACGTAACATTAGGATTCTTCTGGGGATTATTTATATTAATACAGATTAAAAAACGGGGGCTAACTCCAGAAACAGCCAATAAATCGTTTATTTTCTCACTTTATTGGCATTTCCTAGATATTATTTGGATCTTCATCTTTAGCTTCATCTACTTGAAAGGAATGATGTAATATGAAAGAATTATTCCCTCTTAAACAAGTAATGGGCTTTGCATTTTCGTTAGTCCTAACTGTCGTAGCGCTTTTAGTTTACTTTACTGACATGTCCTACACAGTAGGAATGACAGTGCTACTAATAACTGCTTTCGTTCAAGCTGGTCTACAGATAGTTGTGTTTATGCACGCTGGAGAGACTAAAGATAAAGGTTCTATCTATCTAAATATCTACTATTCCCTACTTATTGCTCTAATTACCATTTTCGGTACACTACTTGTATTGGTTTGGGATATGTAAAAAAGCAATAGAGATATATGAAAAGGAGGATCGTGACTGCTACAGTCTCGATCCTCCTTTTTTATGATGATCGTTATTAGTGAATGCCTTGGGCAATAACTTTTATAAAATTAGAGTTAGTTCCTTCTTGAATCAACTCCAGCATTAGCATAATAAGAAGTGATGCAAATACTGTTTAGCCTTATATGTTGACTATTTTATTAATTTCCCTTTAGTATTCAATATTTTAATATCATAAGTGTCAATATAAGATAATGAATTTAGTTCTTTGGAAAGTAAGATTTCATTTACTATCTCTTCAATTTCCAATGCTAACTTATGTGCATCTTTATCTGAACTTTCTATTGAAGTATGAATGGTAATGGATTTTTGGTACTCAGCATTTATTTTTTCGAATACATCGAAACTTTTAAGACCTTTCATTAAAGTTGATGTTAAGTGTAGAAGTTCTTTGTTAACTTCTTCGGTAATGAAAGATAAATCCAGTCTCTCTACAACAACTGTATAGTCTTTTAATGCGGAAGATTTAATAACACTTTTTGCAATGGACTCAATATCCTTTTTTACTGAATTGAAATATTCTTCATTCTCTTTAACTTGTATCTTCAATTTTGTCTCTGAGTTCGAACTTACTCCAAATTCTAATTCCTCATAAATCTCATGAATTTTTTCAGCTACCATGTTCAATGTAGCAAAATTTAGTTCTTCTTTAGTAAATAAAGGTTTTTGTTCCTCTTTATTTGCAACAGCAGTATCGGTATCTAAAGACTTGTTTAACAGGCTAATTGATGCCATTCCCACTATAAATATTCCAACAATTATTAATATCTTTTTTAACACATAATCCCTCCTGTTAAGAAAGGTATGTATTATGTCTAACAAAAATGACTTGAAGTATAATGTCCTCCTCTTGATGTAATCTGTACCTTCAGTTTAAAGATATCAAAAAATGACTATCAAATTGATATACAATTTGATAGTCATTTTAGATTAAATTTTGAATGTATGCGATAGGAACCCGTAACAAGTTTCAGACACTCTCTTTTTTGCATTGATTGGAGTTAAGAATCATTTCTTCCGAAGCAACTAAAATCATTCCGATTAAAAAGATGAAAACTGCTCCCATGACAACGCCAATTCCAACGCCCATAATCGTACTAAATTCGCTCATTAATGTTCCATATAAAAAGATAGCAATTCCTATTGTAAGTAAAGTAGCACCGACAAATTTAGTAGCGTGCAACATTTTTAAGTAAGTTTCCATATTGTAACACCCCTTTATACTTACATTATTCACCATGTTCACAAAGTTGTCAATTGTTTTTGTCTTTTTTGTGAACGGAAATGAATTGTTTTGTAATTTTAAAGGGGGAAATCATCTAAATTACGCTCCACTAATTAATTTCAACTCTTTTCGGTAGCCTAAAACAATACGAACAAACAAAAAGACCCAAAACACACTCATAACCACAAGCAATATGCGAATAACCCCCATATATGACCATACCAGAAATGGTTGATCAATTGTGATTGTATTCATATATATAGACTGAGCACAAATGAATAAAATGAAGATAGATATACCACAGTTCATGAAAAAAGCCTTTTTTGCGACTTTTCTTCTCTCTAGTTGATCATACGAAAATGCAGGTTTTTCTTCCCCCTCTTCATAAGGCATCCCCCATATTGTGTAGTTCAACCATGTTATATTAGAAGTGTATTTTAACTCCCACCCAAAATCCTTATGAAGCTGAAAGTAATTTGCATTAATTTTCGGTTCAAACGTTACCTCATAAGAAATATTATTTTTTTCCTTTGGACGGAATGTGAAAATCGTTGCAAAAACGGATTCAAGCTCATAGCCCCTTTCTGCCATTTCCTCGAGCCAAATTTTCGTTCTTAATGGCTCGTACATCCAAGCTGGGCGAACTCTACGGACTTTCTTCGTTCCAGACTTTTTAATGACCGCAGTACCGAGTAATTGCTTTTCAAATTTACGATAAGCTCTATAGACGAAAATAGTTAACGCGATTAGTCCGGTATAAATGATTATTGGTATTAATAGTGGACCAACTTGAAAAGTCTCACTAAAAATATTAAGAATAATGCCAAATAAAAATATAAACGATAAATAAGATGATAAATAGAAGGTTGAGATTAAGAAATACATATAAGCATGCAATCGAGTTCGTTTAAACAATTGATCCTTACTAGGAAAAACGGAGATATCTGGGCTCTCATTTGTGAGCACTTGCCACTTGCCAGAATTTACCTCAGTTTCCCAACCAACAGAGACGAGCTTAGGGGCAAGTGTTTTTTCACCGTAATGAATACGTACTTTTTTCTCTACTGAATCCCTTTGCTCAAACGTAAACACCCTCGAAAAACGGTTAAGACTTTTTAAGTGAAAACCTTTTGCTACCAAATCCTCTAGCCATATTTCGGTAGTATCAATCCGGTAACTCCAAAGCCACCTCATTTTTTTCATTTAAATTCCTCCTCCAAGCGTAAGGCATTTGTGTGTAATTCTTTTAAACGAACAATTTCCGCTCGCATCACATTCTTGCCAACCTCAGTAATTTCGTAAATCGTTTTACGTTTTTCATCTGAAAATACGCTAATCATTCCATCGTTTTGCATTTTTGTTAAAGTACCATAAATCGTACCTGAACCTAGCTTTAATCTACCGTTTGTTAATTCCTCCACACGTTTAATAATGCCGTAGCCGTGGGATGGCTCTGTTAAAGAAAGCAGTATATAAAAGGCAGTTTCGGTCATCGGTATATATTTTTTTAGTAATTTTTCCAATTTCCCACCTCCACTATGTCACGTTACGACTATATCACGACGTGACATAAATATGCAATAATTTACGGACTTGGTGGATATGTATTTTATAATCCTAAAGAAAAACCGAGCCCTGTTTCTATCCTTTTCGAAAGGCTTTGGACAGACTGGTTGCTACATTATTACCGAGTGAATTTTAAAAGAGGCCAGTCGTGACTGACGTCACGACTGGCCTCTCTTTTCTAAAGTAATCATATGGCGTTTATCTGTTCGTCACCCTCCTACAACTTCTATAAACAGATTAATGCTTTTTTGGATAACTAAGAGAAAAGAAACTTGCCTAATTATAAAGGAGAAGACAGTCTAAGAACGCGACATCGTGGTGCTCCTGCGCAAAGCTCGTCGCAAAATAAAGAAACATTTCGCAACGACTGCCTGACCCACATCCTGTGGGCCTCAGAAGATACAATTTCTGGTGCTATTCGCTTGTTTATTTGGTAAATACTTATTATTTCTCTTTATTTCCACTAGTATAAAAGAAAATCTACTTTCTTTCCCTATCATTGGATAATAGCATTTCTAAATTCAAAAGCGATTACAAATAATTAGATCACTCTCTAAAATCGGACCACTCTAATCAGCTAAGCGATAAGCTATGCTAAATTTTCTTGTGGAATACTACACCCTATATCGATTGGAGCGGAAATCACCTGTATTATTTATTCTTTAAAATCTTATGAACCTAGTATTCACTAGACAATTTTATACACTTCCCCATTTTTTTAAAGCGAAGAAATATCTTCTCCATAGATAGAAACGTTTTGCCTATCAGATATAAATTTTTGTCCATCCCATCTAAGTACTGTTTGAACATACCCTAAACCATCAGCATGATATCTTCCCGCAATTTCTTGAAAAGCCATCAGTTCATAGGTGCCATCCCTAGCAAAGTCAATAGGATACAACCCACTAACAGGGACAACCCACCCCTCTATCGGTTCCTTTAGAATTCCGTCTTCATCGTAAATTTCCGATAAATATTCATTTCCTTTATACGTTAAATCCAATATATATTGCTTGTTTGGATAGGAACTAACTACTTTGACCCGATAGTAGTTTTCATAATGGACTTCATATTTGGAGGTTTCATTGAACTCTTCTACGTTAAATACTTGCTGTATATTCCCATGAGCATAGGAAAAGACAAATGCATAAATAGTACCCCCACTTCCTCCAGTATCTATAACAACTAAAATGTCATCTACTTGGTCACCAGTAAAGTCACCAAGAAAAATGGTCGGGTTATAACCAACATTTTGGTTCATATAAACTTTCTCTAACGTATTTTCATGCTGGTACAAGACATTTAAAGTGATGTTCTGCCAAAATGGACTCCCTTCCGTCTTTTCTCCAGTTAGGTAAACTGTGTCCAAAAATCCATTCCCGGTCAAATCACCTCTGGAATATACAATAATCTCATCATTGTTATGACCATTATTTTGCATTTGCTCTAACACTTGCCGCCTCATATTTAGTAAAAACTCAAGTGAAGGGTACGGTTCACTGAAAGCCAAAGCCTTATCAATAGAAATCATAAACTGTTCCAAATCACCTGCCTTCTTTTGCGCCTCTGCTAAATAGTACCAATAATAAGAGAAATCATTGGATTGGAGTAGGGTTTCATAATAATCTTCTACTCTCTTAAAGTAATACGGATATACATCTTTTGCTAAAACAAGCTTATTTTCTTCAAAACGATATACATCTATTTTGTAGGCTTCTCCCGTATCATGAACCCAAATTGCGAGTTCATATTGACCATCAGGACCATATAGACCAGGCATGTCTTCTACTTCCAATCTACTATAAGCTATATTAGAAGTAGGAAGTCTTATAATTCCACCATCCACCCATTGCAATAAATCCAACTTGGACCATTCGCTACCTATTTGCCAACCGACAATGAGCGTATTCACCCAATTAGCTGTAATCGGCGCCGCCATTAGGCTTGAAATTCCATACCCACTTCCTTTTATGTGTATTAAAGGTAGCCACTGGTCATGGACATTTTTTAGAATCACTAGGTAATTTTGGTCTTTATATTTATATGCTCCGATTAATTCATTGATTTGATCGTTATCGATATCAGCCATTAACACTGCTGGATTATTAGGAAGTCCTGACAATTCAAGGATCGATGCGGTTGGTGGTAGAAAATTCAATAGCACATTCACATAATCATTCACATTTACACCCCTTTGAACCATCATATGCTTCAATAAGTAACCTATTTCTTTTCTTTAGGCAAAAAATACTTAGTTTCGGATTATTTCCTTGGACAAGTATTTTTTCAAATAAGAAAACCGGGCAAAAAAGATGCCCGGTCCTAGATCAAAACCTGTTTCTATCGTTTTCGAAGGGCTTTGAACAGACTTGACGCTGTATTATTACCAACATCTTTTTTTCGGTAATCTTATGGCGTTTGCCTGTCCGTCGCCCTTTTACAATTTTTAGAAACAGTATAGTGCGTTTTTGGATAATACGGTGAAGGTTCATCACTCACCTTGCTGAAAGCGTCCGCCTGAAATAGAAATCATCGGTACTAATCATTCTTTCCAGTCCCATGAACCCTATGTAAACGGTACATTTTTGTATTCCTATCTGTCAAAAAGATGCCGAAGAGGATATTTCCCTCTTCGGCATCCTTATATTAAACTTATTCTGCTAAATCTTTGACTGGCATTTCTACTTTTACTTCTGTCGCCTCTTCTTTAGATTGTTCCGTTGGTGCAGGAACATTGATAAATAGTTTGCCTGTAGCTTTTTGACGTGTTTCATTAGCAAACTCATCTACTACTTTTACTTCGATAACTGCTCCATTTGCAACAGTATCAGCAGGCACTGTCCAATAACCAACGTAATGTCCATCGCCCATTTCCATCATAGGTAGCTCTGTTGCATTGTTCAATTGTCCTACATTAGTTAATGGCATATGGATAACAAACGAAGGTTTTAACCCTGGATCGCTATCAAATTCAATTTTAACGCTTCTTCCTGTTGCCAAATAAAGATCACTTGCTGGCTTCAGGTTCGAAATTTCAGGTGCATTGTAATCTGCTGTAACAGTGACTGCTTTCGACACACTATTACCAGCTTTGTCACTAGCCTCTACTACGATTTCGTTTATTCCTTCGTCTAGAAGAATTCGTTTAGAGTATTTACCGTTCGAAACCGTGGCAGCTTGCCCATTAACACGAACGAACTCTAGATTTTCATCTGCAATGGTACCTTGAACAGTTACAGTTTCACGATTTGTTTTTTCTCCATTCACTGGATTATCGATAGTTAGTTCTGGCTTTACTGTATCCAAAATAACTGTGGCAGGATCGGATTGACCTGTTACTCGATCGTCCAACACAGAAACTGCTACAAATTCATTTGACCCTTCTGTCAATTCTACTTCAATAGCAAATTTACCATCATCACCAACAACTGCTGAGCCAGCGTCTTCTCCATTTTGCTTTAACTCAATTGTAGTTGTAGGTGAAGCAGTTCCTTCTACTATAAACTGCGGATCATTTGTTACTAAACCAGCCTCTGGTGAAGTAATAATTGGACCAACTACTTCATAGCTAACACGGGCACGAATCATATAATTTCCTTCTGCTGCTGGAGAAGGTGACCATGCTCCGGATACTCCTTGGTAACTTCTTTCTGCGTTTACTCCGTCTTCATCTGTTGCAAGTCCTGGTGAGTTCGGGTTTGCTACAGTTTGACGATATACCATATAGAAGTCGCCATTCACGGTGATATTGTGTTCCGTGAGGTCAACTACAGTCCATTCACCATTACGAAGTGCTGTTGCATCAATAGGACCCGCAAGTTTTTTACCAGGTGTCCCATCTGCTCCTGTCGCATCCCAAACTTCTACCGCAAACGCTGTGCCACCTGGACTTGGCCATTCTGTATCCCAGAAACGGAAAACTCCATCCGTAACAATTCCATTTTCTTTGCCTTCAGGAAGAGACATTTTTACTGCCCAAGCGTTTCCTGCAGCATTGAATGCACGTGCATTTTCTGCTGTTCCATCATCATATCCAATTTCTCCACCTGGATATGTGTAGAAAGGTTCTAGGGCAATATTTTGTGTTGTCGCGTCTGCACCAATTGTAATTGTTACTTCTTGGCTATGGTAGCCACGAGCAATTATTTTTAGTGTGTAGTCTCCCTCGTATGCTGTTAAAGAGTAATTACCAGATGCATCTGTTATTACAGGCGTTACATTTGCATCTTCGACAAGGATAATTGTTGCACCTTCAATCGCCTCTCCTGTCGATTGGTCCGTGATTACTCCACTTACCGTATTTTCTTCCATTTCCAACAATGTGAAATTAGCAGTTGCCGTACCATCTGCTTCTATCGTTACAGATTTTTCTTCAGACTCAAATCCGTACGCTTCTGCTTTAGCTGTAAATGTTCCTGCACCATGCGTAAGTGAATACGTACCATCCGCTGGGTTTGTATAAACTGAGCGACCAGACTCTAAGACACTTACTTGTGCACCTAATGGCAATAATGTAGGATTAACAATTGTATCTACTACTGGAGGTGCTTCTTTTACTGGCATTACCGGCTTAATTGTTTTAGGATCAATTGCTTCTTTTAATGACTTTTTATCTGTTTCCTTGTTATTACCTTTGTTTACATTTAATCCTTTATTACCGTTATTTCCATTGTTGCCGTTATTACCTTTTTTGCCATTATTTCCTTTCGATACTTTTCCAGTTTGGGAAATATCCGCTAAAACAACATCATCTAAATACCAGCCATTTTTCACAACACTTCCATCTGAAAAAGCGTTAAATCCGATGTATACACGTTGTCCAGCATATGCTGACAAGTCAACCTCTGCATCTATCCAACCGTCAGATGTGCCTTGAACCATTAAAAGTTGCGTCCATTCTACTTGATCTGTAGAGATAAATACATGACCATAATCCCACGCTCTTCCCGTGGAAGACTGTTCGAACTCATGCCATTGCTTGAATTGGATGTATGAATTTCCTTCAGGCAAATCTACTGGAGGCATAACAAGCGTCGCATTCATAGAACTTTCATACGTTCCATCTAAATTGGTAGCGTACACTTTTTCTCCAGACGCTGCATTTTCTGGACCCGTAGTTGGAGTACCCCATTCCCAGCTATTTTTCTCTCCGAAAGAAGTCCATCCAATAGGAGTTGCTTCAAAATCTTCTGAATAACCAACTGTGATTCCTGGATTCACTTGAATCTCGTATTCTTCGCTTACTACTTCATTATTCCCAAAATCATTTATCGTCCATTTGTAAGTAAAAGATTCCCCTGTTATTAATTCTCCAGGTACTACTACAGTATATTCACCATCCGTATAATCTCCAGATGTGCGCCCAGCTTCAATTGATTGCCATGCACCATCTGCATCTTTATAGTTTAAGCCAACTGATGAAACGCTGATGTTATCAGTAACGGAGATTGTTAGAGGTAAAGCCATTCCTTCATACGTCTCACTAGGAGCAGTATGTTCAAATACTGGAGCCTCTGTATCATCACCTTGCTGTGAAACTTGTCCTTCTAATGTTCCAAGACCTGTAATAATAGACGCCACTGCTTCATATGCATCTACTAAACCATGGCCATATCCGTGATTCGGAACCGTTGTATACACAGAATCTGTTAATGGATTGGCTGTAGTAAGCAGAATTTCTTCCATCTCATCCACTGTTATGTCAGCATCCACTTGTCTAAGCAATGCTGCTACACCTGCTACAGCTGGCCCTGCCATCGATGTACCATTCCAACCACCTTCATAAACACCTCCTGGTACAGATGAACGTATATTTACACCAGGTGCAGAGACATCCGGTTTAATTTCTGCATACGGAGAAGGTCCACGTAACGAGAAGTTTGCTACTGTATTATTAATATCCGTTGCTCCTGTTGCAAAAGACTCTGGATAGTTAGCAGGTGCTGCTACAGAACCTGCTCCACCAGGATTGGTAAGTGTAGTATTACCTGCAGAAAACTCCGGGAAAATTTCTGCTGCACGCCAGTTAACTACAACATCACGGTACCATTCATCAAGCCCTGCACCGCCACCCCATGAGTTGTTCACAACATCCGGAGCCATATCCACTCGTGCATTACCTTCCGCATCTGTTGGAGCTAATATCCATTCAGCTGCTTCTAGTAAATCTGTATCCGATCCTCCGCTTGCCGTAAAAGCTTTAACGGCAATATATTTTGCTCCTGGAGCTACCCCAACTTGGTTCGCACCATTAGGTTCACTACCAACCATTGTTCCCGTTACATGTGTTCCATGTCCTTGGTCATCATATGGTGTAGCCCGTCCTGCTGTTGCATCAAACCAGTTATAGTCATGAGAAACCGCTCCAGTCGCCTTATTATAGCCACGGTATTTTTCTTTTAAGGCTGGATGATCCCATTGGACACCTGTATCAATACTTGCTACTACCGTTCCTGCTCCATCAATGCCCATCTCCCATACTTCTGGAGCTTTGACACGTTCCACATTCCATTCAACATTTGCAGTTTCTGCTTTTGGCACGACTGCACTTTCTGTTTTTGTAGTAAATAATTGACGAGTTTCATTCGGCAAAATTTTCTCTACCTCTGGAAATGTAGCTAACTTTTCTGCAACTTCCTGCGTTGCCGTAACAGACATTCCGTTGACTATATAGTAAGATTCAACATCCTTCGCATTCCCTTTCGCAACTTCTTGCTCCAGGAACTCTGTGACAGTTTGCTGAGATTCTAAGGAAGTAGACTTCAGTTCTGATACAACTGCAGATCGTTGAATTAGCTTAGCATTATGAGAGGACAAATTTGCCTTTTCAGCATTTTCCCTAGCTTCTTCAGCTACTTGTAAAGAATCTGATTTCTCCTTGAATTTTATAAGAAACGTAACTTTATCATCACTTTTAAAACTTTCCAGTAATCGACTGTTTAGCTTGTCCTTAGCAGAAAGAGAATTAGAACTTGAATCCCTGAACGATTGGTGAAGTTTATTTGCTGTTTCTGCACTAACAACGTTTGGTGCGACAAGTGAAAACGTCATAAGTACGCTAGCTACGACACTTAGAACTTTAGTTTGACTTTTTTTCTTCCTCAACTTCATTCCTCCCTGAATTTTACTACGATTTTTTTTACCAATAGAACTTATAAAAGGGCATAAAAAAACACCTTCTCCTCCTTCCCAATAAATTTTGGTAAATAGAATCAATGGTGACAATCTAAATATCTCTTGGTGTAACTACAACAATAAAGGAATACAACTCTAATTTCTGTCGAACTCTGTCGATAATAATCCGAATTTTCAAAATTAATAAAAATCAACTATTTTTAATATTTTTTTAGTAGGTTAATAGTCGCTATTTAAAAAGTCATACAATGAGAAAATAATCCATAGAATCGTTGGCACCACTACGAATTGTAAAATTAATAACTTTTTGTTTGTTTTTTCATATTTTTTGTACTTTTTAAATAAATAAATATTTCTACCCAGTTATACAAAAATTAAATCGACCCAAAAATTTATCAATAATTTAAAGTAGACCTTATTGACTATATAATTTTTAAAAAAATTTTCTAAAACCTCTATTTTCAATGTCTTTTATCTACAATTTTCTTTTTTCTGCATTTCACAAAATTGACAGGACATTTTTATTATTAACACAAGTTACCATTAGCCCCTTAGACTCATTATTTTATTAAGTCTCTTATTTACCTAATAGCACAGAGCTCATTTCTACCATGCACCAAAGGCTAAAAGTTGAAAAATTTTACTCTGTGAAGTTCAATGGTATGGTTGAAGGAGATTATTTATTGGAGGAGTTTTATATATGCAAAAGTTGAAATTTGAATCTTCCTGGGGAAAGGCAATTGCTGTAAAGGATAAAGAACTAATAGCCGAGATTTTTCAAAATAGTAATACGGAAGATGGGCAAAGTATTCGATTGGTGCCCATTTGGGAAGCAATGAATTATAAAGGAGAGGTTTTGATCACTGTCCTAATCCATAACTTTATGGATACAGAGTTGACTTTTCAAAATCAAAAATTTACCTATATAGAAAAAGAAGCAATTATTGCAGAGCATATCTTTACTGTTCCTCAGTTAATTATTAAACGAAAAACTAGTATGCCATGGACGTTTATCTTTCCGATTGAAAGTTTGGTAATGAAAGAAATCCGTGGAAATGGAAAGTTAAAAATATAAACGAAAAACCACGGAAAATAACTACCTATACAGATGTAATTTCAAGTAAAAAGAAAATGAGACTGGGACAGAAGTAGAAATTTTATTGGATAAGAAACATTTACCGAATAATAGATATTTATTAAAATTGATTGAAATGGAGGGGCGACTCCTACGGGAATAGCGTGACGCCTGAGACTACAGGCTCAGGCCACGCCCGTGGAAAGCGTCCCTAGAATGGAAATCAATTTTGTGCACAGCAAAAAAACAGCATTTTTCTCACAGAGAAAAATGCTGTTTTGGGGTTCTGTCCCAGCCTCTTTGTTATTACAAGGCTGTTTTTATTAATTCTTTATCTTTTCTACCATGTAGTAAATAGTAAAGTGGGATACAAATAATAATTACTACTACCATTGCTACAAAGATTGCACGATATCCGGTCTCTGGCACGATGAATCCTAAAACGTAAGGTCCTATTCCTAAACCGAGATCAAATAGGATAAAATAGGTTGCAGTAGCTAAACCGAATCGGTGGGGCTTTGTCACTTTAACCGCGACCGTTTGTGCAACAGAATTAAAGTTGCCATAACCAAAACCTATAAAAGCTGCTGCAAGAAGTAACATCCATCCTGCGGAAGCTTGGCTAAACAAAAACATGCCAATAGCAAATAGAGCAATGCACGGGTAAACAATAATGTTTGCACCTCTAGAATCCATTAATTTACCTGTAAATGGACGGGAGAAGATAATAACAATTGCATAAACTAAGAAGAAATAACTCGCTGCACTAACTAGATTAATGGACTCCGCATAAAACGACAAAAATGTCATTACGCCTGAATAACTAAACCCGATGATCAATGCAATAAAAGAAATAGGTACTGCCTTCGGTTCGATAAATTGAGATAAAATGGAGCTTTTTTCTTCTGTTAAATCTGGTTGTTTAATAGGAGGTAACTTTAGTTTCACAGCAGCAAAGAATAATATACATATGATAGACAAAACTAAGTTCATTGTGAACATGATAATAAATCCATTGTCCATTTTCAACAGTAGAATTCCGATAAACGGTCCAATAGCTGTTGCTAATATAGCACTTAAACTAAAATAACCAATCCCCTCTCCTTTACGAGCACTTGGCAATATATGAGCCACAATGGTACCCGTTGCTGTACCAATAATTCCAACAGCAATCCCTTGTGCTAATCGGTTAGCCAAAAGTAGTGGAATACTGTTCGCCAAGAAGTAAAGTCCTGATGTAATTGTAAAGAAAGTTAAACCAATCCATAATATTTTAATAGGTCCTTTTTGTCCGATGAAACGTCCGGCACTAATTCGCCCCAACAATGAACCAATAATAAAAA
Source organism: Psychrobacillus sp. FSL K6-2836 (assembly GCF_038003085.1). NCBI lineage: Bacteria > Bacillati > Bacillota > Bacilli > Caryophanales > Bacillaceae > Psychrobacillus > Psychrobacillus sp. FSL K6-2836. The sequence continues at coordinate 1,711,439 of NZ_JBBOOM010000001.1, forward strand.
TACTTGATACTAAGCCCGCCGTACTAGTAGTGGCCTCAAATTCCGATTTTGCATAAGATGCAATTGTTACCATTAACAAAAAGAATACTAATGTTGCTAAAAAATTTATCGTTGAAACGATTATAAAATCCTTTGTCCAAAGTTTTTCCTTGTTCATGAATTACCACTACTTCCTAATATTTTGTTGCAACTTTACTAAAACCTTTTCCACTATCTCACATTCCTCTTCAGTTACGCCTTCTAAAAGCGAAGATTGGAAAGTATGAACTGCCTTTTTTAATTGTTGATATTTAACAATACCTTCCTCCGTTAAATGCATTACTTTCTTTCGCTTATCTGTTCCATAAACTACGTATATCAAATTTTGATCAATAAGTTTCTGGGCAAGTGCTGTGACTGAAGGCTTCTCAACACTCCAATACAAAGCAATTTCTGAATTTGTCGCAGGACCAACTTCATATATATATCGGATCAATCCCCACTGTGCTTCTGACATCTGAAAAGGACTCAACACTTGCTGGAGACCATTCGCATAAGGTCGCTGAAGAATTTTAAATTTAGCAAACATCGAATTCATATTAACCCCTCCTTTATTATTATGTAAATTAGTTAGTTAGTCTAATTAATTAAATAACATTTTTTTGATTTTGTAAAGTGTTTAATAATTCATTCTTTTTGCAGTGTGAATGCATATAAAAACACCCTTACCAATTTGGCAAGAGTGCTGTAACAGCCTGTAATAAAACTCACTATTTAGGTCTTTCTATTGAAAAGATATCTCCAATTTTTGCATAGCTATTGCCGGCTAAACGACTGACAGCATTTAAACCTCTCGGATCAATCCGCCCATCTTCATAAATTGCTTCATCTAAATGAAACCGTACAACTTCCCCAATGAATAAATCACTACCCGGTTCTTCCCCTCCTAGAGGAATTGCTTGTACTAGTCTGCATTCCATGCGAACTTTTGCTTCCTTTACACCCGGTACAGAGACATTTTCACTTGGTACAAGTGTTAGATTCGCCAATTCGATTTCACTTTCTGATGCAGGTAATGAAGCCGCTGTTTCATTGATTTTCGCTACATTCTCATCATCCACAATATGCACAACAAATTGTTGGTTATTATAAATATTACGAGCAGTATCTTTTACTTGGCCACCCGATCTTTGGATAGCAAGTGACACCATCGGCGGGTTGGATGAAACAATATTGAAATAGCTAAATGGTGCCCCATTAACAATTCGGTCCTCAGATTGTGTGGTAACGAAAGCAATAGGTCGAGGGATGATGGAACCGATTAAAAGTTTATAATTATCTCGCTCACTATTTTGTTTTGGATCAATCGAAATCAACATGTTCTGCCCCCTTTTATTAGTCGATTGGACGCACTTGAATAGGAATAAGTGAATTAACTAATCGCTCACGGTGTTGTTCATATTGTGGGGGTAACATTAACTGATTCCCCATTGTTTCCAGTGTTTCATCATGTGCAAATCCTGGTGGATCTGTTGCAATTTCAAATAGAATTTCCCCTGATTCACGGAAGTACAATGCGTTAAAGTAGTTACGGTCTTTCAACTCGGTTACATGTTGACCAAGATTCATGGCATGTTGTTGCCATTCAGCATGATCAGCATCATCCTGTGCACGCCATGCAATATGGTGAACGGTGCCAACACCTACCCCGCCTCTTACACCGGTGACCATTTTTAAATCTATAATATTGCCGATATCCGCTGAAGATCTAAAGCGTGTATAATCACCCTCGGTTCCAACCACTTCAAGCCCCATTACATCCGTTAATGTTTTAGTCGTTTCTTCTGGTCTGCTTGAGTAAAGTGTTGCACCACCAAAGCCTTTAATCGCGACTTCAGGTGTTACTCCTCCAAATGTCCAGTTGTTTTGTTCACCTTTTGTTCGTTCAACAAGTTCTAGATGTAGGCCATGTGGATCATCAAATTGAATTACGTGTTCACCAAAACGCACGGCTTTTTTAAATGGAATCGCAAATGTTGCAAGTCGATTGATCCAAAAACTTAATGATCCTGTTGGTACTACATACGTAGTAACTCCCACTTGACCATCCCCAATTTGTCCTTGATAAGCATTTGCCCAAGGGAAAAAGGTAATAATTGTTCCTGGTTTTCCCCCTCCATCTCCAAAATATAAGTGATATGTGCCAGGATCATCAAAATTCACTGTTTGTTTAACTAAACGTAAACCTAATACACCTGCATAAAAATCAATATTTTCCTGTGGATGACCTACGATAGCTGTAATATGGTGAATTCCCGCAGTATGTTTTTTCATCATTATTTCCTCCCTATTTGATAAATTTCACAAATTCATCGACTGGTTTACGGTAACCACGTAAACGTCGACTACTTAGTTTTTCTTTTCCTATAGTAATCATTAATACTACTTCATGTGTGTCTGGAACTTGGAGTAATTCACGTATCTTCTCCTGGTCAAAACCAATCATTGGACAAGTATCCCATCCACGATTTTTTGCAGAGAGCATAAACATCATGGATGAAAGTGATGCATTTCGAATCGCATCCTCCTTCATAAATTGCTCCCCTTTTTCTTCATAGAACTGGTTATTCTCCTGAATCATTTTGTTTAATTCGAAATCTGTAATGATTCCTAAGTCTCTCATTCCTTCATGTAGGCGTTCTGTTTGGCGATAAGCATATCGATCCGCTAATACTAGAATAACTGCAGATGCGCTGTGTACCTTGTACTGTCCATTGGCAGCTATTCGTATATTTTCCTTCATCTCTTCATCTAAGACAACCACATATTCTGTATGCTGTAAGTTAAAGGCAGAAGGAGTAAGCTTTAAATCATCAAAAATGGGCTTTAAATCACTTTCTGTCATTTTCACTTCTTTTAAAAAGTTACTTGCAGATCTACGTATATCTATTAGTTTTGTAAAGTCCATGTCCATTCCCTACCTTTACTCTATTGGTACCAATTTTGCTTCAATTTCCGCTCGCTTGCCTTCTAAAAATGGTGGTAAGTCTAGCTCTTTACCAAGGGATTCAATGGTTGAATCCACTGTAAAACCTGGTCCATCTGTCGCTAACTCAAATAAAATCCCATTTTCTTCTCTAAAATATAAACTCTCAAAATAGTAACGGTCTGTTATTTTCATAACTTCAAATCCAAAATCTTGAATACGGTCTTGCCATTCCCTTAGTTCCTCGCCATCTTTTACACGGATAGCTACATGATGCACGCTGCCTTTTCCAGGTTTTTCTTTTGGACCATCTTGCTCCACAATGACAATTTCACCAAAAGCCTGACCTTTTACCGACTGGTAGATAGCTTCGTTTTTATTACGTGTAGCAAGTTCATACCCAAACAGTTTTTCTAATGTATTTGCTAAGCTATTAAGTGATTGTACGGTCATTTCTACAGCACCCATTCCCAGAATACGATGCTCCTCTTCAACGATTGAATCATTCCAAGACTGCCAATACGCTGGTACTTCATCGCCATTATTATTTAGAAGGACAAGTCGTAATCCCTCACAATCTTCAAAGTGGAGTGCGTCACGTCCTGCGTACTTGGTCAGCTCCCCATGTTGCACATCGAGTAATTCAAATCTTTTCTTCCAATATAGTAAACTGTCATAAGACGGGACAAGTAAGCCAATTCTCGTTATGGCATTCGTTCCTCGTTTCGTTCTTCCTACCATAGGGATTTCAAAGAAGGATAACTCTGTTCCCGCACTGCCCGTTAAATCCCCATAGAAGAGATGATACATACTAGGATCATCTTGATTAACTGTTTTTTTCACTCTACGAAGCCCAAGCACTTTTTGATAAAACTGATTGTTTTGTTGTCCTTTTTTTGTAATCATCGAAACATGATGATGTCCTGCTATCTTGTTCATCTTAGTTCCTCCCATTTTCTGTTTGGATAAATTCTGAACAAAACCTTCAATCTGCTTGATAGCGTTTAGCTCAAAATTTATTCGAATTTATCTAAAAACAAAATGTACATGCGCACATGCACATTTTGCTATTTTTATCAATTACACCTAGGCGTAATTGCGTCCAGATTTTGAATCGAGCTTGCACGATTCAAAATCTATAACATCCGCCAGAAGCTTTATCATCCTTCAGCGGGCGTTTGGTTACCTGCTGGACAAGATAATAAAACCACATTCATCTAATTACCCACAGAGGTGGTAGTTTTCTGCTGAAGGAAGATAATAATTATTTACGTATTGTATTTAATGCAGTTGTCCAAGGGATAACTTGGTCTAGCATTTGGTTGACTGAATCAGCTTGAACTGCAGCTGGTTTGAAGTCTGTACCGTTTTCGAAGTCTGTAAATAATGATAATGCTGGATGTACACGAACATGTGCTACAAGTAACTCACTTAAAATCCCACGTAAATGTTCTGTTGCACGAGCTCCTCCAACAGAACCGTATGATACGATACCTGCCGCTTTGTTGTTCCACTCTTCACGTAAGTAATCTAATGCATTTTTAAGTGCTCCAGTGATTGAGTGATTGTATTCTTGAACGATGAATACGAAACCATCTTGTTTTGAAATAATTTCAGACCATGCTGCTGCGCCTGATGCGTCCCCACCAGCTTCACCTAAAAGTGGTAATTTGTATTCTGCGATATCGATAATAGTATAGTTTGCATCCCCACGTTTATCTGCTAATTCTTTTACCCATGCTCCAACTTGTGGACTTACGCGTCCCTCACGTGTTGATCCTAAAATAATACCTATATTTGATTTTGTCATTGTTTTATCCTCCTCATGTTGTTGTTCTTGTGTTCCAAATAATTTATTTAAAAAACCCATTTTTTTAATTTCACCTCCTTATAAATACTCTTTCTCTATGTTAAGCGTGCTCCGCACTGTATTGATCGGTCGTACAGATGCCTCAATTTGTTCTCTTTTTCCTTCAAGGAATGGCGGCAACGACAGTATTTCTCCTACTGTTTCGTAAGGCTCGTCACCCATAAATCCAGGTCCATCTGTTGCCCATTCAAAAAGGATGCCAGGTGCTACACGTGCATATAAAGATTCAAAGAAAAAGCGATCCACATACCCGGAAGTACCAAAACCAGCTGCTTGCATATGGTCAATCCATTCATATAGCACTTTCGTGTCTTCTACGCGGAATGCTGCGTGATGTACTGTTCCGTATCCTTGGCGACCTGCTGGCAAAATCGTATTATGTTCCACAATTACTTGCGCACCATTGCCACCTTTGCCAACTTCGAATAAATGCAGTGATCCTTCTTGTGCAATTTCACTCATTAACATTACTTTTTCCAATACTTCTTTAAAGTAATCAAATTGTGCGATACGAACATGAATTGGTCCTAAACCTTTAATCGCAAATTCCAATGGAATTGGACCATTTTGCCAAGGTGTCCCTGATTCAATGCCCTCATTAAATTCATCAGAAACCAACATATATTGTTGGTCATCAAAGTCCACAAATGAAATTGTCTTCTTCCCAAATACTTCTTCTATGCCCGTATTCTTTACTTCGTACTTATCAAAGCGTTTCACCCAGTAATCAAGTGCCGCATCTGTCGGTACGCGGAAAGCCGTTTTATAAATCTCGTTCGTTCCATGTGTTCCTTTTGGAATACATGGAAAATCGAAGAATGTCATATCGGTACCAGCTGACCCTTTATCATCTGCGAAGAATAAGTGATACGTCTGAATATCATCCTGATTGACTGTTTTCTTTACTAGACGCATTCCTAATACATAGGTGAAAAATTCATAGTTTTTTTCTGCACTACTTGTTATAGCTGTTACATGGTGTATTCCTTTTAAATGATCCATTATGCTTCCTCCTTTTGTTTACATTGAATTAATAATTCTCAAATCTGAGATAAAAACCAAAAAAATTTATATTTATAAAGCATGATTCTCGACTTTTTTTAGTAGTTCTACCATTTTGTTCATATCCGCTTCTGTTAACTTACCAAAGATCTCTTCAATCTTCTTCTCATATGGAGGAAAAATTCGCTCCACAAGTGCCTTCCCTAGACTCGTCAAACTAGCATAAGTCACACGACGATCTTTCTGACATGCTTTACGAACAACAAACTCCCTCTGTTCTAGCTTATCTATTACATAAGTAATACTACTACTTGAAATAAGAGCCTTTTTCCCAATCACTTGAATCGGCTGATCGCCTCTTTGATAAAGTAATTCTAATACTGCAAACTCTGTAGGATTCAATTCATATTTAGCTGCATCTTTTCTAATCACTTCTTGAATCGACTGGGAGGCACGAAGGATAAAGGAAACAGCATTCAATTTTATTGGAGTTAGTTCCAATCGTATCACTCCTCTAATTTACCTTTAATTAAAGTATCTTTAATTCGAACTAAATATAACATGAATTCATTTTCGTTGTCAACACTTTAACTAATATTAAATAATACTTAAGTCAAACCCTCAATTTATGTGACGATTTGTATACTCAATTGATAGAGCTGCTCACACTTATAGGGAAAAGACTTCCATCTATTGTAAATGAAATAATTCCCGACTCCTCTGAAACTACTAGAACTAACGCATCACATTTTTCTGAAAGTCCTATTGCAGCACGGTGACGGGTACCAATTTTCTTTCCACCTGACACTATATTAGATAAAGGAAGAACGTTCGCTGCGGAATATATTTTATCTCCTCTTATTAACACAGCACCATCGTGTAAAGGATTTCCAGGATAAAAGATGGATTCTAATAATGATTGGGTCAATGTTGCACCAATAGCCGTACCAGCTCGAATTAATGGGTCCACTTGGTCCTTACGCTCAATCACGATTAAAGCCCCATGTTTTTGATGAGACAAATGCTGAATGCAAGTAGTTATTTCCAAGTATTTATCAGTATAAGGGGATAAATAATTATTTAGATAAAAAGAAGCAGCCATCGTTTCTACTTCTTCAAATTTATTCTTGAGATCCTTAAGCTCCCCCAAAACACAATAACTATCATTATTTAGAGTTTTTATTCCTTTATTTATCTCAAATGATATACTTTCTAAGATTTCCGTTAATTGTTTCTTCAATGGTGTTAAATCAAACGTATTGTGAGACATATTAAAGGTACCCCTTTTCAAAATTATAACCACAGCTTACTGGGTACCTTTAACTTTACCCAAAACACAGTAAAGCATACTTACATTTTCACAGGACCAAACCCATTTAATACCTGGCGTACTCTTCTATGGTCATCTGTAAAAAAGCAGTGGCTGCTGGTGGCAATGTGGTACTTTTCATATAGCTAATAACCACTGTATTTTTGAATGTAGAGTCTCCTAGGGGAAATAAATTAGCCTCTGTTATGTTGTAAATAATTTGTCTAATTACGTTTTATAATAATTTACCTCAAATTTTAACCCCATAAAAATCTGCACAAAAAAACCGGGCAACATACCCGGTCCTTAAAGGTCAAAACCTGTTTCTATCGTTTTCGAAGGGCTTTGGACAGACGTTCACTTAGCCTTTGTACTCCACCTAAAACGGAAATCAGCTGTACTATCCCTTTAATAAAGTCCCACGACCAAGTGTTTACGCTACATTTTTAAATGCTTTCTTATTTATCAAAAAAACACCCTTACCATTCCTGGCAAGAGTCCTCTATAAACGTTGCTATAAAAGTCTTTTTAAGTAAGCCGTCTTTGCCGTACATTAAGGAAGTACTACACACTAATGGATTGTAGTGGAAGGTGGCGACTCCAGCAGGATCAGTGAGACAGATGAAGCATCACAACGTACCCGAAGGGGCGGTGATGGTTCATCGCTCACCCTGCGGAGGCCAACAGGATGTTGTCACGAAGGCATTGCCACATGACGTGGCGCACTTAGCCTTTGTACTCCACCTGAAACGGAAATCGGCTGTACTATCCCTTTAATAAAGTCCCACGACCAAGTGTTTACGCTACATTTTTATATACTTTCTTATCTATCAAAAAAACACCCTTACCATTCCTGGCAAAAGTGCTCTATAAACGTTGCTATAAAAGTCTTTATAAGTAAGCCGCCTTTGCCGTACATTCATTAGAAAGTTTTAAACCACCACTCCTCAAAGTGGGTGTTCGCAGATACTATCCTGCATGTCCTCATTGTCTTAAAGAGAATAAGGCTTGTCATTCCAGCTCTATATAAAACTCCCTGTTACAGCTTAAAGGTTAAAACTTAATATCCATACGTACAATGCAGCTTATGTTTATATAATATACCCATTTCAATTATTTATCAATGGAAATGATTTCATTGTATAATTAGGTATAATAGAAAGTATAGATACGCTGGAATGAGGATGTGATGGAATGGATAAGAACCAGCCAAATGGTGAGCTTGAGGAAATTAGTGATGAAGAATTACAGATACTAGTTCTGGAAGCACAGCGAGAGGCACTTGAAAAAGAAGCATTAGAAAAAACGAGACCAAAACTTAAGCGACCTTTTCCAAGATGGATTTTTTGGACAATGGCTTTCGTCTTATTCGTCAATACATTTGCGATGATTTTTCAGATTTATTCCATTCCAGCCATTGAATTTATCAAAACCTCCGCTAGGTTATCGGCACAGGAAGATATTGCCCGATATAAAGAGGCTGTTGTTGTTGTATTAACTGATGATAGTAAAGGAACTGGATTTTCTATCTCTAGTGAGGGAAAGGTCCTCACCAATTATCATGTAGTGGAGGATAATAACAGCGTAGTAGTTGGTTTTCCTGAAGCGGGACGTTTTAATGCAGATGTTATACAAACCTATCCATCTATAGATCTTGCAGTATTGCAAGTCGATGAAGAAGACTTGCCTTTTCTAGAGCTTTCAGAAAATCCATCTTATGAGCTAGGTGATCCTATCACTTTCATAGGCAATCCACTAAAATTTACAGGCATTGCGAATGAAGGATCATTAATCGATTTTCATCAATTAACTGATTGGGATGTTCCTGTGATGATGATGGAAGCACCAGTATATAGAGGAAATAGTGGAAGTCCTGTTTTAAATGAGGATGGACAAGTAATTGGCGTCGTATTTGCCACATTAGATCATGACGAGCATGGAAAAGTCGGACTTTTTGTACCGATTGAAGAATACTCTAGAGCACAAAAATGATTGCAGAAAACCCGTTTAGCACTGGAATGCTAAACGGGTCTTTTCATGTTGCTCTCGTATACGAGTGTATCTCTCTCGTTCAGGCTAGTGTTGCTCTCGTATGAAGTTGAATCTCTCTCGTATAGCCGTTGCTCTCTCTCATATAGGACCGAATCTCTCTCGTTCACGGTAGTGGCTCTCTCGCATAGGAGCGAACTACTCTCATAATAATCACTTATCCAGACCCAAATATTTCTCCCGCCAAACAACTCGTTCTCTTTCATTCAACTCATTTTCTAGTGTTTCATCCCATTGATCAAGAAATGTATTCCATACCCTGGCGTATAGAAGATCCTCTGATTTATTGTGCAAAATAAACTCAAAGCAGGGAACATCATCCACATATAATTCAGAGTTGGATACAATTTCAGAAACTACTGTTTGAAGGTCACCATCCACAGTTTCCATCCCACTTGTTTGGAGGGCGTCTACTAGTACCGCATCTTCCCACTTTAACCTCACCTTTTCCTCAGAAGCATAACGATATAGGTTCAGTGTTTCCTCGCCGTCCAGTGCTGGTTTTATTTCACCTTGCAAAAAACTACTATGACTTGGGCTATAAAGTAAATTTTGACTTCGGGCATCTAGTTCTTCTTCAAATATTCCTTCTTCCAGTTGATTGCACCCTTTTTCTGTCAGCGTAAATATTTGGTTTTTTATTTCGATTAAACGAGTTCTCTTCATAATATTGATCAAGTCTTCCATAAATAGCTGCTCTACAAGCAATAATTCACTGATTTGTTTACCACTTGTTAATTCTGCTTTTTGGCATGTTATCAACATCATTTTCATGAGAACATCCATTTTAATACGCTTTACAGGTTTGTATTCCACTTCAATTGTATGAAGTGGAATCGTCCATGCAGTGGACGAAACTATTTTAGCTTGTACATTTTGTTGTAATTCTTTTTTTAGACGTTTTTCTAAATCAATCATATTAATATACTCCTATAGCTAAAAACGTTATTTCTTACCGTCTTTCTGAAAGTTAATCAGTCCGTTATTACCTTTTACAATTTGAAGCAAACGTTCATACATTTCTCTAGAGGTTCTTTGTTTTGCTCGTTTTGTGAACATATGGGAGCTTCCTACTAAGATAAGTAGCTCTCTTGCTCGTGATAATGCAACGTTTAAGCGGCGATAATCATTTGCAAATCCAATATCTCCACTCTTTTCTTGATTGTTTCTTACCATACTTAAGAGAATGACATCCATTTCCATCCCCTGAAACTTGTCTACAGTTCCAGTTCTGAAGGTCAAATGTGATAAGTTAGCTTGTTGTTGGATAAGGCGGTCAATTCGTTTAACCTGTTCTCCATAAAAACTAATGACCCCAATACTTTTACGTTCATCTGGATCCATTCTTCCTTCTTTTTTTGCATTAGCTGTAGCATCATTCAAATCGATTAGTACATCACGGATAGCATCTAACTCTGCTTGGTTGAATCTACTTTTGCCATCCTTCATACGTTCTTCAAAATATGGTTTTTCGCTTGGCATATCTAGCCATAGCAAATGGTCTTTTCTTTTCACATATCTTGACTCAAGTAGATGATCACGAGCAGTATCTGAGTCGGCCAACCCGCATTGTAGTCGATAATTTTCTTCCTCATAAAATGGAGTGATAGTCTCCATTATACTTTCATGCATTCTATATTGAATTGCTAGCATCGTCTTGCTCGTCTTTGGTAAATTTTTGAATAAACGTTCGAATAATGATTCCTTCAAAAGCTTTTTCAATTCGTCTTTTTCTTCTAGATTATCACTTTCTTCTAGTATTGCCTGAAGTGTTTCATCTAGAGTGTCCTCACCGACTAGTGGAGGAAGCTGATGATGGTCACCTACTAAGATAATCTTCTTACCTTTTAACATTGGTAGTAGTAATTCAGGTGGTGTTGCTTTAGAAACTTCATCTATAATAACTACATCAAAAACAGGGTAGTTTTCCATAAATTCTTTACGAGCTGATGCAACGCATGTTGTTCCAATTACATTGGCATGTCGAACATATAGCTTACGAATTTCATCTAAATCGTGGTCATTTGCCTCTTTCAATAATGAGTACCATTCATTTTGAACTGTTTGTGTGATTGGAAGATGATCCTTCTCTAAGTGAAGCTTTACCATTTCCTCTTTAGTTCCTTTTATCTCTTCCACTGTTTTTTCGAGTGCATGCTCAGGGTTTTGAAGTATAATTTCATCTAAAGCTTTTAGTATGCGCTCCTGCTCTAAACCATCTGCATTCACTTGTTTAGTTTTTAGTTCATTGTCTTGGAGAATTGCTTCAATCTTCACAAGTTCTTCCGTTAGCTTCTGAAAATGACTCTTTTTCATTTCCAGTTGTTCTATATAGTTTGTAACGGTTTCTAACGTTTTTTTCAATTTTACAATAGAGCCTTCCATCTCAAACTTTTTGTCTTTTAACTCTGATGAGGATGAGAGTGAATCAACTGTATCTATTTCTGGCTGTAGCTGATTCACCGTTTTCTGCAGTAGCTCTAGCTGATTCTTTTGGCTGATTGCCTTATTGGCTAATTCATTTTTGAGTTGTTGAAGAGCTATTGATTCCCTGCTAGTATCACTAACCAGCTGTGTTTTAATCGTTTGAAATTTTGTTATAGAACTATTTTTCGCCAACTGAACGGCCGATTTCTGCTTCATAACAAATTTCTCTCTCACATAGAGACCTTCTAGTAAAATCGCTAATTTCTCCGTCGTCATATCGTCATCACCAGAAGTCATCATATTCTTCAAACGATTCATAAACTGATGAATTTCTTTTATCGTATAAGAGGAATCAAAAAGAATACCACTTCTTCCAATATTATTTCGGACATTTTCCACAGAAAATTTGTATTTTCGAAGTAGCTTTTCTACGTAATCTATTGCAGCTAATAAGCGAGCATTTAAATCCTGCCAATCGGCGAACGTTTTAATATGATCTATTAGTTCATCTAATTCAGCTATTTGCTGTTGAAGAAATATTGAAAGTTCCATATTATATTCCGCCATTTTACTTTTAAGCTGATCAATTTTTCTAATAGAATCTATTTCTTTCTGGAATAACTCTAGATGGTTTATCTTCACTTGTGTACTTTGATACTTCTTCCTAGATTCTTCCATGGATGTTTCCATTTCACGTAAGGAATCTATTGCTTCTCGGTAAGAAAGGAGATCTTGTACTTCTTTCGTCTTTAATAGTAGCTGATTTACTTTTTCTAACAACTCACCTTTTGAAGGATTTGATTCGATGAATTGTACCATATCGTTAATCTCGTTGGATAAAGCTTCTGACTTACCTCGTTCTTCTATCACATTATTTTCTAACTGTTCACGGTCTTTTTTTAATGAAACTAATTCTTTTTTAAGTTTTTTTATTTCTTCTATTCTTGTATCATGCTCTACTTTTGCTTCCGCTTTTCGTTCAATCGCTTTTTCAAATAATAATTGTTCCTTACTCAATTCCTCAATTTGACGCTTACATCCGGCTATTTGTTCAAGAAGCCGACCTTCTTTTAAGGTTTGCTCGTCTATTTCTTTCTGTAAAGCAGTTAAAGTCTGTTCTTTCCAGTACTGCCCTACATTTTCTTCGATAAATTTCTTGCCTTCTTCTTCAATACTTTCTGTCCTACCGAATCGTAAAATACGAATTTCTTTGTTTGAAAGTAATCTACTAAGGGCATTGTCAACCGCCAAATTAGATTGAGACGCTACGAGTGTACGTAAGCCTGCCTTGGCATTTTGCTGACATATTTCAGAAATTACTGTCGTTTTTCCTGTGCCAGGTGGACCTTGAATGACATACAAATCCTCTGCAGTCATCGCACCAATAACTGCTTCTTGTTGAAACTCGTTTAGCTGATTATGAAATTCTAATTCTTTACGCTTTGCGTTAATACGAATGGTCGGGCGATCTTCAAATAAGATTTTTTCGAGGTTGGGATTGGCAGCGAATCCATTTTGCAAATCTTCAAATCCCTTTCGAAGACGCCTAATTTGGCTAAGGGATGCAAAATTACTAAATACAGCCTCTTTCGATTTAGGATTCCACTGGTTTTTTCTTGCGAGTTCTCGAAATTTGGGTTTGATCTCTATTTCTATCGTTTGTTTTACTCGATCTGATTTCAAAATATCGCCTACGTCGTTTTGGAATCCTTTTAACGTCACACTAAGACCTCTTAAATTTTTCCATTCGTTCGCATTCATCGTGCAGCCATGCAATGTCATACGACTAAAATCCGCATTGAAAATAAGTTTAGAATACGGACTAGTTACATCTGCAATATCTGCATTACGCTCTTGAATCTTCAAGTAACCTTCCCAGCTAGAAATTCGCTTTTTCACATACTCTGAACGCTCTTCTGCAACAGGAAGATCTTGAATTTTAGTGTGTAGTGTAAGTGGCATTCCTGCTCCATTATTTCTAGCAGTAACAAAAGTCAAATCAACCGGAAGACGACGATTTGTTCGAACGGGAACCCTAGGACCTCTAACATGAAGACTAGTTGCGAGCAAACCATCCTTTTGTAGTATGCATTCCATCACCACTACTCGATTATCTACTTTTTCTGCTAGCTTAATGTTTGTTACATTATCAAAATATATGGAAAGTGACGTATTCCCATGATTATTTACTGGGCGTTTTTCAATATGTACCTCAAAAGAACTCTGTATGTTAAAAAAGGCATGTTCATCAGTTGACCATTCCTGAATTCCTTTGCGTGCCTTATTTGTAATCATTAAGTTGCAGCGCATCGTTTTAACTAAGGTTGTTGATTGGCTCATGAACAAACCTCCTTTTTAATCGTAGTTTAGACAAATTAGTCTAACTTATATATGTTATCATTTTTACTCTGAAAATTGCATAATCCAACTTAACTTTCTTTTCCTGAAACTATTTCCAGGATGTAAAAGCATTTATTGAATTGAAATAATATATAATAATTCCGTGAAAAAACCGACTCCTTTTGGGAATCGGTTTCTTCATAATAATTACTTAGCTTGGTCTGGAAATACTCTTTCCACAGTATCTGTAAATTCATCGAAGAATCCTTCCACTGGTTCATCTGCTCGAATTCTGTCTCCGTAGTCTCTAAATTGCTTAGTAAAATCGGGATTTGCAGATACATAAACATTATTAAATTCCGCATTTTCAGCTTTTGCTGCATCTGAAATTTTAGTTTTTATTTCTTCCGTCTCTTCAGTGCCTTCGCTTAGTTCGACTGCAACGTATGCATTATTGTCAGTTACAAGCACACTTGCCGATTCTACTTCCTCTAACTCTGTGATTTTATCGGCTACTTCATCCGCTACTTCCACATTTTGTGACTCTGTACCGTTTGTTGCGCCATCATCACCTGTTGTTCCATCATTACCTGTTGTTCCATCATTTGTAGCGTCATCATTATCATTCATGCCTTCATTTACCGTATCCGTGTTTTCTGTTGCTTTATCTGCGTCGTTGTCTGTTGCCTTATCGTCATTATTATTAGTTCCGCAAGCGGTCAATAAGCCGATGAGAAGCATCATAAATACTAATTTCAGTAATTTACTCACTTTATTTTTCCTCCTTTTGATTTGCTATACAAATAGCTTGGTCTTTTTAAAGTGAATTATGCGTAAGTTCATTAAAACTGGGCCAATCTTTGATATAATTTATTTAATGAAAAATCAGAAAAGGGGAGATTATTAAAAATGAGTATGGATATTATTAAGCAACTTGAGGAATCATACGATGAAATGGTCAATATTCGACGTTACTTACATATGCATCCCGAAGTATCATTTCAAGAAACCGAAACAGCAAAATATATACAAAAGTTCTATACAGATTTACAAATACCCTTCCAAGCAAATGTTGGTGGTAATGGGGTAGTTGCTCGAGTAAAAGGCGCTTTTCCAGGTAAAACGGTTGCTTTACGAGCAGACTTTGATGCCCTCCCAATACAAGATGAAAAAAATGTACCTTATAAATCGACTATTCCAGGTGTCATGCATGCATGTGGTCACGATGGACATACTGCTGCATTACTCATACTCGCTCGTACGTTAAATGAATTTAAAGAACAATTGACAGGCGAATATGTATTTATCCATCAGCATGCAGAAGAATATGCTCCAGGTGGTGCAAAACCAATGATTGAGGCTGGTTGTTTAGATGGAGTAGATGTAATTTTCGGTACACATTTATGGTCTCAAACTCCTCTAGGAACTATTGAATATAAAAGTGGTCCCATTATGGCGGCAGCAGATCGATTTTCTATCACTGTCCAAGGGAAAGGTGGTCACGGAGCAAATCCGCATGACACAAAGGATTCTATCGTAGTTGCCTCTCAATTAGTTGTAAACTTGCAGCAATTAGTGGCAAGACGAGTAAACCCTACTGAATCTGCAGTACTTTCTGTCGGTTCTTTCATAGCGGATAACGCATTTAATATTATTGCGGACACTGTGAAAATGACCGGTACTGTCCGTACATTTAAACCAGACGTTAGAAATTTAATGGAAAATGAATTAAAACGTGTTATAGAGGGTACATGCTATACAGCAGATTGTTCTTATTCTTTCCTATATGAAAGAGGCTATCCTCCAGTAATTAATCACAAAGAAGAAACAGAGTATATAGCAGACATTGCTAGAACAATTCCAGGAGTTAAAGAAGTGAATGAATCTGATTTATTGATGATCGGAGAGGATTTTGGTTATTATTTAGAAGAAATACCCGGTACGTTCTTCTTTACCGGCGCTATGCCTGAAGGGGATGTATTCCCTCACCATAGTCCTATGTTCGATTTCGATGAACGAGCAATGTTAGTAGCGGCGAAAACGTTGGGAATGGCTGCGATTAACTTTCAAGTAAAATAACAATAGTACAGTAAAATCCCAGAATCTCTATGATTCTGGGGTTTCTTTGACCTTATAATATAAACTTCAGCATTTTCCAAGTATTATTCCTTATCCTTTAGATAAATTCCATACTTTTTCCACGGTACAAAATCAAGTTGCCCATAAAATTCCAGTAAATTAGTCCAGTCAATAATGATAGTTTCTACTTCTCTTTCCTGCAGATAAGCCATGGCAGCCACCACAACTTCCAATCCGTAACCCTGCTTTCGCTCGCTTGAATCAATACCTAATGGTCCAATTCCACCAACCTCTTGTTCAAAAAGAGGACTCCAGTAAACGTTTTGTGCAATTGATGGCGATATGGAATCATTCATTCTACAAAAACCAATGATGCTTCCATTCTTTTTTGCCACAACAAATTCTCTACCTATCCCACCCATTTCAAAGTATTTGATCGCCTCATACTCCCATCTACCGGGAAAGCACCTAGCTAAAAAAGATAAGAACTCTTCTTTTTCCTCTATTTGCAGTACAGAAAAGGATGCCGAGCTTTCATTTGGGAATGGATATTTTTTTACCAGATGATTAATCAAATCAAATGCATCCAGCTTTTTGTTATATCCAAATTTCTCAACCCATTTTTGTACGTCGGGATAAACCTCAGGAACTCCCGGAAAATAGTGAAAAGGGTCTCCAGCAAGTTGTATTACTTCCGCTCCACTTTCTTTTAAAGCAGCCTCCGCTTGTTCCAATAACAAGGTTCCTATACCTTTTCCTCGATAAGCGCTGTCCACTAAGAGAACTTGAATCCATCCCTTTTTGAAATCCATTTCAACCTTCTTTTTTTCTTGCCATTTTTTAGAGACTACAAATCCTATTACTTTGCTATTATCGTCAACCGCTATAAATGATCCTTCCTCTAAAACGTTAACATCCTCAAAGCTATTTTGAACAAATAGTTCCTTGCGCATAGGGAAATGGGTGCTCAATTCTTTGTTCCAAAGTGCTACCAATTCATCGATATGATTTCTATTCCATGCTATTAGATTCATAACAGCCTCCTTTCATCAAGCATTCAATTACTTATTCGCAAAAGTCTCTTCCATTCGTCTGATTGGGTCATCTTCCATCTCCATACTCCAACAGATTACCTGCTTACAGTTTAGTAATTCTTGTTTTAATATTTCATAATTTACATCTTGAACAGATGTTTTATGTTTGATGGCAAGTGAGGCTGCGATTGCTGCAGACTGCCCTAAAATCATAAAAACCGGTTCCATACGAATAGAACCATATGCAATATGCGAGCTGGACAAACAAACCGGAACTAAAAGATTAGTGCATTCCTCTGCTTTTGGACGAATGGATCGATACGAAATTTCATAAGGTGCGATCGGTACCTGCACATCTCCTTCATTTACACATCTGCCTTCAATAACTACACGACGACAATTATGGGAATCCATATGAAAGGAAGCTAAGCCGATAGAATCGTTTATCAATTCTTGTTTTAAACAATTATGATCCGTCATAACATAATCTGAAATCATTCTTCTTGCCTCTCGAATGTATAGCTGATGTGGCCAATGTCCTGTTCGTTCAAACTCATCCTTCGGCAATCCCCAAGCAGAAACTTCATCTCTTATTGTTTTTGGAATTTGAGGGTCATTAGATAAGAAATATAACATTCCAAGGTCGTAATTCAGATGGTCTTGAAATATAATTTCTCGGCTTTCATAGTCCCCTTCTGGCCAGTCATAATTCATCCCAATATTATCGGTAGAAACGGCTCCATGATTATTCAAATCGGACTTTCCATTCGGGAGTATAGTATGCAGTTTCATGGCATCCCAAATACCTGCTTTGATATACCTCAGAAGTAATTGATAACGGTTTGGTTCGTAGACAGGTGGTTTAGGAAACGGAACACGATTTGTTGCATCATTCGTTAAACAGATACGAAAGTTATAAGCCTGAATTCTATGATCACCTTGTCCTTGAAAGCCCAGTGAATCTTGTTTGCTTTCTGTGATACCTGGTAATAGTCCGGTTTCCGGCTTACCTTCCACGATATATGGATCTATCCATTTTTCAAATTTATGATGCAGAGCACCGAACTGTACTCCATTATAGATTTCATTATAGGTAGCATTTGATTCTCGACCCACAAAATAAGAAACTCCTGCAAACGCAAGCAAATCACCCTCGTATGTACAGTCTAGAAATACTTTACCGCAATACGAAGTACCATCCTCCATCACTATTTCCGATATATTTTGATTAGTTTTCTTAACTACTCTTAGATGTTGTCTAAAATTAATCGGAATATCATACTTTTTTATCCATTGTTCAAACACTTGACGCGCTACTTTTGGTTCAAACTTCCACTGCTTATCCTTACCGTAATACTTAGCAATTGCATCATAAAATTCTTTTGAGAGTCCGCCGATTGCATTCTCTGCACCAAGATCAGTTGCCCCCAACCCACTCACCGTCATCCCACCGATATTATTACTGAATTCCGCAATAACTACTGTTAGACCCATTCTTTTAGCTTGAATAGCAGCAGTAATACCAGCAGGTGTCCCTCCATAAATAACTAAGTCTTTTTCGATAACGGATGGGCTTTCTTTTTTTTCAGTTGGCACGTAATAATGTAGATTACTAAAATCCATTATTAAAACCTCCATTTGCCACTTATGTTTTCACTGGACTTTGCTTCCCCACTCTTCGGAATAGTTTTTGTTTATCAACCGAAGATAATAAATATAAAATAGAGTCATTTCTCTCGGTGTAAAAGAAGAATAATTATCTTTTGTTTGAATGGCTATTAATGGTTCTATATCAGATAGTTCAATAGCAGATAAATAACTATCTGCTGCTTTTAATTCAGTTAAAATTTGTAAGGAAGATGCTGATTTATCCACCTTTTCGGAGTCTACAACTCTTGCTGGAAATAACGGGATATTCCATTTTGAATATGGAGATATTAAATTCTCTAAATCTAAAAGCATCTGTTGAAAAGCTTCTTTTTCTTCCTTAAAAACAGCGAAGTATTCTTCCAACACCACTTCATATTTCTCGCCCCATGCAACACGCGAATATAGATAATTATTCAAATGATGAATCCACTGCCATGGATAATTAGCACTTACTTTATGATTTGTTTGTTTTTGGTGCACTGGAACGATTAAGTTTAATACACCTTGTATTTGCAATTGCTTATAATCGTGTAAATCACTCGCTATTCTAGTTAGAAGCGGTGGAAATAGTTCACTTAACATGAAATGATCACTGTAATATTCTAAGACAGTTAGTGAACGTCCTTTCATGCTTGTTTGCGTACTCCAATCCTCTAAGGTTTGAAAAGCCCTTACTTGGTTAGGTTCACTAGCATGAATAGAATTGGAGTAATCCCTCCCCCAATAGGCATATAAAACATCTGCCGTGTCAGATACCTTCGTTTCCTTCCTTTCAAGCATGTCCCAAGAAAGTCCGGCATTATAAACTATATATTCAACTTCTACAGCTAAGTTAGAGATATTTAACGACGATTTTAATCTCTCCGTAAATCGAATATAATTTAATAAAAATCCATCGGCATTTTTTTCTTCTATCCCTACATCTTCTGGCCAAAGTGAGATTCTCGAAATTACTTCATTCTCTTTACAAATGGAAATAATTTTATTAATTACTTCATCTTGAAGTGCTATATTTTCAGCAAAGAACTGGAGATTTTCGTAGTTCTCTAAGCTATTTTTCTTATTTCCCTTTTGAATAATGTCCAATAAATACCTTAGACTATGCCCACCTAAGGTAACTTGAACCCCACGTTTTTTTAACCCTGAGACTATATATGATTTAATTTCATCCCATAAGAAGAATGTGAAGAAAAACTCATTTTGACCATTTTTTACTCCCCAATCAATGATGGAATTTATGTATCCAGGTTCATCTATTGTCTCAAAAATATTCCCGCGTCTTCCAAACATCGGCTCATGAATAAATAAGTCCAAGTTTATACCTTGTGATTGCTCTAATATTTCTTCTCTATCCAGGTGGATCCATTGATAGCCGAAAAACTTTCTACAATACATATATGCACCATATAAGATGGATCTCGGCTCATTTCCAATAATCCACAAATCTTTACCAGAAGAGACGAATGCAAATCCATCCGAATTAATATTTACTTTATTTTCTTTCGAAACCATTGCACAGTATTGAGTAGTAGTTATTAATATAACTCTAAAATCATTTTCATTTGCTTCTGTTTCAGTAAGAACACTTTGATCATGAACGGAGCTCTTATAGCCGGCTTTTTCTATTAATCTTTTTAACTCTTCAACAGCAAATAGAATAGTTTCGTGATTTTGAAAGTAAATAATTTTATGCACAATTATTAACACCTTTCTAAACAGATGGTTGCCTTTTTATACATCGTTTAATATTACCGCCTTTTTCAACTCACTCGACTTATACGCAGCTAAAGCAACTTCTAGTGACTTTAGTCCATCGAATCCCGTTATAGAAGGTTCTTTTCCTTCTTTAATGCAATTTACAAAATCCAATATCAAACCTAAGTCCATATCATTACCAAAGAAATGGTGTTCCAGTGATTTCTTCCCGTTAGAAAAAATCCTAAAATGTTCTTTAAAGGCATCAACCTTTACCGTCTCTTTCGTACCAATCACTTCAATTGTGACATCTCCCCAGGTCGGAAATTCAGCAAAGCGAGACCAGCTTGAATCATGAGAAGCAATTACACCACTTTCAAACTCCAAGGTAAGCAAACCTGCATCGTCTATGTCAATATTATGGAAGTAAGAATCGACAATGGATTTGACCTCCACGACTTCTTTGTTTAAATACCAACGCATAATATCAACCATATGCACCGTATGATCGAGCACAGCTCCCCCGCCTGATTGTTCTATATCAATGAACCACCCACCAGGATTTTGCCCACGGTTGGTTGTTCGAAAAGCTAGTATTTCTCCTAACTCCCCTTTATCGATCATTTCTTTTAACTCTTGTATAGGTGAACTAAATCGAACTGGATAAGCTATTTGCAAAGTAACATTATGCTCTTTGCAAACATCAATCATCTCTTGTGCGTCTAATACATTCGTTGCAATCGGCTTTTCGCACAAAATATGCTTCTTAGCTTTGGCTGCATTTATCACCATTTCTTTGTGTCGACTGTTTTCACTACAAATAATAACCGCGTCCATACTTTCCTTGAGAAAATCTGATTGATTAGAATAATGCGGGACATTATATTTTTCAGAAGCTTCTCTGCCTCTTTTAATATCTTCATCAAAAATAGCAGCTAACCCTACATCAGGAATTTTCTTTAAACAATCCGCGTAGCTATAAGCATGCATATGTGCAAAGCTCATTATTCCAATTTTCATAACCGCAACCCCTCATCCATTAGTTTTTGGAAGTAATCTAATCGGGTGATTATTTTTTCGTCAATTACTTTTGCTGAGGATACTAGAGCATCTACCGAATAGGTTAGTGGTAACAGCGTTCTATCATTTGGATGTACAGGCTTCATTTGATCACTATCAAATTCAATGATATGTTTTATACCACTCCATTCGAGCTCAATTTTCTCTTGGTTACCCGTTGTATATTCAATATGTGCCATTGTTCCTAGACCAAAATCTATCATAATAATGATATGTCTTGGCATTAAGGATAGTCTCGATTGTTTAAGATGAATATCCTTTGGTTCGCCCAATAAAGAAGTAATTACATACAAATCTCCAACAATCATTGAGAGAATACTTTCTCCCTGAATTGTTCGTCTGTATCTAAAAACACCACGTGGATTAACTTCTTTTTTGATTATTTCAGTAAAACTTCTAAAGAAAGGTAAAACTTCTAACTCAAAGTAGATATATGTTCTACTATTCAGATAATTTTTGTTATACAAACTGTACGGTAAATAAACATTCCCATTTTTATTTATAACTCCATTTACATTATTAGCAGTTGCAGCTATTACATAGCTAACATCCTCATAAAGATTTTCTTGGATTTCGTCAGGTGAATTTGAAATGGTTACTTTTTTTATGGGAAGGTGTGAGTCTATTTTATTTAAATCACCTAAAATAATATTAGCGATGATTTTCGCCCCCTTCATCTAATAACTTTCTTAATCGATTGATGGCTTCTTCATTTGCTAATCTTGCATCTTCCAAACCCTCATACTCTATCGATAACCATCCATCGTATTTTATTTCTTTTAGCCCATTCACAATATATTCAAGATTCACTTTGCCATCTCCTGGAATTACTCCGATTAGTTCTACTCCTTCTGTTGAATGGAAACCCTTCCATTCTTCACCTTGTTCTTTTTCCCGAAAATCTTTGAAGTGAACATGTATTATGTCATTTTTCAATTGTTCAAAAGCTTTTGTTGGACTCTCATGAACAAGTAAAAAGTTCCCCGTATCAAACGTCGATTTGACAAATGGACTATTAACTTCTCGAATAATATTATTAACCTGAGAGCTTTTCCCAGCTAGTAACCCATGATTTTCAATAGCCAAATACACTCTTTCTTTTTCTGCCACTTCGGCACATCGTTTTAATCCGCTTACTATTAACTCAGCACCGTTTTTAAACGTTAAATTTTCATGGAGGTCTCCACAAAATACTCGAACAATATTAGTTCCTAGCTTTTTGGCAATTTGAATACCTTCTAAAACTTTAAGCACTTCCTTATCTTGTTCTTCCTTAGAATCCTTAACAAAGTTATTCGAAACATCATATGCAGATACTTTTAAATTATTTTCTTTCAATGCTTTTTTTACTAGCTCTAGCTCTTGATCTGGTTGTTCGGGGTTTGCCCAGTAAAAATCTAGTAATTCCACGCCATCTAAAGAAATACTCTTGGCATAATCAATAAAATTGATTACTGACCAATTTTCCTTCTTTATAGTAGAAGCTAAACTGTACATACTTACACTAATCTTCAACAGAATCCCACCTTTAGGTAGCATTCACCAAATGTTTCATGATGAATGATAATTTGTTTTCTTCGTGAAATGGATTGTTCTCATGTGTAAATTGCGGATACACTTCTATCCTTTTATCAATAGTTGCTAAATGATTATAAGCAGCAAACACTGTAGATGGTGGGGTTACTGCATCCTCTAACCCAATCGTCATTAATGTAGAACAAGTAATCGCATCACAGAAATGAACAGAATCTATATAACCCAAAGTTCGCATTACGTTTTCATAGGAGTGATACTGAGGATCAGAAAGTTTAAAGTAGTTCACAATCTCCATATACGGTCCTAAATTCGCCACTTCTAATGCACGTTCAAAATGTGAGATAAATGGGTAGTCCGCGATAACTAGATCAATATCCCCAGCTAAAGCTGCTAAACTTAGCGCTAATCCGCCTCCCTGCGACGAACCTGTTAATCCTAACTTTGTCACTGCTACTGGAGCATTATCAGATTTTATCCAACTCACTTGCATAAGAAGATCTTTATAAACATTTGTATAATAATAGTTCGCTGGATCATGAATACCTTGTAGCATCCAACCAGGAGTTCTACTACCGTTTACATATTGAGCAAAATCAGGAGAAGTACCTTGACCACGTACATCGAATGAGTATACGGCAACGCCTAAGGAAGTCCATTTCAAGAAATCAATCGGCAACCCGCAACTTCCGGTATAACCATGGTGGTTCATAATAACAGGGCAATTTTCGACTGATTTTGGTTTTATTAAAAGCCCCTTTAAAGGGGTACCATCCCAACTTTCAAAAGTGATATCAGCTACATCAACTGTCGGAACTGGGTAATTCCTCCAATCTACACTTACCTTCGGAAAAAGAGCACTTAGCTCAATCTTTTGTTTCTCCCAAAACCGCTCAAAGTCAGTAGGCTTATAAATAAGATTAGGTTTATATCCTTTCAGTACTTCTAGCGGAAAATCTCCGATCTGTCTTCCCATTTTTTATCACACGCCTATCATTCAATATCTAGATTTTTTGATAAAATGACTCTGGCCACTCTAATTCAAAGCCGTCCACCCTAAGTCTACTTTGGAATTCTGCTAACAATCGATTATTTTCTCGAACTTCTCTTGGTGTTGCATCATTTTCTAAACAAAATGCTACTAATGCTCCACACGCCTCTCCAATATTCCATTCGGTTGGGTGCAAACGATAGCAACCATTAGTGATATGTGTAGTACCAATATTCTTACATCCAGCTAGTAGATTATCTGTAGCTTTTGGAATGATAGCTCCAAGTGGTATATGGTAAGGCAATGCCTTTATATCCAGATACGATCGTCCGGACATACTCGGATGCAAATCAATGCTATATGAACCTATTCCAATTCGATCATCATATAACTTCCCTGTACTTCCTTCATTAAATACCGGAGAAACGTCTTGTTCGACAATTGTGTATTCAGCTTTAATACGCCTAGATTCTCTAATATAAGGAGCTTTCGCTAAACCATCTTCCGTTTCAAAAACATCTTTACGTAACTTTAATCCTGGATACCCTTTGCTCCCATCAGGCCTAGGTGCTTCCGTTTGCAGCCAATATAAAAGCGACAAGCTTAGTTGTTTAGCTTGATAGATATTTTTTTCTCTTTCTTCTATTGATACGTTATAAATATTGCCTAAAAAGTAATCATTTTGAGGCCAATTCATTAAACTAACATCTTTTGAGTCATTACGCGTGTAAAACTGGTTTTGATCATAAATTCGTCGATACTCCCAAAGTGGAAATCCATTTTCTTCACCGAAGAGAGTATATTTTCTTTTCTCTTTCGTTATAGGATGAGGTGCAAAGAAACTTAAGTATTTGTCTGGCCAAATACTTGGTCGGAACTCCCTCCAAAATGAATACATTTCTGGTTTCTCGATCACATGATTTTCTCCATCTCGATTTTCCATGGCAAGTACAAAGGTAAAAGCTTGAACATCACAAGGATCTGCTACATCTAAAGCATGTGGTTCATTGAAATCACTTTTTCCTTCTGCTCCAGTTACGTAGTCAAGATTTGCAAGTGGAAGTAAATCACCAGACTCTGTTGCATCTACAAAATATAAGGCTTTAAACGTTTCTAGTTTACCTGTTATCAAGTTCTCCGCAGAAACATCAAATAGTTTTCTACCTTCTCTATTCACAGCTTTCACTACAGTATTTAACTTAATGGTTAGCAGATTAGTCAATACAAAAGGTAGAAGCATTTCATTTAGAACCTGCACGCTTACTCTTGGATCATGACAAAGGTTACTAACTAAACCATTCCCAGGGTTGAATCGATCACTTGCCTTTTTTATATCCATACTTTGCGCATAAAATTCTCGTACTTTTTTTCGATACGATTGGTATCTTCTTGTGGTACCAAACTCTTCTATCCAGGGATGCTCATCAGGAGGCACTCCTTGTGAGGTTACTTGCCCTCCAATCCAATCTGTTTCTTCTGTTAATAGTACACGCAGTCCTTTTGCACATGCAGATAAAGCTGCTGCACAACCACCAAGACCTCCACCTACAATGACTAGATCTATCTGATACATATTCATTTATAAATATATTTCTTTCCCTGTACTTGCGGATTCATATACTGCACTTAACATTTTCATCACTTGGACGCCATCTTCAACTGGGGCAAGTGTTTCTTTTCCTTCTAAACAGCATTCAACGAAGTGATTAATTTCGTTTGTAAAGGCACCTACAAAATCAAAACTTAAATTATCAATTTGAGGAGTCATGTTTAATATAGTATTATTTTTCTCTGTCACCATTACTAACTCTGGTTCTATTTCAGCTCCACCCTTAACACCGAACAACTTCACATAGAGCTCATCTTCTTGTGCATGCAGCGTGAAGCTGACATCTACGTATAGGGAAGCACCATTTTCAAATCGAATGAGCGCATTCGCTAAATCCTCTACATCATTTAACGTAGAATCATAATCAGCAGCCTTATAAAAAGATAAATTTTCTATATTGCTTCTGTTTCCTAACTTTGAATATGCATTCCCGCTTACTGACACTGGTCGTGGTTTCCCCATCAAATACCAACAGATGTCTATCATATGCACACCTAAATCTATTAGTGGCCCCCCTCCTGACTTAGAGCGATCGCTGAACCAACCTCCTGGATTCCCTAATCTTCTTATACAAGAGGCTTTTGCATAATATATTTCTCCAAGCTCATCTTGATCGATAAACTGTTTAAGAAGTTTTGTATTACTACCATGTCGTCTCACAAAGCCAACCTGTAATTGCTTACCGGATTTCTTTACAGCCTCTTCCACAGCCAAAGCCTGTTCCACTGTCGAACTTAATGGTTTTTCAACCAACACATGCTTCCCTGCTTCTAACGCTGCAATAGCCATTTCCGCATGAGTGTTGTTCCAAGTGCAGATACTTACAGCATCTACATCTTTGTTTTGCAGTAAATCATTATAATTATTATATAAATTTGTAACTCCATATTTTTCACCTGCTAGAGTTAGACGTTGTTCATTACTATCACATAATGCTATCAATTCAGCATCCGGGTTTGAAATATATGAATTTATATGAAACTCTGATATAGAGCCTCCCCCAATTACTCCAACTTTTAACATATTATTTTCCTCCCTCTCTTAATTGTTATAAGCAATGATTTTCGTTACTGCCTGTTTATTTATCAAATCCTCATATGCTTGAGGTGCACTATTAAAATCTACTATTTCTGTTATAAAGGTCTGAACATTTATCCGGTTTTCGTTTACTAAACGAAGATACTCAGCTACATTTCTACCTTCCGTCCAGCGCACATAACCATACGGGTAGTCCAAGGCTTGCAATTCATACCTCTTGTCATAGCGGCCTGGTCCACCAGCTCGAGAAATTAGGATTTGTGCTTCTTTAGCGAACATTGTTTCACGAGGGAAGTCTGGCTCTATATCTCCTACAATTACTACCTTCCCTTGGTTTTTAATCCAACTTAAGCTTTGATGAGTGAGTGTTGAACGTTTTCCACCCGCACATAATAAAACTGCATCTGCCCCATTATTATGTGTGGCTTTCATCAGAGCATTTTCCATATTACTTACCGAAGAAAAAGAGCTTATTCCATCCGGTTGCAGCATACTTACTCGCTCTTCTGAAATGTCTAGTGCAATAACATTAAAAGCAGCTGCATTGGCAATTTTAGCAATCATTTGTCCTAGTAATCCTAAGCCTACAATAACTACTGTTTCTCCAAATTCAAGTTTTGCCACTCTTAAAGCATGAATGGCAATTGCACCAATCCCGGCTAAAGCGGCCTGTTTAGGTTCTACATTCTCCGGTACTTTAGCACATAATGTAGTGGGTACTAAGAGATATTCAGAATGCCCTACGTATGGTGCACCGTAACAAGCTACTGTATCTCCCACCTGATATTCTGTTATATCTTCTCCGCATTCCTCCACTATACCAACAGCACTATACCCTAAAGAGATTTCCTTATCCTTACTAAGACTCACTAATCCAATCTCGGTACCTGGAGAGACCGCGGAAAATAAAGTTCTTATTAGTAAAAAGGAAGGTTTGATTACCGGACTTTCCCTTTCTAAAATCTGTACTACACCATTACTTGCAACGATTGATTTCATTTCGCTCACTCCTTAATGGGAGAATCGTTTTGTGATTTCCTTTTACAAAATAAACACACTATACACAAAATAACATTTATAATATTTTGACAATTTAATACAGAAAACTTAAGATAGATTAAATTACTACTCTCCCAAATTAGATTTCGAATAGGAGGAATAGGTGTGCCTAGTAAAAATACATTAAATAATACCTCCGACATTAAAATCGGAATTATTGGACCAAAAGATTTAGTGAATCAAACAAAAGAAACTTTAAAGTCTTTCCCAAATTTCACCCCCGTTTTCCGTTTGGTTGAACAGGATAGCCAAATTCATGAAATTACGAAAGAATTAATAAATGATGTTGAAGTTTTAATGTTCACTGAATATCATGCGTATAATATCGCCAAACAACTTGTAGAATTTAAAATCCCAGTACATCATATGCCTTTAATGGGCACCGGACTTTATAGGTCTCTATTTCTTATTAAAATTGCATACCCTTTAACTTGCTTGTCTATCGATACTTTTGATAAGAAATATATTGAACAAATTTTGTTAGAACTTGAAGAAGTCAATTATGATTTACTCGTCTATAAAAATAATACTTCTAGCTCTGGAATTTACGAGATTATTAAATTCCACATAGAAAACTACCGAATACACAACTCTATTGTTCTGACGGGAATACAAGATGTCGCTAAACAGCTAGACAATCTTCAAATTCCGTATCAATGGGTAACACCCACACAACAGGATATGATTGTATCTTTTGAACGAGCTTTGTTAGCAACTGATACTAGAAGAAATAAAGAATCCCAAATTGTATTTGGATTAATCAATATAGATAATTTTAAAAATATCACCGCAAAATATTCGTCTGAACATGATGTGCAATTATTAAAATTGAAGTTGCAGCAAATGCTACTTGAGTATATTAAGATGTTGGATGGACATCTCATCATCCTTGGGGGCGATGAGTATTCTTTTATCACTACTCGTGGTATTTTCGAGCGTGAGACAAGAGGATATAAGTTTATCCCTCTTCTACAAGATGTTAAAAATGAGCTTGGTGTTACTATAAGCCTTGGTGTAGGCTTCGGTCGAACCGCTACTGAGTCAGGAAACCATGCAAGATTGGCACTTCGACAATCGCTCGATTTAGGTGGAAACGTTTGTTACATCGTACGAGAAGACCAAAGTGTTTTGGGACCAGTAGATATAACAACCTATAAACAATATGAACGATATGATTTGGCGATTACCGACCCCCAATTACTTGATAAAGCCGAAAAAGCTGGAATGTCTGCTTCCTATATGACCAAGCTTATGGCTCGTGTTTCTAGGCATAAAAAAATTGAATATACCGCTCAAGAGTTAGCTTCCACACTTAATGTAACAATCAGAAGTGCAAACCGTATTCTCTTAAAGTGGACTGATGCGGAATTAGTCGATATTGTAGGTGAGGAAAAAGTCACTCATAAAGGAAGACCTCGCCGAATTTACCGTCTAAGTTTTATTGAAGAAGAACAACGATAAGCTTGCAGATTCCAATTGTGAGGTGTTTCATAACCCCTCTTCGGTTTAATATAAACTTTAAATAATATGATTGCTTACGTTAGTGCAACTATAAAGCGTGTAATTTCTATTGTTTCATCTAAAAGAACTCTGGTATTTCTACCAATATTTTTTTAATGGTTACGCCACCTTAAATTCCAACATTCATTCGTTCGGGTTTATTTTAAGCCTGACATTTGAATTCCTTCTGTGAAAAATCTTTGGAAGAATAGGAATATAAGAAATGTCGGTATGAAGGAGACAGCTGAACCAGCCATTTCAATACCAAAGTTTCCTTCTTTCCCTAAAATAGATGCCAGCCCTAGTGTCACAGGAAACATTGTTTCTTGGGTCAAATATATCAATGGTTGGAAAAGATCATTCCAGTTAGAAATAAACGAAAAGGTGCCGACCGTTGCAACAACAGGTATAGATAGAGGTAAAATTATTTTAAAGAATACTTGAAGATCATTAGCACCGTCTATATAGGCTGCTTCCTCTAAATCGTTTGGTATCCCTTGTAAAAATTGCCTTACTAGAAATACCCCCATGATTCCCCAAATTTCTGGTACGATCAGTGCCCAATATGTATTGATCCAGCCAAAATCGGAGAACATAATGTACTTAGGGATGATTAATAGTTGCTGTGGAATCATAATAACTCCCATGAATACCCAAAATATAAACTCTCTTCCTATAAAATGCTTCTTAGCGAAGATATAGCCCAATATTGCACAGAATAACATTTGGCTCAATACAGGGATTATCGTGATAACAACAGAGTTCCATATCCAGCGTAAGAACAGCCCATCACTCAAAATATATTTATAGTTTTTTAATGTAGGCTCATCAGGTATCCAAAATAACGGATCTAATTGCGCATATTCAACATCTTTTAAAGAACCTAAAACCATAATGATAAAAGGCATTAAAAAACAAAATCCTAAAACAGTTAAAGCAATATATGAAATTACTTTTTTCATTATTTTTCATCCTCCTTTCCCAGAAAATCAATAATGATTTGATTCCTTACCAAGATACCTTCTCTGTACAAGTGAAATTATTAAAATAATAAAGAATAAGACATATGACAGCACAGCTGCATAACTTAAGTTAAGACTTGTAAATCCTTGAGAATATAAATAATACACAATAGTAGTTGTTGCATAATTCGGTCCTCCGCCAGTTAACAAATACGCAGAATCGAAAATTTGAAATGAACCAATTGTAGTAGTTATCGCTACATAAAAATGAATTGGTTTTAATAATGGGAAAGTGACATTCCAAAAAATCTTAATTGGTGATGCTCCGTCAATTCTCGCAGCCTCATATAATTGTCGATCAATGGATTGTAAGCCAGCAAAATAGTAAATCATTGTACTACCAGCTACTTTAAATACACTTAAGCCCGCTAATACAGCAAGAGCTTGGCTAGAATCAGAGAGAAATAGTTGTGGTTCAATACCAACAAATCCAATAATGTAGTTAATCATACCTTCTTCTGAACCTCTAAATAACCAACCCCAAATACCTGCAATGATTACAAATGAAGTGACGACTGGAAGGAAAAATACTCCTTTAAAAAATTTAGCACCCCTTACTCCTGAGTTAATAATAAGGGCCAGTATTAAGCCTAATGCCATGGTTGGAATTATATAATAGAGAGAAAATTTTACCGTGTTCCATATAGCCTTCCACGCCAAAGTGTCACTAAATAAATATTTCCAATGTTTTAAACCTACAAATTCTGCATCCCCTATTACTTTCCAATCCATAAAAGTAAGATAGAAACTCAATAAAAATGGATATACTTGAAAAATAACAAAATGGATTAAAATAGGTATTAATACAATATAAACAATCGCATTTTTCTTCCACTCCTTTTTCATCCTTACGAGAAGCGGCAACTTTTCTTTTTTAGAAGTCAGTGTATTACTCAGTGTAATCACCCTTTCCTATGTAAGTTAATAAGAGAGAGCTTGATCTCACCTAGATCAACCTCTCTATTAACTGTTATTAATTTACTTTGGCTTTTATAGCCTCCGCCGCAGCATCTGCTGCTTCTTTAGGAGTTTTTTTCCCTTCCATCATCGTTTGCAACTCTGCTTGGATTAAAGGCATAATTGTACGACCTTCTGGATGAATAACTCCTGGCAACGCATATTCTGTATACGTTGCAAGCTGTGCCATATACTCTTGATCTCCAAAAATATCTTTTGCAGATTCTCTAGTAGGAATATACTGTGTCACGGTATTAAATTTTCGTTGGTTTTCTGCGTTTGTCATCACTTTTATAAATTCAGCTGCTGCCTCTGGATTATCCGTATTAATTGGAGCTACAAACATCCCAGTAGTTCCATAAGTAACTTGCTCCTTGTTTTTCAAAGGTGGAGCAATGACAAATTCAAACGCATCTTGACCTAACATACGGCTAACAGATATACCTGAACCTTGTACAGAAAGCATTTTTCCGCCATCCCACAATGCATTATGTTCCATAGCTGTAATTGAATCTTTTGGAGTCCACTCTTCTTGGTACATTTTGTTAATAAACTCAAATGCTTCTACTCCAGCATCGTTGTTAATCAATACTTCATTGTCTGCTGTCAAAACATCCCCACCAGCTTGCCATAAGAATGGATATAATGTTCCATTCATAGATCCACCGCCTTGGAAACTCGTAGCATAGTAACCTTTTTCTTTTGCTTTAACTGCCCATTCTTCAAACTCTTCCCAAGTTGCAGGGAGTTTTGCTGGATCTTCCCCAATCGCTTTTACAATATCCACATTATATAAGTAAGTATATGCTTCTTGAAGAATCGGAAGTCCATACACCTTATCTTTCCAAGTCGTTGAAACTAACGCTGAATCCACAAAATCATCCATTTCGTTATCTTCAAGATATGGATCTAATTCTAATAGCATTCCTGCATCTGCGTATTGTGGCATTTGGTCTGGAATAGCATAAAATACGTCTGGTCCATTATTAGCAGCAAGAGCGGTTAGAACCTTTTGATCTCTATTTGCCCAAGGAATTTGTTCAAAGTTAACCTTAACGCCTGTTTCTTCTTCATAAGAGGCAATTATTTCATCCCACATAACGCCTTCCGTTTCCTGATCACCCGTAAAAGGATGAGCCCATACCGTAATTTCACCAGACAGTCCTTCCGCATCAGAATCCCCTGCCGATGTATTCCCATCTGTTCCTTCATCGCTACAAGCAGCCATTAAAGCACCAAATAACAATAGTAATAGAACTAAACTAAATTTTTTCATCTCATTGACCCCTCTCAGATTAGTTAAATAAGACACCCTCAATGCCGTTACACTATCACTATTTTATTTATACCTCCCTTCAGTCTGGAACTGTTTCTAGTAACTTATAATAATTAAAATGAATTAAGAGTATCAGTCTCCATATATGTGAGATTCACCTCTTAATCATCAAGTTCACTAAAGAAACTATTTGTGTCACACCTTAATCTGGAATATACTGAAATTACTAAATTGTTTGTAAACTTTCGTTAAGCTTATATTATTTTTTATATGCAGACAAGTCTATTAAGTGTCCTTAATAGACTTGCTAATAATATCTTTTCTTATTATTTTCTTGCTTTTTATATTGGCTTTTAAACCATTGCTACATATAGTAAATTTCAAGAAAGGATTGATCTAATGAATTGGGAGAATTTTAATGCGATAGCATATAAGATACTAAGGTTGGCGTACATAAATATTTTATGGCTACTATTTTCCATTATAGGGTTGGGGATTTTTGGACTCTTTCCAGCTACTACTGCAATGTTTGCCGTCACAAGAAAGTTCATTATTGGAGAAAAGAATTTTAAGACACTTCCTGCATTTTGGAAATATTTCAAACAAGATTTCATAAAAGCTAACGGTTTTGGCCTCATTATTTTAATCACTATTTATTTACTTTATTTCGATTTTAAATTCGTAGAACAAAGCAATGGTTTTCAGTTTTTGGTACCTATATTATTACTTATTTTCATATCTTTTATAGTCACTTTAATATTCTTGTTTCCTGTTTATTCACACTTTAAGCTCCGTTTCTTTCAATATATTAAACAGTCCTTTTTCATTGCAATCACATCACCTATTGAATTATTTGCAATTGGCGTATCAGCAGTAGTAATCTATTTTGCAATGACCCTTTTCCCTGGCGCTATTCCATTGTTTTCCGGTAGTGTTTTTGCATATATCTCCACCATTCTAAGTTTTAGAGCATTTAATAGAATTGAGAAAAACCAGACAAAAAGACGCCCAGTCCTTTAAATTCAAAACCTGTTTCTACCGTTTTCAGTAGGCTTTGGACAGACGAGTCGCTATATTATTACCGATTGATTTTTAAAGAAGCTGGTCGTGACTGCGTCACGACCAGCTTCTCTTTTTCCGGTAATTTTATGGCGTTTGTCTATCCGTCGCCCTCCTACAACGCTTAGAAATAGGTAAGTGCGTTTTTGGATAACTAAAAATAAGATACTTCCCTATCGATAGTATAAGCTCACGAAGATGCAATTTCGTTCGCTATTTCGCTTCTTTATGGGGCAAACACTTACTATTTCTTTTTATTTCCACTAGTATAAATGACAATCTGCTTTCTTCCTCTATCATTGGATAATCGTATTTCTAATTCAAAAGCGATTACCAACAATTTGATCACTCGCTAAAGTTTGACCAATCTTATCATCTAAGCGATAAGCTATGCTAAATTTTCTAGTGGAGTACTAAACACTAATTGATTATAGTGGAAGGTGGCGACTCCAGCGGGATGAGTGAGGTGCACCCAAAATGTTGAACTTTTCTTACTCAACATGGGAGGTGTAGGTTATGGACGAACGAAAGAAAAAAGCAATTCAATCTTTCTTTGAAGAAGGTCAATCCCAACGTTCAATTGCCCGCGAGTTGGGTCTTGATCGAACGGTCATTTGTGGTTGGATTGAAGTCTATCGCTATCACGGATTGGAGGGGCTGATGGCTCCTGCTTGTTTAACGTATGATAAAACCTTTAAACTAAGGGTAATACAACACATGATAGAGACGGTCGAACCATTTTCAGTTGTGGCAGGGCGCTTTCGAATCCCTAGTCGGGCAACGATTTGGAAATGGATGCATCAATACATGTCTACAGAAGATTGGGCGCTCTATCAATTAAAAAGGGAGCGTCGGGATATGAAAAAAAAGCAGCCAAATCGTGTGATAACAGATCTTGAAAAACTACAAGAAGAGAATGAATTATTGCGTGCAGAGAACGCTTATTTAAAAAAGTTACAAGCCTTAGTTCAGGAAAAACAACAGATAAAACCAAAGAAAAAGTAAGAGCTGTTTATGAGCTAAGGCATGAATTTTCATTGAAAATTTTATGGACTGTCTCCAAACTGAACAAAAGTACTTATTACTATCATGTTCATACTTTTGAAAAAGTAGATAAGTATGAAGAAGTAAAAGAGGCGATTCAACGCATTTTTCACCAGCATAAAGGGTTGTATGGCTATCGTCGTATTACGTTAATATTACGTCGAGAGGGCTTTCCAATTAACCACAAAACGGTTTATCGTCTGATGCAAGAACTAAATTTAAAGGGCTTCCAAAAAGCAAAAAAATATCGTTCCTATAAAGGCGATGTCGGGCTTGTGGCAGAGAATGAAGTGAATCGCCAATTTGAAGCAAAGGCCCCAAACACCCTTTGGTTGACGGATGTCACCGAGTTCAAAGTACAAGGGGTAAAGCTCTATCTATCCGCCTTTTTAGATGTGTTTAATCGGGAGATTGTCGGGTACTCCGTTACACAAAACCCGAATTTCCATTTAGTTCAAGACTCGTTTGAAAAAGCTGTGAGTCAGGCAAAACTATCGCCAACTAGTCAGGCTATCATTCACTCTGATCAAGGCTGGCTCTATCAAATCCCGCGCTTTAAGAAACTGGTGGGACAATATGAGATGAAACAAAGTATGTCGCGAAAAGGAAACTGCTTGGATAATGCACTAATGGAAGGTTTCTTCGGCATCTTAAAAAATGAATGTATTTATCGCGAAACGTTTGATTCGGTAAAAGACGCCGTTCAAAAAATAGAGGCTTTTATTCAGTACTATAATCACCATCGAATTAAACAAAAACTCAATGGCATGAGTCCCACTGAGTTTCGTTTAGCTTATGAAAAAGCAGCATAAATCGGGTACAACTTTTTGGGTTCATGTCAGAGTGAGACAGATGAGCCATCACATCGACGCGTGAGCGACGGTGATGGCTCATCGCTCACCCCGCGGAAAGCGTCCACCTGAAACGGAAATCAGTAGTATTATTCATTCTTTCAAGTTCCATGAACCCAGTATTCACTGGACATTTTTATATACTTTCTCTTAATCTTCGAGAAAAAAAGCACACTTACTGAAGTCTATTAATCTAAATTGATCCAAACTAAAAAGCACTCCAGTTTACAGCTATTCTTCACTCAGGGATAGCTCTAGCTAGGGTGTTTTTTTAGATCCGTTTAATTATAGAAATTCATAATATTTTGTAATGCATTCAACTTTACAACAACTTGTGAGAACCTAAAATTTGTTGTAGGATTAATTGTTTGCTTTTAACAATAGTCATTAGAAAGTTTGGTGGAAGAAAATGAATACAAAAGCATTAACACTTGCGTTATTCACCGTCGTTATTTGGGGTTCTTCTTTTGCGGCAATTAGCGCTAGTTTACAGGGGGGCTATTCTGCCGGGCATTTAATACTAGTTCGATTTCTAATTGCTTCTATTATATTTCTTGTTATCGCACTTTGGCCTGGAGTCAAATTTCAATTACCTCAAAAGGAAGACATATTTAAAATAGTCATTCTCGGTTTTATCGGGATTAATATATACCATCTTTGCGTTACATTTGGACAACTATCGATATCTGCAGGAACAGCAGGTATGCTGATTGGTTCTGCCCCTATCTTCACGACTATTATTGCGATTATTGTATTGAAGGAACGCCTAGGAAGAATTGGTTGGCTTGGATTAGCATTTGGATTTGTCGGTATCCTTTTAATAGCTTTAGGGACAGGTGGAAGCTCCTTGGGTATTTCATCGGGTGTATTTTTTGTTCTTATTGCAGCCTTTTCAACTGCAATCTTTTTTGTTTACCAAAAGCCTTTATTTAAAAAGTATAGTGCCATTGAATTGACGGCTTATTTTACTTGGGTAGGCACCATTCCTTTTTTGTTCTTTGCACCTGGACTTTTCGAGGGAATTCAGCACGCAACGTTAGAGGCTAATTTATCTGCCATTTATATAGGAATATTCCCAACTGCAATTGCGTATTTAATGTGGGCAATGGCATTGTCCCATAGTGAAGCCAGCTCTGTTTCAAATTCTTTGTACTTAGAGCCAGTTGTTGCGATTATCGTGACATGGATTTGGTTGCAGGAGCTTCCTTCGACCCTTTCTATTGTGGGAGGATTCATAGCTATCGCTAGTGTCATTATTGTCAATTTGTACGGCAAGAAGAATCAGCTAAAGATTTCACAACAAGCGCCTATTTCTACTTATGATAAAATAGACATACTATAATTGAAGGGAAGTACGATACATGAAATCTCCTTTTACTTTTAACTATACAGCACCCAGTAACACTGACCAAAAACAACCTGCCATATTTTTACTACATGGTATGGGGAGTAATGAAGCAGATTTACCGCAGCTAGTGAAGGATTTCGAGAACACACATCATATTTTTAGCTTACGAGGTCCTATCGTTCAGAAACCTGGCTACTCATTTTTCGAAATTGAAGAAATCGGTAAACCAATTAGAGATATATTCGATAAAATTGTAACGCATATTCAAGCTTTCATTCGAGAAGCAATTGCCGAGTACAACTTAAATGCTGATGACATTACGATACTTGGATTTAGTCAAGGAGCTATTCTTGCGCAAACAACTGCGCTGACAATGGGCAGCGAAATTAGCAAAGTAGTAGCACTAAGTGGATATATTCCCGAGTTTGTAAAGACGGAATATAGTAAGCGGTCCGTGGATCATTTATCCATTTTTATCTCTCATGGCGATTATGACTACGTGATTCCTTCGCAATGGGGTATCGAAAGTAAAGATTATTTTGAAACCATGAAAGCTCGCGTCACTTTTAAAACATACAATGAAGGTCATGGGGTTACACCAGAGAATCATCGAGATTTAATTGGATTTTTAAAAGAGAACTAACTATTACAAGGCTGAAAATATGTTAACCATACATTTTTCAACCTTGTTTTTTTATACTCACCTTCAAGAGGTTTTTCTCTACGTATTTGCTATTCAACT
The DNA here is from genome assembly GCF_038003085.1 of Psychrobacillus sp. FSL K6-2836. Classification (NCBI taxonomy): domain Bacteria; kingdom Bacillati; phylum Bacillota; class Bacilli; order Caryophanales; family Bacillaceae; genus Psychrobacillus; species Psychrobacillus sp. FSL K6-2836. Next base: position 1,748,968 of record NZ_JBBOOM010000001.1, read on the forward strand.
TAATAGCTAAAGCTGAAAAATTCTGATAAAATTAAACTATCCTTTGCAAAAGATGCTTTGGTTTTTGAAACTTATTACGTCGTTTCCTCGTATATATGGTATGACTAAAATTTGGAGGTACAAGAATGGGCATTAATTTAGTTAAAGGTCAAAAAATTGATTTAACAAAGGGTAGATCTTCCCTATCTAGTGTTATGGTAGGACTAGGATGGGACCCTGTGGAAAAGAAAAAAAGCGGCGGGCTTTTTGGTGGACTATTAGGCGGAGGTAGTGGTGGCGGAGCAGCTGTTGATTGCGACGCATCTGTACTTCTTTTAGATGAAAAAGGCAAATTAGTGTCTAAGCAACATGTTATTTATTTCGGAAATAAAACAAGTCAAGATGGTAGTGTTGTCCACTCTGGAGATAATTTGACTGGAGATGGCGATGGAGACGACGAAGTGATCAACGTGAATCTAAGTGCTATTTCGCCATCTGTACATAGATTGGTGTTTGTAGTAAACATTTATCAAGCAAAACAAAGAAAACAAGACTTCGGACTAATTCAAAATGCATTTATCCGTTTAGTGGATAATGGTACAAAAGAAGAATTAGTTCATTATAATTTAAGTGAAAGCTATGCCGGTAAAACATCTCTTATTCCTGGAGAGCTATACCGTAACGGATCAGATTGGAAGTTCTCAGCAGTTGGAGAAGGCACATTAGATTTAGATATTGGCTCAATAGCAAACAAATACTTATAAGGAGTGGTTAAAAATGGGCATTAACTTATCAAAAGGACAAAAGGTAGATTTAACAAAAACAAACCCTGGTTTAGTAAACGTAACTGTAGGTCTAGGCTGGGATACAAACAAATATGACGGAGGAAAGGACTTCGACTTAGACTCATCTGTGTTTCTTTTAGGTAGTAACAGTAAATGTTCTTCAGAAGGTGACTTCGTATTCTATAACAACACTACTGGTGGTAACGGCTCTGTTGTTCATACAGGAGATAATCGTACGGGTGATGGAGACGGAGATGACGAGTCAGTAAACGTGAATCTATCTACTGTTCCTTCATCTATTGAAAAAATTGCTTTTTGTATCACAATTCATGATGCGGAAGACAGAGGTCAAAACTTTGGTCAAGTAAGCAATTCATATGTACGTATTTTAAATGCAGATACACAAGAAGAATTGATTCGCTATGATCTTGGTGAAGATTTCTCCATTGAAACTGCAGTCGTTGTTGGTGAACTATATCGCCATAATAACGAATGGAAATTCAATGCAATCGGAAGTGGATACCAAGGCGGTCTTGGAGCATTAGTTTCAGACTTCGGCTTGAATTAATAACTTCTCTCAAAAAGCAAGGGGATGCTTCCTTGCTTTTTGTTTTAGTATCTGAAGAACGTAGAGGTATTTGGGTATACCTAATAACTCCCTTCTTCATTCTTAGGAGTGGATAATATGAGACAATTTAGAGGGGTTAGTGAGAAAGAGATACGTGAATTCTTTCATATACCACCTAGCGACTTTTCCAAAAACTTGGAAAGAAAAAAATTAGGGATGGCTATGGGAGCGGCTTTATACTTACCAGGTTCAATGCCCAATTTCTCCGTTAAATTAAATAACAAGAATTTAAAAAATCTAACGAGCACAATTATTTGTTTAGAAGATGCTGTTTCCGATTCAGAACTTTTAGAAGCAGAACTAAACGTTGTAAATGAATTCAAATTTATCGAACAAAATGATCAAAACGGCTTAATAGATACCAATGAAATCCCTCTTCTATTTGTCCGAATTAGAAACGTTCAACAATTAGAAAAGATCGCTACCTTATTAGGAAGTGCAATTCGATATATTTCTGGTTTCGTTTTTCCAAAGTGTACCTCTTATAATGCAAAAAACTTTTTTTTATGTTTACAAAACCTAAACCTTCAGCACTCTATTCACTTATATGCATTACCCATTTTGGAAACGAAAGAAATTATTTATACAGAAACTAGAGAGCAAGAACTTTCCAACCTATATACAGTTTTCAAACAGTTTGAAGACCTAGTACTCACTATACGAGTTGGCGCTACGGATTTCACCAGCCTCTTCAGTCAAAGACGTCCTGGTAATAGAACAATCTACGACTTACTGCTAATCACCAACTGTTTAACTGATATATTAAACAAATTCAATCGTAAAGAGGATAACTTTGTTGTTTCCGGTCCTGTTTACGAGTATTTTGAATCTCAAGATTCTTTTCGTCTATTCACGGACGCAAATAGTATAGAATCTATTCTATGGAATGAGGTTCAGCTAGACGTTTTAAATGGCTTCTACGGGAAAACCTGTATTCACCCTTCTCAAATCGATATTGTTAATAGTGTATACGTAGTGCCCAAAGAGTTATTTGAAGATGCTTGTGTAATCGTAGAAAATAACGCTGAAACAAATGGAGTTTTGCGAAGTCCAGCTCGAAACAAAATGAATGAGGTAAAACCTCACTACAGCTGGGCTATGAAGATTATTGCTCAAGCAGAAATATATGGGGTGTTAAAAGAAAATGTTACATCACTCGACTTCCTTCAATACATCAAAAACCTATAATTTACATGGAGATTTAAAGCTAGAAATCGACATTAAAGACAATCCGTATAATTTCTCTCCGGAAGCACTTTTCCAGATGGCCGTGAGAATTAATAAAAAACGCCAATTTTTATTCGTCAGCCGACTTTTAGGCAAGCATTTAGCAGTAGACCCTGCAATTTCACTTGGAACAGGTACTATTTTAGCTTCAATGCTTATGGAGAATGAGAGCTTAGATAGTCATCCATTAGTAAATGAACTCGTTCAAATGATCAATTCTGGAATTCCCAATCGAAAACTTAGTCTGGACTCTTTAGCCTTCAAGTCTAACCTACCAACTAAGACCGTATTCATCGGTTTTGCTGAAACGGCAACCGGTCTTGGCCATGCAGTGTTTCATCACTTTCAAAACGCACATTACATTCATACAACAAGAGAAGAAATCCTACATATGGAACCTTCCTTTTATTTTGAAGAAGAGCATTCACACGCAACCTCTCACAGAGTCTATGCTCCTGAACAAACATTAACGGATGCGAACACAATTGTGTTAATAGATGATGAAATAACGACTGGTCTTACACTGTCCAATTTAATCGTTGCTTTAAATAATTCTTTTCCTGGCAAACGATATAAAATTCTATCTATATTGGACTGGAGGACCGAAGCACATCAACATGATTTTAAGCAACTGATGAACACACACAATATTTCCGCAGAAATTATTACCATTATGGGTGGACAATTTACTCTATTAAACCAAGCATCAATCGAAGAAAAAGAAACTCCCTTATTAAGTAGAATGCAACCATTTGATGTGTTTGCTGACGAACAATTATCCCTAGAAATTACATCTAAGCATCGAAGTGAACATGCTGCATATTGCCACTTCACAGGTAGATTCGGTTTAACAAGCAAACTTCACGAAGAAATGGACGTTTGGATAGAAAGGTTTATCACTAGGCTTCCTAAGCTGGATAGAGATAAACCCACTTTAATAATAGGCATTGGAGAAAACATCTATTTCCCGCTTAGATTAGCACTTTCCTTTGGTAATGACACAAAAGTCCAAACTACCACAAGAAGCCCTATCTTAGCAAAAACAGATAAATCATATCCTATACAGCATAAATGTAAATTTGAGCTGCCGGATTCCAATGGAATTAACCAATATTTATACAACCTCTCGGAAATAGATGCCGAACAAATCATCGTTATTTCTGAGTCAGTTCAAGATCGTGCTACTTGGTTCCCACTTCTTTCTTATTTAGAGACGTTAGCACCAGTTTCATGGGTGTCTCTTACTCTACCAGATAGAGGTGAAAAAAATGAGCATTAATACATCGGGATTGGTTAAATCTAGCTACCCTTCGGAAGATATCACTTTTTTACTTAAGGATTTATCGGATGTTCAGATTGAGTCCTCTGTAGAGACTAGAGAACATCTATTTCAATCAGGTGGTCACTACTCCGAATCTCTGCCAATTGAAAATCGACCAACGTCTGAATATACGGAGTTATATGAACAAGCTCTGGTTGACTCGGCAGATCATATAGCACAATTAGTTGGGGTATTATGTAGAAGGGTTAGACGATTCTCAGATTCTGATGATGTCGTCCTGGTTTCTCTTGCACGAGCAGGAAGTCCAATTGGGATATTAATGAAACGATACGCGAAAAAATATCTGAAACTTAATTGGCCACACTTTAGTATATCTATACTAAGAGGAAAAGGAATCGACGAGAAGGCTGTTCGCACTATTAGAGAGCTGCATCCAACAAGCCACCTTCAATTCGTTGATGGTTGGACAGGAAAAGGAGCTATACAAAACGAGCTTACTAAGTCCATTCAAAAGTTAAATGCAGCTTATGAGCTTAACTTAAATGATGACCTAGCCGTTTTAACCGATCCAGGCGAATGCGCCACATTATTTGCAACAAGAGAAGACTTTCTTATTCCAAACGCTTGCTTGAACTCAACAGTGTCGGGATTAGTTAGTCGAACTGTACTAAATAATGACTTTCAAGATGCCGATGATTACCACGGGGCTAAGTATTACGCCAATCTTGAGGAAGTGGATGTATCCAACGAATTTATCGAAAATATATCCAGGAGATTTCAAGAGCAGGAGCCGGTTATAAAAAAACTTATAGAAAAGTTTCCAATCACAAACGAACGAACTTGGAGAGGCATGCAGGAAGTGGAATCCATTGCCCGTAAGTTTTATAAAACTGCTGATATTAGTAAAGTAAAGCCAAGTGTTGGAGAAACGACTAGAGTGCTATTAAGAAGAAAGCCTTTTAAAATATTACTTAGTGATGATAAACACCCATCCCTACGTCATATCCTTCTATTATGCAAAGAAAAAAATATTCCTACCGAAATTGTGCCTGGGCTCTTTTACCTTGCCATCGGACTGATAGAATCGGAGGATCGATTATGACAATCCTATTTGCTAGTGATCTAGATCGAACACTTATATATAGTAAAAATTCAAGAGGCAAGGAAGTTAGTGAACAGGATTTTGCAGCTGTAGAATGGATAAACGAAAAACCAACTGCATTTATGACCAATAAAGGTCTTCAACTGTTTCAACATATCTCCCCCTCTATAACCTTTTTGCCAGTAACAACAAGAACAGCTGAGCAATACAATCGAATTACAGGGTTATTTCATATAGCAGAAAAACCCAAATATGCAATTGTATCAAACGGCGCAGTCATTTTGGAGGACGGCAAAGTACTTACAGAATGGTCAGATAAAGTGATCGCACAGATGCAGCAGGATCGTACCTCTATAGAACATGTACTTCCTCAACTGGATGCATATACAAAAAACAAATTTGTCCTGAAAGTTATGCAAGCAGAATCATGGTTTGTATACTTAATCATTGATGAAGATGCATTTTCAGTCGAGGATTTTGAATATCTTTCTCAAATTTTTTATCAGCAAGGGTTCACTCTTTCCCACCAGGGGAGAAAAGTGTATATCATGCCTACCTGCATAAACAAATCGACTGCTCTTCAATTTGTTAAAGAGCGTGTTGCGGCAACTACAGTCATTGCCGCTGGGGATTCCATGCTCGACTTCGATATGGTTTTAAATGCTAATCACGGCTTTATCCCTTCCCACGGCGAAGCGATTCATAAAGGCGGAAGTCTTCCCCCTCATGTCTCTATCACAAACCAAACTGGAGTATTAGCGGGAGAAGAAATATTAAAAAAGGTGAGCGATTATTTGTTATAATATGTATGAATAGGAGGGAAAGCCCATGGTTAATTTAAATCCCATTAGGATGAAGTCGTGGGATTCATCTAATACAGGTATATGGTTGAAAGATTCTTTAGGAGACTCTTCGCAAGTAACAGTTGACGGAGAGAACTTAACGTATCCTCAATTAGTTTGCCAGTATATTGGCATGTCCTTAGATGAAGATGAATATTTCTCGATTCTGCATACACAAGTCAATGATTCCTTAGGAAAGCTAAGCATCCTGACTGGTGCACTTAACAAAGAAATTTCTGCCGAGAAATTACGTGCCCTCAACCAACTCTTTGATTTGCATAGGAAAGAAAAAGGACTCTCTCCAAATCGGATGGTTGCCTTTCTTGATGGATATTCCTTACTGCCAAATATGAAAGATTTAGGTTTAAATAGACGAATTAGAACAGTCCTAATAGATTTACTAAAGAAGCTACAAAATAGCTACAAAGAAGGTACACTTCACCATGAATATCGTCGTATTACCACTGATCTTGTTAAGTGGATTTTCAATCACGTAGAACCTGCACTAGAAAAAATAAATTTCGAACAAGGTCTTCCTGCATTTCTTTGGTACGGCAGTGCAACACCCAGCGAAAAATGGTTTCTAACATATCTAGCCGACATCGGACTCCATGTAGTTATTTTCAATCCAAGTGATGAACCATGGCCAAAAAGTCTACTGGCAATTACGGATGAGCTTAGTTTCCGTTTCCCAAAGGTATCCCAAGATATAAAACCATTGCCAGATGAGATGCCAAAAATTGCAGGGACTGTTGCATTTAAGGCAACCCAAGAAATTAACGAGCTTTTACACCATGAGGATTCAGGGCTTTACAAGCCATTTCAATTTAAATCTTATTCGATAAACTCTATCCGCTTGAAAACTACAGAGGATGAGGCATTCTTAATTTCTAAAGAAAGAGCAATGATTCGTCCTCACTTCCAGGTTAGTAGCCAACAGGTAACAATTCCTGTAGTTTTCGCAAAACTGTTAGGTATAGACAAAAACAGAAAGCGCTTCTGGAATAATGTCCATTCGTTAACAGAACGAGATGATACGCAGGTAATTCGCCAGTTCCCTTTCACAAAAGAACAAAAAACGAATCAGCTGTTTCATTATAGAGATGCTTTAAAAGCGGACGGAATGTTGGACCCAGAAAAAATGAAAGCTGCCAATTGGTGGACATATGATAAGCTTCCACTGGGGACGCAAACTGTAATCGGTGAGACAATCGCCAAACATGTTAACGAACCGATACTCATTCGACAGTCCAACGAAACGATGGAAGATTTACAATTATACGCATTTGCACAATCTATGGTTTTACCTGATTTTGTTATACGGCTTTTACAAACATTCGATTATCCTCAATTTGTTCCAACTATATTTATTTATAACGAGGAGAAAGGTCCTGAACTATCAAGATCTGACGCCAACTCCTTATGTATGATGCATCATTTAGGATTAGATATCATTATAGTAAATCCTAAAGGCCATCTTGATATAGAAAAATGGGTACAAGAAGGCACTTTTGATATACACTGGATGGACGATCGAAGCTTCAATGACCCTTTTAAAGAACCTAGTGTAGTTCAGAAAATTTTCAAGAAATTTCTATAGAAATAGGGGGAGAAAACATGGAATTACAAAAGTTAGAAATCGAGCAGCAAGAACAAATGATGGAAGAAAGTAATGATTTAAAAGCACAGCTGAAACGTGATCCACAAGTATTGCAGTTAGTCGCAAAAATTGACCCCAAAAATCAGGTTGGGCTATTAGAATTTGGTCGTGAACCAGCAGATGAAATTTCCAAGTTTACAGGACAAATTTTAAGCACCATTAAGTCTAGTAGCATGGAAGAATCCAGCGAACTATTAAAACAACTAGGCAAGATTATGGATAAATTCGATAAAAAAGACTTTGTTGCAAAGCCCTCTATCTTCGGTAAAATCTTTAAACAAGGTGAGAAATTAATCGAAAAGCTATTCAATAAATATCAAACAATGGGTGGCGAAATCGATAAGGTATTTGTTGAGATAACAAAGTACGAGACAGAAATGAAAAAATCTACTGTTACATTAGAGGATTTGTACGACAAAAACTTCAACTACTTTATGGAATTAGAAAAGTATATTGTAGCTGGTGAGTTAAAGGTCAATCAGTTAAGACAACTCGTGCCTAACCTACAGCAAAAAGCTGAAAATGGTGATCAATTAGTACTAATGGAACTAAACTCACTTCAAAATGCGATTGAGCTACTCGATCAACGTATTTATGATCTGGAAATGGCTAAACAGGTATCCTATCAATCAGCACCACAAATTAGAATGCTGCAACGAGGTAATACAAAATTAATCGGTAAGATAAACTCAGCATTTGTAACAACTATCCCTATTTTTAAAACAGGACTTATCAATGCAATATCCGCAAAAAGACAAAATCTTGTTGCACAATCTATGAGCGAGCTAGATCGTAGAACGAACGAGATGTTACTTCGTAATGCTAATGATATATCGAAGCAAAGTGTGGATATCGCCAGAATGTCAGGTCAGCCTAGTATTAAAATCGAAACAATTGAGCAAACATGGGATACGATTATGCGTGGGATGAACGAAACAAAAGCTATTGAAGAAGAAAATCGTAAAATGAGAGAACAAGGTCGTCTTCGTTTGGAAGAATTGCAAAAGAAATATGAGGATGGTCAAAGAAAGTAATTTTAAAAATGGATGAGGGGGAAACAAAATGTCAGTTATTAACCTATCAAAAGGACAAAAGATTGATTTAACGAAAACGAATCCAGGATTAAAGAATGTCTTAGTTGGACTGGGCTGGGATACGAATAGATATAGCGGCGGAGAAGATTTCGATTTAGATGCTTCAGCTTTTATCGTAGATGGTAACGGAAAAGCCTTCAATGAAAAAAGCTTTATCTTTTATAATAACCTCCAAAGCGAGGAGGGTTCAGTTATCCACACTGGGGATAACCGTACTGGAGATGGTGACGGCGATGACGAACAACTGCTCGTTAAGTTACCACTTGTTCCAAGCATTGTTCAAAAAGTTGTTTTTACTGTAACCATTCACGATGCAGACCAACGAAAACAAAATTTCGGTCAAGTTTCAAACGCTTTTATACGAATAGTGAACGAAGATACAAATGAAGAAATTGTGCGATACGACTTAGGGGAAGACTTTTCAATAGAAACAGCACTTGTAGTAGGGGAAATTTATAGGCACAACAATGAATGGAAATTTAATGCAATTGGTAGTGGGTTCCAAGGCGGATTAGCATCACTAATTACTGAATTTGGATTGAGCTAACCTGATTTTAACTGAGGGGAAATTGAAGATTAATGGATATAATTAACGGTTTTATCGATACGTACGCAATGTTTTTTGATTGGGACATGTGGGCCGAAGTTTTAACCGATCCAGTAAGTTGGGGGTTAATCGGTACGCTAGTTGTCTTAGAAGGACTTCTTTCAGCAGATAACGCGCTTGTTTTAGCTGTTATGGTAAAACACTTACCTGAAAAGCAACGTAAAAAGGCATTATTCTACGGATTACTAGGTGCTTACGTTTTTAGATTTATAGCAATTGGAATAGGTGTCTTCCTCATCAAACTTTGGTGGGTAAAAGTAATCGGTGCTCTTTATCTTGCATATTTGGCGATCAAATACTTCATGGATAAACGAGCTGGAACAGAGGAAGAAATCGTTGAAGGTGTAAATAAGACGGGATTACTTATTCGACTTTTCGGTACTTTCTGGGGTACAGTAGTGGCAGTTGAAATGATGGACATAGCATTCTCTGTTGATAGTGTATTGGCGGCTTTCGGCATTAGTGATCAAGTATGGGTATTATTGCTTGGTGGGATGCTTGGGGTTCTGATGATGCGTGGGATTGCAGGGATATTCATTAAACTAATTGACCGTATTCCTGAATTGGAAACTAGTGCGTACGTGTTAATATTAATCATTGCAGCGAAAATGATGTTAGGTGTATTTGGCATTCATATTAGCCATTATGTCTTCTTCACGATTCTGGTTGTTACGTTTGTAGCGACTTTCGTGATTCACTATATGCGTAAAAGCCAAACAGCAAAATAGTTTCTCCTAATTAGTGTCCGAGTGTGTAGCAACACTCGGGTTTTTTTCAAAAGACAGGAAAGTATTTGTAGAAGTGCGACAGAGCAGACAAAAGTACTTCGAAAACAATAGTAACAGTTTTCGAACTTAAAGTACCGGGCATCATTTTGCCCGGTTTTTCTTATATATTTTCAGGGTTCAGCTTCTATTCATATTCTTATCGAAGAGGGTAACAGTTTTGTTAATTACTTAGATCTACGATGAAGTAAATTGACCACCGTTTACATGAAGTGTCTGTCCAGTCACAAAACGGGAATCATCTGAAGCTAGATACACAAACGTTGGAGCTACCTCAAAAGGTTGACCTTGACGTTGCATAGGATTGCCTGCTTGCGTAACTTCATCCGCTGAAAAACTTGCCGGTATTAGTGGTGTCCATATCCTTCCAGGTGCTATAGCATTTACCCGAATACCTTTACTAACCAAACTATTGGCAAGTGCACGTGTAAAACCGATAATTGCACCTTTTGTTGCAGTATAATCAATTAGTTGTTCATTGCCATCAAATGCAACAACGGAGGAGGTATTAATAATGGAACTACCAGCTTTTAAATGCGGTAGTGCAGCACGCGTTGTATAGAAATGAGAATAGATATTTACTTTAAACGTATCGTCGAATTGCTCATCAGTGATATCAAGTAAACTTAGTTGTTGAAACTGAATTCCAACGTGATTACAAAGAATATCAAGCTGCCCGAATACTTGGATTGTCGCTTCCACTATATCGGCACATTGCTTTTTTTCTCGCAAATCTCCAGCAAGTAATAAACAACGTTGCCCAAGTTCTTCTACTCTTTTCTTTGTACGGCTTGCATCATCATGTTCATCTAAGTAAGAAATTGCTATATTTGCCCCTTCTTTCGCAAAGGCAATAGCTGCTGCAGCTCCTATCCCACTATCACCACCTGTAATGAGTGCAACTTTTCCTTTTAGTTTGTTACTTCCTTCGTAATTCGGGTTTTCAATAATTGGACGTGGATTCATCAAACCTTCTACACCTGGTTGTCTTAGTTGACGTTGTTCTGGCACAGTGATCGGAACATCTTCATATCTCGTAATTTTCCCATAGTTCGGATACATTGGATAGATTTCATTATTGTAGGGCATCGTAATCGTAATCCTCCTAAATGTATTAGTCGAATTATCATATGTCCCTCTTACAACTAAGGTGAATATTTATGAATGATCTTAGGACGTTCCCATTGTATAACATGCCGAATAGATTAAGTAAGCATTAAAATTACTGGGAGGTTACATCATGCATAATTTAGCACTCAATAGACAAGTAGAAATACTATTAATCAATCATTCTAAGGAACAGGTTAAGGTTTTGTATAACTCCAATTCTAGCCCATTTTTGCTACCTAAAATTGGGATACGTCCCCCTTTTTTCTATAATCCAAGATATGAACAGTATTACCCTATTATCTAACAGTGTATCATTATCGATTAACTTTTAGGCTGGTCGCAACAGATTTTACCGTTACATCCAGCCTTTTTTTACCGTTTATATTACATTATTTTTTTGATATCCGTTAAGATTATCCCACTCTTCGGGATACTTGGCATACTAACCAAACTATAACTCAAGTCTTGCTCTGGAAGCTGATATATTAGGTGATTTACTAAAAACTTGAGCGATACTTCCATTATTTCAATGGTCACAAATTCCCCTGCACAACGGTGACCCATCATATAATCTCCCCCACCCTGCGGGATGAAATCGAATGGACTATTATTCCACCCAGAGAACCTATATGGATTAAATAGATCTGGGTTATCCCACAATTCCGCATCATGATTTGTTCCATACAAATCAAGTAGCGTCAACGTTCCTTTCTTAAATGAATAACCCTCCCAAGTAAAATCTTTTCTTACTTTAGCTGCAGCCATTGGAAAGAAAGGATAGAAACGCCGTACTTCTTGAACAAACATTTGGAAATACTTCGCATCTGCAGTCTCGAGTTTTTCTTTTTGCTCAGGATAATGATGAATTGCTAATGCAGTAAAATTAATATAAATAGCAATCGCTACAATAGGCCTTATAATATTTACCACTTCAACAGCAGCTATTTCTTCCTCTAACCACTTACCTTCCAAATCTTTGTGCAAAGAGATTTCACGTAACGCAGTACCTTCAGGTGGGGTCAGATTCCCTTCCCTAACCTGATTAACCAAGCCCCCTATCCAATGCTCAACCTGCTTACGTGCATGTCTTCCTTTCCAATGCTGGGGTCCAAGAGCGGTTGGAGATTCAAACAAAGCTGCTAGCTGCTCCGCTCGTTCTTTTACTTCCTCTTCCTTAATCGGAACTCCTCCCCACTCACATGCAATTCTACACATGATTTCTTTTGTCTCATCATACAAAATGATCTGCTCCATCTGCTCCCACTTCTTTGCAGCAAATTGCCATTGCGTTTTTGTAATTTCATGTAAAGCTTCTAGGCTATTCTTCGTCATTAATGACATAAACATCGACTTACGGTGGCGATGTGCCTCATCATCTAATGTTTGTACACCTTCCTCACCAAACAATGTCTTTTGCAAACGTTTAGGCGCTACTCCATTTCGCATGAATTTCTCTTCATCATAAAACAATTCTGCTGCTTTTTCTCCACTCATACATATTGCGCTTTGTCCTAATAAACGAGTTTCGAATACGTTGGAGGCAAAGCTCTTCTTTCTATTCGGAATGTACATATAACCTTCTCTTAACAAACTCAGACTATGGTCTAACCCTTCTTCACGAGGAATACTTTTAGTCATGTTCATACATCCTTTCCCTCTAAAACTTTCCTCATCATCTTTTCCCTATTGCATCTTATTAAAACTTAGTAATACAAATAGTTGGAACAGACAGTACCAAAATATATAAAACCCCATCCACTCGAATTGGATGGGGTTTGCTAATTATTTAGTTATGCATTCATTTGACGACAAGCTTCAGCACATTTACGGCAAGCCTCTGCACAGCGCTTACAATGTTCATGGTCGTGTTTTGCACATTCTTCTGCACAATCCTCACAGATTCTGGCACATAAATCACAAATCTCTTTAACGAATGGACTATTACGAGTCATCGCTTGTACAGCATAACTACAAATATCAGCACATTCTCGGTCTAGCCTAATACAGCCTGCCATCATTTTCACATGCTCTTCATTTAGACAGGCTTGGAAACAATTATTACATGCCTCCAAACACTCTTGGCACGCTTTAATACATTCTTCATAGGACGACATTTGCAAAATAGATCTCCTCACTTTCATAAACTCACTTAGTTATAGATTCCCTAAAACTAAGCAATTAAACGCGATTATAGAAAGTGAAGAAGTTATCCCTATATGAACATTCCAGCTATAGATTCTCTTAATAGTGAAGCAAGTGTTCCTGCTGCTACTGCACGAAGTCCTAAACGAGCAGTAACTGAACGACGGTTTGGCGCCACTGCCCCCAGACCACCGAGTAAAATAGCCATAGAACTCAAATTGGCAAATCCACATAATGCAAAACAAACTACAATAACTGTTTTAGGTGATAAATCTGGAATATTATTGAAAATGAAGAATAGGAAACAAATTCATTCATTACAATTTTAAATGAAAGGCTATTCGAACTTTTCAAGCTTAAATGATTACAATAGGTTTACCTTATTTCATCTAATTTACTAATGTTTTTCCGATTCCTTTATTAAACCTAATCTATCTCTTACTCCTCGGTCATTAATTATTGATATAATGAAGCCACTAAAAGATTCGAAAGGTGTGAATAATTTGTCTAAAGAATCTATTCTAATTGTAGAAGATGAAGAAAAAATAGTAAGGCTACTTGAAATTGAATTAGAATATGAAGGATATGAAACTGGCAAGGCATTAGATGGAATTGATGCTTTTGAAATGTTCCTTTCACAAAAATGGGATTTAATCTTACTAGATATAATGCTTCCAGGTATGAGTGGAATTGAATTACTTCGACGCATTCGAGGGAAAAATTCTGCGGTTCCAATTATATTATTGACCGCCAAGGATTCTATTGAAGACAAAGTTTCCGGTCTTGACCTTGGTGCCAATGACTACATAACCAAACCTTTCAGAATGGAAGAATTGCTTGCTAGAATTCGTGCAGTGCTAAGGATGAGTCAAGCAACCATCCCTTCAAGTTCCATTGATGAGGAGTGGCTTCAGTTCAGTGACTTACGAGTGAATGACAAAACAAGAGAAGTTGTTAGAAGTGATCTAGATGTCAGTTTGACTCCGAAGGAATATGATTTACTTTTATATTTATTGAAAAACAAACGACAAGTTCTAGACCGTGGACAAATTCTGGAAGCTGTTTGGGGCTATGACTACTACGGAGATACTAAAATCGTTGATGTATATATCAGGTATTTGCGCAAAAAAATTGACGCAGATTTTGATACTGCACTTATTCATACAGTGAGAGGCGTAGGATATGTCCTGAAGGATGCCACATGAAGCTACGCAGTAAAATAAATTTATATACGTCTGTTTTATTTATCGTGCTGCTCATATGCATGAACGCCTCCATCTATTTTGTATTCAGTCATCTGATGAAAGAAAATGAGTTGGAGCGTGCACAGGCAGAGGCAGAAAAAGTTTCCATAGAAATAGGAAATGCCGTAGATGGTATTGCCCCTAATGAGCTAATACTTGCTTTCGTCCCCGTGGACGGCATGATACAAATTTTGAAAGAGGATTTGACAAGTGATGGGAAAACCACTTCTACTTCGGCAGAAAAACTACGAGCAAGGAAGAGTAGTTTTTATCCGGGTGAGTTTAGCGAATTGATATCGCATGATGGAACTCCCTATGTATTCGTATCCTTTCCTATTGTATGGAGTGATGGAACTGTCGTGAATTTACAGTTGACTACTAGCATTGAATCTACAACCGATATGATTCATTTATTAGCAATCGTTTTAATATTTATAACGGTGATTGCTATGATACCAACTTTTGTTTCTAGTCGAATTCTAAGCAATTTAATCATCCAACCAATTCGTACAATGATTAATACGATGAAGGATATTCAAAAAAGCGGTCATTTTAAACAATTGAAGTTAGAGGATACTACCGAAGGAGAGCTAGTCGAAATGGGCGAAACGTTCAATCATATGATGACGTTGCTTCAAACGAACTATGAAAAGCAGGAGCAATTTGTCTCTAATGCATCACATGAGCTTCGAACTCCTCTAACTATTATTGAAAATTATGCAGATTTACTGAAGCGTCGAGGTCTCGAGCGACCCGACTTATTTGAGGAATCTATTGATGCAATCCACTCCGAAGCTATACGAATGCGAGAAATGACAGAGCAGTTATTGTCCATTGCAAGGCATGAGCAATGGAATATTCAAAAGGAGCAGGTTAATATTACCCGGCTTGTCCAGGAAACAGTAAACGCTTTTCAAACTACTTACCAACGAGATATAAATATCGAAGGTAGCTACCAAATAATTGGCTATACAGACATTCAAAAGCTAAAGCAATTACTTTTTATCTTTTTAGATAATGCACGTAAGTATAGTGAAGGTCCTATTACTGTTCACGTTGGCCAGGTAGAAAAAGAATCGACTATCCAAATTGAGGATAGAGGAGTTGGCATTCCAAAAGAGGATTTGCCGAAAGTATTTGATCGATTTTATCGAGTGGATCAGGCAAGAAGTCGTAAGCAAGGTGGATCAGGTCTCGGTTTAACTATGGCAAAAGATATTGCTGATGCACTCGGTGCACGAATTGAAATAAATAGTAAAGAAAACCAAGGAACAATTGTTACGCTTTTCATGCCAAAAGAAAAATAGTCGCTCTCCCCAAATTCTTACTTTCGCGTTATATACTATAGCTAACAAACTGAACCATGAGGTGACATACGATGAAGAAAAGTAAGGTCCTTTGGATAACCGGAGGAATTATACTATTGGTTTTGTTAGTATTTGGTGTGCTATCGCTATCTTCTTTTTCAACAAAGACTCTTACAGAGGAGGAGTTAAAGGCAACTGCACTTACAAAATACCCAGGTGAAATCATTCATACAGCTAAAACCGATAACGAGTATGAGATAGAAATACAAATGGAGAGTGGAGTTTACGCTATTAGGATGGATACCAACAACGGAAATATTCTTTCCCTAAAACAAGTAATGACTGAGGAATTGTCCCCTTCTGTTGACGTACTTACTGAAGCTCAGATAAAAAAAGAAATCGCTACACAAGGGGAGCTTCAATCCATTCATTTTGCAAATGCAGACACCTCTTACTATGAAGCCGTTGTGCATAAGGAAAATGTAGAAATCACTTTAAAAGTAGACCCATATGATGGTTCTATAATAGACTCGACTCAAGCTCCAATAGAAACTCCTATATCACCAAAGAGCGTTCTTCTTTCAGAAGAAGAGGCACTCATTATTGCAGCAGAACATTTAAAAGGAGTTGCTGATGATGATGCAGAACTTCATCAACCTTCTGGCCAAACACCATACTACTTGGTGGAGGTAGAGATTGAAAATGGAGAAGACGATCGTGAAGCCGTTGTCCAAGTTGATGCATATACTGGTACGGTGAAATCGATAAATTGGGAAAACTAAGAAGTCCGAAATAAGGTTGGTAGTGGCTAAGGCCACACCAACCTTTCTTTTTTGGTTATTGTACTGCTGAGGATAATTTTATAGCGACGAGCTTTGCGCAGGAGAAAATGAGGGTTCATTTTCTGATTACTTGCGTTCATTTCTTGTATACTTGCTGCTTACTACTGGTTACTGGCGTTCAACTTATTTTACTTGTTCTCTAGCTTCATTTACTTGCTCTTAATTGGCGAATACTTGCGGAAGGGGAATTTTATCCAATATTTCTTTGGGTATAATTTTAAATTCTATCCAAATTTTAACCTTTCCCTCCCCGTCCTTTCTTTTTAGCAGTATATATTAATACATGTAAGGCAAACAAAACATAGGAGGAGAAAAAATGAAAAAATTAGTAATTGGTACATTAGCAGCTGCACTTGTGATTAGCGGAGGAATTGGGATTAATGCTTTGGCAGATGACAATGTTAACCTAAGTAAAACTCAAAGTGAAAAATTAATTGGTGTTGAAAAAGCTAAAGAAGTAGCATTGAAAGAAGCTAAAGGTACAATTGAAAGTATAGAACTTGAAAAAAATAACGGAAAAACATTTTATGAAGTAGATATAGACGGAGAGAAATTAAAAGAATATGAAGTACGAGTAGATGCCTATAATGCAAAAGTATTGAATGTAAGAGAAGATAACGATAACCACGACGATGATGATGATCTTGATAAAGTAGTTTCAAATTCTAAACTTATTACAGAAGCAAAAGCAATTGAAATTGCTCAAAAACAAATCCAAGGTACATTAGTAAAGATCGAATTAGATTCAGATGATGGCCGATATGAATATGAAATAGAGCTTCACACGGCAAAAGGAGAAGCAGAGTTCACAATCGATGCAAGCACAGGTAAAATCCTTGAGTATGAACTTGATAATGATGATGATGACGACGATCGTTATGACGATTAATAAAATAATACTAGCTTACCGCTTGATGGGGAACCATCAAGCGGTTTTTCTATTAAACAGATAAATGTTGCACAGAATATCTTAAATTATACTACTTTCTCTTTTAACAGACGTCTTAACACTTTACCGGAACTTGTTTTAGGAAGTTCATCTAGGAACTCAATTTCACGGGGATATTTATAAGCAGACATTTTATCTCTTGCCCATTCAATAATTTCCAATTCTGATACTTTCATACCCTCTTCCAAGACAACAAAAGCCTTTACAGATTCTCCTCTTACTGGATCCGGTACGCCTATTACAGCTACTTGGTTAATTTTCCCATGCTTTGATAGCATTTTTTCTACTTCTTCTGGATAAACACTATATCCCGAGCATTTAATCATTTCTTTAACCCTGCCTAAGAAATATAAAAAACCATCTTCATCAAACATTCCTATATCACCAGTAATGAAATAATCACGATGAAATGATTCCTTTGTCTCTTCTACTCTTCCTTTGTAACCTTTAAATACACTCGGCCCTTTTACAAGAATCATTCCTTGCTCACCAACTGGCATTTCTTCATCATAATTATCAAATTGAACTATTTTGACCTCTGTATCAAAGGTTGGTTTACCAACACTTCCATATTTTATTTCCTTAGGTGGAGTCATAGCGTTTCCTGTATGGGTTTCACTCATCCCATAGGCAAACTCCATTAAAGGCTTCCCAGTTATTCGCTCCCAATCATCTGAAATCTCTTGTGATATTTGAATGCCAAAACTTGTTACAATATTAATCTTCAAATGACTAAAGTCAATTTGATGAATCAACTCTTCTCTCATCATTTGTATATTCATTGGCGTGGTCGTGTATAAAACAGTTGCTTTGTAACGTTCAAATGCTTGGAGCATACCTTTTGACTCAAATCGAGTAAGTAACACTATATCAGCTCCAACAACCATTGCACTAAATAAGCTTACAAGTTTTCCAGCAATATGAAAGATTGGCATGGCTGCAATGTATGTATCATCCTTTGTAAAACCAAAATTCTTTGCAACACAAGTTGCTTGAAACTCTGAGTTTGTAAAAGTGAGCATCGCCCCTTTTGGAGAACCAGTCGTACCAGAAGTATAAATAATTAAGCTTACATCTTCATTCATATTAATATCTACGTTACTTTCATAATCATACTTATCATCTTTTAAAATTGAAGACCAATCCAGCACGTTATCAAATTGTTTTTCTATTATCTTCTCTGGAAAATCTGGATAAGGAGATTCAGGCAAATAATCACGATAACTAGTTGTTATTTCACTTTGTACATTCGTTTCATCTTGGATTTTTTCATAAACTTCAAATAGATCAGGAGTTGTAATAAGGACTTTTGCATTTAAGTCATTTAATTGGTATTTTAGTTCCCATTCTTTGAACATCGGATTACATGGTCCAACAATTGCCCCTATTTTCTGTGTTGCAAAAAAGGCTATCACATATTGAGGACAGTTTTGAAGGAAAAGTGCCACTGTATCACCTTTTTTCACCCCATGATCAACAAGAAAATTAGACATTCGATTTATCGAATCCCATAACTCTCCATACGAAATCTCTTGCCCATAGAAATTAATAGCTGTTTTCTCGGAACTTAATTTTGCATGTTGTTCAATGTAAGAATGGATTGGTTGATTTTGTAATGTTAGTTGCATTCTGAATTCCTCACTTCCCTTTAAAATTAGACTCTCTTTTGTCGATAAAAGCTTGCTTCCCTTCTGCATAATCCTCTGTATAGAAGGAAGCTAAGGTCGAATACGTCTGTACTTGGAAGGCTTCTTCTATAGCCATACACTCACTAGTATGCATTGCTTTCTTCATTAAGCCTATGGCGCGGGTAGCACTCATTGATAAATGCCCTGCTAACTTTTCTACTTCCTGATCTAATGCTTCCAGCTCTACTTGTTTATAAAGTAAGCCCCAATTAAACGCCTCTTCTGTTCCGAACATTTCTCCTAAGAACAGGTATCTTGCTGCACGGTGATATCCAATTCGTTTTTGAAGAAGATATGTACCTGCAGAAATTCCTCTTAGAACAAACGGGAGACCGAATTTAGTATCTGTTGATGCAATTATGAAATCAGCTGCCAAGGCAATTTCAAAACCTGCTCCTAAAGCATACTTTTGCGCCTTTATAATAATTGGTTTTTCTAAATTTTTCATCGTTAGGACAACTGCAGGATATCCATCTGAATACTCCGTTAACTTATCTGTGGGATTAGGATTATTCTCTGTACCCATGTCAACGAGATCATCACCCGCACAAAATGCCTTTCCATTTCCTTCTATTATGACAACTCGAATTTCGTCGTTTTTCTTACTTTCTATTAGATAGTCTATCAAATCTGCAATCATGTCATTATCTAATGCATTCAAGGCATTCGGACGATTTAACCTAATTCTAGCTATATGATTTTCTACTTGAAAAATTACTTTATTACTCATTTAACCCCTCCTCGTACAAATGTTTTTCTAATTCTATTCGAATATCATCTGGTATTTTCTCGCTTTTGTTTTCATGCACATTATAGTTAACGTAAATAGTGTTTGCTTGAACAGTCATTCTATCTTGCTGCCAAATCTCCTCATACAGTTCTAAACTAGAGTTCCCAATTCGTTTCACCCAGCATTTAACAACTACATCTGTTCCAAAATATATTTGTTGTTTATATTCAACGGTTGTTTTTAAAATAATCATTTTCCAGTTTTCAAAACTTAAATCCGGATTGAACAAGGAGAAGAGCTTATTTCTACCACCTTCTAACCATATCGGCACCGTTGTGTTATTTATATGTCCTACCCCATCTGTTTCAGAAACACGTGGTTCAATTATTGTTTGATACATCTTATTCTCTCCTTTCCTTTATAATTTACTGTTCAACATAATCTCCCAGATTCCTGCTGCGATCACTTCTTCACCTACAAATAGTTCCATCTTTATATCATATAAAAATCTTTTATTACTAAAGCTTTTATTATCTAGAATTTGGTATGCTACTGAAAGGGACTCTCCAATCTTAACTTGCCTGTTAAATCTCCACTTTTGGCCTACAACTGCTACTAAAAACGTATCCAAGTCGAGTGTTCTATTTAGGATTCCAATAGCAACCATTACCACCTGACGATTATCTATCCAATCATTTTTTTGCGGAGTTTCATCATTTAAAAGTTTTTGAAAAAGAAATCTGTCGGTTTCATATAATGTTCTGCTGATTGGTGTATTTGGTTGCTTGATAAAGTTCAAATCTTTAGCACCTCATTGCCATAAGAGAACTGTAAAGAACCATCCATTACAAGCTCACTACCATTTTTATAAACGGAGAAATGTAGATTATTCACATCTGTTCGTGTAATCTTGTATTCAACAAAAATTTCATCTCCAATAGTGACGCTTCTTTTATAGGAAGTCTCAAACTCATATATATACGTATATCTTGATTCCTGCTTCTCTACTAACCCAGTTGCTAAGGAAAACACTGTGTCCCCGTGCATAATGACATCTCCAAAACGAGACTGTTTCATCAACGGGCTGTTAGAGTGGATGTTTAAATCTCCTTCCCAAATAATGGGCAACAGCAAATGGCATTCTGTAATCAACAAATGATCTGTTTTGATAACCATAGCTAGTTATAATCATAAAAACCTTTGCCAGATTTTCTTCCCAATTTCCCTGCCTCAACCATTCTTTTCAGCAATGGACAGGGACGGTACTTGGAGTCTCCAAAACCTTCATATAAGCTTTCGAGTGCATAGAGGGTTGTGTCAAGGCCACATTCATCAGCAAGGCGTAGAGGACCGATTGGATGATTTGCTCCAAGCTTTACTCCTCTGTCAACTTCTTCAGGGTCCGTGCCTTCCATGACTAAAAATGCCGCCTCGTTCATCATTGGAAGCAGAATACGGTTTACGATAAAGCCAGGATAATCCTGTGCAGTAACCGTTTCTTTGTTAATTGCTTTTGCATATTCCTTCACTCGAGAAAGTGTTTCCTCAGAGGTCTCAATCGAAGTAATTATTTCCAATAGCTTCATAATTGGTACTGGACTAAAGAAATGCATTCCGATCACCTTATCTGGTCGCTTTGTTACTGAACCAATAGCTGCGATAGATAATGAAGAAGTGTTGCTCGCTAATATAGCATTTGATTGAACGAGTTCATCGAGTTGTTTAAACACCTGTTGCTTTAAGTCTAATCTTTCAGGAACGGCTTCAATGACTAAATCTACATCTTTTCCATCCTGAATGTTTGTCGAATAATGTATAGAACTATGAATTCTCTGTTCATCATCAACTGTATATCTCTCTCTCTTTAACATCGATTGAATACTTTTAGTTATAAAATTTTTTCCTCTTGTTAAATCTTCCTCTGAACGATCTGTTAAAATTACTGGAATTCCTGCTAAAGCAAATACCTGTGCTATTCCACTTCCCATAAGTCCTGCGCCAACTATCATTACTTTCTTTCCCATTTCATAACCTCATTTCTATATACTAATCTTTGATTTAAAATTTTCTTACAATTACAGTAGCTCCCTGTCCCCCACCAATACATAGGGTTGCAAGTCCATATTCTTTATTTCTTCGAATCAATTCATGTACTAAAGAAACAATGATTCTGGAACCAGAACTTCCCACAGGGTGTCCAAGAGCGATAGCTCCCCCATTAACATTAACGATTTCTTCATTTAGATTTAGCTCTTTTATTACTGCTAACGCTTGGGAAGCAAACGCCTCGTTTAGTTCTATCAAATCTATATCCTCTAAGCGTAGATTTGCTTTTTTTAGTGCGAGCTTGGTTGCTGGGACTGGTCCTATTCCCATTACACTTGGATCGACTCCAGCAGAGGCAACGGAAATAATTTCGGCTAGAGGGGTTAAATTATATTCTTTGACCATACTTTCGGAAGCAATAAGTAAAACCGAAGCTCCATCATTTAACCCTGAAGCACTTCCTGCTGAAACACTTCCCTTCTCTTTAAAGGCAGCAGGTAACTTTTCTAATGCCTCTAATGATGTAGCACGTGGATGTTCATCGGTGAGGAATACTTCTTTTATGGTCTCAATTGGCACAATTTCTTTTTCAAAAACACCATTTTGAATAGCTGCAGCGGCTTTTACTTGGCTATTTAAAGCAAATATATCTTGTTCTTTACGAGAAATATTATACTGTTCAGCAACATTCTCAGCTGTTACTCCCATATGATAATTTTCTATCGAGCATATTAACCCATCGTGAAGTATACTATCCTCCAATTGAATGGCACCTAGCTTTTTCCCCCAGCGACTATCCTTTGAAATATAAGGAACATTACTCATACTTTCTGTTCCACCAGCTACTATTAGATTTGCTTCTCCTGCCTTTATTTGCTGATAAGCTAATGAAACAGACCGCATACCAGAGGCACATTGTTTATTAATCGTCATAGCCGGTACGGAGTTGGGTATCCCCCCCATTAAGGCAGCTTGCCTCGCTGGGTTGGCTTTCCCTCCTGCTTGATAGACGTTCCCAATAATGACTTCATCTATTTTTTCAAGTGAAACTTTCAAATCTTTGACAGTTGCTTTTATAACTTCTGCACATAATTCAGCGGAGCTGAATTGCTTCAAGCTTCCTCCAAATCTTCCTACTGCTGTCCTTAGAGCAGATACAATATATACTTTTTCCATAATTTCACCTCATCTTGTTGTCTATCAAACTACTAATTATGTGAAAATCGTAAATAAAACTACGGCCAAGGCAGTTGCACACATCGTGAGTACTACGGCCATCAAGGCAACAGCAGGATAAGCCCGCTTAAAGGTTTCATGACTGATGTTGCGAATCGTTGTAACGATGTAGCCATTGTGCGGCAAGGATGCCAAACCATCAGAAGACATTACAGATACACGGTGTAATGCACCTGGATCTACCCCCATGTTCAAATAAATTGGAGACAGGATTGGAAGAGAGATTCCTAATCCACCTGAAGCAGAACCAGTTAAACCTGCAATTAAGTTAATACAAATTGCCATACTTAACAGTGGTGGTCCTGGAATTTCTAAGACTGTTTCAACGATTTGCGTAAAGCCAGTCGTTAAAGCAGCAACTTTACCAAAGGCAATAACAGCACTTGTATTACAAATTGCAACAATTGCATCGTTTGACCCTTTGCCTAACACATCCCAGAATCCATTGATAAACTTAAACATTGTCAGACACGCTATCACAATAGCTCCCAATAGAGCTAAGATTGCTGCCGTATTGGCATTAAATAATTGTGAATACGTAACCATTCCTGCAACCACAACGATTACAGGGAAAAGTGCAAGATAGATATTTGGTAGTTTTCTTTTGTTTTCTTCATCAGTCTCTATGTCTGAATCATATTTTTCAAATTTTTCTCCTCTTTTTACCGCATTTCTAATAAGTAAATGAAGGAAGAAAGTACCCAGTATAAAGTTGAATAGAGAAGCAATCATACCGATCCAAAACCCTGAATAAGGTGTGGTACCAAAAAACTCTGTCGGCATGATATTTTGTATTTCAGGAGATCCAGGTAAAAACATTGTAAAAGTAACAGATCCAAAAACTAATGCTGCCGGTATAAATCGACGTGGTAGATTTGCATTTCTAAATAAAGATACTGCAAGTGGATAAACAGCAAAACCTACAACGAATAATGAAACTCCACCATAAGTCATAATTGCACACGCTAATACAACCGCCATTACCGCTCCTTTAGGACCAATGATTTTCATAACCCACACTGCAATTGCTTCAGCAGCTCCAGTTTCAGCCATTACCTTACCGAAAATTGCTCCAAGCAAGAACAACAAGAAATACGTGGCAAAGTAACCGGTAAAACCTTGCATATACGTTCCCGTCATTGCTTCAATGATGTCTTGACCAGAAGTTAATGCAACAAACGTACTTGCTACTACAGCACTGATAATAATATTAATACCTTTAACTGTCATATATATTAATATTGCCAACCCAATTAACAACATAATAACACTCATCTTACATCCCCCTAACAAAGTTTATATTTATTCATTCAATTCAATTTCATAATTACTTATGTCTATAAAAAACACGAACGTTTATGTGATTCTACACTCGGTTATTCGCTGATACAAAATGGATTTTGTTGATTGGAGCAAAAATCAATTTTGTTCGAATTTCATTACAAAATACTCATTGTGAAATTGATTTCAATTTATTTATTACCTGTATTAAAATTCGGACTTCTCTTCTCAATAAACGCTTTAATCCCTTCAAATGCGTCTTCATGTTGAAATGTTTTACAGAATAGTTCTGTTTCCTTAGCTATACCTTCATCGAAGGAATGCTCAAATCCATATTCCATTGCTTCTTTTATATTTCTAATTGAGTTCAAAGATTTTTCAGAGAGATTTGTTGCCCACTCTTTAGCTGCATATAATCCTTCTCCTGTTTTTGTCACTTTGTTTACTAATCCAATATTGAGTGCTTCTTTGGCATTGATACTTCCCCCAAAAAACATCAATTCCTTTGCCTTAGGTATGCCAATTAGCTTTGGCAATCTTTGAGTTCCCCCTCCCCCTGGAAAAATGCCAAGATTAATCTCAGGCAAACCAATTTGCGTATTCTCTTCTGCAATCCTTAAATCACAACTAAGGGCAAGCTCACATCCACCACCAAGTGTAAGTCCATTTAACATAGCAATAGTGGGTTTTCTCAATCTCTCAATATAGTTAAAAAGTAGATGATTTAGCTTCACGTGTTGCACCATATCCTCACGACCAAGCCAAGTGGGGAATTCCTTAATATCTGCACCTGCCATAAACGCCTTCTCTCCGGCGCCAGTTAAAACTACTGCTTTTACAAGTGAATCTGCTTCTACTTTTTTAAACGCCTTCAATAAACCTTGAACAACGTTTCCACTCAGTACATTTACTGGAGGATTATCAATTGTTATAATTGCCACCCTATCCTCAATTTCAACTCGAATCAATTCGTTCATTTTAAACACCTTCTTTTCAAGTTTGAATATCCTTAACCAATTTTTCTAACTGATCAATAAAATGTACTTAATGTTTTTTAAAAATTCAATAAGTCACTTTATGAATACGTATACATTAATATGATTGCGCTTTCAAAAACTAATATACTTTTACATTAATAGGTTGTCAATGTTTTCCGAATATTTATTTTTCAATATATATTTGGCTTGTATTGATAATATCAAATATATATACTTTAATCGTGTGGAAATACCGGTCAAAGAAATAAAAGTAAATTTTGGAGGTTGCTAAACTTGGTATCATCAAAAGATGTTGCAAAACTTGCAGGGGTTTCACAAGCCACTGTTTCACGTGTATTAAATACTCCTGAACTGGTAAAAAAACTTACTACAGAAAAAGTAATGAATGCAATTAACGATTTAAACTACATACCAAATGCCAATGCCCGCTCCCTTGTCCAAAATAAAACTGGAACAATTGCTCTTTTATCTGGTCCTCTCCACAATCCATTTTTCGTAGATACAACTACTGCTATTGTTAACTATGCAAGTGAAATGGATTACAGAATTCAGGTACAATTTGTAAACGATAAAAAATTGAGCGAAGCTTATACTACTGCATTCGAGCAGAAAGTTGATGGAATTATTTTATCTTGTATTCTAAATGACGATCCCATTTTCGAAAAACTCACCAGAATGAATATCCCATTTATTACATATAATAGAAAACATCAAAATAATAAATACTTTGTTGAAATTGATAACTTTGAAGCTGGTTACCTATCAGCGAAACATATGATTGAACAGGGTCATAAATACATTGCTTGGGTTGGGGGACCTTTAAACGTTAGTACATTTAATAATAGATACCAGGGTTTTATGCAAGCAATTCAAGATTTTCAAATTCATTTGCCAATAGAATATATAAACATCACTGATACAACTAAAGAAGATATTTCTAAATCTTTTGATAAACTTATACATTTAGAACAACGACCAACTGCTATTTGCGCAGGATCTGATTCGCTTGCTTTAAACTTAATTGATGATGCAACACGTGGAAATTTATCAGTACCTAATGATTTAAGCATTATAGGTATCGATAATGTGAATCTTAGTCAACACAGCTCGATAAACTTAACTACTATTGGCAGCATCTCTGGGGAAAATTTAGGCCATCTCGCGATTGAAAAATTAATTGAAATGATAAAAGGAAAAAATAATAGTTGCGTAAAAATTACAGAACCTGTTAGACTATTCGATAGAAGTACGACTCGAAAACTTTAAACCCAAACTAAATTTAGTTTGGGTTTAAATAAAAATCAAAATGAATACGTATACATTAAGGTGAATTCAGTATTTTTTTTATCTTTACTGAACAATTTATCTAGTATGGGTATATATATTATTATTACGAAAGGATGATTCGATGAAAAAAAAATATTACGTGAATGGTGAATGGAAATCTTCAAGCAAATATTCAGAGCTCTTTTCTCCTCATACAAAAGAGGTCATAGCACAAATTCCACAAGCATCTCATGAGGAAGTAGAAGCAACAATTAATGTCGCATATGAGGCTAGAAAACAGATGGAAGCACTAACTGCTTATGAACGAGCTGCTATTTTAGAGCATATTACTCAGCTATTTATTGATAATCGCCAAAAGGCAGCTGAAATTATTTCTTTAGAGGC
Source organism: Psychrobacillus sp. FSL K6-2836 (assembly GCF_038003085.1). NCBI lineage: Bacteria > Bacillati > Bacillota > Bacilli > Caryophanales > Bacillaceae > Psychrobacillus > Psychrobacillus sp. FSL K6-2836. The sequence goes on from NZ_JBBOOM010000001.1 coordinate 1,776,203, forward strand.
AGCAAAACCGATTAAATATGCGTTGGGTGAAATAGATAGGACGATTGAAACATATAAATTTGCTGCAGAGGAAGCCAAGCGTTTAACGGGTGAAATGATACCAATGGATGCTGCAAAAAATGGAGCAAATCGTTTTGGATATACAATCGAGCAGCCAATCGGTGTTATTGGTGCCATTACACCTTTTAATTTCCCACAAAACTTAGTAGCACATAAAGTGGGACCTGCAATCGCTGCTGGTAACACAATTGTTTTGAAACCGGCATCACAGACTCCTCTTTCTGCACTATTTTTAGCAGAGTTAATCGACCAAACCGCTTTGCCTAAAGGGGTATTCAATGTCGTTACAGGTAGTGGTAAAACGGTTGGAGATGCACTTGTTGAAAGTGATAAAGTGAAAATGATTACCTTTACTGGAAGTCCAGTTGTCGGAAAAGGTATCCGGGATAAGGCTGGATTGAAAAAAGTAGCACTTGAATTAGGCTCCAATGCCGGATTGATAATCGACAAAAACGTAAATCTTTCTCAAATAATACCTAAATGTGTAATGGGTGCATTCTCCAACCAAGGACAGGTATGTATCTCTTTGCAACGCACTTATGTAATGAATGAAGTATATGATGAATTTCTTGAGCAATTTTCTACTTTAACAAAACAGCTAATTATTGGTAGTCCAACGGATGAGGCAACAGATATCTCCGCTATGATTAATCCTGGCGAACAAGATCGAGCGTTAAATTGGGTTCAGGAAGCAGTAGAACAAGGTTCAGAAATTATTTCTGGTGGAACAATAGAAAATGGCGTTTTCTTGCCTACGATTTTAACAAATGTATCCGCTACTTCGAAAGTTTCATGTCAGGAAGTTTTTGCACCGATTGTTGTAGTCAACCGTATTTCTTCTATTGAAGAAGGTATTGATGCTATCAACAATTCCGATTTCGGTTTACAGGCAGGTATTTTCACGAACGATATACAAACTGCATTTAAAGCTTCCAAAGAATTAGAGGTTGGTGGGGTCATGATTAACGACATCCCTACCTATCGCATTGATCAAATGCCTTACGGCGGAGTAAAAGAGAGCGGTACTGGAAAAGAAGGATTAAAATATGCGATTCATGAAATGACCGAGACTAAGCTTGTCGTTTGGAACCAGCAATAATAAGGAGTGTCACATATGTCTGAAAAAATTACATTACCACCGATTAGCTATACTGGTTGGGGTTCCCTTTCCCACTTATTAGAAGAAGTTGAACGCTTTAACGCGAAAAAAATTCTAGTTATTACGGATCCATTCTTAAAGGATATAGGTATAACCAATAAAGTAGTCGATCCACTGGAAGAAACAGGTTATTCAACAGAGATTTATACAGATGTTGTTCCAGAACCACCTTTAGCAATCGGCGAAAAATTAGTCGCTTATACCCGTGAAAATGCATTCGATTTGGTTATTGGTGTAGGCGGTGGTAGCGCACTAGACCTATCTAAGCTTGCTGGAGTCATCGCTTCGCATGAAGGAAAAGTTGCAGATTACTTAAATTTGACCGGCACAAAGAAAGTTACAAAAAAAGGTATTCCTACCATATTAATCCCAACAACTTCTGGAACTGGTTCGGAAGTGACAAATATCTCGGTTCTTTCACTTGAAACTACTAAAGACGTTATAACACATGATTATTTATTGGCAGATGTCGCAATAGTAGATCCTGCCTTAACCATTTCATTACCACCAAAAGTAACTGCTGCAACTGGAGTAGATGCACTTACTCATGCGGTAGAATCATATATATCTAAAAATGCTAGCCCCGTGTCTGATGCATTGGCGTTACAAGCAATTCGATTAATTAGTAATTCTATCCGTACTGCAGTTACCAATGGAGAAGATAAACAAGCGCGTACAGATATGAGTTATGGTAGCTATTTAGCAGGTCTAGCCTTCTTCAATGCAGGCGTTGCTGGAGTTCATGCGTTAGCTTATCCAATTGGTGGACAATTCCATATAGCGCATGGTGATTCCAATGCTGTTTTACTTCCATATGTAATGGGATATATTCGTCCAAGTTGCGAAAAACGAATGAAAGATATTTACGATGCGATGGGCTTTAGCTCTGCGAATCTTTCACAAGAAGAAGCATCATACAAATGCGTTGCTGAACTGAAACGTTTAGTAGAAGACGTAAATATCCCTTCGACGTTAAAAGGATTCAACATAACTGAGGATGCACTGGATAGCTTAACAATAGATGCTCTTAAGCAGAAACGAATTCTCGCTCGTAGTCCGATGCCATTATTAAAAGAGGATATCTATATCATCTACAAAGCCGCATTTGATGGAGTTATTATAGAAAAATAAGTGCGGGAGCCCATTAGAGGCTCCTTTTTCTTTGCACATACATAGTTTGGGACAGTTCATCTTCTGATGCTGCTTCTGAAGAACAGCTAGCATCCGATTTTTTAGTTATGGGCTATTTGCTTTTATGACCTAACGCCTGGTTTAAGGACTCATCAGCTATCTTAATACTGATATTTAACAGTAACAGTTGCAGTTACAGAAATTTCTCCTTGCTCAATCGGTGTTCCCGCCTGTGAACTAGCCATCGATAACGTCTTATAAAGTACTGGTCCATTTTGTTGCTGCTCTTCCACGATGGAAATCGGTTGTGGATATAGTGTGAGCTTCATCGTCTGAGCAATTGTTTGTGCTTTCGTTTGGGTATTTTGGAGAGCTCGCTGAAGTGCCTGTTGATAAACAAGCTCTGGATTATCTAGACCAAATTGAATTGACGATACACTATTGGCTCCATTCGCCACCGCAGTGTCGATTACTATACCAGCTTTTTCAGTATCGTCTATTTTTACCGTAAGGGCATTCGTTACCTCATATCCTCTAAATAACTGTTTTCCCTCAATAAAATCATATTGAGGAAAAATATTAAAAGCTGCTGTTTGTATATTTTCCCTTGGAATATTCAAAGCCAACAAGGATTGAATAACACGGTTCATGATTTCTGCATTTTCTACCTGCGTTTGTTGCACCTCTTCCCCTTCCGACCTAACTTCTACTTGGAGTTGAACATAGTTAGGCAATGCCTCTACCACCCCACTACCAGTTACCGTGATGACTCGCACCATAGGAACCGAAAGTGATGGAATACCTGAATACAACATGGAATTACCTCCTTTTTTATATGTTTATTTTCACAACAACCTAATTTATCACAAATAAATATAACGTTCATAAAATAAGGCATAATGACTTTCCGTGTAAAAGGAGTATGGAGAATTGAAAAAATCGAAGGTCCATTTAGTTTCTGCTGCCTTGGCAAAGAATAATAACCAAGATCATTTCTATACCAATCAACATTTAGATTTTCTAGAAGAACAATCATCCGTAAATCACCATTTAATGAATTCTATTTCTCAGCTGGACCAATCGTGTAAAACCATTTTAAGTGAAATACGTAACCAAAACCAATCACTGAACAAACTAAACAATAATCATAAATACGATTATGTAAATTTAAAAAAGATATTGTTCAATCTTGCACAGACCACGAGGGGCTACGGATCACATTTACAGAAACAAACATACTCTCTGCAAAACATCAACGAACATCTTGATGAGCAATCTAAATTTAACGAGTTAAATAGTAAACGCACAACAAATCATGAAAAAGTGCTAAACCAGTTACAAGGAAGTATAAATAGACAAAGAAATTTTCTGAATAACTTTGCTATCAAGCAAAGCAGTTCTTTCGATAACATTAAACACCAACTCGGTCATCAAGAGGAAGTAAATGTACAGCTACAAAATCGATTAGATATACAAAATGATTCCATACAAAATGTGTTGGAAGAACAAAAGCGATTTTTTACTATAGTATCGAACTATTCGGAAGAACAGAACCGTTTCCATGAAATAAAACAGGATCAGTTAATTCAAGAAAATAAAGAAACGTTTAATAATCTGCAATCCAAACTAGATCGCCAAGCAGAAGCATTTCATCTGTTACACGAACAGTTTTATCGACAGAACGAAGCGATTAATAATTTATCTGAAAATCAAAACAGTCAATTTGATTTAGTCTTTAACCAATTAAAAGAACGAAACCACCTCAAAAAACAAGCTGGCGAGAAACAGCCGCTACCCGAGGAAATAGATGAATTAATATTAGAGGAAATCAAACTTCAAATTATCCAACAGGATGATTTATACAATTATTTACAGGATAGTTTAAAAAGGCAGCAGGGCTTTCTACTCCAGCTCTCTGATAGTCTAAATAGACAGCTTGAAAAAATAACAAATAATTTAGAAAGTCACTATTTACTCAATAAAAAATCAATGGATAGACAAGACTCACTAATTCGATTAAACGAAAAAATGCTAGACAATTTAAACAAACAATACACACAACAAGAAAATTCACTAAAGGAAATAAAAGAATCAATAGAAAAAACGCTATATTCAAAAGGGAATATAGATAGATTTCTATCCAAACTTCCCCCAAACTATCCTATTACAGAAGTAACTGTAAGCGGATTAGCAATTGCTGTAGAAAAAATAATTCAAATCAATCAAAAAACGGGAATTGCGTTCTTTTCAAATGGCACGCAAACTATATCCGTGGATATCGAAAAAATTGAAGCTATTAAATGGGAATAAAAAAGCGGGAGTAACGGTTGAAATCGCTTTTCATTTACTTTTCCTTTTAGCTCGTTTTTAAAAATGGTTGGTCGTGACTTCCGTCATGTCCGACCTATTTTTCTGTAAAATAGACTTCTTTTCCCACAAAGTTTCTCTTTCCAATAAATAAAACTATTTTAGTAAGATATAAACCTAGCGATAGATTATAACAATTAATATATTATAGTATTCCCTTTTTTAGAGGGGAAGTCTTTTAAGATGGAGGTGAATATAATTGAACAATAGAAGAGATGGTATTTGTGGTTTATTAGAGAATCTACCGCCAAATTATCGCGTTGATGAGATTGTTGTAGATGGTCTTTCTACGACTGTATTTCGTTTTATAAGCTTTGACGAACGCACTGACCTTGCTTACTTTAGAGAAACAGGAGGCGAATTGGTTGTTGCAGATTGCCGTGAAATTTCCTTAATTGAATTCCCAGCCTAAATTCAATGTTTTGCTGTAGTTCATAGTTATAAATTGTAACTTCATTAGTAAATTATTAGGACAGACCTTTTGCCTCAATATGTTTACTAATGGAGTCTACTTACTAGCAAGTGTGAGATTGTTCCAAATGATCTCTTACATATACTATGTATATTAATAAAAAAGAGATCCAGCGAGTAGGTAGTGTCCCATTAAAGTTAGAGTAAAAAATCTAACTTTTGGCGTGCGGCACCGTTCTAACTTCGCTGAATCCCTTTATTTTTCATGGAGATTAATCTAATATTTTTACTTTCACTTCTTTGCGTCCCCAATTGATCGCTGCTTGTTTTGATGGGATGAAAATATCTATTTTATTTCCTTTTATGGCACCGCCTGTATCACCAGCAATTGCTTCTCCATAACCCTCTACCCATACTTTTGATCCTAAGGGAATTACATTTGGATCAACAGAAATAACTTTTTGGTTTGGATTAGCTTTTAGATTAATGCCAGTCGCTGTGATTCCTGAGCATCCTGCGCATGACGCTGTATATGCTGTAGAGGTCATTGTTAACTCTTTCGCAGCAGTAGCAGCAGGTTTAGTCTCTGATGGTGTATTAGAAGTAACAGAAGTTTTCGTAGCTCCTTTTACCTCGGGCTGTGTAACCTTCGATCCTTTCAACACTAATTTGTCACCAGGTATGATTAAATCACTTGTTAGCTGATTGTTCGACATTAGTTGTTTTACAGTCACATTATGTTTTTCTGCAATAGTAGATAATGTATCTCCTGAAACAACGATATACGTTTCTAGAGCTCCCTCCACTCTTAACTGTTGAGATGGGTATATAACGGTTGAATTAAGATCGTTCCATTGTTGTAAGTCTTGCACACTAACATTCTCTGCTTGAGAAATTGACCAAAGTGTATCTCCTTTTTCTACCGTATGAACGTTTGACGCAGACGCTTGTCCTGCCGCTCCTACTGATAGTGTTACAAATGCGGTTAGTGCAATAATGTGTTTTTTCATAAAATGAATTTCCTCCTTTTCACTAACGAGATTCATCATACCACCTACATATGACAGAACCATTGCATTATCATTAGGTAAAAATATCATTTATATGACAAGATTCGACATAATGCAACATTTGTAATATTACTTCTTCAGGAACTTATTATGCCATTTCGATAAGATAAGTAAGGCGATCACACAACCAATGAATGCCAAAGCCATATCCCATTGAGCATCCCACTGATCCCCTTGCATACCTACAAAGTCTTTAGAAGCCTTGCCACCTTTCGAAACTTTCGTACTTAACCATTCAATAATTTCATATAACGCTGCGATGGATAAGACGATGCTTGTCGTGATTCCAAACAGCCATGCCCCTTTTGATAATGGGGTAAGACGTAGCAGTGTTTCTCTTACTACAATCGCAGAGAAACCTTTAAAGAAATGTCCCATACGGTCATAATTATTTCGTTTTAAATCAAATTCATCTTTAATCCAATTAAACAACGGAACCTCGGAATATGTATAATGACCTCCTATAAATGTAAGAATACATAAAAAGGAAATAATTACATATGACAGCGTGGTGAATCGAAATTTCTTATAGGTTAAGACAAGTATGGTTATAATAACCACTCCAGGACTTACTTCTGCTAACCAATCGAGATAATCTAATGGTTTGATCACTGACCATAATAAAACGAAGATAACGATAGCAAAAAGGATAATATGTATTTTAGAATTTTTTTTATACTTCAACGGACTCCCTCCTCTTTATCATTTAGATTGTCCAAAATAGCATTTGATGATTCATAAAACGTTTCAGACTCTAAGAAACGGGAAAACGAATGCTAAGGAGGCGTTAAAAATGCCGTGGAATAAAAATGATTATCCAGATTCTATGAAAAACTTAGATGTAAGTGTACGAGAGAAAGCCATCGAAATTGCTAATGCATTATTAAGAGATAATTACGAGGAGGGACGAGCCATTTCCATTGCCACTTCTCAGGCACGAAAAGCGATACACGGGGATGAGGAGGATCGTGTTACATACGAAGTTATTTCTCGTGAAACTGACTGGATGCTCAGAAGGGTAGATGGCAAACGAGCCATTCTTGTAGAGGAAACGAAAGAGAACTTACTCCAAAAAGCAAAACCATATGTGAATGAACAAAACGGAATACTAACGGTTTATGAGGAAGATGGCTCAGTCGAAGATACGTTATATGAATGAATAAATGAACAGCAGCACAGAGTTGCTCCTCTGCTATTTATTCGCCACACAAAACAACAAATAATAGCCAACACCATATTATTAGTGTTGGCTTTTATAACGTTTAGCATTGTCTAAATGATTTACCACGATTCTTTAAATCTTCTTCTATTCGTTGTTTTCATGTATGATTTATTTTTCACCTTCACGAAGTTCATTATTCACTACATTCACAATCACATCTACTAGAGCAGTAGCTCAAGGCGGGTTTTAATAAGTAGTTCTATTTTAAATAAAACAGACCACCATTTATAATTTCTATCTTTATTCTTGCTTCGTATTGTTGCTGTAATGCAGTTTTCTCCATCTCGTAGCATTCAGGTCTTTCCTCTACTCCCTCATAAAAGAATTCTAACACCCGTATATCTCGCTGCCATCTTTTTTTGGCTTGTTCGGCCCATGAATGATCATCCTGCTGAATAACGTTTTCAACCACTCCATCTAAACGCTCTAAACCCCGAACTGGTTTTATAACGTAAGGTAATAAAAAAGCATTTGGCTGCATTGTAGAAGCGATATTCTTCTCGATTAAAGAAGCATGAAAATCCGTTATTATATTGCCATTCATTAGATTAATACCTAAGGAATGGAGCATTTCTTTCGTTTGGTTACTGTAATAGGAAACTTTATAGTTCACCCCTAGCCAGGGAGTTAATATTGGACGTTTAATCGTCTCTTCCACCTGCTCAAACATTTGGATAAAAGCACCCATTTCATGTGTTGCTTTAAAGAGTTGGCCAAGTCGTGGTGATCCAAAGTGTACCAATTCCCCCTTGATATTATCTTTTAGCTTTCTTTGGTCCGTTATTAATGTGAGCTGTGACGGACAAGGTACTGCCCCTACACTTTCGACGTATTGCCAATAATAAGGTCTATTCATAATTCGTTTATCCATATCAATCGTCAGCTGAACGGTAAGATAGTGATCCGTGTCATTCACGAACTGACAATTATTTTCTGAGAAAAAAGTTCGTAAGTACTGTTGAACTTGTTGCGGATACATTTATATCCTCCTTTACATGTTCCAATTTAAATTGTTTTTTGGAAAGCGGACAATATATCATCTAAATCACCTACAACCTTTTCAAAAACATCAATTTTTTTGTAGAGTAGCTGTAATATATCTATCTCAATCGTGTTATCAATTGCCAAATTATAAATATGAACGTCATGTTCTTGCCCTAACCGGTGCACACGTCCTATTCGCTGTTCTAACTTCATCGGGTTCCATGGCAAATCATAATTGATCACATGATGACAGAATTGAAGGTTAATACCTTCCCCACCTGATTCAGTAGCTATCAATACTTGAGCATGCTCTTTGAATAAATGCTTCATATAATCTCTCTTATTTTTATTGAATTTCCCATTAAAAAGCACACTCGTAATACCTTTTGTGTGTAAATACCACTGTAAGTATGCTTGGCTTGCTTTATATTCTGTAAAAATAATTACTTTATCCTTTGCTTGTGATATTATTTCGTATGCTTTCTCTGCTTTTGAATTTATTTCTAATGCCATTAATCTTTGCATAACATTTTCTATAGAAGCATTTTCCTCTGGATTTGTACAATTTTGCCGCATTTTATTTAATGTAAGGAATGTAGCCTCCTTGCTACTACACATTTCCTTCTGCAGTGTAATCATCGAAAAGGCACCTGAGAATACAGGTGAGATATTTTTTAAATCCACTATCATTTCGTACACTTCTTTTTCTTCGTTTGTAAACTGTATTGGAATAATATTTACTTGGCGATTCGTCCACTCTATTCCCGTGTCCTGTCTACGATTTCGTACCATCACCTGGTTTACTAATTCCTTCAAGTAGTCATCATGCTCTAAATCATGTTTGCTAGCAGAGAATGCCGATTGGAACGTTTCGTAATTTCCAAGATGACCTGGTTTTAGTAAAGAAATAAGGTTAAATAACTCAAACACATCATTTTGAACAGGAGTAGCAGTTAACAGTAAGCAAAACTTCTTCTTTAAGCTTTGCACAAACTCGTAGATTTTGGTTTTGTGGTTTTTTAACTTATGTGCCTCATCAATAATAATCATGTCATAATCCTGCGCAAAGATAAGTTCTCTGTGAGGACTTTTTTTCGCTGTATCCATGCTTAGAACGATAACGTCACAATGTTCTAATGGAGTATTTTTCTTATAAGGCACTGCTGGTATATAAAATTTATAATGCAGCTCCTCCACCCATTGATTGATGAGTGAGGCAGGAGCCAGTATTAAAGCCTTCTTTACCAGTCCACGAACAAGATATTCTTTCAATATCAAACCTGCTTCAATTGTTTTACCAAGTCCCACCTCATCAGCCAATATTGCTTTTCCATTCATTCTTTCAATAACTGTTTCCGCAACCTTTAATTGATGTTCAAGCGGCTTTAAATTAGTCAAATACTTAGGAGATTGAAGACCTGTAAACTCTGTGATTAAACTATTTTTTGCAATATCATAGCTCATATTATAAAGAGTCCAATTATCCCATGGCTCAACATTTTCTAGCCGTTTAATAAATCCCTCTGCCCATTCCGATGACCTTTCGATAATCATTTCCATCACCTCATATTACTTTTCCTTATGATGTCCCAAAAATAGAAGTGTATGTTTAAGGTTGTGAAATAAAGAGATAGTGAATTTACATAACTATAACTTTGCGACATTTTCGGAAATCAAAACACAAAGAATCTACCAAAATCCGCCGTTTTAGAAACTAATTTAAATTTTTCACAAAAAAACATTGCCTTTCAGGACAATAATGTTATATAATATAAAAGTCGCAAATGATGTTTTGGAAAATATCCAATCTATTATTTTCTTTGGAGGAATACCCAAGTTCGGCTGAAGGGATCGGTCTTGAAAACCGACAGGCGGGTCATACCGCGCGGGGGTTCGAATCCCTCTTCCTCCTCCATTTTTATTTTTTGAAAGTTGTATATTTATTATTGTCGCGGGTGGAGCAAATCGCTTTACGAAGAAAGCGATTAACACCGATGCAGGCGTCAGCCGAAACAGGTGTCCTACTTTTCTTGAGCGCAGTATCATTGTGTTTGTAAGTATATTAACGTCGCGGGGTGGAGCAGTGGTAGCTCGTCGGGCTCATAACCCGAAGGTCGCAGGTTCAAATCCTGTCCCCGCAACCAAATGGTCCCGTGGTGTAGCGGTTAACATGCCTGCCTGTCACGCAGGAGATCGCCGGTTCGATCCCGGTCGGGACCGCCATTTTTTAGATTGAGATTTAGGATAAGCAAGCAGGTCGAGGAAGCAATCGAGCGAAAGAAGGAGCGTACTCAAGTACGTGACTGATAGAGCAAGTGAAGCTGACGAAGAGATGCGCAGCTTAGCACAAATCGTATAGAAGTTTGGAATAAGCAAGCAGGTCAAGGAAACGAACGAGTGAAAGAAGGAGCGTACTCAAGTACGTGACTGATTGAACGACTGAAGTTGACGAAGAGATGCGTAGCTTAGTGTAAACTGACATGGCTCAGTAGCTCAGTCGGTAGAGCAAAGGACTGAAAATCCTTGTGTCGGCGGTTCGATTCCGTCCTGAGCCACCATATTGTGCGGGTGTAGTTTAGTGGTAAAACCTCAGCCTTCCAAGCTGATGATGAGAGTTCGATTCTCTTCACCCGCTTCATAAAGTTAGAAGACCTATTGATGCAAAGATCAATAGGTCTTCTTTTTTGTTATTTTTTGCGAGCTTCTGCCTCGTCTAAAATTTCTCTTCGAAAACCTTCAATACTTTCTTTTCTACGTTTGTTTTTCTCTTGGATAGCTTCTCGATCATTACCAGTAGTGTGTTCCATCGTCTCTTCTGCGGCCTCCATATTCTCCTTCGTATTATTCACCATTTTCTTCAACTTTCTCACATTATCTGATCGATCATCTGGTTTTGGCTTATTGTTATCAGTCACTTCAATTCCTCCTTTTTTGTCATACGCATTTTATCGTCCCCTATCTCTTTAAAAATATTCGGATATTCTAAATTTCTTTTATTGGCTGGAATAATAATTTCCAATTGGGACAAGATAAGTAGGAGAAAAAATAATGAGGGGCGGTAATGACTATTACTACGGAATGGTTTGACAGAGTGACAGAGGAGCTACAGGATCATTTGAATTCGATTTGCGAGGAGTATGACCAAGTCGGCCATATGAATATTAATCGCGCTTCTAAACATCCAAGAATTGAATTTTTTGTTAGTACGGAAGAGGAAGAACGAGACTACTTTTGTACCATTCTGTTTGATCCATATAACGAAGAATTCTATATAGAAAGCTTTGATGTCGAACTTCTCCAACCTACTAGAATAATATTGGATGATATTACCGATATTGTAGAAGCTGTTCATGAAAGCTTTCACGAGTTTCTTATGGAAGATAGTGATAGTGAATTGGTTTATATGGAAGATGACGAAGACGACGAAATTACAGTCGAGGAAATTGATGTGGAATGGGAAACTCCTGAAGTCACTGCATTTCTAATAGAAGATGAAATTGAAGTAACTTATCAATTCGGTGTAGACAGTGCAAATGGCGATGGCGTTCTCCGTAGGGTGAATCGTATTTGGACAGATGACGAAGAGCTCGAAGATGAAAGCACCTTTACTTTTAAAAAAGATGAAGCCAGCACTATTATTGCCATGATTGCTAGTCATATGGATAGAATGGTCGGTTATGATGAAATTATAGATCTTTAATTTTAATACCATCTCCAATTGGTTAAGTTGCCATTTGGGGATGTTTTATTATGTTCAAAACTAGTCAACTAAAGCAGAGATAATCTGATAAAATGAATGTAATAAGAAATGAAATGGAGAACATACCTTGAAAACCTTTAAAAAAATGTATATTGAAATTACTAGCGTTTGTAACCTTGCTTGTAGCTTCTGTCCACCGACAAGTAGAGCAAAAGGTATCCTCAAACTGGATGCTTTTAATAAAACATTAGATCAGATTCGACCACATACAAAATATATTTACCTTCACGTAAAAGGTGAGCCACTTTTATATCCACGGGTTGACCAGTTATTGGATGCCAGTCATGCCAAGGATTTTAAAGTTAATATTACGACTAATGGTACCCTTATCAATAAAAATAGACATAAATTATTAGGCAAACCAGCACTTCGTCAAATCAATTTTTCTTTACATAGTTTCGACGGTCATGAAGGTTCTGAAAATCGCGAGAAATATTTGGGAGATATACTGGATTTTGTACGAGAAGCCAAGGAACACAATATTATTATTTCCTACCGATTATGGAACTTACAGAAGGATCAAGTTTCAGAAGTTGCACAACGGAGAAATCGAGAGACATTGGAAATGCTTGAAAAAGAATATAATCTAGATTTTAAAATTGAAGAAAAAGTACAACCTGGTAAAGGGATTAAAATCGCTCATAATATCTATTTGAACCAGGATCATGAGTTTCAATGGCCAAGTTTACTTGCACCAGAGGATGATGGAAAAGGCTTTTGCCATGCTCTTCGCAACCAAGCAGCTATTCTCGTAGATGGAACCGTCGTACCATGTTGTCTAGATGGTGAAGGCGTTATTAACTTAGGTAATATCCATAATAATTCTTTCTCAGACATTATTGAGAGTGAACGAGCAAATAATTTGTATGATGGATTTACAAGAAGAGAAGCAGTCGAAGAAATGTGCAGAAAATGTGGATATAGACAGAGGTTTGGAGTTTGAAGCACTTCTAATGGCAACTAAGTGGTGCAAATGGTAATATTAGATTTTCGAGAGGAGAGATAAATATGGAATTTATTACACTTAGCAATGGTTTGAAAATCCCTCAAATTGGTTTTGGGGTGTGGCAAGTTGACAACGAAACAGAAGCTCCCGCTGCTGTAGAAGAAGCTTTGCGAGTGGGTTATCGTCATATTGATACCGCTGCTACTTATGGAAACGAAGAAGGAGTCGCAAAAGGAATTATTGCTTCAGGTGTTGCACGTGAGGACATCTTCCTAACTTCAAAAATCTGGAACGATGATATTCGTGCCGGCCGTACAAAAGAGGCATTCCAAGAATCTCTTAACCGCTTAAAAACTGATTATTTGGATTTATGTTTAATCCATTGGCCAGTTGATGGTATTGTAGAAGCGTGGCGTGCACTTATTGAGCTGTACAATGAAGGAAAGATAAAAGCAATCGGCGTGTCCAATTTTAAAGAACATCACTTGGAACAATTAGAAGCAGCTGGATTGATGACTCCTATGGTCAATCAGATTGAGCTACACCCGCAATTACCACAGCACGAATATGTGAATTATTTATCAAAAAAAGGTATTCATGTAGAGGCTTGGAGCCCACTAATGCAAGGGAAGTTCTTGGATTTTGATTTATTCCATCAGTTAGCTGAAAAGTACAGGAAGTCTCCATCACAAATAGTACTTCGTTGGCATTTACAATTAGGTAGAGTTGCTTTGCCAAAATCGATTACTCCTACTCGCATTAAAGAAAATTTTGATGTCTTTGACTTCGAGTTATCCTCTGAGGATATGGACGCAATTGCCACTTTAGCTACTAACGTTCGTATGGGTCCTGACCCAGATGAAATTCAATTTTAATAGAAAAAAATGCCGGAAGAAGTGTCTTTAAACTTCTCTCGGCATTTTTATTATCATTCAATCATGGTAACCCCAAAAGAATAAGTAGTTGTTGATTTATACTCCTTCCTTGCTTGTAGGATGGACGAAGGAAAATGAGGATGATGGATGGAATCAGGTGGACCTTGTGTTTCTAAGCATATACCTAAATAATCCCTTAGTTGTTCTCCTCTCATTATTTCAGAGTTGCCCAAGTTATTACCTGTATAGAGAACGACGGCAGATTCTGTCGTTTCTACTACCAGTTGCCGACCACTTGTCTCATCCGTTAATACCATTATACTAGATTCGTTTTCTTTCAATATAAATGGATGATCATAACCGTTTCCTACTAATACATTTTGGGGATGAACAGACGTTGCTCCATCAGCAATTTTACGACTCTCTCGAAAATCGAATACAGAACCCTCTACTGGAACTAAACTTCCAGTTGGAATAAACTCCTCATTCAACTCCAAATAAGCAGGACTATCAATCATTAGTTCATGATCTAATACATCCCTTTTCAGATTTCCACTAAGATTAAAATATGAATGGTTTGTTATATTTACTAATGTATCCTTATCAGAGATGCCATTGTATGTAATAGAAAGCGTATCTTCATCGTGTTGAATCGTATAAGCTACCTTCATTTCTAGATTTCCAGGGTAACCCTCTTCTCCATCTTTGCTTAAATAAGTAAACTCAACCGTTGTTTCCATGTCACCTTCTAACACGGTAGTATTCCATAATCTATGGCTAAATCCATTCGGACCGCCATGTATGTGATTGTTTTTCTCATTCACTGGAATGTTATAGACATCGTCTCCTAAACGAAACGATGCGCCTTTAATGCGACCTGCAACTCTACCTACAACAGCTCCTAGATACTTAGGATTTTGACCGTATTCCTCAAACGTATCGTATCCGAGAACAACATTTTCGTATTGACCCTTTCTGTCAGAAGCTAAAATCTCGGTAATTACGCATCCATAATTCATGCAGGATACTTCAAAACCATTTTTATTTCTTACTGTAAATAACGTAACCGGAAGATTATCTATAAATCCAAATAGCTTCTCTTGCACTACCACTAAGCAATTCAACCCTTTCCTAAATTACATCATCTTTACGAGTTCACCGGTTTGTATAGATTGATAACAAGCTTCTATTACTCGCATATTATTAATAGTAGAATTTCCTGTAATTTCTGGATCACCATTTGTTTGTATGACATCTGAAAAATGCTCCACTTCTAGTCGGTATAAATCCCCGTATACACTCTCTTCACGAACCATATTTGCTACTTGTGTAATAACTTTTCCTATTCCTCCATTGTTATCTGGTCGGAAGGCAAAAGGTACTTTGATCGTGCCTTTTGTACCTATTACTTCATACTCATTCCTTCCAGTCATATCAAAGCTACAGTCAAATATAGCTTGCACGTTTCTACCCATGTTTAAATATCCAAATGTACTAGTATCTACACCTGTTTCAGGGTCTAGTTCTGCAAAACATTGCACGGAAACCGGCTCTGAATCTAACAAATAGCGAATTACATGAATGCTATAACAACCAACGTCATAAAGAGCCCCACCACCCATCGCTTTGTCCATTCTAAATTTATCAACACGTGATTGTAAGTAAAAGGAATGACTCGATTTGATAAGCTTAATGTCCCCAATTTCGCCTGAGGAAATAATTTCTTTCACTCGCTGATGCTGTGGGTGTAACTGATACATGAAGGCTTCCATGAACTTAACGTTGTTTTCACGACATACTTCTACCATTTCTTCAGCTTCTCGGGCTGTTAACGCAACTGGCTTTTCACAGAGTATGTGCTTTCCTTGCTTAGCCGCTTTAAATACCCATTCTTTATGTAAATGATTAGGAAGCGGAATGTAGACAGCTTCTATTTCTGAATCGTTTAGAAGCTCTTCATAGCTTTCATAGGCTTTAGTAATACCTAATTTAGAGGCTACTGGATGCACTTGGCTTCCACGACTCGAAATAGCTACTAGCTCCGCATTACTCGCTCTTGTAATCGCAGGTATTAGTTGTTGCTGTGCGATATTTGCCGTACTTAATACTCCCCAACGAATGTTCTTCATCCAATCATCCACCTTTACTTTTAAATTCAATAACCCCATTTATTCACACAGAAAGTTACTAGTAAACTCCTTTAATTTCCCTGTGGACTTTTTCTTTATAAAATTTAGCTAGTTTCTGCATTTCTTCTGCTGTATATGCACTTACATTCACTGCTTGCAAGTTATCCTTTACTTGAGCAACTGTTTTAAAGCCTGGTATGACACATGAAATTTCATCATGCTCCAATATCCACTTCAATGCAGCGCGGGTCATATTATCTCTACCTTCCGCGATCCATTTTAGCTTGCCTGCTAATTCAACACCTTTTTCTAATCCTAGCCCAGCAAAGGTTTCACCAACATTAAATGCTTCTCCACTTTGGTTAAAGTTACGATGATCGTCTGATTCAAACTTGCTATCAACATTAAATTTTCCAGTCAGCAGTCCACTAGCAAGTGGAACTCGCGCAAGAATCCCAACACCCTTTTCCTTTGCTTTAGGAAATAACTCATCCAACGGCTTTTGTCGGAAGATGTTGAAAATTACTTGAAGGCTACGAACATTAGGCTGCTCCAAACATAGTAATCCTTCCTCAACTGTTTCTACACTGACACCGTAATAGCGAATTTTCCCTTGCTCCTTTAAACGATCAAGTACATCAAATACTTGACCATTCTTTAAAATTTCTAGAGGTGGACAGTGAATTTGAAACAAATCAATTTGCTCTCTCCCAAGTCGTCTTAAGCTATCCTCACAGTATTTAGTTACACTTTCCATGGAATATGTATGAGGATCATGCACATCAGCTGCTCTACAAAATTTCGTAGCAATATGGATATCTGCATGCTTTCCTTGTGTTGCTTTAGCTAAAAGCTCTTCGCTATGCCCATCACCATATACATCCGCAGTATCGAAAAAGTTTACCCCGTTACCAATTGCATAATCTAGTGCTTTTAATGATTCCTCGTCATTTGTTTTTCCCCATGCTCCACCTATTGCCCAAGTACCAAAGCTTAGCTCACTTACCTGTAAATCCGTACTACCAATTTGACGATAATTCATCTTACTACTCCTCCCTTTTGTAAATAAGAGCCTCAACTATATAGTTGAGACTCTTCATCATCCTTACTTACGGAATTCCAAAAGTACTTTATTTAGATTCTTCGTTTGACTGTAGACTTCTTGATAAATAGGAAATAACTTCTTATACTTTTCCACATTTGCTTCAATAGGATTAAACTGTTTATCTTCCTTTAAAAACTCATCTGCACAACCTTTTAATGACTCAAACCACTGACATCCATAAGCCGCCAGCATCGCTGCTCCCATTCCTGGTCCCTGTTCGCTAGTTAATCGAACAATTTTTGCATCGAAAATATCTGCTTGCATTTGAAGCCAATCATCATTTTGTGCACCGCCGCCAATAGATACAATTGTATCTATCAACTTTCCATTTTTCCGAAAAATTTCAATAGATTCATGCAAGGAGAATGTTATTCCTTCTAAAACAGCACGAACAAAGTCTTTACGCTGATGCGAACTATCCATTCCGATGAAACTAGCACGAATGTTTGCATCCGCATGCGGGGTTCTTTCCCCAACTAGATAAGGGGTAAATAGCAACCCATGTGACCCTATCGGAACATTCTCTACCTCAGATAATAATTCCTGGAACGACTCTTCACTTGCAAAAACCTCTTTAAACCAAGTCAAGCTATGGCCTGCAGCAAGTGTTACACCCATTGTGTAAAAGGCTTCTGATGCTCCGTGATTAAAATAATGAACCTTCCCCTCAAAATCCTTATCCGAGTTCGCTTCATAGGATAGGACAACACCAGATGTTCCTATGCTACAAAGCGTTTTTCCATCTTCTAAAATTCCTGAGCCAATTGCACCACAAGCATTATCCGCACCACCTGCAAACACACGAGTTGTTGCTGAAAGACCGGTAGCTTGTGCAACATCTAAAGTAATAGTACCAACTTCGTCATGCGAATCTAACAATGGTGGACACAGACTAGTTTCGATATCTAATGACGCACATATAGTTGTGCTCCATTCTTTCCTACTAACATCCAATAGAAGTGTTCCTGCAGCATCCGAATACTCCATATGAAGCTGGCCAGTTAGTCTATATCGTAAATAGTCTTTCGGGAGTACAAATGTCTTTGCCTGCTCAAATATTTGTGGTTCATGTTCTTTGACCCATAATATTTTTGGCAATGTAAAACCCTCTAAAGCAGGGTTTTTTGTTATTTCAAGCAGTCTATCCTCACCTATCACATCATAAATTTGCTGACACTGAGCTGTAGTGCGTGTGTCATTCCAGAGAATTGCAGGACGCAAAACATCATTTTTCTTATCTAATAGAACAAGGCCATGCATTTGTCCTGAAAAACTCATCCCTTCAATATTCGCTACATCGCCTGTAAAATCCTTCAACAGTTCTTTTAATCCCAGCAGCGTTTGGTCCACCCAGTGCTCGGGGTTTTGTTCACTATAGCCCGTTTTTTCCTGTATTAAAGGATAGGCTTTCGATACACTTCGAACAACTTCCCCATTTTTATTAACTAGCAATATTTTCACAGCGCTCGTTCCTAAATCTACACCAATAACATATTTCATAGCTCAGCTCTCCTACCAAATGCATTCAAATTATTTATTAAATGATTGCAATAAATACTGATTAATTGTCGCCTTGATTTGCTCCAAACGTCCAGAAGTCTGTTTAATATCTTGAAGTCCCAAAGCATACGCTTCTAGCTTATGGAAATCTGTTTTGCCTTCTACAATATCTAGTCCGATACCTTCTTTATACGTTTTGTAGCGTTCATCCACAACATTTTCAAGCACTTTATCATCTATCAAGTTTTGTGCAACTCTCAAACCTACTGCAAAAGCATCCATCCCAGCAATATGTGCATGGAATAGATCCTCTGGTTCAAATGACGCTCTTCTAACTTTCGCATCAAAGTTTAAACCTCCCCTGCCTAGTCCACCGTTTTGCAAAATTTCATACATTGCAAGAGTTGTTGTCCATAGATCTGTTGGGAACTCATCTGTATCCCAGCCTAGAAGTGGGTTACCTTGGTTCGCATCAACGGAACCTAACATATTATTAATACGAGCGTAATGAAGCTCGTGCTCAAATGTGTGACCAGCAAGTGTTGCATGGTTTGCTTCGATATTAAATTTAAATGAATTTTCCAGACCGTAGCTTTGTAAAAATGCATGGGCAGTTGCAACATCATAATCATATTGGTGAGTAGAAGGCTCTTTTGGTTTTGGTTCGATTAAGAATTGTGCATCAAATTCAATTTCTTTAGCATAGTCTACAGCCATATGATAAAAGCGAGATAAGTTATCCAACTCTAGTTTCATATTTGTATTTAGTAAAGTATCATAGCCTTCGCGTCCACCCCAGAACACGTAATTTTGTGCGCCAAGCTCCTTACCAATTTCTAAACCTTTTTTCACTTTAGCAGCAGAGTATGCAAAAACATCTGCATTACTTGAAGTTGCTGCGCCATGAACAAAGCGAGGGTGCGTAAAGTTATTTGCCGTATTCCAAAGCAATTTTGCTTTACTATTTTTCATATAATCCTTTATCATGCTAACAATAACATCTAAGTTATGATTACTTTCCTTAAGATTACTTCCTTCCGGTGCAATATCGATATCATGGAAGCAGAAGAACGGGACATCCATTTTTTCATAAAACTCAAACGATGCCTCTACTCGTGCTTTTGCTAAATCCAACCCACTAAATTTATCCCAAGGGCGGTTCATACTTCCTGCTCCGAAAGGGTCCGATCCATCCATCGTAAACGTATGCCAGTAAGAAACAGCGTACCTTAATATTTCTTCCATCGTTTTACCGCCAATTTTCTCTTCTGGATTATAAAATTTAAACGCATAAGGATTTTTTGAAGTTGCACCTTCAAATTTAACTTTCTCGACATTTTGGAAATAGACCATTATTTTTACCTCCTGAATTTTATCTACACTATTCACCAACGGTTTTTGTGTGAAATTGAATTGTTTAATTAGTTTGTTAATCATACGAACAAAGTTGTATTATTGTAAATAAAAAGTGTATGCTATTAATAATTATTAAACTCTTGCAAATAAATTGAAAAAAAGGACGGTTCTCTATGAATGCAACAAGTAGTTTTATATATAATATAGCCGAATGGATCACAAAATTTGCCTATTTAAACTTGCTATGGATTCTATTTACATTGCTAGGCGGCGTGATTTTCGGGTTTTTCCCATCCACTATATCGATGTTTGCCATAGTGAGAGAATGGTCGAAAGGTGAAACAGATATACCATTATTTAATACCTTTTGGAAACATTTTCGTGATGAATTCGTTAAAAGCAACTTGTTAGGAGTCCTTGTTACCCTAATTGGAGCTATTATTGTATTAGATATTTTTTACATACAATCTACCGATAGTAATTTGTTAACTTGGACATACCTGCCATTGTTTGCTTTTATATTACTGTTCATCATGTTCCTATTTTATCTTTTTCCGTCTTTTGTACACTTCAACTTAAAATTAGGACAAGTTATCAAAAATTCATTTTTTATCATGCTTATTAATCCAATTACAACTCTACTAATTTTCCTAAGCCTATTACCATTTTTCTACTTAGTAAGTCTTCTCCCAGCAATTGGATTCATATTTGGCGGAAGTGTTTACGCTTTTATATCGATGAGATTTAGCTTACACGCATTTCAGAAAGTGAGCAAAAAGCAAGAATCATTAAAAGTGAGTAATGAATTATAGCTTCCCATTGCGTGAAGCTATTTTTTGTTGTCTAGCTCCAGCGCCTAACACTAACACGCGCTGGAGCTAGCACTCGCACTTTTCTTCTTACCCTTTTACTGCACTTGCAGAGATTCCTTCCACTACTTTATTACTAAAGAAGATAAAAGCAATAATGATTGGTAGTACACTTATGATAAGAGTTGCCCCTATTGCCCCCCAATCCGTCATATATTGACCGATAAAGTTTTGGATACCGACTGTTAATGTTTTATATTTCTCAGAGCTTATAAACGTATTAACGAAAACAAACTCATTCCAGTTATAAATCATATTAATCACAACAGTAGTAGACATTACTGGTACTGTCATAGGGAGAATAACTTGGAAAAACATTCGATTCACTGAGCAACCATCTATTACGGCTGCTTCCTCTATTTCCCTTGGCAGCGTGTAATAGAAACCAAGCAAAATCATCATCGTAATTGGTAGATTATAGGCTGTATATGTAATAACAACTCCCAGCGGATTATCTATTAAATTTACACTTAAAAACATACTGTATAGAGGGATTAGTGCTGAATGGATAGGAATCATAAGCCCTATGATGAACAGGCTAAGAACTGCCCCACTTAACTTCCATCTCATTCGAGTTATCGCAAAAGTTGCCATACTTGCAAAAAGTACGGTTAACAATATAGCTAGTGCGGTGATCCAAACACTATTAAAGAAGTAAACTCCTATACCTCCATCCCATACTTTTAGATAGTTTTCCCATCTAAACTCAGAGGGTAATGCAAATGGTGAACCCGCAAATATTTCTCGATTATCTTTTAATGAGAAGATGAATAACCATATTAGCGGGACGATTTGAAACAATGCTACAACCAATAGACTAAAATATAAAAAAAAGTAGCCTACACGCTTCATATACAAACCTCCTTTAATATTCTATTCTCTCTTTTGGTGTAGTTAATTTACGAATGATAAAGGTTACGATTAATGTAATTATTAGTAGAAGGAATCCAATCGCACTTCCATACCCGAAGTTATAACTTGAAAATGCTAACTTATACATATAGGAAGCCATTACTTCACTTGCACCATTCGGTCCACCAGAAGTCATCACATATATTAAATCAAAATATTTTAACGACCCAACTATTGCTAGTACGACCGTCACACTGACTACTTCCTTGATCAAAGGCAACTTAATCTTCGTAGCAATTTGAAATGCAGAAGCACCATCGATTCTCGCCGCTTCGATTAATGACTCCGGAATATTCTTTAATGCAGCATAGTAAATCAAAATATAAAAGCCCGCATATTGCCACAAAATTGGGATGAAAATTGCAAATAAAACTAAAGATGGATCCGCTAGCCAAGCAGGTGGATTTTCCACTCCTATTTGTTTAAGAAACACATTTAAAATACCATTCGAAGGATTATATACTTTGATCCAAAGCTGAGCAATCGCAACAGAGGACAATAGCATCGGTATTAAATATATCTTTCTCAATAAATCCGATCCTTTTATCTTGGATGCCAATATAAAGGATATTGTTAAATAAATGCCTAAACTCAGTGTGGAGAATATCGCCAGTAAAAACGAATGATAGGCACTACTCCAAAACTTCATATCTTGCAGACCATTTATATAATTCTCTAATCCAATGAATGTTTTATCACCTATTCCATCCCACTCCATTAAGCCATAATACCCTGATAGAATTAGCGGAATGAATACTAACACCAGAACTAGCAACAATGCAGGAGAAATATATAAAGCTATTAACAGTTTGTTAGACATTACCTTGTTCAAAACAGTCAACTCCTTCCTTACCATGTAGAGAAGGGTTATCCAACCGAAAAGGATAACCCTCTTTTTTAGAAATTTTCTTTTTAATCCAATTTATTAAAGAACTGATTAGTAGTAAAGTCTGATTAATGTTGATATCCACTTTAGGCGGACGCTTTTCGTGGGCACGACTTCAATCTCCTCATCACTGCGAAAACATATGCTCCTGCGGTTACTCGTCGCAAAGACATTGGAGTCGCCGCCTTTCGCTCCAATCAACGAAGTCTACTTTATAATAAGTTAATTATGAAATTGACTCGTTCATTTCTATTTTGAAAGTGCTTCCTCATGTGCTTTTGCAAATTCTTCAGGAGTCATTTCTTTTCCAAATAGAGCTTGAATCGAGTCTAAATGTACTTGTGCTACATCTGGACTCATTTGAACATCCGCAAATAGCGTAATATTACTTGCTTCATTTAATTCATTTAAAATATCAATATACATTTCCGGAAGATCTAATGAATCAGCATCCACTTTAGTAGCAGGGATTACGCCAGCTTGTGTAACAGCTTTTTCTCCCCATTTCTTAACAAAGTACGCTGCAAAATCTTTCGCTTCTTCTTTTACTTTAGAATCCTCTGCTACGAATAGTCCAACTCCAGGACCACCAACAAAACTATTCATATCCCCGTTACCATCTACTGTAGGGAACTTCAGGTATTCAACGGAATCTCTAAATTCCTGTGGTACAGTTTCGTTCGTTGTATAGTTTGGCAAATCCCAAGTTGCGATTAAATACATTGGCACTTGCTCACTCATGAACATACTTTTTGCTTCCTCATCTGCTAATCCGTTAAATCCATTAACAAATGCACCCATATCTACAAGGTCTTGAACCTTTTGCGCTGCCTCTACTAATGCAGGATCTTCGAAAGAACCTGAGCGATCAATTGCCTTATTTAGGACATCGGCCCCACCAAGGCGATCCGCTAAATACATATACCAAAGTGATCCTGTCCAAGCATCTTTATTTCCTAAAGCAATTGGGTCAATTCCATCTTCTTTAAACGCTTTTACAACATTCTCTAATTCTTCAAAAGTTTTTGGTGCATCTAAGCCTTGTTCATCAAACATCGCTTTATTATAGTAAAGAGTCACAATGTTCAATTCTAATGGCAAACCGTATGTCTTACCATCTAATGCATATGCTTCTGCAGTTCCCGGTACAAAGCTATCACTTAGTTGATCTCCAATAACATCGTCTAATGGAGCGAACATGTTACCACCAACATAAGGCTCTAAGAATCCCGCTGCCCAAGTCATTCCTACATCTGGAAGTTCTTTAGACGTCGATAAAACTCTTAGTTTATCTTTATATTGTTCATTACTTAACACTTCCAGATCCACTTTGACTCCTTCATGTTCTTTTTCATAATCTGCGATAATTTCATTGACAACATCGTAATGCTGTTTGGAGCTTCCTTCTGGCCATAAATGCATAAACTTAACTTCTTTGTCTCCACTTGAACTTGATGATGTTTCACTTGAATCTGAACACCCTGCCAACAAATAAAATACAGAAGCAAATAATAGAACTTTAATCATTTTGTTGATTTTCATTCTTATTTCCCCCACCCCAATTATTTTTACAACAATATTCTGACTATTGTATGCGGTTTCATTGTAGCAAATAAAACTATGTTAGTCTAGTGGATAAACAAAGTTTTTTTATTCTTCGTTTATATGATAGAATGATGAAAAAAGATAGAAAGAGCTGAAGAAGGATGAAACTAAGCGCCAACCAAACATGGAATCATCATGTTGTAAAAAAAGGGAACAAATCGCTAGTTCTAGATAAAATAAAATACAACTCCCCTATCTCCAGAGCATCTGTTGCAAGCCAAGTCGGATTAAATAAAGGAACTGTGTCCTCTTTAGTAAATGATCTACTAGAGGAGCATCTCATTTATGAATCTGGTCCAGGTGAATCTAGCGGCGGTAGAAGACCAGTTATGTTACTGTTCAATGAAAAAGCAGGTTACTCTATCGGAATAGATTTAGGAGTTAACTATTTACTCGGAGTACTAACAGACCTTAACGGAAACATTCACACTGAGAAGCAAATAACATTTAAAAATCTATCCTATGAAGAAATTGAGATTAAATTATTTGAAACAATAGAGTTCCTTCTCACCTCCACTCCCGATTGCCCACATGGCGTTATAGGAATTGGCGTTGGGGTCCCGGGCATTGTGGATAAGGATGATAATATCCTACTAGCTCCGAATTTAAACTGGCGGAATGTAAACCTGAAAGAAGTGCTAGAAGACAGATATAAACTTCCAATCATCATAGAAAACGAAGCCAATGCTGGAGCATACGGCGAAAAAAACTTCGGTGTCGGTAAAGATTTTGAAAACGTCATTTATGTGAGTGCTGGAATTGGTATCGGAGTTGGATTAATACTCAATGGTTCTCTATACAAAGGTTCAAATGGATTTTCAGGTGAACTAGGACATATGACGATTCAAGCGGACGGTGCTAAATGTCGATGCGGAAACGAAGGTTGCTGGGAATTATATGCTTCGGAGCAAGCGTTAGCAAGGCAGGCGGAAAAATTGGAGATTCCTTCTGATATGCAGGATTTAGAAGGTCTAGTAAAACTTGCAGAGAGTGGAAATAACGACATCGTTGCATTGTTTGAACAAACTGGAGATTATTTAGGTATTGGTATTAATAACATTATTAATATCTTCAATCCTCAGCAAGTCATTATCGGTAATAGATTAGCTTACTCTGAAAAATGGTTAAAGGAATCGTTAAATAAAAGAATTTCAAACCAAGCTCTATGGTTCCAACAAAATGATTTGCAAATCGATTTTTCCGAGTTATCGACAAAATCTACTGCACTGGGAGTTGCTGCTTTTTCCATCGAAAACTTTTTGAGTGTCAGTATCCAACAAAATACGGTCCTAGAATAGAAACTATTTTATTCCGATTAATTATCCAAAAATTATGACTTGCCATTTTATTCGATCTAGTGTTATATGTATTGTTATGTTGAAATAAATTCTTTTTCTGGAATTATTAGTATTTTATTTAATCGTGTGAAGCCTAACTTTAACTTATATTTATAACCCGCTCCATGGCTTTATAGAGACAAAACTAGATGCAAAGGATGATGACAATTGACAACTATACGAAATCCAATATTACCCGGTTTTAATCCAGATCCAAGTATTTGCAGAGTTGGGGAAGACTATTATATTGCCGTTTCTACTTTTGAATGGTTCCCAGGTGTTGGTATTTATCATTCCAAGGATTTAAAAAATTGGCGCTTAGTTTCTCGCCCTCTTAATCGTATTAGTCAATTGAATATGATGGGAAACCCTAACTCTGGTGGTGTTTGGGCACCTGCCCTATCCTACAGTGAAGGTCAGTTTTGGCTAATCTTCACAGATGTAAAGGTTACGGAGGGACAGTGGAAAGATTGCCATAATTACTTGGTTACTTGCGACACTATCGATGGTGAATGGTCAGAGCCTATCTATTTGAACAGCTCTGGTTTTGATCCGTCTTTATATCATGATGAATCTGGGAAAAAGTACTTGGTGAATATGAAATGGGATCATCGGCTCCATCATCATAATTTTTATGGTATTGCACTTCAGGAATATGATGTGGAGAAGAAGAAATTAGTCGGGGAATCTACTATTATCTTTAAAGGAACGGATATCAAATTAGTAGAAGCTCCTCACCTATACAAAATTAACGACTATTATTATTTGCTAACCGCTGAGGGTGGAACAAAATATGACCATGCTGCTACTATTGCACGTTCCAAATCTTTAGAGGGGCCTTACGAGGTACATCCGGAGAATCCATTATTAACATCATTTCCTTATCCGCGAAACCCTTTACAAAAGTCAGGTCATGCTTCTATCGTCCAAACACATACTAATGAGTGGTTTTTAGTTCACTTAACCGGTCGTCCTCTCCCAAAAGACAACCATCCATTATTGGATCCACGTGGATATTGTCCACTTGGAAGAGAGACCGCTATTCAAAGAGTCGAATGGAAAAATGACTGGCCTTACGTTGTGAATGGGAATGGACCATCACTTGAAATTGAAGGACCGACAATTGAAGAAGTAGTTTGGGAAAAGGATTTCGAGGAGAAGGATGATTTTGACGGAGAACTATTAAACAATCATTTCCAATCGCTGCGGATACCACTTGGCGAACATATTCTTTCACTAAAGGACAATCCCAGTCATTTACGACTTTACGGAAAAGAATCCTTAACATCAAAGTTTACACAAGCTTTTATAGCAAGGCGCTGGCAGCACTTCAATTTTACTGCAGAAACGAAAGTAGCATTTAACCCAAATTCTTTTCAACAATCAGCTGGTTTAGTTAATTATTACAATACAGAAAACTGGACTGCACTTCAGATTTCCTGGCATGAGGAAAAGGGAAGAATTCTTGAGCTAAGTACATGTGATAACACTACCTATGATCAGCCTCTAAAAGGCAAAGAAATCGTTATTCCTGTGGAGCATGAATATGTGTATCTAAGAGTGGATGTAAAGACGTCTATTTACGAATATTCTTATTCATTTGACGGTGAGAATTGGACGCTAATCCCTATTCAACTTGCATCGCATAAATTATCCGATGACTATATTCAAGGCGGTGGCTTTTTTACCGGAGCATTTGTCGGCATGCAATGTCAGGATACATCTGGCCAGAGTCTTCCAGCCGATTTTGATTATTTTATCTATAAGGAAATGGTGGAATAACTAAAGACTTAAACTAAACTGCTTACGTTTGTAAAAAAACTTTACTTTATAGTTTAGATACGCATTTTTTCTATATTTCAAACCATATTAAGTAAGCATCAAAAAAACGTCGAGAGGGGTTTTCTTATGAAAAATGGTACTCATCTAGGAGCTAATAAAAGAGGTTCTATGGCGAAACGACCAACTAGTAAGAAAGAAGAGATTTCTCTAGAGTTAGCCGAGCTTGGTTATTTAACACCTAAGCAAGGGTCAATGTCTCCAAATCGACGTGATATGAGTGAGAGGGATAGATCTTACTAATTGAAAGATGCAAAAATAGGGACACAACGCTTAGTTGTGCCCCTTTTAATCTTTATACTTAGTTGATTTTAAAATGACTTACTTCATTTTGTAATACTTCAGCTAAATATAGGTACTGTCTCTCTAGTAATAGTATTATTCAGTGAAGCATAATGATTCTCTAATTCTATCAAGCAGTTCTTGGCCGTCTGATGATAATTTCATATCATTGATTCTACTGGCAGTTTCTTGGAATTCTTTATCGAATTAATCAGTTAAACCTTCTATTGCAGTATCTCCCAAAGCCAAAACTAGACTTACCGTTGTCATATCCTTTTGAAAAGCAGTAAGCTCGTCGAGTAGTAGTATTGGTTTAACCCCATCCCCTATTAATGATTTATATTCCCACTTATCCGGTTGACTGAGTGTAAGCTTTATAAACCTACAATTATTAATATAACATTTACGGATCCATACTGTGTCTGTTTCTTTACTTCATAATTTTTCTCTTTTAACTTAAAGAACTACTTTTTCATTTTGATATACCCATTGTTTCAGGGATTCTTGATAGTGCGATATCATCCAACCTAAAATTTTACCGATAAAATAGGCCGCTACTA
The DNA here is from genome assembly GCF_038003085.1 of Psychrobacillus sp. FSL K6-2836. Taxonomy (NCBI): domain Bacteria; kingdom Bacillati; phylum Bacillota; class Bacilli; order Caryophanales; family Bacillaceae; genus Psychrobacillus; species Psychrobacillus sp. FSL K6-2836. The sequence goes on from NZ_JBBOOM010000001.1 coordinate 1,804,568, forward strand.
TTGTTCCAATGCCTATAGATCCAAAGGACTTTATAAAAACTAAACCCAGCGTAGCTGAGACAAAAACATTTAATAAATCACCCATAATTTTTGCTTTACTAAACTTTATTTTGAACCGTTCACTAATAACATATGTTAATGCATCATAGGGCATTAGTGGGAGTTTTGCGGTGAAATAACCGATTAATCCAGCTGATACAACAAACAAACTAATAATTAAATATACACAACGTAATACGATGGATTCAGGTGGTGGTAGTAATTGTACGATGAATAATGTAGCGTCCATAAAGAACCCAAATACAACCGAAATAATTAGTTGAAGTATGAATTCTTTTATATTAATACGTTTGTTTAATATGATTTGAACAAGGATAAATAATATATTTGCAAGGACTGTAGTAATACCGATGGATAATCCTGTCGTTAACACAAGTGCATACGCCAGAGAAGAAACGGGCGATACACCAAGTCCTGCTTGAATTGACAAACTTACTCCAAGCGTCAAAAAAAATAAGCCACCTACGTATAAGACAAGGCGCTTCATTGTAACATCTGTATGATTCATAAATAACCTGCTTTCTTTTTGATCTCTTATAAATCATAACATCGTATTCGAGATATGAAAAATATATATATGATAAACTATTCATATGCAAACACATATGATGGAGGTATATATAAATGGATATTCGCCAACTACATTACTTTAGAGAAATTGTAAAACAGTCCAGTATTTCTAAAGCTGCAGAAGCACTTCATATTGCACAACCACCACTCAGTCAGCTCTTAAAAAAACTTGAAACAGAGCTTGGCACAACTTTAATCCATCGTTATCGTAAAAAATGGGAACTGACTGAAACAGGTGAAATATTATATCAATACGCGGAGCAAATGCTTTTGCAAATGCAGGATGTGAAGCAAAGAATTCATGAAGTAGAGCAAGGTATAGCCGGAACTGTGCGTATCGGTGTTTCCTCCGCATGCTCAAACATGCTGATCGACTATATTAGCATGTATAGAACACAATTTCCAAACGTCAAACTTAGTATTATTAATGGTAACTCAGAGGAATTATTAAAACGGCTCGAACAAAGAGAAATAGATTTGACCTTCCTTTTACGCCTTAGCAATAGCGAACACTATGAGATAAAAATATTAAAAAAACAACCGTATGTCATAATTGTCCCAACTAGCTGGTCAACATCATTTTCACACCCATATGTGACATTTAAACAAATTGCCAAATTACCTTTTATCATGCTTGGCGCAATGGAAGGGCATTCTTTTCACGGGGATATACGAAGAGCGTTTGAAGAACATGACATAGAACCAAATATTATTATTGAATGTAAGGATATATCCATGGTGGCATCACTTGTCAGTAAAGGCTTGGGAGTATCCATCATTCCAAGCATGGATTATGCATCTACCTTTTTAGAAAATCTAACACTGTTCGAATTGAAGGAATATAGTCATAATGTAGAACCAGTCATCTTAAAACTAAAAGACGCACCTACCTCAAAAGTAGCTGCTCAATTTTGGGATATAGTGGAATGAACACCTCAACCAATTAAGAAGAGGAATCTACCCCCGATCATACAATATACAACGTTTCAATTAAGGTTAGCAGCGAAAGGTTTAATTGTGTAGGAATAATGTACGTTAACTAACAGTTAGCCTTCTTGGAACAGTTATTTTGTCAACAAAAAACCTGTTAGCTCATTTCTGAAATAATGAGTTAACAGGTCTAATCTATTTAAACTTTGCTGGAATCATTTCTGCAGGCAGTGGACAGCTAAATAAATATCCTTGGAACATGTCGCAATTATAATTCTTCAATAAATTTGCTTGCTCTTCCGTTTCTACTCCCTCAGCAATGACTGGCATGTGTAAATTATGACCTAGTGCGATAATCGTCGCGATAATACTACGGTCTTCTTCATCCTGTTGGATACTTTGCACGAATGCTTTATCAATTTTGAGGTGATCGATTGGAAAGCGACGAAGGTAGTTCAATGAACTATATCCTGTACCAAAGTCATCCATCGCTATCAATACACCGATTAATTTGAGTTCATTTAGCACATGAATAGCAATATCGGGCTGCATTGCAATCGTTTCTGTGATTTCGAGTTCCAAATACTTCGGATCCAGTTTCGTTTCTTTTAAAATCAATTCAACCTTTTCCACTAGATCCGTTTGATAAAACTGTCGTAAAGAAAGATTAACCGATACAGGTACTGGCGGCAAACCTTGTCTCTGCCATTCTTTGTTCTGAGTGCATGCTTCTCGCATAACCCATTCACCAATCGGTACAATCATACCCGTTTCCTCAGCAAGTGGGATAAAGTCAGCAGGTGAAACCATCCCTAATTCTTTGCTGTTCCAACGCAATAATGCTTCAATCCCTGAAATCTTGTTGGTGTTTGCATCGTATTGAGGCTGGTAGTAAAGTACAAATTCTTGTTTAACTAACGCTTTATGTAGTAGCGTCTCCATATGAAGGTCTGTTTTTGAAAGACCTTCTATTTGGGCATTGTAGACCTGATAATTATTGCGTCCCTGACGCTTGGCATGATACATAGCATGATCAGAAGCCCTCATCAAACCTTTAATATCGGTTGAATGTTTCGGAAACAAACTTATTCCTATGCTCGCAGTTAAAATTGCTTCAAAACCGTCAAGATCAAAGGGTTCACCTATTTTCGATATTAATGCCTGTGCTTTCAGAAGGACTTGATTTTCATTAATGCCTTGCATAATAATAGTAAATTCATCTCCAGCGTACCTGTAAACTGTACCATCTAGGTCCATTGTTTTCACTAAACGCTCTGAGACTTGTCTTAATAATGCATCTCCCATTTCATGTCCAAGATAATCATTGATAAACTTAAAGCGATCGAGATCGATCAGCAAAACAGCTGAGTTAATTTTTTCGGGAGTTTGAGTTTCAATTACTCTACGCAGATCCTCTTGGAATAAGCGTTGATTCCCAAGTCCAGTCAACATATCATGATGTGCCATAAAGTTTGCCTTATCCTCATTACGCTTTATATTCGTAATATCTTTCCCAATGCAATGAACTGCAGAGAATTTTTGTTCGATAAGCACAGGGATTACTGTAATGTGTAACAAAACCTGTTCACCTTTTTTATTATGCAAAGAGGTCTCATATTGATGTGGATTTCCGCTATGAACCTTTTGAAAATTAGCTATTGTCTCACTTTGCTTGTGTTTATCAATGAAGGGAAGAAAAGGCTTTCCAATCAATTCTTCAGCAGCGACACCCAGAATTTTCTCGGTAGCCTCATTTACGACTAGAAAATTTCCGTTCAAATCAAAGGTAATAACAGGATCTATGTTGTGATCAAATAATGCCCTATACCTTTGTTCACTTTCCTTTAAGAGGTCTTCCATTCGAATCTGTTCGGTAATATCACGAGCGACACAAATAACCTCCACCACTTCACCATCCAGTATAGTAGGGACCGCTGTAATATCAATCTTCAATACTATCCCTTCACTATTGAAGATTGATATTTTAAATTCCGCTGTATTGCCTTTCAATACTTCTAATAAGCAATCATTTGTAAGCTGAATATCTTCAGGAACAATCAATTTCTGAAAGCTCATACTTGTGATTTCTTCAATCGAATATTTTACAATCTTCAACCCTGCTGCATTGAAGTTTGTGAAAATACCCTCCGGATTAATCGTAAAAACTATATCAGGGTTATGATAGAACAGTGATTCGAACTCTCTCTTCGATTTTTTCAACTTATTTCGAGTATCCTGATGTTCGGTTACATCGATAATAGTTAAAATTAAATATCGATTACCATCTTCGAGCTCAATTGCATGCCCTGTCACTTTTAATGCTTTCCCTTCTAGATTTCTCTTTAATGGCGTAGAATCCGCCTTATGAGTCTTTGAGCGATGTTCTTTTTCCAAAGCTTCAAAATCTGAATCGCTAGGAACCTCAAACATGTCTTCCCAACTATGTGAACATATATCTTCCATATCCATACCAGTCAATTTCACAGCTGCTTCGTTAGCATATATAAACCGATCTGGATATTGTCCCTCTTTCAACGTCAATATACATATTGGTTCAGGGAAGTTTTCAATAAATCGCACAAAATCACTTTTATTAAACTTTGAGTTTAAAGTAGTACTATCATTAAAGTAGATTTCCATCATATTCACCTCACTTTTGGTTAGCATTAAAAATAAGTTTCTCGTTATACTCTCTTAAGAGGATTATATCAACCCAAAGCATGCAATACAATAACAAAAATAAGCATTTCGACTTACAAAACATTTTATACCCCATTCCCAAATTAGCTTAAAATACCTATTTAATGAAAAAACAAAAACTACTAGAACACTAAGTATTTTTTTAACTGAATACCCTTACTCAGAACAACAGTAAACCTTTTAAGGACTTTCACCTATTAGAGATAATTGCTTCTAAACACAAAAAAGCCCCATACCTCAAAGGAATGGAGCAAATTATTTAAACTAATCACTATGGTTTGTTACGTAAATTAGAAAGGATTTGTCGCTAATAGACTAGCTGTTTTTACGTATATTCTTGCATTCAGTTTTAATTGCGAAACAATGAACTCTGCAATGTCTTCTGGTTGCATATATTGTTCCACTTTATCTTTATCCACTAAAGATGAATTCGTAGCAAGCTCTGTTACTACTGTACTTGGAGTCAATGCTGTCACGCGTATATTATTTCGGCGAACTTCCTGAGCCAATGATTCTGTTAGTCCAATAACACCGAACTTAGATGCACTATAGGCACTTGAACCAGGTGCTCCGTTTAATCCATTCGTAGAAGAAATATTAATAATATCTCCCCCATTTTTTTCGATCAATTGTGGAAGTACTGTTCGTGTCACATAATAGGTACCCATTAAGTTAACATCGATGATTTTCTTCCATTCCAGAGGATCAGCATCTACTAGTTTCACGAAGCCACCAATTCCTGCGTTGTTAATTAGTATATCTGCCGTTCCTAATTCATTAGTTAGTTTCTCAATTGCCTGCTCCACTTCTTCTATTGACGAAACATCTGCTGGTGCATAAGCCACTTTAACACCTAAGCCATCTATTTCCTTTGTTACATCCTTTAACGCTTCCTCTGTTCTTGCAAGTAATCCAACGTTTACTCCTTCTTTTGCCAAAGCAATTGCTATAGCTTCACCAATACCTCTTCCTGCTCCCGTAACAAATGCCACTTTACCTTTTAATGATTGTCCCATTTTTAGCAACTCCTTTGATATTAATAATCTTTCTCTATCATAATCCAGTAAATTGGAAAATTCCAATCAATCAACTTCACGATGAAAATCTAGGTATTATTTGTCTGCCATATTTTTATTTATAAATGTCGAAGTACCGGTTATCATTAACAATAGAATTTGCTTAGACATTTCCATAGGTGATTCTACACAGCCATTTTCTAGCCATCTTATCATCACAGCCGCCACGCCATGCGCCCTGTATACATATAACCAAGAGCTATCTAGATGAAGCTGTTCAGGAATTTCAAACTGGTATTCTTTGATAAATAATTCTTCAATTGTTTTTGCTAATTGATGACGAAAATCTACACGAATATGCGTACTCAATAATATCGAATATAACCGTTGTTCCATTACAAAGTAGTGAAATACACTTATATCCTCAGGTTTCATCTCCAATAAATTTACCTCTAATGTTCGATTGTATGGCTTTCTAATTTCACTTTTTAACGAATCTAATGTTTCTTGTATAATTTCATCTAATAAATATTCTTTTGTCCCAAAATTATTGTAAAATGTACCACGATTATAATTTGCCATTTTAACAATTTCCGTGACACTGATATCGTTGAAATCTTTGTGTTCTAGCAGATCTATAAATGTTGATTTTAACATTTCTTTGGATCGTTGAATTCTCTTATCTGTGAAATCGTTCATACGTACCTCCGAAAATATGTATTTTATTGCACAAAGTGAGGATGTTTGTTTATTAGTGAACATTCAAATACATTCTGTTTCTTGTAATGTTATTATCCCACACTAAAATGGAAGTGTAGACAAAATAATTTGGAGGTTTTATGTCATGACATTTCCAGTTTTAGAAGGTAAAGTAGCAATCGTTACTGGCGCAGCAATGGGTATGGGGAAAGAAACAGCAATATTATTTGCAGAAGCAAAAGCAAAAGTCGTTATTGCTGATTTCAATGAAGAAAAAGGGAAAGAAGTTGTAGAAGAAATTAAAGCTGCCGGCGGTGAAGCTTCATTCGTTAAAGTGGACATATCTAATTCAGAGGCTGTTCAAGCAATGGTTAAATTTGCTGTCGATACGTACGGTAAGTTAGATGTTGCAGTCAATAACGCTGCACTTACACCAGATGATAAGCCTGCACATGATTTCGATGAAGACTATTGGAATCGTTTAATCGGTGTTGACTTAACAGGAACTGCATTATGCCTAAAGTATGAATTAAAACAAATGCGCGAACAAGGTCAAGGCGGATCTATTATTAATATCTCTTCTGTAAGTGGTTTCCGTCCACAACCAGATAACATTGCCTATGTTGCTGCAAAACACGGTGTAGTAGGAATAACAAAAGTTGCTGCCTTAGAAAATGGCCCATTGAACATTCGTGTAAACTCGGTTGCACCAGGTGCAATTGATACACCGATGCTTCGTGGAGCATTAGAGCAATTCGGATATACAGAAGAGGAATATGCCCCTCAATTAAGCTTGTTGAATCGTTTTGGTCAACCACGTGAAATTGCACAAGCTTCTTTATGGTTAGCATCCGATGCATCATCTTACGTGACGGGTACAACTATTCATGCAGATGCAGGATATACTTCACGTTAATATACTAAACAAAAGAGCCGAGAGAAGTGGTCATCACTTTTCTCGGCTATTTTTAATCTTCTACAGGCAACCAGCCTTTTACATTCATCAATCTGTCCCATAATGGATCAGGGATAACTAATTCTTCCTGAGCAGATTTAGAAAGAGTTACACGTATTTGATCTTCCTCGCCTGCTTGGACTTTCTCGGTCCACTTCGGTTCCATTAATAATTCACGACCTAGCGCAATGAATGGGACACCTGTTTCGAGTGCTTCTACCACTTCATCAGGTGTATGCATTGAACCTACCCCAACTACTGGAGTACGATTCCCTATTTTTTCATGTATTTTAATAATTCTCGACTGCGTTTTATCTTTTTCACGGAAGGAACCATTCCAGAAATGATTTACCGATACGTGTAAATAGTCCAAGTGTTGATCTGCTAGTTTATCTACGAAGTGAAGTGTATCTTCCAATTGAATCCCTGGGTTACTTCCTTCTTCAGGTGATATTCGGTAACCAACGATAAATGGAGCTTTTGCATGTTCCTTCACTGCTTTGTTAACAGAATCTACGATTGCTAAAGGAAACTTCATCCGATTCTCAAGAGATCCGCCCCATAGGTCTTCTCTTCTATTTGAATGTGGCGAGAAGAATTGCTGTAATAAATAAGTGTTCGCGCCGTGGATTTCTACTCCATCAAAACCCGCTTCAATTGCTCTTCTAGTAGCTTCACCAAAAGCGTGGATTGTATGATGAATTTCTTCCTCTGTCATCTCTCGCGGAACTATTGCACCTTCACGTTCTGCCGCAATAGCGCTCGCTGAGACTGGTTGTTGATCTGGAAGTAATTCTGGAGGTGACTGTCTGCCCCCATGATAAATTTGGATAATAGCTTTTGTCTCATTCGAATGAATAGCTTTTGCTAGTTCTTTCAATCCCGGAAGAAATTTGTCATCATCTATACCGAATTGACCCGGAAATCCTTTACCATCTTTACTTACATACGCACAAGCGGTAATGAATGTTCCGACTCCACCAGAACGCTCTTTATAATAAGCTAGCTCTCTTTCAGAAACCTCTCCACTTTCTTCAGAGGAATAGTGAGTCATCGGAGCGACCATTATTCGATTTTTTACTACTACCCCTGATGGAAAAGTAAATTCTTGAAAAATCTTTTCGTATTTTTGCTTCATAGTAATAACTCCTTTACTCGTCCTTCTTTTACGGAAAATTTGATTTCTATTTAAATACTACAGAAGTTAGTCGTAATCTTCCAACAATCTGCCACACTAAAAATCCCTATGCTTCACACTATTTAAAAATAGTATGCTACATAGGGATGAAAATACTCAAAACTAAGAATAGACTACAGCCCTATATCTTGGAAATAGACTCTCTTAGTTTAGCTATCTAGTTACTGTATTTTAACTTCTATAAATTTATGTTTTACTCAAAAATTGTTCAGTCCTGACAATGAATCCAAACTGTTTTAAATAATAACTAAGTGACCAAACAGACTAATTAATGTCAAACTAACAATTCCAACAGATATTGCTGCAATAAACCCTATATAGAATGGTTTCAATCCCATACCTTTGAATGATTTAAAACTAGTCGATAACCCTACACCCGCCATCGCTAACCCAAGCATATAAGTAGTACCAAATGAGCTTCCATAACTATAAAAAGCTTCCCATGATGCCGAATCTAAGAAACCTAGAGCTAATCTATTATTTTCTAAATTCATGTCACCAACCGTTCTTAGAAATGCAAGTAGCAAAAATCCAATAACAAACATTGGTACAAGTTTATACCATTTTGGAATTCTCCTCTCACTTCCATTTACTGCGTCTTTACTATCCCCATTTCTAAAGAATAAAGAGGAAATAAGTGGGATTACTGCTATTATAAACAAATTTCTAGTCAATTTTGTCACCATTGCAACATTAACCGCTTCTTCAATGTCATACATCTGATTGTATATAAGTGCCGCCCCTGTTACTTGCGCTGTATCATGAATTGCCGTTCCTAAAAAAAGACCTGCTTTGACTGGATCATCTCCAAAAAAAGTATTGGCAAGAAAAGGATAGAATAACATGCTAACAAGACCGAAGATGGTAATATTAGCAATAGCATATGAAATTTCATTGTCTTTAGCCTTTATTACAGGAGAAATTGCCATGATAGCAGTTACACCACAAATACCAGTACCACCTGCAATTAACGTCCCAAGTCGTTTGGACTGTTTCATTTTATTAGTAAAATATAAAGTCACTATGATACCTGAGGATATGCAGGCGATAATTAACGGGATACCCCATGCCCCTAGTCTAAGTGCTTCTATTAGACTTAACCTCAGTCCTAGCAAGATAATTCCTAACCGCAAAGCATATTTTACGGCAAAAGCGATTCCAGAAATGAAAATAGGATGTATATTAATTAGATTCCGAATGATAATACCAAGAATAATAGCTACAAATATTCCAGATACAGGACTCGAACTGCCCTCTGGTAAAACTTTCAGATTTACCACTACAACCCCAATAAGATTAGCTAAATAAACTCCTGCAACCATCACAATAAAACAAAGAACAATTCCAGGAAAATTAACACTAAAGAAATTACGGTTAGGGGCTACTGCAAGTTTATCCATATAGGTTTTTATTTTCCCCATAAGCGCGCTCCTTACTTTTGAACTCTTATTTAAATAAGAAACATTCATAATCTCCCATACTTTCAATAATTAAAAGTAGGTAAATAGAGATTATGAATGTTCATTTAGATTACTTCTAAGAAGTATTTATATATTTATTGATCTTTCCAAGTATGGTAATCCAAATGCTTGTATTTTTCCAAGTAACGGGTCGGCATTTCTAATGCATCTTTTCTAAATGGTGGCGCAAGCATAGTTCCATCAACATGAATATCAATGATTGCTGGTTTTTTCGCCTTCAATGCTTTCTCAATCGCTGGTCCAATGTCTTCTGCCTTTTCCACTGTAAAGCCTAATGCCCCCATCGAGCGAGCTACTTCCGCAAAATCAGGTGCTTCGATATTTGATCCTACAAAACGATTATTATAGTAATCTACTTGGTTTTTTTTCTCTGCCGCCCATGATTCATTATTAAATACACAAGCAATAACAGGTAGATTTTGTTCAACTGCAGTACTAATCTCATGTAAACTCATTCCCCAAGCTCCATCACCTACAATTGCACATGTTGGTGAATCTGGTTCTGCAATTTGCGCACCCATTGCTGCAGGATAAGCAAATCCACAATTTCCAAAAGTTAATGCTGCAATATGTCGTCTACTTTGGTTAAAGTGCAAATAAGCATTTGCTGTGGAAGATACGTTTCCAATATCAGTCGAAATTATAGTATTATCCGGTAGTGCTTTTCTTACCTCCAACAGTGCCCGTCTTGGATTAATTCGATTTCCTTCAACCATCGCTAATTCAACAAGCTCTTTTTCCCATTCCTCTTTAAGGTTGTTTATTTCTACTAAACGAGAAGATACTACTTCCCTTTCATCACTAACTAATTGTTTAAGGATTTCTTCACTTGCGCTTTTTGCGTCCCCGATGATACCTACCTCAACCGGATGTGTTCGGGCAATATTCCTTGGGTTAATGTCGATTTGAATTATTGCTGCATCTTTCGGAAAGTATTCAATATCATAAGCTGGCAATGTCCCGAATACGGATAATCGAGTACCAATTGCAAGCAATACGTCTGCGTTCTTTAAAGAATTCATAGCAGCTTTTGACCCCATATATCCAATTGGTCCAACCGCCAATGGATGGTCAGCTGGAAAAGCATCATTATGCATATATGAAACAGCTACCGGTGCAGTTAAATATTCTGCTATCTTACCTACAACATCTATTCCATTCGCATCAACCACTCCACGCCCTGAGAGAATTACAGGATTTTCAGCATTTTTTAAAAGCTCTACAGCTTTTTCAATAGAAGCAGGATCACCGCTACCTCGAGCATCTACACGATATTGATGCGGAGATAAGATTTGCTCCTCAAGTTCACCGTAAAAGTAATCTCGCGGGATATCATACAAAACAGGTCCTCTTTCTGCATACGCAATACGGAAAGCAGTTCTTAACGTTTCTGCTACTCGGTTTCTATGTGTAACACGAACAGTTTCTTTTGTAATGGATTTAAAGACTGAAACTTGATCACACTCTTGGAAACCATCCCAACCGATCGTAGGGGTACCTGCAGATGGTGAAATGATAACCATTGGAGTATGTGCTTGATTTGCAGCAGCAACCGAAGTTACCATATTAGTAATGCCGGGACCATTTTGACCGATTACAACCCCAGCTACACCAGTAACACGAGTATACGCATCCGCCATATGCGCAGAACTTTGTTCATGTCGAACCGGAACAAAGTTAATACCGGCCGTTGGGAGTAAATCGAGCATATCCATGAATGCTGATCCAAGTATTCCGTAAATATCTTTTACACCTTCCGCAACCAATGTTTCTACAATTGCCTCACTTGGCGTCATCTTCACTTTTTTATTTACCTTTTCCTTCATTACTTCTTTTGTGTTTGTCATTCTTTTTCCTCCTATATAATAGTATTTTTATACTTTACTCCCAACAATTAATACTTAGTGATTTAATATTTTCATCATGACGTCCGTACCAGATTGCATGCGTTGAACCTCTATATTTTTAAAATACCTCTCATGAGGTTATCAACTCATTATTTCCTGCTTTTTTTAACTTCTCTATTAACATAAGAAGTATATCTTGAACATCTTTCTGAGTTGGAACAATCCTATTTGTCAAAATACCATTGCCACTAAGTGCATCTTCAACTAAAATATTTATATTTTCTTTCAGGTCTTCCACATTAATGTATTTCACTCCAGCTTGCCAAATTCCATAATGATCATTCATTTTATCGATATATTGGATTGTAGATTTCGCCATTTTTTTATCGTCCCCATCATTTACCACGCCTAAAGCATGCCCAATTTCGACATATTTTTCAGTAGTTGCCTCCAGTCCATAACGTAGGACGAAAGGAAGCATCAATGAAACACTTAAACCATGAGGAATATTAAACCTTGCCCCTAATGCCCTACCAATAGCATGAGCAAGATTCGTTGAAGCATTTGAGAAGGCTATACCTGCATATGAACTTGCTAACAACATTTCTTCTCTCGCATCAAGATCCTGCCCATTCTTGTATGCACGCGGTAACGATTTGCGAATCATTTTTATAGCTGTTAGGGCAAAATTATCGGTTATTGGATTAGCTTTTGTAGATATATACGCTTCAATAGCATGCGTTAATGCATCCATACCTGTGTACGCAGTAAAGTGTGGCGGTAGACTCTCTGTTAATACTGGGTCCAAAATTGCAATGTCCGGAACAAGATCCTTGTGCCCAGGATTCATTTTTTGATGTGTCTCTACATTTGTTACAACCATAACTTTAGTAGCTTCCGAGCCCGTGCCTGCTGTGGTCGGTATTGCTATTAGTGGAAGCCGATTTAGTTTTAATGTTTCTGCAATCTCTTCCCACTTTATCGTTGGATTAGACCCAAATAAGGAAACGGCTTTTGCGATGTCGATTGCACTCCCACCACCGATTGCCACGACGCAATCAGACTGTTCATTATTAAGTTTCAATAGGGCATCTTTGACATGATTAGTTGTAGGTTCTCCTTGATAATCTGAGAAAAAAGTAACCTTTATATTTTTAGATTCGACAATATCTTTAACTTTTTTATCATAACCAAGTTCCGGTATTAGGAATGCGTCGATAATTACGAATAAGTTCTTCACCCCCATTTCCAGTGCAATTCTACCTAATTCACTTAAACTATCCCTGCCTATCTCTATTTGTCTTGGGAAATATGTTGATGTCATAACTTATCCTCCTTATATATTCATAAATACCAATTCCTATTCTAGGAAGCCAACTAGCCATAAGCTGATCATCGGAATATAAGTAATCAATCCTAGTAAAACCAGCATCGTTATAAGCAATGGAACTACCCCTTTAATCACTTGCTCAATTTCCAGCTTGGCAATCCCAGCTGCTACGAACAAATTTACCCCTACTGGTGGAGTAATAAATCCAATGGCAAGATTGAATACCATAATCAAGCCGAAATGTACTGGATCTACACCTAATTCAACAGCTATCGGTAAAAGTATTGGTGTTAATATAACAATAGCCGCTAGCGCTTCCATTACAAGTCCGACAAGAAGTAAGAGTATATTTAGTAACAAAAGTATGATGATTTTATTGTCACTGATCGTCAAGACAAAGTGTGCGACAGTTTCAGCGACACCTTCCAATGTAATCAATCTACCAAAAATACTAGCCATTACTATTAATAAGATAATAATAGAAGAAGTAACACCTGCATTCGCTAAGTTATCATACATTTTCTTAAAAGTTAGGTCCTTATAAACAAAGAATCCTATTATCAAACCATATGCTGCAGAAACCGCAGCGGCTTCTGTCGGAGTCATAAATCCTCCATATATACCGCCTAAAATAATGACTGGTACTAAAAGAGCAAGTTTTGCATCCCAAGCAGCCTTCCAGGTTGAATTCAGATTAAAACTTGTTTTATCTCCTCGCCATCCATTTTTTTTAGAGATGATATAAGTCACAAGCATCAGTGCCAGACCTGTCAGTATCCCAGGTAGAATACCCGACATAAATAGCTTTGAAATCGATTGTTGCCCAACTATACCGTAAATTACTAGAGGATTACTTGGCGGTATAATTACCCCAAGTGACCCTGCAGTCGCAACTACCGCTGTTGCAAATCCAGCATTGTATCCTTGTTTGATCATAGCGGGTATTAGCAAAGTTCCGATTGCCGCAACAGTTGCAGGTCCTGATCCACTGATCGCCGCAAAAAACATACAAGTCACTATGGCAACTAACGCTAAACCGCCAGGCAGAAATCCTAATAATTCATCAGATAGTCGTAAGAGTCGTTTGATAATGTTTCCGCCACCCATAATTATGCCCGCTGCTATGAAAAACGGAACAGCCATAATTGGAAAGTTATCAATACTTGTAAAAGCTGTTTGTGGCAGGAAATCAATAGGAATGGCATCTGTAGCAAGAACAGTTGCCAGCGTACTAATTCCAAGCGTAAAAGCAATTGGCATCCCTATCATGATGAACAATATGAAGTATCCAAAAAGAACTACAGCAATTGCTGTCTTCGCCGATAATGCCATAGGTAAGATAATTATGACGGCCAACAAGATACCCAAAACTCCATCTTTTATTTCTAGCAGTTTTAAATCCATATTAAAATTCTGAATAAGCCTTATAATTACTAATGAAAATCCTATTGGCACGACACTATATGGAATCGCCATTTGCATTCCAAGAGCCGGAGATGTTTGTCCAGTCGACACTTGAAATGAAATTAATTCGAAACCATAGCGGATCATAATGTAACTGAAATAAAGCATAAAAATTGTATTTGCCAAATTAATTGACTTTTGGATACTCACTGGAAATCTTTTCACAAGTGCATTGACTTGGATGGATTCTCTTTTCTTTATCGCTAAACTTGCTCCAAGAAAGGAAACAGCAATAAAAATATATCGGGAAATTTCTTCAGTCCAAGTAGTAACATTTGCTATTTCCATAAACGGTAACAAGTACCTGTTAATCACCTGAAAATTTATTAGTACGATAAAGATTATAAAACCTGAAACAATCAACATCTCTTCAAATCTTTGATCAAGAAATTTAATAACTTTTTTTATCCCGTTAGTATTACTTAGAGGAGTAGGGATATTACCATGCATTTCCGATATAGATTCTTGTTTCAAAATCATTCACCCCCTGGTTTCATAATTTTTCACTTGAAAATGTCTTCTTTCGTTTTACCAAGTGTTTCAAGAATAACATCAACATATTCCGGTTCAGCTAGTCCTTCTTTCACAAATTTATCCCATACAACCACTGTCGACTTTTTCCATTCTTTCATTTCTTCTGGAGTTGGTTCAAAAACTTCTATTCCATAATCTATAAATTGTTGTTTCGCCTCCTCCTCTCTTTCATTTGCACGAGCTCTTTGCCATTGCATTGCTTCTACTCCAGCGTCCATAATTATTTTTCTATTTTCTTCTGAAAGAGCTTCAAATGTTTCTTTGTTCATAACTAGTACATCCGAGCTATAATTGTAATTGACCTCCGTTGCATACTTTAAAACTTCTTGATGTTTTGTATCCCATAAAAGTGAGTAGCTGTTCCCTTCCCCATCAACCGTTCCTTGTTGTAAACCCGTGAAAACTTCTGACCAGGCCATTGGCGTTGGATTTGCACCATATGCATTAAAATCTGCCTGTTCAATCTTTGAGTTTGTTGTTCTTATTTTCATTCCCATTAGGTCTGAAGGTTTTTCTATAGGCTTAATATTATTTACTATTTGACGAAATCCATAATCCGGAAAGAATATAATGACAAAACCCGAATCTAACATTTCTTTTCGAATAATATCTCCTGGTTCTCCATCAAGTGCTTTATAAACTTCATCTTTGTTTTCGAATATATATGGAAGATCCCAAGCAGTAAAATAGTTAGTGAAACTAGTCATATTTGGTGTAGATGAACTTGCAAAATCGATACTTCCTCTCTGAGCACTTTCGATTACTTCCCTGTCATCCCCTATTAATCCATCATGATATGTTTCGATTACCATTTTTCCTTCCGATTTTTCTTCAACAAGTTCTGCAAATTTATCAATTCCTTGTGATACTGGGTGATTCCCTGCTTTGGACTGTGCGGCACGAAAAGTAATAACATCATTATCAAGAGATCCTGAACTTTTTCCCATTGCATAATTACCTCCAACAATCATACAGAAAAAAGTCAAGACAACTAAACTTGCAATAATCAATGACTTAGAATTCTTCATATGCTCCTCCAATCGAAATGATAACGCTTACATCTTTTTGTTAAGTTAATTACTTTCCCTTTTGTTTCTAATCCTAAATACATACATATCTGATCGATAAAGTCCTTTATAATATTCAACTGGATTTTCAGATTCATCATATATTACCCTCTCAACACTTAACACACTGGTGTTCGGGGGTACGTTCAACAGTTGAGCTATTCGATCATCTACAACCTCGGTGCTGATGGATTGTTCCGCTTCAACTAATCTTATACCTAGTTCATTCTCTAATAATTCAAAAATGGTAGCATTGTCCAAATCATATTCCGCTAAACTCAGTCCAAGGTCAACTGAATAAAAATGCCGTTCAATTGCAACAGGTTTTTTATCCACATAACGTAGTCGTTCAATTGTATACATATCACTTCCGAATATATCTATTGAAGAATCCTCTTCATTGATCCTTCCCGAAGATAATAGCTTACTTCCTGGTTCCATGCCTGCGTTTTTGACCCTTTCCGTAAAACTATTTAACGTGGAAAGCCACTCATTAATAGGGGCTTTCTCCTTGATGAAAGTTCCTTTTCCATGTACTTTTTTTAATACACCATTATTTACAAGTCTCAATACTGCCTCTCTAATGGTAGTTCTACTAACTGAATACTGGTCCATTAATTCCCTTTCGCTTGGTATTTTTTCTGTGTATACTCCTTCCTTTATTTTTTCTTCAAGTACTAGACTTATTTGAATATGAAGAGGAATATGCAATTCATTGTTTATCATATAATTCACCTTTCTATCTCAACATGACGTCCCTACCAGTTAACTTAAAAAAATAAACTTCAAATATTTATAACTCTTAATTACTATGATTAAAACAAAATATTCAGAATAAGTCAAATACTTTTTTTATTTAACTTTTAAGTTTTCTAATCTTCAATCACTCATAAGAGTCTATTTCAAATTTTGCTTATCACATATATACTCCCTTAAAAACAAATTTATGAAAATATTTATTTTCATGTAATTAAGTTTTTAAAAATCCCTATGCTTCACACTATTTAAAAATAGTATGCTACATAGGGATTTATTTATTGCACTGCTCTAATTTTTTCTATTTCATTTACCCAAGCGTCGATGTTTTGATGAATGCGCTCATACTCATCATCGACCTCTTTGTCTTTAGCGTTTTTTAGTTCTTTATTGATGGCAAGTAATTGGTCTTTACGCTGATTAACCATCTCGGTAAGTTCTTCTCCTTGTTCCTTCGTAATCATCTCTTCCGTAACTAATAACTGAATCATTTCCCTAAAGCGACTACTTTCTATGGTGACTGCATTATTTAGTTTCATTGACAGTTGTCCTATTGAATATTTTGCATTAGATACCGCAAAACCATTAGGTCCTGATAGCTCAATATAAACTACATCTGTCATACTAGGGATAACCCACTTTTCTGCAATACTATTATTTAGTTCCTCGCTATTATTTGCAGAAATATACTCTCCATTACCCGCTTCAGCTACTGCTTTTAACTGGTCTTCTCCTTTTTGATCCACATTAAATCCAATAATATTCACTTTGCGATTTTCGTTATCCTGTGCAAATTCTTCTGCTGCTTTAATCGGATCTCCATCACAAGTTTCTGCTCCATCACTAACAATATAAACTGTCAATGGACCTTCCAAATCTTTGCTCGTTTCATTGACCGTCTGAATAGCAGCAGCTAACGGAGTCCATCCTTTGGCAGCCACCTCATCTACCGTAGTATCAAATTCTTTTTCCTTATAACTTTGGAATGGATATATCTCATCTATTTGTGTACATGAAAGTTCTTTATCCTTATCTTCCTGTGATCCAGCGTGTCCATATACATAAAGGGAGACTTCATTGTCTTCTCCTAAAGTTTTCGCAAACCGCTTAACCGCAATTTTCGCAATACCCATTTTTTGCTTCCCATCTACTGAAAGTAGCATACTGGAGCTAGCATCCAACAAAAGAAAGGCTTTTGGTGGTGCAACCTTCCCATCATTCTCCTCTGCACCAAATTCTTTTGTTGGTTTTGGTAAATATGGCTCGTTCATGACCGCAGCATAGTTAATCTGCTTATCTAGTAAATCTTTATATACATTACTTCCAAAGTAATATTGTAAAGCCTGTAACATTGCACTGGTATCATCTGTTGCTGTTACTATACTTTCTATCTGTTTCTTTTCCTCCGTGCTTAATTCCCTAGCATCCTTTGGCCAGCTAGAAGTTTCATAATCTAATGTATAGTCAAGTGCAAACAATCCAGGCTCAGTATGCTTCCATTCTTCTATTGTTGTGGGGATCACTACTTGGTCGATGACACTAAGGTCTGCTTCTATAGATTTCTCCATATCTTTTTGTTCCTTTACAACTGTCTCCTCTAACTGCTCCGTGACCTCTGCTTTTTCATTTTCACTACAGCCCGAGACAAGCAATGCGAGTAAAGCAACGGGAATAATTTTTCTCAACATTGAAGACCTCCTTTATTAACCTTTAGTTTCTATACGTATGTACCTAGTATTTGTTTCACTAAAAGTGAATGTGATTTTGAAAAATCAGAAATGGTCCATATGCTCATTAGACGTTATTTTCTAGAAACACTACCATACTTTTAGTTCTCTATAAAAAAACTCCTGACCGCATATTCAATACAGGTCAAGAGCTCTTTTATAGAATAACTAGTTGTCATTTATGCTTTAACTAGTAATCCGCCTTCTTTTAAATATTTTTGAATACCTTCTGCTGCACGATAAGAAAGTGCACCCAGTGTACCAGTTGGATTAAAGCTACTATTATGTGGAAATGCAGATGCACCTAAAACAAATACGTTTTCAGCTTCCCACATTTGTAGGTAAGTGTTTAGCGCTGATTTCTCAGGGTCTGTTCCCATGATTACTCCACCTGTATTATGAGTGTTTGAATCTTTGTTTACGTTAAATGGACCTTGCTCTTCATTTGTATCAATAATATCTGCACCAATTTCCTCTGCAAATTTACGTGTGATAGCCGACATATATTTACCCATTGCACGGTCATTGTCTGTATATTCATATGTCATGCGTAATAATGGATATCCAAATTCATCTTTAAATTCTGGATCAAGATCTAGGTAATTTTCTTTATGTGGTAAAGAAGCTCCCTGTGTTTTAACTGGGAAGTTTGAATTCGCATATTTAATAGATTTCTCTTTGAACTCAGCACCCCAGTTTGGTGTTCCTGCAGGTACACGGTTTACAGCAATTGGCCGGTCGCCGTATTGTGTTGAACGAATGCCAGCTCCATGAATGAAGTCTACTTCGGAATGGTCAAAGTTATCACCCATATATTCAGCAATTTCCATTCCTAATGCACCAGCACCGCCGTACAGATTGAACTCTTTATCCTCGAAGAATAGCTGAGAACCTCCAGCAGTTACTTGGTAACAGTAATTTTTACCAATTGTCCCTTTACCTGTTTTTGGATCATAAGGAGTACCAATACCAGAGTTTAGAAGCAAACGAGAATTGTTGAATACATAACTTGCCACGACAACTACATCTGCAGGTTGTTCAAACTTTTCTCCAGTTAGCATATCTACATAAATAACTCCGCTTGCTTTACCACCACTTTTAGTTAATTCTAAAACATTAGAATGTGTACGAAGATCTAGCTTGCCTGTTTGTTTAGCAACCGGAATTACTGTAACAGCAGGGTCACCCTTAGCTCCATATTCACATCCGAAGTTTTCACAATACGCACAGTACTGACATGCTCCACGAGAGATGCCATCTGGATTTGTATATGCTTCAGACAGGTTAGCTGCTGGAATAACGAAAGGTTTGTATCCTAAGCTTGTTGCTGCTTTTTCGAATTCTTTCATTAATGGAGTTTTCACTAGAGGAGGTGTTGGATATGGATTAGTACGTTTCCCCCATAGTTCGACTGTTTCACCTGAAATACCAGCCATTTTTTCGAATGTGTCATAATATGGTTCCATTTCATCATAAGTAATACCCCAGTCGTTAAGACCTTCCATCCAAGCAGGAATTTTCTCGATTCCGTAACGCTCAATTGTTTTTGTACGAATTTCGAAATCATAAGGTAAGAAACGATAAGTTTGTCCATTCCAGTGACTACCTGCACCACCAACTCCGTCTCCTACTATGAATGTACCATAATGACGCATCGGTAAAGCTTTACCTGATACTGTATTTCTATAAGTAATAGTTTCTTTAGAAAGATCTTGCATTAATTCTTGACGATGTTGGTAACGAAGTTCATCATGTCCCATTGTATAATCAGCTGTTGTCCGGTCTTTACCGCGTTCTAATCCAACAACGTTTATTCCTGCTTTTGTTAGTTCAGCTGAGACTATACCACCAGCCCACCCCATCCCTACTACTACGACAGGTACTTTAGGTAATTTTGTAACCATTTATACGTCAGTCCTTTCTATTATTAATGTCCCATATGAGAATTTAAACTTTGTGGTTCAAGTTCTATAAATTTTTCATCTTGTATTTCAGCTACGTATTGCATACGTGATCCTGGATACTTACGCATACTCCAGCCAATCATTTCATTATTACCACCATACATTGGGTCTGCATATACACCTTCAATAGTCAATGTGCGTAGTAAATTGAAAAATTGAGAAGAGGAAACCTTTCCATATAATTCAACTTTCCCTTCACTAAAAGCCAGTAGAACTTCATCTTGTTGAGTAGCTTCTAACTCTTTAAAGTCAACTTTAAATTGTTTGTTGCTATACGTGTTTAAGCTGTCTAAACCAGCTAGGAACAAATCTTTACGAAGGATTTTCGTTTGTGGACCTTGGTTTTCTTCCGCTTTATAAAATGCACCCAAACGGTAATCTTTTACATTAGAACCCCATGGACCTGCCAATTGGTGATCAATGTAAATAGCAGCATTAAGTTCTTTAGCACCGGGGCCATTTGCATCTTCAGGGAAAATACGATCCACTGCTGCTTGAGTAACCTGATATTGGCTTGGTGTGAAGAACATTAGAGCTACATTTGGATTAGCAGCAGGCGTTTTTGCGTGATTCTGAGTATCAGTATTATGTGTTGTCGATTTATCATCTTTTATTAGAAGACTTCCTAAAGCTCCACCTAAAACAACTCCGCCTACTGTCAAACCAGAGTTTTTAATGAACGTACGTCTAGACGAACGTTTATCTAAAACGGACTCTTTCTTTTCTTGTTCTGACATTATAAAACCTCCCATAAATTTAGTAATTTTCTATTTGAATCAATTTCATAAAGAATTTATATAGTTAAATCTGAACAACGTTGATTTCCGCTCTAGGCGGACGCTTTCCGCGGGCACGGCTTCAATCTCCTCGTCACTCGTTCCTCCGGGGCTTTCAGCTCGCGCTGTTCCCGCTGGAGTCGCCGCCTACCACTCCAATCAACGAGCTTGCTTTTAAAAAACAAATAATATATTGCGATATTAAGTAAACATTCGTATTTTTAAATGAACAAGTAATAAGAAATTGACTCATTTAACTAGTTAAATAGAAAATGTGCAAAATTTTTTCTTCTTTTAATGCACAATAGAGCTCCAATTATAAACAATTGTATGAAGAGCTGAAAAAACAAGTAATGAAGCTATAAAAATAGTGTGTTTTCTTCCTGTCCAACAAAGAACAATAATGGATAAACCAATTCCAGAACCTAATAGGGCAAACCAAGGGAATGGACTATTGTTAAAAAAGAGTAAAAGGGCAAAATCAGCTACGATAAAAAGGGCCAGTAGCACTTGATTGAGCATCCTCAATTCTTCTAAATTGTATTGCGTCATACTTATTCTCCTTTTATATGCAATTAAAATTATCTTTAATAATTTTTGTATACAAAAATATAAATTTTGTATACAAAAATAACATCTATTATTCTACTACACTCCTTTGTTATTTGTACATATTAAAATCTTAGCAAATGAGGATATATAATCATTGCCTATTTCCAATCCATCAACTTGATTGTTATAAGAAATCTCTAATAAAATTAGCGGTAAAGAGATTTTGTTTTTCTTAGTGATGGAGAGCGAGTATATATTAGTTTCCATTAAAAGGCAGCAGTACTTCACTTTTTTTACTTGAATGTGCTATTTGCTTCGGCAAAACTTTAAAGTAAATGTATTTACGGTAAGGTTTAAAAGAGGTTGTAAAGGAGGTTTGAAAAATTACTTAGGAGGACTACTTAAAAATACACGTATCAGAGATGCGACAACATCTTATGCTGTTGGCGGAGAAATCTTAAATTTGCTGATCACTCGATTGTTAATTATTAGATGTAAATAATTTCGATGATTTCGCAAGTAAATATATACAAAGGTAGCACTAATTCATTTGCTTATTGGAGAATTAGTGCTTTATATATGAAGAAATTATTTATTTTCGTATTGCGGATAAATTCGTTTTATGGAAATGCAATTTGATTCTTGGTGGACTCTAAAACTGTCCATTCCTGCCGATAATCTCCAAAGTAAAATTCATATCTTTATATAAATGTTTAGACATTAGTTCACCAGCAAGTTGTTCATTTTTATTCTTAATGGCTTTGTAAATTTCTTCATGCTCATCTATTATATGTGGTCGACTATATATATCGAGCCTTAAGCTAAATAAATAGAAAATTGTCTGAGCTTGTTCTAACCTTTCAATCATTATTGGGTTTTGGCATTCATTTATAATTAATTCATGAAAGCGTTGGTTTGCATTGTATATATTTTTTGACTGTCCTTCCATAAGCGAATCACGAGATTTCTGTATGGTATTCTCAAGTTCTTTAACCTTTTCCGCTGTCATATTTTTCGCCGCTCTATTTGCTGCAAAACTTTCTAGTACTATGCGCATCTCATATATGTATATCAAATCCTGTGCTGTAGGATTATAAATATGCTTATTCTTTATTAAACCTTCTTGCTCTAGTCTTTTAATCGCTTCACGAATTGGTGTACGACTAACACCAATCTCATCAGCAAGACGTTCTTCTACGAGCTTCATTCCGCCTTTATAAGTTCCATTAAGCATAGATTCTCGAATGTATTCATAAGCCAATTTTTGCGCATTCATTTTGTTTGAAACCATATCTTAACCCCCTGAAGCTATTTTAAAATTAAATACTCACTTATTATACTTTACAATTTACTTTTTTAAAGAATACTACATCCTTTGATGAAAGAAGACACCCGGTCCTTTAAGAACAGAAACATAGACATGCCGTTGATTTCCGCTCCGGGCGGACGCTTTCCGTGGGCACGGCTTCAATCTCCTCGTCACTCCGAAAAAAATGCTCCTGCGGTTACTCGTCGCAAAGACATTGGTCAAAAAAAGTTGACCAATGTCTTTCCTGCGGGGCTTTCAGCTCGTGCACCTGTCGCTCCGCTTTCGGTGCAGAAAACATTTGCTGTTCCCACTGGAGTCGCCGCCCTGCGCTCCAATCAACCATGTTCACTTTACAAAACGGATAATTGGAAACAAGTCAGCTAAATAAACTAGGATTATATGATAAAACGTCCAGATGAAATTAGCGCTAGTAATAAGGAAAATCTTTTCATCAAAGCGATATTCTTTGCCAAATCACCTAGTGGAGTAATACTCATTACATTGATTGAA
This sequence comes from Psychrobacillus sp. FSL K6-2836, assembly GCF_038003085.1. Classification (NCBI taxonomy): domain Bacteria; kingdom Bacillati; phylum Bacillota; class Bacilli; order Caryophanales; family Bacillaceae; genus Psychrobacillus; species Psychrobacillus sp. FSL K6-2836. Next base: position 1,828,013 of record NZ_JBBOOM010000001.1, read on the forward strand.
GTGAAAGGTGGCGACTCCAGCGGGATGAGGGAGACAGGTGAAACATCACAACGTACCCGAAGGGGCGGTGATGGTTCATCGCTTCCCCCGCGGAGGCCAAGAGGATGTTGGTCACGAAGGCGTTGCCACACGACGTGGCGCACTTAGCCTTTGTACTCCACCTGAAACGGAAATCAGCAGGATTATTCACTCTTAAAATTGTCGAAAACCCAGTGTTCACGGGACATTTTTTATACTTTCTTATCTTTTTTAAAAAAACACCAGCCTCTAATACAAATAGAAATTTGTATAGAAACCGGCGCTTTATAATTATTATTTACTTACATGGTAAGCTTCTAAGAACTCCTTCACTTTCGCTGGATCTGCAACTACCTCATTTCCATTATCAACAAGTGGACTTACAGTTATTAGAGACTGTTCTAAGAGTGAACGATTTGAATATCTCGTTTCTAACGAATGAAACAGAATTTGAAGCTGTGCGAGGTGTCAGTTTTGATGTGAAAAAAAGTGAAACTATAGGGATTGTTGGAGAATCCGGTTGTGGAAAGAGTGTTACTGCTCGTTCACTAACTATTCCTAGTGTAAGCCACGAAGATAGAATTTCATTCGCTACTTCGCTTCTTTATGAGGCTAACACTTACTACTTTTCTTTATTTCCGCTAGCAGAAAAGAAAAACTACTTTCTCCATCTTGTAGTGGATAAATATTTCTAATTCAATAGCATTTACAAAAAAATTTATTACTCTCTAAAATTTAGCCATTGTTATCATATAAGCGAAAAGCTATGCTGAATCTTCTAATGGAGTACTACACACTGATTGATTGGAGAAAGGTGGCGTTCTTAGCCTTCGTTCTTTCTCCTGCAACGGAAATCAGAAGGAGTATTCATTCTTGAAAGTGCCTTAAACTCAGTATCCATGGGACTTTTTTATAAACTTTCTAATCTCAAAAAAGCCAACTATTTTAAAATAGTTGGCTTCTTAATTTTAGATTTTCTTTTTATCGTCTGTTTCTTTATCATCTAATCTAAATTCATCTGCTACATCGTCCACGATATCTTTAGTTGAGTTTTTGAATTCTTTTAATGTTTGTCCAACTGCTTTACCTAATTGAGGTAACTTTTTCGGACCGAACACGATTAAAGCAATTATTAATATAATGATTAAACCTGGTACACCGATATTTGGCATTATGTTCCCTCCTCATAACTGAGTATATATAATGTTCCTGTGACTTTTATGCATAAGTTGTATTCAAAAGTATTGGTTGTTTTGTAACAATTACACATTATACTCCTTCGTTCCAATTTGTAAACACATAGTTATAAAAACTATTTACTGATAATGAAATCACCCCCTAAAAAAATAGGATTACACCCAGTCCATTGGCATATCTTCATAGAGAGAAAATTGGTCTTTTTGTACCACTAACACTGTGTATCCTCCCCTTTAATTTGTAAAAAAGAGAGTAATTTAATGTTATTTTCAGAATATAACTATATTTTTTTTTTTTGCAAATGTGTAGAAATAGTGAAAAAAAAGGAGTAGACTTGGAAACGGTTGTTTTGTATCGGTACATTTTTAAATAGTTTATTAGTCGAAGGAGAACAAAAGTGACTCAATATAATTTAGAAGAATTAAAACTCTTGAATCAAGTTCTTTTTGCATTATTTATAGTGGCAGACTTATCACTAGGTCTTTTTTTCTATAACAATGAATTCCCTTGGTTTGCATTATTAGGTTCAGGTATTGGACTAGCTATTATTGTTCTTTGCTGGACAGGAACAAAACATATATACTTTATCGCTTCTATATTGGTTTATACTGTCTTATTCTCATTAGTATACAACTGGCATACTATCGTTCATTAATGAGTATATTTTTTTAAATTTATTATTTACCTAAATAAAGAAATTCGTTCAATTTTCTACTTATTTTTACTGGAGGTTATATTATGTCAGAACAGGAAAAAAATGCTCCATACTTAGACAAACGTTCATCTAGACGTACATTTATCAAGAATTCTGGGTTAACAGTAGGTGGGGTTGTCCTAGGTGGAGCTCTTGGTTCTTTACTAAGTAAAGACTCAACTACTCAAACTCATGAAACAGGTGTTCATTCTACAGCAACTGCAGTAAATTTCAACCAAGCACTAATGTATTTTGACAAAACACAATTTGACACAATTGAAGCAGCAGCAGAACAAATATTTCCAAAAACAGAAGTAGGACCAGGAGCAAAAGAATTACTCGTTGCTTTTTATATCGATCATCAGCTTGCTGGAAGCTGGGGACTAAATTCTAAAGAATATATGTCTGGACCATTTTATCCAGCAGAAGCTACATCATTGTTCGGACATCAAACACACTTAAACAGACAACAAATTTTCAATCTAGGGATTGAAGCTTTAAATTCAGAAGCAGCAAAACAATATAAAGCAAAGTTTTCAGAAATAACAGCGGAAGAACAGGTTGCTATTTTACAAGCTTTTGAAGCAGGTGAAGTCACATTAAATGGCGCTGTTACTTCTACTTATTTCTTCTCATTACTAAAAAGTGCAACTATTGAAGGTGCTTATGCCGATCCTTTATATGGTGGGAATAAAGATATGGCAGGATGGAAGATGAAAAACTTCCCTGGCCATCAAATGAGTTATGCAAATATCATTGAAAAAGATGAATTTGTAAAAATCGAACCGACAAGCTTGAATTCACAACATAAACATTAATCGAAAGGGAGCTAATTAGACATGGCTAAGAAATTACCAAAAACAGATATAGTATTGGCAGGAGTTGGCTGGACTGGTGGTATTATCGCAGCCGAGCTTACTAAAAAAGGTTATAAAGTAGTAGGTTTAGAACGCGGTAAAGAAAGAAAGACAGAAGATTATCTAATGGTTCACGATGAGCTTAGATATCAACAAAGAAATGAAATGATGCAAGATCTTTCCAAAGAAACTTTGACATTGCGTCATGACCGTTCAAAGAGAGCTCTACCTTATCGTCAACATGGTTCATTTTTAATCGGTGATGGTGTAGGTGGTTCTGGTGAACACTGGAATGGATTAACATACCGATTTTTCCCTTATGATTTTGAAATTTACACAAAAACTGTAGAACGTTATGGAAAAGATAAAATTCCTGCGGATATGCCCCTACAAGACTGGGGAATTACTTATAACGATTTAGTACCATATTTTGAAAAATTTGAAGCAATGGCTGGTATCTCTGGTGAAACTAATCCTCATCCAGAAGTCCCTGAAGTTAAATACCCTACAGTTCCGCTAAAAGAGACACCTTCTATGAAAATGTTTAAGGAAGCCTCAAAAAATTTAGGATATCATCCTTATATTGCACCGGCAGCTACACTTTCTGAAAGCTACACAAATCCAGATGGAATCTCTCGGGCAGCATGTCAATATTGCGGTTTTTGTGAGCGTTTCGGCTGTGAATATGGGGCAAAAGCATCGCCAGTAGTAACTGTTTTACCAGTGGCAAAAGAGACAGGTAATTTTGAAGTTAGAGCGCACTGTGTTGTTCGCAAAGTCTTACATACGAACGGAAAAGCTACTGGAGTTTTATATGTCGATACTCGTACTGGAGAAGAGTATATTCAAGAGGCTGACGTTGTAGTTGTATCAGCGTATGCACTTAATAACATTAGAATTCTATTAAACTCTCAACTAGGACGTCCGTATAATCCAGAATCGGGAACTGGCGTAATCGGAAAGAACTACGCTTATCAAATGACGTCATCAGGTTCAACAGGCTTCTTTAAGGAGAAAGAATTTAATTTATATGCAGGTACAGGTGCACTTGCTGGAGTATTAGACGATTTTAATGGAGATAATTTTGACCATACTGATTTGAATTTTATTCACGGTGGTAACATAGCACTTGGTCATTACGGAAAACGTCCTATTTCAAATAACTCTGTCCCTAAAGGTACACCAACTTGGGGTAAAGAGTTTAAAGATGAATCTATATATTGGGCGAACCGCAGCTTGTCAGTAGGCTCACAAGGCTCAGTTATGCCAAACAAAGAAAATTATATTGACCTAGATCCTACGTATAAAGATCAATTTGGTGATCCATTATTACGTATGACATTTAACTATAAAGATAATGAAAGAAATCAACAAAAATATATTAGAGATATCACTACCAAAATTCTTGAAGAAATGGGTGCAGACATGATTACTACCCCAGGAGATCAAGGTGATTGGGATACGACAAAATATCAAACCACTCATAACACTGGTGGAGTTATCATGGGTGCAGATCCTAAAACAAGCGCATTAAACAACTACCTTCAAATGTGGGATTGTGAAAATGTATTTGTCCCTGGCGCTTCAGCTTTCCCACATAATTCTGGTATGAATCCTACAGGCACAGTTGGAGCTCTTGCATATCGTGCTGCAGAAGGTATCGAAAAATACTTAAAAACTGGTGGGTCTTTAGTTTAAAAACAAGATACTTATCAAATTAATATTTGCTTAACTATTAAAAAAATATTTCTATTTATAGAATTAGCCAACAACTTGAAAAGCTACTAACTTCTTTCAAAGAAAAGAGGATAGTAGCTTTTTCAATTACACTTTTTGAATTCTTCCTTAATTTCAACTCGAAACAACCCATTTACATTTCTAAGAACCTTCCGCTTTTTTTATAAATACTTCTACTATTTTAGTATAGATTTCAGGTTGTTCAGTATGAACTAAGTGCCCTGCAAACGGCACAATTGCTATACGAATATTTGGGGTTTTTTCTGGATAAATGGATGCACCAATCGTTTCATTCGTCTTATTCTCTCCCACTATGAAAAGCACAGGGAATCCAAATTCGGTTACCGCTTTTACATCATCAAATGGATACCAGCTTTCGTCTTTTCCAAAATGAATAAATTGTCTCCAATTAGACGCATGTATTTGATCGAAGTAACTAGCTATTTCTTTACTATTCAACACCTCGGTTTGTCCTTTGACATCTTCCTCATGCATTTCCAGCCAGTTTTCAGGCTTCACCGGTGTAATTCCTGAAATAGCTAATGTAATAATCCTGTTAGGAAACAGTTGAGCAAACTTAATCGCGACAAGAGCTCCCAATGAACATCCTACTAGATGGACAGCAGGTAATTTTAAATGATCCAGCGTTTCCAATAAATCCTTAGCAGAATCCTCAAAGAAATTCTGTATATATTCTGTTTTAGACTGTCCATGCCCTCTCAAATCTGGAGAAATCACTTGATAATTCTGACTAAAATACGCTCGTTGAAACTCAAAATCTAAAAGTCCTGTTTGTAGACCAGTATGTAAAAATACGATTGGTTTACCATCACCTGCAATGTTTGTATGTAATATCAATTTATCCCCCCTATAGATGTTCGAGTTTGTTTAGAAATCTAATAATCCTTGCATTCTCTTTTATTTCTAAAAGATGTATTCCGGTATCACCTGTTGCAAATACATATTCACTTGAATTTGGTTGTTTCAGAAATGCTTTGATAAACTGAGAAATTAGTCCTCCGTGAGAGACAATCGCCACCCTGTTGTAACTTTGATAATCTAGTATGATTTTATGAAAAATCTTTTCTGCTCGGAAACGAAGATCTAATTCTGATTCACCTTGTTCAATAGCAATATGTATTGGCCTCCCTTTTGGAGGTAATGGATATTTCATACTAGCTTCCTCTCTGGAAAGACCCGCTAACACTCCATTATTAAATTCCATTAGGTCATTTTCTAAAAACAAGTCGCAGCCCATTAATTCCTGTAGCATTTCGGCAGTACTTCTTGCTCTTAATAACGGACTAGCTAGGATAATGTCGGGTGGAAGATGTTCTGATACATATGCTGCCATTTTTCTTGCTTGCTGTTCTCCCAATTTGGTTAATGGAAAATCAGCCCTTCCTTCATGCACACCTAACAAATCTGCTTCTGATTGTCCGTGTCTAACGATAAGTAGCTCCAACTTGCATACCTCCTCTTTACTTCAATACATATCCAGCCAATACACTTTGAACTTTATATATATTTAAGGATTTATTGAATTTCTTCTGTATAGGAGCTACACTTCCTGATAACCATATTTTCAATTCAGCATCTAAGTCGAAAGAACCTGCTGTTTCAATTGAGAAATGAACGACACTTTTATATGGAATCGAGTGATACTCTACTTTTTTCCCCGTTACCCCTTGTTTATCGATTAATAATAATCGTTTATCCGTGAAAACAATCAAATCCCGTATAAGCTTATATGCATGCTCCACCTTCTCAGAAGATGCAAGTAAATCCTTCAATTCACTTTCAACCTTATCGTTTTCAACCTCCGATGCATTCCCCATTAACCCATCTAAAATCCCCATCCATATTCCTCCTAAAATGCATTTTTATATTAATTCAAGAACGGTATCGAGATCTCCTGCTAGTTAGAAAAAAACTTATTTCTATTACAGAATCGCGTAAAAAAAGGTGACACTTCGTTCGACCTTGAACGAGGAGCCACCTTTTTCAATTGAAATAAGCCATTCAATTACTCTTCTTGTTTCCTAAAAAATAACGAGCCGCCAACTAAGAACACACCACTAAATAAGAAGATTCCTGTCATTCCTACAGAACCTCCAATAACACCAAAAAAAGTAGGGGCCACTAACTGGAAAAATCGATTAGTAGCAATACGAAGCCCTAATACTTCCCCTGTCCTACCAGGTGGAGAAGCATTATATGTAGTCGTCATCGAAATTGGTTGACCGCAGCCCAAGCCTAGACCCATCACGATAGCCAACAAAGCAATTAAGAACACCGATTGACTTACTGGTAAAAGTAGAAAAGTAATCCCAGCAATCAAAATAGACAAAAATAAAATTGTATCTCTCTTATAAGTTTCCAATAACTTCGGTAATACAAAGCGGACAAACATCGTAGCTAGCCCCTGTAAAGCTATAATCCATCCTATTGTAGAGGTGGATAAGTTCAACTGTTTTCCTAGCAACGGAAAATATGCCACAAAAATATCTTTGGAATATAATACAAGTGCACTTGAAAACAAAGCTTTTCGTATGAATGAATTCTCAAATAGCTTAAGTGAGTCTACTAATTTTGTAGGTGATCCCTTAAGTTTCTGCGTAACTTTTGGAATCTGAAATGAAAAAGTAATAGAAATAATACCAATCACTATACAAAAAATATAAACCATCTGAAATGATACATGTTCTGATAAGTAACCACCGGCCAATGGCCCGATGACTGCTCCTAAAGCAACACAAAGACTAAACATACTAAAAAAATAATCTCGATTTTTAGAGGTAGATTGGTGCCCTAAAAGGTTTTGTAAAGCAATAGGAATACAAATATTCGCAAGTCCTAGTAATAATTGGCTTGCAAATAATGCCCATATTGTTGTAAAAATTGCAGGAACAATCATCCCGGCAATTGCTGCAGTAAATCCAAAAATTACTGGCATTCGATTTCCGAATTTATCAATAACTTTTCCTGCATGAATGGAAAATATCATTGGTAATAATGCAAATGATGATGTTAAGATACCTATAATGACAATAGATGCTCCAAATTCATCTGCCGATAACGTAATGACTGGTCTTGTCGCATTAATGATTGTCTGAAACAAAAAAATAAGCAATAAAATGCCTTGTAACTTCATATGTATGTATCACTTCCTAAAAGTTTATTTAAAACGATTAATTAGCATATTTATTAAAAGGAAGGACTTAAAATTAATGAAAAAACCACAAATTTTGTTTAAATTTAAGGCACTTGATTTTATTGAAAAAAATGCTATTTATGAAGCTGCACATACTTTTAAAAATGCAACTTCCGAGGTTTCGTTAGAGCGTCCTATTGTTATATTATGTATTGGATCAGATAAAAACATTTCGGACGGTTTCGGTCCTTTAGTCGGTACTTTCTTAATTGAAAATAACTTTCCATTTGAAGTGTATGGTACTTTACAAAATCCTGTCAACGCATTTAATCTAGAGGACACCATAAATATAATTATTAAACACTATGCAAATCCATTTATCATAAGTATTGATGCTAGTTTAGGTGAACCAGCAAAGATAGGATATATTCAACTTAACAATGGCCCAATTCATCCAGGGCTAGCAATAGGCAACGAGCTGCCACTTGTTGGTGATATGCATATAAAAGGATTTGTAAATACATCAGTTCCTACCTATCCTGCACATTTTCTTAATGATACTCGCTTATTCCATATCATGAATATGTCTCGTGCAACGGCACATCTATTAATAACCTGGTCCCAGTTGAACAGTCCCCTTAGACAAAGTATCTAAGTGGACTGTTTTTTTGAATATTGTAATTGCTCCTGTCACTAGTGCCACTAATAGAAGATTACGCTTTTACTTCTCGTTAGTGACTATTTCAAAGGTCCATAATTAATTTTAGTTAATATCCAGAGTCCATCTGAGTAGTTAACTTTATGTTAGAATAGATCAGAAAGAATCTAACTTTCTTTCCGAAATTATATCCAACTGAAAGGAAGATTTATTTAAACTTATGAACAAACAGTGGTTTATTTATTTGATTCTTATTCTGTGCGTTATTGCTTGGGGAAGCAATTTCGTATTCGGTTCTATTTTAGTCGATGTATTTGATCCAAGCATTATAGCGTTTTTTCGTTTAATATTTATTCTTATATTCCTATTTTTTTTGACGTATAGAAATATAAAAAACCAGAAGTTAACTCTCCATAATTACATATGGCTAGCTATTGCTGGTTTTGTAGGAATATCGTTGAACCAGTGGAGTTTTTACGCAAGTCTTCAATATACAGAGCCCGTCACAGCTGCATTAATCCTCGCTTTATCACCTATAGTCACTGCTTTACTCTCCTCTTATTACTTTAATGAGAGAAAGAAACTTCAATTTTGGATTGGCTCATTTGTTGCTTTAATCGGTGTGTGGTTAGTTATTACAAAAGGATCTTTCCTTGTTCCGAGCTTTGGTAAAGGTGAGTTACTAATCACTTTAACAATGCTATCTTTTTCAGTGTTTTTAGTCTTTGTTCAACATTTATCGAAATCGATATCCCCTTCTATCATCACTTGGTATAGTAATGTCTTCGGTTTAATAGGCCTACTTCCTTTTGTGCCCTGGCATAAAACCTATATTGTCTTGTCCGTACCATTTTCCTATTGGGCGTTACTTATAATTACTGCAATTATCATGCATGGTTTATGTACGTATTTATGGAACAACTCTATTCACAAAGTCGGTGCTACTAAAGCTGCACTTTTGTTAAACCTTGAACCTTTCGTGGCAATGGTATTCGGATTCTTCCTGTTAGGTATTAGCATTCAACTCCTGCAACTGATTGGTGCTTTTATAATTGTCATAGGTGTTTCCATATCTCTTCAAACTAAAAGCAAATAGCAAAAAAATGAGACTGGGACAGAACCCCAAAACAGCATTTTTCTCTGTGAGAAAAATGCTGTTTTTTGCTGTGCACAAAATTGATTTCCATTCCTGGGACGCTTTCCACGGGCGTGGCCTGAGCCTGTAGTCTCAGGCGTCACGCTATTCCCGTAGGAGTCGCCCCTCCATTCCAATCAATTTCGTTAAATATCCATTATTTAGTAAAGGTTTCTCCTTATCCAATAAAATTTCTACTTCTGTCCCAGCGTCCTTTTTGATTGATATAGCAATCTGCATAACTATGAAAAAGCAAATTTACTTTAGCGGAATTTTCACAATAGCCGTTGTTTCTAATTCGGCTGTTGATTCAATTGAAATTATCCCATTATATTTGTTTACAACTTCCTTCACTATAAATAATCCTTGTCCTCTTATTTTTCCTTCTTCTTCATTTTTTGTTGAATACCCTTGTTTAAAAATTTGTTCTTTCTCGCAAATCTTTGGACCAGTATTTGTAATCTTAAATAGATAATGAGTATCATTTGCTGTACAGTCTATCTTTATTTTTCGTTCTCCCTCTGGTAACGCTATCGCTGCATCCATGGCATTATCGATTAAATTCGATAAAATGATGATTAAATCCGTCGTTTTTATACTCTCAAACGAAACCTGAGAGATTGCTATATCCATATTAATACGATGATTTTGAGCAGCTATCCTCTTTGTTTGCAACAATATCGAAAGACCTGGGTGATCTATATCTATTTTAAGAGATTCTATCGTTTTTACTTCTTCAAAAAGAGAGGTTGCATATTGTAATGCCTTATCCGACTGCCCTATTTTTAAGAGTCCATGTAAAACTAGAATATGATTAGAAAAATCATGTCGTAATGAAGAAATGGAGGTTATTAATGTTTTTATCTCTGTTTGATATGTATCCTCTGTATGCCCTACTTCCTTTGTAACCTCTCTTTGATACCATCTTTGCATAAATACAAAAGAGCCTATTACAATGAAAATGAGTACACCGTTGAATACAAGTATTGCAGTATTCCTTTCTAACGCATCTCCTTTAATCTGATTGATTGTATCTATACTCGTATCGATACCTAAATAACCTAAGATTTTTCCTTCATCGTTCTTTATCGGTGCTCCAACAGATAAGTAATCTCCATAACTTGGATCCTTCAGTACTTTGGTTACATATGTCTTTCCCTCGTAGGCTTTTTTTACTTGCTCTTTTGGTACTGTACATGCATCACCTATCCGATAATTTTCTAAACTCTCTAACTCGCCAGAGTGCCCTAATATCATCTGTTTAGATACTTCAGGATTATCGACCTTTAGTGTATAAACATATAGGGAGCCCAACTTTTCGCGCGCATCACTCAAATAGATTTCAATTTCTCGAAAATATTCATTTTTCTCCGGGTTATCCAAAAATTTCTGATACGTTTCTACATCTATAGAGGAAGCTATGGACTTAGCCGCCTCTAAACTTTGGTTTGCAACTGATTCTTCGACTGTATTTTTCATTCTCACGTATGAGGTATACACATTTAAAGCTGAAAAAAAGAGTAGTAATACAGTAGATAAGACAAGAATTATTTTTACTTTATGACTTTTCATATACATATGTACTTCCTTCAGTTATTTCTATTAAAAGAGATTATTCGACAATTTTCATGCAAATAATGTAATTATACTATAATACATGACTAATAACCTTGTTTGTCTTGCTTATCCTATTTTTGCAGAACGATATATGAGATGAAAAAGGGTTATTACTAGATTTCACTCACATATTATCTTGTATTTTATGATACTTTTTCACCTGCACTAGAATAGTCCTTTCTTATCAATTTAATATTTTCTAAAGAATACAAAGATCTAGTCGATAATTGAAATAGAGTTAATAATACATCGTTAAGTTGATTATTTGACATTTATAAATGCTTGGAAAAAAATTACTACAATACTTAGTTAATGGCTACAGAGAATCGGAGGATTTAACAGTGAAAATACGTACAAAGCTATTTATTATTTCCATCTGTCTACTACTAATTCCAAGTGTAATAATTGGGGTAAGCAGTTATTATTCGTCTAAAGAAAGTTTAGATAACCTGGGAGAAAAAACTCTCAAAAACGGCGTAGAGATGGCGCTCCAATTAATCGAATCAATGAATTACGCAGTTGAAAACGGGGATATACCCCTGGAGGATGCACAGGAAAAAGTAAAACAATATTTAATCGGGGATTTACAAAGTGATGGTAAACGTACGATATCGTCTAAGGTAGACTTAGGTGCGAACGGATATTTTGCGGCTTACTTGGAAGATGGATTAGAAGTAGCGCATCCTACTATAGAAGGAACTAATGGTTGGGACATGCAAGATGTTGATGGTAATTATGTTGTACAGGATATCATAAAAGTGGCGCAGGATGGCGGTGGATTTACGTATTATAAATGGGACTTACCAAATCAGCCAGATACTGCAGCTAGAAAAGTTACTTATAATGCGCTAGATCCAAACTGGGGATGGGTGATAAGTGCTGGAACCTATATGGAAGCCTTTAATGAAGGGACTAACTCAATCCTTAAAACACTTATCATTACGCTAGCAGTGAGTATCTTGTTGGGTACTATTGTTATTGTTCTGTTTTCAAGACATTTAGCAATTCCGATTCAATTAATCGTTGAAAATGTGAAAAAAATTGCTCATCAAGACTTATCCAGTAAAAATATTCAGATAAAAAATAAAGATGAGCTTGGTGATTTGGCTACTGGCATAAACACAATGGCGTCTAATTTAAAAGATGTTATCGATTCGGTTTCTAGCTCCGCACAACAAGTAGCGGCAACGTCTGAGGAACTTACCGCAAGTAGTGAAGAGACTAGTAGAGCTTCAGAGGAAATTACGGATTCCATTCAGCAAATTTCTTCTGGTCAAGAAAAACAGTTATTTGGTATGGAGGAAGCAAAAAACTCTGTTAGTCAAATTTCATCTAGCATTACTGAAATAACATCGAATATTAAGGAAGTAAATGACCTTTCTATTGAAACATCTAAAGTTTCTCTATCAGGCAATGAAGTTATTACGCAAACGGTAGAACAAATGAAGCAAATCAATAGTCAGAGTACGATAACAACAGAATCAATGGTAATCCTTGAACGTAAATCACAAGAAATTGGAGAAATTATTAACGTAATTACAGGTATTGCAGAACAAACAAATTTACTTGCCTTAAACGCTGCAATTGAAGCAGCTAGAGCAGGGGAACACGGTAAAGGATTTGCGGTTGTAGCAGACGAAGTACGTAAACTAGCAGAGGAATCTGGAAATGCTGCTAAAAATATTTCTACTTTAATAGGTGAAATCCAAGTCAATACAAAACATACAGTTCAAACCGTGAACGAAGGAAAAATAGCAATTGAAACTGGTATGAGTTTCGTTTCTAACGCCGGCAGTACGTTTGAAAAAATAGCAACTGATGTGAGTTTAATCAATAATAAATTGTCGATTATTTCAGCAGAAATTCAAGAAATAAATAATAATACAGATGTTCTTGTAAATGAAGTAGACAATACAAAAGATGTCACAGAAAAATCTACTGATTATACTCAAAATGTAGTAGCTGCTGCACAAGAGCAGTACGCTTCCATGGTTGAGATGACTGCGGCTTCGCGATCTTTAGCAGAAATGTCCGAGAAGCTTCAAGACGTTGTTTCTGATTTTAAATTGGTTTAAATATTAAGAGGTACCAGGTTCTAATGCAGTTCACTTTTTTAGAACCTGGCACCATATTTTAAAACTATTTTATCTATTGATATTTATTTGTATATTATTGTTAGAGATTATTGATTCTATTCGAGTAATGCGTTCAAATTACATTATAGTTTTCTTTACAATGTTCCTCACCTACATTAAACTTTTACCAACAACATACTTTGTGTATTGTTTTTTAATGTACCATTTCAAGGAGGAATTATTGATGCACCACATCGAAGATATTATAGAAACTAGAGATTTCATAATGAGTAAGACAGATCACCGCCCTGTGATCGGAATGATTCTAGGCTCAGGCTTAGGGACACTTGCTGATGAAATTAAGAACCCAGTCAAAATTCCTTATAGTGAAGTTCCTCACTTTGCAAAGTCCGAAGCTATAGGTCATGCCAACGAGCTTGTCATTGGAGAATTAAATGGAAAAATAGTAGCCGCTATGAAAGGTCGTTTTCACTATTATGAAGGTTTTACATTGGATGAAGTAACCTTCCCAGTACGTGTAATGAAAGCACTAGGCATTGAAAAAGTAATTATTACAAATGCCTGCGGTGCCGTGAATACAAGCTTTAAACCAGGTGACTTAATGTTAATTACGGACCATATTAATTTAGTTGGGGCCAATCCTTTAATTGGACCCAATAATAATAAATTAGGTACTCGTTTCCCTGATTTATCAGAGGTATATAACAAAGAGCTACGTAGTATTGCAACCAAGGTAGCAAAAGAGCAAAACATGGAATTGCAAGAAGGAGTGTATGCTTGGTGGAGTGGACCTACTTACGAAACTCCGGCAGAAATCCGTATGTTCCGCACATTAGGAGCTGACGCAGCAGGTATGTCTACTGTACCCGAAGCGATTGTAGCTGTTCACGGTGGTATGAAAGTACTTGGTGTTTCTTGCATAACGAATATGGCATGTGGAATATTAGATCAGCCGCTAAATCACGAGGAAGTAATTGACGTTGCAGGGAAAGTTAGACTTAAATTTGTTGAGTTAGTTAAAGGGATTTTGGAAGAGATTTAAATTTAGATAGTTGTATTTATATTTCCATCGTCTTCATTGTTTCTTGTGTGCTTTGAACAATATGTTGGTAACTCATACCGGGTAAGTTTTAAGAGGATTGGGAAGTGTAAAGCTTCTTCCCACTCCTCTTTTTTATTTGACTTTTATCTCCGCATCCTCTTCTATCCAGGATGGGTAAAAATCAAGATCCAATCGAATGGGATTTGTAAAAGTAGTAACCGACTTATTTGGTAGTTCAAATTCGATTCTCCCTTCTCCAGGAGAGTTAGTCTTTGAACCTTTTACATAGTTAGAATAGAGTGGTGTACGTCCCTCATAGTGTATATAAAATTCTTTTTCATCAGCATCTGTAAATTTTATAAATCCAACCATATTCATATCGTAATCTTTATCGATATTTACAGTAAAACTGACACGATTATCCTTCACTTGCAAATTTGAGAATATTGATTGGGAAGGCTGTTGTATAAACTTTTTGGATTCGGTATCGATTAAAATATAGGCTTCCTCTTTATCCATTGCTGCTATTTTTCCAAATGTTAACGTTAACTTTTTTGGCTCATAAAAGTAAAAACTTTCTTTTAGTGGTACTTCCCATACATTACCTTCCTCTAGTGGTTTATATGCATTTCCAGGGATAGCAGACCATTTCCTTCCCTTTTCATCTACCAGTTCTAATTCATCAAATGGTCGAGCCAGAAGTTTTTTTGTGTTTTTAGGATTTTCTTCTATCTTAACAACCGCGCGTATTGGATCGACTATTACCTCCTTTACTTTAAGGCTTTGCCCTTCAATTTTCACTTCTTTGTTTACTATAAAATTCTTACTCTCAACATCCATCTTTTTATAAGAAAATGGAATTCTAAAATGCTCCGTCTTATCACCATTCTTCAAACCGACTACCCACGAAAGATCTTTGCCTTGTTTTACTTTCCATAAGTGTTCCGAGGTACTATAAATATCGGTGTTTTCTTCAGGAGCCAAAGGAATAGAGTGACTACCTAAGTCAAAACTATAGTTAGTAGTATGTAATCCCGACCATAATTGAATATACTTCAATTCTAGCTTGCTTATATCTATTTCCTTTGATTGAACAGAATAAAATACGACCAGTCCATTATTATCTGCTAAAACTCCATCCAGGGTTACTGTAATACCATTTTTTTCTAGAGACTTATTGATTGGCTGGTAATAGTCATTTTCTACAGCTGCAGTCAATCCTTTATCTTGCTGAATAAGAGAGAGTACCCTATCCATCCCTGGTATAGAAGCAACCTTGTTTGCGAATACAGGAGATACAGAGATTGTTGTGATAAACGAGATGAGAAGGATTGCAGCAATTACAATCGACCATGAACTCCGCTTTATTATCTTCACTCTTTTTAATGCTTGTTCTTTTTTTGCTTTCGCGAATCCACTTTGTACGGCAAAGTGTAGCTTTTCCTTTGATACTTCCATCTTATCAATAGATTTTTTCCTCTGCTCCAGCTTCTTTTTTTCCTCCTCAAACACGTTTAACCTCTCCCTTCTCTTCAAATCCTGCCCTAAGTGCTCGTAAAGCTTTATGTAGCCGCGTTTTAATCGTTCCTTCTGGGGTATTCCACATAACGGAAATGTCCTTTATTTTGACATCTTCAAAATACTTCAAATGTAATAACTCTCTTTCATAATCGGATAAACTTAAAAGAGCCTCCTCGACCTCCAAAAAAGTGAAATCTTCAGTTATTCCTTGTATGTTAAGTATTCGTTCCTCGAACACTTCCCTCTTACTTTTCTTGATAACATCCCGGCAATAATTCATCATGATTCGGATGAGCCAAGTTTTAAAATAGGCAGGCTCCTTCACCGTTTTTATACTTCGATAGGCTCTATAAGTCACTTCTTGGATAGCCTCTAGTGCATCTCCTTCATTTTTCAAATAAGAGATAGCTGTTCGATATAGTGCTTCCTCATATGAATGGATTAATGTTAAAAATGCTTCTTCGTCACCTTTGATCGCTTGCTTTACTAGTATTTCTTCGGTCAAGATTTCACCTCTTTTCATATGTCCCTATCTATTAGACTTACCACTTTGAAAAAAGTTTTTAGAAAGTAAAGTAATGCCCCTGTGTAAAACACAAACGTGAAAGTTTCAGCATTCAAGTCTGTTACGAATTGTTTCTTACACAGAGTCGATTATAAACAAAAAAGTGACTCCATATATAGTTCTGGAGTCACTTTCCCTATTAATACAAGCTTTTCAATAATGTTTCTAGCATTACAGGCATTTCGACGAATGCACTGTCTACATGCAATCTTTCGGTTTTTTGATGCGCGTCTTTACCGAAAGGACCAACATTTAATATGGGACCTTTCAATTGTGCCATGTCTTCAAATGGGATACTGTATGTGTCTCCCCAAACCGGCGTGTTATTTTCGAAAGCTGTCCATCCATTGGAACCATCATCATAATTTACGTAACTTAAATCACAAATTCCGTTAAAGTAGTGGATTTGGTCGATTTTATTATTGAATGATTGCGCTGATTTCTTCATTAGCTCAACCGCTTCCACTATAAGCGGATCATTGGATGTATTGACTGCTGGATAGTAAGGTGGGGCGAATAGGATTACTGTCGCAGGAGCTAATTCTTGGCACTGGATCATCAGATTATCAACAATCCTCAATGATTTTTCACGATCGTCCCAATCTTCCTGCACAAGTGTCTCTTGTTTTAATCGTTCTACTTCTTCCGTTCCTAGTTTTTGATTTGCATAGAGAAGCAGTTGTTCATAACGAAGTACTTTGACTTCCCCTACACCTTTTACTCCCTCACGTTGGCATATCTTCTGATAGTCGGCATTTAAAGCACTCATCGCCTCTGTTGCCACTTGTTCAAAAAGATCCATCACTTCCGATGCAGTACGTTTAAATAAAAATACATTATACAATGATACTGCACGATATGGTGTTTGTGTAGAATAGGACAGCTTTAAATCTTTTTGCTGCAAGGAAACTGGAAGCGGAGTACTTTCTCCAAGATCCGTCTCACGGAATAATGAATTCCATTCCATACGTTGGGTCAAATAGGATGCAATATAGTTCGCCGTCATCCCTTTCATCGGTTCTCCAACATGCGTTTCTTTCCCATAAAATAAAGCGGCGGGCATAATTTTACCAATCGTTCCTGAATAAATATACTCCGCGATATCTGTTGGGTTTTGAGAAAACGATGGTTCACTATTCAAAAATAATTTATAAGTCAACCCAAATTCCTCACGAAGACGTACTAACTGAGTCACCGCTGCACGCATTCCTGCAGAATTCACTTCCTCATCCGGAACGGTCGTCAATACAAGATTGATCGGCCACTTCTCGACACTTGCTTTTTCTATCAATTGCATATGGAGAGCAAGCCCCATTTTCATGTCCATCGTGCCTCGACCAAACAAATACTTTCCAGTTTCTAAATCGATACGAGCTGATTCCGGTAAATCACTCGGATCTTCCATTAGCTTTTGCGTCAGCTCCTCTGGAAAATAAGCGAGTGGCTGCAAAGCACCATATTCCTCTGTTTGAACCGTATCAAAATGACTGATCAAAACGACCGTTTCAACAGCATCTGGATGTTTATACAATGCAGTTACCGCATATCTGCCCAGTCCTGCATCAAGCAACTGCAAATGACTCGGGTGTTCTTGAAAATACTTTAATTCTCTTAATTTATCCAATGTTTTTGGAGCAAAAGTAGTTTCACCTTCTGTTAAAGAAATACTGTCCCAACTAACTAATTCGCATAACAACGTCCTAAGCTTTTCTGATGTACTCCATAATAATTGACTCATTAAAATTTCTCCTTTATTACTAATGCCCAACAAAACAGTAATTCTAAATATTCAGATAACAAAGATTTTAATTCTCTTGAACCACGTTACTATTTGTTAATTCTGCTTTATTATTTTTCTTTTCTAATCTCAATTTGTAGAATAGCATACAGGCGATGAAAAACCCTACTCCATAATAAAGGCCTACGCGCTGTGTCGGATCAAACGCTAAAAATACTAATATCAGTAAACAAAACGCAATACAGATTATCGGAACTAATGGATAGAAGCGAACTTTATAACCTAAATCATCCAGTTTTCCACCATTCTTCATATACTGGCGACGAAACATTAATTGAGATGCCGCAATTCCCATCCATGAAATAGTAACTGAAATCCCTGCGATCGACATCAATAAAACGAATACTGTATCTGCCTGCATTACACTTGTTAATAATGATAGTAAAGAAAAAGCCATCGTAAATATTAAAGCAGTAAGTGGAACTTTTCGTTTAGATAAACGACCGAATATCTTTGGGGCCATACCTTCCTTTGCCATCGACCACAATAAACGGGTTGAAGCATATAGACATGAATTCCCTACTGACAAAATTGCAGTTAAAATAACAAAATTCATAATACTACCAGCATACGGTATACCCGCTAAATTCATTAAAGTAACAAATGGACTTTCAAGCAGCCCAAGTTCGGATGCTGGGAAAATAGCAGATAATACAATAATAGAAGCAATATAAAACACGACGATTCTAAAAATAATTGTTCGAATAGCTTTTGGGATATTCTTTTCTGGATTTTCCGTTTCTCCTGCTGCAATACCTACTAACTCAGAACCTTGGTAGGAGAAGATAACATTCATCATTGTAACAAAAACAATAGCAATCCCTGCTGGAAACAGTCCTGTAGGTGCTAAGTTAGTCGCAAATGGCGTTGCTCTTTCTTCCAATGGAATAAGGCCAAAAATTGCTGCAGCCCCAATGATTATAAACAGAACTACCGCCACTACCTTAATGCCCGCAAACCAAAATTCCGCTTCAGCAAAAGCTTTAGTTGTCAGCGCATTCAAAGCAAATAATAAAACCATGAAAATTGCACACCAAATCCAGATTGGAACATCTGGGAACCAATGCTGCATTAGTATGCCCGCAGCGGTAAACTCGACACCAGCCGTAGCAGCCGAGCCTACAAAATACATCCATCCAAGTGAAAATCCTGCAGATGGACTAATAAATCGCGTCGCATAAGTTTGAAAAGAACCTGTTACCGGCATATGAACAGCAAGCTCTCCAAGACAGATCATTACCATATACAAGATTAACCCACCAAATAGATAACCAAGTATAGCCCCTCCTGGACCTGCCTGATTAATCGTATAACCTGCATTTAAAAATAATCCAGTCCCAATTACCCCACCAAGTGACAACATAAGTAAATGACGGCTTTTCATCGAGCGGTTTAATACATTTTGTTGTGCTGAATCGCTATTATTAGACATACTATTCCCTCCCCCTTGTTATCTCTTTAACTTAATCTAATGCGCTTATTATTTCTGATTATTACGGGTGGCTGGCACCCGTAATAATTCGTTAGAATCTCAATGATAGGCAACTAAGACCGCCGTCTTGCTTACGAACTTCAGACATATCAAGTTCAATTGTTTCATAGCCAGCTTCGTTGATTTTGCGTTTTGTTTCGCTGTAGCCTTCTGGA
The DNA here is from genome assembly GCF_038003085.1 of Psychrobacillus sp. FSL K6-2836. Taxonomy (NCBI): domain Bacteria; kingdom Bacillati; phylum Bacillota; class Bacilli; order Caryophanales; family Bacillaceae; genus Psychrobacillus; species Psychrobacillus sp. FSL K6-2836. Next base: position 1,847,749 of record NZ_JBBOOM010000001.1, read on the forward strand.
ATAATTACATATTCGTTTACACGAATGCAGTTTGCTGAGTATTCATCTTCATTAGTTATAATGATTTTGTCGTATGATTCAAAAGCTGGATGATCGACAAATTCACCTGCAACGACCATTTTGTTATTCCCTAAATATGCGATACCAGTTTTCAAATGGAAGAATTTTTGTAACGGGATGATTGTTGCTTCAAAACCTTCGCCTTCTAAAATTTCTTTTAACTGATGTGCACCTTCTTCATTGGTACGTTCAGAAATTCCAATATAGAATTTATTGTCCGCTTGAAGAATATCTCCACCATCAAGTGTTCCAGGTGATTTTATATAATGAAACTTCTTATAAAAATCTTTTAAAGCGCTTTCAATTTCAACAATTTCTCCATTTCTAGATTCCGCTCCCGGATTTGTAACAACAGCAAATCCAGATGTCAGCACTGCAGCATCTTCTACAAACGTCGAATCTGGGAATTCTTCACTTGCTGAAAGCAGTGTTACCTCTACTCCACATTTTTTTAGTGCCTCCACGTAAGCCTTATGCTGAACTAATAGTTTTTCATAATCCGGTTTCCCAAGATCGGAAGTTGTTAATCCTTCTACGTAGCTTTTACCTGGCGTTTTTGCAATTACATTTTGAAATTTACTCATTTCATGTTCCCCCTTAATTTCTAATAACTGGACTTGTTAGACATGTTGGACCACCAGTACCTAATACACTGATTTCTCGTCCTTTGTATTCATAAACTGTTGCTCCCGCATCAAGCAATTGCTGTTTCGTCGATTCATTGCCTTCGACTATTACACAAACACGTGGTGCAAGCGCTAGTACATTACATCCAAGATTATCGTATTCTGCTTTTGGTACCTCTACTAATTGAATACCACGCTCTATCAGTAACTGACGGAAAAATACTGGCATCAATGGTGAATGTACTGCTGCCAAATCTTTATCAACCATACTGATGAAAGACATCAAATGTAAGCATTCTGCTTCTCCTTGATCATGTGGAAGCTGCACTACGATGAACTCATCTACATATGGGGCTGTTATTTCTTTTAGTTGACGAATGGCTTCGTCGTTTGTACGATATCCGCGACCCACTACAAGAGTTTTATCATCTAACCAGACGATATCTCCACCGTCTGATACTGCTTCACCAGTTAACTCTCCAATAATCGGAATCTCTTTTTCTTGTAAAAAATCTTTATAAATGGCTGCTTCAGGCTGTCTTATTTTCTTGCCTGATTTTAAAATAATGGCACCAGCTGGCGTAAGTTTCACTGGGTCATGTGCGTAAATTGAATCTAAACCTACTTTGTCCGATTTCGGCAGATAATCGATTTGTGGTACATGCTTTTCTAAAATTTCGATGAATGTTTTATATTCACGCACCGCTTCTTCAAAATTAGGTTCTTCTAGGTAATTGAATGATCTCCACTTATCCGATAAGTGTTCTTGACTAATAAAAGCTTCGTTCGGATGCTTTACAATTACTCTCTCTAATTTTTTATACATAGATGAGTTAAAAGACATTTCTACTCCTCCTTTTCCGCATATCGGAAAACGTTTCTGAATAGCGGAAATATTATATTTAAAATATATGCGTTTCATGATATGATGTCAATATATTTCGAATATTTAAATGCTGTTTTTTCGAACAATATAAAATAGGCGGTGATTCATATGCAATCCATTACTCGCGCGATGTCTGTTGCAAAGGTTTTAGTAGCACATGCAAATGATAAAGGAATAAGTATTTCTGAGCTTTCCAAACAATGTGAGCTCCCACTGAGCACGATGCATAGATTATTACAAGCGATGATTAAACAAAGCATGGTAGAGCAAGATGAGCACTCCAAGTTGTACCGTCTTGGCATGGTTTGGTTAGAGTATGGTCTACAAGTGTACGATACGATAGACTACGTCAGTAAAGTCAGACCAGAGCTAGAACGCTTGTCTAAAGAAGTAGAAGAGAGTGTCTATTTAAGCAAACCTGTTGGGATAGAAGCAATGATTGTAGAAAGAATTGATAGCGAAAATAATCCAATCCGAATATACGACCAACTAGGATTGCGTATTCCATTGCACATCGGTGCTGCCAACAAATCAATACTTGCAGCCATGCCTAGTTCCCAATCAGAAAGTATATTGTCACAGCTTTTACCAGCAGGAGAAATCCCCAACTTTTCACAAACACTTAGCCAGATTACGAAGCAGGGATATGCAATAAGTCACTCTGAACGAACCGAAGGCACTTCTTCAGTCGCAGTCTCTATCAAGGACAGTCTTGGACAAATCATCGGTGCCATAAGCGTTGGTGTCGTCAGCTTCAACCTAACGGAAGAACGACTCGCATTCTTAACAAGTAAAATAATCGAAACCGGTAATAATATTTCCGCTAAACTAAAATCTAGTAACTGAAATCAGATACAGGATCCCTTTAGTGTCTTTGGTCGCTGACTAACTGGAATAAAATGAAAAAAAGAGTAGCCGTCTTATTCGACAATCACTCTTTCTATATAACAGCATTAGAAAATGACTCTGCGCAAGAAACAAACATAATTGTTTCTTGCACAAGGCGATTTTTAAAAAATTAAATTCCAAACAAAAAAGAGTGACCCCTAAGGACCACTCTTTTTTGTGCTGTCATAGCTGCTCGGAGGGGAAGAAAGGAAGTTTCAAATCCTTTGGCACCTGTTACCCGAGATTTTATAGATTTTTTATCGCTGAATATTGAACGTTAGGATATAAGAGAGTTGATGGTTAAGCTTTTAATTTTAAAGGTTGAGCTTTAAGCTTTATAGCCATACGCAAATGTTGATTGTAAGAGCAGGGATTAACCCAGACCCTGCAAACGGGGAAACTTTTTTCTTTTTCACTATAACAGCAAGTTTTTAAACTATTTATTGTTTAATAGTGATTAACGTGCGTGCATTAATTTCACTTAGTGCTACATCCACGTCATCTTCAAAAGATTCGATATCTAGAGCCATTTTTGTCGCAATTTCTTTTACATGAATTGGATCAATCAGTTTCGTTTCCTCGGATTCCCAAAATAACTTTTTGTAGCCTTCAACCGCAGTTAAATCGGTTTTACCATCTTTAGAAATCATATTATTTAACTGAGTATCTAATCTATCTTGGGCAATTTCGTTATTAACTTCTACTTTTTCTTGAGACTGAGCATAATCGGTATTCATTTTACGAAGGAGTGTTTTTTCGATTTCAATAAAGTTTTTACGCTCAATCGCGTCGGCCACCGTCATTTTTACTCCAGAAACTTCAACTATAGTTGTTGCATTCGATTCTACAATCGATTTTTTGATTTGCTTTCTGCGATCCATCAAATCCTTTATAGATTGTATACTTTCTTTTGCTTCCTTTTCAAACTCATCAACTGTCTTAAAACCACGAATATTCTCTTTCGGTTTTTTTGACGCCGCGAAAGTCGTTTCGTTAATCTTCTTTAAGATGCGTGCATCCAATGTCTTTAACTCACGCAAAGCTTTTGTAATAGAAATTTCCATCGGCGTTTCACTCCTCAGTTGTCTCTTTATCGTAATTATTAGTCTACTGGAGATTACTAGGCTATTCAAGTAATAGCTTTCCACGTAATGATGATTCCCAAAACTAAACTTCTAACCTAACAAATAGCCTTCCAAATCTATGGAAGGCTAAAATAAATATTACATTTTTATATAGTCATTCAGAAAGTAAACGCTTTTCCTTTATTACATAAACCTGATTCAAAATCAGTGCCCCAATCATCTGGATCACGGTTTTCACAATAATTTGCCCTACAATCGCAGCTGGTACTGCTTCCCATGGAAGAAAATTCGCTCCAAGAGGACTCAAGCCAATTATTACAAAAATCACGGAATCCAGGAATCCTCCCACAATACCACTATAGAAGACACGCCAAGCCATTGGTAGTTTTAGTCTTGTGTAAATCTCTGTATCTGCTGTTTCAGCTACAACAAAGGAAATGGCTGAAGCAAGTACAATTAATAGAGTATCCCCTAACATAAATGATGCTAATGCAGAAAATGCTAAAGCTACAAAAATGAATAAGTATGTCTTCGCTCTACCGTATTTGTTTTGCACAAGATCCCTAAAAATGAAGGTAGCTCCTATTAACAGCGTTCCCATAGGGACAATGAACATGCCAAGCTGTAATGGTGCAAAAGCTGCGGTTACGACATTAGCAGTCACAATAGATATTAAATAAAATAAAATTCTCATGATGTTACTCCTTTAGTTAAATTAAATACAGTTTTACGGCTGACCACTATACGCCTCTTTTATTTCCCCAAACAAGGGCGTGCAGCTGTGGCAGTACTTTGACATCTCTTAATTCTTCATCCTCAATCACCCAGTCGATCAGCTCTTGGTATTTCTTTAATAAATGGCTGATTAGCTGTGGGTTGTCAGTCGTCGTGATATCATCATTACCAATCTGGAGATAAAAAGGGATTGTCGGGTATCGAAGGTGAACTTGCTTGGCATATTCATAATCCTCTTTATTGAAAACGACTATTTTGAGGGATGTATGCTGCTCGCTATTTCGATTGTTAAGCTTTTCGATGATATCCGAAAGCACAGAAAATTCCGTGATCATTCCGGAACTGGGAGGCTTTGGTGAAATCGTCAGTTCATCGATATCATACAGCCACTCCTGCCATCTGCTTCCCTGTGTCTCCACTCCGATCTTTATGTCGTTTTCCTTTAAAATAGCAATAAGTGCATCCAAGTTTCGAAGGAGTGCCGGATTTCCACCCGAAACCGTGACAAAAGAAAAACCACTGCCTCCAAGACGTTTTAACTCAGACCAAATCTCTTCTGCAGTCATTTGGACAATGAGATGCTTACCACTACCATCCCATGTAAACGATGAATCACACCAAGAACAGGAATAATCACAGCCTGCAGTCCGCACAAACATTGTTTTCTGGCCCACTACCATTCCCTCGCCTTGAATCGTCGGTCCAAAAATCTCCATAATGGGTACCTTACTCAACTTCCATCCACTCCCGTCTTGCTTCAGCATAGCTTGTCGGAGTTTCATACAGCCTGATAAATTCTACACGTGCCCCATTAAATCGTTGCTCATCAAGCAAATGTTCAGACAACTTCCCGTAAATCCAGACAACGATATTCTCTGCCGTCGTATTCATCGTTGGAAGGGTTTCATTCAAATAACGATGATCCAAATATATCTCTATCTTTTGTTTCCATATTTCTTTTATATCGCCAAAATCAATCATCAAACCGCAGTCATCCGTGTATCCACTCAATCCTAATACGGCACGATACGTATGGCCGTGCAGATTTTTACATTTCCCCTCATAATTATGTAAATGGTGGGCAGCATCGAAGGTAAATTCCTTGCTCACGAGAACACGCTTTGAATGATACTTTAATTGACTACTTTGAATATCTTCATCTATTTTTTGAAGCTTATCGACAATTCTAAAATCAGTCATGTCTTAGGACCCCTTCTTGAAGCTTAAATACTCATCAAGCCCTCTATTTCTCAGCTTACATGCTGGGCACTCCCCACAGCCATCCGCTATTACTCCGTTATAACAGGTCAACGTTTTCTCTCGGACAAACTCGAGTGCTCCAAGCTGATCTGCCAGCTCCCATGTTTGTGCTTTGTTCAACCACATTAGTGGTGTATCAATCACAAAGGTAGTATCCATAGAAAGATTTAGTGTTACGTTTAGGGATTTCACAAAAATATCTCGACAATCCGGATAGCCACTAAAATCAGTTTCACACACGCCAGTAACGATATGCTTTGCTCCTACCTGGCTCGCTAAAACACCGGCAAATGATAGAAAGAGCAAATTTCGACCTGGTACAAAAGTCGACGGCAATCCACCATCTTCTCCGTCCTCTACTTTTATGTCATCTCGTGTCAATGCATTCGGTGCAAGCTGATTTAAAATCGACATATCCAGTATGTGATGCTTTACACCAAGCTCCTTAGCTATCTCCTTGGCACACTCGATTTCTAGATTATGTCTTTGCCTATAATCAAACGTCACTGCCTCAATCTCTTTAAAACGTTCTTTCGCCCAAAACAGACATGTCGTACTATCCTGTCCTCCACTAAACACAATAATTGCTTTTTCCTGCTTCATCCATAAAAACTCCCTTATAATGACAAAACAGCACCCTAAGAAGGAGTGCTGTGTCTTCTTAGTTTTTTTAAGAGGGTAGCTAATAACCTCTTCCTTCAATAAGGATTATTCTACTTAACGATTATCGATTTTTTCTGGATATAGATCATGGTTCATCAAACGAAAATCCGCCATCTCTACATATTTCGTCCCTGGTCTTCCATAGTTACACCACGGATCAATCGAAATACCTCCGCGTGGAGTGAATTTCCCCCAGACCTCAATATATCTTGGGTCTAGCAATTCAATTAAATCGTTCATGATGATGTTAACGCAGTCTTCATGGAAATCACCGTGATTTCTAAAGCTGAACAAATACAACTTCAACGATTTACTTTCTACAATTTTTTTATCCGGAATATACGAGATATACATCGTTGCAAAATCCGGTTGATTTGTAATTGGGCATAAACTTGTAAATTCTGGGCAGTTAAATTTAACAAAATAATCCCGAGTAGAATGAAGATTATCTACCGACTCCAATACTTCAGGTGCATAATCAAATGAATATTTTGTGCCTTGGTTACCTAACAATGTTAAATCCTTTAAACCTTCATCATGACTTCTTCCAGACATAATAAAAAACCTCCTATAAAAAATGTTTCCCAACACTTTCAAAAGAGGCTTCACAAACCAATCTATGCAAACAAAAGGATAAAAACAAAAAAAGCCACGTCCAAAGTATATGGACATGGCGAATAGTCATGTATCCATAGTTTTTTATAGAGGGTATAAGCTATGAACCTCTCCCGGTCAAGTACGGGTACTAAATCATAATATAGAATATTGACCAAAACGTCAAATAGACATTTTAGTCATTGAAACCACTTAAATCTTTTTTTAAGAGATTCGAAAACTTTTTTATAATATCATGCATAAATTCGAACTAGATTGACTATATTGTTAATAGAATAAGAGATTAAAGGAGGAGCAAAAATGAAACATCCAATTTATTTACCGGAACAATTACCAGAAACAACTGAAGAGTTATTGAAGCTAATATTACAAACTATCTTAACCTAGGAGAGATTTAGATTATCAAAGAGACTCGGAAACATTATAAAAGTAGATACCTCTACTTATGTGGAGATATCTACTTTTTGTTATTCATTCCGAACTAATCCAATTTGTATATCAATTGCCACCGTCGTAAATTACTATATATTCTTCCCAAGTTATTACTTTCACCAATCAGCCCCTACTACAATAATGTGCTCCATCAAAGATTCAAAATAAAATCCTTCATTCATTAGATTTCCGCCCTCGAGCTAAGCTGTGTAATTCATATTCCTTCCATACTTTTATCCGAAGATATTGGGTAACTAGCATTGTATCTAGCTTAAATCTGCTTATACATACAAAATTAAAGCTCTCCTCTTCAACATAATAACTAGTACAAAGACCATTACCCTCTATTAATATCCCCTTAGCCACAATTTCATCAGAATCATTTAAAAGTTGAATAACCGTTATTGCTATGTTGTAATTTGTAATTTGTAATTTCAATGGACCCTACCAATGCTTTTTACTAAATTGGATCGGAATCATTTTGATTTCGCTTAAAAGATCAAATACATAACAATCAGTAAATTCCAATCATTTGAAGTTTCTTGCTGCTCATCACTTTAAAATCAGCTATGATAAAGATATAAACTAAATTTAGGGTGGTAAATAATGAAAAAATTAGTCCACGTTGTCGGGGCAATTATTGAAAACGAGAAGAACGAAATATTTTGTGCGTTAAGAAGTCCGGTTATGTCACTTCCAAACCTTTGGGAATTCCCTGGTGGTAAAATTGAACTTGAAGAAACACCAGAACAAGCTTTACAACGGGAAATTACAGAAGAATTTAATTGTACAATTGAAGTTGGTCAAAAAGTTGAAGATACAACCTATGAATACGAAAAATTTATCGTTAGACTAGAAACGTATCAAGCAAAACTATTAGAAGGTATCCCTATTGCAAGGGAGCATGCTGACACGAGATGGGTAACTCGGGAAAACTTACATACACTTAATTTTGCAGCCGCTGATATTCCAGCAGTTGAAAAAGTAGCAAATGAAAAAAGTAGTTCGGAAAATCTGAAATGAAATGATGTGGTTTAAATGGATCAACTGATTCGCAAAATGAAGAATTCATTACATAAAGGTTTTATTGATCAAAATAATCCTGTATCAGGAAAGTTTAAGCCTAAGCTGCTATCAAATAAAGCTCATGAAAATGTTTTATCTACTCTTCTTCAAGAAATGAAAACATGCGAAACCTTCACTTTTTCCGTTGCCTTTATAACCGAGGGTGGACTAGCAACTTTAAAAACTATGCTATTCGACCTTCAGTTAAAGGGTATAAAAGGTCGTATTTTAACGTCTACTTTTTTAAATTTTAATCAACCCAAAATGTTTAAAGAACTACTAAAACTAGAAAATGTGGAAGTCCGTCTAACTGGTGTCAAAGGTTTCCACTCAAAAGGATATATATTCGAACACACAGACTATTATTCTTTAATAGTGGGAAGTTCTAACCTAACGGATAGTGCTTTAAAAGCTAACTATGAATGGAATGTCTATTTAACTTCTTTAGAAGATGGAGAAATCATCCATCACTTCAAAAATCAATTTGAAGAGGCTTGGAACGAGTCCATCCCTTTAACCGTAGAATGGATTAACAACTACAATTTGAATTATGAACAGCAGCCCTTCGTTAAACAGACAACCTCAAATGTATTTCAAGTGAACACAGAGTATCTAACAAACCAATTAGCAGATAGTCTAACTATTCAGCCAAATAAAATGCAAATTGATGCGCTGAAACAGTTAAAGACTCTCCGTGAAACCGGAGCTAAAAAGGGGTTAATTATCTCTGCTACCGGTACAGGAAAAACATATCTATCTGCTTTTGATGTTCGTAACTTTGCCCCTAAAAAAGTGCTCTTTGTCGTCCATCGAGAACAAATTTTAAAGAAGGCTCTTCAAGATTACCGAAAAATATTAGGTGGTCATGAAGATGAATTTGGAATTCTTTCAGGTAATTCAAAAGATACAAATGCAAGATACTTATTTGCCACAGTTCAAACACTATCCTCGCAACGGTATTTACAACAGTTCGCTAAAGAAGAATTTGACTATATTTTAATAGATGAAGTACATCGTGCAGGTGCAGATTCGTATCTGAATATTATTAATTACTTTGAACCTGATTTCTTACTTGGAATGACGGCCACTCCTGAACGAACGGACAGTTTTAATATTTTTGAACTCTTTGATTACAATATTGCTTATGAAATTCGACTTCAAGCTGCTCTTGAAGAAGAAATGCTTTGTCCATTCCATTACTTTGGCGTGACAGATTATGAGAGAAATGGTGAAATAATTGATGATACATCTACTTTGCAACATCTTGTATCACATGAACGCGTCCACCATATTCTTGAAAAAATTAAATACTATGGCTATTCCGGAAAGCATGTACGAGGTTTAATCTTCTGTAGCTCCAAGGCAGAAACACACGCATTATCGACAGTTTTAAATACCAAAGGTTTAAAAACTGTCGCACTTACAGGTGATAATTCACAACCTGAAAGAGAAGATGCTATTAGTAAATTAGAGCGATATGAACTAGATTATATTTTAACTGTAGATATTTTTAATGAAGGTATTGATATTCCATTTTTAAACCAAATTATCATGCTTCGCCAAACACAATCAAGTATAATTTTCATCCAGCAATTAGGACGTGGACTACGCAAGCATAATGAAAAAGAGTATGTAACTATTATTGATTTCATCGGAAACTATAAAAATAACTATTTGATCCCTATTGCCCTTTCTGGCGATCAATCCATGAACAAGGATAATGTCCGACGTAGAACGGTTAATACAGATTATATCCAAGGTGTTTCAACAATTAACTTTGAAGAGATTGCTAAAAAACGTATTTTTGATGCAATTGATAGTAAAAAGTTAAAATTGTACAATATGGAGTTTCTCACGACTCCTTACAAAGAATTAAAAAATAGATTGGGTAGAGTGCCCCTTCTAATTGATTTTATAAAGAATAATTCTATTGACCCGGAAGTAATCTTTGTAAAAAAGAAAAATTACCTTGATTTTTTAGTAAGTATGAATGAACCTGTAACAAATATAAATGATTATGAACAAGCAGTATTAACAATGTTTTCTCAAGAACTTATAAATGGCAAAAGAATTCATGAAGTTTTATTAGTTCAAAATCTAATAAAAATAGGTGAAATTTCTAAAACAGATTATCTAAAACTATTAAGTGATTATGGAACTTATATTGATGACGAGACGATTTTTTCAGTAGAAAATTTATTATCATTAAATTTTTTCGTAACAACTGCTCAGAAAAATTATGGTTCAAAACCAATAGTAATCTTAGCAAACGGAAAATATAAACTAAACAATGAACTACAGAAAAGCATAGAGAATGATCACTTCATGAAAATGTTGGAGGATATAATTCTATGTAGTTTTGAAAAGAATAAAAAATATAACAAACAGACTCCTTTGACTATATATGAAAAGTATTCTAGAAAAGACGTATGTAGAATTTTGAATTGGAGTAGTAATGAAGAAGGGACATTAAACGGCGGCAGAGTTAAAATGAATACCTGTCCTATCTTTGTAAACTATCATAAAACTAACGAAGAGAATTTAGAAGTGAAATATATGGACGAGTTCTTATCTACAGACATATTTAAATGGTGTTCAACTAAAAACAGAAAAATTACAGCTAAAGATATCGCACCAATAGTAAACTCTTCTGCAGCAAACATAAGTGTTCATTTGTTTGTAAAAAAACATAATGGTGAAGGAAAAGATTTCTATTACCTTGGTAAAGTTGTGGTAGATTCAGATAGTGCAGAAAACGATACTCTTATAGATAAAGGTAAAGTGTACAATGTTGCTACAATGAACATGATTCTAGAACAACCCGTACAGTACGATATATATCATTATTTAGTGGAAGAATAAAAATACGAACAAAGAGGAGTATCCTCACCAAAAATTCTTAACTGAGGATACTCTTTTATCTTAAAGTAATATTATTCTCAAAGATTATTAAGAGAAAATCCTACATTAAGGGGAGGAGTCAATCAACGATAAGTTGAGACTTTATATTTTATTGGTTAATAAACACCTTATTATAATTCTTTAAATAGTTTTTCTGCCTTATGCAATTCTCCTAATAACGGATGTTGGTAGTTATTATATCCATCCATGTATGCACGTACTCCACCACTAATATTTATTCCTTCTACGTCTTTGTTATTTTCTAAGATCTCTAATGCATCCTTATATCTTTTATATAAAAGCTGCAAAATTCCACTATTTATTTCATTTACATGATTTATTTGAAGATTATTTATTACTAGCTTTATTTGTTCGAGCAACTGCTGTTTCTTATCCATACCAAATTCTCATCCTCTTTAAAATGGTATACTCTCGCTTCAATTTTCTGGTAGTTTATGTTTTAAGATACTTTTCATTACCTTGTCGCCGATTTGGGTTTCTACAAAATCATGGAAATCTTTCCTTCCTTCTTGTATAGTATCCCTGATTAACTTAAATTTTCTTTACACAGGATCGAACCATAATTATAACCTTTAGTGTTTTCTATCAGTATCATCACAAGCATCACCTAAATTAGTGAAGTCACTTCTCAACAAACATCAATATTGACTCCTATTATTTATCAGACGTTCAAGTAAATCTGTAAACAAAGTTGCTATAACTTGTGACTCCCCCACAATCAATCATTTGCAAATGCATCGGTAAATTCATTAACATATTTACTCATTTCCTTGTATTGAGTCCAGTGCAGATAATGATGTCCTTCTAGAGGAACAATTTTATGTAAAGACACATTACGTAATTCCGATTGATAAAAAGTAATATTTGATTTTCCTTCCTCATTCACTTTTTTATCGTTTGTCGTAAAAATCATAACAGACATATCTGAAGGAAACATTAAATTACGCGTTTTTTTAATGTTATTATTTATTTCATTTGCTTCATTTACTACATTTTTGTTATACCCTCTCTGTACAGAAAGGATTTTGGTCATTTTTAAATTTTTTTCTGAATAAGTTCCTTCGTCTGCTAAAGGAAGGAAGTCTTCTGGACTTAAATTTAATGCCAATCTCGCAATTCCCGTGGGGGCGATGTAACTCATATACTTGGGCATTGTTGGAACAGATTCATCAAAATACTCTAAGGCATTAGGTAAGGTGGGATCGATTCCTATAATAGCTTTAATTTCCTCTGGATATTTATTTGCATAATACATACTATAGACCCCGGAAATAGAATGGGGCATCAATATATATGGCCCTTCGATATTCGATTTTATTAAAGCTGTTCTTAGTTCCTGTACTAAACTCTCCACTGTTCGATCCTTATCTGTTAGGTCGCTCCAACCATAACCAAAAGGCTCTACCACAACAACCTTATTTCTTTTTGACATCTCATCAATTAATGGCTCAAAATCCAATACAGGTGCTACCGTACCTAAACCACTTAACAAAACAATTGTATTTGGCCCCTCTCCTTTTGTATACACGTGCATATTCTTTCCATCCACCTCAACTAATTTATCTAATGCTGGGTAACTCTTTTGTTCATATGCGACCATAACTTGATGGAAAGCAACCCAAATAAGGAATAATGCAGCTAATGCTAATACTATGTTTCTAATAATAATTCGAAATCTAAACCTCTTCTTGGTTTTCACTTTCCCCACTGCTTTCTTATTAAATTTGCCCCTAGATTCAAGACCAAAATCTTTCTATCTTTATATTACGATAAATATTTTTTTTAGTTTCAATCCTCCATTTTTTTGACCAATAATAAAGCGAGGGGAATTCCCCTCGCTTTCCTTTTTTGTACAATTGCTAGCTCGATTAAGAAAGAAGAGTTTTGTATATTTCTCGTCTGCAATTTCTTAGGTTGACTGAATTTGTTTAGCTTTTTGATAAGTTTTAATAATCATTTTTATATTTAATTTATTGTTTCATCGTCACGAGCTTTGACATTCTCGTTAGTTTAGCCACGCTTCCATGCGTACCTAATTCTTAATATCATCTCGCCCATTTCTCATCCTTTTTTATTGTCCCTGTATATAATCAAACTCCATGATGGTACTACCTTCATGAGCTATTGATTTTACAAAACATTATTAATGTAATTTCCTTTTCTTAAAACTCTCAACAAAAAAGCACTTGTTGCCTATTAAACAATCAAGTGCTTTATAACTAGCTGTATAATGTTATTCATTGTTAATACTTCTTTTTATTCTTCAGTGTCCTCATATAAGTTATCCAAGAATTCATCAAATAATTAAGCTTCGTACAAACTATTGAGGAATAATGTGAAGTTTTCTGAAATTAAATTAACGTAATCATTTTTTAACTCATTATCCTCTTCAAAGTAATCCATATCACAAAAATACACTTTATCCTGCTCACTAATTGTTAAACAAATCAAACTGTCAGCAGGATCTACACCAATAGGAATTAAATTAGAAGGGACTATCTTGTTTGTACAATATTTCTCATAAAAGCTCTCTAGATTTGAATCTGTTTCTTTCGATAAAGGTAGAAACAACATTACTGAGGACGTAATAGTTCCATCTGCTGTCTTAAATCTTCTTTTTACTGGTTTACCACCGTTATTGAGAAGCAAAAACCTCTTATAATTTTCTGGCAGATTTATACCATATTCATTCTCGAATGCCTCAATATCTTGACTAACTAATGGTTTATATGAAAATTCGAAATTTAATTCCAATTATATCACTTCCTACTCCATTAAATATTTTCTAACGCATATAATCTCTCTAATAAGTCAGTAAATGAATCACACACTGAAGTTATTGTTGTTTCTTCACAGTCATAAAAAACAATTTTTGGTGATTTTTCATTGTACCGATAGTCAAAACATAATAAATTACCAAAAGGATCTTTACCGAAAGGAATTAATTTCTGAGATGAGAACTCATAAAACATTTTAATGTTTAAGTCTTTATTAGTAAAACTTATTAGATTATTGAAGACAGCTTCAATCCTACCATCATCACAATCAAAAACATTAGGTTCTGGGAAACCACCATTATTTTCTATTATGCACTGTTTATAGTCATCAGGTAGAATAAACCCAAATGAATTTTCAACTTCACCAATTTTCATTTCATCTAGTGGTTCTTCTGTAAAAACCCATTTAATTAGTCCCATGAAATCATCTCCAAAATCTGCTTTTTAATTTCCCCTTTTCTACCAGCTTCACCTCCACCCCATATTGCTCTTCCACCAGTATGACTAGCTGATTGGTGTTCAAAATAATCAACTATTTGCATTTCTCCTGGCTGTTGGTTGTGATGCCATGTTAAAGTTTGAGGTACTTTACCTGCTTCCAGTAATTCTATTTCTTGCTTTGTGAATTTTGTTGCCAATTCTGGATTTCCTTTTATTTCTTTGTATAACGATTTAGATAAATATTCAAATTGAACTGCGTCAGTTTCTAGATAAAGTTTCTCTGGTAAAGAAATTTCATGCTTTGTATTAAATATTGGAAAACCCTTTTTATCATATGCTACATTATACTCTTTTTCATTCTTTTTAGATATGAACGTATAAGTAGTAGTTCCATCCTCATTACGAACTTTGCTTTTGAAATTTCTAGGTTTATTAGGCTTTCTAGTATACGGAGGTTGATTCCTTACAGCTTCAACCATTGCATTCTCAAATTTTTCTTTATTAATATTCTTAGTCTTAGTATCACCAGTACCCTTAACTCCACTTTCAACCCTCACTATAGAAGTCACCTGATCCCTCAAGCCCGTTGCATTCACTGTGTTATAAGGAACTTCACCTGCGATCGCAAACTGTGTACGGGGTCCGTAGGGTAATAGATTAGCTAATGAGTCCGAGGCATTGTTGGCAGCCCCGACTACTTTTGGAACAACTGCCTTTGTGACCGTGACCCCCGATTTGGTAAGTGCACCGACACCTTTTGTTCCAACTACTGAAGTGGCAACCGTGCCTAATGCATAGGTTACCCAGTGAGCACGGGAATTGGCATCTCCGTTGACCATATCACGTTCATAGGAGGTGGTGATGGCAGATTTAATCGTGTTAAATGTTTCCATGGGATTAGTAACTGCCTCTACCGTAGCTTCCAACGTGGCTTTCGGGTCCTGGACTATATCTACAATTCCAGTAACAAAATCTTTCCCTACATCAAATAAACCAGATAAAATTCCATCTACTATTTCTAAACCAGTATCTACGATCGACTTTTCTTCCTCTTCTTCACGTAGGCACATTTCTCCTTCAATAGTTGGCGTGGTAATGGTTAAAGGGCGATTACACGCAACCAGCTCTGCCCATCGATCTGTTTGAAAGTGGATATCCGTGAGATTACTTGTGAACATCTCTTCCATGTTATGGATCCACATATCCATTGCCTGCATGTCTTGCTCGAAAGGTAGTAAAGCGGCTGTCTGGGTTGCATCAAATTCTAGAAGAGTACTTACTGTATCGTCTCGCTTTCTTTTTGCATTTAGAACGCCTTCCTGTACTTCACTATCGTTCAGATGTGGAAGGGCCACGATATCGCTCACCTGATCCATAATACTGTTTGACTCATTCGTTAGATTTTCAGTCAGTTGTGCGATTGTAGAAAGTCCCTGCTCTACCTCACTTTCCAGAAATTGCTCTACAATATGGCCGGATGTATCTGGTTCAAGTGTATATAGAGCACTTTCCATTTGTTGAAGCACTTGCTTATAACCAGCAGCAGAAACAAGAAATTGTTTGAGTAATGGCAGATGACATTCCGCATAGAAAGCACGAATGGCACTGCCTCCTTCTCCTTTAAGTTCGTCTTCCATCGCTACTAATCCTTCTACTGCTCGACGGATTGCATCTACTTCACTTTCAAGCCTGTCCAACATGGAAATATTTCGTCTTAAACCATCTTGAACCAAATCTACGTCTAGTATTTTCATAGGCACACCTTGGATTCTTTTCTTCTGTTGAAAGAATGTAAGCGGCAACTGTTGACTCTAAAGAACGATATCTTCCTTTCCTTATACATTAAACTCCTCCTCAACCCTATTAGTTATAATATTCCATTTTTTAGATAGGTGGTAAAGGTAGAGTTCAATAATAATGGAAAAATGATTCATAGGGATGGTTAACACTATATTCATAATGCAACTAAGGGTTTAATAAAATTACCTAAAAGATTTATATATACCTATAAAGATAATTTTTGTGTCCCTGTGCAAGAAACAAATATGAAATTATAAAACATTTACGATTGTTTGAACTAACTTGAATATTCCTTATACAGGGTAGAAATGCAAAGTTGTATTCTTTATACTAAGCTGCAAAAGATATACATATAGTAGGCATAGAGCCCAAATGTGGCGTAGTTTATTATACGAAAGGGGATTAAGTGGATAAATCGTCCTCAGATCAAAACAAAAAGGAACGCCAATTAGAAGAATTTCGCATGAACAATGATGGAAAAAAACTCACCACCAATCAAGGAATAAAAATATCCAACGATGAGGAATCATTGAAGGCTGGTATACGTGGACCGACACTCATGGAGGATTTTCACCTTCGAGAGAAAATTACCCATTTCGACCATGAGCGAATACCTGAGCGGGTGGTGCATGCCCGAGGATACGCTGCTCATGGAGAATTCGAATTGTATGAATCGATGACGGAATTCACTAAAGCAGGATTTTTGCAAAAGGCCGGAACTAAAACCCCTGTATTTACACGATTTTCAAATGTAGTAGGGAGCCTGGGATCCCCTGATACAGTTCGTGATGTTCGTGGATTTGCAGTTAAATTTTATACGGAAGAAGGGAATTATGATTTAGTTGGAAACAATATTCCAGTATTTTTTATTCAAGACGCGATGAAGTTTCCAGATCTGATTCATGCTGTTAAACCAGAACCGCATAATGAAATGCCTCAAGCAGCTTCTGCCCATGATACATTCTGGGATTTCGTCGCAAACAATCAGGAGTCCGCTCATATGATCATGTGGCATATGTCTGATCGTACAATACCAAAGAATTATCGAGTGATGGAAGGATTTGGGGTAAACACATTTCGGTTCGTCAATGCAGAAGGAATTTCCAGATTTGTGAAGTTCCACTGGAAACCTGTACTGGGTGTTCATTCGCTCGTATGGGATGAGGCTCAGAAAATTTCAGGGAAAGATCCAGACTTTCAGCGACGTGATTTATGGAAATCAATCGAAAATGGCCATTATGCCGAGTATGAACTTGGTGTACAAATAATAGACCAAGCAGACGAATTCAAGTTCACTTTCGATATTCTTGATGCAACCAAGATTTGGCCAGAAGAGATTGTACCTGTAAAAATAATTGGTAAGATGACATTGAATCGAAACGTTGACAATGTTTTTGCGGAAACAGAGCAGGTAGCATTTCACCCAGGAAATCTTGTACCAGGTATCGATTTTACGAATGACCCGCTTTTACAGGGGAGATTATTCTCGTATATAGATACTCAGTTACTCCGTCTAGGTGGTCCGAATTTTACGGAAATTCCCATTAACCGTCCAATTTGCCCATTCCATAATAATCAGCGAAATGGTTTTAGCCGTCAGACGATAAACGTAGGTCAAGTAAGTTATCACAAAAATTCACTCGATAATAACACACCTTCCACGAGCACAGCTAAAGAGGGTGGTTTTGTACATTACGCTGAAAAAGTAGAAGGACGTGTCATTCAGGCAAGAAGTGAGTCTTTCAAGGATCACTTTTCACAAGCAAGGCTTTTCTGGAACAGCATGTCACCTCCAGAAAAACAGCATATCATTGATGCATTTTCTTTTGAAGTTGGAAAAGTTAACAGTCGAGATGTAAGACAACAAGTTGTAGATATGTTCGTTCATGTAGATCAAGTAATGGCAAACAAGATTGCAGATAATTTAGGGGTAAATAGACCGACCGGGAAACAATCCCAAGTCACTTCTTCCTCCCCCGCACTTAGTCAAGAAAACACTATAAAAGTTCCTCAAACTCTGAAGGTGGCTGTGTTAATTGGTAACGACTTTAATCTTCCCGAAGTTGAAATGACCATAAAAACATTAAGACAGTATGGTGTAGACTATACAATTGTAAGCGAAAAACTCGGAACCATTAGAAGTTCAGATGGACAAAAAGTGAGGGTAAACGAAACATTTCTTACAACTGCTCCGGTATTGTTTGATTCGCTGTATGTTGTTGGAGGTACAGCTACCAATCAAGCAAAGTTAAATTCTGATATTATCGACTTTATAAATGAAGCTTATAAGCATTATAAACCGATAGGGATAGCGACTTCAGGGGTTCCTTATTTCAATGCTTCTAATGCAAAAGCAGGACCTGGAATTGCATTCGCTTCAAGTAATCCAGAATTTAGAAAAGAATTTGTTAATATAATCGCACAGCAACGATTCTGGAATCGAGATATTTACTAAACCAATTTTTAGGTACAGGTTTTATGTCCCTGTGCAAGAAACAAACATGAAAAAATATATATTCACGATTGTATGAATTAATGTGAATGTTTCTTACACAGGGTCGCATTCCTAGCTTAATTTACTTTATTAAAAAAGTTTAGACGTAATTCGAAATATTTCCCGGGAAATCGACAAGTTTCATGTGAAAAACAGGATAAGAAAACAGACCAAAAAGTGGCCTAATTATAAGTGAAAGCATCTTTCCTTATGCGTATAATCTAGAACACTATAACTGCCTGATATTCCATCCGATAATCTCAACTATTCAAATATTTACTTGATTTTTAAAACCGAAATTTAGTACAGAATTCCTCTAAAAAATTATATCACTTTGGCATGATACTAATTCTACAACCGCTTATAAATTCTCGCTTACATAAGAGATTGTATCGTCCAGATGTGAGCTAATGCTCCCGACGTTATGTCCTGTAAATGGGTAAACTACTACGCTCTTATCTGCTTGGATATGGTTATAGACGCCAAATATCCCTTGCGGTGGACAAACGATATCTTTCAGCGCGACCGTTACTCTAATCTTACTTTTTATCATGGAGGCAAAATTAAGATTATCAAAGTAAGTTAGGTTTTGGAAAACTTGATGTACCTTTTCAGGGTATCTTGCAAAATAGCTTTCAAGACTTAGTAGAGACCCTCCTAATTTTAGCTGAATTGCCAATTCAATATTACACATATTTGGTACATCAGCTATGGCTAATTTAGGACGATTATCTAAGGCAGCCACGGCTAGTGCAATTCCTCCCCCCATGCTACCACCATAAATACAAATGCGACTTTTATCAATTTCAGGTCTTGAGAAAAGAAAGTCAATGGCACGTTTACTATCAATATATACTTTTCGATAATAATATTCGTCTTTGTCTAAAATACCATTTAAAACCCACGTTCCATTTGTTCCAGTCATATAGCCAGAGTCGTCGCTACTCTCTCCATGCCCTCGATTATCGATCGCTAAAACGGCAATTCCCTGTATGACCCATTTCATGTAATCTGAAATAGACCCTTTATCCATGCCATAGCCATGGTATATAACTATACAAGGCAGGCTTTCCTTTGTTTCTTTCGGTAAAATATAATATCCTCTTATGGGGGTTCCACCAAATCCTTGGTAGGTAACACGATATACGTCGACCTGTTTAATCGGATATTCTTCTCTTTCGAGTGTGCCTTGTAAAGGAAGTCGTTCAGACTCATTTAATGTATTTTCCCAAAAAGTGTGGAAGTCCTCAGTCTTTGTTAAAAGGGGTTTATATGTTTCATATTCTTTGATTTGATTTTCAAAATAAGGCAAAATAACCCTCCCAAGTAGTTATTGTTTTTCCAAAACAGTCACTTGTGTTCATGAAAGTATTATGGGTAGGTATGAATGGCTGTGTTTTAAAATTTCCAGTTTCATGTCATTCTATGCGGTATGTAACTTTAAGTAATTTGCTTTTTCCATGTTACCCATCAACCTCCGACAAATTTTGAGGCGTTACTGCGGTCCTAGTCAATGTTTATTTGAGTTGTTTTTTACAATTTTGAACCTCAATACAGAACCTACTAATGCTTAGAGCTCGTTGTGCCTTAAAAACACAAATGCACTCTCCATACGATTCGCCATTTCCATAAATCCTAAGTCATTCGGATGGATACCATCGACTGTGCATTCATGCCATAATTCTCCTAACAAAGTAGAACCATCTATAAATGAAATATTCTTATCGCCTTGTTGCTTCAATTTTTCCACAGTTAATTTCGAGTATTCTCTACGATTTTGATAATCCTCGTACTCGCCTATTGCTTTATCTTGTACAAACGGAATTCTTGATATGATGATAATAGGGACATGCGGATGATATTCCCGATAAGTTTCGATAAAGGGAATTAGTTTATCTTGATATTCCTTGTATGAAACATTTGCCTCATAATCAAGCACAAAGCAGGCTGGTCGTTCGATTTCTCTGATGGTTAATGCCACTCCATGTTCACCTTTCCCACTACCGGAGAATCCTAAATTAATAAATTCTAAATTAAATCTTCGGCTGAGGATATTTGTGTACGACATACCAGGTCTACTTGCACAGGCACCTTGCGTAATGGAAGTACCATAGAAAATCACTCGTTTATCTGAAAAATACGGAGTAGGCTGTTCAATGATTGCATCTGGATTTGTTCCTATCAGTACCTCCTCTATCCCCTGATACAGAGGAAAATTCAACGTCACTTCTCTCAGTTCTTCCGTACTTTGTTGACTACTACTGTAAAAATTCCAAATCGTTTTCTCATACGATTGTTCAAGAAGAGATGGAAAGACAGTTGCATAATACATTTGCTGTCCAGGTTCCCCCACGTATACATCAAATCCACATTGACCTGAAGCAGCCATATGCCCCAAACTTGCAGCATCAGTTAACTTTACTTTTAATTCGAACTTGGAAGCATTTGTCCGAAAACTAATTTGTCCACCGGAAGTATTAGTCGCTAATTCATCCACGCGTGCGGGTATGTCATAATCAGATTGAGCCGGAAGTCGCAGGTACCGTTTCTCCTTGTCAAACCATGCAAAGCCACTTATACGAAATGGCTTTTCCTTTGGGTCGTACCATCGTATCTCTTCTGTCACTTTTCATCCCTCTTTCTGGGTCAAGGGGACAGGTTCGCCGTCCCACCATATTTTACAGGATCAGCGAACCTGTCTGTCCCTCCGTCCCTTTAGATGCTCCCCGCTGTTACTATCCGATTGTATGTTTCGCCTCTACCCAATGTTACGTTATCAGGAAATTGTTCGGGGCCATCATAACGAAGGCGCTCTTCTTCTAGTTCCTCTAGTTTCGATACGTTGCCATCTATCCAAGCATGTAGTCGGTACTCTGCCGTTTCTATTCTTGTCAATAAGCCACCATATCGAATATCTAAAACTTCCCATCCGAACGCTTTATTAACCGAAAACCAGACATCTCTATGTGCCTTTCGTAAAGAATCAACCTCTACTTTAAGAATTTCAAGCTTTTCAAGACAAACCTTAACTCCTACTTTATTCCGCTTATCATAGGCTGACTTCAAATCAATACCAAGCTCCGCCTTCACGCTTAATACCCTTGCTAGCTGCTCATAAAAACTAAACAACGAATCCACGCCCTGATTACGTACTTTAGCCGCCCTTAACTGCTCCACTAAGCCACTGTAATGTTCAGCGATCGGAAGTCCTTTTATATTTTCATCAAACAGTCCCACTAATACATCCTGCCAAAGTAAAAATTTAGACGGGTTTGAGGAATATAAGTTATCCTCCATGACTCCAGGAATTTCATCAAATTGATTCAATAAAAGAAAATCATCTAGCTTGTAGCCTGTACAGTAGGTAAACCGTTCTTCCAAATGCTCTCTACTCACTTCTTGATGATACGTATGTTCAGCAAATAATTGTAATCCAGGAAGAGCAGTTTGGATTGGTGTTTCAGCTCCGTTATCCCCCCACATTGTTGCAAAGACCTCTTTAACTCCTGTTTTTCTGCAGGCATTTAAAGCCGCCTCTGAGTTCCTAAATGCCCTCGCGTAATTTGGAGAGATTCCATTCCAGGTCCACAGCCCTCCAGCAAAAAGTGGATCTGATACGATCTGTTTATGAGTATTCAGCATTCCCTCATAAAATCTTTCATCGGAATGATAGTAATCCCAATACACCATTTTTACGTTTGGTATGGATTGTTTAACTTGGTCCAACACCGATGAATCAAAATCATAATAATTTCCATTCTGAGAAGCCAATCTGAAATACATGTCACTCCAAATCATCGGCTGCAACCCGTATTCCTCTGTGATTGATACTACTTCCTGAAGATGCTGATTCATTATTTCAAATCGATTCTGATACCCGTTTTTTTCAATGTACTTTCCACGGCCTAACTGCAAAGCTTCATCCATTCCAATATGAATCCTTTTCGTACGATACGGCCTCGACGCTGCCTCTATCAATCTCTTTAACAATTCATAGGTTTTCGGTTCGCCGACGAGTAAAATATCTTCCGTATCCTTTATATCATTCGCATAACCCCACTTTAAGGCTTCCTTTAAATGAGCCAATGTTTGAATACATGGAATCATTTCAATACCTAATCGGAAGGCATAGTCGTCACATTCTCGAATTTCATCCTCGGTGTATCTTCCACGCATATATCCAAAATAAGGTATCTCTGGAACCTTATACATTTCCTCCGTATAAACCATTACCATGTTTAAACCCATTACGGCCATTTTACGCAATAGAATTTTTATTCCATCGACCGTTAATACTGCGTTTCTCGAAACATCAATCATCGCACCACTTGTTTCAAATTGAGGTTCTTCAGTTAGATGGAATTCTTTGCTTTTTTCAATGTGTTGAAGCCATAGTCCTAACCCTCTAAAAAAATGAATCTTGTTTTCAAAGACGATCTGCCCTTTACCATCTTTATTTTGTACAACTAAAGGTCCTTGACAATTTATCACTTCAATCGGATATCCGCCCTCAGCACTTTGTATTCCCAAATCATCACTAAGGATCGAAATCCCTTCTATGATCTCTGTTAGATCACCTGTAAAATGTATTTTCATATGAAACCTCCTTCACGGGTCTTGAGGACAGGTACTATATCCCACCATATATTTACAGGGAAAGGGCCTGCCCCCTGCCCCCCTACTTATTCACAAAAAATTGCAATGCGGCTGGTAAATCCCTTTCCCAAACCTTCCATAGATGATCGTCCTCAGATTCTACATAATTCACATTTACATTTTTTAAAAGAAAGCTTTTATACAATTGACGATTCCTTGTCAAAATATATAATTTTTCCTTAGATATCGCGGATACAAACTCATCCTCATAGATTCCCACGGTTTGATAGACATTCCATGTAGATAGATCCAAAGCCTCCAACTGTTTAATATCTCCATCAGAAATAGCCGGAGACTGAAGCAATACATGCGTCCATATTTCCGGCTTTTCTAATGCGATATTTAAGCTAATATTACCTGCTAAAGAATCCCCCAGAAGACCTCTTTTACTAATTTTTGCAACTCCTAGATTACTTTCAATTTCAGGAATAAATTCATCATTTATAAAACGCAAGTAATCGTGAAAGGAAGCTCCTTTCCTACTAAACGATTCCCATCTTTCAATCGAATCGCCAGGGTGGATCAGAACGAATACAAGATGGTTAGCCAGTTCAGGATATAGATGCACTACATCCTGAATGGCTTTCTCTAGCCCTCCCAGCTCTAAATAGTCCTTGCCATCTTGGATATATAAGAGATAAGCATCCTCAATATTCTCGCTAGTCGTTACAACCATGTAATCTAGCGTTTTCTTTAAATGAGAACTATAAAATGTACGATTACATTTATTCAATGTATTTAGCCCCTTTTTTAGCTAAATTTATGCAAAGAAATTGCTCCATACAGTCCAGCTTTATTACCAAATTGTGATCTCAAAATTTTCACATCTGAATAGCTATCCATTATATGTTGTTGAACTTTTTCAGAAACGAGTTTGATAGATATATCTTGTTCCATAATTCCCCCACCTAAAATGACACAAGGAGGGTTGAAGATATGAATTAAACTGGCAATACCAAGTGCCACTTCATTTGTCCAAGTATCAAATACCTCAAACAACCTCTTGTCGCCAGCCTGTATCATTTCAAACAGCTGTCTACCATTTGAGCAGTTTAGATTTACTTTTTTTACTTCTCTAAGCAAGGCTGTTGTGGAACCATATTGCTCATAGCATCCTCGTTTTCCACAACCACAATGGATACCGTTAGGGTAGTGGTTCATATGACCAAATTCTCCCGCACTCCCAGTAACACCTCGGTGCAGCTTTGAGTCGATCATAATAGCGCCGCCGATGCCTGTTCCGAAAGTTAAAAAGAGAAAATCTCGATACTTCTTACCAGCTCCATAAAATTTTTCACCAAGAGCCCCTGCATTCACATCGTTTTCTACCTTAACAGGCACTTTAAATTTTGATTCTAAGAGATCCTTTATTCTTGTACCAGTGTAGTTTGGTAGATTGTCATTTGCATAGATAATATAACCTTCCTCACTGTTTACCTGTCCAGCAGTACTAATACTGATTGCATCTATACCAGGATACTCGGAGATTATATCCTCCAATTTTTGAATGAGAGAAAGCCCACCCTTTTTACTTTCTGTTTCAACTTCGTTAAAGAACACTATATTTCCATTCTCATCGGTTACGCACATTTTTATCGATGTCCCACCAATATCCGCAGCAAATATCTTCATTTAACTCTCACCTCAATGGAACTTAGTCCTCTATGACTTGTAAAAATCGTTTAGTAATTTCTTGCGGACGTGTAATGGCAGACCCTACTACAGCTGAGTGAACCCCAGTTGCAAAGACTTCCTTTAATTCCTCTGGTGACGAGATTCCGCCCTCGGCAATTACCGGTAACGTTAAATGATTAACAAATTGCTTAATCAAATCTATGTTAGGTAATTTTACGCCCTTTGTATAATCTGTATAGCCGCATAATGTTGTTCCTGCAGCATCAAATCCCAATTTTTCTGCTTGAATGCCTTCTTCTAGTGTCGAACAGTCCGCCATAAATAGTTGATGTGGATATTTCCTTCTGATTTCTGGAAAAACCTCTGTAATTGTATAACTATCTGGTCGTACTCGAATGGTAGCATCCAATGCAATCATATCTACCCCTTCTTTTACAAGAAGATCAATCTCCCTCATTGTTGGAGTAATAAAAACATCAGAATTGTCATAGTCCTGTTTAATAATCCCGATAATTGGTAAGTCAGTTACTTTTTTAATTTCATGAATATCTTCTACACTATTAGCCCTTATGCCACTTGCACCTGCCTGGGTTGCAGCCACCGCCATTTTGCTCATAATATAGGAGCTATGAAGAGGCTCATGTGGCAATGCTTGACAAGACACGACTAACTTTTTATAAATTTTGTCAAAAAACGCTTGTTTGTTATCCATTTCATACACTCCAGTTACCTGCCTAGGATTATTATTTAAAGGTCTAGTTCGCCCCACCATTTGTATTCCTCTAAATACACCGTATCGAAAAGCATTACTCCATTTGACTGTTCTTTACATAACTGAACCGCCTTCTTAAATTGTTCAACATTGTTGACATAATCCTTCAAATATAAACTAGCAATCACCGGAATTTTTCCATTAATAGCTTCCTTGCTCATATCAATCGCACCTTCGACACTATACCAACTAGCAGGTCTTCTGTTACTTTCTGCTTCTTCAATCGTAACCTCTTTGTAGTAGCAGCCTGTCATGATAAAATCAAATTCCTCTGCATAGCCAGATGTATGATACGTGTCAGAAGCCCATTCTAAAGAAGGGTGATAGGTTTCACTCCCCCAGTTGACCCCTTCGTTATAATATAGCGGATACCATGAACCCACATATATCGTAAAAATTAAATCTGAATTCTTTGTTTTAACCACACTTTTTGCTTTTTGAACAAAGTTTTTAATGTTTTTAGCACGGAACTCTGCCCATTTTGGAAAAAGTGGACCAAATACAGGTTTCTTTTCCTCAACAGTCATAATATCCTCTGGCCAGTTTTTCAGTTCTTGGCCGATATAAGCTTCAAATTTCGCTCTACTTAAATCGCTAAAATCTCCATAGATGTTTGGATATCGACATCTA
The DNA here is from genome assembly GCF_038003085.1 of Psychrobacillus sp. FSL K6-2836. NCBI lineage: Bacteria > Bacillati > Bacillota > Bacilli > Caryophanales > Bacillaceae > Psychrobacillus > Psychrobacillus sp. FSL K6-2836. Next base: position 1,874,191 of record NZ_JBBOOM010000001.1, read on the forward strand.
TCTAAGACAACACCATCTATATCATAGGTACGTACAATTTCTTGAATAATATTTAGTTCATATGTTTCAACCTCTGGGTGAATCGGGTTAACAAAAACAGTTGGATCATTGTGATTTTCCGCAGCTGTCGGCATATTAGAAAGGGCCTGGTTATAATGAACAACTTGCCACTCGGGCTTGTCATAGACCATTCCTTCTTTTTCTATTCCATTTCCTTCAGCGAATATATCGATATTTGCGATAATCTTCAGACCAGAGCCTTTTGCATGATGGATCATTTCTTGAAGAAAATCTCGACCTTTCCAAGCATGATACTGTTCGTCCTTCATTTCACTAACATGATAGGCAAATTCACTTGGAAATGTTGTAAATCCATATGGGATTTTTGCATCAATTACAAGATGTGTAATCTTACTTGTAAGGGCATGTTGAATTAGCTCTTTCATTTTTTCCGGCTCTAACAATCGAGTACCGTTTGCTAAAAAATCCACCCATAATATGTTTGATTGGTTCACTTTTCTCACCCTTTCTTATAGGTCAATATCTTCTGGCCAATGAAGCTGAACGCCATTATTCACTAGAAGTTTTTGATAACCCCTTAGTTGTTCCTCCACTTGTCTTACCTGATGAGGGATAACATTGTTTAATAACGAATACGCCACTAAGTAACCTGCTGATTCTCCAATATTCCATTCCGTTGGGTGAAGTCTATAACATCCATTTGTGATTTGAGTAGTCCCGATATTTTTACATGCAGGGAGTAGATTCTTTACACGGATTGGTAATAATGCACCTAGTGGAATTTCATAAGGATAATTTGGGATATAGAAACTTCGTTTTGAAACCGTTGTATGATGTAAATCCAAATGATAGCTTCCAACACCTACACTATCAAAATACTCACATATCCCTTGGTCTCCTCTTATTTCTTTACTGACATCTTTTTCTGTGATGGTGTATACAGCCTTAATTCTCCTTGATTCACGGATATATGGATATTTGGCGAGACCATCCTCCGTATCCAATACATCCTTACGGAGCCTTAAGCCAGGGTAGCCTTTTCCGCCGTCAAGTCTTGGTGCTTCTGTTTGTAGCCAGTACAAGAGAGATAAGCTTTGTTGTTTCGCATTGAATAAGTTCTTTTCGACTTCCTCTTCTGGTACTCCATAGATTGGACCAAGAAAATAGTCATTCTGCGCCCAATTTATGAGAGAAATATCACCTTCATATAAATCCCCGTCTATATTCTCTGTATCTAATATTCTTCGATACGTAAATAAGGAAGGAATATCTTCATTATTTGGGAATAACGTAAATTGTTTTAACTTTGATGTATCATCGGCATCTGTTGCATACCAGCTAAAAAGAGGCAGATGTGAGAAGCTTGGCATATACTCGCGCCAATAATCATACTGCTCGGGTTTATCAATTGTAAAATTGCCACCTTCAACATAATCAACTGCAAACACATACGTAAAAGATTGCATATCGATTAGATTTGCTTCCTCTAGTGCATGTGGTTCCCCAGTTTGTTTTCTGGACTCGGCACCTGACACATATTCAACCCCGGCAATTGGTAAAACATCCCCACATTCAGTGGCATCTAAAAAGTATTGACCGATCAATTCAATTGTTTGAGGTTCTTGGGTATGAGTCACCGTGACAGATTTTACGACATCATCTTCTGTCTTCGCATCTAAGGGCTTATAGTTGTATAGAACTTTTATTTTCCCGCTGTTTAGGTATGGGGCAAGCATATCTTCAATTACCTTTAAGGCAACCTTTGGTTCATGTGCTAACCGACTTACCCAGCCATTTCCGGGGTTTAGTATTTCATTTTCTCTTGCTTCCTTCGTAAGTGGATAGTTATCTCGATAATATTGACGTACTCTATTTCTAAATTCTCGATACGTGTCGGTACTACCGTATTTTTCAATCCATTTATGTTCATCTGGAGGTACCGCCTGACTTGTAAGCTGTCCACCCAACCAATCTGTTTCTTCCGTCATAATGACCTTTAAACCCATTTTGGCAACAGCTAATGCGGCCATACAACCACCTAACCCTCCGCCTATCACCACAACATCTGTAGATTCTTGCCTCCCCATTACCAGCAACTCCTTTGTGGGTCACAGGGACAAGCCCGTCGTCCCATCATATTTTTACAGGGACAAGGAACCTGCCCCATTTTGTTTACCTCTAGGTATATGCTCAACTTCCAAACCAACTTCAAACATACGACTCCAAGGCATGTAACATTCTTTGATCAGTATCTCGTTATCTTCATCGATGAGATTTTCCTTAATAAACACATTCAATTGCTCCTGAACTATTTCAGAAACCTTTCCATTCTTTCCGTCAACTAGGAAATAGTCATAACCTAATTCAAGCAAAATGGTATTCGTGATATTTTTTCTGACAGAACTGCAATATCCTGCATCTTCTACATAACGCAATGCTAGAAAATTAGTATGGGTTTGCGTACTACCATATATATTGTGAATCATTCCTTGTGCAATACATGTTCCTAATGTATTTGAGCTCGTATTCCAGCCAGCGTAACCAGCTAATTTAAAAAGAAGATTTTTTCTTTTCATTAGTTTCAGCAACGCCAAATCTGAACCATTCGCAAACGCAACATCGCCTACTACACATGGGATGCTTCTTTCATTCATTGTAAAATCAAGCTGTTCCACAAAATCAATTAGATTTCGATTCACTTGATATCTTGTACTAAGATTGTCTTGGTAGGCTGCTTCCATCATCGGCTCTACCGGGGAATTCACGAATAATGCAAAGTCAGCTTCTGCACGATTTGAGGTGATAAGTCCCCCTGCGGCTAAAATTTGATATTTAAGCGTTTCCATTAAAGGACGATCCTCATATAACGGTGTGACAGACGGACCTTGTGTACTTGAGAAAATTGGATATACCAACGGTCTCTTACCTTTAAAGCTGTTGATCATTCTCGCCAACAACGTACAGCCGACTTCATCTGCCCCGGGATACATATACACATCTAGCTCAAGATTATGGGAGGCAATTGTTCCTCTAACCTCCTGTTGATCAATCGCGGTCCATCCGTAAGGTGCAGAATCATCCTGAGGAATAATCAAGAAATCAATCAAGCCATTATTCACATACTCTAGGACGATCTTATTGACCTCCACATTGATTTTCCGGCGAGATAAATAATCATCTACTATTTCTTGTGGCAGTTGTTGCTTTAGGTTTTCGTACTGCTTATGATCTTCTTCAGATGCTAGATTGGATGAAATCAGATGATGCAATTTCCCGTATTGAAAAATCTCACTTCCCCAATCTGCATAATAATCCGGTTCTTCGTCACTACTTGAATACTTGGGACATCTCATGATTAAGTTGAATGCGTATATTTTTACGTCTGGATTTATTTCCTTAATCCGGGAAAGCCTTGCTAGTGCACTCCTGCAATCATCCAATGCTAGATGGTGCAATCGGGAAGGAATGATTCCTCCATATAGCAATGTATCTAAAGACAGAATTAGACCGTCTGAATCAACTGATTCCTCATACAGCCATTCCCATATCTTTTCAGTGTTTCCTTGAACTTTTTTATTCCCCATCAGGCTCAAATCTGGTCTTACGAGATTCACTTCTCCTTGAGACGAGGAACCTGTCCCTTTGTCCCAAAGAAGGTTTGGGAAGGAGTAGTTGCATGGGCGTTCGTCTAATGGGATATAAGCAATTTTGTACATTTGAAATCTCCCTTTTTCTTTGCAGTTTTCATTTCAGATGCATTATCCTTTAACTGCTCCTGAAATTCCTTCCATATAGTATTTTTGCGTAAATAAGAATACGAAGATGATTGGCAATACAGAGATTACCGTACCAGCAGCAATCCACCCAAAGTTGTATGAAAACTGTCCATTTAAGAAACTTAATGCAGAAGCTAATGGGTATTTTTCAGTATTTAATACAATAATTGGCCATAGGAAGCTATTCCAGTTCGCCATAAATTCAAATAGTCCAACAACTGCAACGGCAGGTTTAATCATCGGCATCATTAATTGACCCCAAATTCGAAATTCGGATGCACCATCCATTTTTCCAGAGTCCCTTATATCGGTTGGGATTCCCATGAATGCTTGTCTGAATAGGAAGACATTAAATACAGAAACAAGTGTTGGAAGGACAACCCCAGTAAAAGTATTAATTAATCCCATCGAATTAATTGTTAAATAGTTAACGACAAGTCCTGCCGCTGCTGGAATAATCATCGTTGAGACGAGCAACAGGAAAATAAAGTTTCTACCTTTAAACTTGAAAATAGCTAACGGATATGCTGTTAAAGCACTGAATAAAAGACTAAGGGTTACTCCTAAGAATGTGATAATAACCGTATTCCAAATATATTTAAGGAAATCCATATACTCCCATACTTCCAAATAGTTTTTAAAATCAATGAAGGTTGGAAGTATTGCAGGTGGAAATGCAAAAATGTTTTTTCCAGGCATGAGAGATACACTAAGCAACCAAAGGAATGGCCCCATCATGAAGATAGCAAATATGATTAACAACACATAAACAAAGAATTTACTGATAATTCTTTTTAGTTGATTTGTATTTTTCATAGGCTTATCCATATTAATATGGATTTACACCACCCTTCTTGTTAAACACGAAGATGAAAATACTAAAGAACATAATAATGAAACTAACAATTAAGCCTAGTGCGGAAGAATATCCAAATTCAAATTGTTCAAATCCTTGCTGGTAGATATACACACTACTTGTCAATGTAGCATTACCAGGTCCACCAGACGTTAAGACGAAGACTTCATCGAATACTCGAATAGCTGCCATTAAGGAAATTAAGGTACAGAAGAATATATATGGCTTTAACAAAGGAAGGATGATTTTTCTAATAATTTGGAAGTTACTAGCACCATCGATTTTTGCAGCCTCGATACAATCCGTTGGAACAGCTTGCAGACCTGCAAGATAGATCATCATATAATAACCTAGGCCCTTCCATAAGGTGATAAACATTAATGCCCAAAGGGCTGTATCTTTATCAGACAACCAGTTAATCTTTTCATCTAATAAACCAACAGACATTAATAGATAGTTAAGTACTCCATTCGAGCTCATTAACCAACCCCAGATTATCGCCACGGCAACCATTGATGTAACAACTGGAATATAATAGGCAGTCCTAAAAAACTTAATACCCGCTATTTTTTGATTCACTAGTATAGCCATTAAAATGGATATAATTTGAATAAAAGGAACAATAATCATATATAGTAGAGAGTTTTTAATAGAAGCAATAAAATCAACATCAGAAAATGCACGTTTAAAGTTGTCAAGTCCTACGAATGATGTTTCACCTATTACTGAATAGTTCGTAAATGCCAAAGGTAGACTGAAAATAATCGGCCAAAAGGTAAATAGAGCAAGTAATAGTAACCCTGGCGCCATAAAAAGCCATGCAGTTTGAACCTCGGAAAATCTGCTAAAACCGACAGTTCTTTTCTTTCCCATAGGGTTTTTCCTCCTAATCGAAAATGGGCAGAAATTCATCTGCCCATTCTGTTTTCATATATTAACGAGCTAGGATATCATTAACTTCTTTCTCAGCTTCTTCAAGCTCAGCATCAAGATCTTGATCATTGATGTAGATGTTTTGTAAATGTTTATTTATTGCACTATCTACGTCACCTGCATTTTCAATACCAAGGTAAAAGTCTGTTGCTTTGTCTAAGCTTTCAACAGAGGCAGTTAAAGCTTGACCTTCTAATGTTCCATCATTTTTATAGAAGTGCTCATCCTTCGCAGCTTCTTTAGTAGAAGGAAGTGTATTTGCTGCTTTCGAGAATGCTAATTGATTCGCATCGTTTGTTACATAATGTGCAAATGCAGTTGCAGCATCTACATTCTTAGATTCCTTAGGAACAACTAGATTCATAGTATTTGTATAACGAATGCCTGCTTTTCCAACTGGCGCTGGAACAGCGATTGTATTTTCATATACATCTGGTGAAGCTGTTTTTAATTGGTTAATAAACGAAGAACTTGAGATAATCATACCTACTTGTTCACTACCAAATAATTGAACTTGTTTATCAAATGCTGGAATATCCTTTGGAATAACACCAGCTTCGATTAAATCAATATTGCCTTGGATATATTCTTTTACTTCATCGTTATTGAATATCGCTTTATCGCCTTCTACAATTTTGAAACCCTCTTCAAGGATAGAGCGAGTTTCCATAGTGAATACGTATCCAAAAGAATCTGTTTTGTCTGTAATTTGTTTACCCCAGTTTGCTAGATCTTCTTTTGTTTGTGGAGGATTATTTACATCAATACCTGCTTTTTCCGCCAATGACTTATTGATATAAAGAACCGGGATACCTGTATACCATGGAAGTGCATATGCTCCTTCACCCTGCAAAGTCGAATTATAAATTCCGTCAAAATAAATTCCTTTTTGCTCGTCTGTTAATTGTTGGTTGAAATCAACTAAAGCACCTTTTGAAGCCATTTGGTTTGCCATGACAGTATTTAAGTTAACTACGTCAGGAGCTTTTTTACTTGCAATACTTGTCATTAATTTGTTCTGAACCGCATCATACGGGAAGTCTTTCCAGTCAATTTTTACACCCGGATTCTCTTCTTCGTATTTTGCAATAAGGTCATTGAAATAATCATTAAATGTTGGTTGAAGCGAAATTGTCCAAAATTCTACTGTTGTTTTTTCGTCTTTACCTGCATCCGAGCCAGAACCTTCAGAGCTACATGCAGCTAGGACACCTAAAACAAGTAAAAACACCATAGCTAAAGATAGTACTTTTTTGAAACCTTTACTCATTGCAATTCCCCCCACTAATGTTTTTTGTTTTTTTGTTTAATCTAGTACTTTTCTCCGTTCTCCCAAACAGAAAAAGAAAACGTTTTCACAAAGCGCTTTCATTAGAGAATTAACTCTCTATTAGAAATGTATCATTTTATGGAGATTAAATCCACCTTTTTATTTTATTTTAAAAAAAATCTCCATTTTTCATTCTAGTCTAACTATTTTCTAGTTCATGATCCCTAGCGAACATAAGATAATAATAGGTAAATGCAAGAAAACTGAGAGTAATAATAAACGGAACAAACCTAAGATAGACTGATAGTATGACAATAATTGCATTGATAAAAATGATAAGCAAGGGCTTTAGAGGTTGTCTAATGAATAGAAAAAAACTACGAATAAATAATGTTTTAATACGATGTTCACCCAAAATAAATAGTTTTGTAAGATTGCTAAATACCCCTAAGAATAAAAGAGTTGCAATTATATTAAAGGGCAGAAGAATATTCTGTAATGTATTTGGCAAATAAATAGCAGCCATAATGTCCCCAATTATGACGACTGAAACAAATAGAAGAACCAGCCAAATTTTAATTCCTTTTTTAAGATAATCATAAAAGAGCTTAAAAAATTGTTTCCAAGCTGGTATTGGTTTATCTTCAGACATATCTTTAATAGTTCCTACCAATGCTACAAAGGCAGGGTAAGCAGTTACTAATGGAAGTGAGCATATTATGAATAAAAAGTTTAATAGAACCAAATCCACTATATATTCAAGAACTTCAAATAGTTTATTATTTGAAGAAATCATGATTTTCACCTTTTTTCTATTAGTTTGTTAGTACAATTTATCAAGAACTGATTCTGCTGTACTTTTTATTGCTTTGGACGCTTGTTCTTTGTTGCAAAGAGCAGCATTCGTTGCCAGAACATCTAATAGTAAAAGCTGAGCAATCTTGGAAGAAAAAATTCCACCTTCAAATGGCGATTCCTTATTTGCAGCCAGAAGAATTAAATCTGCATACTTTGTAATAGGTGATCTAGCTTGATTTGTTATACAAATAATACAAGCATTGTTTTCCTTCGCAATTTCAATTGCATCCACAACGTCCTTTGTACTCCCTGATGAAGAGATAGCAATAATTAAATCCTCTTCACCTAATAACGAAGCAGTCATTGACATGATATGTGAATCAGAAACATGTTCCGTATTATAGCCCAGTCTCATTAATCTATGTTTGCCATCCAATGCCGTAATTCCAGATGAGCCCACACCAAAGAAGTAGATCTTCTTTGCACTGTTAATCTTGTCTACCGCAGCCTGCAAAGTACTCTCTCGGAGTAATGTCACAGTATCATTTAGAGCACTTACATTTTGAGTAGCTATCTTTTTCGCGACTATATCAACTGAATCTTGTTCCTCAATTTTCCCATAAACTTGTTCGTCAACTTCCATTAGATTTTGTGCAATTGCTAATTTAAATTCTTGAAATCCTCTATATCCTAATTTTCTACAAAAACGCAATACGGTTGTTTCACCAACCCCAACCACTTCCGCTAAATCAGTTACAGAGGAATACACAGCTTCCGCATGATTGACCATAATATAATCGGCTACCTTTTGCTCTGTTTTCGTAAGCGAATTATAAACTGATTTAATAATTAAAAGAGGGTTCACTTTCTCAGTCTTTGGCATAAAAATTCTCCTTTATATTGGTTCTGAAATCGTTTTGAAGAAATATTCCTCCATTTATATAAAAAGAGGATTTATCCTCCAATTACAGAATACAAAATCCCTCTCGATTCGTCAATGCTCTGAGCAAGTTTTTGGTGTTCACAAGGAAAGCTTCTCGACTCACCATTTTTCTACATTTGTAAGTGCCTTTTCTATCAATCACTAAAAAAAGAAAATCTATCCCCCTTTTTTTGATAAAAAGGAGGAAAAATTCAATAAATATAGAATATTATAAATATTGAATTCCCATCTCAACCTCTTAAGAAAATTTGACAGTCATTATTGGGATTTCAATAAAATTGAGAGGAGGAAAAGGAATGAAAATGAAGTCTGCTTTAGTTTTAGGTACTGTTCTATTGGCATTTCTTCTGCCAAACCAGTCATATGCCAATGAAAATTATGTACCAATTGAAACCCTTAAGCCTGCAGTTCATCTAGAAAAACCAGAATTAAAACAAACAGGAGGAAAACTGATACTAAGTGATTCACCAGAAACATACTCCGACAATGGTGCGTTTTATCGCGACACCGCTACAGGTGAATTCCGTGTATTTTGGCATCATCAAAATGTTAGTGGAGAGAATCGAAGCGTCAGCCTAGCCCTAACGAATACTTCGGATGAACCAGTGATGCTATATTCTAAAGGAGTTGGAGCTTCAGTTAGTATTTATCCTGACGTAGCTGGCAAAGAAGCGTTAGTACAATTCCTAGAAGAAAAGGCTAAAAAAAAATACATTAAAACCTTGCAGCCTGGTGAAAGCTATTACCTGGAAACAAATGCAGACGACGGAGAAACAGTAAGTGGGATTGCCCAATATGTTGTTTATACGAAACACAGTCACCAGCAGGCCACGGTCACTGCAACCACACTTAACTATGCAGAACGGCCGGCTGACCCACTTTCTGTTGAAATCTTGCCGCCTGACTCACATGTTCGCGGAAGTTTTCCACATTTTGATCGTGAAGGTATAATCACGTATGATACCGCATTAGGAAATGCCTATATTCGACTTTCATCTGCGGCCTCTGGTCAATGGAGCGATAAATTACCGGGAGAATACGAAGAAGGTATTAGTGTAGTCGATGGAAACATACCAGTGACCAACAATGGGAACTATGGTGTTTTATATAATTTAGACGTTAACGTGGAAAATAGTTTACAAAGTCCACAGCAACTCTCCATCTATGATAACCCTGCAGGTGGATTTGGTCATTTTGCTATGCAATGGAACGGTAAACTTAACACTACCGGTTTTCTTAGCTATGTAAATGCATGGAAGTTTGCGTCTGAAAAAATCGGAGCAAACGGAAATCAATACGATTTTGTCACGAGTCTTCCAGGCGGCGCATCTGGTCCTTCCGTAATATACTTTGTGCCAGAAATTTAAGTGAAACCAATAGTAAGGTGGGTCAGAGGGAAAGATTCTCTGTCCACCAAAAAAGTGGGATGGAGCTGCCCTCCATCCCACTTTATGCTTTCTCATGTTGCATTTTCAGAATCTACTTAGGCTAGGGTAAATATTTCAATATACGAGACTAGCTCTTCGGCCACTTCGACAGGGATATGCTTGCCTGCATGCTTTTGAACAAAACTTTGAAGTTCTTCTAGTTTTTGAATTCCTGTTAATCTTGCTTCTTCTGCTTGATCAACTAATCCTTTCTCGTTAAGCTCTTCTGCTGAAGCAAAATCTTTTTGTGCACCTACTAATCTGGCAAGTACCGCTTGTTGAATACCCTTGTTAGTGAAAGAAGCCTTTTCGACAAACTCGATAACTTGTTCTAGAGTTGGTTCTTCAGCAAAAACGGTTACCACTTGTTGATGTGTTTTAAAACCATCAACAGAAACGACGATTTCAATCTGATTTTCACCAGGCTGAAGTGAAAGCTGTGCAGAGAATTCACCATTTGATTGTATCGGCGCTGCTAAACCATTCACAGATACTTCAGCATTACCCGGCCCCACTACTTGTACTATACCTTGATATTCGAAACCAACAGTAGAGAATGTTTTCCCTTCATAGTTCAAGAAACCTTTCACAATAGCGGAACGAACCTTATCCCCAATATCAAAGTTAGTACCAACAAGAACTCTTCTTTCACGGATGCCGGAACTATCAAGTGCTGAAATGACGAAGCCACCCTCTGGAATTAGGCTATTGTTATCTTCTACCACGTTCCAGCTCCAGTTCATCGCTTGTTTCTTATTCACCATCTTAACGACTTCACCGTTGGCATCCACAACTGCCTCGACTCCCCATTTATTGGTAGCCGTAGAAAGTCCAAATGTGTTAGAGTACACATTTAAGTTATCTTCATTACGATTGATATTTAAGAAGTCTCCAACAAATGGATTATCTGGTTCAGATGGATTACTGATTCCTAGTACATAATCCTTCACATATTCCTCGTCCGCTATAGAAGCCTTGATGACAGGGAAGTTTGCTTGTGAATAGTCAAAAAGCATGAGTCCACTTGTATTATTAAGCCCTGCTTGGAAGGCTTCTCTTTGTAAGGATGGATCTTGTAAATTTGCTAAAGCCATACTTGCATAAAGAGGTACTTGTCCATCTGTTAGGATATTTCCAAGTGTAATATATTTATTGATTTCCTGTGCTGTAGTTTGATAAGTACCAATCATTAGGAAATCTAACTTATCAGAATAAGCTGCCTGCTGGTAATCTTCCCCATACAAACTTTCTTGCGGGAATTGCAATCGTGAATCATAGGTAAAGGTTGGACTAGACCAGTTTACACCGTTTAGATAATAAGATTCAAACCAAGAGCCAACATATGCAGATAACTCAATATCACGATTATCACTTATATTGTATTGGTCAACTAATTCCCTTGATTCTTCTACGAAACTATTAATTACGCTAGATCTAAATGTAAACCATTCATTGATAAGTGGGCCATCTACACGATTACTTCCTTCATAATAAAAGACATCCTCTGGCCAATTCGTTAATGTTTTTCCTCTTTCAGCAAGAAAATCTTCAAATTGTGTTCTAGATTGATCACTAAAATCAGCGAAATAGTTGTCATATCTCCCACGGTCCAATGAGATACCGTCAACATCATAGTTTTTCATTACTTCTTCAAACGTTTTTAATTGATAGTCTCGAACCTCAGGGTTAGAAGGGTTAACAAAAGCTACTAAAGCACCTTTTTTACCATATGCACTCTCTCTTAATGGTAAAATTTCTCCGTTATCTTCAGATCGATAAACCTTCTCTTCCCACTCTGGATGGTCATTTAATATTGCAAATTCATCAAAGGCAATAGAACCTTCCGCAAATACGTTAAATGCAGCATGAACCTCTAACCCTAATTGATGACCATGTTCGATAAATACTTCTAATAAATCTAAATCTGGGTTTGAGCCACTTCTACTATCTGCTATCATTTCACTTACATATGGACGATTTGTTAGATCGTTCTTTTGATAGGATACGAAACCTTCAACGCCCTTCACATCAAACATCACAGCTGTAACACCTGCATCTTTGGCTTCAATGAGCATGTTAAGAACATCCTCACTGGATTGGAATCTTCTTGCGTTTGATGCTTGATCAACCCAGAGAAAGACTTCTTTTTTTTCAGCCGGGGAGTCTTGATAGTAAACAACTAACGATTTTTTATCATGTAAAATCTCATTCTTGTAAATTTCTACATCGATGTAATTGGTCCTTGATGTTAGTTCGTACGTATATTCGAAGGAACCATCTTCTTGAAGTTCTACCTCCTGTTTATTCACTAGCAATTTATAGTTTTTATCACTTTCAAAGTTTTGGATAGAACCAGAGATATTAGCTTGCGGTTCCGTAACCGAATACATTAACTCGTTTTGTAAATTGATTCTTGCGTTCAATCCATTACCTGTCATAAATTCTGTAATTGGAACCACATTCCCATTTTTTCTTAACTTAATAACATCGCCTTCCTTAAAATTGATAGCTAAGAATTTACGGAAGTCTTTCGTAGCCCAAGAGTCGTCTTGTGCTAGAAGAACATATCCCCCTTCAGGTATTGCTATAGATTGTTCATCCTCCCAAACAGGTGGCGCACCATTTAATGATTGACCGACTACCTTTGTAACCGTATTGTTTGCATCGACTTGAACGGCTACCCAAAACTTTTTCACTAAAATCTCTTTCGCATACTCAGATGTATAAAGCATGATAAAATCTGCTTTACCATCAATGCTTTGATTAATATAATTTATCTTATGCATTTCTCCCACTGGACTCATGGAAGGGTCTAATGGAGCAGCCTCAACCTCAATCAAATCTTCATTGTTCGTTTCAGCTAGTGAAGAGATCGGGAACAAAGAAACAATTAATAGTAAAGCTAGAAAAACACTAAAAAACTTTCTGATTTTCAAAACTTTCACTCCCTTATTATAGTATTGTGACTTTGGTCAACCTACAAAGATCATTTTCCACCTCCATTATATATAGTAGATTTCATAAAGATAAAGATTTTGAAGGTAATAACCTCCGGAAAAATATAAAATCCCGGAATAATCCTCCTTAAAATAACATACCGAAGCGTACGTGTTAGGTCAACGAGAAATTTGAATTATCAAATAATTAAGAGGATAGTAGTAGAACTAAAGGCTAATCTACTAATTTCTTAGTAGTAAAAGTACCTTTCACGGTTAGCATAAAAATATGGGACCACCATATGAATCGTTTTTATAAAACTGTAACTTTTAGCAAATTTGCCCACTATTTCACCTGTTTTGTCAGTGGATTTACCGTTGATGACTATGACTTCAAACCTTTCTACCAATTTCAAACAAAAATCATCATGAATCTTCTGAATATTCAATAGAAAAGTATTGTATATTCCGCATTCTTTCGTTACTATAAATTTATATAAATTATTAGAAGAGGTATATATTGGGAATTATTACGATGCATTTTCTATTTAATCTTTCCTTATTAATGATTTTATTTTTTATTTTTTTTCTATTAAATAAGAGAGCCGGTAGTATCCATTTACACAAGCGAGCAGGCTTATTTTATTTTGTTTTTTCGTTAATACTTTGTTCTCTATTTTCTTATCCCATACAAAGTGAGTATGTTTTAGATTTGAGGATAATTCCTTTTTTATTGGGCGGACTCTATTTGAGGTTCAGTCCTATACTAGGATTTTTAGTTATTTTCTTTCGTGCATTCCATGGAATAGATGTTGGATTCTTTATAGCAGTTGCATTTTATAGCGTGTTTAGTTTTTTTATATGGTATATTTCTCCTTGGTTTTTAAAACTCACTTCTAATATACGAATACTTTTTTCTACCGGTATTACTTTACTCATAAGTATTGGCATCCTATTCACCTTAGCATTAAACATAGTATCTCCTGACCAATTGCTAGACATGTTCATCGCCTACGTAGTAGTCCCACCACTTGGGGTTGCCATGTTATCTTACGTCATTGAAGTAAGAGAAAAGATTCAACAGTTGCAACAACAGCTAATAATCGAGGAAAAGCTGGCTGCAGTCGAACAAATGGGGGCTGCAATATCTCATGAAATTAGAAATCCATTAACTACAGCAATTGGATTTATTGAACTCCTCGACCAAGGTTCCCTTGATAAAGATAAAAGAACAAAATATCTGTCTATCATAAAAGATGAACTAGATTCAGCAGAAAGTATCATACAAGATTACTTAACCTTTTCTAAACCAATTATTGAATCAACAGAAGAACTAGATATTCAGAAAGAATTAACGCATATTATAAAATTACTTCAGCCTCTGGCTAATTATCATTCTGTAAAGGTTACTACTGATTTTTCTTCCAATGGAATGATACAAGGAGACCAATCAAAATTCCATCAATGCTTTATAAATATTATAAAAAGTTCCATCGAATCTATGCTTCAAGGTGGCACATTAGTCATTAAAACTACCGCTACCCAGTCCAAAATAATTATTGCAATACAAGATAAAGAAACAGTTTTGAGTAATGAACAAATTAATCGCTTAGGAGAACCACATTATTCTACAAAAGGACCTACAGGAACTGGTCTCAACATGATGGTTGCTTATAGCATACTACGTGCAATGAGAGGGACAATTGAAGTTCAAAGTGAAATCGGAAAAGGTACAATTTCTCAATTTCATTTTAAGCTTCATAAAACTAAAGTACAGAAAAGATGAATACTCTTTGTATTAAATAGTATTGGAGGGATAGTATCTTGGAATTAATAGTATATTTCTTTTTCAACTTATCCTTGTTAATAGTATTACTATTTTTTGGAGTATTATGGGCAGAGAAAACGAAAGAGTATAGGTCTCTTCAATTTATTGCCATCACCTATTTTATTGTTAGTATAGTAGTCTGTTTTATGTTTACCTTTCAAATAGAAGGCATTAATATCGTATTTGATTTACGGAAGATTCCGTTCATTGTTGGAAGTTTATATTTGGGTTTAGGTCCTTTTTTGGCTGCATTCATTATAATCGTAAGAGGTTTTTTTGGAATTGATTATGGTTTTTGGATGACCATCATGTATTATGGAGGGCTTGCTATTCTTTTTTGGCGAATCTCTCCATGGTTTAAAAAACGCTCTCCCAACCAGCGTGTTCTTTTTTCGGTAGGCGTAGCATTTCTATTCAGTTTTGTCCAAACTTTTACAACGGGAGTATGGCACTTGCCCCACAATTCTACCGAAGTTTGGTTAGCCTATTTAGTCATTCAACCAATCGCGGTTGGAATCATTTCCTATATTATTGAAGGGATTACTATGGCCATTCAATTGCGCCAACGCACTATGAAATCCAAAAGGTTAGAGGCTGTTGAACAAATGGGTGCAGCTATTAGTCATGAAATTCGCAACCCGTTGACAACAGCGATTGGTTTTGTTCAACTTTTACAAAATGATTCTATTTCAAGAGAGAACCATACACAATACCTCTCCATTATTAAAAACGAGCTGAAATCTGCTGAAAGAGTCATTCAAGATTATTTGAATTTCTCTAATCCTGAAATTAAATCGATCGAACCCCTGCTTCTTCAGGAAGAACTAGAACAAGTAGTTCAATTGCTACAACCATCAGCAAAGCGAAATTCAGTCAAAATAGTTTCTATGTTTTCACCGGGAGAGGAGATTGAAGGAGACAAACAAAAATTTCATCAATGCTTAGTAAATATCATGAAAAATGCAATAGAAGCAATGCCAAAGGGAGGAATATTAACGGTTGAAACAAAGAGCACGCCAACAACTGTAAGCATTCTCATTAAAGATACTGGTTCAGGTATGACACTTGAACAAGTGACCCGTCTAGGTGAGCCTTATTATTCAACAAAAGGAGACAAGGGGACAGGCCTCGGCATTATGGTAGTGTATAGTATCGTACGTGCTATGAATGGTACAATTCATGTAGAAAGTGAAATTGGAGAAGGAACGACATTTATATTTACATTTCCTTCCTTATCACCTACTTTTCTAGAACCGGTAGAAACAAAGGAAACTGAGAAGGAACTTGTTATGAGTTGATAAGTGCTAAGAACTTATATTATGGTTAGTGCTAGTGTTTACTATTCAGAACTTCTTAGGTTCCCTATGTGCCAAAAAATATTAACGCCGAGCACCATATTCTTTTTTGATCCTCGAAATTTTATAAATTTGGTTGCTTACTGGCATCGCTTTAAAACGATTATAAAACATCGGGAGAACGAGACCCACATAATCATCTAAAAACTTGTTTTCCATTCTTTCTTCTATGAGCACTCTATACTTCACCAAAGCACTTACGATCAGTTTTTCATTTGGTTCAGACATACTAATCGTCTCTATATATTGAATAGACCGAGTCTTGGATCGCAAAATCTTTTCTACTTTTTTTTCATAATCTTTCGTATTTTTTACTTCCACTAACATATTAACTACCGTTATTACTTCAATCATTTGAAATCCTCCATGCGTGAATAGCTGATACTCTTTACTAATGTAGCATATTATATCATCAGTAAAACGTATAGAGAAAACTCCAAGGCTTTAGCATTACTTAATAATTAATAACTGAGGTTTTCGCAAGTAATTAGGTATTGTAACGAGCTTTCGATTTCACAACATCCCTTTCTCCCTTATTCACATGAAATTCCATAAAAAGTATTCCCTGCCTATTACTTCGCCTACTAAAAGAATATAACTAGACTAATTCTTTTTCATCCTATCTAATTGAAACCTGTTTTGGAAGATAATACATATATGTTGTTTTTTTAATGGACAACCTTTGTTCCCTTTAGCCATGTCTAAAAAAAGGCACCAGTTTCTAATACAATACAGAATTGTTTTAGAAACTGGTGCCTTTCACTCATATAGGTTGTATTACTGCATTGGATAGCTTTGATTGATGAAATGATTTGGATAGTATTGCGGATTATCTGTTCTAGTTTTGTTGCAGTTTTTTGGTGGACCAATATATGTGGATGGCATAACTGGAGCTATCGCTTTTTTCCACTCGTTTTCGTTCATACAATAGGTATGCGCCATAATATTCGAAGGTGTCAATTTTAAAATATCTGAACCAAGAATTACTTCAGGCGTGGAAGCATTGAATATAGCTATAATATGCGTTCGATCTTCGGTAGCCATTTGATAATGCCACCAACCTTGTGGGATATTTGTCACTTGACCTGGTGTAATCGTGTAATGTTGATATTGCTTTGTAAATGGATTGAGTATAGAAACAGCTAGTTCTCCGGAAATACAGTAAACCAATTCTGCTGCATTTGGGTGATAATGTGGCTCTATATTATTGTTGGTGCTGAGAAAAATATCAAGTAAAGATATATTATCCAATGTATTTAGTTGTTGGACTCCTAAAATATTCATAAAGTTATAATTATCTTTTTTAAAGAAGGGGCTTTTATTTACATCAAAAGTGAACTGTGTGGACGGTGAGGTGTAATCGATTGAAGAATCCATAACTTGACCTGCCTTTTTTGCAATTGTAATGTGTTTAAGCACATTCTTCCCATGATATGTATACTCCCCATTTGTTGTGCAATAGGCGAACAAGAACAAATAGGAAAGTGTAGAAGCTATTAATGTTTCTAACGCAGGGTAGATTCGTATTTCAGATTTTCCATGCACATGTCATGATCAATTGCCCCTCTTTTAGTTCACCTGTTAAACTGCCATTCATTTTCATCATCAAGCTTTTTGCAATAGAAAGCCCAAGTCCCGTACCTTTGCCGGTTCTCGTTTGATCCACTTTGTAAAAGCGGTCAAACAGATGAGCAACGTCAATTTCCTGTAACAGGGGTGCGGGATTACTGATTGTAAGCTGAACAAGTTTATCATGCTGCTCCAAACATAAAATTACATTTCCTTGTGAATGCCTAATCGTATTGATAAGTAAGTTTTCAATGACCCGCTTCACTGCTGAAACGTCTGCAGTTATCTGAATGTCCTGTTCAAGAATCTGGACAATTGGCTCTAACCCTTTTTGATGAAATTCTTCATAAAACCCTACTAACACTTCTAAAACTAAATTGTTCAACGTTACACGTTCTATTCTTAAAGGATATTCAGTGGATTCCACAATCGACAATTCGAAAAAGTCTTCAAGTAAAGCTTTAAGTCGCAGTGCTCCATTTTTCACAATCGCTGTATAACCGGCTCTTTCCTTAGACGTTATTTCTTCCAATTCTAAAAATTGAACATACCCTAAAATGGATGTCATCGGTGTGCGTATATCATGCGAAATGTTGGCAATCGCTTGCTTCAACTCGTTTTCAGTTCGCTTTTTTTCAGCACTGGCCGTATTCGTTAAATCAATTTGTTCGTTAATCTCCTTTGCTAACTTTTCTAAATCTTTATCAAAAAAAGAAAGATTAATTTTCCTATTTTTTTGCTTAAGCTGATTAGTCATACTTTGGATCTCTTTTTTGACGAAAAAAAGGCGAGTGAACAATAATAGCACTATTATTATACAAAGAGTTGTTATATACAGCATACTGCCCACCCGCTTTTCTAAATTATTTTATTTCTTTCTTGTGGAACACGAGACTACCTACAATTGCCAATGCAATATAGGTTAATATTGGTACTATCGCTAATTTGAAAAGTTCACTATTGGACAGGTTAAATTTACCGATATCCATAAAAAGCTTGAATGCCGAATTATTAAAAGTCAGTTCAATGAAAGAAAACTTTTGACTTAATGCATAAAAAATACTATCAAACAAGATGAAAAATAGGATGAGAAAACCAATCGTCTTACCGCTATCCGTGAAAATAATGGAAACTAAAGCCATAATCGAAGCGAACGCAGCTGCATACAGAACAGTTAGACCACTCGCTCGTACCATATAGCCTAATCCAGGCATATCATTAAATCCTGCAAAGATTGCTCCGACTCCCGTCAGAACAATTGGGAATACTAACGAAATAATTACGGCTCCAAGTGTAAAAACGAGAAGTTTCGAAAAATAGATACGAATCCTGCTATTACCGGAAGAGCCCATTATTTTCATCGTACCATTTGAGTATTCACTGGAAATGAAGAAACCTGCAAGAATACAAGGAACAAGTTTTACAATGTAATTATTTCCCCCAAGAGCTGTATATGCAAATAGCTCTTTCACAGAGACATCGGCAGTACTATCATCGTAAAAGATAAGAAATGGGTATAAAGTCGCTACCAAAACTAATCCAATAACCAATGTCCAAAAAGATCGATCTTTCCTCAACTTAAATAATTCAGATTTCACTAAATTATTCATACTCGGCACCCCCGATTCGATTCATAAAGTACGTTTCCAAATCCTCCCCCATTGGCATGAATTGTTCGATAATCAAACCTTCACTCGCAAGGAATGTGGAAACTTTCCCAGGGGTATTTAGATAATCAAATAGTTTAATCGTTTCATCCGGCATCACTTCAAATTTTGATGTCGCTAGTTTGTTTTCCAACAATGCGGCTGCTCTTTGCCCATTATCTACTTTAATATGCAAATACTGCTGGCATTTGTTGTTTAGCTCTTCTACTGTTAATTGCTCTATTAACTCGCCTTTATGAATAATTCCGTAGTGTGTCGCTAACAAATGAAGTTCACTTAAAATATGGCTGGAAATTAAAATAGTTATGCCATATTCACGATTCAGTCTTTTCAATAACTCTCGTATTTCTACTACTCCCATGGGATCCAGTCCATTTATCGGTTCATCCAAAATTAAAAACTCTGGGTCTCCAAGTAATGCAATACCAAGTCCAAGCCGTTGTTTCATACCTAACGAAAAATTTTTTGCTTTCTTTTTCCCAGTATCTTTTAGTCCAACTAATGCAAGTGTTTTCTCGACACACTCATTACCTGGAATTCCTTTTAACAATCGATGTGCTTCCAAGTTTTCTTTAGCCGTCATTTGTGGATACAATGCAGGACCTTCGATAATTGTCCCAATTCGCTTTCTAGCCTCAATTAGATGCTGTTCATTGCTCTCCCCAAATAATTCAATTGTCCCTGTTGATGGGATAGCTAAACCTGTGACTGTACGAATAAGTGTTGATTTACCAGCTCCATTTTGTCCAATAAAGCCATAGATGGATCCTTTTTTTATGGATAGACTGACTTTACTTAACGCAAGTTGATGTTTATATTGTTTTGATAATTGGTTTGTTTTCAAAACATAATCGCCCATATTTCCCGCCTCCTCTATGTGATACTTTTTAGTATAAAAAGGAAAACATAAGAAAGGCTTAAGGCGTTTCTTAAGAAAACCTTAAGTTTTCAATCGGTACCCCATACCCCAAATCGTTTCGATATATTCCTCTTTCGGATTGGCCTTCGCTAGCTTGTTTCGAACATTACTTATATGTACATTAATCGTGTTATCATCTCCGTGGAATTCTTCTTTCCACACACTTTCAAATACATTTGCCTTCGTGAAAACCTTTTTGGGTGAAGATAATAATAGCTTTAAAATAGCGTATTCACGAGCTGTTAGATTGAGCATTTGGTTATTCACTTGTACTAATTTCGCCTCTGTATCGATAGTTAAGTCTTTATAACGAAGTTCTTTCTTTTTTGATATATTACCCATCTTTTGATATCTTCGCAAATGCGAATCAATTCTTGCAGATACCTCTCCAATATCAAAAGGTTTTGTTATATAATCATCCGCTCCTGTTCGCAATGCATCAATTTTCGTTTGTTGTGCTAACTTTGCAGAAATAATAATGATTGGGCAAGTCGTTTGTTCACTTATATTTTCTAAAATTTCCTCTCCCGTCATTCCTGGGAGCATTAAATCTAGTAATAGCATATCCCATTCCCTGTTTTTGATATATAGCATAGCTTCCGTACCTGAATAGGCAGCCTGTGGGATATAACCATTTTTTCTAACAATATTACATAATAATTCATTTATATCATTATCATCTTCCACTACTAAAATGTGAATTGACTTTTCCATATTTCCACCACCTTTTTATCTACTTTTTACTAAGCATACCATTTCATATCACACCTAACATATCGAAGTCATTTGTAGACCATAAGTGAAAAAAAGGGAGGTTTTATATTAAAACCTGGCAACCTTCACTAACAAAGCGAGTTTACTTTTTTGAGGGTGGGGAAAAATTAAACATACAGAGAAAGGAAGATTCAGATGAAATCTTTTACACGAATTTTTATCTCGATCCTAATAATAAGTTTGCTTAGTGCCTGTTCCACTAGCGATGACGAAAAAAAAATTACCAACGATAGTAAAGAACAGAATCCTGGAGTACAGTCGGGCCAAAACCTCCCAACAGAAAAGGGAGCCAATCAAACTAAACCAGCTATGACACAAGCAGAAGTAATAGAAGCAGTAAAAACAGACTTGAAAACGGATTTAACTAAACTTCTTCCAAGTGAATTACCATTAGAAAATGGAAAGCATTTAACCGCAACGACTAAATCAGATGAAAGTTATTATGAAGTTGTTTTTTACGAAAGCGTTAATCCGGTTGCTATTAATCATGAAAGTTTAGAAAATGGCCAAATTATAGCTCGTATTAATGCACAAAAGTATGAGAGTGTGCAGGAAGCAAGTGAACAAGTAGCTTTTGAAAACTTTAGTGAGCTGGGAGGACAAACAATTGATCTTGGCTATAACATCACCGGATATCAGGATGCTGGGGCTGGTTCCATGTGGACAAGTTGGAATGAAGGTCGTTGGGCAATCGGTGCACACACACATACTTCAGAAGGAGAAAGTGGAGAAAAGCTTGCAAAAGAAGCTACTGAATTTTTAGAAAGTCATACATTACCTATTCCTAAACCAAACGGATTCGCTCACATTGACGTGTATCAATTAGATAATCGAATTACTTGGCAAAAGGAAAATATAGTTTATATGATAGACGAAGTAAAAGATCCAATGATTGCTTTGGAAATTGCAACTTCTATTGAATAATATGATTAAAAAATCTCCTTACAAAATAACCCTGTTCAAGAAACAAACATGATGATTTAAACATTCTTGATTGTTTCTTACACAGGACCGATTTTCATTAATACAAAAACTGACATGAATCTACACTCCTCAAGTCTTTCTCCCAATTCCACGGCTTCCAGATTCTATTGTTTTGTCATACGCTATTCTATATTTAATATGAAGTATACTTCCACTATTGATCCGATCTCGATTCCCCTTAGTTATTTCTTCAATCTATCGTTATATTTGTTCATATCTTAGAATTTTCCCTCGCTAAGTGTCGAAGAAAGTGAAGATTAATTTTTTCTGATACAATGGTTATTATCTCATTACACTTGTAACAAATATGAGTAGCACACTATGATACCAACAATAATACATACAATGAGGTGAAATAAATGAATTACATTCATAACCAACTTTTAAAATTTGATATGAACACTACCTTAGCCGGATATCTTTCTATTATTATCATGATTCTTTTAATAATGATTATCTGTATTGTAGCTAATTTTATTACT
This sequence comes from Psychrobacillus sp. FSL K6-2836, assembly GCF_038003085.1. Classification (NCBI taxonomy): domain Bacteria; kingdom Bacillati; phylum Bacillota; class Bacilli; order Caryophanales; family Bacillaceae; genus Psychrobacillus; species Psychrobacillus sp. FSL K6-2836. The sequence continues at coordinate 1,896,729 of NZ_JBBOOM010000001.1, forward strand.
AAAAAGGTAGTAATCAGGATAATCTCTAAAGTCGTGAAAAAGACTAAATTCCGATGGGATGATATGCTTTTGGAAAGGAAAGTTTTTCATAAGCTATCACATATAGTTCCAGCGATTATTATTTACGCATTTGCTCCCGCCTTTCCAGAATCCTTTCAACAGTTAATTGAAAAGATTGCAATAGCATATTTAATAATTATGGGGTTAGTAATTATCAGTAGCGCTTTAAATGCAATGAATGATATTTATCAAACCTATGAAGTATCTAGGACCAAGCCTATTAAAGGGTATATTCAGGTGGTTAAAATTATTATCATAACGCTTGGGATCATCCTGCTGATCGCAACCCTTATAGGGGAAAGCCCACTTATACTTCTAAGTGGAATTGGTGCTCTCTCCGCCGTATTCATGTTGGTTTTTAGGGATTCATTATTAGGCCTTGTTGCTGGGATTCAGTTGTCGACCAATGATATGGTTCAGGTTGGGGACTGGATTGAAATGCCAAAGTACGGTGCAGACGGAGACATTATTGATATTTCCCTTAATACAGTCAAAGTGCAAAACTTTGATAAAACTATTACAATGATTCCAAGTTATGCTCTAATATCCGATTCTTTTATAAATTGGCGTGGGATGCAAAACTCTGGAGGACGACGGATCAAGCGTTCATTATTTATCGATAAGAACAGTATTACATTTTGTACTGAGGAGATGATCAATAACTTTAAAAATATCCACTATCTTTCGGACTATGTAATCCATAGGGAACGGGAAATTGCGGAATACAATACGAGAAATAAAATTAATCAAAGCAATCCGGTGAATGGTAGAGCTCTTACGAATATTGGTGTATTTAGAGCGTATATTAGTAACTATATTCAACATCATCCTGGAATCAATCAGGAAATGACTTTAATGGTTAGGCAGTTAGCTCCAACCGAGAACGGTTTACCTTTAGAAATATATGCATTTACCAACGATATACAATGGGCAGTGTATGAAACGGTTCAAGCAGATATCTTTGACCATCTTTTCGCCGTAGCACCGGAGTTTGGAATTCACCTTTTCCAGAATCCAACCGGGAATGATTTTAAAAAACTTGCAGATAAATGAAGCACTGCTATTTCCATATTAAGTTGTTAAAAGTTGGACATAAGAGGGTCTTTTTATATAAAAGAGGCTGGGGTAGAAGTTTTATTGGATAAGTAGAAACCTTTACTAAATAATGGATATTTTATAAAATTGATTGAAATGGAGGGCCGACTCCTACGGGAATAGCGTGGAAAGCGTCCCTGGAATGGAAATCAATTTTGTGCACAGCAAAAAAACAGCATGTTTCTCACAGAGAAACATGCTGTTTTGCGGTTCTGTCCCAGCATCTTATAAAAATTCTTTCTTTCCTGCTTACTAATTACTAAGAAATGATTCTTCGAAAATTTCCAGAAGATAATCTAGAGTTATTGGATCACTGTAGGTAGATGCTTTAGTGTTTATTTCATATATATGATTGTCTTTAACGGCAGGTATGTTTTTCCATAACTCCGTGTCCATAAAGGAATTATCAACATCAGGGTTTTTACTTAAAATTACGTAATCTCCAGCAAACTCTGGAAGCATTTCCGAGGAAAAGGTATAGATACCTGATTCAAGCGCTAGTTCCTGTACTTTATTAGGCATTTTCAAGTTCATTGCTTGATACAATATTTCTGTTCCGCGTGCATAATTATTTCCGAATACATAAAACTCTTTATCTCCGCTTTCTATTACAGAAACGGTTGCGTCTTCACCAATTTTTGCTCGAATAGCCTCTCCAGTGGATTCGGCACGCTCTTTAAAATCATTTACCCATTCTATTGCTTCCTTCTCCTTATTTAGGAGTTTTCCAATTTCAATTTGCTGCGTTAAATAGTCCAGTTTCCCCCATGTATAAACTACAGTAGGAGCAATTTCATTTAGTTTATCTATATTTTTCATATAAGATCCAGCTATGATTAGGTCTGGTTCTAGTTCGATGATTTTCTCCAGGTTGTCCTCTGTTACGATTTCTACTCCCCCTAATCTTTCTTCAAAAAGGGGATTCATATTAGTCCATTCATCAATTCCAACGATGTTAGCATCTAAAGCCAAGACATTTGGTCCGTTAGTAAGAGCAATTATTCGTTGTGGGTCTTTAGGAACCTCAACAGGTCCAGTTTCTGATTGGTAAGTAAATGTTTCTGATTCTACCTCTGTCTTAGTTGTATTTTCTTCGTTTTCTGTCTCATTATTTCCACAAGCACTAACAATGAGTACAAACAAAAATAGAATTGGTATAAATAGCTTTTTCAAAGTGATTTTCTCCTTTTGATAAATAGTATGATGAAAACGTTTTTAATTAATAATGATAATCATTTTCAATTAATTCTATAAGTATGCCTATAAATTGTCAATAGTATAATTTTTATTTATTCGGTTGATGATTTTAGAACCTTACACTAATTTGATTAAACTTCCGCTAAACATGACAAAACAGTTGGCGATAGCTCCAAAAAACAAAAAAAGACGACCTATGTGAATAGATCATCTTGGAGTTTATATCCGTGGGCGGTGAAGAAAGTCTCAACTGAAGGAAGTTTTCTTTATTGAACTTCCCTTGTTCTTTTTTTATACCAATTCGCAAATGTGGAAGCAAATTCCTTTGGTATATCCTTTAATACAGATATTTCCGTAGGTTTTGCTCTATTTGAAAATTGAATACTTGCTACATTCATCTTCCGCTGAAGCATACTATTTGTTACTTCAATTTCTTGGATTTTGACACGTCTCGTTACAAAGGAAGAAAGAGTTAAAGCGCCTGTTCTTATTTTTATAAAATCATGCTCCACCTCGTAACGAGTATTTCGGTAATCCATATACCGTGCAATGTAAATAATGATAAATAAAATAAGGGATAAAAATAACCACTCTCGCTTAAAAATAAAAATTCCTAGGCTAATGATAAACCAGATATATGGAGGCCTTATATATCGAACAAAAAGAGCTTTGGGAGGTAATCGATTCTCTTTCTGCGGAATATGAAATTTCGGAAGTAACTTTTCAACTAATTGAGTAGCTTCGTTTACGGATAGATATGGAAATAATGAATTGCTTTCCAATTTCTCTTCCCCTACACCGCCAGCACTCACTAATTTCACTTCAACTAAACCAAACATTCTCTTTAAAATAGATTGTTGAAATTGTATAGCTTGTACTTTATCTTTTGTAATAGAAAAAGAACTCTCCGAAAGTACTCCTTTTTTTATATATATTCGCTCCTCATCTGCAGCTATTTCAAACCTTCCATATTTTAAATAAGTTGTGATTAGAGCTGTAATAATAGAGAGGACAATTGCAACAAGTGATATCGGAATCAGCAACCATAAATGAGTGAGAAAGTAATTAAAAATAGACTCTGCTTCTGATTCGATGTTAATCCAGTCGTTTATACCGAAATAAAGCGAACTAAGCAGCGGTATAAATGCTAGAAATCGAAAAGACGTAAAGGCAGCTTTTATAAGTTCTTTCTTCGTAGGAGTGAAATGTATCGTTTTGTTAGACAAAGTTATGTACTTGTCCACTGTTGTTTCTTCCACATCTTCTTTGCTGTTTTTCGATTGTAAAACTTGATCCTCGATTATTAGTGCATCTATTGTCTTAATAAAAGGAAAGGTAACCGAAGAATCATCCTTACTAGTACCAGTTTCAAGCGTAAGAGCAGTGGACTTAAATATTCGATGTAAAAAAGTAGTTTGCTGCTGAACGTTTTGAATTCGTTTAATCTCAATGTGACGTTGTTTTTTCACGAAAACTCCTTCATGAATATGAACCATAGAATTGGATATGTTGTACCTAAAAGTCCACCAGTTTATAAAGATAGACAATATCTGCACGGTGACAATCAGTAAAAAGATTACTTTAAAAATAAGAATAAAGGTAGATTCAGATTGAGCTTTAAACACGAAAAGAAAGACCGCACCTATCATGTAGTTCTTTATAAGATGAATTAGTCTGTACAAAATAGATAATGGATTCAATCTAGAAAACGTCATTGTTCCTCACCTGCTACATCATCCATGTCCTTCACTTTCGCTAGCCTTGCGATCTTAGCACGTAATTCAAGTGCCTCTTCGGCAGGTATTGCAGGTATTGTGTGGGATGAAGTGACCGTACCTATCCCCAAGTTATACAAACCATATTTACGAAGTAGAGGTCCTTGATGTGTTGAGACAAATTCTATTTTCGACATCGGTATTATAATATGTTTTTGTTCAATTCTTCCGTGTTTAAGTTGAACATGCTCAGTATCCACCTCATATCGCCATGTCTTTTGTAAATAAAAGGGCTCAATAAAAATCGAATACATGGCGGAAAGTGCGGTTAACCCGGTAACGCCTATTAGTATCCAGCCGATCCAAAACTTCCAGTCAAAATAGAAATCTACAAATAGTAAGGCTCCTAGTATTAGGATACCAATACCATGTCCAATAGTATTACTTAGTCTCCAGACTTTTACTGCCTCTTTGGAAATTTTTTTTGTAGGTTCTTCAATAGATAAATACATAACAATAGTTCACCTCTATTTTTTATACGATTAGGGGGAGGAATTGTTTCATTATATTGGAAAATAATATCACTAATCCTTGATTTGTAAATATTAATTTAACCATGTGGTTGAATATCAAGCAATGATCAGTTATATTTAACTACATGGTTAATCAAAATGAAGAAAATCTAAATGACATTTTCCATGCATTGGCAAATGAAACAAGAAGAAATATGGTTCGTATGATGGCTCTGGATGAAAGGACAGTTTCTGAACTGGCTGAACCGTTTGATATGTCCTTGGCTGCAATTTCAAAGCATATAAAAGTTTTGGAAAAGGCAAATTTAGTCGAGAGGATTGTAAATGGAAGAATACACATATGTCGCTTAAAGGCTGAATCATTATCTCAAGCGACAGAATGGCTTCACTTTTACGAGAAATTTTGGAGTAAACGCTTTGATCTTCTTGAAAGTGAGCTAATGAAGGCGAAAAAGAAAGAACATTAAAAGGAAAAGGAGCGATTAAATGAACAATTTATCAACAACGACTTTAACAATGACAAGAATATTCGACGTAGAAGCCGCAAGAGTTTTTGACGCATGGTTGAATCCTGAGATGATGAGAAAATGGTTTTTTACATTGGAAGGGACAAACAAGGTCGCACAAAACAATCCTCAAGTAGGCGGGACTTGGGAAATTGTCGATCATCGAGAGGGTAAAGATTACCGTGCAATTGGGGAATATCTTGAAATAGATCCTCCTCAAAAATTGGTATTTACTTTTAAAATGCCTCAATTCAGTGAATTAGAGGATACGATTACAGTTGAGCTAAAAGAACTTCCACAAGGATGCGAAATGACATTTTCACAACATATTCACGTTGCTCATGAAGAAAATTGGACAGAATCTGATATTGAGAAAGCACTAGGAGAATATCATGATGGAAGTGAACATGGTTGGAATTATATGTTCATGGGGCTGAAGGAATTAGTTGAGACTGGAAAAGTTAGTTATACAGGAGAATCTTAAGTTATCACTAATTTTTTCAACAATATTTTGTAAAGAATAGTGTAAGGTACCTGTGTACAACATCCGAAAATAAGTCATGTACAAACAAAACAGCCATGGACTACTATTGTCCATGGCTGCTTTAATTTTAATTTACACTATAGGTTGATTGCCTACGTTATTATATGGCTACCTGTTATTAATTAAAAAGATTAATAATATACCCAATGATAATACCTACTACACCGAAATCAGAGTCGCCAAACGTTGTGCCTTCAAATCCTAGGGAACCTAAAACTGGCAACAACATTGCTGGTAGGAAACTGATTAAGATTCCTTGTACAAAAGCACCAATTATAGCACCTCTACGTCCACCTACTGCATTACCAAATACTCCAGCGGCTGCTCCACAGAAAAAGTGAGGAACAAGACCTGGTACGATTACTGCCAATCCTGCGAGTGGAAGTAAAAACATACTTAGTAATCCCGCTACGAAACTTGATAAGAATCCAATAATAACTGCATTTGGTGCAAATGGGAATACAATTGGTACGTCTAGTGCAGGTTTTGCATTTGGAACAATTTTGTCTGCAATCCCTTTAAAAGCGGGAACAATTTCAGCGATCAGCATACGAACACCCGCTAAAATGATGAAAACACCAGCAGCAAAAGTAATGGCCTGTAGTAATGAGAATACTAAGAAGTTTGTACCATCACTAAGGTTTTCCTCTATGTATGCAGGACCAACAAATAAAGAAACTACAAGGAACATAATTGTCATTGTTAACGCTAATGCTACAGATGAATCACGTAAGAAACCAAGTGATTTTGGTACTTTAACCTCTTCCGTTGATTTCGTTTTGTCTCCTGTCAATTTCGCAACTTTAGCAGCAACGAAATAACCGAATGAACCGAAATGTCCTACAGCAATGTCATCTGAACCCGTAATTTCTCTTACTGTAGGTTGTAGCATTGCAGGTAGTAGAACCATCAATGCACCTAAAATTAGAGAGCCAAGAATTACAAGAGGAACACTCCCCATCCCTGATGTGGAAAGCACAGCAGCTAGTAAACAAGCCATGAACATAGTGTGATGTCCTGTTAAAAAGATATATTTAAACTTCGTGTATCGTGCTAATACGATATTCACTATCATACCTATTAACATAATCATAGCTGTCTCAGTACCAAAAGCATTTTGTGATAACGCCACAATTGCTTCATTGTTTGGAATAACGCCTTCAATATTAAATGCTTTTTCAAACATTTCTCCGAAGATAGTTAGTGAACCCGTTAATACTGTCGCACCTGCATTAAGGATAAGGAAGCCCATTATCGTTTTTAATGTTCCAGAAACAACATCGGTAATTGCCTTCTTCTGTAAAAGCAAACCAAATAAAGCGAACAACCCTACTAAAATAGCAGGAGTCCCTAAAATATCCTTCATGATAAAATCAAACATACTATTTTTCCCCCAAGATATGAGAAGTTAACTCTTTCTGGATTTCATCTGCACTGACCATATTGATAATACTAATAGTTTTTTTGTTACCATCTTGCAATTGTTCCATAATTTCAGGAGTACCAATATAGTAGTCCGCTACTTCTGTCTTTGCACTCGCTAAGTCCATATTCTTGCATTCACCGTCTATATTCAATACTTTTAGTGCCTTATTTACATTCATCGACAATATAAAACTCGTACCTAAACCGTTTCCACATACTGCTAAAATTTTCATTTTTACTTCCTCCTATTAATAGTTAGTTTCGATTGTATTTTTCATTTTTGTAAGCTTATAGTTCAGAAAACTCTACAACTAAGTTTAGAATATCTTCTTTTTTCTCAGCCTTCTTTAAAAGTTCTAGTTTTTCGGGATCACTCAACAAGGTAGTCAATTGAGCCAAAGCTTTTAAATGTGTTTGGTTATCAATAGCAGCTAAACAAATGAATATTTCCACTTTGTTTTGCTCTTCACCTAACAAGTAAGTAGGTTCTGATAGTTTCAACAAGCTCATCCCTAATTTTTTCACGCCGAACTCCGGGCGTGCATGAGGAATCGCAACTTGTTCGCCAATGATAATATATGGCCCCATCGTTTCTACGTTCTCAATCATGACCTCTACATACTGATTTGTAATGGAATCATTTGATAATAAAGGTTCCGCTACCTTCTTAATAGCATTTTTCCAATCACCTATTTCATGCATAAACTGAATATTTTCTTCGATTAATAAATCTTTTAACACTGGTTGTTTCCTCCCTATATTCAAGTGATCGTTTTTAAACAATGCCTGCTGCAATGCGCTTTTTAACTGCTCAGGTTGTTTGATATCCGCATACTGACGGATAATTCTTATTAATTCATCTGAAGTTGGATTATGGTATGACTGTTGGAGCGTAAGCCCTTCTACTGTTTGTACTAGTTCCTTCTTTTCCATTTCACTCATAATTGCTCTAATTATAAATAATGGTTTTCTTGTTTTCAGTACAACAGTGGAAAATACAAGATCATACTCTGTATCTTCAAGATGTTGAAAGTCATAGGATGAAAACGATGAAGTCCACTTAAATTGTGGAAAAAGTGATCTTAATTGATTTTCCAACATTAAACTAGAACTAACCCCATTTGGGCATACGATTAAAGCTCTATATACTTTCTCCGAGCTTTCACTATCTAGTTCAAGTAATCCACCAAAATGGAGGGTTAGGAAGCCAATCTCATCTTCTGGTATCTTAATATTTAACATTTCTTCAATCGGTTTGAGTACTTCTTTTACAACAATAAACAAGTCTCTATGCTCTTCCTTAATATCATCAAGCAATACATTTGTAATTGGTATTTTAAAGAGCATACGGTAGTAAGCTGGCTTGAAATGTAAATATAGTGTTTCCATTGCCTTGTTTCTATCTAATAATTGAATACATGCATACCGTTCAAAGTTAACAATGATTTGTTCCGTAATAGCAAACAGTGCATCAGTCCTTACAGGGCTAACCTCCCCTTGGCATATGCCGAGGAGTTGAATTGTCAAAAATGCAACCTCTTCCCGATTAGTTGTATGTCCCAAGCGCTGTTGTATCAATGTAGATACCAAGAAAGCCTGTTGATTTTCCAAAAAACTCACTGTATCCGGAAAAATTTGCACCCGTTTTTGTTGTTGTTGGCGAATATGGATCATTTGAAGCAAATAGATAAATTCATCCAACCTGTCTTCTGTGAACGCAAATGAATATTGCTGTTCAAAATCCTTCAATACTTGTTGGTAGTTATCGTACTGATTCTGCAATTGTTGCTGCTGAAATATAAATGTAAATTTCTCATGAGCATATGATTTAATCTTTAACATGGAAATCGCCTTAAGCATTAAGTTTCGTTTATCCTCTTCCGTCCCTTTTAAATGATATCCGTGTTCCCGTGAATAGCGTACTTCAACACGGAAATCCACACAAAACTTATTAACTCGCTTCACATCTGAACTGACTGTATTCTTACTAACGCCAAACAAATGTTGAAAGTGAAAATTGGAAAGAGGTTCATGTCGGATGAAGGTATATAATAGGAATATGATTACACGCTCTACCTGCTCAAAAGAAAATTGATTTGCTACAAAGCCTGCTCCATTTCCCTTCCAATAATCGACAACCTCTTGTTCTATCAAGATTCGGTCGCCCAAAATTCTAATGGGAGGTATCCCCATGTCGAATAAGAAGCTATTAACTTTTTCTACATCATATTGAAACTGACGTTCAGTTAAGTTTATCTTGTCGATAAAAGAGGATTGTTGCGCCGGTTGCAATTTCATCAATTGATAAAAAGTATTCAGGCTTCGTTTCTCCAACATCACTAGCTCCCCCTCACATAAATTATAACGGAAATCGCTTTCACTTAAGATGACTATTGGTCACAAAAGTTGCTTTCAATTTCTTACTACATTGGTATGTACATTATTATATCAATTGAACACAGTAAATCTCTGCCAGAAGCCTAGGACCACGTGATATAGATTTTACCTCATGTAAGAAACAAACATGACAATATAAACATGCATGTTTGGTTGAATTAACCTGAATGTTCAACACAGGGACAAATCGAAAAAACCCCAGAACAAGTTTTACTTGCTCCAGGGGTTTCGTTTATATTTATTATTTTTTCAAATCTTCAATAGATGTGATGTCCATATATGCTGGAACAACTAAGCCAATTTTCACACCTGTCATGCTTGTGCCAAGGTCTTCAAATTTACCATCGAATTTTTCAGCATACGTAGCATGTGTTAATGGTAACCATCCAGCAAGAGATGCGTCTGCACTACCGTCTGCAATGGCTGTCCACATTGGACCTGCTTCCACTTGAAGCATTGTTACGTCATATCCTAGGCCCGCTAATACTATGCTCATAACGTTTGTACTGGCAATTTCACTATCCCATGCCACGTATGCAAGTTTGATTTTGTCGCCGTCGACTTTTTCAATACCATCCGTCCATGCTGCAACTTTCTCGGGATTTGAATCTACCCAAGCTTGTGCAGCTACTTCTGGTTTTTCACCGTCTTTAATAGCAATCATAACTTCACCCATATCATCCTCTGACCAGTTGAAATTGGAAAGGACTTGATGAGCTTCTGGCATTTCTTCTTGTAATCCAGTACGACCAATCGTGTGAATTTCTTCTTCCCCACCATATGAACCTTTTGGATCTTCAAGATATTTCAAATCATATTCAGCAAATTTCCAGTGAGGAGTCCAACCTGTTACGACAATTGGCTCTTCCGAATCATATGCTTTCTTTAAAGATGCTGTCATTGCAGCACTTGAACCACTTACAAGGTCCCACTCATCTAATTCATAATCTGTAATAGCTCGTTCTGTTGCTTCCATAATTCCAGCTCCAGGATCGATGCCCGTAATTTTGTAGTTAAGTGACTCTCCAACTGAACTTGTATTTGATTCCTTAGATGTTGAATCATTTGTCTCTTCTGTATCACCACATGCTGCTAACCCCAATGAAAGTAATGCAACTGCTCCAAGACCTGTTATTTTTTTTGCTAATGTCATAATGTATTTCCCCCTAGTTTTTTCTTTCTATTTCCAGCGTATTGTGTGATTCTATCCAAAATTATAGCTACGATTACGATAGATAGTCCCGTTTCTACGCCAACTCCAGTTTTCAATTGAGTAACAGAGCGGTAAACCTCTTCACCAAGCCCTGGTGCTCCTACCATCGAAGCAATTACTACCATCGATAGAGATAACATAATACTTTGGTTCACTCCAGCCATAATAGTGGGTTTCGCTAGTGGAATTTGTACTTTAAACAACCGCTGCCACGTCGTTGAACCAAATGCTTCTGTTGCTTCTATTAGATCTTTTGGTACTTGCTGAATCCCTAACATCGTTAAACGAATTGTAGGAGGCATAGCAAAAATTACCGATGCTACAACTCCCGGTACAACGCCAATGTTGAAAAAGAAAATCGCTGGTATTAAATATACAAACGCAGGCATTGTTTGCATTAAATCCAATATTGGATTTACTACCTTTCGAACACCCGCTTTTTGTGAACTAAGAATCCCTATAGGAATACCAATCACTAACGCGAAGATAACCGAAGTCAATACTAGCGTTAACATTTGAAGCATCGGATACCAATATCCTAAATAATCGATGAATAGTAGACCAATTAGAGAAAAGAAAGCGATCTTTCTCGTAGAAATTAGCCCAGCTATTAAAGCAAAGATGAAAGCTAGTAATATAGAAGGAACCATGTCCAATATATCTACTGAGCCTTCTACTACACCTTCTAATACATCAGCAAATCCGTCTAGGCCATTCCCAAACGTATCTACTAACCAATCAACTCCAGTGTCAATCCAATCTGCAAAAGGGAGGCGAGGTAATAGTTCATCCATCTTAAACCACCTCCGTAATCGGTTGCTCTTCGGAATCCATCGTTCCATCTTTATTTATAAATTCATTATCACCAGATAATGCACCGATAAGTGCACCACGTATAATAATCCCTTGCAGCTTTTGTTCCTCATTGATAACTGCCACAGGAATGCTTGCGGTTGATACTACATCAAATAACTCCGTGAGAACCGTATCCGGTGAGATCATCGGAAGGTCGGAAATAATGACATCATTTAGCGACTTCTCTGATTCGATTGCTTCTACAGTATCCTGTGCTGTTACAGCTCCTAATAAGCGATTCGCATTATCTACTACATATATAGAAGAAATACCTAATTGTTTCATCAATCGAAGTGCTACTCGAGGACCGCGGTCAACTTTTACCGTATCGGCTTTTTTCATGATATGACCAGCAGTTAGTACTTTGGATAAGTCGACATCTTCCACGAATCGTTCAACATATTCGTTGGATGGGCTCATCAGAATTTCCTCAGGTGACCCAATTTGAACGATTTCTCCGTCCTTCATCAGTGCTATACGATCACCAATGCGAAGAGCTTCATCTAAATCATGTGTGATAAAAATTATAGTTTTTTGCATATCATGATGAAGCTGAAGTAACTCGTTTTGCATATCTTTTCGAATAAGGGGATCTAATGCACTAAACGCTTCATCCATAAGTAATATATCCGGATTATTTGCCAGAGCTCTAGCAAGTCCAACACGCTGTTGCATACCTCCACTTAGTTGTTTAGGATACTGATCCTCATATCCAGCAAGACCAACAAGTCTTAATGATTCTATTGCTTTTTCGTTTCGTTCTTTTTTAGAAACCCCTTGGATTTCTAAGCCATACTCAGTATTTTCTACGATTGTTTTATGCGGAAAGAGGGCAAAGTTTTGAAATACCATTCCAATTTTCTTCCGTCTTACATCGCGAAGCTGTTCTTTATTCATCTGAACGATGTCCTTACCATCCAGTAATATTTGTCCCATCGTTGGATCTATTAATCTATTTAACAGTCTAACTAATGTAGATTTACCACTTCCGGATAAACCCATTATGACGAAAATTTCACCTTCATTAACATCGAATGACACTTGTTTTACACCAACCGTTGCACCAGTTGCTTGCAAAATTTCACTTTTAGATTTGCCATCTTTCAGCAACTGTATAGCACGCCCACTACTTTTACCAAAAATCTTCGTAGTGTCTTTTACTACTATTTTTTTATTAATATATTCCTCACTCATGTCTTCACTCCTTACCGTCCGAAACACACGAACCCTATTCATTATAGAGTGAACTTCATAAATTTTCAACAGTTTAAACTAAATTAATTGTTTGTACAGTAAAAACTGTACAATAAATATTTAAAAAAATTGCTTTTTGGGTAAGGATATAATACATTTAAATTTAGTTAGCTGGATTATGTGAACAAGGCTAATTTCAGTGGAGGGAACGTATATGGAGGACCATGAAAAAATAGATAAAGCACGGGAGAGAATTATAGAGACAATTGCCCAAAACATACATTTATACGGCTTGGTGCCTTCTGCAGGTAGACAATTCGGAACAATGTTTTTTCAAAATGAACCATTAACATTAGATGATATGACAGAAAAACTAGGCATGAGTAAAACAAGTATGAGCACTTCTGTCCGAGCGCTATCCGAACTTAAGTTAGTCGAACGTGCCTGGAAAAAAGGAGTCCGTAAAGATTTATATAAAGTGACAGATGATTGGCACCAAAGCTTCATCGATTTGTTTTCTATTAAATGGCAAAGATCAGTCACACTGCATACGGCGGCAATTAAAAAGTCACTGGCAGAACTTGAAGAATTATTACAGAATCCGGTCCTAAGTGAAGAATTACGTGAAGAGGTTCAAATAGATATTGATAAGCTAAAATACATGAAAGACTACTACAACTGGCTAGAACGCCTCATAGATGCTTTTGAAGACCAACGAATTTTCGATTTAGTTCCTAAGTTTGAGGGTTCTAACGAAAATACTAAAAACTAAGAAAAAACCCCAAAACAGCTGCACTTTTTACAGTGCATACTATTTTGGGGTTTTGTGTCCCTGTGTATAAAACAAACATGAAAATTTAAACATTCATGTTTTTTGAATTAACGTGTTATTTTACAGATGTAGCTGGGAAATAACGACTTTTTAATCTAGTAGATGTTAACTCTAAAACGCACTAGACAATGATCCTTTGAATAAACGTGAAAGATTATAATTTCTAAACTCCAATAAACTAATAACCCCAATCATCAATTGATAATTGGGATTTAATCGTTTACTTGTGTAAGAAACAAACATGAAAAATGTTAGTTAATAAATTGGAATTACTACTACATATTCTACAACTACTATTTATTCATTCTCGAAAGAAAATCTCCAAGTAAATCATCTAAACTCTCAGTTTCGACATTCTCCTCTAAATCTTCTGCTGTTGCTGCATGCTCATGTTTTACTTGATCCCAGTCAAAGTTCATCAAATCATCTTCAAGTTCGTCACCAAGAAACTCTTGTTGATTTTCTACAGATTCAGTTGAAATGTTAGTGTTAGTATTTACATTCAACTCTTCTTCTACTTTTTCTGTTGGCTCAACTTGTAAATGTAGGGCTTGGTCAATATCTAAGGCATTACTGTTAAGAGAGGCAAGAATAGACATCGCACGGACAGGATCTGATAACAATTGATAGACAATATTCCCTAGCATAGCTTCTGAGTGTGCATGTTTGAGCCAGTTACGCTGTTCCTTGCTTAACTGTTTCGGCATAGGAATAGTGACAGTTTCTCTATCCTTAGATAAGGAGGTACTTACCCCCTCCAAAACAAACTCCGCTATTTTACTTGAAAAGTTTCTTCTTTCAGTCTCTTTTAACTTTTGCATTTGCTTTATAATATGATCAGGAGTGTCAGAAGGGAGACGAAAAGTAATTGCTTGCCCCCTTTGAATACCAGAATTCCTTGATTTTTCCACGAAATCACCCTATTTTTCTACTTTTTGTTTCGTTGCTTCATTGCTTTTTATATCTTTCTTATTCTTTCTAACAAAATCAGAGATTAATTTGTGATAAGCATTTGCCATCATCCAAATGCTCTCTTTTTCATCTTCAAAGAATTCGATATTATAGCCATTTAAGTTGTTATTTAGTGTTTTAATATATTCTTTTAATACGATTGCTCCACCGCCTACAAAATAGCAGATCTCTGTTTGCGAATTTTTTTGCCAAACATTACGTAAATGGCGATATTCTTTCTTCGCTAAGTCTAGAAGAATTCTATCGGTAATATCATGAACGCTTGTACGGCTACCATTAACCATAATATGATTACGATCATTTTTTCTGGTGATAATATCTACAACATCTCTTCGGCTATCTAATTCTACACCATGTTTTAATCTAATTTCTTCTCGAATGGACTCTAGTGCCTCAGAAACACCTAAATTGAATCCCTGTGCTTTATCGTCATCTACATTACGATTCTTAATGACCGCAACATCAGTTGAAAGGCCACCAATATCTTGAATTAGGATACTTTTGTCTACTAAATCTCTATTAATAATGTTTAAATCATTATCCATTACTAAGTTAATATATGCTGCAAATCCTTCAGGATATATCTTAACTTCATCGAACTTAATATTTACTTTTAACCCTTGGTATTTAGGGGTTACTAAAAATTCAACTTGGTGAACAGATCCTAATAGCTGCGAGCGATAGCCTACATCTTTTCCTTCTTTAACTTCACGAAGTGGTAGACCAGTTCCTAGCGTATAGTTAGCATCAATTACATTATTATTCTTTTTAAAAACTTCTGCGTTTTCTCCTCTAACTGCATCTAAAGCTAAAGTAGCAAATAACATAACTAATGTTTGATCTTCCTCTGATTTGTTGCTACCAGGGTCTAATTCAGTTGCATTATCACTTTTAGTTGCTAAGCTACCAACACGGTAAATTACATTGTTTTCGTTTAGGGCAGGGGAGTGTACTTTAATATGAATCCCTTCAATTGGATCTTTATCATTCAATTCCTCTATACCTATAACCGGTCTGTCCTCTGTTGATACTGCTATTACATTAGGAATATTTAGTTCATAATCTAACTTTCCAAATAAAGCTTTAACTGAGTCGTTTCCTACATCGATTGCACAAATTCTTGAAGTGTTCATCAAATCATCCCTTCATACATATGTTCTATCATTTTCAGATTATCTCACTGGCAAAGCTCGGTCAATCCACCAAAAGTTGTACTCAAATTGTAAACGCTACACTTAATTTTGTTTACACATTACGCAATTACGTATACACGTAAACAAAATTGTGTACATCCTTTTATATCAACATGTACACATTTTTGTAGACTTGTTTACCAATTTGTATACATTAAGTTTTCTTTTTGTATACTTGTATACTTTTTTGAATACATCGATTTTTAATAAAAAGAAAAGGCTTGTTTATCCTTTTTCATGTTGCTTTTACAACAATATAACTATTTAATATAACGGTAACTATAACCCATTTAGAGGATATCAAATTAAAATTTGTTACTTATTTCTTACTATAAGCATTTAAAGGGACTTTCTAGACTTTGTTGCCGACTATGACCTCTTTGTATTAGGCTTTAAAAATAAACAACTTAGAATGGCGTATTTAAAGTGAAATTAGTGGGATCATTGAAACTCATGACTATATTTTTTGAAAAAAGTTAGCCTACTTCAACAATTTACGTATTCTATAATCAAAACTGATATAAATAGAACAAATAGATATGCATTAACAAAAAAAGTCCAAGATAAACGATATACGCTTAACTTGAACCATACTTCTATTTAAGGTAACTATTCAATCATCAATATTTCTTTTATATCCTCTTCTGTCATTGTGGACAATGTGTCCTGCCCCGAGTGAATAACTTCATCAATAAGGCTTTTCTTTTTATGTTGCAGCTGAGTAATTTTCTCTTCGATGGTGCCCTTTGCTATTAAACGAATGACGTGTACTTCATTTTCTTGACCCATCCGGTGAGCTCTATCTGCAGCTTGCTGCTCCACTGCCGGATTCCACCATAGGTCGTATAGAATAACTGTATCTGCTCCAGTCAGATTCAACCCAGTCCCTCCTGCTTTTAAGGAAATTAGAAATAGATTCTCTTCTCCATTGTTAAAGCGATCACATAATTCTACTCGTTCTTCAGATGAGGTTTGACCGTCTAGATAAAAATAAGGGGTCCCCTCTCGTATAAGTCTCCCTCTAATAATACCTAGCATCTGTGTAAACTGTGAAAAAATGAGCACTCTTCTCCCCGATATACGGCTTTCTTCTAAGAGTTCCATCAACTGTTCAAATTTAGCTGAGCTTCCTTTATACCCTTCTACGAAAAGGGCTGGATGGCAACATAGCTGGCGAAGTCGTGTTAATCCGGCCAATATTCTTATGCGGTTTCTTTGAAGATTACCTTTTTTCAAATGCTTCAGTGCGTCCTGTTTAAGTTCAGCCAAGTAAGCAGCATATAACGTTTTTTGTTCCAGTTGTAATTCGGAATAGAGCATCGTTTCTGTCTTCTCTGGTAATTCCTTAAGCACGTCCTGTTTCATCCGACGCAATATAAACGGTCTTACCCGTTTCGCAATATTTTCACGGCTTAATTCACTAAAAGCTCTTCTACCAGGCAATAGTTCTGGAAACACTACATGGAATATTGACCAAAGCTCGTCTAATGCATTCTCGATTGGAGTCCCTGTTAAGGCAAATCGATATTCTGCTTTGATCATCTTTACCGCTTTTGCTGTTTTAGTTCCTGGGTTTTTGAATGCCTGCGCTTCGTCTAGGAACAATGTATGAAAGAGGTGATTTCGGTATAGTTCTGTATCCATTCGAAGCGTTGGATACGAAGTAATTATTACATCAGCATGTGAAGTCTGTTTCCACAAATCACTTCTTTTTGTTTTGTTGCCATCTATCACTTGGACTTGAATATGTGGCGTGAATTTTTTTAGCTCATTCCTCCAATTGTATAAGAGCGAGGCAGGGCATACGATCAACACCGGTAAATTTCGTGTACGTACATCCGGAAGTACAGATTCAATGAATGTAATACTTTGAAGCGTTTTACCAAGTCCCATGTCATCGGCTAGGATGCCACCAAATTTATATTTTGCTAGTAGTTGAAACCATCGAAATCCTACTTTTTGATAGTCTCTAAGTACCCCATCTAGAGGGGTTGAACCATCTAATTCTAGGTTTTCAGGGTCGTGTAAGTTTTTCATAAGCTTGGCAAAATTTTGACCAGGCTCCACAAGTTCACTTTGATCCAAAGATTCAATCATTTGCATTCCTTTTATTAATGGGATACGAATTTCATCCTCAATTGTATCAGTAGTAATTCCCATATCGATGATAAAACTAGATAGAGCTTGGTATTCAGGTGTTTCAAGTGAGACTAAGTTACCACCAGGAATACGATAATATTTTCGTTTTTCTTCAATGGAAGCCATCAATCGCTGGATTTCCTTCTCTGGAATCTCTTTTAGATCAAACTTAAACTCTAACCAATCTGTGCGTTCCTTCACTTCCACTCTTATCCTCGGACCAATATATCCTCTTTGTACACGCATTTTAACTGCTGTCGAGGCATATATTTGAACCCACTTTTCCAGGCTAGATAGCACATGATATAAAAAGTGATATTCTGCCTCTTCGTCGAATAAGTAAAATCCCCCTGGAGTTTGAGTAAATCCACTCTCCAATAGTACATCGATAATCTGTTGTTCCTTATTGAGGTGACGTCTAATACCAGGATAATGCATAACATCTGACTCTAACTCCTCACAAGGGTTGAGAACAAGATGTCCATAATGGAATTCAAGCCCTGCAAGTATTCGATGCTTGACTCGGTCTAAAAATAACTTAACCCGAAGTGGAGTTTCACCGATTCTTTTTGAAATAGATTCTGCTATATGTACATGGCCAAGTTTCATAAGTCCAGGTATAGTTTTCTCCATAAAAAGATCTATTTGACTCTCCGAAATGACCAATTCATGTTTTCCAGACTGATCGAGCATTTCTTTTAATTCTGCCAGTCGAATGCAATCAGCTGGGTGAAGTTTATACAGAATTCCTTCTGAAAATGCAAAACTATATCCTTTGAAAACAATTACTCGGTCAAGTCCCTCCACATTTAGCTGGTAATTGGTCTTCTTTGTTTCATCAAAGGCAAAACGAAGAGGCAGATCTTTTCCAAGCTGTACTCCATCGTACAATTTTTCTTCGTGTTTGAATCGAACTAACGGTGCTTTTGTTAATAAAGGAAGTAGCTGATCCCAATCCGATGCTGAAATGACTAAAGTATCTATTTGGACAACTTGCTCATGCTGCCCTTTTATCAATAGCTGAAGAACTGCATCAGTTTCTTTTGAGAAGCTATAAATTTCCTGTGCATAATACTGCCCCGGGGCATATTCAAACGGCTCTTTTTTCTCAATATTACGAAGAAAACTCTTCACGTTGAAAATACTATGCAAAGTATTTAAACCTACTTTTAAATGAATTCCGATTCCATTGTCCTCACCTTCCATTAACGGTAATGGACGGCATATAAATTCGACATGTAGCGTTTGTCTTTTATCAAAATGTAGTTGCTTCGCTGTAGGATGCACAGATCTATTTTCAAACAAATCAAGCATTCTTGATGCCAAACGTTCCTCTATTTCCTTTTCTTCTACTACAAATAGCACTGCTGCAATATGCTGACAGTACGTTTTGACAAATCCTATAGGCGGGCAAGTACAAGTAGCTCCAACCTTCCCATCATAATCTGCTACTACCATAACTTCAACATCATCGCCTGCATGTACAGTGGCTTTTATGACCGAATCATCTGGTTGAAAAGAATGCACCTGTACTTTTCCCGCTTGATAATAGGATTTACCTTTTTTAAAAGCTGTAACCCCGCATAATTTCTTTATTTTTGCTTCATTCATCGAAAAATTCATATTATAGTCCTTTCTCGATTACTGTTAGGTATCTCATTTCTTGTGCTGCTAGGATATATTTTAGCATGTTTTACCTTAAAGTATGAAATAAGGTGAAGGGCAATCAATAATTTCCTATACATATTATTTTTCAATGCTATGAAGAAAATCCTCTACCTGAGAAACAACCGTACCCGTACTGCATATAAATTGGACATGTAGCATTTATTATTCATCTAAAAAATTTAATTTAGCTTTTGAAATTTCAAATGATTGGGCTATATCTACCCTAGCATCGGTCTATTATTTTCATCAAACCTCATTAACTCTTGGTATAACAGGGTATCAATATTAGTTTCTTTCAAAATTGTATTTAACCCAGAAATCTCATTATCAGATTATCAGAAGCATATGTAAGTTGAATTTCTTTTACATTAGAAATGACACTATCGTTATTCCCCCCCGAAATAACGATGGACGCCACTATTAATACTCTTATTATGGGTTACAAAAAAGCACTGGTAACCCAGTGCTTTTTTAATATTTACAATTGTTCTTTAGCGGCTTCCTGGGCGGCTAAATAAATATCTAATAATGGCATATTACTTTGAAGAGCTGCTTGTTTTACATCCTCGTATTCAGGGGAAACCTTTATAACTTTACCTTCAAGACTACCAATTTTGACGACAATTTTTCCGTATATCGTTTCAATCGTTTTAAACTCTCGTGTTAATATTCTTCGAGACCATTCCGACCTTCTAACACCAAATGTACTTGTCTCACGTAATAAAAGTTCTTCTAAAACGGATGCTTTTTCCTCTTTTGTCAGGATCGTAATTAATATACCTGGTCTGCTTTTTTTCATAGAAACTGGAGTAAAATAAACATCTAAAGCTCCTTGTTCCAATATTTTTTCCATCACATAACCGAGTGCCTCACCAGTTGAATCATCCAGCTGACATTCTAAAACCACTATTTTTTCTCTATCATTATTTTCTATATTATTGAAAAGAATTGCTCTTAAAACATTTGGATGTTCAAAATCTTTTTTTCCTGCTCCATATCCAATATTTTCTATTGCAAACGGAGGCATGTGAGTATATTCACTTGCCAAAGCTTTCAAAAATCCAGCTCCTGTGGGTGTTGTTAACTCTCCCTGAACATGAAAGTCGGCCAAAGGAACTCCCTTCAATAGTTCAGCTGTAGCTGGAGCAGGAATTGGATAAAGTCCATGTGCTATCATTATTTTCCCATGCCCTGTCGGTACTGGTGATGCCATAACCTTGGAAACGTTCAAACTTTCAAGTGCTAAACAAACACCAATTATATCGATGATTGAATCCATTGCGCCAACCTCATGAAAATGCACCTCGTTCGGATCCATCCCATGAACCTTTCCTTCGGCTTCTGCAATTGCTTGAAAAACAGCTAAACTTCTGTCTTTCACTCGAATAGGTAGTTTACTATTTTTAATCATGTCTAAGATTGTGGAAGCTTTTCTATGGGAGTGATGGTGATGTTCATCGTGAGTATGACTATGTACGTGACTATGAGTATGGTCATGTTGATGGCTATGCTTGTGCTCGTGTGTGTGACCATGCTCTTGACTATGCGTGTGCTCGTGTGTGTGACCATGCTCATGATTATGCGTGTGCTCGTGTGTGTGATCATGCTCTTGACTATGCGAATGTTCTTTAAAAGGTATTTCATCAAATTGTAGGTCTAATAGTTTTGAAGAAATACCTCTTTTATCAACTTGTTTTACACTTAACGTAAATGGATCAATTGGGAGTTCTTCTAACTGCTTCCTAATATAGTTAATATCCGCTCCCAAATCAATCAATGCAGAAAGTGTCATATCACCTGAGATTCCCGATTGGCAATCAAGATATAATAACTTCATTATTTACCCCCTCTGAAGCAAGTTTTAGAATAAGCGTAGCTTGGTACCCTGCACCAAATCCATTATCGATGTTCACCACACTCATCCCTGAAGCACAAGAAGAGAGCATAGCAAGTAATGGTGTTAACCCTTGAAGATGTGCACCATATCCGACGGAAGTTGGTACCGCTATTACTGGTCTCTGAACTAACCCTCCAACTACACTTGGAAGTGCACCTTCCATTCCAGCTACAACGATTAGCACACTAGCCTTTTGGATTTCGTCACGATAGGCAAGTAATCTATCAATACCAGCGACTCCAACGTCATATAATCTATTTACCTTGCAGCCCATCCATGTCGCTGTAATCGCTGCCTCTTCTGCTACAAATAGGTCTGAGGTTCCTGCACATAACACCATAACCTCACCACCAAATTGTTGTGTTGGAGCACCATATAGTAAAATACGGCTCGTGGCATCGTATTTAGCTAAAGGGAATACTTCCATGAGGGCTTGACCTTTCTCTTTATCAACTCTTGTAACCATCACTTTTCCATGTTCCTCAATTAACTTAGACATGATAATTTTGATTTGCTCGGTTGTTTTTCCCTCGCCATAAATAACCTCTGGAAAGCCTTGCCGTTTCTCTCTATCAAAATCTACTTTACTAAACCCCAAATCTTCAAAACTCTCCATTTCTTCACCTTCTTCTTAAACATAGTTACATTAACGTTACACGTTTATACTTTGATTCCCAATAAAGAAGCGAATCTAATCTGCGTAAAGAAAAGATTCACTTCTCTTAGTATTGGACACATTGTAGAGTTTTATTAATTACCTTCTGCCTTCAATAAATCAGCTGGTAAGACCTCGTTCATACTTCCAGTGCGATATCCAAATATATCTACCGACACATAACTAAACCCGAGTGATGTTAATTTTAACTGGATTCTATCTCTATGTTTTAACAATCCAATAATATCCTCTGGCCTTACTTCAATACGAGCAACATTATCATGATAGCGTACACGAACCATGTTAAACCCAAGTTCTGTAATGAATTTTTCTGCTTGATTCACTTGTTCAATTTTACGTTTATCTAATCTTATTCCATAAGGAATTCTGGACGCAAGACTACAAGACGCTGGTTTATTCCATACTGGAAGGTCAAGTTCTTTAGACAATTCACGGACTTCTTGCTTATAGAAACCAGCTTCCTGCAATACACTGCGTGCCCCTGCTTCAGTTCTCGCTCTTAATCCTGGGCGAAAATCGGATAAATCATCCATTATCATACCGTCTAGAACATAGTCATAATTTAATTTTTTAGCAAGTTGGTTTAAATGTGAATACAATAATTTCTTGCTATAGTACCAGCTATCAGGTGTATTCGCTGCAATTTCTTCTTCTTCTAATTCTTTAATTTCAGTCTCATGAACTACTGCTCCCATTTTTTTCCCTAGTTGCACAGCACCATCAAACTCTTCTTTACGAAATAGCTCAGATCCAACTACGACTGCAAGAACATTGGAAGTTCCTAACACTTGTTGTGCTCTTTTTAAAACTAATGTACTATCAACTCCACCAGAAAAAGCTACAATAACTCTATTCATACTAGATAGTATTTCACCTAGCTTTTCATTTTTCTCTATTGTTTTATTCATTTTTCAACCTCATCTCATTTTGTTTAGATAGTCTAGATATCAGTCGCTAATACTTGTTCCTCGACATATGGAATAGTTAATGGCCCAAGTGGAAGTATGGCTATTGTCATATTTTCACCATACTTTTGCTTTAAATCTTCTAGTGTTTGCTCAATATTATGAGTTGGTTTCAACATTGTCCCCAAAACTTGTTCATCTTTTAACTTCGAATATACATACACCTCAGCCCAAACCTGTATTACCGCTTGTTTTTGTACTTGCCATTGGTCAAACAGTTTGAAGTCAGGATTATTAATCAAATCAAGTAAAGCTTGTGGTGAATCTGCCATTTCAAAAATCTTAGAATAATTTCCATGATCAGGAAGTCCATCTGAACATTCAGATGCAATAATAATAGATCCTCCCTCTTTCACAATTTTATGCGCTGCACTCATTCCTTTTACTGCTTGATAAAGATTTTGGTCAAGCGGATAACCGGAGTTTGAAGTAATAACTACATCAAAACGCTCCTCACAACGGAACATAGTGTGTTCTTTTGCAAACTCGCACCCCTTATCATGTGCTTCATATAACTCTCCTGCAAAAACTTCCGTAATTCCTTTTTCGCGATTGAGCGTGACATTCAGCATGAAATTAGGTTTACATAAGGCATTTATTTCACGAGTCATATCCTGAACGGGATTATTAATCATATTTCCCCAAGTTGCAAGGGGATCACCTATCATTCTAGCGTTATGAAAAGTCATAATTGTTTCAATTCCGGCGATTCCAGGCATAATTCCTTTGGGTCCCCCAGAAAAGCCAGCGAAAAAGTGAGGTTCAATAAAGCCTGTTACAATACGAAAATCTGATTCCACATATTCTTTATTTAAATATACATCACAGCCAAATTTGCTATGACCAAGATTTACAAGCGTCTCTTTTTCATGACAGTTATTATTAATAATTCTGATGTTATCAACAACCCATTCACCAAGCATTTGAATAAACTCTTCTCTTGTTTGATCTCGATGCGTTCCAGTTCCATTGATAATCACAAAATTCTCCAAAGGTACATGGCTCAATTCCTCAATTAATAATGGTACTAATATATGATTGGGAGTAGGTCTAGTAATATCGCTAATTACAATAGATACAGTATCTGTAGATTTTACAGATTCCTTTAGCGGCAATGCGCCAATTGGATTTCTTAATGCTCGTCTAACTGCCTCTTTTTCATTCTCTAATGTAGGCAAGTTTTTAGGTTCGATGATAAAAGAGTTATCTGGAAAATCTATTGAAATACCATCTTTTCCATAGAGTAATTCTGTGATCATTCTGAATACCCCACTTTTCTGATAATTTATAATTCTATTTAAAGATATCACTTATCCAGCCTGAATGTTAGTGAGATAAGTGATTTAGTAATTAATAAGTCAATGTCTTAGTTACTTAATACCTCTTTACTACTTTTCTTTTTTTTCTTATTTCCTACTTCTATATCTTCTGCAGTCCCAATAATCCCTCTTTTTCTTTGATATCTATCCATCAAGATTACTCCAAGCGGACACAGTAGAGAGGTGGTTATTGTGGATATAGAAATCTGAGCTGTAGCAATCGGAACAACACTTTGTAACATTTCAAAATCCACTGCGCTCATCGCCCCTGTACCCAATGCTACTGATGCTGCAGCTAATACCGCAGCAGGTGTTGCTACTGCATTTCCTGCTGTTGATGCTTCCGCAATTGGAGCAATATAACTCTTTTCACCAGATAGTTTAAATACAAGAATTCCAATCCCACCCGTAAGGAAAAATGTTAAAAGAGCAATGACTAATCCTCCTGCTAAAACATCAGGATTTAAGAAATTCGCTAAATTCATCCCCGCTCCTAATGCAAATGCAAAAAATGGAATTGTTAACGACTCGCCCGGTTTTAAAAATTCGCGGATTTTGGGATCAAGGTTTCCTAAAAGCATTCCAATACCAATCGGCAATAACACTGCGACAAAAGCAATGATTGGTAATGTTGTCCCTAAAAGTCCTAAAGAAACCAATGTCAAGAAAGGTCCATCATTAATAGCTAATATTGATAATCCACCCACATCTGATCTGTTACCATACTGTCCAGTTAAAGCCGCATACATTCCACTGTTACTATTAGTCATCGCCGCAATAATTGCTAAAGTGGAAAGTCCTAGTATTCCTGTCCAAGGATCAAAAATAAATCCGAATGCCATACCTACTGCAAGTCCAGTAAAATATTTTGTACTAGTTAACAGTACTCCCTTTTTCAACGCTCTTCCGCCTACTCTTAAATTCATTTGGCTTCCTACACAAAATAAGAATAATGCAATAAGAACTAATGCACTATCTTTAAATAATTCTTGTGAAAATCCACCAATTCTTAAAAATTCATAGTGACCAGCATCTGTTGGTGCAGTTCCTAACATTTTTAAAAAGTTCATAACTACTGGAATGTGCATTTGATCAATTGTGTTAAGTGTAGCCCCCAATAAAAGTGGAACTACCATCATGCCACCTGGTACTTTTTCAACAGTATCTTTAATATTCAAATTAATAACCTCCCTTTTTCATTTACACTTTTATAGAAATAAGATCGAACAACTTGTTCAGCGCATGAAGTTAGTAACCCTTCTGCATTATCAACTGCTTCTTTTAACGTCATTGGCCTATTTATAATGCTATTTATACTTACAACACCATGATCATAAAGAGCCTCAATGTCCTCCCCTATAGATCCAGCTATAATAATGGTTGGAACATTATTACTTTTTGCTAGTTGAGCGACTCCTAACGCAGTTTTTCCAAATATTGTTTGACTATCAACTTTTCCTTCTCCTGTAATAACTAAATCAGCATTTTCCAATTCATCTTCTAGTTTAGTGTACTCAAGTACTACATCTACTCCACGTTTCATCTCAATTGGAAAGAATGCTTGAAATGCTCCTCCTATTCCACCTGCTGCACCAGCACCCGGCTGATTATGAAGTTCAATTCCTGTGGTTTTAGCAATCTCATCCGCCCAAACAAGCATATTACTATCCAAGAAATTAACCTCTTCTACTGAGGCGCCTTTTTGAGGTCCAAAAACATGAGAAGCTCCTTGTAGACCAACTAATGGATTTTGAACGTCAGAAGCAATGATAAATCTACTTTTACTAATTCTTTTATCAAAAGAATTTATGTCAATACGATTAACCTTACTTAACTCTCCTCCTCCCCAGCTAATCTCATTTCCTTGTTCATCCAAAAGATGCATTCCCAGTGCCTGTAACATTCCACTTCCTCCATCATTTGTTGCAGAACCACCCAAACCAATAATGAAAGTAGTGAAACCATCATTAAGAGCTTGTAAGATCAACTCTCCTGTACCATACGTAGTTGCTTCTAGAGGACAAAGCTCTCCTTCAGGTACTAGCTGTAGTCCAGATGCAGAAGCCATTTCAATAACACAGGTTTCTCCGTCTCCTAGTACTCCATATGCTGCTTCTATTTGATTGCCTAGAGGCCCAATTACAAGTACCTTTCTTATTTCCCCCCCTGTTGCTGCGACTAAAGTTTCCATTGTACCTTCACCACCATCACCAACAGGGAGTAATATAGTTTCAGCATCACTAAACACTTTTTTTATGCCTCTGTCTATGGAACTTGCTGCTTCAACTGCGCTTAAACTCCCTTTAAATGAATCTGGGGCAATAATAATTCTCATAAAATTCTCCTCCTGAAAACGGTTACATCTTGTATTCAAAATTATATGAATCTTAACTCAATTAGTCTATAGTTGTACCATACAGAAATATATATATAAAACTGCTAATTTTTGTTTACTTTGACTAAAGGATGAGGGAATCTATGCATATGCTAACCAAAACAATGGCCAATGAAATTGTGAAAGAGACTTCTAAAAGGTTAAATCGCAACGTTAATATCATGAACATGGAAGGTAAGATCATTGCAACGCAAGATAAATCTAGAATAGGCTCTATTCATAAAGGAGCAATGGAAGTTCTAAAAAACAAAAAAACACTTACTATTCACATGAATGAAAAAGAAAATTGGGATGGTGCCCAACCTGGTATTAATCTGCCAATTGTCTTCCTGGAGCAAGTCATAGGTGTTATCGGTATAACTGGGGATCCTAATGAGATGGGTAGTATTGGAGAAATGGTTAAAATGACTACTGAACTGATGATTAGACAAGAATTTATGGACTCGCAAATGGAATGGAAACAACGAACTAAAGAAACTATTATTGAACAACTGCTGAACAGACATACTTCGGTTAATGGAAGTATAGATCAAAGTCTTAGTTTACTAGGTTTGAATCTTACGGCACCCTTCACGACAATTATTATTCAGATAACAGAAAGGTCTGTGCCAAACCGAACATTAATTCAAGACATAGAAGAAATAATTGGCGTCAAAAACGGAATTGTTAGTTTTATGAATGTTAACCGGATTTTCATAACTATTTTTGGCATAGAAGAAAAAGAAATTCAATCTAATATAGAATCTATTAATCACCTATTTAAATCATTAAATGTAATTTCAAGAATGGCATATAGTCTTCCTTTTAGTACGCTAGATAAATTCAACCAATCTTATAAAGAATGCGAGTTGACTTTAAAAATTAGCGATTTAGAGAGTGACATCGTTTCATTTGCCCAAATTGAAGCAAAATCATTAATCTATCAGGTTGATGATTTTGTGGCAAAACGTTTTTCTCAGAGAGTATTAAAAAATTTCAATGCAGACAAAGCAAATACACTAGAGGCTTTTTTTGTTAACAACCTAAATATCCAAAAAACAGCAGATGATTTGTACCTCCACAGGAATACGTTAATTTATCGTTTGAATAAGATTTTAGATGAGACGGGGTATGATGCTAGGAATTTCAATGATTCCTTAATTTTACAGGTAGCTTTATGGATATTCCAAAAAGGAGAAACTTGACTGAACTTCAATTCTTTATTCTCTTTCTTCAGTTATGACTATATAACTTTAGTAAGACATACGGTGTTTTGCATTATCATCGACTGGCTCAACTGTTTTCCGCAATTCAATGCACCTTTAAAAGTACAAAATTTTATCAATATAGCATACAAAAAAGCTATTTCATTTAAAAATGCATTACGTCATTATCATTACAAAGTTTTAAGTGTTCTTTAAAGGGGAATAATTAAAACAAGAAAATTATTAATCAGGAGGGAACTAAACATGGCAGATAAAAAATTTGTGGGATCTTTTCTAACAGAACAGGAAGTACTAGACAAAATTAGAGAACTAAAACTGGAAGGTTACGTTGAAGACGATATTTATGTCGTAACAAATAACAAGGAATCGCTTTCGATCGTTCGCGGACAAACAGATGTGGAGCTAGAATCGGTTGGAGACAACTGGTTAGACAAATTTAAGGCGTTCCTAACAGGGGATGAGCCTGTCCGTGCTGCTTTTAGCCAAATGGGATTTACAGATGAGGATTCGCATCGCTATTATAATGAAGTGAAAAGCGGAGGCATTCTCCTATATGTGGATAAAAATTACGGCACAATTTACGATGAATATGCGAAAAACCAGTCTGATTCTTCTTATGAGGGAACAGAGATGGGGTATACTGGAGAATCAATCCGTGCAGGAGATGTGGAAAATCGATTAAATCAATATCCATTAAGTGACCGTGGTGAGCATTGATTTACTTTAACACATCCGGACTAAAGGAGTGATTCACTATAAAATTATTATTTACTGCACTTTTAGGAATATCCTTATTAGCAGGTTGTGCTGATGAAGCATCCAATCAAACAGGAACAGAAGAGTTACCTATAGTAAAGGAAGAAAATGAAACATTAAATGACCTTCCCGAGTATGATTTATTAGCTAAATATATTGATTTGTCTACGTATGATGCGGATGTGGAAAGCGATAATAATGGAACACGCGTCATTTTCTTTGAGAATGAAGAAGGACAGAAAGATTATAAGAGTGTATTCGTAAAAGAAGCCAACCATTTAAAGCTTGTTAGCTTAGATAATGATGGATTAATTTACGATGATGTAATTCAATAACTAAAAATACCCCAAACATGAGCTATAACCGTTTGGGGATTTTATTTATTCGAAATATTCTTATTCCCTCTCCTCGTTTTTCTAAGTACTTAATGTTAAAATTAGTCTTATAATATGTAGGATTACAAAGGGGATGCGTATGAATATTAATGTGAATTTTTCAGGGGACTTTTCAAAACTTGTAACACCAGAAGTAACGAATAGATTAGAGGCAATTCATCAGGGGATTCATACTAAATCAGCAGCTGGGGCAGAGTTTTTAGGCTGGGTTGATTGGCCAAGCAATATGAGCACTGAATTTCTACAAGAAATCCAAAAAACAGCCGAACAAGTTCGCTCTAATTCGGATGTACTAGTCGTTATTGGAATCGGTGGATCATACTTAGGATCCAAAGCAGTTATCGAGGCACTATCGACCCCATTTGAAACAAAAGGCGACCTGGAAGTAATTTTTGCTGGTCATATGGTTAGTGGAGAATACTTAAAGCAACTGATGTCCTACTTAGATGGAAAAGAAGTATCACTAAATGTCATTTCCAAGTCTGGTAAAACGACCGAGCCGGCCTTGGCGTTCCGATTTTTACAGCAATACATGGAAAAACGCTATGGGGATCAGGCAGCATCTCGTATTTTAGTAACAACGGATGAAGAAAAAGGTGCACTTCTATCACTTGCGATCGAAAAAGGATATAAGCGTTATGTCGTGCCAAATGACATAGGGGGAAGATATTCCGTATTTACTGCTGTTGGTTTACTTCCTATCGCGGCTGCAGGATATGACATCGGAAAATTAATTGGTGGTGCCACAAAAGCGGAACATGAATTCAGCGCAGTAGATACAAGAACCAATAGCGCTATTCAGTATGCTATTATCCGGAAGCATTTGTATGATGCAGGATACCCGGTTGAGATTATGGCTACTTTTGATGAAAAACTACGCTATATCCAAGAATGGTGGAAGCAATTGTTCGGTGAAAGTGAAGGCAAAGATGGTAAAGGGATTTTCCCAGCATCTGTTGTCTATTCGACGGACTTGCATTCATTAGGACAATACATTCAAGATGGAAAACGCATGTTATTCGAAACTTTTTTAACTGTCGAAAATGCGCATGAAGATCTAACAGTTTTTGAAGCTGAGAACGATGGCGACGAATTGAACTATTTAAGCGGGTTATCACTTCATGAATTCAACCATGCCTGCCATGAAGCAACTGCTAGCGCTCACTTGGATGGCGGTGTACCACAGGTTTCCTTGACCATCGAGCAAATTGACGAGGAGCATATCGGATACTTGTTGTACTTCTACATGATTTCATGTGCATATAGCGCATACTTATTAGATATTAATCCATTTGACCAACCCGGTGTAGAAGATTACAAGAATAATATATTCAAGATTCTCAAAAAACCTGGTTATTAATATGAAATGCGCAAGCACCTTTGCCTTGGAAGTTTGAATCTGGACAGGTATTGAGAAAAAAGCATATACTTTCTTTAAGAAGAGTGTGCATAATTTATGCACACTCTTAGCTTATTGTATTGAATCTATTACAAACAACGAGGGATTTTATGTACAGAATAATGATCATTGAGGACGATGAAAAAATTAGACGAATTGTCGCTGATACATTAAAAAAATGGCAGTATGATGTCATAGAAGTGACCCAATTTGACCAGGTTTTAACGGAATTTGAGCGCAACAGTCCACACCTCGTTCTTTTAGATATCAATCTTCCGGTTTTTGATGGATACTACTGGTGCCAACAATTACGCTCGGTTTCCAAGGTTCCGATTATATTCCTTTCATCCAGAAATCAGAATATGGATATTATAATGGCGATTAATATGGGTGGGGATGATTTTATCCAGAAGCCATTTGATTTGGATATACTGGTCATGAAAATCAGTGCGCTCCTCCGCCGGAAATATACTTATCAAGATGAGGAGAACAGCAGCTTCACCCATCGAGACTTGAAATTACATGTGACCAATTCAACAATTGAATATAAAGGGCAAAGCGCAGAGTTAAGCCGGAATGAATTCATCCTTCTACAATTAATGATGCGAAATATTGGAAAAATTATTTCGCGCGATGACTTAATGCAAGCATTATGGACCGAGGAACAATTTGTAGACGATAACACTCTAACTGTGAATGTGAACCGAATGCGCAGGAAAATCGCTTCACTTGGTCTGGAGGAGTTCATTGTCACACGAAAAGGAATGGGGTATTTGATTGAATGACCTTCCTACGCTATCTAACCTATGAAAAGCCATTTATTTATCTGTACCTAACTGGTTTCTTAATCTCTGCCACGGTTTTTTTTACTGATAGCAATGACGGATGGGCATGGGGTACATTCTTCTATGCCTTTGCCCTCTCTTCAATTGTGTTGCTCGGATTTCTAATATTTCGCTACCAGCAAAATGTGCGTTTGATCCGAAAAATGAAAAGTGAGGATTATGAGAGTTTGTCACTTGAAGGAGAGTTCGCTAAAATACACATCGAAGAGTTGGTCAAGCAGCATATCCGTGAAATCAACCGAATTCAAGACATGCAGAAGGACCATTATGATTTTATCGTCTCCTGGTTCCATGAAATTAAAACACCTATCGCTGTTCTTCGCTTACTGCAGCAAACCGATATGGACGAGAGTAGTTTAAGGGAAGAAATCACGAAGATTGAGAATTACGTCGACCAAGCTCTCTATTACGCAAAGCTCGATAGCTTTAACCAGGATTACGAAATTCAAAACTGTGACTTGATCCAAATTTCGAAAGAAGTCGTTAAGATGCACTCGAAAACCTTTATTTCCAAAAAAATCCGCATTGACTTCCAGGCAGAAACACTTGTCGTTCAAAGTGATTCGAAATGGTTGCTGTTTATCGTTAATCAGTTATTGACGAATAGCTTGAAATATACAGAACATGGTGGGAAAATTACCATTTCTGCATTCGAAACCCCGCAAGAAAAGCAGCTGCTAATTCAAGACAGCGGAATTGGCATCAGCCAAAAAGATCTTCCGCGAATTTTTAATCGTGGGTTTACTGGTGAAACCGGTCGCACTCATGCAATGTCAACAGGAATGGGTTTATATTTGGCGCAAAGCTTATCAAACAAACTTGGTCATTATATTAGCTGTATGTCTGAAGTCGGCGTATATACCCAATTCATCATTCATTTTCCAAAGGATGATGATCCGTATCTAATACGCCAAAAAACACACGAAGAGTAGAATAACTCATCGTGTGTTTTTTTCGTTGATAATTTTGTAATAAATAGATGTTGATGATACATAAAAAATTAGATAAGTTAACACATACAATCCCATGACAGAAAAAATAATCGTCGTTAAGGACGGTAAATCTTTTATTACTAGGATGACTGTGTAGTATAAAAGAAACCAACTGTGAACCAATCCAATAATTAGTGGTGGTAAAAATACGAAAAGTAATTGCTTCCGAATAATCTTTTTCATTTCTTTATCGCCAATACCCATTTTCCGTAAGATTGCGTAGTGCTCTCGCTCTTCTGTAGCTTCGCGTAGCTGTTTAAAGTAAATGACACTGCTTAAAGCAAACAATGCAATTACTGCAAAAAACGCAACCGAGAACAATACTAAAGATGATGATTCTGTATCCATGGAATATATATCTATAAAAGCTGAATAATATGCTCCTTCTGTTTGCATAACGATATCGTATATTTCTCGTGATACATCATTGGATGTTTTCGAATCTTCAATTTCATAAATTTCATACAAAGAAAGGGTATGATCTTCTTTTAAATACTCAAAAAATTCGTCTGAAATAACGAGTACAGAAGGTTGAAGATCGGAATCTCCACCAGGACTCGTTGGAATACTTAACAACGGGTATCGTATTTTTTCGACTACACTAAATGTATTGTTCTCTAGAACAGTAATTTCAGGTTTAGAACTTTTATATTTTGTTGGTTCATCTAATCCTCTTGTTAAAACAATTGCTTCTTCACCATCCAAATCTACTTTGTCACCAACTTTACGCAAATCAACAATTGCGTTTAATTGGGACTCTGGGAAAAGGTAAAATTCCTCTGTGTAATATTCGGGATGACTAAAGAACGTTTTTCTATTTTGGATTTTTTCTGTTTGAATTCCCGTAATTGTTTCATGTCCTATAATTGGATGTGAGTCATTCATAATTTGTTCAATTTGTTTTTGTGTTTCTTCTTCTTGCACCGAAAAGGCAATATGGTTTGGAAACTCTTTTTTTACAACGTCACCTTTCACTGCATAATCTACGGCGATAAATCCAACCGAAAAGATGACAACCGCACTAATTAGCGAATTAAACGTAAAGTTTACTGTATTTCCTCGAATAGAAAAACGAAGGGAGGAAATCCATAGCACCTTGTTACCATTTAAGTAATTTTTACTCTGACTCATTTTCTGTAAAATCCAACCAGAAAACTGACGGAAAAATAAATACGTCCCTACAATCAATGCTAATGTTGTAGCAATTAATGTTTCTTTAAAATAATCTTTCCATATATCTGTATCTCCCGCTAAGGTAATCGTGTAGTAGGAAGCTACAATCAATAGGATGGACAATATCGCCAAAGGCATAGAAAATATAAGCGGTTTGTCCATTTTTTCTTTTGCATGAAACAATTCAACTAACTGCACACGACGGACGCTAAAATAACTTTGAATAGTAATAATGCCGATTAATAAAGCGAATAACAGAATAGTGGAGATGATGGCTTCCAATGGAAAAGCAAAGGAAATGTCGTCATTGTAGCGCATTAAGTTCATTAATACCCTACCGAAAAATTTCGATAGTAATCCACCGATTAATATTCCGCTGGCCACTGAAATCGCGCTTAAGAATAACGTTTCAAAAAAGACCATTGTGACAATTTGTCTTTCTTTCATCCCGTAAAGTAAATACATACCAAATTCTTTTTTCCGCTGCTTCATAAAAAAAGAGTTAGCATACAAAATAAAAAACACTATAAACAAAAAGACGATAATCGAAGCAATGAAAATACTCGTTTCGTAGTTTTCTTTATTTTGAATGGCTGCAACTACATCCTTGTTAAACATTAAACCGGAAAAGGTAAAATAAATAACAACTCCAACAAGCATGGAAATAAAATAGATAGTATACAAACGGAAGTTCCGTTTCATATTTCTCCATGATAAATCTATTATGTTCATCTCTGATCACCGCCAATAGCACTTTGAATCGTTAAGATGCGATCGAAAAATTCTTTTTCCGTTTGCTCTCCTTTAAACAGTTCGTTGACGATTTTTCCGTCACGGAGAAAAATCACGCGCCTGCAGTAGCTCGCGGCATATGAATCATGTGTAATCATCAGAACCGTTGTTTTATACGTTTGATTGAGTAATTGAACTTGTTCTAACAACTGGGTAGCTGACCTTGAATCAAGTGCACCTGTTGGTTCATCGGCAAACACAATGGCTGGATTTGTAATAATTGCCCGAGCTGCGGCCGTACGCTGCTTTTGGCCACCTGAAATTTCAGACGGATATTGATGTAAAATCGATTCAATATTTAATGCTTCAATCAGCTTTGCTAATCGTTGTTCCATTTCCACTATGGGTGTTTTTTGTAACGCAAGCGGTAGCAGAATATTTTCCTTCACTGTTAGGGTATCCAGTAAGTTATAATCCTGAAAAATAAACCCCATCCTTTTTTGACGGAATTCTCGTAAAGCATTCTTTTTTATATCTAACAGCGATTTTCCCTCTATCCAAACATCCCCGCCATTAAAAGTATCAATAGTCGAGAGGGTGTTCATTAATGTCGTTTTCCCAGAACCAGAAGGTCCCATAATTGCAGTGAATTCACCTTCTTCAATCGTCATGTCAATATTTTTTAAGACTTGTGTTTTTCCGTAAGCTTTCGATAAGTTCTTTGTTTGTATAATTTTTGTCATTGTTTTGACCTCCTTTACCAACATACTATAACGACTAATTAGCTAGCCCACCATAGATTTAACATCATCTGAAGTGACATTTTTGTCATGTTGCAAAAATATTGCTCAGAACATGGATGGATGAGACTGACATGTATTCTCACGAGACCATCACATAATCACCAACTCAAAATAGTCTTGTCCATATTGGAGAAGACTTTTTTATAACTGACATCCTATTATAATATTTAATAACAATAGAATTCCAAGCATGATTCTGTATTATTTTCAAGAATTGCGAATACCTTTGTTTACTTGCTTTTGGGTCGAAATTACTTACGAAAAGGAATGTATCTACTTAATTATTCCCATAAAAAAAGTGTGCATGATGTATGCACACTTTTAGCTTATTTTGATGAATCTATTACAAGCATAGCTGCTCCCAACATCCCTGCTTCATTGCCAAAAGTTGCACGTCGAACTTGAACTGGTTTTAGCTTAAGTGGTTCTACTTTAGCAAGCAGCTCTTCCCACCAATGATCAGCAGAGTCGGATACGCCGCCTCCAATAACGACACAGTCCATATCGAGTACTGCTTGAAGACTAGAGATAACTATAGCAAAATCAGACAGAAAACGCTCACGGACTGCTATTGCTCCAGCATGACCATTTGCAGCTAAACGGAATAAGTCGTGTGGCTTTGCCAATTCATTTGTTTCTGTATTGATGACATTCCCTTCTTGGATAAGTCTATTGATAGCCGTTCCGGATACATACTCTTCACTACAGCCAGGTCTGCCACACCCACACACTATACCGTTTGGATACAATATTAAGTGACCAACCTCGCCACCGCCACCATTTGTCCCATTCATCACTTTTCCATCAAGCACTATGCCACCGCCAAGTTTTGTTCCGACTGTTAGGCAAACTACATGATTAAAGCCTGCTGCTGCACCAAGTCTAGCTTCTGCCAGCGCAGCACAATTGGCATCGTTGTTGATCTCTACCGGAAGACCTGTTGCTGCTTCAAGTAGTGCTTTTACAGGTGTCCCTTGCCATCCCGGCATTTCTGTTTCAAATGTGATGACACCCGTTGCCGCGTCTACCATTCCTCTTGTTCCAATTCCAACTCCAGCTATGTCTGGAACATCGTTCTTCATCGCAAGAACCTGCTCCTCTAAATATGGATATAATGGCAATACTGTTGGTATCGTCTTATCAACTAGAACTTCACCCTGTTCATTTACGATACCCATCCGTATTTTCGTTCCACCAATATCTACTCCCAGTACCTTCTTCAATTCTCTATCTCCCTTTTAAAAGCGACCACAAAGGCTTCATATGGACGAATTTTTATTAAATTTTCATTTTTTTGGATCGTGTCATAGTTTGAAATAATAAGTTTACCTGATTCTGATGGCACATCACATGTATTCCATTCTAGCTCCTCCGATTGGGTGGAGAAATTTGTAACCACTAGCCACTCTTCATCGGCCAACTGTCGTTTATAAACAAATAAGTTTGGATGATCGGCAAGTAAAAGCTGGAAGCTGCCATATGTAATAATGTCATGCTGCTTTCTAAGCTGTATTAGCTTTTGATACGTATAAAAAATAGATGCGGAATCATTTATAGCTTGTTCGGCATTTATCTCATCTGTATTGGGGTTCATTCGAATCCACGGAGTACCTGTCGTAAAGCCACCCTCTGATGTCCATTGCATAGGTGTTCTTGCATTGTCCCGACCTTTTGCATAAATACCAGACATTATGTTTTCATGGGAAATTCCTTGCTCAATTTTTTCATTATACATATTCAACGTCTCAATATCTCGGTAATCCTCAAGCATCTGGAATTTCACATTCGTCATTCCAAGCTCTTCCCCTTGGTAAATATACGGGGTACCTTGTAGCATATGCAGACAGATGGCTAACATTTTTGCAGAAAGCTTCCGATATTCTCCATCATTACCAAAACGGGATACTACCCTTGGTTGATCATGGTTGTTCCAATATAAGCTATTCCAGCCCACTTTATGAAGTGCATACTGCCACTTTTCGAAATTTCTTTTTAAATCGATTAAATTTAACGGCTGCACATTCCATTTTTCGTATCCACTGTCTAAATCCATATGTTCAAATGTGAAAACCATATTCACTTCTTTATTATTAGGATTTGTGTAAATGCGTGCATCATCGGTTGTCGCTCCAGGCATTTCCCCGACCGTAACCACATCATATTTACTCAATACTTTTTCATTCATCTCTTGAAGGTAAGTGTGAATTTTCGGTCCATTAATAAAATAAGGGCTCCCATCCCCAAATAATTTATTTGGATGCACTATACCATCTGGTAGCTGTTCATCCTTCGAGATAAAGTTGATAACATCCATTCGGAAGCCACCAATCCCTTTTTCGAGCCAAAACTCCATTAATTGGTACACTTCCTCCCGCAGAGGTTGATGCTCCCAATTTAGATCTGGCTGCTTTTTAGAAAATAAGTGTAAATAATACGAATCTGTAAGCTCATCTTTTTCCCAAGCGGAGCCCGAGAAAACGGAGCCCCAATTATTAGGTGGTTGGCCATTCTTTCCATCTTTCCAAATATAGTAATCTCGATATTTAGAATTCATAGAAGACCTTGATTCTACAAACCATTCATGCTCATCTGAACTATGATTTACCACTAAATCCATCAAAATTCGTATTCTACGTTTCTTAGCTTCCTCTATCAACTGTTCCATATCTTCCATTGTTCCAAATTCCTGCATAATTGTCCGGTAGTTTCGAATATCATAGCCGTTATCATCGTTCGGAGAATCATAGACTGGACTCAGCCAAATAACATCTATCCCTAACTTTTGCAGGTAATTTAACTTAGAAATAATGCCTTGAATATCCCCAAGACCATCACCATTTGAATCCATAAAGCTTCTTGGATAAATTTGATACACGACACTTTTTTTCCACCAAGGATCCATTTGCTGCCCCATTTTACCACCGCCCTAAATGAACTTAATAGAGTTATTTTAATCTTTCCACAATAATTATGCAAGCGCTTGCATAATTAATTTATCTCGGAAATTTGAATAATTGTACGCTTATTCTAATTCGGATTCCTCTAAAAAGTTGATAAATTCGATATGTGTATCTCCGCCCCAGGAAGAACTTCCATTTCCAGTTCCTTCAGGATATGTAATTTTATCTGACCTATCAAAAGCCCTCCAACCAAAATAATATGTTGAGGCCATTCTAGAATCGATTAATGAATTAATAACTGATACCCACTCCGTCGAAAGTTTCATACTTCCATAAAGATTCTCTGATAGTGTGATTGTTTGCTCTAATTGCATACCTGGTTCGTAGTGTTCTTCACCATCACTAACTTGAAATCCTCTTTTATTGATAAAGTAAAACTTCATATAATCTAACTGATCTTGGGGTGGGTAGTTCCAAACGATATGGTAGGTTGTTGGATCCTTACTATCAATCTTCCATACTCGTATATCCCCATTTGTTGAAACGAGAACCTCATCCCATTTACGATTGTTCCACTCCCATAAACTAAACCCATACATATCACCCTCTGCTATAAATGGAACAAACACATGATGGTCATCTAAAAAGACAGTATCTTGAATTACACTATTAGAAACTACTGAAAAATCATCGGTCATCTCTTCCACTAACTGTTCATCTGTTGGAAACGGCGTTGGATCAGAAGTGTAATACCAGAAACTTGCGGAAAGTAGAATAACCCCGATTAGTATGGAGGCAAGTACGATTGTCTTCTTCACTTATTCCGCCTCCTCCAACAGGGAATTTTCCGTTTGAAAATAAAATTGCTTCTCCTGTGTAGTTATTAATATCCCTTTTCCGTTTTTCTCCAGATAAATAGTAGTACGAAGTCCACTTCCCCATTTTGGAATAGTATTCGCTAGCATATAAGGAAAGCGCTCAGTTGTTTTATTGGGTCCTATTAATGTCTCGTTGTACCAACTATTACTGAAATAATCTTGTTGCTTAGCACCTTGTAGAGAAGCTATTAAGTTTCCCTTAATAAGAGAGCTTTCGTTTGCCGTTGGATGCGTATTAATAATATAGGCATCCTCCACATTAGAAATATATGTACTTAAGTTATTTCCCGGGTAAAGAAGATGATTTACTAGTATTCCCACCAATAGGAATATCAATAAAATATAATTAGCCATAAAGCCTAACCAAGCAAATGGTCGATACTTTTGCCAGGTTGCCTTATTTTTACTTAATAGCGCATATAGTATCCATACTCCAAGGGGAAGGATAGAAATTTGTACTACTTGGCCAAAAACATTCAAATTAACAGAAAATGTAAAAAAACCTACAAGAAGAACTACTATTAGTTTCCAAATCACAGGCTTCTCTAACCGCGTTTTATATAGACGCGAGGCAATTATGCCAATTACAATCCATCCTAAAACTATCATTAACTGTTCAACAATTTCACCACTCCACCAAATAATAACTCCCTCTTTTCATCTATCCCATATCCTTCAATTCTACATAGATTCCAATATTTCCTTCTATGAGTTGACTTCAAAAATTGTAGTTGATCCTTCCAATGTACCTAGTTAAAGGATTAAAGAGATGCTTAAAACCTGTAAAATGTGCAAGCGCTCTTTAATGTCAAAACCTGTTTCTATCGTTTTCGAAGGGCTTTGGAAAGACGTTCGCTATATTATTACCGAGTGAATTTTTAGTGATTGTTGTGACATCCGTCACAACAAATATCACTTTTTTTCGGTAATCTTATGGCGTTTGTCCCGCATTAACGGCGAACGCGCAAGCGTCGGTGATGGTTCATCGCTCACCCTGCGGAACGCGTCCACCTATAACGGAAATCAGCGGTATTAATCATTACTTCAAGT
Organism: Psychrobacillus sp. FSL K6-2836; assembly: GCF_038003085.1. Classification (NCBI taxonomy): domain Bacteria; kingdom Bacillati; phylum Bacillota; class Bacilli; order Caryophanales; family Bacillaceae; genus Psychrobacillus; species Psychrobacillus sp. FSL K6-2836. The sequence continues at coordinate 1,936,647 of NZ_JBBOOM010000001.1, forward strand.
CCCATGAATCCATTGTACACAGTACATTTTTATATACTTTCTTTTAAAAAAAGCCCCCGCCATTATTAAAAGGTAGTATGAACCTTATATTTTTTCATTCCTCTATGGAATACATTAAAATCATTTCTATGAAAACAATAAAACCAAATATAATAGCCAGTTTACCTTTTCCTGCTGCAAATAGTGCAGTCGTAGCAAGAGCAAATACGATTATTTGTAGTAATATTCGAATAGGAATTGTCACCGGAAAAGTGGCTTTCGGAGCAATGAAAGTTCCCCAAAATATTGCAACTAGTAAGGGTGTTCCTATTCCAAATACAGTATTGATGAACCATCCTTTGTTCATGTGAAAGCCCCAGTAAGAAAAAGCACCAAGTGCAAATAGCTCCATAGCAAAAAACAAGCCAAATACTGTATATTTGAATAGCAACATTCCTAATACCCCCCTAACTTTCTCTTCATAGTTTTTATGTATTCCTCTAGTTGATCGGAAGGTTGAAGAACTGTATTTCCATGACATACTTCTAACTGCTTTGGCTTTAATAGGCTTATAATATTAGCACTTTCTACTGCTTGCTTCATATCTGCTGTGAACGTAGGCATAGGCTGCTTGAGCTTTCCCTTTTTCGAAGTGAACAGATCTCCAGCTAATAATACTTGGTCTTGTTCATGGTAATAGACGACGTGACCTGGAGAATGCCCTGGAGTGAAATAAGGAGTAAGTCCCCCGATTTTCTTCAATTCTTTTGAGTCCTCTTCTAATAGCGATCTAGTTAATGTTTTTGGAAGATTATTCTCCAACTTTTTTCTCTTTGGATAAACGACTTCTCCCTCCATATAAGGGATTTCAATTTGATGAGCGTACACTGGAACTTCATACTTCTTCAAAATTCCTTTTACCGCGCCAACATGATCGGAGTGTCCATGCGTTAAGAGTATTCTCTGTAATGGGCCAGCATTTAGTTGTTCTATGAATTTCATAATTCCTTTTGTCATCATCGGCATTCCCGCATCTACTAAGGTGATACCTTCCCTATCAGTTACGACCCATACATGAATAGGAATAATCATCCATGTTTTTAAGCTCCATATATGCTCAGAAATCTTTTTCACCTGCATCGTCATTACCCCTTACTTTAATTTTTCTTGAAAACCTAAAAGTAAAACTTCTATTGCTAGGTTAAATGTTGGTTTCAATCTTTCCATTAGCACATCATGTGGCTCATGCTGATAGGAGTACGTACTCAATACCCCATTCAATTGGTAATAATAAATTCGAGAAAATGCTAACAGCTGCTCATCATTTGAAATGAAAAGATTTTCCTCGATAATCGATTTCAATAGTTCAAATATTTCAAATCGAAGTTGGTTTACCTCTAATTCTGGCTTTTTATCCACTCTCGAGGATTTAGCGTTGAAAAAAATATCATACATATTGCGGTGTTTTAAACAAAAGGAAATATACTCTAAACTTATTTCTTTTAGCTTGCTTTCTGATGTTAATGAATCCAATGTTGAAATAGCCTTCAATTTTTGCTGTAGTTGGTGCAATGGTGGCAAAGAAAGCTGGTGAAGTAATGTTTCCTTATCTTTAAAGTATAGATAAATTGCCGTATGTGAACAGCCCGCATCCTTTGCAATTTCTCGAATCGTTACTGCATCATATCCTTTTTTGGCAAATAAATTTGCAGCAGATTGCAATATCAACATTTTGGTTTCCTCTGAACGTTGTTCTTGTTTACTTTTCATATTATATGCCCTCTTTTCGTAAAAAAACTAACCATTGGTTATATTATAACCAATGGTTAGTTAAGTGTCAAAAAAGGGGGAATTTCATTAAAATACGCACAACATAAATTAGTTTTATAGACATTCCCTCTACTTCATCCAGCGAGGATCAATAATTTTATTTCCATAATAACAGCAGTATAATTAGTTACCTAAACTTCCAACAACTGTGAAAAGGGGGAATCCATTTGAAAAATAGACTGAGTCAGTACTCCTAATCATCAAACAAGTATTTACCGTGAATAAAATCCCACTCCCATCAAAACACCTCCAACCATTTTAAAAATAGTTGGAGGTGCTTATTATTTTATATGCATTTTGAATGAATTATGCGCTAGATCCCTATAGCTCTCTTTAGTTTGTCTTTAAGAGTAGGTATGTCTTGTGCATTGATCGTTAATCGAATGAATTTCTCGTCCATTTCAAATGCCTCTGCTAACAGTCCCCCGAGACCTCTTGCTCTTCGGTCAACCTGCATTAAAATTTCAGCTGATTGAGCGGACTGAGACAGAAATAGGATTTCTAGTTCATCTAGTTTTGCTCTATAGGAACTGCTAGTCGGCACAAATTCAAATTCTTGGACAAACGGATATCGACTACCTAATTTATAGGAGGCTTTCTCACATTCAACTTTTCTTATTTTAAATCCAAGTTGTTCAATCGTCTCTAAAATATGTGTCGCTATTCTCGTTGGTCGTACGTTAATATAATCTTTGTCTGTAGGATCCACACTATTTTTGATATCTAGTCCTGTGCTAACCCATACACGGGTGCTTCCATAAGTGACTGGTGCGTCTTCAGGAAGTGTTAGTGAAAAGGGGATTACTTTCTTTTCATTTGCTCCAATTGTAAAAGGTTCAGTTACTTTATGCTTTTGAATAGCCGCTACATCCGTGTATTTTCGATCATTCGATTCACGAATATAAGTTGTATTTAGCGTTAAGTAGATTGCATCAATCTGTTGTTCTAAATTCCCACCACTGACCTCTACTACACCTTGCATGATTTCTCCAGCAGTAAACTCTGACTTTTCTAATTTAGTGTCTACTTTAGCCCCACCAACTCCGATACTTGCTAATACTTTATTGAAAAATGACATAAACACTTCTCCTTTAGTTTTTATACCATTTTTACGATTTTACACTGTAATAGGTTTCACTTTATTTAAAGTAAAGTATCTGCCTTTTACTCAACAGAGGACGACAGACAGATAAAGTGAAACTTCAATTAGTGTGGCTTCATCCCCACTAATTGAAAAATTGAACTCAGGCAAATAACGTCGCGTCGTGCACATTGCCTAAGTGAACAATATATTGTTGACCCGAGGCTCGCAGGAAGCGAGTCGCATAGACGAAACCACACTATGTGTCGCTTTTACGTCTATGTTCTACTTCGGGCTTTTACGGTCAGTTATCTACTGCCCATTAATGCGGTACAAACGCCATAAGATGACCCCCAAAAGTGATATTGGTTGTGACGTCTGTCCATAGCTCTTGGAAACGGTAAAAACAGGTTTTGACCTTTTAGGACCGGACGTCTTTTTGGCGGTTTTTCTTACTATCTATATGGAATATGGGAAAGTTTAATAGGTACAGTTGGATATCCTACGTTTTTCAAATAATAATTGATACTTCTTGCTGTGAATTCATTGGTTCCGGAAGGGCCAATAATGATTTGGTTTACAGGAAGCCTATTGTCATTTTGAAGTATTTTGTTATGTGTCTCTAGCTCGATATATGGAAGAATAATATTATCTCGCGCACGGAATTTAAGCTCATGCTGATAGGGCATACTCTTGGAGTTCGTCACAATGATTCGCCATTCCTTTTCCTCTGAAAAAGTAGCATGTTTAAATAGTGGAAGAAAGTATCCAATCGTTCGTGCCACTTCCTTTGGAGAAAATTGAGGTTTTTGTACGCTTAGCTCTAAGCTGAGGAGCGAGATATTTATAATTCTGCGAATAATTCGTTCTTGCAGCTTATGATCGTATATCACTTTTCGAGGAAAAAAGTTTTCTTCACTTAAATGAAAGGAAACATCAAACAAAGATGAAAAATCAAAGCCAATAGAGATGCCATGCTGGCTTCTGCTATACCCCCTCCACTGACTCAGTAGGTCTCCACTTTCACAAAATGAAACAACAAAAATATCTGTATCCTGTTCCTCAAGAATCGCAAAAACTTCTTCTAGGTATGCTCTTCTAGGATTTTCTAATGGTAATTCTTGAATGAGCTTTTGTACAATACTTTCACATACTTCTAGCCCATGACTATATTCTTTCGAGTCATTCATAAACTTTATATGCGAAGCCCAAAAGGTTTTATCGCTAATTATTCCTTGTGCGCCTTCTAGATTTGTATAGTGATATAATGCTTTAATATTTTTCGTAAAGTACTTTTTGAATTCCTTACTGATTAAAGGAATAAGAGCCTTCATGTCGATCTTTGAAATAAGGTTTTGCTCGGACATTTCACTAGCACCTCCTATACTTTATAGTAGTACTTCCCTCTTTTTATGTCCAAAAAGGTATTGAATTTTATAAAATATAAGAAAAACCAGGCAAAAGACATGCCTGGTTCTTTAAGGTCAAAACCTATTCCTATCGTTTTCGAAGGGCTTTGGACAGACGTTTTGCTATATTATTACCGTTTGATTTTTTTGAGATGCAGGTTAGTGCGTTATTGGACAACTAGAGAAAAGATACTTTCTGATTTATAGAATAAGTTCTCGAAGATGCAATTTCGTTCGCTATTTCGCTTCTTTATTATTCCATTCCTTCACTCTGGTTTTTATATCATAATCCTTGATACCACTTAATAAGGTCATGAGCCTTCATCGGTTTTGCAAAATAATAACCTTGAAAAATAGGAGTTTTACTAGTATTTGTTAAGAACTCTAATTGCTCCTTCGTTTCTACACCTTCGATGACTACATTTAAGTCTAATGATTCTCCTAAAGTAATAATAGCTTGAACAATTGCTGAATCTTTAGGTGATATTGGTACATCGTCTATGAAAGATTTATCTATTTTTAAGGTGGAAATAGGCATTTGCTTTAAATAAGAAAGTGATGATACACCAGTACCAAAGTCGTCCAATGCGACAGAGAAACCTTCTTGTCTAAACGCTCCTACCGCCCTCATGGCTTCTTCCATATTTTTCACAAAACTATTCTCTGTTATTTCTAATTCTATTTGCGCGGGTTCCAAACCGTAATCATTCAGTTTTTCTGTTAATACTTTTAATAATAGCGGTGAAGTTACATACTCCCCTGGAATATTGATAGCAACTTGCTTAAACGAAATATTGTCTTGTTTCCAGTTAGCTATTTGTTGACACACTCGGTCTATTATCCAATTCGTCACATAAATCATACGATCATATTCCTCTAAAATAGGAATAAAAACAGCAGGTGATAAAACACCATACTTCGGATGATCCCACCTTAATAATGCCTCAAGACCTGCAATGTTTTGTACGGTTAAGCGAACTTTCGGCTGGTAAACAAGAAATAATTCATCTTCTCTCATAGCTCGAATGACATCTTCTGCTATTTCCCGTTCAAATGTATACGTATGTATAGTGGGATCAAAGTAAACAATATCATGATTGTACGTTATAGATGGGTAGTTTAGAACCGCAAGTACATTTGTATAAATATCTGAAGCATTATCAGTATGAACTGCTTCAGATATTACACATACGCCATACGAAAAAACTTTTTGGTCTTTAACTTGTATAGGTTGACGAAGAACATCAGCTACTTCCTTCAAAGCATCTATTAATTGTTTTGCACTATCCACATCCCTAGCTATTAGAGCAATACGATGCCCCTCTATTCGATAAATTTCTATCTTTGAGGGTGCTCTAGATTTGAAGAGATGTACTAAAGCGCGAATTACATCATCACCGAAAGCATAATTGAACTCTCTATTAATATATTCCAAGTCATGTATATGCCAAACAGCTAAAACATTAGGAGACTGAAGTTTTTTCTCAAACAACCGGCGATTTGGTAATTGTGTTAATGCATCATAATAATTTGCACGGTACTCAATATAACGGTCTAGCAAGCTAGATAGTAATAATATACCCAAAAGCATTGCCATTCCCACCGCCACAATAATTGCTAGTCCATACATTTCCGTCATATGGATATGCCCAAAGTCCAATTCATACTCTTTTGGAATATAAAAGTGCATAGCAGCCATGCCTGTATAATGCATACTAGAGATAGCCATTCCCATGATTAAGGATATTGAAAGTTGAATTATATAATTTCCTTTATACGCTTGGACCGTTGAAAAAATGTAGACTGCAATTACAGAAACAATAATTGCAATGCAAATAGAAGCTATAAACAGTAGGCGATCATAAGTATAGATAGCATCCATTTCCATCGCATACATCCCTATATAGTGCATGGAGGATATCCCCGCCCCCATTGCAATCCCAGCGAAAATGTATGACCAAACGTTTCGTCTTGGAAGATTCGCCAAATAGAAAGCTATAAATGATGCTAGCATAGCAGGAATAATTGAAACTAGCGTAATAATATTGTTGTAATCCATGTGTACTGGTAACGAAAATGCACCCATCCCTACAAAATGCATAGACCATATACCAAATCCCAAACAGATAGAGGCAAGCAACAACCAGAAATTCTTATGAAAAAAACTATTTTCTCTTGCTCGGTTATTCAATGACAGAGCCGTATAGGATGCCACTATCGCTATAATGACTGAAAACACTACTATTATCATAGAGTAATCGCCGTTTATTTCTACATATGAATTATTTACAGGACTATTGTTATTATAATTGAATATATTCTCCACCATCCTCTACCTTTTTGACTATACCATACTTCATATCAAGTAATAAATTGTGTAAAATTTTAAAAAACTAATATTTTTATAATGAACAAGCATAACTATTTACGAGGATAAAATATTCGTGCTGAAATAGTAACACTGGTTTTATAGCATTATAATCGATGTACTATTTATGAAAAGCTAGTCAAAAAGATGTTCAGTCCTTTATATTTTCTATCGTTTCCGAGCTAACTGACTTGTTTCTATAATATTACCTATTATCTTTTTGAAAGGCTAGTCGTGAATTACATCACAACCAGCCATACTCATAGCACATGAACCCATTGTTTATGCGTATTTCCACATACTTTATAGATTAAAAAAACACAGAAACTAGTTAAAGTTTCTGTGCCTCGTTTTGTTCTTCTGTACCCTCACTGATAAGACTTGCCAATACATGAACTCTCAGTATAATACCCATAATTGTTTGTTCTTCATCCGTAACGACGATTGGATATTTAGAATCTAATACGTACGGTATAATATCTTGGACATATTCATCCGGTCGTACTGTTTGAACTTCTGTAGACATGACTTCTTGTAATGTCTTTTTTTCTTTCAGACCATTAATCGCTTGGTCAACCGTAATAATTCCTTGTAGCTGGCGCTTGCGATCAGTAACGAATGCACTAGATATACCATTTTCACGCATAACTTGGATTGCAACATTAAGTCCATCCTTTAAAGAGACTAAGCCATATGGTTTGGACATGATATGCTCGGCCTGTAGGATTTTAGAACGATCAATATCTCTGATAAATTCCGAAATGTAGTTGCTTGCCGGTTTTTCCAAAATTTCTTCTGGGGTCCCGATTTGTTCTACTTTTCCATCCTTCATCACTGCTACACGGTCGCCAATTTTAAATGCTTCGTTTACATCATGTGTGATGAAAATAATTGTCTTTTGTAATTTATTTTGTATATCAAGTAGCTCTAATTGCATTTCGCGTCGTATTAATGGATCTAGTGCACTAAATGGTTCATCCATCAGTAAAATGTCAGGATCATTTGCAAGTGCTCTGGCAATACCCACGCGCTGCCGCATTCCTCCAGATAATTCATCAGGATATTGATTTTCATATCCTTTTAAACCAACCGTCTCTAAATGCTTCCTGGCAATGTCTCGGCGCTCTACTTTAGACATCCCTCGTATTTCCAGACCATATTCAATATTTTCTAATACAGTTCTATGGCTGAATAAACCAAAATGTTGAAATACCATTGCAATTTTTTTCTGACGGAAGTATTTTAACTGATTTTTATTATAACCAACTACATTTTCACCATCGACATAAATAGCTCCAGAGGTTGGTTTGTTCAATAAATTTAAGCAACGAATTAACGTTGATTTTCCACTTCCGGAAAGGCCCATGATAACAAATGTTTCGCCCTCCATAATATCCATCGAAGCATTATAAACACCTACAGTATGGCCCGTTTTAGCTAGAATTTCATCTTTTGGAACGCCCTTTTCAACCATAGAAATGACTTTTTTAGGTCTTGGCCCAAAAATCTTAGATACATTTTCTACTTTGAGTTTTACTGTCATACTGCATCCCTCCTATGTTTCTGAAGGCGGTTTGCAATTCCTCCTGTAATTCGGTCAATAATAATTGCTAGGAATACAATACTAATCCCTGCTTCAAACCCAAGCGAAATATCAATTCGATTAATCGCATATAGCACACGTTCTCCTAGACCTTGTGCACCTACCATCGATCCAACAACTGCCATCGATAATGCCATCATCGTCGTTTGGTTTACACCAGCCATAATAGTTGGCAATGCTTGAGGTAATTGTACTTTCATAAGCATTTGAGATGTGGAAGAACCAAATGATTGTGCAGATTCTACTACTTCCTTATCTACATTACGAATACCTAGCTCGGTCAATCGAATAACTGGTGGAAGTGCATAAATAATAGTAGCAATAACCGCTGGAACATTTCCTAGAGGGAAGAAGAATATTACTGGTATTAAATAGACAAAGCTAGGCATTGTTTGCATTGCATCCAAAACAGGTCTCATTATTGTCGACATTGTTTTACTAAATGCAGTCCCAACTCCTAGTGGAATCCCAATTACAAGAGAAAGTATAACTGAGATTAATACAATGGATATAGTGGTCATTGTTTCGGGCCACAAATCGAATGTACCTATTAAGAATATAAAGAGGCCAAAAAGAAGTCCTCCATATAAATTTGTAAAGTACCACCCTAAAAGAAAGATAATTATGATAAAAATCCACCAAGGGATTGCTAGAAGACCTGCTTCAAGCCCCTTAATCATGGTAGAGGAAATAACAAAGATAAAATCAAAGAACGCTTCAAAATTCATCGCTAAAAAGTCAATGAAATTCTCTACTACATCTCCAATTGGAATTCTTACTTCTGGAAATTCTGTCATACACTTTGGACTGTATCAAAAAGAACAGTCGCATACACCTCACTTTTTATGGTTAAATTACTATGATCATGAACCATTATTTCAAAGCTGCTTTCACTTTTTCTGCAACTTCTTCAGACACCCAAGTAGTCCAAATATCTTCATGCTCATTCATCCACCACTGTGCGGCTTCATCTGCTTCTACTTCGTTTTCATTCATATATTCTAATGCTTCTTCTGTTAGAGCATTACTAGTTTCATATTTGCTTAAGAAATCAGTTACGTCTTTAGCTTGCGTTGGAAAATCTTTGTGAACTGCAATTACAACATCATTCGGAGGAAATTCAGTTCCTTTAGATTCTTCCCAAGTTGCTGCATCATAAGGAGTATCCTCAAGTAATGTTAAGTCATAACTAGCAGTTACCCATGTTGGCGACCAGTAATACCCTACCCATGGTTCACCCTTTTTATATGCTCCCGCTAAATCTGCTACTATTGCAGAGTCAGATCCAGGTGCTAAGTAATTGTAGTTCGCGTCAAGGCCATATGTTTCAAGTTTCGTCTCCAAGTGTTCACTTACAGCCCAGCTAGAAGGTGCACCAATTATTCTACCTTTGGTGTTGTCTTCAGGGTCTTGGAAAATATCTGGATATTTCTCTAGGTCTTGGACAGTTTTCAAATCAGGTGCAACTGCTTCAATCCCTCTTTCTTTATCCCCTTTTATCACGTAAGTTGGAACATATAGTCCTTGCGTATTATCATTGAAATTAGTTGCTAATTTCACAATGTTTCCACTATCAATTGCTTTTTCATAAATTTCCTTTGTATTATCTGTCCATATCTCCATATAAACATTGATGTCCCCTTGTTCAAGTGATTGCAACGTAGCTGCGGTAGTTCCACTTGTAACCTCGGTTTCATAGCCATAGCCCTCTTCGACGATTAATTGGGCTATACTATTGTGAACACGTATACTGTCCCATCCTGCATCTGCAAATTTAATCACTTCAATACTGTCTGTGCTAGATTCACTACTACATGCACCTAGTACTAAAAATGCACACAAAGAAATAAACAACATAATTTTCCTCATTATTTTTCCCCTTTTCTCTATTTATTAAAATAGACACATAGTCATGCCCTCCAATACATACCCTTTTTTCTCAAGTTTAATCATATGAATTTTTTTATAGAACTTTGTCACCAAAATCCCCAAAATTCTGGTATGTCTATTTTATGAGTGTTTATGTTACTAGAGTTTTTATAGCGAAGCAAATAGAACAAGCGAAAAAACGGTATATTATACAATAATTCAAAATAATCACAATTAAATTTATAGACTATTAGTTATGATTTTATGGTATTTATTATGTGATTTTCGCAGTTTTAATTAGGTATTTAGATTCAATCTTGGGATTATCGAATTTTCTGCTTTTACGGAGGATTATTTGAGGTAATTCAACTAGAACTAGAAATAATTAGTTTGATTTATTAGTGAAAAGAAAGAGCTGTCCTTGTATATTTGAACCGCCACTTAAGTACTATCCGCTTTAACGGACAGTAAGACACCTACTTCAAGGCTTGTGACAAGCAGCAAAGCGTAATAGGAAGATCAACAACCCGTAAAAGCCCAAATGGTTCAGGCAAACAGGATGTTGGTCACTTAGGCATTGCCGTAGGACGCAGCGTATTTGCCTAAGTTCTATTATCAATCAGTGGGGGATGAAGAACCCCCCCACTGATTAAAATTTCATTTTATACAATTCGATTTTGAGGTTCACTGTTTTCTAGTACTGCTTCTATATCTTTTGCGTTCATTTGCATCATCGCTAGACGAGTTCGGATACTGGCACTACCGATATGTGGCGATACAGTTACATTAGGCAATGTCAATAAAGGATGATCCACCGGGACTGGCTCCTGTTCAAATACATCAAGTCCTGCAGCCCATATTTTTTTAGATACAAGCGCTTCGTAAAGAGCTTGTTCATCTACAATGCCACCACGTGCGACATTAATAATTGCTGCAGTTTCCTTCATAAGGTTTAGTTCACGTTTACCTATAAGTCCTTTTGTTTCTGGCGTCAGCGGAGTTAACAGAATAACAAAATCAGATTGCTTTAATAAGTCGTCTAATTCAGTATAAGTTAAACCATATGTTTCTTCCGCATCTAGTTTTCTAGAACGATTATGGTAGAGCACATTCATGTCAAAGCCTTTCGCACGTCTGGCTACTGCCTCGCCTATGCGTCCCATCCCAATAATACCAAGCGTCGCACCAAAAACATCCATTCCTGTATATTGCATTGGCGACCAGGATGTCCAATTACCTGTACGAATTTCTTGTTCCACTTCTGTTATTCTTCGAGCTGTTGCTAATAATAATGCAAATGTTAAGTCTGCCGTTGTCTCTGTTAACACACCTGGTGTATTAGTTACAACGATACCGCGTTCTTTTGCTGCATCTATGTCTATATTGTTATAGCCAACAGCAAAGTTACTAATTACTTTTACATTTGAAAGGCTTTCTATAAGTGCGCAATCGATATTATCAGATAACATTGTCCAAAGAGCATCAACGTCTTTAGCATTTGTTTTTATCTCTTCATATGTCATCCCAATATTTTCGCTATGCCACATATGAACGTCAAATTTTTCTCTTAAAGGCTCTACGATTTCCTCCGGTAGTTTACGTGTTATGTATATTTTTTCCAAGACTTCTTCCTCCTTTGATTTCTCTATTCGGGTGTTTCACCGTTTTGTAAAAGATCTTACAGCTCGGTCAGTATTACAATGCACCCAGCAGCCAAATAGTGGTGTTAAATAAAGCATGGACGAAAGTACGAAATTTTGCAAACATATTTACATCTTCAAATACCTGCGTTATACTTTGGGCACATTAAAAAAACTACATACCGTTTTCTGCACTAGGGGTGCCCACTTTGGCTGTGATGAGAGCTTTTTAGCTCCGATCCCTTATTACTCGATCAGGATAATACCTGCGTGAGGAAGTGCGGTGACTTTCCGAATTTTTCATGTTGGATAAGTGGCTGCATCTTCACGGATGTGGTCTTTTTTTATGAAAAATTTTTCGGGAGGTTTTTATTATGCAATGCGGTTTAAGTCCTATCGTCGGATTTCGTTTTTCGTTACATCCGATGACCAATGATTTTATCTCGGTGATTAAAGGAGCTCTTCAAGAAACAGATACGTCAAATGTGTGGATGCATACGGATGATGTTTCGACAGTAATTCGTGGAAAACAAGTGCATGTGTTTAATGTGGCGAAAGCACTTACTTTATATGCAGCTAAAACAGGTGTGCACGCTGCTTTATCTGGTACTTTTTCTGCTGGTTGTCCTGGTGATACTGCTGGGGATGTATATTTAGATAAAGGAGATGAAGTCGCAAATAATGACACGACTAAGCAATACGTGTCTTCTCAATTTGCCCTTTATCCAATGAATAATCCGAATTACATGGAGATTATTTATCAAGAGGTGGACCGTGCAAAAGAACATGGCGTATTTAACGAATCGATGCATTATGCAAGTGGAATTCACGGCGATATTCATGATGTATTCGCTTTTTACGAAGAAGCTTTTACAAATGCTCGCTCTGAAGAATATAAGCATTTAGTGATGACGGTTTCAATGAGTATTAATAGTCCTTCGCATGGGGGTCTTTAGTGTGCTGAAGTCTTGGAAGTTAAAAGAGATTGTACTTATGTCTTTATTTGCAGTTGTATTTGGTATTGTTTACTTGCTATTTTTGCATGTCGGCAATATTTGGGCTGGGTTTATAGGACCGATTGCATATGAGTGGATTTTTGGAATTTGGTTTATCGTGTCAATTATTTGTATGTATATTATCCGCAAGCCTGGTGCTGCCGTTGTTTCGGAAACTATTGCCGCAGCAATTGAGGTGTTATTAGGGAATGCGGTTGGTCCCCGTTTAATACTTTCAGGGGTGATTCAAGGTTTAGGTGCAGAGGCAGTATTTGCTGCGACGCGTTACAAGCGTTTTGACCTATGGGTGCTGATACTTGCCGGTGTTGGATCTTCAGTATTTAGTTTTGCTTATGGTTATTTGTTAGGTGGGTTTACGGTGTATAGCACGAGCTATGTAGCATTAATGCTCGGAATTCGTATACTAAGCGGGGCTTTGCTTGCAGGTGTTGGTGGAAAGGCAGTAGCAGACGGATTACTTGCGACCGGTTCGCTTCGTGGCTATGCCATCTCTCGTTCGAAAAAGGGTGAGGTTCGTGCATGAGGTTATTCAATTTGATAAAGTAAGTTTCCGTTATCCCGACGAGGAAAAATGGATTTTAAATGACTTTTCTTTTACCGTACAGAAAGGGTCCAGGGTTGTTTTAACTGGACCTAGTGGTTGTGGGAAAACTACACTACTTTACCTGTGCAATCGATTATATCCAGATAACTGCGACGGTATTTTGACGGGTAAGATTAAGCTATTCGGGAAGGACAGTTCGATGTTCATTCCCGGGGAAATAAACCGTAGAATAGCGACCGTCTTTCAAGATCCAGATGCTCAATTTTGCATGCAAACAGTCGAAGAGGAACTTGCTTTTACGCTTGAAAATTTGCATACTAAACGCGAAGAAATGGAAAAAAGAATCTCTGACGTGCTAACTTTAACCGAATTAACTGAATTTCGGCACGCAACTATTCAGAAACTCTCTGGCGGACAAAAGCAACGTATCGCGACTGCCTGCGCACTTATTATGGATCCAGAAATACTGCTGCTAGATGAACCAATCTCTCATTTAGACCCTTATACCGCGAAAAAGTATGTAGAGTGGTTAGATGATTTACAGCAAAAACGAAAGATGACGATAGTAGCCATTGAGCATCGATTGGATTTATGGGGAGGCTTTTTTGAAAGAAGTATTTCCTTGCATAAAGGCGAAGTAGCTCCTAAGTTAGAAAAACGAACAAGCAGTATACGGGCAAATGCTTCATTAGTAGTTAGTAAAGTACAAGCAGAACCCATTTTGCAAGAAACCACCTTTACATTAAATCATGGTGAAATAACAGTTCTTGCCGGACCAAATGGTAGCGGAAAGTCTACTTTGTTGAAATCATTATGTCAACTAGTTCCTTCGAGTGGCAGTGTAGAACCGAAGTATTTAGGATATGTTCCTCAATCTCCTGAGTTTTTATTTCTCACCAAAAATGTGCGAGATGAAGTTGGTTATGGTGGCGGAAATAATGTGGATGAAATGTTGACTAGATTGCAGCTGCTACCTATTACGGATTCCCATCCCTTTGCAGTAAGTCATGGGCAAAAGCGACGAGTGGCTATCGCAGCCATGCTTTGTGATGGACGCGATATTATACTCATGGATGAGCCAACTTCCGGTCAGGATGCGGCAGCTTTGACCGAGTTACTTCAATTAATCGATGAACGTGCACGTGCTGGAACTACTTTTTTAATCGTCACGCATGATATGGAGTTCGCCCATTGTTTGGCCGATTCTATTTTATTGATAAATAATGGTCGCTTGACTGGAAAGTTTGTAGCTGAAACTCTATGGCAGAATGAGCAGTTATTACTGGATCACCACTTACTTCCACCGAAAGGATTGATGTGTCGTGAAGAATGCTTTTCATAGGATGAATCCTTCGGTGAAGTTTTTAGTAATTACAATTTGTATGTTCACGATGGCATTTTTCTTTGACCCTTGGACTCCCCTTGTGTTTTTGGTCGGTGTGCTGTTGCTACAAGTTTTCTTCAGCCAGATCGACTGGAAGAAATGGTTGTTGTTTATGCTTCCTTTTTTTGTTACTGCTTTTGGTTATTTCTGGACCACACTTATCTTTGCTAAGGAAAAATCTGGTCCTATCATTTGGTCAATCGGATCTGTTGGTGTAACAGAAATCCAGCTAGATCATGCACTTTCATTGACCTTTCGCGTACTGGCTTTTTCTAGTTTGTCTCTGCTATTTGCGCTAACAACTAATCCAGTTACTTTCATATTGAGCTTAATGCAGCAATTGAAACTATCTCCCAAAATTGCTTATGGTATTTTAGTAGGCTTTCAGTTTTTACCTGTTTTAAAAGACGAGTTCATACAAATTCAACAAGCACAACGATTGAGAGGCATTGTCCAGAAGAAAAATGCCTTGCAACGGATACTTGCATCTCGTCTAGTGCTTATCCCCTTACTTGCGGGTGCTGTTCGTAAAGCGGAGCGATCTGCTTTCGCCATGGAAGCAAGGGGCTTTACAGGAGAGCCGAGAAATAGTTTCTTTCATGTTATTTCAGTAAGTAAAGTAGATGCCTTGATAGTAGTACTGTTTTTATTCGTTTTAGTTTTAAGCTGTACGAACTCCTACTGGCTTAGTTAAAATAGAGGCAGAACTTTTATGATTTTAACAAAATGTTAAAATGTAGTGCAGTACTAGGAAATGATTGAGAGAGGAAAGGAGCGTACTTAGTACGTGACGGACCGAACGAATGAAGTTGACGACGTAATGGGCTGCATATCAACATTTGCAAAGGAGTGATGGGGATGTCGTCAGTTGTATTACTTCGAGGGATCAATCTTGGAGCAAAAAATAAGGTAGATATGAAATCCTTAAAATCTCTTTTTGAAGAGATGGGCTATAGAAATGTACAAACCTATATTCAGACCGGAAACGTGCTTGTTGAACAATCTAGTATTGATGCACCTGCTATAGAGGCAGCTCTCCGAGAATCATATGGATTTGAAATACCAGTAGCAGTTCGTTCTAAAGAAGAATTGGAGGAGATTAGGCAACATTCTATCTTCTCCAAGGAGCAAGTGTATGTCATGTTTTTAGCTCAGGAAATTTCTAAAGAGCAACAGGAGATGCTTACGAGCTTAATCGATGATGATTTTGTTGTTTGGAAGAAACAAAATGTGATTATTAGTCTTTCGAAAAATTATCATCAAACGAAATTTACGAATGCTTTTTTTGAGCGGAAACTAGGTATTCCCTCAACAGCTCGTAATAAAAATACGGTTAATAAAATATTAGCTAAATTCTCATAAGAAATCCTTATGTACACTAATGATTTTAATAAATTATCCTTATATATAACTTTCTATTAAAATGAAAGTATAGGGAGGGGATAATGATGTCATTTGTATTTCAATCAATCGATCACGTTCAATTAGCTGCTCCAAAAGGTTCCGAATCACGCGCTAGAACATTTTACGGGGAGATTTTAGGATTTACAGAAGTAGAAAAACCAGAGCTCCTAAAGAAAAGAGGTGGCGTTTGGTTTGCATTTGGCTCCTATCAAATCCATATAGGAATTGAGGAACCATTTGCACCAGCTAAAAAAGCTCATCCTGCTTTTCAAATAAAAAATTTAGATGCTTTAAAGGCACATTTATCTAAAAGTGATGTGAGCTTTGTAGTCGATATCGATTTGCCGGGAGCCGATCGAATATATGTACATGACCCATTTGGCAATCGTATCGAAATATTAGAGTGGGTTTCTTGATTTAGCCTGCTTAAAGACCGTATTTCATTTTATTGAATTACGGTCTTTTGTTGTTCACTTATCCATGGACCTATACTTGAACATAATATGTTTCGCCAAGAACAGTTCCCGATTTAACTGCATTTTGCGGGAATGATTGTTGAACAAACCTGCACAAAGATATTTAACAATGCACTCTGCACGTTTAGCAAGCTTCAGTATTACAGATATTCGTGGGAAAATCTTTGAAATTATTGAAGCCCTTTCTACTATTAACAACGGTCCTATTCAAAAATAACAAAAACGCATGAATGGTTTACGACCATACATGCGTTTTCCTTTTTACAGATCATCAAATCCATTATCAATAGCATTTACTTTTACATATTGGCGAGATTTTTGCTCAAAGAAATCTGTTTTTGTGCCATCAATATTGTCTGCGTATGCACGTATCCATTTCATCGGATTGTCCACATACTCAGGATAGATTTCATTAAGCCCAATAAGACGTAGCATTTTGTTTGCACGGTATTTAATATACCCATGCATTTCCGCTAATTCGATTCCTTCAATATCGGCTAATACATACTCCGACCATTCTATTTCTAGTTTCACGGATTCTTTAAATTGCTCGTATACCCATTCGATTAGTTCTTCGTTATTCAGTTCTGGGTTTTCTGAAAGAGTCGCTCTAAATAGTTCTGATATAAACCGGCCATGCTCTAGCTCGTCTCGGTTAATATAGCTAATCATTGTAGAAGTCCCAACCATCTTGTTATAGCGAGCAAGATTATAGAAGTATGCAAAGCCTGAATAGAAAAATAAGCCTTCTAGCAAGGTTGTATACGTTAAAGTTTTCACTATATTTTCTGTCGTAGGGTTTTCAACGAAGTCATTATAATACTTGGCGATATTTTGATTGCGCTTGAGCAGAATTTCGTCTGTTCTTCCAAATTCGAATGCCTTATTTTGCTGGTCAAGTGATACAACTGAAGATAGTACATATGAATAGCTTTCATTATGTACCGCTTCCTGCTGCGCTATGACCGCCATAATCGATTGTACAGACGGATCGGTTGCATATAGCGATAGAAGCAGAGCAGTACGTGTTTGAGGTGCATCTAATGTTGCAAGTAAGCCTATAATTTTTAAATAGGCATCCTGCTCCGACTGACTAAGGCTTGCAAACTGCTTAATGTCATTGGACATATTGATCTCATCTGCCTGCCAGTAGTTGCCTAGCAAGCGTTTGTACATCTTATGCCAATGTGGATACGCAATATCGTTCCAGTTTAATATCCCACTTGACTGACCGTTGAAAATTCCTGTCGATTTATTTGGATTTCTAGGTTCTAATGTTTTTGCCTTCTGCATGTTCCAAAACTCCTTTTAACCATTTAGTTACCAGCTGCTCCTGGCTACCTCTCGGTGATTGCTCAATTTTCAAACCCGGATAATTACTTTCATAGAAACGAGCCAATTTGTTTACAGCGTTACAAAACAAGTTATCTCCGCCAAACTGTGTGTCTCCAGTCCCAAAGACATAGACATTTTTAGGCTTGTCTCCAACTTCTTTCGCAAAATCCTTCATTTCCTCTGGAGTACTTCCCTTATCCCAAGTAAAAGTTCCAAGAAAAATAAGGTCATATTCAAACAAATTCGGTACCGCACCATAGCCAATGCTGTACATATCTATATCGAAGTTGCTGTCTTCCAATTCCTCCTTCAATAGATCCGCTACTTCCTCTGTATTTCCGCTATAACTTAAGTAACAAATAATTGTTTTCATTAGCTTGAACAAGAATCGCAATCTACTAGTTCAACTGAAGTGGAACGCACATAGTAAGTTGTTTTCAGTCCACTATTCCAGGCATCTAGGTGTAAATCTAATAATTCTTTTGCTTTGATCGTATTTTGCACATATAGATTTAGCGAAACACCTTGGTCGATATGACGCCCGCGTGCAGCATTTTGTTTAAGTGTCCAATGCTGATCAATGAAATAAGCAGATTTGTAGTACCATGTAGTTTCGGAATTTAAATCCGGTACTGTGACTGGAATTTTATAATCCTTCTTCTCTTCGGAGTACGACTTTTGGAAAATAGGATCAATACTTGCAGTACTTCCAGCTATAATGGATGTCGAAGAATTCGGAGCAACTGCCATTAAATAACCATTCCGTATTCCACTTTTGCTTACCTGCTCTCGTAGTTCATTCCACGATTCGTTGTCGTACCCACGATTGTCAAAATAGACCCCTGTTTGCCAGTCTGACCCTTCGAATAATGGATATGCTCCTTTTTCCATTGCAATCTCTGCAGAAGCTTTAATCGTTAAGTAAGCAATTTTTTCGTATAATGTATCCGCAAGCTCTACTGCTTCATCTGATTCCCAGCGAATATTCTTTAATGCAAGTAAATGATGCCATCCAAATGTTCCTAGACCGATCCCTCTGTATCTAGAATTTGTGCGCTCAGCTTGAGGAACTGGAATCATATTTAGGTCAATCACGTTATCGAGCATTCGAACTTGAATTTTTATAAGCTTTTCTAATACATCTGCCGGAACTGCTCGACCTAGATTAATAGAGGACAAATTACATACGACAAAGTCCCCTGGCTTACGACGAGTGACAATGATATCGTCCTCCATTTGAATCGACTCGAATGTTGTTGCACTTTGGTTTTGGAAAATTTCCGTACAAAGATTACTACTATAAATCATCCCAGCATGTTTGTTAGGGTTGCTACGATTGACCTCATCACGATAAAACATAAATGGCACGCCTGTCTCTAGCTGAGAGCGCATAATTCGCTTCATCAAGTCAATAGCGGGAACTGTTTCTCGAGACAAACGATGATCGCTGACGCATTCCTCATATTTTTGGCGGAATGATCCATCACCACGTTTTTCATCATAAAATTCTTCTAACGAATAGCCTTTTAGTTGGCGAACTTCATGCGGGTCAAATAAATGCCATTCCTCTCTAGCATCTACTTTCTCCATAAATAAATCTGGCAAGCACACGCCAGTAAAAATATCGTGCGCACGAAGGCGATCATCCCCATTGTTTAAACGTAGATCTAAAAATGTGAAGATATCTTTATGCCACACATCTAAGTAAACAGCTACCGCTCCTTGGCGCTGCCCAAGCTGATCCACACTTACTGCAGTATTATTAAGCTGTTTAATCCAAGGAAGTACACCGCTAGATGCGCCTACAAAACCTCTAATAGAAGACCCACGACTACGCACTTTACCCATATAAACACCGATACCACCACCAAATTTCGACAGAGTTGCTACGTCGGTATTGCTATCGTAGATTCCTTGAAGACTATCGTCAACCGTATCGATAAAACAACTAGAAAGCTGTCCATGAGGCTTACCTGCATTAGAAAGTGTTGGTGTTGCTACTGTCATATATAGGTTGCTCATTGCCCAATATGCTTCTTTTATTTTTTCTAAACGATTTTCCTGCTCGTCTTTCATAAGTGTCATCGCAATAATAAGCCAGCGCTCCTGAGGTAGTTCGACTATTGTTTTATCAAAGTCTTTAGCTACATATCGATCCAGCAGTGTCTTCAGCCCAATATATGTAAATAAATAATCTCTCTCCTGTACTAGAATTTCAGATAGCTGCTCTAGTTCCTGTAAGGAATACGATTCTTTAAGACGTTTGTCGTAAATGCCTTTTTCACTTAATAGTTGAACATTGCTAGCAAACTTTGTATACACTGCATCCGCGGTTGTGCTTCTTCTCTCAGCTACTTGTTCATAAACCTCTGCTAAATGCACTCTTGCAGCTACAAAGGTCCAGTAAGTTTCTTGTTCATCTAGAAAACTTAATGCTTCCAGGGACATTGACTTCGACCAAGCAGCTATTGTACCTTCCGGGTGCTTTTGCATCCACCTTTCATGTGTTTTTATAAGAGGAGCAATTTTTTCCTCCCCAAATTCTCTGATTAGATTATGTAGTACTTCTTGTTTAGTTGTGTTTGAGATGATTGTCATTTGAATTCCTCCTATTTGTTGATCAAGTATAGTTATGTTGTACTTTTGGTTATTTATGTGGTGCTTGCCCTCGGTTATGTGGTACTTACCACTCTTTATGTGGTAAACACCTTTAAACTTCAGCACAAAAAAAGCGATGTCACAGCCATCTTCGGCTGAGACATCGCTCAAAATTAAAAGTGTAGGATACAACAAGACATATCAAGCATTCGAGATAGTGGCCTTCGCTCCCACCTCTCAACCCCCGAAGAAAGTGTTGCTTACCGATGAAAAGGCAGGTCTACTGGCTCGTGTTTCACTCTCCTGTTGGCCTTCCCACGATTGCTCGCAGTGGCTATTTCAACAGTCGTCCACACTTACAGTTGCGGGGACAGCTTCGGCATTTTACCGAATTCCCTTTTAAACCATAAAGGTACCTTCTCATCGTTAACATACTATATATTGTGTTTAGTTCATTTATATAATCTAACATATTGTGTTTATAGGAGCAATAGATAATATATTATTAAACAAGAAATCTATAAAAAGTCCCATATGTATAAAAAATTCTTCACTCTTTCCAAATGACTAAAATAATATTATCTAACCTTTTTGTTCAACTAAAAGTTGCTTTAGTTGAACAAGAAAAAAGTATTTATTCCTTCTTCCAACAACACTAACGCCTAAACACAAAAACGCCCAAAACCTTTATAAATTAGGGTTGGGCGTGTATACTACTTGCATACTTTTGTTAACGTAATTTTAATTAAAATATGTTACTTATTCAATGGCATATAGATTGGTTCAATAGTGTATGGTTCTTTAACCAGTTCAAGTAAAGTATCATTTTCTTTCTTTTTATATATATTAATAATTGGTGTAATGGTTAGAGATGTAGCTTTCTCATGGAAATTTGTAGTAGTTAATCTAGGATAACTATGACGAGTTTTAGGGAAATCTGTACTATGGCCAATATCTCTATAGTGAATAGTGTTGTATTTATTTCCTAAGTTATCAAATACAGTGTATTCAATTTGTACAACGCGTAGTTCTTCATCTTCCTCAGCTATTAAACGTATATCTACCCCTTCAGATAAGTAAAGTGTTGTAGATATAGGGGTTTCCGTCATTTTTGTAACTAAGATCTCAATACTGTCCTCTTCAGTTATTATACTGCCACCTGTGAATTTTTGTGTTTCACTTTCAAGTGCATTTAATGAAAATTGAAACGACCAATCACCTTGGAAGGTATTGTTAACATTATTTAAATCTATTATTGTGCCACCTTGCCAAGTAATATGAATCTTATCAGGTTTTGGTCCTTTAATTAACTCATAAATATATACTACTGCATATTCTTTTTCGCTTATTTTTTCTATTATATAATTTTCAGCGTATCCACTATACTCATACTCGTTTTCAAATTCATCTGCAACTAAATTTCCATCTAAAATTGGTCTAGCTCCTAAATCATGTTCACTTTTTATAGTATAAGCTATTGTAATATTTTCCCCATCGTATACAGCATCTGTTACCGTTACATCTATCCCATTACTTTCTTCGGATATCCCAATTTCTGTTGAATAAGTATTATGTTTTTCAAACACATACTCCTCATCATTATTAAATAGTTCAAATATATCTCCCATAATTGGAAGTTTTGCTGCAATGGTAGGAAATGCAAAACTAAAAGTAATACTTGAAGCAACTAAAAGAGCAGCTGCTACAGAAAAATTTCTTGAAATATATCTTTTCTTTTTATTTTTTATTAAATTCTTTTTAACCCTTTCTTTTTCGAGATCACTTACTTCCATCGGTTCGAGTTCCATCTCAATATTCAGGTGATTAAACTGCTTATATAATTTTTTCAAGTCAATATACCTCCCACACGAATTTGTTGTAATCTTTTTTTCCCACGATATATTCGATTATCAACAGAAGCCTTCGTTAAACCGAGGTGTTGAGAAATTTCTTCGTTGTTCATATTTAAAAAGAATTTCATAGTAAAAATATCACGGTCTAGTGGTTCTAATTGCGTCATCATTTTTAATAAATCTTCTGTTGCTGACCTTATCAAAAATTCCTCTTCTGCTGAATTCACAGCATTATTGTTTTCATTAATCTCAGTTACTATGTCAGTTTTTGACAGTTTCCTTAGTTTATCAATAGCTTTAAACTTAGCTATGGTACAAATCCATCGTCTGAAGTCTTCCTTATTACCTTCAAATTGTCTGGAATTATCAAAGACACCTAAAAATGTATCATTAATACATTCTTCTACTGACTGAGGATCGTTGGAGGATTGGAGGGAATTGTAGATAGTTGCTTTTACAATTCCGATGTATTCCTCAATTACATATTCAAGTGCTTCTTCTCTCTTTTTTTTAAGATGTTTTATAAAATTTTCACTTGTAATTCTCATACAACCACTCCTACTTAAATTGTAAAGGCCTTTACACTTAATACATCGTTTTAAATTGGATAAATTCTCACATTTGTCAAAATAATTATGAAATAAGAACAAAGCTGTTGAAAAAATATTGTTATTTTTATGTAGTTTATTTAATTTTTTATTTAGAATGAGATGATTCTAGTAATCAGCATTTCTAAAACTAGATTTAATCTAGTTCTTTTTAAAGTACATTGTTGTGTTAGCTTAAGCGTGTAACATTCACAATTGATTGTAAAAACATTCCTGTTATTCTAAAAAAAAAACCATCGAAATGATGGCCTAATAATATAACTAACCCGTTGTCTGAAAAAGTTGAATACTTTTCCAAAGTTCACCCTGCTTACGCTAGTTTAAGTGAACACTTTCACACCCTTTACTTTTAGCAAATCCTTTCTGTTAAAGGGCACTCACGCTTTTTCTAATTTCTCCCTACACTTCATATAAAATTTTATTACTTTAAAAAAAGCACTGCCAGCGGCAATGCTTTTTTCTATATTTATCGCTCCTCGGACACGGAGCACTTTATCAAATTCATTATTTAAAGAAATACAATAACTGCTAGAATCACCGCTAAAATAATGCGATAAATTGCAAATGGCATTAATTTAACGCGCGAGATTAATTTCAGGAAGAACTTAATAGAAATAAGGGCGAATACAAACGCACTAATAAATCCGACAACATAAAAACTTAAGTGGTTCATATCAATGTCTTCCCAGTTTTTAAGAACAGATATTAGACTTGCTCCAGCCATTATCGGCACAGCCATTATAAATGTAAAATCTGCTGCTGTTTTATGGCTCATTCCAAATAATACCCCGCCAGAAATGGTTGCTCCTGAACGAGAGAAGCCAGGCCATAAAGAAAGACATTGCACTAACCCTACCTTAAAAGCCTTTGAATATGTAATTTGGTCCAAGCTTACGATAGAAGGGTTTTTAGGTCCAAACTTATCTGCAACAATCATTAAAATAGAGCCCGCTACAAGACTAAATATTACTGTTTCTACTCCAAATAAATTTTTATCTATAAAGTCTTCTAATAAAACTCCTAATACTCCTGCTGGAATAATACCAACAATAACGTGCAGTAAATTGAACTGCTTACTCGACTCTTCTGTATCTATTTTGTATAACCCGACTAAACTAAATAATCGTTTCCACATAACCACTACTACAGCTAAAATTGATCCTAATTGGACTACAATTTTAAACGTATTAGCAGAATACTTCCCTAAAAACTCCTCCGTTTTCAACCACATATCATCGACAATAATCATATGTCCCGTGGATGACACCGGTGCAAACTCTGTCATCCCTTCAACAAATCCAAGTATAAGTGCTTTTAATAACTCTAAAATCTCCATATAATCTCCTTAGTCACGTTTTTTAAAATACCAAAAAAGAAATGCAATACCACAAATAGCTATAAGTGCGTAAACAATGTTGGAGTATATATCCATATAGCCAACAATTTGATCCCAATTATCCCCTACTGCTGCCCCTACCGAAACTAATACCGTATTCCATATTAATGTTCCAAGCGTGGTAAATAGAAGAAATAACCCAAAATTCATATTCGACATCCCGGCAGGAATCGAAATAAGACTTCTTACAAGTGGTATTAATCTTCCGAAAAATACTGCCCAGACTCCATATTTATCGAACCATGCGTCTGCTTTGTGAATATCCTTAATCGTTAATCGTAAGAACTTGCCGTACTTCCCTATAATTTTCTCCAAACGCTCTACGTCTAACAGTAAACCGATACCATATAAAATAGCAGCCCCAATCACAGAACCTGCTGTAGATGCTATGATAATTCCGAACTTCGTCATACTCGTAATCGTCGTCATATATCCTCCAAGTGTTAAAATCACTTCAGAAGGAATCGGCGGGAAAACATTCTCTGCCAAAATTAATAAAAATACTCCTAGATAACCAAACTGATTCATCCAGTCTGTAATCCATGCTTCCATTATACTTCCCCATCCTCTAACTTAATGTTTACTGACCATAGCTCCGATTGACTACCTAATCGTATAGGAGGTCCCCAAAAACCAAATCCAGAAGATACAATTGCATGCAAACTTCCTTTTTGTCTATACCCATAATCTAATTCAAAAATCTTTCTTGTAAATAAATGATTTGGCCACATTTGTCCAAGATGCGTATGCCCAGACACATGAAAATCTACCTCTTCCTTCTCCGGAATCAATAAATTTGATGGTGTATGATCCATCACAAACCATGGTAAAGCTCTTTCTTCTGGAGCTAACTCGGATAATTGCTTTCTGTTTTTATTCGTCAAGTCTTCACGACCTGTCAAATAGAACGAATCCGCCACTAAAATAGTTTCATCTAATAACATGCGGACATTCGATGCTTCCATCTCTTCTACTAATAGGGGAATCTTTTTTCCATAATACTCATGATTTCCAAGCACCCCATATATACCATACGTAGAATCTAGTTGTTTCATCACTTCGGACATGCCATTTTGAACAAACCAAATAGGATCATCGTCGACTAAATCGCCTGCTAATAATATTAAATCCGGTTTCTCTGCATTTGCTTTTTTCACAAAGCGAGTTAAATGTGCCCTATTGGATAATAAACCAAGATGGAAATCAGATGCAACCACTACTTTAATAGATTCTAGCTTGGAACCCTTTTTCGGCATTACAATAGAAAGCTCTCGAACAACCGGTGTATATGCGTTATACGTACCAAATATTAATATAAAGATAAAAATCCCGAAAACTATCCAACCTATTAGATTTAAATGAGCCGGGAAAATCCATGTAAGAACGGTCGCTATTGGAAAAAGGATAGTCCCATACTGCATTATAATAATCCAGTAGGATCCTATTATACTAAAAAGCCGTAGCTTATGACTGACTCTTCCAATGATAAATCCAAAAGCGATTAGACTCCAAACGATGCCGAATATCCAATTATTTATAGGGAGGTATTGTTCTATCCAAGTGGCGACGCTCCAGCCAAAGTAAAATACAATTGCAGAATATAAGAGGATTGCTACTGCTACTCCAGCGATTCTTTTCATGTGTCATTTCTCCAATGTATGTATTTTTAACTCAACAAAGAATCAGGTACTAAACTGATTCCTAACCACTTTTTCATAAGTATAGCAGAAATTGTCTTAGTACTCCTAAGTCTCTAGACCGATAGGAAAATCGATTCTAAGCCCGTTTGGATTCGTTTCTAGAATTGATAAGCTTGTAATACAAACGAGAGGAGGAACAAATATATGAAAAAATTTGGTTTATTAACACTAGGAATTATCGCAGGGATTGTAGCACTAGCTAACTTAGGTTCACTTTTAGCTCTTGGAGTTTCCGCTGCAGTTGTCTTTGCGGGGGTACATTTTTACTTGAAGAGTGATTCAACCTTCTTGAAAATCTTTTGGGCAAGCGTGGGAATCGTTGGTTTAATCACTGCAGTTGTAAACGTACCTGCATTCTTCGCTATCTTAGCAATTCTAGCAGTTTGGTATGTAGTGAAAAAATGGAACAACGAAACACTAAGCTTTTCATCACCAATCGTTAAAACAGACGACCCATTTGTAAACTTTGAAAAACAATGGAATGAGCTTTCAAAATAAGGAGGAAACTAACATGACATCATTATTAAACAGATTAAAATATTCAATAGAAGCAGACTTACACAAGTTATTTGATAAAAAAGAAGAAAAAAACCCGATTGCAATGCTAAACCAATACATTCGGGAGGCAGAAAAACAAACTGAACAAACTGGTAAATGGTTAGAACGCCAAGGAAACCTAAAACAAGAACTGGAAAAAGAACTAACTGAAACGATGCAAATGGTTGAAAAACGTAAAAATCAAGTAGAGCTAGCAACTGCAAGCGGCGAGGAAGACCTAGCAGCATTTGCTCTAGCGGAAGTAAACGCGTACGAGGAACGTGCTACCGTATTACAAAACAGTATTCACCAAACAACGGAAGAACTTTTCGGATTAGAACGTAAATACGAAGAGATGAAACATAAGATCAAAGACATGAAAGTTCGCCAATTACAATTGATGGGAAAAGAGAATGTAACTCGTGCTCACCATCAAATGGATCGTATTTTACAGCCTGAACAAAAAGAAAAGAATTTCGGCACATTCGAAGACATGGAACAATACATCGAACGTCTTGGAACAAAGATTGAAAAAGAGCATGAAATCACTTCAATGGAACAACGTTTAGAAATGTTAGAAAAAAACGCACAAAAGAAAGAAGAAATTGTGTAAACTAGAATTAGCAGGTATTAAGTAGAGGAGAAGGCACTCGCCTTCTCCTTACTAATCCTTATGCGAAGAAGGAGGAATACTCATTATGAAAGAAAACCAAACAAACAAGCTTGCTTTTATACTCATTTGTTTTGTTTTCCTTATGTTCATAGAGGCTACGATTTTTGGAAACGGCAGTATTGTATTAGTTCTTCTTGGCATCGGGATGATGTATTTTAGCATGCGAAAACGTACCCGATTTTTATTTTGGACCGGATTTACTCTTTTAATCATAGCGGTTTTTTCTATGTGGAGCTTGAGACTTCTACTACTCGCTATTATGGGGTACATCCTGTATAAATTATGGAAAAATGAACCTATTCAAAAAGTAGTTCGCCCATTTGACACCGTATATAAAGAAACTCCGAATAGTATTATTCAAAATAAGTTATTTTCTTCCCAAACGACACCTTTTAATGCATATGAGTGGCAGGATGTCCACGTCCAAAGCTTTTATGGAGAACAAGTAATTGATGTAACACAAACGGTATTGCCAAAGGGGACGTCCTTCGTTTCCATTCGCCAGTCCCTTGGGAAAGTGACCATCTATGTACCATACGAAATTCCGGTAAGACTACATTATGCAACTATTATTGGAGAGGCGAATATATTTGGTCGAGGTGTACAGCGATTATGGAACCAATCTGTCCTAGTGAAAGATGGTTATTTAGAGGACGTCACTTACGCTTCCGAGTTAGTTATTACCGTATCTACATGGATTGGGGATATTGAGGTGATCCGTAAATGAAGATTGTTTTTGGTCAAGGTCTCTCTATTTTCATCATTTTGCTGGCACTGGCAACACTTTTACTTTATGCACTATGGGGATGGCCAAATGAAGATGCTTGGTGGTCCTTACTAGAAATAAAATATGCTGAGGTTCCTTTCGGAGCTTGGATTATTATCATCTTGGCAATTATGAGTTTTAGTTTTTCAATGAACACGCTACAAAAGATTAGAGATCAAGAAAAGAAGATTGATACTAGCCTCCGTCCTCTACTTGAAGCAGAAACATTCGTACCAGCGAAGAAAAAGTATTCCTATTCAAAGCGATTACACGTTACAACAACTCAATTAGAGCAACTTATCATGACACAGCGTAAAACATTACAGCGTATTACGAATGAAAAAGCGGAGGCACAAGATAAGCTTATCCAGGAGCGAATCATACAGGAAAGACAGCGACTAGCTAGAGAGCTACATGATTCCGTATCTCAGCAATTGTTTGCTGCATCTATGCTATTATCCACTATGGTAGAAATTGAAGAAGCACAGCATGAAAAAGCCCCAAAAACATTGCTTCAAACCGAAAAAATTGTACAGCAGGCTCAATTAGAAATGCGCGCATTATTACTGCATCTTCGTCCAGCAGCCCTTCATGATAAAACGCTAAAGGAAGGTTTAGAAGAGTTGCTTATGGAATTACAGGAAAAGGTATTTTTCACGATTCGTTATCGCTTAGAAGATGTTCCTTTGTCTAAAGGTGCCGAAGATCATTTATTCCGAATTGCACAGGAAACGTTATCCAATACACTGCGACACGCAAATGCTACTGAAGTGGATATATTATTCGTGGAACGAGATAATCTTGCTATTTTCCGCGTTCAAGATAACGGCGTTGGATTTGAACAGGTTGACTCTAAAAACGGCTCTTACGGTTTGCAGAGTGTACAGGAACGAGCAGTGGAAATCGGTGCAATATGTAAAATTGTTTCCGTTCCTTCTCAAGGTACAATTGTAGAAGTAAAACTACCGATTGAAAAAAAAGAAATGGAAATAATCCAGTTTGAGAAAGGAGAGCGAGAAAATGATTCGAATATTACTAGCGGATGACCATGAAATGGTGCGTATAGGCGTTTCCGCATACTTGCAGGCGCAGCCAGATATGGAAGTAGTTGCAGAGGCGATTAATGGAAAAGAAGCGGTGAAAATGGCACTTGAGCATAAACCGGATATTATTTTAATGGATATGGTTATGCCCATTATGAATGGTGCAGAGGCTACACGAGAAATTGTCGGGCAATGGCCAGAAGCAAAAGTAATGATTGTCACGAGCTTTATCGATGATGACAAAGTATACCCAGCACTTGAAGCTGGTGCTATCAGTTATTTGTTGAAGACGTCGAAAGCCTCTCATATTGCAGACTCTATCCGCAAAACATTAAATGGAGATGCTGTATTAGAGCCTGAAGTAACCAATAAAATGATGAAGCGTATGCGTCAAGGCTCGGACCACGCTCTCCATGAAGATTTAACGGACCGAGAGCACGAAGTACTATTACTCATGGCAGAAGGCAAAACAAATCAAGACATCGCAAACACTCTCTTTATAGCATTGAAAACAGCTAAAACACATGTCAGCAATATTTTATCGAAGCTAGAGGTAAGTGACCGAACTCAAGCGGTGATATATGCATTTGAACATAAATTAGTTCCCACAAAAAAATAACTTATTCGTTCCCACCATCATATGCTAATAAGAAAAGCGCAAGCGCCTATGTCAGCCCTGAAAAGCGCTGGAAGGATTTTACGTAAAGGCGCGTTTTGCCTTTGCTAAAATCCTGAAGAGACTCGAGGGGCTATGCGCTGGAGCTGGACAGATAATGAGTAAAAAGTATACACTATCTTGTCTAAGAAAAAGATAGCATAAAGGATGTTAGTGCGCATGAACCCACTAGACCCTAACGAGCCAGAGAACGAGCAAACGACTAACCTAGCCGCAAAGGTTGGATTTTTAGGCACTGTTGTTACAACAATAGGATACATTATTGAAGCCATCAGTGAAGGCATCGCCATTTCTGAACTCGCTGAGGAAGAAAAGAATATAGAACAAAAAAAGCAAGCTGATCAGCAACAATTATCAGATATTCAGAGTAAATTGGATTATTTAATTAAGGAAATGAATACGATGAAAAAAAAGGATGACCATTTTAGAAGATGGTGATCCTTTTTTATGTTTGGCTCTGTTAAAGCTGATGGATGAATCTTTTTTGTGTTTTTTACCAAAGCACCCGTTATTTTAAGTGTATACATTTACAATCAGGTCATCTGTAAAGAAAATAGTTAAATATAAAATGAACTACCGAAGCAGCTCAGTGATTTTGATTTAAATTTTAATTTATTTTTTCGATACGGGAATCCAAATTTCGCTTTTTACTGATGGTGAAGTTAAATCTTCACTTTCAATCGACAAGATTTCAGGACCTTCTATTACTTGATAGTTAGAAGATGGAAACCACTCAGAATAAATCCTTCCCCAAGTTTCCTGTAGTGTACTAGGAAAAGGCCCTATTGAATCGAATACAGCCCATGTTAAGGCAGGAACTTCAAGTTTTGAAAAGTTTTCAGGGTATTCTTGTGTTGTGGCCACCCCTATATATTGATCAAGCTCTCCTTTTTCTTCCATGCGTCCTTCAGAAAAGTTTGTAGATGCTTGAACCATTCCTTTGGGTTCAACATTAGAGAGCTTTTTTAATTGATCTATTTTTCCCATCGTCAAAGATTTCCACATCGCTGTAATTTCTGGGTTTTCTCCTCCAAAAATTATTGGGACTCTTTTCATAATACCAACTATGTTAAATGCCTCTTTTTGTTCAATTCGATAATTCATTTCATTTCCTCCTCTAATTGATAATTGAAAGGTCATTAGTGGATAGGCTTTTAATTGTTGTCCATTGTTTCTTGCCTCTGATGGTGTTATACCATGTAAATTCTGAAAAGCTCTAGTAAAAGAGTCCGGTGAACTGTATCCATATTTAATCGCAACATCAATTATTTTTATGTTACTATTATTAAGCTCAAATGCTGCTAAACTAAGTCGTCTGCGCCGAATGTATTCTGATAACGGAATTCCTGCAAGGAAAGAAAACATTCTTTTAAAATGATATTCGGAACATCGAGCTAACCTAGCCACCATTTTGAAGTCTATTTCTTTAGTAAGGTTCTCCTCGATATACTTCATTGAATCATTCATATTTTTCAGCAAATCCATTTTATGACCTCCTTCATCAATAGAATAGCAAGAGTTAAATATATACGTCCGACAATTTGTGCACCATTATGTAGGATTAATTCTTTATTTTCACTATAATGCCCCGTTCACGGAAGTAGTTAACTCCATTACTCAATAAGAAAAAGCTGCCATGGGAAGGCAGCCGATTCTTAAACTAAAGCACTGGCGTTAGTTGAAAAAGAAAAGAGAGGCTTATTCCATATTCTCGCCAGATCTGTGGAAAAAACAACTTAATTAATCAAGATAATTCCTTTATATTATTTGAACAACTTGATTTAATAAGAAGAGGCTGTTCTCAAAAGGTCATTGTTGTCGACACTTTTAAGGCAACCCATTCTCTTTTCAATATTTTTACATGAATTTGCTTAAATCCGGATAACCACTTACAGCCCATGCACCATCAACAATTAGACTTGCACCGTTCACGTAAGAAGCATCATCACTAACTAAAAATAATGCAGGTCCTGCCATTTCATCTGGGTCTCCCGCCCGACGCATAGGTATGCGTTCCATATAAGCTTCATTGATTGCTTCAACATTAGTTAACCCGCTTGTTAAAGGAGTTGCAACCAATCCTGGCAGAATTGCATTCACTCTAATATTATTTTGTGCTAATTCTAATGCAGCATTCTTCGTTAACATTTCAACTCCAGCTTTTGCTGATGAATAAGCTGCTCCGTAAAACATTGGTACATGTGCATTTAAAGAAGCTATATTTACAATTGCTCCTCCACCATGTTCCTTCATATATCTTGCTTCATGTTTTACTGATAAAAATACACCTTTTAAACATAAATCTACAGTGAAATCCCAGTCTTCTTCACTTTGATCTACAATTGCACCAGCTTTTGAAGCACCCGCAACATTGAATGCATAATCAAGGCCACCGAATGTTTCAACAGTTTTATTGACTAAATTTTCGATATCAGCTTCTTTTGTTACATTAGTTACACAACCTATTAAATTTCCTTTATGGGCTTCCTCCATTTCGCTTAATTTTTCTCTATTTAAATCAGCAACAGCTACTTTAATATTAGCTTTTAATAAACGTTGAACAATAGCATAACCAATTCCTGAAGCTCCTCCAGTTACAAGCGCTACTTTACCAGATAAATTTGTCATGTGAATTCCTCCTAAAAATTAATAGTTTATGGTTTTACTAAAATTTTTGATTGGTTTTTATCGTTAATTAATTGGTTAAATCCTTCTTCGACTATTTCTTTTAGATCAATTTTCTTTGTAATAACAGGTTTTACATCCAATCTTCCGGTAGAAATCATATCAATGACTTCAGGAAAAACATGTCTATAAGCAAGTGTTGAAGTTATGTCTGCAGCTTTAAACATTAGCTGACCCATATCAACAGAAACAGGTTTCGCGAATACTGCTATTGCCATTACTTGTCCACCTTGTTTTACAGAAGCAACCGCACTTGTCATTGTAGGCTGTGCACCAGCACATTCAAATGCAACACTAACTCCACCATCTGTCAAATCGTGAATTGTTTCAACAATGTCGTCACGCATACCATTAATAATGGTAGTAGCCCCTAATTCTTTTGCCTTTTCCAGACGTTCTTCTGACAGGTCTATTACAATGATTTTTGTTGCACCAGCTGCTTTAGCAGATAACAAAGTCAATAATCCAATGGGTCCTGCACCAAAAATTGCTATAGAATCACCTGCTTTTAGTTTACTTTCTCTTACTGCATAAAATGAAACAGCCGTTGGTTCAACTAAAGCCCCTTCTTCAAAGGAAACATTTTCTGGCAGTACGTGTACCATATTTTCATTAACAATTACATACTCAGCGAAACCACCGTCACGGTTTAATCCGACAAATCCTACTTTGCTGCATTGGTTATAATAGCCCCTTTTACAAGCATAACAATCACCACAATAGATTAGAGGTTCAATTGCAATTCTCTCCCCAACTTGATGGCTAGTTACATCATCTGCAACCTCCACAATTGTTCCGGAAAATTCATGACCAAGTGTAAGTGGTGGTTTTTTACCACTCAATGAATGCGCTTCCATTGATAAGCCATGTGAATATGCATGAAGATCACTTCCACAGATTCCTGCCCATTCAACTTTTACTTTAACTTGACCTGAAGAAATCACAGGCTCTTCTATCTGTTCTACACGAACATCTTTAATATTATGCCAAACTGCTGCTTGCATGATTACATCCCCTTTTGTTTACGTAATTTTTAAATCTTCAATATTAGTATATCAATTTGATTTGTTTAACAAAAGTTAATATAATTTAATTAAAGTTAACTATTACTTAAGGAATGATTTTATGAACATAGAACAATTAACATATATTGTTGAAGTAGCAAATTCAAATTCTTTAGCAACAGCTGCAAAAACTTTGAATATAAGTCAATCTGCATTGAGCCAAGCTATAACAAAGTTAGAGAGTGAACTAAATTTGAAAATATTTAATCGTAGTAGAACGGGTGCAGTCACTACTAAGGAAGGAGATTATATAGTAGAAAAAGCTAAAA
Organism: Psychrobacillus sp. FSL K6-2836; assembly: GCF_038003085.1. Taxonomy (NCBI): domain Bacteria; kingdom Bacillati; phylum Bacillota; class Bacilli; order Caryophanales; family Bacillaceae; genus Psychrobacillus; species Psychrobacillus sp. FSL K6-2836. The sequence goes on from NZ_JBBOOM010000001.1 coordinate 1,970,453, forward strand.
GTGCTTTGAATGCAATTTACCAAATAAAAGAAGAGGCAAAAAATCAACTAAATAATTTAAACGATGTGCTTAGATTATCCACTATTCCAGGATTGGCAGATCCAATAATAGACACTTATTTATCATATAGTAAAAGGGGATCCCATTTAAAAGTTGAGGTAGACGAAAAATCTAGCTTGGAAATAATTGAAGACATAATTAGTAATAAAATTGATATTGGGTTCATTGCGCTCAACAAAACTAACACCAACCTTGTAAATGAGCTTAATTTCACTCCAATTATTGAAGGGAAAATTTTAGTCTATGCTTCAAATGAATCACATATAGCTAAAACCAATGATGTAGTTACTGCTGATTTGTTAAAAAAACAAACATTCGTCTTATATAAGGATGAATATGTACAAGGTTTTATTACTAACTTTCAAAGATTATATGGTCCAATAAATATCTCTTTTAAAACGACAAATCTAGATATGATTACTAAAGCAGTAACAGAACTTGGATTCGTAACTATTGGACACGATGTCTCTACCAAATTCAACCCTAACTATCCTTCTAATAAAATGACTACTTTGAGCATTGTAGATTCTTTTGACACGTCGTTCAGATTTGGTTGGATTAAAAAGAATGAAAATAAACTATCAGAGCAAGCAAAACTTTATGTTAATGAGGTTAACGAAATTTTGACTAAAAAATAACGGTATTACATAAGTCAGATGCTGCTTCATTCATGGATCCCTTGCTTGCTACCTCTAATGCATATTTCTATTGTTGTAAAGTCAATTTGAACATCCTCTCTTTCAAAGTTCCAATCATTCATTTAACAAGAGATTTTACCACTATTCAACTAACCTGCTGCGTTAGGTCAATAACAAACCCAGTATGGTAACAGAGAAAATAAATTAAAAAACAATAAAGAACAAATACCCTTCATATCTTTTTTTAGTTCAATTTTATCGAGTTTCTTCCATTTGAAGTCTCTGCAACCATTCCTCTACTTCTTCATTTGTATAAAGGTAATGCACTTTTGTGCCAAAGACTTCAAATTTTGTTAGGAACAATGGTTTCATTTGTTCTTCGAAGTATGTATTCCACTGAAACATCTTCCGGAATATAGTAAAGGTCGGTTTATAGTTTACCTTTTCTATTTTTAGAAGCTGACGAATGTATCGTCTAATTATGCGCCACGTTCGTTTATGCACAGGGATATCTAAGAAAATAATTTGGTCAGCAACTAGTAATGCCTCGTCTGTCCAATCGATGTGAACACCTTCTATAACCCACTCTTCTAGTTGTACTGCGTCGATAAGTAATTGGTTTCTGACATCAATATCATTTCGAGTGTCACCAGTCGGTTGATGATTCCATACGAAACTATCCGTTTCAAAATGTGGTATGTGGAGGTTGGCTGCAACTTTACGTGCAAGTGTGGTTTTGCCACTTCCCACTGAGCCTACAATGTAAATTTTCACCGTTATTCACTCGTGGCACGGTTCAATGCATGGATAATTCCTGCATGCACACCTTCATGCCAAACCATAAATTGTGCGAGTGCCTCAACTGTATTCATTTCATGTAGATTACCTATTGAAATGGACTCTATTAAAAAATTAGATAGATTGTTGGCTAGCACTGCTTTTATTCGCTCTGTTTGTTCCTTTAAAGCACTGACTAATTCAACTGAAGTTGGCGGCTCTACGTCCCAATCACTTGGTTTTGTTTCAGGAACAAATAGTGGTACCCATTCCGGATGTACAATTTCATAGGAAGGAATTGCCTTTTGCGACAGTATCTCTGCGTTCACGTACACATGGCCAACATTCCAACGTATTGTGTTATTGAAACCAGGTGGTTGGATATCCCATGCGACATCATTTACCTGTTTAATTCTCCCTAATGTATAAATTCTCGCAAAATTAAATTGATTCAACGTTTCCATTTTTTCATCCCCATTCTTCAATTCAATATGTATCAATAGTAGATTAGCACTTCTCCAAAATATACCATACCATGGGTTACGACGTCTCTATCTATATCGGTGAATATAAACAATTGCCAGATGTCATATATATCGCATATGTATAAGCAAATAGGAGGGTATCAACTTAGAAAGAAGTCGTTGTATGGATGGTTGGTTGGGTAAGAACATGGATTGCTTAGGCTTAGGAAGGAATAGCTTAAGTGCTTAGAGAATACTTAGAAATAAAACTTTTTTAGGAGGTACTTATATAAAACTACTAGGTATTTTATTGTTTATATTCGGTACAATAGGCACAATAATTGAATTAATCCCTTTTGTAATTGATTTTCCGTATACAACTTCAGGTGAATATTCTGGTCCTAAAAACAACTGTTGTAATATATATGCTTATGACAAATGGCCTTTACTAATTTGAATAGGGATAATAATGATATTAATTGATTTTTTATCGCTTAATAATATTCGAAAGAGTTCATCTCAAATTAACGGTTGAAATAGTTGTAAATCAAGGAGTTTCTTAAACAGCTTTTCAAAAAAGACTCATAAAATACTGTAAATAAGGAGTTGGTTAGTTTAAGTAGGAGTTCTGAATGTGCATGGAAAAGTTGACCATTAAATACATGCAGGTGGAGATTATTTTGAATCGGGGTGAATCACATGATTATTAGAAAGATTGTTTCCTCAATATTGGCTTGTGTACTCGTTATGTTCATTTACTTCCTCATAGATCAGAACGGTTTTGTAATCATAATAGGTATGTATCTATTTCCAATTCTATTGATTTATGGAGTACCAGCATCTATTCTCTCTGATTTTGTCACAAAAAAAGTAAGAGCATTTCATAGAGGAAGTTTAGCATTATTAATCCACTTTTTTTTTGCCGCTTTGTTTGTTTTGATCCCAACCCCAACCTTGTTTTCAGAATGGGAAAGGGATTTGTTACTTTCTGACATCAGGAGTTTATTTTATAATTTTTATTTCATTACCGCTATCCTATCCTCAAGTCTGTTCTACTGTATAGATGAGTTTCTTAGGTCTAAAATGGTGAAATATTTGCATCGGGAGATTTTGTTGTCTAAAAGAGCTAAAGAACTATGTGAAAAGATTGGGGATTTGAGAATTTAGTGGAGTTGTATTGTCTTGTTCAACGAAACGGGTAGAAAAAAGAAAGGTCATGCCATTAAAATCACAAAAAATGGAGGCTTTTAATGTCCGAGGAATCCAGAGAAAGATTAAAAACTAAAGAACAACGAAAAAACCCTGGTGGTGCTTTAAATAATGCCTGGGCTCAAGCCCATATAGGAGCACCTAGTAGTGGGTGTTTGGTCAATATTGGTTCAGTTGTAATAGTTGTCGTAATTCTTCTGCTGGTAAGAGCCTGCTCAAATTAATCTTATTGTAATAGGCTGTATTTTTTTATGCAATAAAGCCGAAAAATATGTAAGCAGTGAGTAAAAACTTACATATTTTCGGCTGATTAATATTATTCTTAATGAGATAATTGCATATGAGGCTATCGTTGAAAGTTCAACTATGTCAAGCTTGGATGAAACTTTCATGCAAGACGTTTCCCAATAATGGGGTCGGTTCACCTACACTGTAAAGTTGCAAATAATGCATAGCTCTAGTACAGGAAGTGTAGAATACTCTGCGAAGGCTCTCATCCCCGTATACTTGCTCTGATGCATCATAAATGATGACAGCATCGAATTCGATGCCTTTGGACAAATACGAAGGAATGACAACAACACCTTGTTCATATTCACTCGAGCCGTTCTTCACGAGCTTAATATCATCGATGTTGGACAAGGATTCGTATGCACTTTTACTCTCCTCTGCTGATTTACATATTATTGCAATACTGTTATAACGAAGGCTTCGCAAAGTTGCGACTTTGGATGTGATGCAGCGGTGCAGTTCTGTGTGATTGAGCAATTGCGTCAGCACGGGTTGCTCACCATCGCGATCGAAAGGGATAATCCGTTCGCCGTTTGGTACTAGTTTTCGTGTAAATTCGATAATCGGCTTTGTGGATCGGTAGCTGCGCGTCATGTTAATCACTTCCGTTTCAACCTGCCCGTATAAGCTCATAAGCACGTCAAAATTTTCCTTTTCACTTGCATGGGCGAATATCGCCTGATTAAAGTCACCTAGTACAGTCATTCTAGCCGATGGAAATAAACGCTTTAGAAACTCAAATTGAAACGGCGAATAATCCTGAGCCTCATCAACAAGTATATGCTTTATCGAGCCGTTCGTCTGAAAGCCTTGAATCAGCTCTTTCATAAGTAAGAAAGGAGTAGCATCTTCATAAGACAGCTTGCCTTCATTTAGCATTTCCAGCGTTGCTTGGCAAATCTCCTCCCACTCCGCAGGTGTTTCCCCCTCTATCCACCGTTTGATTTGCAGAGGATCAGCAAAAAGCTGCTCATATATTCCCTTAATGTCGATGAAACCAAATGTTTTGACTCGTTTACGTAACGGCTTCAGTTTCTGCTGAACAAACAATCGGGCAAGCGCTTCATGTTCGACCTCATAATCTGCAATCTCTTCTCTTTTATAACCTTGTTTTTTCGCCAAATAGATCTGGGCCTTATGGTAATCCTCATTGCTAAGTAGCTCAATTTTCTCCTGTACCCACGGCTTAGTCAGTTCAGCCTGTTGGGTCTCGTTTATTTTCTTAATTAGCCAATCCTTTAAATTTTCTAGTCTATTATGGAAGCGGAGTGATGTGTCGTTACTATAAAATCTTTCTGCTATTTGCCCGGCGGTAACAATTGGCTTTCCTCTGAAGATCATGTCCTTGAATAACATTCCAGATAACTCTAACGATTTCCTATATGATTCGATGGCATCGAAAAAAAGAGGCGATGCTTTGAATCGAATGCTCGCAACCCTTGCCCCGTAGGAAGGGGTATTCGAAGCAGTTAAAACATACTCCAATTGCTCGTAGGGATTTTCAACTTGAAACTCTTCACTTAGCCGATGGTCTAAATATTCCTGAAATGTGACCTGCTGCATACTCTCTTCTCCAAGTTCTGGCAGCACATTGGACACATAACTGTTAAACATCGAATTAGGTGAAAATAGAATAATTTGATCAGCATTCATACTACCTCGATATTTGTAGAGTAAAAAAGCAATCCGCTGCAGAGCGGCCGATGTCTTTCCACTTCCAGCGGCACCGTGTACAATGAGCAGTCTGCCACGATCATGACGAATGATTCGGTTTTGCTCCTGTTGAATGGTAGCTACTATATTGTGCATATGTTTGTCTGTACCTTTACCCAGCACCTGTTGTAAAATCTCATCTCCAATAGTGAGACTCGTATCGAACATGGATTGGAGAACACCGCCACGGATAAGATATTGCCCCTTTTTCACTAATATACCTTTAATTTCACCACCAGGTGTCGCATACTTGGCAGGTCCAGTCTGGTATTCATAGTAGACACTTGAGACAGGCGCCCTCCAGTCGTAGATAAGAAATTCTTCGCCACTTGCATCCCTAAGTGTGGAAATTCCAATATAAATTTGTTCCTGAGTAGAATCTCCTTCTTCGATGAAATCGATTCGACCAAAGTAGGGAGTCTCCTGCATACGTCGAAGCTTGGATAATTTCTTAGAAGTATGTCTATCGGTGCTTTGGATAACTGATAGAGCTTGAGTCTCTTGTCTCAAGCCAATGATGGTCTCAAGATAATCATCAAAGGTATCAACATTGACCTTGACTTCATCCCAAAAGTGTTTACGTATCTTAACCAGTTCGTTTCGACTCCGAGAAGTTTCTTCCTCTAATCTCGTGATTTGCTCCGTTATTGTCTCTACTACACTATCCACTCGTTTTTGCTCCTGCAGAAATTCTGACTCCATAGCAACCACTCCTTAAAAAAATTGGAATTGACAAACGAAAAATTATAATGTATAATATAAATTAGGGATATAATACACATTGATATATTTAGCGTATATCTATATAAATTTACCACAAGTTCTCATTTTTTTCAATGTATCGGACAGGATTTTTATGTCTATGGATTCTTAATGTTTTTGTCATAACATATACCAATTGAACGTTAGAAACCCACACCCGATAGATAATAGGGTGTTTTTTTGACCTTGATTTTACTACGAAATATAAACAATAAATTATTTTTGGTTCTATTCCTTACTCAACTAACTCTTGCTTTACTTAATAATTAATTTAAAATAATGCAATAGTAACCTAGTTCATTATGGCTAGGTTACTTTATTTTAGAAATGAGGGGCGACTCCTACGGGAATAGCGTGACGCCTGAGACTACAGGCTCAGGCCACGCCCGTGGAAAGCGTCCCTGGAATGGAAATCAATTTTGTGCACAGCAAAAAACAGCATTTTTCTCACAGAGAAAAATGCTGTTTTGGGGTTCTGTCCCAGCCTCTTTAGATTTATATATTTAGTAATATTTCAAAGTTCCGAAAAGTAACGATCCCCTTTATACGCTAGGAAATTTCTTTTTCTATATTATTACAGCTATTTTCACGGTTACTTTGAACAAATCTCCGTCTACTTCCATTCTTAAGCTGCCTCCGTGTAAATCCACTATGGATTGTGCGATAGCAAGGCCAAGTCCCGAACCATCTGTATGACGAGATGTGTCTGCTCTCTTGAATCGCTCGGTTAATTCATTCACATCGTTACCTAACTCATACTTTGCTATATTTTTGATGACGAAAATGGCTTCTCCGTCGACTTGGTCCAAATTGATATACACGCGAGTATTAGGTAGGGCGTACTTCAGCGTATTGATGATCAGGTTATCAAGAACTCTCCACCACTTTTGACCATCTACATAGGACATGATTGGTTTAGTGCCAATGGCTACGCGATAATCTAACCCTGATTTATCAATGTCTTCCTGGTGCTCTGCGATTGCTTGCTGCAGCAGTTGGGTTAAATCCACTTTCCGTTTATCTAATTCGATATTTCCGGTCGCCATTTTGGATACTTCAAACAAGTCTTCGATTAGCGTTTTCAAGCGCATCGACTTTTTATCCAAAATTGCAATATAGGACGAACGCTCCTCATCCGTAATGCTCGGGTTCTTCAACAAATCTGTGTACGTAATAATCGATGTTAACGGTGTTCGTAAATCATGACTAACATTTGTGATAAGCTCCGTTTTCAAGCGTTCACTTTTGGCTTGCTCGGAATGAGATGACTTTATTCGGTCGCGAAGCCCATTTAAGCTAGCCGCATGCTCAGCAATAGGCGACTTCCCTCTCACTTCGACTTCGTTGCCGATCACGCCTCTTGCCATTTCTTCTGTTTTCATCATAATTCGGTTCAAGTATGACATTCTGGACAATAAAAACATGAGCACTGGAATGCCGATTAAAATCGTAGCCGGTATCCAAACGATTATTATACTTGGCTCCCAGAACACCATCATTGTGCCAAATCCCCAGAAGAATATAACGATTAGCATAATCAGTGTTTGTACCCCAATAGTGCGTTTTAAGAAAAAGCCTTCTAATGACTTAAACCAACTATACAAAAGCGTATTCTTCCAATCAAAACTTTCAAAATCTACTTTTAACCATTCCCTCTGATAAAATACTAAAGCGGCTGTAAGAATTGCAATGATTAACGTAAAAATTGGTATATCATATCCACCGTAATGTAAAATACCATTTCTCAATTCATTTGTAGCAGTATATACAATAAAGACACTGACAAAAAATAATATCCATTGTACATCTATCGGCAAGCTACGATACTTTCGCTTTCCTTCCTCATGCTGAAAATGAGTCTTGTCTTTTCTCCACAAGAAAATAAATGTGATAGCTGCTAAGACACCTAGGATAAGTATCCCAAAAAAGAATCTCTCTTCTTTTTTAAAATATTGATAACTATCCGCGCGATTACCATTTTTAATACTTGCTTCTGATATAGCAATAGTTCCTTCGAATTGCGGGAAGCCATAGCCAATTAAATTTTGTACGTACCAAGAGTTATCTATACTTTCATTTACAACATTTCTTCTTAAATAGTTGGATTTACTAGAGTATTCTTTTTTGTAAGCAAACTTGGTATTCATATCACCATTTGTAAATTTTTCGCCAGTTTCTTTATTTTTCAAGCTATAAATAAATCCCGTATCACCATTTAAGAATTCATTCTTCCTGCGCTCTAATGTTAGAAAATACTCATCTACCTGTTTTTCTTTTTCAAGTCGTACTTTATCTGCTACATGCACATTATCCTCAAAATTTTTAGTGATATCTTCCATTTTTTTATTGCGTTCTGCAATTGATGCATCATCTGTTCTTCCTTCATATTGATATTTGATGGAGTCTAGTTGATCTTGTAGACTACCAAACCGATAGCGATGTTCATCTATTTCTTCGGTTGTTACGGTAATGTTTTTCTTTATTTCTTCAATATCTGGAACAGCTAAAATAAGTGAAACAATAGACGACTCAAAGCCACGTACTTCTTCATTAAAGCTATCGCTATCGAAATAGGTTTTCCCTATATAATTACCGCTATCTCTAATTAGGGTTAGTATAGCTAAAACCATCATTACCGCTAACAAAGAAAGTATTATATCTTTTACCATTGGTTTTTTCATCCCTCTGCGCCACCTTTCATGTTTTGGATAATTTCTACGAAGCTCTCTCTAATTTCTACTAAAGGCACTAAGTTGGTTATACAATACAACAAGCAAAGTATTCCACAGACAATTGCCACTATAGATAGGAGGAAACTCATTTTACTTGTCGATTTTATAGCCAACGCCCCACACCACCTTTAGATATCTAGGATTTTTAGGATCTGTTTCTATTTTTTCTCGAATTTTTCGAATATGAACAGCTACTATATTTTCAGCGTTATAGGCTGGCTCATTCCAAACACGTTCGTATATTTCATTGATGGAAAAAACGCGTCCTGCATTTGTCATCAGTAGCTCTGTTATTTTAAATTCAATCGGCGTTAGTTTAACGGACTCGCCTTCTACAGAAAGATCCTTCGCTTCTTTATTCAAGACCAGCCCATCGATTTCAATCACTTGCTGCTGTCCTTGATAATTGCCTAACTTCGTATATCTTCTAAGCTGTGACTTCACACGTGCCACCAATTCCATCGGATGAAAAGGCTTCGTCACATAATCATCTGCTCCAACAGATAGCCCATGAATTTTATCGGAGTCCTCTGCTTTAGCGCTTAACATAATAATTGGGATATTTTTTTGCTCTCTGATTTTAAAAGTTGCTGATATTCCATCCATTTTCGGCATCATAATATCTAACACGATGACATGAACTTCGTTTTCTTCTATTAACTGCAATGCTTCTAACCCATTAGCAGCTTTTAAAACCCGGTAGCCCTCATTTTTCAAATAGATCTCGATACCATCTCGAATATCTTGGTCGTCATCAGTTACCAATACTGTAAACTGTGTCATTTATTTACCTCCCAGGCCCGCAGCATCCATGTAGTGATGTACTTAGGATGCCTTCCTCATCATTCTTATGTTACTTATTGTACCCCTCATTCCTTAACATTCCAGTAGGGAAAATATGAAGAAATTCTTAAGAAAACAATAAATGCGCTCTCAATGGGTTAGCCACTAATGAACGCATTTAATTACTTTTATTTAATTTTTTTGTATGAGTATTTATTCAATACGTTATATCTAACATAAAAGCCATCTTTAATCGTAGAATATTTTCCTTGTTCTATATTAAAGCCAAACATTTCGTCTGGTCCCATCCCAATCCCATCTGTCTCTATTTTATTATGATTTTTATCAAATAGCTGAATATCATCTATGCCACTCTTAGTTGTTATCCCTCCATCTGGATTAATCGTATAATTTACAAGCAAATCGCCACTTTTTCGATTCAACCGATTCTTTGCATCAAAAGAAAAGTTTAAATGCTTGTCTCGTTTCATCACTTCCATTAGAACTACATTTATTTGATCATCCGTATAGACTATTTCATCAATTTTTAAGGGTTCTTCTGAAGAAAGAGGAATCCAATCTGATTTGATAAAGAACTCAATTGGGACATTCTCCTTTTGGAGCTCGATTGTATAGCCTTTTTGGTTTACTATTTTCTTTTTAATAGCATCTGCACTAAACTGTTCATTATAAATAAAAATTCCAGTCATCACGAAAATTATCAGCAAAAATAATATAGATATCTTCCTATTCACTGAATCCCCCCTTTTTACATAATTATACCAATTACTTATTTTACTAACAATTCATCCTGTAACTTTCTTCGAGCTAAAGTGTCTAATAGTTAAAGGAGTGATTAAGATAAAAAGAATAATATGGGGTATATGTTCGATTTTTATTATTTTGATCTTAGCGAGTTGCGGAACGGATAATTCAGATAGCATTACCGGTAAACCTCAACAAAAGGAAGACAAAAGCATCACAACTGAACTAAAAGTAAAAGAGGATGGCAATGCTTCATTTACCATGAAAAATGAAACACCAAAAGAAATGACATTAACATATCCGAGCGGGCAAGAAATTGAATATCAGCTTTTAAACAATGAAGACAATATTGTATTCACCTATTCAGCCGACAAGGTATTTGTCCTTATGATTTCCGAAAAACTGCTACAGCCAAATGAAGAAATCGTCATACCACTTGACTTAAAAACAGAATTGGCAGAAGTACCTGCTGGTTCATACACACTTGTAGCTTGGTCAACCGCAAAAGAATTAAGTGACCAGAAACAAGAGGTAGCCTATGAATGGGCTGGAGATGAAGTAGCGGAAGAAAGTAATGAAACGATTACCGTCTATAGAGGGGACGCAAATGCAGAGTATGTTGAACCATACGACGTAAGTATTGATCCTACAAGCGATTTAGTTCATCAAATTTTCGAAGAAATTATGGTGCTTGAAGTCGGGTTAATTGATTATCGTTTAGAGAATAATAACACAAAGCTAATCTTAAATATGGATAGTGGACTAGAGAATGTACAGGGAAGTGCTGGCGAGAATATATTTATTGGGACAATTGTTCATTCCTATTTTGAAAACCTTCCCGATATAGAGGAAATATACTTCGAAGAGGAAGGTAAATCCCCGGTTGAACTCGCGCATATAGTGGTGTCGAAGCCATTTACAAGGGATCAGGACTATACAAATAAAAAATAGCCTTTTTATACCCATAGTCCGAAATCAATTTAAAGTGTACACTTAGTTATAATCAGCAAATTTTTTAATAAGGTGGGCTATGGATGACAAATCACGAAGAAACAAATTTACCTCCAAAGACATGTTCCGTTGAAAGATTAGTAACAATGGAATCGGATGTTGCTTTAGTATTACAAGGAAAAAAAACTGCTACACGACGTAATGGTCGCTATGCAGATGTAGGCGAAATAATGGAGCTTCAAGGGCAGTCCTTCGTTGTAGACCGTGTTTATATTCAAACACTTGGTGAATTAACGGATGATCATGCAAAGCAAGAAGGCTTTGAATCTGTAGAAGATTATAAACAATCCATTCTGTCTTATCATCCAGGCATGCCGTGGTTACCTCATATGACTGTATGGGTTCATGAATTTAGTCCTGTAAAGGCGTAACAATTGAGGCAGGTACAGAACCCCAAAACAGCATTTTTCTCTGTGAGAAAAATGCTGTTTTTTTGCTGTGCACAAAACTGATTTCCATTCCAGGGACACTTTCCCTGGGCGTGCCCTGAGACTGTAGTCTCAGGCGTCACGCTATTCCCGTAGAAGTCGCCACTCCATTTCAATCAATTTTATAAATATCCATTATTTTGTAAAGGTTTCTCCTTATCCAATAAAATTTCTACTTCTGTCCCAGTCTCTTTTTTTACAAAAATTATTGTTCCTAGCGTGTGAAACTTTTTATCTAAAAAATGGTCTAATTCGTAAATAGGAGGTGTACAACATGAGAAGAGGCAAAAAAATTAGTTGGTTTTTACTGTTTGCAATCCCTCTCTTTATCTTAGCTAGCTGTGGATCCAGTGCAACTGAATCTACAACAGGAAGTGACCCTGTAGAGGAACATTTATCTACACGACTAGACCTAACAGGTGATGGAGAAGGATCTTTTACGATTAAAAATGAATCATCTAAAGAAACTGTTTTGAAGATGTCGAGTGGTCAGCAAATCGAATTCCAACTATTAAATAAAGCGAATACAGTTATTTACACTTATTCGGCAAATAAATTATTCATACAGGAAATGCAAGAAAAGAAACTACAGACTGGTGAAGAATGGACGATTCCACTTAATCTGGAAGAAGAACTTGTTGGAGTTCCTCAGGGGTCCTATACACTAGTTGTATGGTCGACCGCAGAAGGATTAAATGAGCAAAAAGAAAAAATAGCATATGAATTACTGACGACACCTGGAAAACTTGTTGTTCTAACACAGGAGGTCACCTTTACTGGACTAGTTGATCCTCACTCCATCGAAGTGGAAAACCTAGATGGTGGTACAGAAGTAATGCAACTATCTGAGGTGGCAATGCCACAGTTTGAAAACCTGGAGGAAGGCACACAGCTAATCATTGAATACGTACAAAAAAATGATCAAAAGATCGTTCAAACTACGTATCCTGCTGAATAAGATTCTAAACAACCATAAAAAAATGCATCGCGATCTTGCGGTGCATTTTGTATGGTGATTTTAGTTTAGTTTTTGAAGGATAAACCCTCTTCCTCTAAACTAGATCTAAGCTTTGGTAATGAAGCAGGACCTATACCATGAAATTTCAAAATTTCTTTCTCACTAAATTCCGAGAGTTTCTGCACAGAAGTTATTCCGTTATTTTCTAGGGCTCGTCTAGCTGGTGCAGAGAGTAGCGAAAGAAATCCACTGTCAGGCTTTTTTTCTTTCTCACAGGCAGGGCAGGTTGGACAGTCACTGCTTTTATAATATTTATGCCCTTTGCCACAAATCCTTAATTCTTTTTCAGTTGTTGCCATATTATCATATCTCCTTATATAAGATTATTTGATATCCGTGCACCAATTAATTTATGTTAATAATACTTTGTGTCAGTTCATAATAATAGTGAAATGCATAAAAAAACCAGCGGGACATAAGAGCTCTCACTGGTTTTTTCGTTTTCAACTCTATTCCTCGTTCATGCCGATGCAACGTTCGCACTCGTAAAGGGATGATTCTACTTGCTCATTAATAACACATCCACATTCACGACAATGCTTTGTATTTAGTTCTTGAGTAGTTGTTTTCATGCAAATCACCTCCTCGAATGGATTCGTTTTTTAGCTAATTTTTTCGTAGCCTGGCAATGTTAGAAATTCGATAAATTCATCTTCTCTTACTAATGATAGGAATAGCTCCGCCGCTTCTGTGTAACGACCACTTCCGTATGCTTCATTTCCAAATGTGGCTTTTAGTATTCCTAATTCCTCTGTTAATACTTGTTCTACTAAAGGTATTGTAATATTACGTCCATCCTCCATTTTTCCTTCTGGATGTCTGATCCATTGCCATACCTGTGTACGAGAAATTTCTGCTGTTGCAGCATCTTCCATTAAGTTATTAATCGGGGCTGCTCCATTTCCACGTAGCCAAGATGCTATATATTGAACCCCTACGCTACAGTTCATGCGAAGACCTTCTTCTGTAATGGTCCCCTCTGGTACTTCTAGTAAATCTTCAGCATTTACCTGAACATCCTCCCGTTTACGGTGAATTTGGTTTGGTGTAGGCATAAGTTCTTCGAATTGCTCCCAAGCGACGGGTACAAGACCTGGATGCGCTACCCATGTTCCATCATGACCGTCCGTTGCTTCCCTACGTTTGTCTTCGCTTACTTTTGCGAAAGCTGCGGTGTTTGCTGCTTCATCACCCTTAATAGGAATTTGTGCGGCCATTCCACCAATGGCAGATGCATTTCGCAGGTGACAGGTTTGGATACATAATTGAGAATACGCACGCATAAATGGTGATGTCATCGTCACTTGACCTCGGTCTGGCAAGATGACCTGTGATTGATTGCGAAGTCGTTTGATATAACTAAATATATAATCCCAACGTCCACAGTTTAATCCTGCAGAATGATCACGAAGCTCGTATAATATTTCATCCATTTCGAATGCTGCCATAATCGTTTCGATTAAAACAGTTGCCTTAATCGTCCCGCTTGGAATCTCCAATTGCTGCTGAGAGTATACGAAAATATCATTCCATAACCGCGCTTCCAAATGACTTTCTAGCTTCGGCAAATAGAAGTAAGGACCAGTTCCTCGAGAGATTGCTTCTTTTGCATTATGGAAGAAATAAATTCCAAAGTCGAAGAAGCTACCTGAGATTGACTCACCATCTATTTGTATATTTTTCTCTAAAAGATGCAGTCCCCTAGGTCGTACGATTAGTACTGCTGTTTCCTCTTGCAGGCTATATACTTTACCAGTGTTAGGCTGTGTATAAGAGATTGTTTTGCGAACAGCATCACGCATATTGAGTTGACCTTCAATCATATTTTCCCAAGTTGGTGAAGTAGCATCTTCAAAGCAAGCCATAAATACCTTTGCACCTGAATTTAATGCATTAATAACCATTTTACGATTAACTGGACCAGTTATTTCGACGCGGCGATCCTGTAAATCCTCTGGGAGTGGAGCAATTGTCCAATCCCCCTCTCGAACCGCTTTTGTTTCTGGTAAAAAGTCTAATGTTCCACCGTTATCTAACTTCTCTTGACGAACTTGACGTGCCTGTAGCAATTCTTTTCTTCTATTATCAAAGAGATGATGGAGGGAAGCTACGAAATCTAAAGCTTCTGGCGTTAAGATTTTGAATATCCCTTCAACTTCTTTCCCTACAATTTCAATTCTTTTAGTCGTTACTTGTTCCATTTCTCGTTAACCTCCCATCTCCATGTTTGGTTTAAGCAAATTGTGCTACCTCTGTAGAGCCTTTCATCGCTGTGGTAGAAGAATTTCCTCCAGAAACTATTTGTGAAATTTCATCGAAGTATCCAGTTCCTACTTCACGCTGATGTTTAGTCGCGGTGTATCCTTTTGCTTCGTTTGCGAATTCTGCTTGTTGAAGCTTAGAGTAAGCAGCCATACCATTTGTTTTATATTCATGTGCTAGCTCAAACATGCTATGGTTTAATGCGTGGAATCCAGCTAGTGTTACGAATTGGAATTTGTACCCCATCTTCCCTAACTCTACTTGATATTTTGCAATTGTTTCTTGGTCTAAGTTTGCTTCCCAGTTGAATGATGGTGAACAATTGTAAGCTAGCAATTTACCTGGATATTCTGCATGAATAGCGTCAGAAAACTGTTTTGCTTCCTCTAAACTTGGATGAGACGTTTCACACCATATAAGATCCGCATATGGTGCATACGCTAAGCCCCGTGCGATTGCTTGGTCGATTCCTGGTTTTGTTTTGAAGAATCCCTCAGGTGTTCTTTCGCCCGTTAAGAAATCTGCATCACGTGGGTCAATGTCACTTGTAACCATATCTGCAGCATCTGCATCAGTACGTGCAATTAGTACAGTCGGTACACCCATTACATCTGCTGCTAGTCGAGCTGATACTAAATTACGAATAGCATTTTGAGTTGGCAGAAGAACCTTCCCTCCAAGGTGACCACACTTCTTTTCAGAAGCAAGCTGATCTTCTAAATGTACGCCAGCTGCTCCAGCTTCAATCATCCCTTTCATTAATTCGAAGACATTTAATGGTCCACCAAATCCAGCTTCCGCGTCTGCAATAATAGGTGCGAACCAGTCGAACTCATCTTCTCTACCTTCTGCCTGATCGATCTGATCTGCACGTTGTAACGCTTGGTTAATGCGCTTAACTACTGCCGGGACACTGTTTGCTGGGTATAAACTTTGGTCCGGATACATTTGACCCGAAAGGTTGGCATCTGCAGCCACTTGCCAACCACTTAAATAAATTGCTTGAAGACCAGCCTTTACCTGTTGAACTGCCTGGTTACCCGTTAAAGCTCCTAGGGCATTGATGAAGTCTTCTTGGTGAAGTGACTTCCATAAACGATTTGCTCCTTTACGAGCTAATGTTTGTTCAATGATGACAGATCCTCGTAGTTTCACTACATCCTCTGCTGAATATGGACGTTCAATTCCGTTCCAACGACCTTCCTCTTGCCATTGTTGTTGAAGCTCTTCTACCTGTTGTTGTCTTTTTGACATTTACACACACCCCTTAATATTTTTTGTAGGAACATTATTTTAAAATACGACTTTTTTACTGTATCATAACAGTCCCTTTTCTTGTAATCTAATATATAACACAATGATATTTCTTGTATTGGTTTTTGGATGAATGATCATTTTTTAAGGATGAATGAAGAATTAGAATGACGAATGCAGAATATATAATTTCGGGGGTGTGCTAGTGGATTTTAGAAGGGAACAACTAAAACAGTACAGTTTAATAATGGAGGAATGGGTTCCGAAAGAAGCCTCTATTGCTATAGCAGCAGGGGATCAATATATTTATTATTTGGCAGGGGCACATGATCTTCATGTAAAAGAAGGACAAAAAATCCAAACTAATAGTATTGCAGATTTAGTACTAAAAAAAGGATGTAGAACAGAAGCTGTACTGGTGGACACATTATTTCAGGTACCATATTACGGAATAGGATATCCGATAGAAATTAACGGAGAGAAGGCTGCATTAGTTGTTATACTCCCTCCTCATCACGCAGTACCTATTACTTCTCCTTATAAGTTTTTGACCGGGAAGCAAGAGGATGAGTGGAAGCCTATCCCAATCGAAAAAGTTTCCCATATAGAAAGTCTCCAAAAAAAGACATGGTTCTATGCCAATAAGGAACCTTATAAAATAAGTATCCCCCTGAAAGATTTACAACTACGACTACCCGATAGCTTTTTACGGATCCATCGCTCTTATATTGTAAATGTTTCATTCATTGACCGAATCGTCCGCGATTTTTCTTCCAATTTATTAGTACAGTTACAGGATGGGACCGAGTTGCCTGTGAGTCAGTCTTATATCACTGATGTTCGTACTGCGTTGGGGTTTTAAACTCAAATAGCCCCAAGTGATTATTAAAATAGTTGGTAATAGTTTCTTGATCCAAAACCTATAAAGAATTGTCTAAATTAGTAGTTTTACGTAATATTAACTTAATACGTTAAGGAGGGTAATAATGGAAATATTGCATAAGTATATTAAAGCAACGAACACACATGACTTTGAAGAAGTCCGAAAAATTTTGCACCCTGAGGCTATGTATTTTTTCTCAAATAAAACTTGTATTAATCACCAAGAAATACAGTCATATTTTGAGAATGCTTGGACTTATATAAGTGATGAGAATTATGAAGCACGAGAAGTTAAATGGCTTTTCAAAGGTGATTCATCTGCTTCATGTATCTATACTTATTTTTACGAGGGTTATATTAACGGAGCTTACACCAGTGGTGAAGGAAGAGCTACCAATGTATTTGTGAAAATTCACGATGAATGGCTATTAATACATGAACATTTAAGCGCGCCTCCTAAAGCTAGACGGTCTACAGAACAGTAGCAAGGCTGGTTTTAGGGAGGGCATGACCCACGTCACACCCTCCCCTTTTTAGCTACTGATGATTATTCACATAAGCTTTCCTATGACATAGATAACTATCGAAATAAAAAACATTAAAGCTATCACGATTAAACTAATTAAAGAAGCAACTTTTGTATATCTAATAGCACCTTCCGATAATTCAGGATCTTCCTTGTACATCCATCGTTTTCCGAATAATAAACTTTCTTTTGGATAGTAATAACTCCAAATAAGTGCTGCGTTTAATGGCATCAGCAGTAGAAAGTAAAAGATTATTTCGGCGATGATAATCCCCCCCTCAAGATTAATTTATATCTATATATTCGTCCTCGTCCTTTACTATCCTTTTATAAAAAACTAAACCCCACCAAAAAAATAGTAATAACAGCTGCACTCAATATAGTTAGCCCATTAGCTAAGTTTTTCTTAAATTTTATTTGTTCGTAACCTGATAGTGTAAATAATATTATTAAGAGACCGAAAGCGAATGGCATCAGATTGAATTTTTGTGATACCAATATGGCTGCCAAAATAACTAGACTAACTACTTGAAAAAAAATTTTAGCTACAGTAAGGGTTCTCAAATTCTCACTCTTTCCTACATATATTGTTAGTATATTTACGGAAATTTCCACAAAAAGTTTCAAATCTAATAGTTGTTAGTAAAACAAGCACATCTATTTAAATTCAGGAATAGGAAGTGTCCCTTCCTCCACATGGCTTTCGCTTTGTTCCATAGCATCTGTGTCGTACACATGTTTCTCATAAGTGAATGTACCATCTTGATTGACTTTAACAGTCATAATCTCCTCTTTTGGCGGTAGGTCCGTAATTATTGGACTAACAATATTATCTTTAATATTTAGCACATATAATTTCCCCCCCATTGTTACCATCCCATATGCATTTCCTATGATGACGAACATTCTGTCTTCATCAATCCACTCTACTTTCTTAGGAGTATATTGACCGTGCTCATTATCTTTCAATTTAAAAATAGTAGATTCATCCGTTTCCAAGTTTTCTATAACTAATATATCTTCTCCCTCTTCCCCTGCCTGTGCATATATTCCTTCAATTGTTACTTGCTGTTTACCATTTGGTGAAGGTATCCAAGGAGAATGAAAAGTAAGTTCATAATTACTTTCATTTTTCACATCGAAATGAGCAGGAGTTATTACCTCTTCTTCCGTTAAAGTGAAAGTAGTTAAGTCCGTGTTAATCATCGATTCATATTTACCGCTTTTCTCATCCAGAAAATCATATTCCCATTTCACCTCACCAAAACCTGGGACATAATACCTTCTCATTCGATAGTCTTCCTTTATGCTTTCGAGTATTAATACATTTTCAAATTCACCATAAGCCGTGGTCACCTGTCCTGAAGTATTCACAACAGTCCAATCACCATACTCATCTCCTATTTCCAAAGGAGCTTCTAAAAAAAGCTCTCCTTGGGGAAGTTTGTTCAATTCCTCACTTGACCATTGCAATCGCCCTGATACATCATCCACCATCTCTTCATATACAATTTCGGTCTGATTTCTGTCTAATCGATAAACACGTTCTACACTCCCACCATCATTACTAATAACCTGTTGAACATAATGATCATCCAACCAATACGTTTGAGTAGTACTTCCACCATTTTCGAAGCCACCTAAATATACTGCCTCCGCACCATGAGGAGGAAAATATTGTTTTAGTTCGTCGTAATAATCCCCTTTTTCTAAGAACATTTCATTTTCTGTATCATCTTCAGTAGGAACGACTAACTCTGGTTCGGTTATTTGACCATTTTCATTTGTTAACTTGGAAGGTAAAAAATATCCGCTAAATGTGAGTAACCCTATAAATGTTACGAATATTCCATAGTACGCCCATCGTTCCTTATTTTCTTTAGGTTTTTTTGTTTTTTTTAAGTTCACTTGCTGTTGAATCCGTTTTACACGTTCTGATGTATCTCCCATTTTGGTTAGCAACTGTTGTTTAACTTCATTCATGGATTAGCACCTCCCAATCGTTCTCTTTCAATTGAATCTTTAAAAGTGATCGCGCTTTTCTTAGCCTTGTCTTTATGGTATTGTCTGGGATTGACAGCAGTTGAGAAATCTCTAACACGGATAATTCTTCAAAATAGTAATAGATAATGACTTCTCGATACTTTACCGGTAGCCGTAACACTGCATCTGCAAGTTCTAACTTTTCATCTTCTTCTATGATTCGGTCTCTGCCCTTTTTTGAAGGATTAAAAAAGTTATTCGTCAACACTTGCTTACGATATCGCCAACTTTTTAAGTAATCCTTACATTTATTGATTGTTATTTTTGCTAAATAGGTTTTCAATGAGGCACGTTCTCCAAACTGCTCAAATTTTTGATAATAGGTTAAAAACACATCCTGTACTATATCCTCAGCAGCCGACCAATCTTTTATATACAAATAGGCAAGCCTTAACAAATAATCGGTATATTCTTTCATAACCTGTTGAAATTGCTGCTCTTCCATAAAACGATTCATCTCACACTCCCCTAACCTAGCCTTTAACTAATAGACGATACTCACTGACACCACGTTTTCGAATATTAAAAACAATTTTTACGTATAAGAAAGACCGCTCCGATATTTCTCGGAACAGTCTTTTGTTTTTTTATTTAGTTCTATC
Source organism: Psychrobacillus sp. FSL K6-2836 (assembly GCF_038003085.1). Classification (NCBI taxonomy): domain Bacteria; kingdom Bacillati; phylum Bacillota; class Bacilli; order Caryophanales; family Bacillaceae; genus Psychrobacillus; species Psychrobacillus sp. FSL K6-2836. The sequence goes on from NZ_JBBOOM010000001.1 coordinate 1,990,673, forward strand.
TAGAAAGACATTTTACCTTCATTTTCTTTCTGTACGCTATTAGCTTTACTCCCAAACGTTAAAATAGCTATACTCCCAAGCAATAGACCAATCCCTACCCAAGATGTTGCGCTCAGAATTTCGCCCACTACGATTACACCAAGTAAAGCTGCCGTAGTCGGTTCTGCCAAGGACAAAGTTAAAGCGGAGGAAGCAGGGATTTTCCGAAGCCCCCATCCGTATAATACATAAGCAATACTAGTGGTTGCTATTCCCAAATAAAAAATGATTCCTACATTTCCAGCATCCTTCAACCAACTTACATCAAATATGAAATAGAAAGGTGTTAACAATAATGCGCTAAACGAGAAGGTCATTGCAACTACGGATATAGCTTCTTCTTTTTGCAACAAAGATTTGCTCGTCATTGTATACAAAGCAAAAATAATTCCAGCGACTAATGAGTATAAAATTCCTAATGGATTAATGCTCACTTCACCTTTTGTAATAAACAAAAACATACAGCCAATAATAGCTAGAGCCGTGGAAATTCCCCAAACTTTTGTAGGACGCATCTTTAAAAATGCCCATTCAATTAAACCTGAAAACACTGGAGCACTTCCGATAGCAACCACACTCGCTATCGCTACCCCTGTCAAACGAACCGATGAAAAGAATAAGAGCTGAAACAATGAAATACAAATTGCGGCGTAGAGCGTTTTTTTCCAGGGCCATGAACGGAATTTAATTTTTTTTAATAAAACCATAACGATCAGAAGGAATAATCCCCCCGTTGCAGAACGTCCAGCACTAATGATAAATGGGTGTGCACTGTCTGGTAGGAATGTTTGTGCAGTTCCTGTTGTGCCCCACAAAATAGCACCAAATAACACAAATATATATGGTAATACGGTCAAGTTTTTCCCCCTACCTTCCTACATTTTCTTACTTCAAATATAGCACATATTGAGTTACCGCCAATCGTATCTTATACTAATAACGATAGGAGGCATTTTACATGTATATGACAGTAGAAGAAACTGCGAATTATTTATCAATGCCTATTGATCAGGTAAAACGATATATATCAGAGAAGAAGATCCGTGCCATTTTCGATGGAGAAGAGTATTACGTAAATAGCGCTCAATTTGAAACGCACTTACAGCAGCTTGAGGACTTGAAACGGCAAATCGACGAATGGCGAAATACTCCAATCCCAGATGATATTGATGTTAAAGACGAAGATTAATACAAAGCAAAAGGACGTTCTCCAAATGAGGAGAATGTCCTTTTTTATTAAACAAAATTAGGCACTTTCGCATTTCTACATTGTCCAGCTGCTGCGCCTTGCCTCTCGAGTCGTTTCAGAATGTCGGTTAAAGGCAAAGGAAGCCTTTACCGTCCTTCTTCCAACGCTTGTCGAGGCTAACATAGGCGCTTTCGCATTTCTATATTGTAATAAAGAATCCTGCTCGTTTCCCAATTATTTCTGCATAATCCTCTACCATCACACTTGCCGTTGGATACATTCCAGCTCCAGGACCGACTAATGTTAATGTTCCAATATAATTTGTATCTAGAGCAACTGCGTTGTTTACTCCTTCGATTGAGTATAAAGGATGATCTGGTCCTACTAGTTGTGGTCCAACGGAAGCGTATAGTTCTCCGTTTTCGTCTTGCTCAATTTCTGCCACATGCCGGTAACGTAATCCTTGTTCCTTCGCTTTACGAACATCCTCTAATGAGATTTCATCAATACCCACTACGCGAACATCGTTCCAATTAGGCTGTTTTTTAAATGCTAGGGCACTTAAAATCATCAGTTTACGGAATGCGTCTTGCCCGGACACGTCGTTATATGGATCTGCTTCTGCATAGCCAAGGTCCTGCGCCTCTTTTAATGCATCATCAAATTGACATTCATCCTGTCTCATTTGTGTCAAAATATAATTCGACGTACCATTTAAGATCCCTTGAATTCTTTTTACTGAGTTTACTTGTAGTAAATTTTTCAACGTTTTAATAACTGGAACTCCGCCTGCTGTTGTTGCTTCGTATCCGATAAATACTCCACGAGACTTTGCACGCTCATGCAATGGGATACTATATTTGGAAAACATTACTTTATTTGCCGTTATTACGTGACAGCCTTTATCAATCGCTCTACATAAGTAGTTATATGCCGGTTCCTCATTTACAATTGCCTCGAATACTACTTGGAGCCCAGGAATATTGATAATATCCTCGAAGTTATCAGTAACTAAGACACCCGGTGTAGCTATTCTTTCTTTTCCAACGTTGTTTACGAGAATAGCACTAATTTCTAAGTCTAATCCTAAAGACTTTTTAAGATCTTCTCTTTTTTCATTTACAATGTGGTAAATCCCTTGCCCGACTGTTCCGAAACCTAGGATTGCTGCTTTTATAGTCGCCATGCTATCTCCTCCAAATGAATCCGCACAATTGAGTTCCAATTTGCTTCTATTAGTAAAATTCATAATCGCAATTATATACGAAGAACTATTTTACATATTGTAGCCCATTTTCACTCAGTTATCAACAAAATTCTATCTAGAGAGGACATTTGTTTTTCCTACGAGTACTTTATCAAGTGCAGCCTGTAAATCTTCGACCGCCTCTAGTCCAACTGACAAGCGGATTAAATCTTCTGTAACTCCTGATTTAACCAAGTCCTCTGGAGTTAACTGCTGATGTGTTGTAGATGCAGGGTGGATTATTAGTGATTTGGCATCCCCAACATTAGCTACATGAGACCAAATTTCAATATTGTCGATAATATTACGTCCTGCTTCTTTACCTCCTTTTACTCCAAAAGTTAAGATGGAGCCAAAACCGTTCTGTAAGTATTTTTTTGCAAGCTCATGTGAAGGATGACTTTCTAAACCTAAGTAGTTAACCCAAGTCACTTCTTCGTTATTTTCTAAGTAATCAGCAATTTTCTGGGCATTTTCATTGTGCTTTGGTACACGTAGGTGAAGTGTTTCTAATCCTTGTAGAAAGGAGAAAGCTGCTTCAGGACTTAAAGTTGGACCAAAATCACGAAGCAATTGAACGCGTAATTTCACTGCGAATGCTACACTCGGAACATCTATTCCATATCTTAAACCATGATAGGTCACATCCGGCTGAGTGAATCCAGGGAATTTCTCTGAATCCCAGTTAAAATTCCCTCCATCTACCACTACTCCACCGATAGTTGTACCATGACCGCCAATCCACTTAGTTGCCGAGTGAATTACTACGTGTGCACCGTGTTTAATCGGATTTGATCCATAAGGAGTAGCAAATGTGCTATCAACCAATAATGGAACACCTACTTCGTTGGCAATGGCTGCAACGTTTTCTACATCTAATACATTTAAGCTTGGGTTCCCGATGATTTCAGCAAAAAATGCTTTTGTTTTATCCGTAACTGCTGCTCGGAAATTTTCTGGATCCGTTGAATCTACAAACTTAACTGTAATTCCATACCTCGGCAATGTATGGGCAAATAAATTAAATGTACCACCGTATAAATTTTCAGCGGCAATAATTTCGTCCCCTGCTCCTGCAATATTTAGAATAGAAAATGCGATAGCAGCCATTCCAGAAGAAAGTGCAACTGCTGCTGTACCCCCTTCTAATAATGCAATTCGTTGTTCAAACACATCTACAGTTGGATTCGTAATACGAGAATAGATATTACCTGATTCCGCAAGAGCAAATAGATTTTGCGCATGCTCTGTATTTTTGAATACGAAGGATGTTGTCTTGTGAATAGGTACTGCTCGTGAGCCTGTCACTGGATCTGGTTGTTGGCCACCGTGTAAAAGTAGTGTTTCTTTTTGAAGATTTGTCATTTGAATTCCTCCTAAAATGTAGTTTAGATGGACGCTTATGGAGGCGAGGGAGGGTTAGAACATACAAAAACCCTCTTCATTTAAGAAGAGGGTGCAAGTTCGCATGTTCCTCCTCTTATCTTCCAAATTCGTTTTAGAATTTGTAGGATTTAGCACCTTTCCAAGTCGAGAACTTGTTGGTTGCCGGGCATCGTAGGGCCTATTCCCTCCGCCACTCTTGATAAGAGTATTAGATTTAGTTTTCCATCTTGTTACAAAGTATAGATTTCTATCAAACTATTTGTCAACATTTTTTTGAAAAATTAAAAAACTATTGTGATATTAGGTTCTGAAATAACTCAGAATTTCCTTAGAACCTGGCACTAGAAAATTTTCTTTCTTCTATGCAAAAGTAGTAGTTTTTTTCACTTCTATAAAACTTAATTGATTATCTTCTTTTTCATAAATTGAAAATATATAGCCACCTTGTTCAATATGATTTTCCTCTGCTAGTTCAATATCTTGTGTGTAATACCAGCCACCAATAGTATCTACATCAGGATTTTCTAAATTAATCCTTAACAATTTTGCTACATCGTTAAGTAAAACATTTGTATGAATAATATAATGGCCATCTGCTAACTTGCGAATATCTGCAATTTCATCACCATCGTATTCATCGCGAATTTCTCCAACAATTTCTTCTAAAATATCTTCTACTGTTACAAGCCCTGATGTACCACCGTACTCATCCAAAAGAATAGCTATATGTGTACGTTCTTTTTGCATTTTCAATAACAAGTCATTGATAGGAGTTGACTCAATTGTATTTATGACAGGATTCATAAACTTTTCTATATCGAAGGACTCTGATGTAATTCGATTGTTAATACCTTGTGTCAAAAAGTCTTTAATATTAATAAAACCGATTATATTGTCTCGATCTCCTTCATAGACAGGATATCGTGTATAGCGCTCTTCTGAAATAATGGTTAATACATCATGGAAAGTAGATTTTTTTTCAAATCCAATAATTTTAGTACGGGGTACCATAATTTCACGAGCAATACGATCATCAAATTCAAAGACATTATTAACATATTTTAATTCGTTCTGATTAATCTCACCGCTTTTGTAGCTATCAGCAAGCAAGAGACGAAGCTCTTCCTCCGTATGCGACAACTCGTGTTCAGAAGCTGGTTTCATACCGAATAGACCAACTAAAACCCGTGCAGATCCATTTAAAAACCAAATAAATGGATACAAAATTTTGTAGAAAATCATTATTGGCTTCGCAAAAACTAGTGTCACTGCTTCAGCCTTTTGAATTGCCACCGTTTTAGGTGCCAATTCTCCGACAACTACGTGCAAAAAAGTTGCAATTGCAAATGCGCCACCAATAGTGAAATAGTGAATATAATCTGTACCAATACCGATGCTTGCAAATAAAGGATGTAAAATGAATTCGAATGTCGATTCACCTACCATACCAATACCAAGAGCTGTAACCGTAATTCCTAACTGACAGGCTGATAAATATTCATCTAAATGTGTGGTTACATGTTTTGCAGCAAGTGATCCTTTACGACCTTCCGCAACAATTTGATCAATTCTTGATTGTCGTACTTTTACAATCGCAAATTCTGTTGCTACAAAGAATCCGGTTAATGCTAGTAATATTACAAAGATTGTTAAATTTAATATGGTCAATAAGTTGTCTTACCTATTAAAGTAAGACTTCACCTCCTAAGTGATAAGTAATAGTAGTGATTGCATTAAAGCAACGCTTTCTGAAGAGACCTTTTGTTTAATCGTGTGTTGTGTGTTTTCTTCTTTGTTATTGATTTGCTCTATCAGGTGTGAAACTTCTTTTTCTAAATATTTCATGTGTAATCGAATTTCATGTATATCTATTTCTTCTACCGAGTCTTTTTCTAACTCATGTTTAATGTCTTCTAAGGACATACCAGCCGACTTCTTGTCTTCGATGATTCTTAATCTATCAATGGCTTCGCAAGAATAGTATCGATAATTTGAAGGAGAACGTTCAGCTTTTAATAACCCAAGAGTTGTATAGTAATCAATTGTACGTTTAGTTATACCAGTTTTCTCAGCTAATTCACCAATTTTTAATTTCTCTTTCCCAATTAAATCACTCCAAACCATAACGTTATAGTTCTATAATAAATTATTCAAAGTGATTTTGCAATATAATTGCTGACGGAGCTGGCATTACCTTCCATTTTTAAATGCATACTTATTCTTGATTGAGCTACCCATATTTTGAGAATCTGAAACTTCTTATCTTTTCGTTCGTTTAATATATTGAAGTTAGTGGGAGGTGAGAAAATGGTCATTTCATTGATTTGTATCCTCGTTATTAGTTATCTGATTGGATCCATTCATGGTTCTAAAATAGCGCAATATCTTAGCGGCGTAAATATTAAAAAAGAAGGTTTAAAGAACTCTGGTGCTTCAAACGCCGCTATTGTTCTCGGCGCAAAATATGGTATTTTAGTTGCAATTATTGATATTTTAAAAGGAGTAATCGTCGTAATTGCGGTCCGATTCTGGATGGTTGAGTACGCAGACTTTTCGTTAGCTGAACAGGATGTACTGCTATATAGTGCAAGTGCTGCTGTAATACTCGGTCATAATTTCCCTCTTTATACTAAGTTTAAAGGCGGAAAAGGGACCGCAACCCTTATCGGAGTGCTACTTGCTCTTAGCTGGCCGCTTGGTTTAATCGGACTTATATTATTAATCGGCACTACATTTATAACGGACTATTTATTAATTGGTGTATTTGTTTTTTACTTTGTTTTTATCGGTGCCTCTATTTGGTTTGCGGAAGGAATTGGACCAATGGCTATTGCTGGTTTTCTATTTTTGATGGCAGTTGTTTTACATATCGAAAATTTCCGTCGTTTAATGCGAAGAGAGGAAATGAAAATCTCCACTTTTTTACGTAGGAAAAAACCATCTGTATGAAATGAGTGAAGGTTATGAAGATTAAAATGAGGTGGATAGTGCTTATCCCATTAATAATTGTTGTTTCTAGTGGGGCTGGAATTTGGTTGCTCACGAGTAAGTGGCTCGAGGATGGTCTAGACCCTAAAGCAGACGGAACTAATGAATACGCCATTGTGCTGGGTGCCAAAGTGAAGAAAGGGAATATCCCTTCCTTAGCTTTGCAGTATCGATTAGATGCAGCACTTGCATATGCCCAAGTGTATCCACATGTAAAATTAGTTCTTTCGGGAGGAAGGGGTCCCGATGAAGATATCGAAGAAGCTGTCGTAATGAGGGATTTTCTATTGGAGAATGGAATAGAGGCAGATCGACTCCTCTTAGAGGATAAAGCGACTTCTACGTATGAAAATCTATTGTATTCACAAGAAATATTGCCAAGTAATATTAACTCAGTAACGATTATTACAAGTGACTACCATTTGCAACGTGCCAAGATACTAGCAAGCAAGCTCGATTGGGAATCGGACGTTGTGGCTGCTAAGACCCCAAAGGTTGTGGAACTTAAGGTTCGTATGCGAGAACGTATGGCATTGTTAAAGGCATATATTTTAGGAAAATGATTGCAGATGGGTGTAAAGAAAGTATTGCGTTTACTTTCTTCACACCCATCTTATAGCTTATTTCATAGAATCCCGTATTCGATTAGGAATCATTACTACTTCTGTTTGCAGATCTACCGCTCGATATGATGTATCTATACATTCTTCCCAATAGGCAAGGTGTTTCGTATCAATCCAATGCTTGGATTCTTCCACAGTCTGTCCACCTTGTCCCTGCACAGAATACCAATAAAGATATTCATGTTCGTTTATAAATTCTCTAAAAATCGTTTCTATATACATTTTTTCACCTTCAAGAGTAACTAATACTTCCTCCATATGCTCATTCAAAAAAGCTAACCATTCATTTACTTTACTAGTTTTACCTTCCTTCACTCGAAATCTTGTGCATTCAATATTCAAAGTTAAACCACCCTGTCTTTGCTAGTTCGTTAGCTTTTGGAATGATATCCTTTTTCACCATAGGGCTGTAGTTTATCTAGCCATTTCTCCAATAACTTTTCTAGTTTTTTCTTATCTATGCGGTTTTCATTTGCTTCTTTTTTTAAAACCTCTACATGCTCCATGTCAAAATTGTCTTTGCCATATTCGGACCATTCTTTTTGTAGCTCTTTGTTTGTGTGTAGCCCACTTTCTAGCGTGAATTTGGTTCCGTTCAATGTCTTAAAGTTAGGTGTAGATGCCACAAACTTTTTACCATTTTGTTTGTTTGTGATAACGTAAATTCCACCCTCTATTTTTATTTCTTTATATTCTTGTTTTAGCTCTTTCTTGCGATCCATTTATATTCCATCCTTCTAGTTTAGTTTTTTACCCAATACGCACTACCATCTTCTTTTCTATCTAGAAACCCATATTCTATTAAGTAACGTCTTAGTGTTACGAAATCTTCATAAGCATTCTTTAAAACATGATTTATTTCTTTTTCTGTGTATTTTTTTCCTGGTTCAAATCTTTGGATAAGAACCCGCAAGGTTGCTAGTTTTTGCTTCTCTTTCCGTGGGAATTTCATAAGAGGCCCATCTGTTCCATCCGGGAAAAATTTCTTTACAACATCTTCTTGCTCCCCTTGTGTGATGTTATACCGATCGTCAACCATTGTCGCTGTTTTATGAAGGGGCAAAAATGTTGGCGCATGATTGTCCTTCTCCTTTAACAATTCCATCATCGCTAAAAATACTTTTGCTTGTCTTTCCTTCTCTTTTAACACGAATCGATGATTACGAATCGTTGAGGAGCTTCCAATTCCTAATTCTGTCTGTATTTCTGCATCGCTTCTACCCTCATAAAACAGGCGTAATAGGCTATTTTGATGATCAGTTAACCCGGTCAGTTTTTTGTTTAACCCTATTAGATAATGAAAAACAGATTCATGCTCTGTCTCAATATGACACTTCATGAATTTTTCTGCCTCATATAACATATTATTCTTTGGATAAATCAACCCTTTTTCTACTTTACTTCCGCACATAAGGCATACATACATTTCTTCCTCTTCTATATAGCCTTTCTTCAATTGTTCTGAAGATGCATTCCATAGTAATTCCGATACTTCCACAAGCAAACAAAACCTTTCTTTGTTTATTATTTTATAAACATTATATAATAATGTTTATAAAATATCAATATGTAAAAATGTGGTTGCAATTTTTCTGAAAATAATAAACAATATAAATAAGACGTTTCGGTAATCGAAACGAGAGAGAGGGGAATACAAATGGTTACATTTAAGGACTATGAGTATAAACGTCCAAATTTAGAACAAGACAAAGCTACATTTCAAGTGTTATTAACAAAATTTAAAGAAGCATCATCGGTGGAAGAACAGAATGAAGCAATTGAGAATATCAATACATTTCGCAATGATTATTCTACACATGCAAACTTAGTTTATATACGTGCATCTATAGATACTAATGATGAGTTCTATCAAAAAGAGCGTGACTACTTTGATGAAACAAATCCTGAAATTGAAGAAATGATTACTGAATATTACAAGGCTTTGGTTGAATCCCCATTTCGGGATGAACTGGAAAATAAATGGGGGAATCAGCTTTTTGATTTGGCTGATTACCAAATTAAGGCATTCTCACCAGAAATCATTTCTCTTATGCAAAAAGAAAACAAGCTTGCATCCGACTATTCGAAGCTAGTTGCTTCTGCACAGGTGGAATTCAATGGTGAAACATTAACACTTGCTCAGCTCGGACCATATGCTGAATCGACAGATCGTGATATTCGTAAAAAGGCGAAAGAGACCAGTAGTGGATTTTTCCATAAAAATGAAGCAAAATTTGATGATCTCTATGATCAACTAGTAAAAGTACGTCATGAAATAGCAACAACTCTTGGGTACAAGAACTTTGTAGAACTCGGCTATATTCGTATGAACCGTATTGATTACAATGCAGAAATGGTTAAAAAATTCCGTGATCAGGTCCGTGATTTTATTGTTCCTGTTGCGACTAAGCTTTATGAACGTCAGGCAAAACGTATTGGAGTAGACAGTCTGAAGTATTATGATGAACCTTTTAACTTCCTAAGTGGTAATGCAACTCCACAAGGTTCTCCCGAGTGGATTGTTGAAAATGGGAAGAAAATGTATGAGGAGCTGTCTCCTGAAACCGCTGAGTTCTTCCAGTTTATGATCGACCGTGATTTGATGGATTTAGTTGCGAAAAAAGGCAAAGAGGCTGGTGGGTATTGCACGTTTATCGATAATTACGAATCACCATATATCTTCTCTAATTTCAATGGAACATCTGGTGATATTGATGTACTCACACATGAGGCAGGTCATGCCTTCCAAGTGTACACAAGTCGTAATATAGGTATCCCAGAGTATGTATGGCCAACATACGAGTCTTGTGAGATTCATTCGATGAGTATGGAATTCTTTACGTGGCCTTGGATGGAGCTGTTCTTTAAGGATCAAACCGACAAATATAAATTTGCTCATTTAAGTAGCGGACTTCTTTTCCTACCTTACGGAGTTGCAGTGGATGAATTCCAACATGCTGTATACGAAAATCCGGAGATGACTCCTGCTGAACGTAAAGCTGCTTGGAAAAAAATCGAGGAAATATATTTACCTCATCTAAATTATGATGGCAATAGTTATTACGAGACTGGTGGGTTCTGGCAGCGCCAAGCACATATTTATGCTAGTCCATTCTATTACATCGACTACACACTCGCTCAAATCTGTGCGTTCCAATTTTGGAAACGCTCGAGAGAGGATCACGACGCTGCTTGGAAGGATTATTTACATCTTTGCCAGCTTGGCGGTTCGAAGTCTTTCACTAAATTAGTAGCAGAAGCAAATTTAATCTCTCCTTTTGAGGATGGTTGTGTAGAATCAGTAATTGGTTCGATTGAGGAATATTTAAATAGCGTGGATGACTCTGCATTATAGGTATTAGAAAGGAGTTGAAATGTATTGAACCCGGCCGGTTTTTGGATAAGATTTGGTGCCAGTTTTTTGGATGGCATTATTATTGGTATACCACTAGCCATTATTAGTTATCTTCTGCTTGGAGAAAGTGATACATGGTTTACAACTTTAGGGTCGTATTTATATTTCATATTACTTCCTGTATTTTGGGTAGGATACACTATTGGAAAGAAAATTCTTGGTATTCGCATTGTGAATTTAGATGATACAGATGTCAGTTTTTGGACAATGATTAAACGGCATTTAATTGCCGGTATTCTCTATGCGTTTACCTTTGGCATAGGTATTATTGTTAGTGCCTTTATGGTGGGGATTCGCGAAGATAAACGAGCAATTCATGACTTTATAGCAGGAACTTATGTATCTTTCAATCCACCTTGGCAAAAATAAGATATGCAAAAACAAGCATTCATCAGGATGCTTGTTCTTTTTCTTTTTCATGTTGCATGCAAAGCGAGAAAATTAATCCAGTCTGTTACATGAGTTACTAAAAGAGGAATAGTTAAAGATCAATTCAACATCAGGCAGAGGTAATAATCTAAAGGTAGTTGCAAAGCCAAGGTTAGAATAACCGAATATGTAGAATGTACGGAGTGTACTTTTGTATTTACTTTCCAAAAGCATTCCAAGGAATTTGCACTTGATTATGATTAAATGTCAAAGCGTGTATTCATCTCATAAATTCTAGCAGATAGAGTTAAGAATATATTATTGGTAGAAAAATATCCGCTTCTAATTCCAAAATGGAAATAGAAGCGGATAACTTTTTGTTTATTAATATTTAAAATGCGAGATTACATCTTTTAGTTCCTGGGCCATAGAAGAAAGAGATTGAGCAGATGCTGAAATTTCTTCCATGGAAGCTAGTTGCTCCTCGGCAGAGGCTGCTACTTCTTCTGAAGTTGCTGCATTTCCTTGTGCAAGGATAGCTATATCGTTGGCGATATGTGAAGTTTCCTGAACAGATGCAGATACCTGTTGTGCTGTTGCAGAAACCTCTTCCATTTGTGGTGTAATTTCTTTCATACTTTGAATAATTAGAGTGAACTTTTTAATAGCATCATTGGATACTTCAACACCTGCTTGTACATCTTCCGTCACACGTGCCATGATTTGGACAGAACTCTCCGTATCTTCCTGAATACCTAAAATAATTTCATGGATATCTTTAGCTGATTGTTGAGATTGTTCGGCAAGCTTTCTAACCTCATCTGCCACAACAGCAAATCCTTTTCCATATTCCCCAGCTCTTGCAGCTTCGATTGCTGCATTTAGAGCTAGAAGGTTCGTTTGGTCAGCAATTTCGGTAATAACGTTTAATATAGAACGTACTTCTTGTGAACGGACGGATAATGAGTTGATCTTTGTATTAGATTCAATTACTGATGTATGGATAGAACTCATTTGATTGACCGTATTTGTAATTGCCTGCCCCCCCATCTCCGCCTGTGTTGTTGCTTCATAAGAGAGTTCAGAAACTTTTGAAGCATGATTTGCAATTCTATCGATACCTATGGAAATTTCAGCTAGAGACTGAGCGTTTATGTCAACACTATTCGTTTGTTTTTCTGCATTTTGAGAAACTTCTTGGATAGAAGTTGATACCATCTCTGTGGTGTCACTAGTTTGTTGCGCATTTGCGGACAATTCCTCTGAAGAAGAAGCCACTATTTCAGCGGTTTGTTCAACTTTATCAATGAGTGACCGAAGACTTTCTAGCATCGTGTTGAAAGCATCACCTAAATGCCCAATTTCATCCTTGGAATTTACGATAATATTTTCAGTTAAGTCGCCACGACTAATCGTTAAAGCTTTTTCTCTTAACTTAACAATTGGTTTTATCACAGATTTTATTATAAAGTAAACAGCTAGTATCCCAATAATAATAGACAGAAGGATTACTAAACCAGTTTTATGCAATATTGGTGCAGTCGCTTCATTGATCTCCGAATAAATTACATTACCACCAATTTTCCATCCGGTCATCTCATTAGTTACGTAGCTCATTACTTTATTGTCGCCGTTTAATACATATTGAAAATCTCCTTTTTCATGTTTATACATACTATCGTAAAAACTTCCTGCCTCGCTTCCTATTTCAGCAGTAGGATGTGAGATGAACTTTTTCTTGGCATCTAATAGAAGTGCATATCCTTTATCACCAATCTGTACCTGATTCGTAAGTTCTTGTATATAAGTTAGTTTTATATCAATGGCTACTACTCCCGACCCATCTTGAGTAGTTTTTGAAACAGTTACTACCATGTTATTTGTAGTTGCCGAAATATAAGGATCTGATATTACAACTTTTCCTTTTTGGGTCACTGCGTTTTTATACCAATCTCTATTTTTAGGATTATAATCTGATGACATTTTGGTATTTGGCTCTTGTATAAATAATCCCGTCTCTGTACCTAAATAAACAAGTTCAACTTCTGGGTGTAACTGCATATATTGATCAAATTTGGTCCTTAACTCTGGATTACTATCGAAATTATATTGAGCGCTAGATATTTTCTGGGAAAAAGTATCTACATCATGTAACTTTGATTGAATCATATTGTTAATGGAAATATTTAATAAGTTTAAGTTTTCCTCTATTCCATCCAATATTTCATTTACAACTGATTCTTTTGCGGTTGAATAAGAAAGATATCCTATAAAAATTCCTGGAATCATTAAGACTAACAAAAAAGAAACAAACAATTTTACTTTTAAATTTCTGAACGCTTGGAAGAATTTTTTCATGTAACTTGCCTCTCATTTCGCTTTAATAAGCACAATATCCTATTATTTAATAGAAAAATGTACACCAGGTATTACTTTACTACTTAATAAGGCGAGATAGTTTGACAACTTTGTGTACAATACATGAAATAATAATAATAATGTTATTTTTCATTAGAAACTGTAGTAAATACAACATTAACCATTAGCAATAGTAATATTTATAAAAATAGTCCTAATGATGATTCTTCAAAACTCTTATTGTTATACTTTGGTTGACTTTTGTTCCAATGTGCCTTCTTTTTTTAATCGTTAAACTACATGAAAAACGAGTAAGTTAGTATGTTAATCGGTGGAGGATTTTCAAGCGAGGGAATGTAATGAAAGGAATTGCATTAGCAGGAGCTTATCAAGTACTGGAGGAAACGGGTATCAATTCGAACACGTCAGAAACTAGTATAGGTATTAAGAACAAGAACACATAGACTTCTTGTTCTTATTTATACATATTTTCTTTATCTTCCCGTAATTACATTTAAAGTTTCGACCAAATGTAGATTCATAACATCTACTGATTCTTCAAAGTCATTTCTATACCATTCAATAATTAATCCTATGATTGCATTTGTCATAAAGGAATATACGAATTTTTTAGATTCATCATATTTTCCAATTTTACTATCCTCAATGAAATTCGAACGGATTGCATCGAAAAACATATAATAGTAAGTAGTCGATACATTATCTGATAAAATAATGCGATAGAAATCTTCATACTTTTTGACATGATGAAAAATACGAACTGTTTTAGGATCCAAGTTTTTATAAGCTGAAGTTTTTAATTGTAGGGCGGAAATATGTTTGTATGGCTCTTTATAGGATTCTTCTAAATCTCCAATTACCTCTTCAAAAAACTCCTTAAAAACATCACCAACCTCTTCATAGTGAAAGTAAAAGGTTCCTCTGTTTATATCTGCTTCCCGACAAAGCTCAGACACCTTGATGTCTGTTAAAAGCTTATCTTTCAATAAATGAGTTAAGGCTTGATAGATAGCTTTCTTCGTCTTTATAACTCGTAAATCATTTTTCTTCAAGAATATCTCTCCTTTATCGAACAATTATATCGATAGTTGTTTAATATTATACAATAATTGTGAAAACTGTTGATTGAATACGTTTACATTTCAATCTATACTGTTATTGTACAACTGTCTGATAAAGTGAACCGGAATAAAACTTGAGGAGGAAATAATTATGAGATTACAAGACAAAGTAGCTATCGTTACAGGCGCAGCTTCTGGGATGGGAAAAGCAATCGCTGAAGCTTATGCAAAACAAGGTGCAAAGGTCGTTGTTTCCGACTACAACTTAGAAGGTGCAGAAACTGTAGCAGCAGCTATTAAAGCAGCTGGCGGAGAAGCAATTGCTAACCGCACAAATGTGGCAGAACTTGCAGATTTAGAAAACTTATTTACTGAAACAAAAGCAGCATTTGGTAAATTAGATATTTTAGTAAACAACGCTGGGATCATGGATGGAATGGAGCCTGTTGGTGAAATTTCAGATGAGAAATGGGATCGCTTATTTGCAGTAAATACTACAGGTGTTATGCGTGCAATGCGTATCGCAACTAACATTTTCTTAGAACAAGGGCACGGAGTTTTTGTTAATAACATCTCTGCAGGTGGGCTACGTGGTGCTCGTGCTGGTGTAGCATACACAGCATCTAAACACGCTGTTACAGGTTTAACTAAAAATACAGCTTATATGTACGCAAACTCTGGAATCCGTTGTAACGGAATTGCTCCAGGTGGCGTAATGACAAATATTCAAGCTTCTATGACTAGCCTTTCTGAATTTGGCATGGGTCGTCAGCAAACTGGTAGTGGGACAATGCCACGTGTTGGTCAACCGGAAGAAATTGCACAACTTGCAGTATTCTTAGGTTCCGACGAGTCAAGTTTTGTTAATGGACAAATTATTGCTGCTGATGCTGGTTGGACTGCTTACTAATACTTCTTAAAAAGCAAGACTGAACTATAAAAATAAGAACTTAATACGAGGCTGGGCCAGAACCCCAAAACAGCATTTTTCTCTGTGAGAAAAATGCTGTTTTTTTGCTGTGCACAAAATTGATTTCCATTCCAGGGACGCTTTCCACGGGCGTGGTCTGAGCCTGTAGTCTCAGGCGTCACGCTATTCCCGTAGGGTCGCCCCTCCATTTCAATCAATTTTATTAAATAGCCATTATTTAGTAAATGTTTCTCCTTATCCAATAAAATTTCTACTTCTGTCCCAGTCTCTTTTTTGTTTTATTTGAATTTTGGACTGTTCTTTTCGCATACAATGTGGAGGAAGTTTCACCTCCAGTAACGAATCTAAAGGAAAGGGGAGTGTTTGTTTTTATGTGGAGTAAAATTATTGGGGTTTTAATAGGGGTTATGGGCATTATTTATATTTTCTTCATACCAAGTGATCCTGTTGCAACAAAGATTGTTTTTAAGCTTATTCCGATGCTGCTTATTATATTGTTTGCATTTCTACAACCTGCCGGAGAATCTAGAAAGTACAAGCCCCTTATACTAATCGGGCTTACGGTATGTATGCTAGCTGATGGTTTAATTTATTGGTTTATAGTCGGACTTATCACATTTTTAATCGGGCATATTTGGTATATCTTTGCGTTTAGGCAAATCCAACATAATTCCCTTCCAAAATGGGCTATTGTATTACTACTAGCTTACGGGTTTGCAATGGTTATTTGGCTATCAGGAACTCTTTGGTCTCAAGGCGATACAGTATTGGCTTTTGCAGTTATTATTTATATAGCAGTTATTCTCATGATGGGGTGGAACGCTTTTCAAACCGCCAATAAGTTTGCCATTATCGGTGCTCTTTTATTTATCTTCTCCGATTCCACACTCGCTATTAATAAATTTATAGTAGATATTCCTTTCTCAGACGCACTTATTATGATTTCTTATTACGGAGCTCAGTTTATGTTTGCTCTTAGCATTAATTATTCCGCAACTCGAAAGAATCTGTTAAAATAAAAGTAAGCTTTACAAATCGAAAGGAGATATAATCTCATGAAAGAAACTTTAATCGAACGTTTAGTTCGCTACGCAAAAATAGATACACAATCCGATGCTTCTAGTACAGCCTGCCCATCTACTGAAGGACAATGGGATTTACTTCATGAGCTTCAAAAAGAATTAGCCACTGTTGGTTTAGAGGAAATTACTTTAGATGAAAATGGATACCTTTTCGCTACTTTACCTGCTAATACAGATAAGGAGATGCCGACAATCGGTTTCTTAGCACATGTTGATACGGCTACAGATTACACAGGGAAAAATGTAAACCCACAACGAATCGATAGCTATGATGGACAAAATATTACCCTAAATGAAAATACAATCATGACTGTTCAAGACTTTCCTGAATTAAAAAATTATGTCGGTCACACTTTGTTGACTACAGATGGTACTACGCTTCTAGGTGCAGATGATAAAGCCGGAATTGCCATCATTATGACTGCAATGGAATATTTCATTCAGCATCCAGAAGTAAAACATGGTAAAATTCGGGTAGCTTTCACACCGGACGAAGAAATTGGACGTGGACCACATAAATTTGATGTAGAAAAATTTGGAGCAAAATTTGCCTATACAATGGATGGTGGTCCATTAGGAGAATTACAATTTGAAAGCTTTAACGCAGCAGGTGCCAAGGTTGTTACAAACGGGAAAAGTGTGCACCCAGGTTCTGCAAAAGACAAAATGGTGAATTCTATTACGATGGCTACGAAGTTCCAATCCCATATGCCAACAGATGCTGTTCCTGAAAAGACGGACGGATATGAAGGCTTTATTCACTTGATGAATATTACTGGAGATACAGAAAAAACGGAGCTTAGCTATATAATTCGGGACCATGACCGCGAAAAATTTGAAGCGAAAAAACAATTATTCCTTGATACAGCTGATAAAATAAAAGCAGAGTACGGAGAAAATGCTATTTCTGTAGAGTTAAACGATCAATATTACAATATGGGTGAAAAAATCACGCCTGTAATGGAAATTGTAAATGCAGCAAAAGATGTGATGATTGCATTAGATATTGAACCACTTATTATTCCAGTACGAGGTGGAACAGATGGCTCTCAGCTTTCGTATATGGGAATGCCAACACCTAACGTATTTACTGGTGGAGAAAACTATCATGGGAAATATGAGTTTATCTCTGTAGATGTAATGGAAAAATCAACCGAAGTAGTAAAAGGAATTATTCTGTCGTTTGAAAAACAAGCTTAAGTTGGTGCGGATATGCGTGAAATATTACTAGGAGTTTTAGCTTCTTTGTTTTTTGCAGTAACCTTTATACTTAATCGTTCGATGGAAATATCGGGAGGAAGTTGGATTTGGAGCTCCTCCCTTCGATATTTCTTCATGCTGCCTTTTTTATTCATCATTGTCTATTATCGAAAAGGTTTGTATGCAACATTTAAAGAAATAAAATCTGCTCCTGCCCCTTGGTTACTATGGAGCTTTGTAGGTTTTGTATTATTTTATGCACCACTCACTTTTGCAGCGGCATATGGACCTGGTTGGTTAATATCGGGAATGTGGCAATTCACGATTGTCGCCGGGGTTCTGCTTGCACCATTATTTATGATGAAGGTGGAAAACGTAGTCATTAAACAAAAAGTCCCAGTCGTATCGTTATTTATTTCCCTCCTCATTTTAATAGGAATCATTCTTATACAAGTTCCAAATACCGAATCAGTCAATTTGCGAATGATTTTTTTAGGGATTTTACCTGTACTGATAGCAGCATTTGCCTATCCTTTAGGAAACCGTAAAATGATGGGGCATTTAAATGGACGTTTAGATACATTTCAACGCGTTTTAGGTATGACTGTTGCGTCCATGCCTGCTTGGATTTTATTGGGGATTTACGCAGTTTTCACAGTAGGCTTACCATCTTCAGGTCAAGTATTTCAGTCTTTTGTTGTAGCTATTAGCTCTGGAGTTATTGCTACCATATTATTCTTCATGGCAACCGATCGGGTTCGGGATCATCAAGGTAAATTAGCAGCAGTAGAAGCAACACAATCAACTGAAATCATTTTTGTTATTATTGGTGAAATGTTTTTGCTACATGTTCCTCTACCAGCGCCAATTGCACTTATAGGACTTGGAATCATTATTCTCGGTATGTTCTTACATAGCTACTATACAAAAATATTAAATACAAAAGCTTTAACTATACAAACAAAAACAGAGCATTAGAAAAAGATAAAATGGAGTGTCGTGAACAATTTTCGGCACTCCATTTTTTACAAATATATGGGCTCTCAGAATTTTTATGTTAACTTTCTAATACTGGCTGGTAAAGTTGAGAAACTCCCGAAGAAATTGCTGCTTCACTCACTGCTTTAGCCACAACTTGAACGACTCTCTCATCCAATGCATTTGGAATGATATAGTCATCTCTAAGGTCGTTTTCATTCACTAGTGATGCAATTGCCTCGACCGCAGCCAACTTCATCTGTTCATTAATATCCGTTGCTCTTACATCTAAGGCACCTCTGAAAATCCCTGGAAACGCTAAAACATTATTAACTTGGTTTGGATAATCAGAGCGTCCAGTTGCCACCACTCTAACTCCCCATTCTTTTGCAAGTTCATACGGAATTTCAGGAGTAGGATTAGCAAGAGCAAAAATAATTGGGTCCGTATTCATCGATTGAACTAAATCTTTTGTGAGAAGATTGGCTACGGATACACCGATAAATATATCTGATCCTTCCATTGCATCTTTTAAAGAACCCGTTAAACCAAGTGGGTTTGTTAAATTTGCAATCGATTGTTTAACAGGATTCATGCCTTTTTCCCGGCCTTCATAAATAATTCCTGTTGAATCACACATAATAATATTAGTATATCCTAATTGAAGAAGCACTTTTAAAATGGCCATTCCGGCAGCCCCAGCTCCATTAATCACAACTTTAACATTATTATTTGTTTTATTTACAAGTTTCATCGCGTTTTGAAGTCCCGCACCTACGACAATTGCCGTGCCATGTTGGTCATCATGAAATACTGGTATATCTAATTCCATGCGAAGTCGATCTTCAATTTCAAAACAACGTGGCGCGGAAATATCCTCTAAGTTTATAGCACCAAAAGTTGGACTTAGTGCTTTAACAATCTGGACGATTTCATCTACATTTTTTGTGTCCAAACAAATCGGAAATGCATCAACGCCTGCAAATCTTTTTAGTAAAATTGCTTTTCCTTCCATAACGGGTAAAGCAGCTCCTGGTCCAATATCACCGAGGCCTAATACAGCAGTACCATCTGTTACTACAGCAACTAAATTCCCTTTAGCGGTATAGTCGTAAATTGTGGATGGATTGTTATGGATTTCAATACAAGGTTCCGCAACCCCCGGAGAGTACGCCAAACTTAAATCCTCCATGCTGTCCATTGGAACTTTAAAGACAACTTCCATCTTTCCCTTGCTTTCACGATGCAATCTTAATGCTCTTGATCTCAAATCCATCTTCGCACACACCATCCTTTTTTGTATTTTCCTCTTTGATAAGGATTATTAGAGTGTTCTCTCCAAAATCTTTATATTCTGAGAATTATAGATAGTATTAAAGTGGATGTCAACGGTTAATACTTAGTGAACATCTTCACAAATAACTTCCTATGTTTATATTTTATTGGAAAATAAAGTATATTTTTTATTATTTAAGGTTAATAATCATCAAAAATTTGCAAAAAAAAATCGGCAGCCATTTTTTTGGCTACCGACATATGAATGCACTGTCTCAACTTTGAGGGGGTTAAGGTGTGCCGAGTAATCAGCTACAATTTGGAGAAAAGTCGCTGTTTAGAATTTCTCAATTAGGAGAAACTTTCTATATGGTAATGATAATCATTTTCAATTAAAAAGTCAAACAATTTGTATAAAAAAATGTATACTACTTATATGACAATCTTATCGAATGACCAAATCCAACAATTAAATAACTATAGTGTTTTTATCCAGACGAGTGGAACAACTTTATTCAATGGAAATAATATAGCTAGTGCGCTTCCCATCATTAAGCTAATTTCTTCTGCACCTAATGATCCTATCGCTGCTTCTTTCTTTATGAGACGTGTTGGAATGTTCATCTCCATGCAGTTTTACATGATGACGATGTATGATGAGATTTGGGATGGTCCTCTAGATCAGCTGCAGTTTTTTGGCACGACCGAATATGGAAATAAAACAATTAGTACGTTTATCCCTCAAGAGTATTTTCGAGACGTACAAGAAAATCGCAAGGTGGATGTGCAGCTTATTTGGGAGCAACAATGTTTCCCTATTATTGAACAGCTTCGCTCACAATGCAGTATTTCTCCATTAACACTTTGGGAAAATGTTTTTGGATACTTATTATGGCATTACTATACGTTTTTTGAAAACCCAGCATTAGATCAAAAAGCTTGGCATGACTGGAATCTGTTAAAGGATCCAACAATTTGGAAGGCATTTACCTCGAAAGAATATTTACGTTTTTATTTGAAAGAACGAAATCCCGCAGAACTCATAAATACAACAGTCAGAACCACTTGTTGCTTTTCAAAGGATATACCTGGATTGCAAAAGTGTGGTTTTTGCCCACAAGGAAAATAATTATATTAGATAATTTATGCATGTTTGCTCCCTCTTTGGACATACCTAAGAAGAGTTCAATAAAAAGGAGTGAGGAAGATTGGGAAACAATATAGACGAACGTGTCGAAGCTAAGCTTGATAGCATTGGTCAAGAAGAAAAAGAAGAAATTCTAAAAAACTTTTCTAGCTTTAAATCGTATTTATCCGGAAAAGTTGCAGCCGGTGAAAAAATGGGACTTAGTGATGAAGTTTTAGCTAAAGCTACCGAAAAAGTTGCTGGTTATTTAGCCAACCACGAAGAACCACGTAACCGAGAAGAACATGTTCTTCAACAATTGTGGAAAAGCGGAGACAAAGATCAGCAACAAGCACTCAGCCATATGCTTTTGAACATGGTTAAAAATGGCTGAAGATATTCGCAAGGATGCAACAGGAAGATTCCTCGACAATCCCGATGGTGTACGCACCACCAAGGAAAGTTTGTTTGATATGCATGAGGACATGCAAACGGTAGATGCCCTACCTGTTGAGGATATAAATATTGAGTTTCTAGATGAAAAAGACCACAACCACACAAAAAATCGTTCACTCAGTGAGGAACGATACCCCAAATAAGAAAAACGCTTGCTCCCATCCACGCAGGAGCAAGCTTTTTTTATAGGACGAGCTTTGCGCAGGAGCAAGTGTTTTTATGCGACGAGCTTTGCGCAGGAGCAAGTGTTTTTATGTGAGAAGCAAACTCTACCCCTATATTAGTTTTGCCGCTACTAGTCTTGTACGAATGATAATACCTATTAACGCAGCAACAACCGCTTTCGCTAGGTCAGGAAGCACAAATGGTAACATTCCCCCTTTAAACGCTGCATCCCAAGGCAGTTCTGCAGCTACCTTGAGCCAAATTGAGCCAAGGAGTAATATGATAAATACAGCTATTATATTTGCAATCATTGCTTGTACTTTTGAATACTGAAATGTATCTAAATACCACCCAACAAATAAAGCTGCAGGTATTATTGCTATTAGGTAACCACCAGTCGGACCAAGTATATAACCGAATCCACCTTTCATGCCGGCGAATACTGGAATACCTATTATCCCCATCAACACATACACAGTTACTGCAAGTGTGCTATACTTTGCTCCTAATATAGTTGCTGTTAACATTACCGCAATCGTCATTAATGTAAACGGTACTGGTGGTATATTAATCATAATTTGTGCAGCAACTGCGATGATCGCTGCAAACATTGCTGCTACAATCATCATTTTTAAACGCTCGTTTCTCATAAGTCTTCCCCCTCATTAAATGAGTTAACTAAATTTTATTTTTTAGTTAACTCATTTATATTTTAGTAAGAAATGGAACGCTCGTCAATACAAATAATTGTCAGATACGTTAACTTGCAAATAAAAAATGCGTCACACCCCTAGGGAATGTGACACATTCATTATTACCATCTACTAATAGCTGAATCTATTGTTTCTAATCTCACTGTTCCTTTTTGCATAGGTGGCGGACAAGCTTTGTTATACTGCATTATTTTCTCATTCACTTTTGTTACTCTAAATTGTAAGCCTTCTTTTTCACCATTTGCATATTTTTGGGCAATATCATTCAATTCGTCTTTTATCTCATGCTGGAGCTTTAACCAGTGTGGTTTAAATCCCGCATCCTTCGCAATTTTTTGAAAGTGTTGAAAGATGTCCCCCGAGAAATATTCCTCCGAAATCGGCTTGCCTGCTCCCTTTAGATTATCCATACCACCTGTCTTTGAGTACTCCTTTAAAATATCTCCTATCAAATCATTACTTGGCTTATTGAAGCTATCATTATCCATAGTGAACTCTCCTTCATGAATGATTAGGTTATTCTTTTGGAATGCGATTAAAAACTATTTTGTATGAGAGTGATTGTCTTCTATACTAGAGCGAAATCGGGCTGTTCGAGAGTGATCACAACCTATACGAGAGTACTTCAGCCCTGTTAGTGCAATCGAGCTCCATACGAGAGTGATTGTCTTCTATGCGAGAGCGAAATCAGGCTGTTCGAGAGTGATCACAATCTATACGAGAGTACTTCAGCCTTGTAAGTTCAATCGAGCTCTATACGAGAGAGATTGTCTTCTATACGAGAGCGAAATCAGGCTGTTCGAGAGTGATCACAATCTTGCATGAGCAATATGTGCTGCTTTATCTAATAATACTTTTATAAACTGTTCTTGATTGTCGGGAGAAATAATTATACTCCCCATTAACGAGTTTTTATAATGAATTTCAAGTGCATCCTTGGAAGATAGAATTCGATATCCAGCTAATATATTGGATGATTTATTTATCTTTGTCATATCCTTATACTTTATTTTACTCCGAAAAGGACCCCCTTTGACATACAGAAAATCATCATAAAAAATGTATTGGATATCTAAGGAAATCCATATTAGGAAACCTGCACATACAAAAAACAATACAGTCATTATCCATATAGCAGTATATTCAGGTGAATTTGTAAAAAACAATTCGTATGCGACCGGCCACAATGTCGCTAAAGCAACAATAAATAGCGCAACCGACATCATGATTATAAATGTCCGATCTATTTTTGAACGGAATTTCATTGTTTTTACCTCCTAAATCGACTTTGTAGCTGCATCCTTTATGCCCTTTCGGTGTGCATAGATATTTTTTAAAATAACTTTAATCACTGCGTAGGTAGGAATTGCTAATATAATTCCCCATAATCCGGCGATATTCCCAGCTGCCAAAATAACCGTAATAACCGTTAATGGATGAATATCTAGTGATTTCCCCATTACGTTCGGTGTGATGAAATTACTTTCAATTTGCTGCGCTACTAACATAATAATTGCTACATAAATTGCTAGCTTTGGTTTTTGGATAAGCGCAATTATTATTGCTGGAACAACCGCAATATATGGCCCTAAAAATGGAATAACATTCATCACCATTCCAAATATCGCTAGTAATAAAGCATATTCTAATTTAATAGTAAAATATCCAATCAGCAACATCAATCCAACTAAAAAGCTGACAAATAATTGACCTTGAATATATGAACGCAATGTATCATCAATGTCTGCTAAAGTCTTACGTATCCAAGTCTTTTTCTCACCTCTAAAAAAACTAGAAACAAAGGGTGCAAACTTTTCGTGATCCTTTAACATATACACAAGGAAAAACGGTACAAGTACTAGCAAGAAAACCCCTTGGAATACATTTTGGATGAATTTGAAAAGGAAGGAGCCAGCTGAAACGGCTATATCATTAATCTTCCCTGTAGCATCATTTACTGTATGTTGAAGGTTATCTGGTAATAGATTCTTTTGAGAAAGTACATATTTTGTAAATTGCTCGACATCTTTTACAATCTCCGGTGTATTTTTAACTAGTGTATTCACCTGTTTTGTAAGATGAGGACCAATTAGGGCATAAAATAGCCATCCAATTAGACCAATCACAACAAATACCGATAGAATACTTGCCCATCTTGGAAATTTAACTGACTCCAGCAAAGTTAGCAGCGGACGTGATAGATAAAAAAGTACACCACCTATAAGTAAAGGTAAAAATATCGTTTGTCCAATTATCAAAAGTGGTGAAAAAATACCTTTGACTTCCATGAACATACGAATAATAACTAATGTCAGTAGTATGGCTACTCCTGTTTGAAACCAAAGTTTCTTTGTCATGTGATGCTCACATCCTCTATTATTAATAACTACTACATGTTACGGTTTTACTGACTTAAAGTTTCAATTATTATTACATATCGTACCATTTTTAAGGTACACTTTTAAATAAATTATTATCGGAAGGATGAGTTAATATGGAGTACTATAAGCAACTCAGAAAATACGTAGGGCATCAGCCCCTTATTCTACCAGGCTCGAATGTACTTATATTGAATGATAAAGGACAAGTGTTACTGCAAGAACGAGAGCCAGGTATTTTCGGACTACCTGGTGGATTAATGGAACTCGGAGAAAGCTTCGAGGATACAGCTAGACGTGAAGTATTGGAAGAAACCGGGCTCTATATAGGAGCACTCCAGCTTTGCCAAGTCTATTCTGGTCCGGACTATTATGTTGAAAATTCAAATGGTGATACGTTCTATTCAGTTTCTGCAGTTTACAAAACCTTCGAATACAGTGGAGAGATTTTAGCAGATGGAGTTGAATCCGTTAGCCTTCAATTTTTTTCACCTACTAAATTGCCTGATGGAATTATGGTGAGCTATCGTAAGTTTATTGAAGATGCTTTGCTTTAACTTTTAGAGGTCACTACCCATGAAAGCCTCTCTTTTTTCAGTGACTTTATATCTTTTTACTCTAATTTTATTTTTACTTGCACTTATTTATCATTTACTTGCTTCCACCTTTGGGTTACTTGCGACCGTATGAGGTTTACTTGATCTACGTCGATATTTACTTGCGATCAATTGCATTTTACTCGCAAAACAGAAAAAATTTCCACCCAAATGTGTAGCATCTAGTTTTCTATAATCAATTTCTACTAAGTGGTCGATTGAAACGGAAATTAGCGGCATTTTTAATTATGAGCAACATTAGGTTCAAAAAGGAAAGAGACTTTCCAAAGTTGGATAGCCTCTTTCATTTTATTTATTGGCGATATGCACTTTCAGTAATTTACCTTTAACTGTTGTATTTCTCATTTTTTTCAATACAAGCGGACCTTTGCCGTTTAAAATTTCTACATAAGACACGGTATCTTGAATCGTGATGATTCCAATATCATCTGCTGAGACTCCTTCGATTTTAGCGATAGTTCCAACAAAATCGACTGCACGGATTTTCTTTTTCTTTCCGCCATTGAAATACAGTTTTGTAATGTTCGCGTTTAGCTGCTCACCTTTAGATTTTTTTGCTTCTGGCTGCTCCTGCATTTTCACGTCAAATGCAGCACGACCTTTTACAATTTCCTCTTTTGTAGGCTCTGATGCTGTAGGAATTTCGAAACCTATAAATGATTCAATCTCTCTTACAAACTTATCCTCAAAAGGAGTTGCCAGCATAATCGATTTACCACTACGCCCTGCTCGTCCTGTTCTACCTGTACGATGGACATAACTTTCTTCCTCTAATGGAACATCGTAATGAATAACGTGAGTAATATCATCTATATCAATCCCACGAGCTGCAACATCCGTAGCAATTAGATAACGGAATTCCCCTCTTCGGAAATCATCCATCACTTCGAAGCGGTCCTCCTGCATCATACCGCCATGAATTTTATCAGCTGTATAGCCTTTTTCATCTAATACATCTACAAGCTGTTCTACACGTTCTTTTGTACGACAGAAGATAATACAACTGTCGGGATTCTCGACAATTGTTAGCTTTTCAAGTAGCGAAAGCTTTAACTCCTCTACTACAACATACTTCACATGTTCAATATCTGGAGCATTTTCTTCAGATGCGTCAATTTCAATGGATACTGCTTGTTTCATATACTTCGTACTTAATTTTTTAATTTGGTCCGAAAGTGTCGCTGAAAATAACATCGTCGTGCGCGCTTTTGGAAGTAATTTAATAATGGATTCCACTTGTTCTAAAAAGCCCATATTCAGCATTTCATCTGCTTCATCAATAACAAGATACTCCATTTTAGACACATCTAGCGTTCCCTTTTCTATATGGTCTAATACTCTACCAGGTGTACCAACAATGATATGTGTTTTTTGCTTTAGAGCTAATTTTTGTCTAGCAAAAGGTGACTTCCCATATAGTGCCAGCCCTTTTATACGTTTATAACGACCGATATTTGTAATATCTTCTTGGACTTGTACCGCTAGTTCTCGTGTAGGTGTTAACACTAATGCTTGAGGTTTGTTTTCTTCCCAGTCTACAAGCTCACATAATGGCGTCGCAAAAGAAGCTGTTTTTCCACTACCCGTTTTAGATTTCACTAATACATCCTGTTTCTCTAAAACAACCGGTATTACTTTTTGCTGCACTTCTGTTGGCTCTGTGTAGCCTAACTGTTCAATGGCATGTAAAATTTTCTCGTCTAACTTAAACTCTTTAAAATGCACTATGCATAATCTCCTCTTACAAACTAATTTTAGTTACTACTATATCCGAATCTTCTAATGCTTTTAACGAATGTTTTTCTAATGGTTTCATATGCAAGATGTTCTCTGTAGTTACAACATGCTCCGTTCCTTCTACCGTAAACTGTACCTTCCCTCTTCGTACGACAATTAACACATTTGCATTGGCATGATGTTCCTTTACTTCTTCCCCAGCTCGTAATTGAATATTCAACATATCAAAATCTTCTTTTAGAACATTTGTAATTTGCTTCTCTTTTTCTTCCAATACATAAGGTGTATCAACTAAATTCATCTTATGCTCCTCCCGTTCATACTGGTGCACAAAATCCTCTTAAATCTATCATATACGTAGTTTTACGAAAAATAAAATAAAGCGACAAAACAATTAATTACAAAATAAACCGTAAAAGCAATGACACCTTCTACGGTTTCTCCATTATAACAATAATATTCGACACGATTCCTTTGTATTCGAGTATTTATAATCTCTTTTTCCGATTTTTAACCCTAATCTATGGTATAATCAAACTATCGCTAAGTGCGTAATAAAACTAGAAAAGAGGCAGACACATGAGTTTCCAACGACAACCTAAGGAAGTTTCACCCTTTGTGGCAGCTAGGAAAATTGATGAGAAGATCTCTTTCACTCGTAATGATCACGAAGTACAAGGAACTATTTTTAAAATTTTAGAGCAATCGGTAATTGTTGAAATTTCTACCGAAGATGCTAAAAAGATTAATGTCCCTTCGAATCTTACGGTAGTATCTCATAAAAACTACACGGTAATATAATTGTGAATCTCCTCGAGAAAAGCTTGTCCATATTTTTCTCGTTTGTTTGCACCTATTCCGTGAATTTCTAATAATTGTTCTTCGGTTTGCGGACGCTCTGCACACATATGCTGTAGAGTCTTATCAGAAAAAATAACAAATGGTGGTACACCTGCTTCGTCCGCAATTTTTTTCCGAAGTATTCTTAGTCTTTCGAACAACGGGTCATTCTTCGCGATTTGCTTCGTTACAGTTACACCTTTGCGTTCCACTACCCTATTCCCCAACAATACTTCTTTTCCTGCATCGGATACATAAATGGTTGGTAAGCTACCATGATTTACTGAAAGAAACCCTTCTGCAATCATAAACTCCATTAAGCCAGACACTTCTTTTAATGACTTACTCTTTAATATGCCGTAAGTTGATAACTTCGTAAAACCAAAATCGATTACTTTTTTGTTTTGAGAACCAGTCAATACTTGAGCAGTCATCGTCTTGCCAAATCTTTGCCCCATTCTAACAACACACGAAAGAACCATTTGAACTTCCTTTGTTACGTCTTGGACTTCCCTAGAATCTGTGCAGTTTCCACATCGACCACATCTAGCAGCATCTGACTCTCCAAAATAAGTAACAATAAACTGTTGCAGGCAATTTTCGGTGTGACAATAATCCACCATTCCTTGCAGTTTCTCAAGCTCCTGAGGGATTCGTTCACGATCCATTGCTTGATCTATTAAAAATCGTTGCGTTTGAACGTCCTGCGATGCATACAAAACGACACA
Organism: Psychrobacillus sp. FSL K6-2836; assembly: GCF_038003085.1. NCBI lineage: Bacteria > Bacillati > Bacillota > Bacilli > Caryophanales > Bacillaceae > Psychrobacillus > Psychrobacillus sp. FSL K6-2836. Next base: position 2,019,594 of record NZ_JBBOOM010000001.1, read on the forward strand.
TTCACTTGGTAAACCATCTCGTCCCGCTCTCCCAGCTTCCTGATAGTAGCTCTCCATATTTTTCGGCAACTGATAGTGGATTACATAGCGGACATTGGATTTATCGATTCCCATACCAAATGCATTGGTCGCAACCATCACCTGTGCTTCATCTGTTAAAAAACGCTCTTGTTCCTTATTTCGAAACGCCTCTGGAAGTCCGGCATGATACTTCGCAGTCTGAATACCTGCTCTATTTAGTAAATCATATAACAGGTCTACTGTTTTTCTTGTCGCTGCGTAAATAATTCCTACTTCGTTCGTATTTTTCTTTATGAATTCTTTTAAAAATTTATTTTTATCTTGTCCTAATACGACTGAAAACGCAAGGTTTGACCTTGCAAATCCAGTGATTACTGTATTATCCTCTTGAATTTGTAACAATCGGCATATATCATCCCGGACAGCCGGAGTTGCAGTAGCGGTTAGGGCAAGTACAGTTGGCTGCTCTGTAAATACTTCCTTTAACCGATGAATAGCACGATAGCTTGGTCGGAAATCATGCCCCCATTGTGAAATACAATGCGCCTCGTCCACTGCTATTAATGGAACCTTTACCTTTTTTAATTGATTTAAAAAGTTGGGCGATTCTAAACGCTCCGGTGCTATGTAGAGTAAACGATATTGACCATTTTGTACCTCTTCCATTGTTTCTCTTACTTCTTCTGCAGTTAACGTACTGTTTATGAAGGTTGCAGGAATCCCAGCCTGAGTTAAAGTATCCACTTGGTCTTTCATAAGGGATATTAATGGAGAGATAACAATTGTAGTGCCTTCTAACATTAAGGCAGGGATTTGGTAGCAAAGAGACTTCCCTCCCCCAGTAGGCATTACACATAAACTAGAATTCTCATCTAATACATAGTTAATAACCGTTTCTTGGCCTTCGCGAAACGAATCATATCCAAAATAAGTTTGTAATAATTGACGTGCTTTATCTAACACGGAGGTCCCTCCTGTCATTTATTTGGAAGCTCACTATTTTCTGTTACTGTTTTTCTTGTCGATTTTGCTAATCGTATTATTAGTTGGTTTCGGGTCAACTTTATCTACATCAGATCCTAGTAGAAAATAGCCAATTATGGAAGACACGATAGCTGCTCCTACAATGATAAGTATTCTATTTATAATTGTTACTTCCGAATATTCTTCTTGGTTTAAAATTATAGTTGCCAACACCGCCACAACAATCATAATTGGCGGGATTAGTTTTGACTTTTTCATAGCAAACTTCCTTCCTCTTCGCATGTATAGTATATTGTACCATAAGACTATCAAGGGTTTTTACCCATACGTATGAGATAATATATAAAAAAACATATGAGGATGACTACAATGATGCGAAATGAATTAGATATCAAAGTAACTGAAACACTTGCCCAAGATTTACAAAAAGGCGTTCCGATTTTAATGAAAGACGGCTTCCACGAGACAGAATCTCTTGAGGAAGGAAGCATTTTAAAGCTGAAAAATGCTGCTGGCAAATTTATCGGTAAAGGCTATGTCGGAAAACAAAATAAAGGGATTGGCTGGCTGTTAACGAAAAATGAAAATGAAAAAATTGACAAATCCTTTTTCCAAAAGAAAATAGCTACAGCAATTAGTCATCGTGAGGATTATTATCATAATACTGATACAACAGCCTTTCGTATATTCAACGGTGAAGGAGACGGTATCGGCGGTTTAATCATTGACTATTTTGATGGATTCTATTTAATCAGCTGGTATAGTGAGGGTATTTATTCCTTTAAAGATATGATTTTGGAAGCATTAGAAGCTTCAGTTTCTTATAAAGGAATTTATGAAAAGAAACGTTTTGATACAAAGGGTCAATATGTCGAAGACGATGATTTCGTTAAAGGTGAACGCGGAGAGTTTCCACTCAACGTAAAAGAAAATGGGCAGCACTTTGCTATTTACTTAAATGATGGAGCAATGGTTGGGGTGTTTTTAGACCAACGCGATGTTCGTAAAACAATTCGAGATAACTATTCGAAAGGAAAAACAGTACTGAATACATTCTCGTATACTGGAGCTTTTTCTGTATTTGCTGCATCTGGTGGTGCTACAAAAACAACCAGTGTCGATCTTGCCAAACGAAGCTTAAGTAAAACGACTGAACAATTTGAAGTAAATGGAATCGATGTCGAAAAGCAAGACATTATCGTGATGGATGTATTTGATTATTTTAAATACGCGAAACGGAAGGAATTATCCTTTGATATGGTCATTCTCGATCCACCTAGCTTTGCACGTTCAAAAAAGTATACATTTAGTTCTGCTAAAGACTATACAAAATTACTAATGGATGCTATTAATATTACAGAAAAAAATGGTGTTATTGTAGCATCTACTAATAATGCTACATTTGGTATGAAAAAATTCAAAACGTTTGTGGAAAAAGCTTTTAAGGAGAGTAACCGAAAATACACAATTGAGGAAGAGTTTTCCCTTCCAAGCGATTTCAGAACCTCTCCCCTTTTTAAAGAGGGTAATTATTTGAAGGTGCTGTTCATAAAAGTGAAGTAAATGTTTTTAGAAAGGAGGACGCATTTGCGCCCTCTTTTTTGTTAAATCATGCTTTTCACTACTTTAGACATAGTGGATCCATCAGCTTTTCCTGTAAGTAATGGCTTAGCAATTTTCATTGCATCTCCCATGTTCATGCCTTTTGTAACTCCAGCTTCAGTTAAGATCGTCACAATTTCTTCTTCAGTTAATTGTTTTGGCAAGAAGCTTGCTAGTAGTTTTAGTTTTGCATTTTCTTTTTCTATTAAATCCTCACGATTTGCTTCTTTTGCACCTTCTAAAGCCTGGTTTGTTTGTTTCACTTCTCTATTTACGATGGCAATTTCTTCTTCTGGTGTAAGGGCAGATCCTTTTTCTTTTTCCGCATTATCCAGTGCAGATTTTAGTATGGTTAATACTCCCTTAGCTAGTACATCTTTTTCTTTCATCGCGCGTTTTATTTGGTCGAAAACAATCGTTTTTAACATATTTTTTACTTCCTCTCCTTTGTACTTGTTTATTTGCTAATGGTATAGAAAATAAATCAATTAGTCTAGAATCTTTCCTCAGTCATGCTTCTCCCTACGTAGGTACGCCAAGAATTAAGTAGATCACACTACAATAATTGAAGAAAAGCTCCAAGTGAGCGAAGAAAACTTCAGAACACTAGAGCTTTTTAGAAAAGCGATATTAATTTATCCCGCACTAATGGCAGACTGGATAAAGTTTCACTTTATCCGAAACTATGTATTATGCTTCGTCCGGTGTGAATGTTCTGGTTGCTAACTCAGAGTCTAGCATAAACATAGCATTAGAATCATTTTCAATACGTTTAATTTTGTTAATTAGAGTATCAAATGATGCCTCTTCCTCTACTTGCTCATCAATGAACCATTTTAAGAATGCCATAGTTGCATGTTCACGTTCATCTAATGCAATATCAGATAGATGATAAATTCGACGCGTCACTTCTTTTTCATGTTTTAAAGAAGTTTCAAAAACGTCTAAAGTCGAAGAAAACTCATTGCCCGGCTTGTCAAATCCATCAATTGTAGCTCGGTAGCCTAAGTCACTTAAAAAGTTATAAAATTTCATAGCATGGAAACGTTCTTCTTCTGCCTGAACTAAAAAGAAATTAGCAAATCCATCGTATGCTTCAGCCGTACAATAAGCAGCCGCAGCAAGATAGGTATGTGCAGAATAAAACTCAAAGTTCATTTGATCGTTTAATGCTTTATGTAAATTTTTAGACAGCATAGTTAAACTCCTCTCATAGTAGAAAGATTCAATTTCCCTTTAAGTATACAACTTAATCCATTTTAAAAACAAATAATAAGTGATAATGATTATCAATTACTCAATAGATTTTGTTTCAAGTATGCTCTTAAACCTCCGCTTGTACTTCCTCTACAGTTTGCTCTACCTCTGATCGGGTCATTTTTTCTTTCCCGTTCTTTAGTGCTTTCAGTGTTTTGTGAGCGAGTGCAAGAGGTAATTTACAGAATAACAATATACTTTTGCGGTTGATACTCTTGATGTATTCATCTGCTTGTGCTAAATTGTCTTCTGCATAATCGAACATGTCTGCTCTTGTCCATCCTTCTGGGAAGAATTGTACACCACGTTCGCTATCTTCGTCCTTGTTTCGCAATATATTAACTGCTTGAAGACCGCGTCCATATGCAATTGCTAAATTACGGTCTGTATTTATATCTGCACTCCACTTCCATAAATCCGAAAGCATCACACCAACAAGACCTGCTACATAATAGGTATACTCATCGAGATCTTCTTTTGTCTTCACTTGCCAGTTCTTACCTACCCATTTAGCCATTCCTTCTGCCATTTCACTAGTATAGGTTTTTACAGTTTCTAATAAATCAGCCGGGCAAATTTCCAACCAGTCCCCTAATCTAAGAGATACTGGAGGAAGTATATCTTGATAGTCTTCAACTAGTTCTCCATACGCTTGTTTATCAAAATCTGCTAACAATAGTTTACTTGTAGATAGCAGTATTTCCTGTTTATCTTGTGGATCTAATGATTCATGATCTTCAATCTCGTCTATCGCACGCATGCATAAATAAGCAGAAGCAACCGCCTTTTTTAGTTTAGGTTCTAAAAAAGTAATTGGAATATAAAAAGTTCTACTTGTTTTCTTTAGCATGTCCATCGCTTCTTTTTGTAACGTTGCTACATCATGCACGACTAGTCCCCCGTTTCATTCATTTAGCCTCAGCGTAATTGCGTCCAGATTTTGAAGTGTACTTTGGCCTGCGTGATGCAGGTCAGGTAGCCATAGTCGCATGGGTACGACATACTTTACAAATTCTCTTCAAAAGCTGTGACATCCGCCGCCAGAGGCTTAACTTGAATCCTTTACACTCCATTGTATAGGATTTTTGCGAAAAGATAAAATGACTACCATTTGCAAAGAAGGACAAGGTAAAAGTTCAACTATTTTATTGTTTTACTGTTTCTTTATATACTGTTTTTTGTTCCCTCCAAAATAACGATATTACAAAGCTAATTGCGAGTATAATCATCGCTAATACGTATGGATAATCAATATGCACGTCAAACAAAATCCCTGCAATACTTGGTCCAATAATATTACCAATACTCGTAAATGTAGAGTTTAGTCCCCCAACAAAGCCTTGCTCATTTCCAGCTATTTTAGATAAATACGTTGTCAGCGCAGGTCTCATTAAGTCAAACAACAAGAAAATCACAAAGGTTACGAGTAATATGGACCAGTAAGCAGAAACCTTTATCATCGCAAAAATGAAAATCGTTGATACACCTATACAAACTTGAATTAATCTAATTTCTCCAATTTTTCCTACAACACGATCGAAGGTTAGCACTTGGAATATTATTCCCAGAACACCACTGACAGTAATGATTAATGCAATATCCTTTGGTGTAAATCCGTATTTATGATCTACAAATAGGGAATAAACGGTTTCAAAAGCAGCTAATCCAAAGCTAGATACTAGAATAATAATCATCGGGATCAAATATATTGGTTCTAAAACTTTTCTAAAACCTGGTTTAACTAACTCTCCTTCTCTTTCTACACTCACCCTTTTAGGTTCTTTCAAAATAACAAGTGAGAATATTGCTCCTAAAAATCCTAGTGCCGCGGCAACAAAGAAGGGAAGTCTAGTGCCATGTTCAGCTAAAAAGCCACCAATTCCCGGTCCAATGATGAACCCAGCACTGATTGCTGCCGCAACATAACCCATTGCTTTTGGTCGTTCTCTTAAAGTGGTAACATCTGCAACATAAGCTGTCACGGCAGGCATAATGAATGCAGCACTTATACCTCCTAGTATTCTTGAAATATATAATATCTTCACATCTTGCCCAAAACCGAAGAGCATTTCCGATAATCCGAATATAAACATACCAATTACAATCATTTTTTTACGGCCAAACGAGTCAACCCATTTACCTGCGATTGGAGAAACCAATAATTGGGCAAATGCAAAGGCCGCAACTAAATACCCCATCGTAGAACCTTCTAGGCTCATCTCCCGCATTAATGTGGGCATAACAGGAATAATTAGTCCTATTCCTAAAAATACAATAAATAAATTTACTAATACTAAATAAATTACCTTATTTAGACTATTTCTTTGAGAAACCATCTTCAAAACTCCTTCAAATCCAGATTCAGCATATAAATAAAATAAACCCTATAGTAACTATAGGGTCAAGTAGTTTGAAAAGGTATTTTTAGTTCTACTAAGAATTCATCCTCTTTGGAAGCCGTGTAATTTATCGGCATCCAAACATCATATACAATGGGGGCGACGACTAATTGGTGTTGCTCTATATAGTCTATTAACTTCTGATAGCACGCCTCGTATTCATCGTCCTTTAAAACAAAAGAAATGCTAAGATAATCTCCAGCTGGAAGTGTACTAATTTCCACATCTTCATATTTTTCTTCAAAATCCTTATTTGTCACAATATAAGTAAATAAATAATCATAGTTGATGTCATTTAATGATTCATACCTTTGGAAAGGAAAAGCTCCACCATACAATGTATCAAATATGCTGCCCTCTTCCTCTAACACCTTACTTATACGCCCATATTCCTTATTTGGAATATCATCGACTTTCATATTGTAGGTTTTAATCTTTACTATTTTTTGAGCTGGTTCTTTCTTAATGCTTACGGTCATCATATTTGAATCCAATACAAAGGCTTGTATTTGCTCTTTTTTCCGCTGTAGCACCTGCTTCGTCTTGTTTAGTCGTTGAAATTGTTCTTCAATTCTTTTCTCCTGGTTCTCTAGATATTCAACTAACTCTTCTGGTTTCAATGTTAAAACGGATTTAACTTCCTTAAGCGATAACCCAAGATACTTCAATGACTTTATAATATCCAAGTAATATAATTGTGTGTTTTGGTAGTATCTATAGTGGTTACTTAAATTTTTTTCCATAGGTTTAAACAAGTTTATCTGATCATAGTATCGTAAAGTTTGAATCGAAATATTACTTAGCTTTGCTACCTCGCCTATCGTTAAATAATGAACTTTCAAATAATCCCCCTGTTTCTAAACAAGCAGTTTTATAAGCTCTAATAAAAGCTATCCTATTGAATATAGGATAGCTTTTATTGTTCTACTATTCAATTCCTTGAATATTTACCTCTTTTACTGGCAAGAAAAGTTCTTCTGTATTTAAGAATGTCACTTGTACTTTATCTCCTTCTTGCATATAAACTGCAAGGGGTGCAACTTCGGAAGATACAATATAACTTTGTTTGTTTTCTAATAAGAACGATACTTGAGTAAATTCACCTACACGTTCTTTAAAGACACGTACAACTGTACCAGCTATCGATTTCTCTTCAGCATTGGAGCTTCCGTCTACTGAGCTTCCTCCACGTTGAATCGCTATTTTATATAGCTTTAGTGCTTCGTTTGGCGTATTACCATATACAGAAATCTCTGGATTTGCAGCTGATACTATAAAGTAATTTTGCAGGAATCCATTAGAGTCCAATACCGGTGTTAACCAGCTAGCTTCTCCGTAAAAGTTGTACAATACAGGCATCTCGCCAGACCATTTCTTCTCGATGAATTTCTTTTCAATAATTTGTAGAGCTCCTTGAGAATCCATATAAGAATCCTCTAGATTCCCTGTATAGAAAGTAGCCTCACCTGTTCGACCATCTGTTAAGGAATAACCGAGCATCGAGTCTACTCCCTCTTTCGGACTCGTAAAGTCTGTGAAATAATACATTTGACCATCTTCAGCGAAAATTGGACTTACATTCGCTTCGGTTCCTTCATCTGATGGAAGTTTCACATCTTTTTTACCAAAGAGACTATTGATAAACCCATGTACATATTTACCAAAATAACTATTTTGCAAGCTCACTGTTTCTGGAGATACTGCACCATCTATAAATGCTGGTACATCTGCAATTTTATAGGAATCTGTCTGACCTGTAGCGGGATCTACCACCACGATTCCTTTTACCTCAAATCCATTTCGCGCAGCGATGAAACTACCATAGGATCGGATGTAATATGGTTTTCCATCCTCATCAATTTCTAACTGAGGATCCCCGTAGAAAATTTTAGTTGGATGTTTCATACGCATATGTCTTTCTAAGTTTTTATGGAAATAAGAAGAAGGTGTATAACTCATGTCCGCTTCTACAAATTTCGGATTATCCGATGAGTCGGTTGCACTCATTGTAAAATAACCTGGTGTCACGTCTCCATTCCACCACTTGAAAAGTCCCGAAAATTCTACTGGAGCAATATATACATACTCATCTTTTACTTTTTGAATTTGTAAATTACCTAATTCATAATAGCTCGTATTTGGCACTTGCCCAAAAGCTTTTTTCATTTTATTGCGTGCAAATTTTGGCGGTACGCTAGCAGGTGTCTTCGTTTCGTCAAATGCTTCAATTTCCACCTCTTGCTGCATTTCTGCTACTTTGTATTTTTCGTCTGCATTCCAAAATGATGCTGTTAGCATGAAAATGGCTAAAACCAAGCTTCCTAAGAATAGAATACCTTTTGCTTTTTGTTCTTTTCCTTTAGATAGAATCATCCCTGCTAATGTTGCAATAACTAGTAATGGCCATAATGCTGTCCAATTACGATCTAAGTTCGTTACATAATATATAATCGCAAGTACGATAAAAGTTAAAACCGACAGACCAATAATAGAAGTTATCATGTCTTTTCTTTTAGCTGTCAACGGGACTACTAACAATGCGGTAATTATCGCTGCAACTGCCGAAATAATAAATACACTGGTCATTTTCTCAAACCCTCTCTTTTTTTAAGCATAGTTATTTTACGGATGAGTTGGGAAATGGTTTCACAAATACATAAATAATACGATAGCATAGCATATACTTAGCACTAATTCTTGTTAGGTGTTTGCTATGACAGGACAATTTTTCTCTTTTACCTTAAACCTCTTTTTCCACGATATAACTACTAGGAACAAAGAAAGCATTAAAATCCCACTAAGAACAATGAAACAATAAATAATAAGGTCTGAGGATACCATTTCGGTAAATACAGCAAGTAATAAAATTCTTATTAAGAGGCCTAATGTACGAAACAAACTATCGACTCTCCCTATTATATTGTTAGGAATATGATCCATTAAGAAAGAGTTTCTAGCAACCCTAGTACTGCTATTACCTATCGCTAAAAACAACATTAAGGATAGATAAACTGGTAAATTAACGAAGACTATTAATGATATAGCAATCGTATAAACGCATACTCCGAAGATAATCGTCTTTTCATTTCCAAATTTACTTGATAAGGTCGGTACGAAAATCCCTGCAATTATTGCTCCTATTGCATAAATCATCCCTTCAATCCCATAGACACTTGCGTCCGCTTCAAGTACATCTACTAAATAGACTGGAAACAAATAATTCGTTAGCATCACACCAATGAAAGGCATGAAAGAAAATAATAAAAAAATAAACAAGGAAGGACGAGCTAATATATATTTAAGTCCTTCACTTACTTGCGATTTAACGACTTTTCCCGTCTTTTCAATGGATAATCTCACATACGGTAACTTCAAGTAAAAATAGATGGCAGCACCGTAAGATATCGTATCTAGTAATAAAATATAGTGTAAATCCCATTTTAATAATAAGATACTAGCTAATGCACCTGCAATCATACTAGAAAGCTGTCCCTGCACTTCCATCGTTCCATTTAACGATTTATATTGGTCCTTCGTAAATATTTCTTGATTTAGAGCAAACATCGTCGGATAAAAAATCGTGTAATATAAACTACCGATCATATAAATAATAGTATAATGCCAAATTTCATATGATAAGCCGATAAAACCTATTAAAGAAAACATAAATAATAGAGCAAAACATATGATTTCACTTATTATTAATAGCTTCTTTCGAGATACTCTATCTACTAGATTTCCTATAAATGGTGTAAGGATAAAACTCAATATCGTCATACCGATCGTTATATAGCCAAATACCTTATTGCCATCTTCACTCGATACAAGCATCCATGGAATCGCAATCATCGTTATTCCAGAACCAATTGAGGAAGCAATGTTAGCGAAAATAATGAGCCGGAATCGGGAGTCTTTATATAGATTTTTCAATTGAAACACTCCTTAACTTATTCTTATTATTTCACTATAATTGAAAATTCAGCTATTTAGTTCAGTCATTAGTCTTGAGTCTTTCTCATACATTTGACGGAAGAAAAGAACAAACGCGCAAGCGTCTAAGTAAGCCCTGACAACGTTCTTCTGTGACGAGCTTTGCGCTGGAGCAAGCGCTGGATGAATTGCAATTAAAGTGATCTTTACCTTTATTCGCAAGTCAGAAGGGCTAGTCGCTGGAGTCTGGACGGAGAATAAATTGAAAGTAGTTATCCACCTGCAATAGATTTTATAATTACTAAACAATAAAAAAACACTCAGTGATTTAGTCACCGAGTGTTTTCGTTTAGATGTATGTTCCTTTTCCTTCATACGTTACATACCAGTTGTTATCTTTTTGTAAAATTGCTGTCCCGATCCAACCATCTGCAATTAGTTGCTGTTGTTTTTCAACCGCATCCATAGGAACTTCTATAAACCTTTCTTCGTTATTACGATCTACATGAATTTTTTTATAAAATACATATCGTAGCATGTCCCCGTATTTCTTCTTTAATGCACCTATTACCATTCCTTGGCTTAGTTTGTCCTTTAAGCTTGCAATGTTAAATGGTGCAACTGTTGCACATACATGCGTATACGGGGAAGCGTCTAGTAGTTCCATGACGATAACCCCGAGTTTCTTTTGCAAGCCAAATCCACGATAATCAGGATGAACATTCGTTATTTCTTGATAAACGACCTTCTCAAGATGCTCTTTTGAAAGACCAATATCATATCCTAAATGTTGATCATCAATTGGTGGTAATGCCAATGCACGGAAGGCGATTAGTTCATTGTCTACAAATGCTCCAATCATTAGGTTACGAGCTATCGAATCCTCATATTCTCCTATTGTTAATGGCGATAAGAAATTATCATTTTCCATTGCTCCAAGGACGACATGCTGCAAACGTAAAACGCTATCCAGATGTTCTTGCGTCAATTGACGAACAATATATTCTTTCACACCAAGTTTACCTTTCCATTCTTTCACGCAAACACTTCCTCTTATTTTGTTACTTTTGTAGAGAACTCAGTTAACTCTTGTAGAGTTTCTTCATCAATATCAATCCCAAGTCCAGGACGTTCATTTAATTGTATAAATGGAACGTCATAATGTAAATTCCCAACGTCTTTAGAGAATTTCAAAGGACCTGTTAACTCTACACTCGTAAACACTTTTTTAGAAAATGCTACTTGAAATCCTGCTGAAGATCCAATAGAGGATTCCACCATGGAACCGATTTGACACTCGATGCCTGCCATCTCTGCCATATGAGCTAGCTTCATCGCTGGATAAATCCCGCCACACTTCATCAGCTTAATATTTACTTTATGTGCTGCTTGTTTCTCGATCAACTCGCGCATATCACGAAAGTTTCGCAAGCCTTCATCCATCATAAGAGGGGTACTTGTCTTAGCTTTTACTTCTACCATACCATTAAAGTCATCCGCGATTACCGGTTGCTCTAGCCAGTCTAATCCCTCTTTTTCCAACTGCCGCATAGCCACAATAGTAGTAGCGCTATTTTTCCAACCTTGATTTACGTCTACACGAATAGCGACTTCTTCTCCGACTTTTGCGCGCACTGCTTGAATACGTTTTACATCAACTTGCACGTCTGTCCCGACCTTCATTTTAAAGGAGGAATATCCTTCTTTCATCCTTCTTTCTGCTTCTTCTGCCATGTCAGCTGGTTTTCCTATACTTAATACATGAGTGACAGGGAACTTTTCGTGATAGCGTCCACCTAATAATTGGTACACAGGGACACCAAGTTTTTTCCCTGCCAAATCATAACAAGCAATATCTATCGCTGCTTTTGCTGCAGGTGCCTGGTAAACCGCTTTATTCATTTTTTCATGTAAACGCTCAAACTCCATAGGATTTTCTCCAATAATAGCTGGAGCTAGTGTATCTTTCAATAATGCATATGTACTTTCCCAAGTCTCACCTGTCACATGCTCATCTGCAACAGCTTCCCCGTAACCTACTAAACCATCATCCGTTGTTATTTTTACAATAATAGATGGCATATCATCGTAAGTATGATAACTTATGATAAAAGGATCTACTAATGGTAAACGGATTGCATAAATATCAATTTCTTTAATTTTCAATTGAATTTCCTACTTTCTTTACATATTGGATTAAGTTCGTTATAGTTGTCGTTAAATAGTCGTTAAAAAATAAAAAAAGAGGTGACCATATGTTAACACGTATAGCTGTATTAGGATCGGCCACTTTCATCGAACGCTTAAGAAGTTTTGAACATGAACTTTCATCCACTCGATTGGATTATTATACATATAATATACCTTCTGATGCAAAGGATATAGTACCAACGATAAAACCATGTGATGCAGTATTTTTTTCAGGTTCATTTCCATTTACCTATGCAAGAGACTCAATCGCAAAACTACCTATTCCAACTTTTTATCTGAAACAAGATGAAAGCGCTATCACGAATACTCTACTTTCACTTAGTCTTACTAACCCAACCGCCGTACATAAACTATCCATTGATCTAGTCCATCCAGAGGGCGTAAAAAATGTTTTGGAGGATATCGGGTTAACTGATCAAACACCATTTTTAATGAAAATTGATACCTCTTTCGATCTGGAAGAAATAGTTGCATTCCATACAGGTTTACAACAGAAAGACGCCACTTTGCTAGCGATTACTAGTATTCATGCAGTGTATCAAAGATTGCGAGACAATGGTTTTTCTGTCATTCGAATGATTGATCCGAAAAGCTCCATTATTAAGGCAATAGAGGATACAAAATCCCTTGCCCTTCTATTCAAAAGTCAGTCTGCTAAAATTGCAGTTGGTTATATCCAAACAAATAAAGAGCTTTCCATATCAGAAGAGAAAGTTAAACAAATTGCAGCCTCTATTCAAGCAAATACCGTAAAAGAAGCCGACAATTTATATAGCTTATTTTCAACTCAAGGTGATGTGCAGGAAGCTTTAAACAATAACTTGATTACTTCTTGGATGAACTCCTCTCCCACGGTTAAAATTGCATTTGGCTATGGAAAAACAGTTTTGGAAGCTACTCAAAATGCAAGGGATGCCTTATCTTATGCAACTGATAATACAGCCTATTTATTAACCGATTCTAAGGAATTGCTTGGGCCATATCCATATAGTAATAAGCAAGTGCGTTTAAAAAATGTTGAACCACAGTTAGTGCAAATTGCGAAAGAGACTACATTAAGTCCAGCGAACTTATCTAAGGTCATACAGTTTAGTCGTTCTAGAAAGTCCACAGAGTTTACTGCATATGACTTAGAAGTCTATTTACAAGTTAGTAGACGTACAACTGAACGAATACTAAAAAAACTAGCAGATCATGGATATGCCCAAATCATAGGGGAAGAAATGACCTATCAGCAAGGTCGCCCACGCGCTATTTATGAGCTGAACTTTCCAACCTACAATTAGAATCTACGTATCAATATAGCAACATCACCTTCTTTTAATAGGACTTATAACAAAAGGGAGTTCCATATGAACTCCCTTTTGTTTTCCAGGCTTGCACATTTCCTTTTATACTTCTACAGTTTCTTTATTTAATATCGCTAGCTTTTCAGCCTCAGAGATTTTTTGAATCGTAAAGCCTGTCATTGCATAGATAATTGATATAATTGGTACTATAAAGTTTAATACGGCAAATAATGCATACTCTGCTACTCCTACACCTAATGTTGCTAAAATAAACACTCCACACGTATTCCAAGGAACAAAGACCGAAGTAAGTGTACCTCCATCTTCTAAAGCGCGCGATAGATTTTTAGAATGTAGTCCCATTTTTGTATATGTTTTTGAAAACATTCGAGCTGGCACAACAATAGAAATATATTGCTCTGAGCAAGATGCATTTGTTGCAATACACGCAACAATTGTTGAAGCAATAAGTGATCCTGCTGTTTTAGCAAACTTTAAAATTTGATCCATAATGGATTGCAGCATTCCAGAGTATTCCAATATACCACCAAATGTCATGGCAACAATCGTCATGGAGACCGTATACATCATCGAATCTAATCCACCACGATTAAATAATTCATCAACCATTGCATTTCCAGTATCGATAACATATCCACTTTGCAAAGCTCCAACTGCCTCTGCAACGCTTCCACCTTGGATGAGTATTTGAGATAAGAAGCCAAATAAAATTCCAACAATCAATGCTGGTATAGCTGGTACTTTAAGTGCTACTAAGACAATTACTGCTAGGGGTATTAACAATAACCATGGAGAAATGACAAAGCTTTGATCTAACATTGATATTGTTTGGTTGATACCCTCTTGGTCAATATTACTTGATTTATATCTGTTTCCTAGGAAACCATATACTCCAAGAGCTATTAGAATTCCTGGTATCGTCGTAAATAACATATGTTTAATATGTACAAAAAGATCTGTTCCTGTTAGTCCTGCTGCAAGGTTTGTTGTATCGGATAACGGGGACATCTTATCTCCAAAGTATGCACCTGAAATTACGGCTCCAGCGATCATTCCAGCTGGAATTCCCATGCTAAGTCCAATACCCATTCCCGCAACACCGATTGTCCCCATAGTTGACCAAGAACTGCCGATTGCAAGTGCAACAATTGCACAAATAATACAAATAGCCACTAAGAAGAAAGCAGGAGTAATAATTTTTAGACCATAATAGATCATCGTTGCAACAACTCCGCCACCTATCCATGCACCAATGATTAGTCCTACTAAAATAATAATGACTACTGCTGGTAATGCTAGTTTTATACCTTTATACATCATTTCTTCAATATCAGACCATTTAAATCCATGCTTCCACGCAACAATCGCTGCAACTGTTGTTCCAACAATCAATGGAATATGCGGTCCCTGTTCTAAATATATAATAGTAATAACCATAGTAATAACCATGAGTAGTAGCGGCATAATCGCCCATATTAAAGACATCTCTTTTTTAGTAACCGCTTTCTTTTCCTTCAAAATATTTCCTCCTTACAACTATAGAGACAATTCTAAATTGACGTTTAATAGTCGTTAATAAAGTAATATTAAATGGAAATCAGATGCTAGTCAATACTATTTCGAAACATTTGTAAGCGTTTTCGATATAACTTTAGCCCCCAAAATTAATGCATCTCTGTTAAAAGTCATATTTGGATGATGCAATCCCGGTGACAAGTCAGCTCCTATACCAATCATTGCTGCCTTCACTTCAGGATGTCTAATTGTATAAAAATGAAAATCATCGCTTCCCGAAGTAATTACTTCATCTGCAAGGTTTTCCATACCTACGGTTTCAATTATTGCTGCTTTAGAAATTGCTGACGCTTCTTTCGATACTTCAGCACCTGGTGTAATATCTTGAAATTCCCACTCGATTTCTATATCAAATAATTGTTGAATGATATTTAAATCTTTGTCAATGCGATCTTTCAATTGTGATAATATGCTATTCTTTGCTGCTCTTACATCAATTGAAAACGTTGCAATACCAGGAATAATATTAGCATTCTCTCCACCTGCTTGAATTTTTGTTAGCTTTGCAGAATATGATTCGGATGGAGAAAAATACATATTTTTCAGTGCTTGTTGAATGGCCATTACTACGTCAATCGCATTGTTTCCTTGATGTGGTCTAGCTCCATGAGCATCGATTCCTTTTATTTTGCCCTCTACAAATAAAGCCGCTCCATGATGTATAGCTGGTGCTACTTTGCCGAAAGGAAGTTCCTCAATCGGTCGTAAATGCACGCCAAAAAGATGTGTAACGTCATCGAGAGCCCCACGGTCTATCATGGAATTCGCTCCGTTACCTTTTTCTTCTGCTGGCTGAAAGATAAAGCGAATTCGTTTGTTTAATTTTTCATCCTTTAATAGCAATAACGCTCCTAGCACCATAGAGATATTGGCATCATGTCCACAGGAATGATTGGCACGGAACTCTCCATCTACTTCTTGCCATAGAGCATCAATATCTGCACGTACAGCTATTACTTCTGGCCCTTCTCCGATTTCTGCTAGCAATCCAGTTACATCATCAAATCTTCGATAGGAAATACTTAAACCATCCAATATTTCTGCAAGCTTATTTGTAGTTTCATATTCCTTCCAGCTAACTTCTGGATACTGATGAAAGTGGTTAAACCACTGTAAAATTTGATTTTCTACTTGCATTTCACTTACACTCCCTTTTTACGCGGTAATTTATCCTATGATTTCACAAACTCGTCCTATTTGTCCATCTGTTAATCGTACTTTTATGCCATGTGGATGAAATGACGAATTCGTTAATAAGTCTTTCACAATTCCTTTTGTTTTCTCCCCTGATCGTTGATCTTTTTTTAATACTATATATACTTCTAATCCAGGTTTTACATCTTTTCTATTTTGACCATTCATTTATCTTCACCTCTTTTTGTATCGTACCACTTTCATGGTTTGGTTTCAGTATTTTGCTTCATAAATTGTAACTGTAGAATATGTTTGGTCCAACAAAGGAACAGGAATAATAATAAGAAGGATATTCGTGGAGAAAGAGGTGATAAGATTGGAAATATATACAATTGGACATTCTAGCCACACACAAAAATTTTTCGGAAGCATGCTAAAAAAGAATAACATCGAGCTTTTGGCGGATGTAAGGGCATTTCCAGGCAGTAGAAAATGGCCACAATTTTCAAAGGATGATTTTCCAAAGTGGCTTATAAAAGAAGACATTTCATATGAACACCTCTCCAAACTAGGTGGTAGACGTAGAAAGTCTAAAAAAATTAGTGAAGAAATGAACGCAGGCTGGAACAACCAATCATTTCATAATTATGCGGATTATACTTTGACGGAAGAGTTCCAAATAGGTATAAATGAACTTTTGGAAAAAGCAGCAGATAAAAGAACTGCCTATTGTTGTTCGGAGCGTCATCCTTCCCGTTGTCATCGTTTGCTTATCAGCAACTTTCTAGTAGCAAACGGGCATATCGTGAAGCATATTATTGACGTAAATGATAATGAAATTGAAATTGTAAATCACGAAGTTGGGATGTGGGGAGCTCCTGCACAAGTTAATGAGGATGGAATTGTAACATACCCTTTTTGTTAATCTACCAAATTAATAGACAAGGGATATGAATAAAAAGCAACAAAAATAGGGCTATCCTAGAAGTGATTTAATATCACTTACGAGATAGCCCCATGATTAACTTTTCACTTCTTTTTCAATGTCAGCAAGTGCCGTTGCGCTTACGTCCACACGTTTTAAGAAGAATGATAATACTAAAGCAACACATGTTACAACAGCGGCAACGATGAATGATAGTTGAACACCATGTAATAAGCTTTGTGCCTGTATTTGTTTCATTGCTTCTTCTGTCATGGATGCAGGGTCCATTGCTGCAGCTAACTCCTTACCACGAGTAGCCGCAGCACTAGTCATAATCGTAACAAAAATAGCTGTACCGATTGAACCGATCACTTGTTGCGCTGTATTGTTAACAGCTGTACCATGTGGGTTTAAACGTGTAGGTAATTGGTTTAAACCATTCGTCATAATTGGCATCATAACCATCGACATACCAAACATGCGTATTGTGTAAATACCAATAATGTAAGCATAGGAAGATTCAAGATCTAAACCTGCAAGCATGAATGTTGAAATAGCGGTAATACCTAAACCAATAACCGCTAAAACTCGGGGTCCAAATTTATCGAATAATTTCCCTGTGATTGGCGACATAACTCCCATAATAATAGCACCTGGTAACATCATTAAACCAGATTCTAAAGGGTCAATACCTCGCACGTCTTGTACGTAGGCAGGCGTTAAAATCATCCCAGAGAATAATGCCGCAGCATTTACCATTGAAATAACAGAACCAAGTGCGAACATTGGATATTTATAAACTCGCAAATCCAATAATGGTTCCTCTAATTTGAATTGGCGTGTAATGAATAAAAACAATGCAACAGCACCAACAATAATTGTTGTCAAAACAACTGTGTCTCCCCAACCATTTGAACTAGCCATTGAACAACCATATAAAATACCACCAAAACCAATTACAGATAACACAATTGAGAAGTAATCAAGAGATACTTTACGTGTATCCATCACATTTTCAAGTTTCCAAAACGCTAGAATTATGGAAAGAATCGCAAAGGGTAAAATCATCTCAAACAGTACGCGCCAATCGTAGTATTGTACGATATAGCCTGATAATGTAGGCCCAATTGCTGGAGCTGTAATCATAACTAAACCGAAAACACCCATAGCCGCACCACGTTTTTCACGAGGGAAGCTAACTAACATAACATTCATTAACAATGGTCCCATAACTGCCGAACCGGCAGCTTGTACCATACGCCCTGCTAAGAGGAATCCAAAGTTTGGTGCCAAAGCGGCCATTGCTGTACCAATTGTAAATAAAATCATTGATACAATAAATAATGTTCGGTTTTTAAAGCGTGTAATTAAAAATGCTGAAACAGGTATTAACACACCACTTACTAGCATGTAACCTGTGGCTAACCATTGAACCGTTGAATAGTCTTTACCAAAATCATCACGGATTGATGGTAATGCTACGTTTAATAATGAGTTATTTAAGAAAGAAACAAAGGCACCGAAAAATAAAATTGCCAGCATTAAATACGGTGGTTTCTTCTCTATCGTTGAAGTATTCATTTGTAATATCTCCTTAGTTTATATATTCCTTTTTTTATTCACTTGAAAGATTTTATACTAGTAGTCCAAATTTGTCTATAAAAATGTCTTCGTAGTTCAAATATTACATTCTCAACGAAAATATGTTATATAATGACCGTAGAATGTTAAAGAAGGAGTTATTATGAATAAACGTAAAAAAGCAGTGGTCGACCACGCAATATCCTTATTTGTAGAGCAAGGGATTGCTAATACATCGATACAAGATATTTTAGAGAGAGCAAGTATCTCTAAGGGAACCTTTTATAATTATTTTTCATCTAAGAATGATTGTGTAGAAGCAATTTTAGAACAGACACGCTACGATGCTGCATTAATGCGGAGCGGGCAAATGATAGGTAAGGATGCAAAGGATCTAGATGTATTAGTAGAACAAATTACAGTCTTATTACTAATAAATCAGTCTAGAGGATTAGATAAAATTTATGAAGAAATCTTACATTCAGGCGATAAAGAATTAAAGAAATTAGTACTAAAATCACGCGTACATGAGCTGCAGTGGTTAGGACAGCGCTTTATCGAAGTGTTTGGGGAAGAAATACGAAGCCATTCATTTGAAGCCGCTATCATTTATTATGGTATTTTACAGCACTTAACATTCACAGGTCGCTTAATGAATCAGCAGGATTTTAAATTTGAAGTTGTTATAAAAAGCACATTACGTTATATAGAAAAAATTGTGGAGATGCTCATGCATGAACAGACGAGTGTTTTAAATACAGATGATTTACATATTTTCTTTAGTTCATTTGTAGCGATCGAAATAACACGTAAGGAAGTGTTTGACCAGTTAGAACAGTTTAAAAATAGTAGCGATTTTACCAAAAATCAGCATGAGATTATTGAAGCAGTTACACAAGAGCTTGAGCAACAGCCAATTCGAAATATTGTACTAGAATCATTATTAAGAACAATGACCAATGAATTTAGCGATAGTGAGATGGTACAAGTAGTAAAAGAACTAACCAGTGGTCTTTGGTATTTAATGAAACAACAGAAACTATAAAGCAGCATTCTTAAATACGAATGATCTTTTACTTAATTTATTAATCTGGAAGAACTTACTTTGGAAGAAAAATTTTTTAAAGCCCGTATATAAAAAATAGAGCAATAGGATATCAATAATCCTTTTGCTCTTTTTCGTCATGACCTAACCTATTCGAAATTCACAGGACCCTGCGTTTCTGTACTCTCCCCCTTCACTATTTATCCGCTAAAAATTCCGTCCCTACTTCACTAAATAAATATGGCCTACCAGCTAGTAGTTTTCCAACTGCATATCAACCCCTTTTTACTCTGTAAGTGCGATTGCTCCAAGACCTTGTAAGGGTAGGAGGTGGGATAATTGTAATCCCCAAAAGTTCCGGAATATCTAAAGGTACTGGATCAAGAGTGACCGTATAAGCGTTAGATGTTCCACTAGGGTTCCACTAGCTACGAATATTCCTGGATTTTTATAAAATCTGCCTGATGCTCACTAACTTTTAATAACACAATTACATCGTAATCTGGTAGTAATACTATTTAATTTACTGAACCATTAATTTATAATCGCCTATTCTTCAGTATCAAAATATTATAAAAAAATACTTCTTGAAAAAGGTTTACAATACCTATCAGTTTAGTTAGTATTAAAAATACGAATTAGAATTTTCAAAAAATATAAGAAAGAAGGTTTATATTTTGGTAACACTCAAGAATACACATTTAACGTTAGGCAATGCGGAAGCACCGATAAAAGTGGAGGTATTTTTAAATCTAGCTTGTCCTTATTGCGCATCCTTCTTTGAACTTGTAGATGGAGCACTTCTACAATACATAAATGAGAACAAAGTCGAGTTAATCGTGAAGCATTATGATAAACCACGAGAAATGCTCTTACCAGGAACGCTGATTAACCTCAACTTAGACTATAGTAATCCTGCAAAAACATTAGATAACATTAATTCGTTATTTAAAGAGCAGGAAACATGGGATAAACTTTCAAGTCATGGTATTAAGGAATACATTGAAAATAATTATGGTTTGAAGGAAGAAGAGCCAAATATTGATATTAGTCTTCAAGTCACTGCAGAAGCAATTAAACGTGGAGTCAAAATGGTTCCAACTGTATTTATAAATGATTTAGAATTCCAATACCCTCGTGAAATTTTCTCGGAAGAATTAGTTCAAGTGTTAGAGCAACAACTATCTAAGGAGAAAGTATAAACATGAAATTAAAAAAGATCTTGTCGTTATCATTTATATTATGCATTTCTATTTTACTAGCAGCCTGTGGAGACGATTCGGAGAAAACATCTGCAGGAAATAAAAACGAGGTATCTGCTGACAAAAAAGTATTAAAAGTAGGTTCTTCAGGCATTTATCCTCCGTTTATCTCAGTTGATGATAAGGGTGTTCCACAAGGCTATGACGTGGAAGTGTTAGAGTTAGTAACTGAATCACTAGGTTACGAGATTGAATGGACATTTGCTGAGTTCTCAGGTATTTTCGGAATGTTAGACGCAGGTAATATTGATACAGTTTCAAATCTGATTGCAGCTACGGAAGAACGTCGTGCAAAATATGACTTTTCTTCTCCTTACGCATACTCAGGAGCGTCATTAGTTGTACCAGAAGATAATACTGATATTAATAGCATCGAAGATTTAAAGGGGAAAAAAGTAGGTGTCTTACTCGGTAACAATCTACATCAATTCCTAGAAAAATGGAATAAAGAAAATGGAAACGAAATTATTATTACCCCTTACCAAGACGTGAGCGGTACTTATAATGAAGTAGCCTTAGGTCGATTAGATGCCTTTATTGATGTGAAGATTACTGCTGCATCACGGATTAAAGACGAGGGTCTACCTTTAAAACTTTATGGTGAGGATTACTTAATCGACTTCGATTATGCTTTCCCATTTGTACGATCTAAAGAAAATAAAGAGTTTTTAGCAGATTTCAGTGCTGAAATTGAAAAGTTACAAGAAGATGGTACCTTAAAAAAACTATCTGACAAATGGAGTGCAATTGACGTAACCATTCCACACGAGAAATAAAAAGAGAAAGGCTACTCGCAGCAGAGTGGCCTTTCATTATTTTATATAAGAAAGGTTGCCTACTTTATGAAATTCGATTTTGAGTATATGATCAGTCTCTTCCCGAAAATCATTGAATTTTTACCAATTGTTTTATATATAGGGACATTGTCATTTCTATTAGCTATTTTGTTTGGATTAGTTTTTGCATTCCTCACTAATAATAAAACTAAGATATTATATCCTATTTTAAAAGTCATAATATCCTATTTCCGAGGAGTTCCAACCTTAATACAAATATTCATTTTATACTTTGGAGTGCCACAAATATTTCCAAGCTTCAGTACAATGAATGCGGTCACTGCTGTTACTATTGCCCTCAGTTTACGTAATGCAGCCTATTTATCAGAGGTTTTCCGTTCTGCCTTCTTAGCAGTTGATAAAGGGCAATATGAAGCATGCTTATCTGTTAATATGACTAAATGGCAAGCCCTACGAACTGTTATTTTACCTCAGATGATCCGCATTGCCATCCCACCCTCTGGTAACTACTACATTATGATGATTAAAGATACTTCTTTAGCCTTTACGATTGGAGTAATAGACATGATGGCTCGCGCAAAACTAGAAGCTGCCGTAACATACAAGTTTCTAGAGGCATACTTGATGGTTGGTCTAATTTACTGGATGATTTCTATCATACTCTCTTTCCTACAATCTAAACTTGAGTATTATGTTGAAAAGCCATATCGGAAGGAGGAAGTTAAATGATTAAAATAACTAATTTACATAAAAGCTATGGTCCTACCAATGTTCTAAAAGGAATTGATGTAGAAATTGCTGAAGGAGAAGTTGTAGCTATTATTGGACCATCTGGTTCGGGAAAGTCTACATTTTTACGTTGCATAAACTTTTTAGAGGAAGCTCAAGTAGGTTCAATTGAAATTGATGGTGCCAAAGTAGATTTAGAGAGTTATACAAAGAAGCTTGTGAGTGACCTTCGCAAGAAAACAGGCATGGTTTTTCAAAACTACAGTTTATTTAAAAATAAGACCGCACTTCAAAATGTCTCTGAACCTGTACGCTTAACACGTAATACACCCCGACAAGAGGCTGAACAATTAGCCTTTAAACTCTTAGCAGAGGTTGGTCTTCAAGGTAAGGAGCATAATTATCCAATTGCGCTTTCAGGAGGACAACAACAACGGGTAGGGATTGCACGTGCCTTAGCACTTGATCCGTATGTTATTTTATTCGATGAGCCTACTTCTTCTCTAGATCCGGAATTAGTCGAGGAAGTTTTGAATGTTATGAAGTCTGTTATCGTCGATAAAAAACGGACAATGATTGTTGTTACACATGAAATGGATTTTGCACAAAGTGTAGCAGACCGAGTGATTTTTATGGCAGATGGTATTATAGTAGAACAAGGTACACCGAAGGATATTTTCGAAAATCCACAAAACGAAAGAACAAAAAAATTCCTGAAAAACTACTTAAAAAATCATAATAAAGTTAGTGAAGTACATTAATGTTGTGAATCAGTACACCCCAATTCAACGACACATAGAAGTCAATATACCAGATGATTTTGCGGAACGACTATTAGAGGGTATGGTTGCAAAGGTTTAAGCGGAAGAGCATCTCTTGTTTAGTATAGTTTTCCCACTAAAAATAGAGGGTCGTGACTGTTGTCATAACCCTCTTGTTATATTGTTGATTATTTATTTGG
Organism: Psychrobacillus sp. FSL K6-2836; assembly: GCF_038003085.1. NCBI lineage: Bacteria > Bacillati > Bacillota > Bacilli > Caryophanales > Bacillaceae > Psychrobacillus > Psychrobacillus sp. FSL K6-2836. The sequence goes on from NZ_JBBOOM010000001.1 coordinate 2,043,317, forward strand.
TTGGGATTTAATAATCATATCTGAAATCTCTTCCCTTATTGGAAATTTCATACGCTAGGCGGATAGAGGACACTGCTAAATCTGCATATGTTATTTCTTTTGTTGGGTTAAACTGATTTTTTTCTGCCTTCACTAATCCAAGTGAGTGCGCCAAAACCACATATCCTGTGTTTTCCACTTTCATTTTTTCGCCATCTGTAAAATCATTTTTAAAAATATTGTTTTGTTTTGCTGCTTGCTCAAGACCCAGTGCCCGAATATACCATACTGCTAGCTCTTCTTTCGTAATTGGACTATTTACATCAAAGGTCTTCTGTTCTGTTTTCAAAATCCCCGCTTCCACCGCACGCTCAATTGCTTGATAGGAAGCATGTTTAGGACCCACATTTGTATAGGATTGCTTCATACTATCTGACTCTCTATAGTTGCTTGTCTCATAAATATACGTTAAGGAATTCATCATAATCTTGATTGCTTCCCCTCTAGACACTGCTGCATCCCCGTTAAAGGTTTTTGGATCAACCGTCAATACCTTTGCCTTGATTAAATAATTCAGTTCTTCAGCCGCTGTTGGATGAGAAACCTCGGGAGTCACTTCCATATTGTATTGGTTAATCCACTTGCCAGAATTGGCTTCTAACACATTAAAGGCTGTTTTATTAAAAAATGGAGAGTATATTAAATTATAATGTTTATTTTCTTTCTTTTGATTTTCTTTCATATAGCTCATTTTAATACTTAGCGCTTTACTCAAAATATCCTCTGCTTCTTTAGAAGAGATTACCTCTTCTACTGCCGGCCATTTATCAATCTGTGGTCTAACTACATTTAGACTTTCTAGAGATCCATCTTTATGAATATTTACACTAATTTGATCTCCCATAACCATAACTCCATTAACTATGCGGGGGAAGGTTATATAGTAATTGCCCATTGTTTCATCATGATAACCTTCCTCTAAAGGCATAGCGTATTCATGAAGGTATGAAGGTACCAATTCCTTTAAATACTTAACTGCTTGAGCAATCGCCTCTTCTTTAGAAATTGTGATCTCCTCTTTAGTCTCATCCATTTCGACCAATAAATCATTTTGGGTATTATGATACTGGAGCAGCTCACCAGTTTTCTTATCAAATTCTAATGTAGACCCACTTCCACTATTACCGTAGTTGTACATATAGTGAACACTAAATATATCTTGACCATAACTGTTTGTTACTTCTTCGACTGATTGAATGCTTAACTTGATCTTGTTAGACTTCACTTGTAATAACTTTTCTGCAGCTTTCTTTGCCTCTTCCTTCGTTATCCCATTTTGCTTAGCAGGCAATGCAGTTTCTGTAACTTTTACATATTCCTTTTTAGTTGGCTGTTCTGCTAAAAACTCTTTACCAGTAAACCATTCTCCTGTGATGGCATTCATACTCAGAACATCAGGCACATAAACCAGCTTTACGTCATTTTCCCCAGTTTCATAGTTGGTGTTAACTTGATATTGTAGTTTCGCAGTAAGATTTCCTTTGATTTTTTCTAATGCTTCTTTTTGATCTTTTACTTTTTTTACATCTTCAAAGGTAGGAGATTTAGTTATTTGTGAACCATAGAAGCTTACAATTTCCCCGTTTCCGAGAACGGTTACGTTTACACTCTGGTCAGCAATTGCAACATCATCCTTCATACGATTGAAAGAAAAGGAATAACTTATTGGCCTAGTTAAAATTTGCTTTGAATAATAATTGTAGTGATCATTAAAATCCTCATCTAATTTGTAATTACCATCTTTAAGGTATTTCTTAACGAAATCGGCTGCAACCTTTTTAGCTTCTTCTTTAGAAAATTTAGCTGGAAACAAAGCGTCTGGAGTACTAACAGGCTCGTAGTTAAAGGATTCGATTTCGTAATCTTCTCCATAAAATCCTATGCTTCCACTAATATCCTTCCCATTTTGTAGCTTACTAAAATATAAATGATACCTTGTCATCTCATCCTCAGGATAATTATGAGAACTCATATGAAAATCACTAGCATTTACAAAGTCAAAAATCCCAGGAAAAGCAGAATGAAACTTTTTAAGCAAGTCCTCCTTAGTAACAACCTTCTCTGTAGCATCCACCTGTGCTACCACCTTTGCTGGTTGCCCTTCTACTGTACTCGCCGCACTAGCAGCAGATGAAAACACACCAATAGATAAAGCAGATGCAGTTAATATAATTCCTAGCTTCTTCAAATCAAATAGTCCCCCTTTTTAGGTAATAACTATATTGTAAACTAAATTATGGAAATTTGAAATTGTAATATTTATATTATTAAAATTATTCTTAAAATTTATGGATTGTATTTGGTGAGGGATTATGTTTTTGCATAGATTAGCGGTGATTAGTAATAAACTTATAAACTTTATCCTACCTAACTTTTTTTTACGGTCAAAAAAAAGCATCTCTGATGTATTGGATGCAATAATCATATCGTTATCTATGACCACTTCCAACTGCTTAAACAAGTCAAATTTAATGATTAGATTTTCAGCTACTTCTTCAGTGACAAATCGAGTTCCGCTAACTGCTTCTTTTAAATCAGTTGATGTAAGAAATTTGTTTCAATGTTTTTCTAGACATTTTATTTGTATCAGCTTTACTTTTTGACGCCAGTTCAATATTTTCTGAGCATTTAAAACTTAAAGATAAAGAAAAGTAATAGACAACTTAAAGTAAAAAGACAGGTAGCTTGTTAAAAGCCAACTGTCCTTCTTTGTTATATAGAAACTGTAGAATAGAGCCCTTTAGATGTTTCACTCTCGTAATGGGTATGTGTTAATCAGGAAAAGCATGCTTACATTCGACTGAAAACATCTATCTCATCTTTCTAAATGGAAATCTATATAGTACTCTCACTTCTTGTAACCTGCTTAATCAATTTTTTATTCCCTTTATTCAATATACTCTCATAGTCGATATATTCGTAAATATCATCTGTTATGCTATTACTGAATTTTGATAACTCTTCAATCGTTAAATCTTCAATCGCCTTCTTTTGGTCTTCACAATAAATAATGATTTTACCTACGATTTCATGGGCATCTCTAAATGCTGTTCCTTTACTCACTAAATAATCAGCAACTTCTGTTGCATTCAAGAAGCCTGCTTTAATAGCCGCTTTCATATTTTCTTGTTTCACATGCAGCGTTTCAATCATTTTAGCCATAATTTTTAAACAATCCATTACTGTATCGACAGCATCGAAGAACTGCTCTTTATCTTCCTGCATGTCTTTGTTATAAGTTAGTGGCAATCCTTTCAGCGTTGTTAATAATGCGAAGAGAGAACCATAAACTCTACCAGTCTTGCCTCTAATCAGTTCAGCGGCATCGGGATTTTTCTTTTGAGGCATAATACTACTACCAGTTGAATAGGCATCATCCATTTCGATAAATTTAAATTCCTGGCTACTCCAAAGTATGAGCTCTTCACTAAGTCGGCTCATGTGCATCATCATTATAGAAAAGTTAGACATGAGTTCAAGTAAGTAATCGCGATCACTTACACCGTCCAGAAAGTTCTCAACCGGTTTTACAAAACCTAAAAGGTCAGTTGTTATTTGGCGATCGATATTATGTGTTGTTCCTGCAAGCGCCCCACATCCAAGCGGGTTTTCATCTAGAATATCAATCGCATTCTCAACTCTTTTTTTGTCTCGGCTAAACATTTGTGCATATGCACCTAGATGATGTCCAAATGTTACGACTTGTGCCCGTTGCAAATGAGTGTATCCAGGCATGATAACATTATTGTTTAATGCTTTTTTACTCAATGAATCAATCAGTTCCTGAATAGCGATCGTCACTTCTCTTGCTTTGTTTTTTGCATATAGCCTTGTATCTAAAGCTACCTGATCATTCCTACTTCTTGCCGTATGAAGTTTCTTCCCGGTTTCTCCAATTCGCTCCGTCAAATTCATTTCCACAAAAGAATGGATATCTTCATATTCACCCTCCACTTTCAACTCACCTGACTCAATATCACTCAATATCGTTTCTAGGCCATTAATAAGTAGATTTCCTTCTAACTCCGTGAGCAATTCACATTTTAAAAGCATTGTTACGTGCGCTATACTTCCTGTTATATCCTCGAAATACAGTCTATTATCAATAGGTAGAGATGTATTGAATTTCTCCATAATTTTATCTTCTCGCTTTGTAAATCGTCCACCCCAAAGTTTCACTTATAATTCAACCCTTTCACTATGCTTTCTATCCTGTGTTTTAGATATGATAAAAACAGCTGTTACAAGTAATATAATTGTCAAAATCAACGTTAATGCACTCCCTGTAATACCAGCAACGATAAAACCTACTAATGCAATTGCTGCATTGAGTATCGCGTATGGCAACTGTGTTTTAACGTGATCAATATGATCCGCCCCAGCACCAGTTGATGATAAAATTGTAGTATCGGAAATCGGTGAACAATGATCACCGAAGATACCACCCGACAACACTGCTCCTATACAAACTAGTAAATGCGCATCGAGACCTACAGCCATTGGAATGGCGATTGGAAGCATAATTGCAAATGTTCCCCATGAAGTACCAGATGCAAGAGACATTGCTGCTCCGACCAAGAACAAAATTGCAGGTATTATGAAAGCTGGTACATTTCCTTTCATCGCCTCAACGATGAATGCTGCAGTCCCCATATCATTGATTACTTTCCCAAGCGACCATGCGAGGACAAGCGTGAGTGCGACGTAAACCATTTTCTGCATGCCGGTTGTATAAATATCAATAATCTCTCCGAATTTTTTCGACTTATTTATAATCATTAAGATAATAATCGATAACGCCGCAAATAAATATGCAGCACTTAAAGAAACTCTGAATTCATTTCCTGGTACAGGCTCGAACGGGAAGCCATATGAAAATAATAGTCCAAATAACGTAATAAACAGCACTAATAACGGTAGCCATATAAATATAGCGCGCCCGCTATTTTGGTATTCCTCAAGTTTATCTGGTTTTCTTAGCGGTTTCGATTCGGGCCAATACAGTTCACCTGTTTGCTGTACTCTTCTTTCCGCCTTTGCCATAGGTCCAAAATCCAATTTCATAAATGCCACAAGAGGCACCATTGAAACAGCTAATATAGCATAAAACTGAAATGGTATAACTTGAATTAGCGTACTAAATTCGGACGTGTTTATATTCAATAAATCAAATTCTTTTTTTATAAGCCCCATTATGTACACACCCCATCCAATGAACGGAATCAATACGGCGACAGGAGATGATGTAGAATCAATGATCCATGCCAGTTTCTCTCTTGAAATTTTCGCTTTATCAAAAATCTTTTCAAAAACTGGCCCTACAATCAATGGGGTTCCCAAATCAGAGAAGAAAATAATAATCCCTCCGAACCAAGCAGATATTTGTGCTTTAGCACGAGTATTGATGTACTTTACAACGCTTGAAGCAAGTGCAGCACCTCCACCGGATTTCTCCATAAGAGCTACGAATCCACCAATAAAGAATAACAATACTAGAACAGCCGCATTATAACTATCAGCAACTTGCGGAAAAATAAAATTTCCAATTACCTCCATTGTTGCTTCAAGAGGACGTCCTCCTACAAGGATTAGAACTCCAATATATACCCCCGAGAACAACGATATGACAACATTCTTTGTAACAATTGCGAGAACTACAGCAATTATTGGAGGTATCAAAGATACCCAACTCATATGCTCCATAAATAAATCTCCCCCTTAATAAAATGGTATTACAGTTTCTCTGAAAATCACATTATTTTGAAGGTAAATAATCAATAATTACCCTAAATGAAATTATAATTATTAAATCTATTATAAGCAACAACATTTTTTAATTTTCTGTTATTTTTATTCCAAAATAAAAATTTACTAGCGAGTTAACTAGTCCTTCTCGTCATAAACAACTTTTTTTGGCGAGTTTGTCAATTTGTAAACACGTCTAGGTCTTCCTTTTGTAGGATATTCTTCTACTCCGATACATTCCGCAAAGCCCGCATTACATAAATCTTCTATAAAGCGCCTTGTATTTCTTTCGTCTTTAGATAATTGAATAGATATATCTTTAACTGTAAAACTTCTTATTCCTGCATTTCTTGTCAATGAGTATATCTCAATATAATTCTTTATATTTATTTTTTCTTTTTTGAGCCTAGTAATAAAGTTCTCATCATTAAATTGTAGAGTTTCAACACTTTCAAGTTTGTTACTATCTACTTCAATGACCTCACCGTTTTCCTGAATAATAATTATGGAACCATACTTTTCTTTGGATTGTTTAAGTGCCTGGTTTGCATTCGATTCCGCAGAGAATATGGTTTCACCAAGTCCTATTCCTATACCAACCTTCAATCCAGACTCCAAAATCAATTTATTAACTGTTTCTTCAATTCTTTGCAGTTCTCGTTCACTGTCAGCACGCGAACTAAATATTAGATATCTTCCAAGTCCTTTTTCAAACAGTGAACCATTTAAACATTCACTTAAGTTAATTAAAATTTCTTTAATTTTTAATTCTAGGTGTTGCAGTTGATAAGTTTGTTTTGAACTTTTAAAATGATTCTTTAAAAAGTCTATTTCAAATAGATGAACAGCAACTTGTGAACCCATAAAATAAAAGGTCTTTAATTTTTCTGAAAGGATATTTAAAGTGTGACGGATTTCAATATCACTAGTTGAAATCCTAAATGCGGGAACACCGCGTTCTTTAAGTTGTATATATACCTCTTCAAAAGATGTAATAGCTCCTTTTGTCTCCTTTTCGTTCCATAAATGAAAATGAAAATCTGTCAATTCATTAGTAGAAGTTCTTTCGGAAAAAGTTTTTACATGAATCGCTCCCGGTTTTATATTAAGTTGGTAAAGTGCATTCTCCCAATGGCTTTTTGATATTTCATCTATACTCAAACAATCTAAAAAAGAACCTGTTTTATGTGAGAACTCCAACAACCCTTTAAAAATCCCTGCTTCAGTATGCTCGATATAAATTTGTTTTTCCGTACTTCCAGTAACCTGACATGCTAAGTTATAAGAAATTCTCCCTGAAAAAATCCAGAAATCAACTTTATTATCATTATATTTTACAATATCCTTTGTTTCTCTCACTTCTTTATATGGATACATCAAGAAAATTACATCCAACTTTAACTCTTCTGCTATGTCTATAATTCTTTCTACTGTAGATTGCGGACCAACAACTCCTACTCTAAACATGGGAAAACACTCCTTCAACAACATTATTTTTACATAAGAAAAGCTTTCTAATGAATCTTTATGCATTGTTTTCATATTTTTTATATTGCATCCTAACTCCTTATTATACTTTTGGAGCTCATTTTTTTAGTTTATCCTCCACTTTATCTTTTGTCATCCCGTTTCCTATGTAATGAGTATTACATGTTCTGTGCTTATCAAACTCGAGATTCGAACGAAATCCTAAGAGAAGGTATACTGATGAGCAATCAAGGATTCTACAGGCTTTGTTAAATATTCGACAACCGAATTAAACAACTTGATCATGACATAGTGCTCACTCATACCAGAAAAGTACTTTTTATAATCTCACGAAAACTGTGCGGGTTCTTCTTAACAATAAATCAACCAGTTATCAGTCTCTGTTTTTGGATAATGACTTAGGTACATGCTATACTAATAAATGATTTATTCGAAAAAGGAGTGTTTTAAATGACAAAAAAAGGTTATTTTTTAATGGATTCTGGAGAAAAAATTGAATTTGATTTATTCCCAAATGAGGCACCAAACACAGTAGCAAACTTTGAAGAGTTAGCAAACAGCGGATTTTATAACGGAGTAGTATTCCACCGTGTAATTCCTGGCTTCGTAAGCCAAGGTGGAGACCCAACTGGTACAGGTATGGGCGGTAGCGGAAAAAACATTAAATGTGAGACAGCTGGAAACCCCCACACACACCAAGCAGGAAGCCTTTCTATGGCACATGCTGGTAAAGATACAGGTTCTAGCCAATTCTTCATCGTTCACGAGCCACAACCGCATTTAAACGGTGTTCATACTGTTTTTGGTCAAGTAACAAGTGGTCTTGAAGTTGCAAAAGCTATGAAAAACGGCGCTAAAATGGAAAAAGTAGAAGTTTTCGACGCTGAATAGAATAGTGTAAGCGCCTATGCAAGCCCCAACAACGTTCTTCTGCGACGAGCTTTGCGCAGGAGCAGGCGCTAGAACTAGACAGATACCGAGAAAAAGGATACTTTTTTTGGATATAAAAAAGCAAAAAGCAGCTCCCCAAAATTTGGGGAGCTGCTTTTCTTATAGTAAAAATATTATGCCGAATATAAGTAGAAGAGGCAGGAGCAATACAATCCAACTTATAGGATGAGCAAAGTTTAGAGTCCAGCCTACGCCAAATCGCTTTTCTACCATTATACTTGGATCATTTTTGTTCAAGTAAAATAATCCACCCTTCCAATATCGATCCTCGTCAACAGCTATCTTGTTTTCTAAGGTCGTACTGTTTCCTCCTACATTTAGCCGAGATCCGCTTTGCCCTACTTTTATAGTATAAATGCCGATAACTGTAAATGTTAATAGTAAGAAAATCAGTGGTAGAACCCACATGATAATAGATGAGGATATTTCCGGATGAATTGTTTGTAAGTGAAAATATCCCATCATTAGCGTTATACCAATAGTGATAAAGAGCGCTAATAAACTTGTATATTTTCGAAACGCGAGTTGCTGTGTAAGAGAAGTTTTTTTGTTTGCTGGATTAAGGCGAGCACCTGAAAATTTCATACCTTCACTCATCAATAGGAACATACCTTGCATAACTAGTAGAATAAGTGGCATTGCAATGACACTAAAATATGTCTTTTCGCTAAATGCATCCGCTTCTCCAGTTGGTCCCCAATGAGTAGGAATCATCTCTGGCAATTGGTCATATTTCATAAATGTATAAATGATTAATCCCACCGTAACAATCATAGGTATGATAAAGATAACGCGGGGTATTAGTTTCAGTTTTTCTTGAAATCTCACATCGACTACTCTCACTTCACTTTTTCCACTTAACCACCCTTGTGTTTCTTTTAGTTTTTTCATTCGAAGATGCATTATAAAATAGTATCCGATGCTCACAAACAAGGTTGTAAACTGGACTCCTACACTCACTAATGCAAACGTTTCCTCTGCTGGATTTTGTGTTAAAGCCCACCAAAGATAGACCACAAAAATAATCATTCCGAATGTTAATACAACCGTTGTATACCTATTAATTAGTTTTACTACCTCTGGATCTTTTGTATGGCTATCTGGTACATACACTCCAAATGCTTCTGTCGGCTTTAAAAATTTTGGCATAAATGCTTGTAAAACGGTAATGAAAAATAGTATAAATCCAAATAACGCAATAATCATTCGTTCCCCTCCTCAATATTTTGCACAAGCTTACGTACCATAACTACCAGTTCTTCTTCCGAGAGCTTTAGGACCAATCCCTCTGTTACAAATGGTCGTAGTTGCGCTTCTAGTTTTTGCTTTTTTTCCTCTGAAGCCTTCGAAACACCGTTCGGTTGAATAATTACACCTGATTTTGCTACTATTTGTATAAATTCTTTTTCTTCTAGGTAGTGATAAGCCTTATTTACTGTATGCATATTCATCCCGAGATCGCTCGCAAATGCTCTTACAGACGGAAGCGAGTCACCTGGTTTTAACTCACCTCGTACTATCCCTTCCATAAGTTGGTGAGCAAGCTGCAAATAGATGGGGACATCAGAATTAGATTTTATTTCAATAAACATGAGGTCACCCTCCCTTTCCTGTTCTATATATAGCATAACACATTTGTTCTATATAAAGTAGAGCAAACACTAATAGATATTTAATAAAATTGATTGAAATGGAGGGGCGACTCCTACGGGAATAGCGTAACGCCTGAGACTACAGGCTCAGGCCACGCCCGTGGAAAGCGTCCCTGGAATGGAAATCAATTTTGTGCAAAGCAAAAAAACAGCATTTTCTCACAGAGAAAAATGCTGTTTTGGGGTTCTGTCCTAGCCTCAGGAATTTACTACAGAAAATATTTTTTGCCCTTTTCATAATAATTCTTCATTTCCTGAGAAGGAACCATTCCTCCCCCAGTTGCCCAAACAATATGCGTTGCATTTTGTAAGGAAACTCCTTGTTTAGCTAGATGAATTGGGCCTGTCATGCCTGCCAGTGCAGATGGTTCTAATAGAATATTCTCCGTGTCCGCCACTAAAACTAGCAGCTCATATAAGGTTTTATCATTAACTGTGAAGCTTCCACTAATGAGATGTTCTAGAGTTTTCCCTACAAATCCTGACGGTCGACCTACAGCTAGTCCGTCAGCATCCGTTTTGTTATCAAGTCCGATATCGACTACTGAAATATTTTCATGCAATCCAGTCATTAACCCCAGTAGCATGCAAGGTGAGCTCGTTGGCTCCGCAAAAAAGCAATGCACATGGTCTCCAAACAAAAGCTTTAGTCCAAATGCGACTCCTCCTGGTCCACCACCAACTCCGCACGGTAAGTACACAAACAGTGGGTGTTCGGCGTCGACATTGACTTGCATTTGTTCCAATTGAGTTTTTAACCTACTTGCTGCAACAGCATACCCGACAAATAAATCGACTGAATTTTCGTCGTCTATAAAAAAGCAAGACGAATCCTTTTCCGCTTGTTTTCTGCCTTCCATTACCGCAATGCTATAATCAAAATCGTATTCTACGACTGTTACCCCTTTTGAGCGAAGCATGTCCTTTTTCCATTGCTTTGCGTCGCTAGACATATGGACAGTTACTTGAAATCCAAACTTTGCACTAATTATCCCTATGCTAAGTCCTAGATTCCCAGTCGAGCCTACTGCAATTGAATAGTTAGAAAAAAATTGTTTGAACTTATCCATTGAGAGTCTTTCATAATCATCTGTCTCTTTCAATAAACCCTCTCGTATCGCAAGTTGCTCTGCAATTTTAAGTACCTCATAAATTCCACCACGAGCCTTTATAGATCCGGAAATTGGTAAGGCATTATCACATTTTAATAGTAATTCCCCGCCAAATTCTTTTTGAAAGAATTCCTTTAAGGCAGATTCCATCGTTGGAATTTTCACAAGCGGTGACTCAATAATACCATTTGTTGTTGCTGTCTCCGGGAAGGCAACACGTAAATAAGATGCAAAGCGATCTAAACGATCGCTTGCATCTTGCACCATCTCAGCAGTAACAGATACGTTTTTTATAGCATCTTCTGATTTTATTTTATTTTGGTTGAACCATATTATTTCTTCTTTGTTTTGCATATTTGAGATTAAAGGAAATCTAATTTCTAATTCGTGTTTATCCATCAATGTAAACCCTTTCTATTCTAGGCTCATCACATGAGTGACATCCGGTGAGCGTTCGTCAAATAAAAATCCATTTGCACGGTAAAAAGAATCTGCCTTTGCGGATTCTGTTTTAGTCGTTATTTCCTTAAAATGACCTTTGGCGTTTTCAGAAACCACCTTTAAAAGTTCACTTCCTACACCTTTTCGACGATACTCTGGTAAAGTGTAAAATCGGTATAGTCGAGCAGAGTTGTCAGATTCACTCGCGGTATTTCTAAACAAACCGCCAATTGCCACTAACTCATCTCCATCCCATGCGCCATAAATTGCTTCTCCCTGTTCACTGAAGCGATGCGTTCCGTCTTCATATTCCGATGCTAACCTTGACACGAAACGATACCCTTCTTTTTCACTTTCTTTAATTAGTTTGGATACGTTGACTGCGTTCAAATCTGAAATATTTTTCACTTCGATTGACATATACGTTCCTCCATTCTATTTTTGAAAAATGAACTCTTTGTTACTTTCTATATAGGAAGGCAAATCCCCTCTATACGTTTAATATATTTCAAGTCTCTACATAATATACAGTCACAGAGTTGTGACAACTAATAAATCCCATGCCAGTAAACCGACATGGGATCTCATTCATTATTTTATAGCAGCTAATCTAGCTTCTACTTCTTCTTCAGATAAATTATGTTCTACGATGTAACGGTTGCGTGGATGCTCACGGCATTCGTCCGAGCAACTACGTAGATACTTGTGTTCGTTTTCTTCTGAGCAAAGAATTTTATCATTACAATCAGGGTTTGCACAGTTTACATAACGCTCGCATGGCTCTCCTGTGAAATGGTCTTTACCTACAACGACATGCTCTACTTGGTTAATCGGTACAGCGATGCGCTCATCAAATACGTACATTTGCCCATCCCAAAGCTGTCCACGGACTTCTGGATCTTTGGCGTAAGTTGCGATCCCCCCGTGTAGTTGACCAACACCTTCAAAACCTTCTCTTACTAACCAACCCGAGAATTTTTCACAGCGTATTCCACCAGTACAATACGTAAGCACTTTTTTGCCTTCGAACATTTCTTTGTTCTCTAGCATCCAGTCCGGTAGATCCCGGAAGTTTCGAATTTCTGGGCGAATGGCACCGCGGAAGTGACCTAGGTCGAATTCATAATCATTACGAGCATCAATAACAACCGTATCTTCTGCTTGCATTTGTTCAAAGAACTCTTTTGGAGAGAGGTATTGTCCTGTTAGTTCATTTGGATTAATATCATCTGCTAATCCTAAATGTACAATCTCTTTCTTAGGACGAACATGCATTTTTTTGAAGGCATGTCCTTCTGTTTCATCTATTTTATACACCATGTCAGCAAAACGTTCGTCTGCCTTCATCATGTTCATGTATGCGTCAGTTTGTTCAATCGTTCCTGAGCAAGTTCCGTTTATTCCTTCGTCTGATACTAAAATACGCCCTTTTAACCCAATTTCCTTACATGCTGCAAGATGTTCTTGCGAAAATGTTACTGGATCTTCAATCGGGACATATTTATAGTAAAGTAATACTCTGTATGCATTTGTTTCCATTTTTTACTCCACCTTTTCTAATTTTGTCCACCGTCTAATATACCAAAAAATACGTCAAATGTTAAATAGATTGTTTCTTTTTATAATTTAAAAAGTACCTGATACCTTACAAACGATTTCGGTGTTGCGGATGGTGAAGTTTGCATAAAAGTTAAAATTCTTGTAACGAATAATATTTTAAATCTATATATAAATATCACAGGTAAAAATTTGGTAAGAAGGAGGAGGATAAAATGAGATCTACAAGCCAATGCAGATGAAGTGAAATGTTTTCTTATTTGTTTAACTTCAAATGTAGATTTAGCTGCTAGGCCAGGAGAACTTTTTGACACTAACCGGTGCGGGCGACATGTTCTGTTGTAAGCACCTTTTTAGCTTGAAACTACAGGAGATTTTTAAAAAAATTCAACTTTACAATGGAGGATAGTTTTAGGAACCATGTTTCCTAAAACTATCCCATCGAGAAAAGTACCAGGTACCCTACACTAAAAAACTAAAATTGCACACTAAATCCATTAAAGTGATGAATACATGTTCCAAATCGTACAAGATCCTTTTCTTTTAAAGCCTTAACAGCATGTTTTACATCTGTAAGAATAGACGGGTTTAGACCTAATACATTTTTTAAAGATATGCCCATAGTCATTAACTCAAATATCTATGAAGTCTTTCAGTATCCAACCCACTTCCCCGTTCTCTCTTTTTACTAAGACATATCCTTCACATTCCTGATCAATTACCGACACTTTTTCACCTTGTTTGACAGATAAAAAAGTTGTACTTAGGTCAGTCTTGGCACGAGTCGATTCATTATCAGATAGTAGATATTCATTTTTAATCCATTGTTCTATACCGAGATTCGTATTTTCACACAGAGCAAAGTATTCTTCTTGACGTATTACTTGCAGGTCATAATTTGGATATGTAACGGTCCCTACTCTATTCATCGAATCGTTATATTCTTTTTGCACAGTCATTTCGTTTGTTAACTCATCAACATATGTATATGTATACTTACCCTTTTGGATAATGAGCGCATTTAGTTGGCCGTCTTTCTTAATCTGATTTCCACCATCTAATGCGATGACCCTTTTATCCAAATCAATGAGCGGATTATGTGAACTAATTTGCGTTTCTCGATAATTAACAACTGGCCAATGACCTACGATGACTATTTTCTCCTCTTGGTGCTCTTGGTTATAAAATTCTTGTGTATATAAAGCTACTTCTTCTGTTGTTTCTCTCCAATTTCCCTTTTTCTCAATACCTGCGTGAATGACTATAAAATCTTCGGTTTCATAAGCAACTGGTAATGATTCTATCCATTCTATTTCATCTTTAAAGTATTGGTGATAGTAATGGGCAAGTTCTTCTAAATTCATGAAATCTTCTAATGTTTTACGATTTTTGGCTAACATTTCGTTTAAAACAGAATTCTTTTGTCTATTCATGTATGGGATGATTCCCCCACTCCCATTAAAAACATAACGATGGACTACATCACAGTTTCCTTTTGTTACAAAGACCTTGTCAGATTGTTCGCATAGACCTCTTACAAATTCCATGACTTCTAAACTATTTGGACCTTTTTCGCAAAGATCTCCATTGATGAATAGATAGTCTTCCTCCGTGTACTCTACTTTATGTAATAGATTTTTGAATAGCTTTAGATTTGCGTGTATATCTGAAATGACTACCACACGTTTTGTTTTGTCTAATTGTAGTCTTCTTACTTCTATCATAATTCCCACCCTAAAATTTCACTTTTGTGAATATTATATCAAATGAAAGGTAATTAAATGTACTTTAATTTTCGCCAGAACCTAATAAAATTTAATGATTTTTACAACTAAATTTTTTGTTTTCCAAATCCCACTACTAAAAGTTCAAAGACGAGAAACTCTGGGTTCATATCATTAAAAAAAACGAACGAGAAAGCAAATGAATGCCTCTTGTTCGTTTTGTATGTTCTAATCTATTTTGTTTTATTGGCAATTTCTATCGCACGATTGGTTCCTTCTGCTGCTGCATCTAGTGCTTCTTGGGGATCCATTCCTTGATATAGATTTTCTAATGCTGTTACAATTTGTTGACGTGATTCAGGGAATACCGATATTAATGCACCCTGTGTTGCCGTAGAGGGTTCCGTGCTTTGTAGTTGATCTACAGTTACCTTTAACTGCGGTGTAACTTCCCATGCATCTTTTACGATTTGTTCTTCATATGCAGATGGGTTGATCGCAAAATAGCCTGTCTCTAAATGCCATTTTGCCTGAACCTCTGGGGTAGTTAAGTATTTCATAAATTCCCAAGCAGCCTCTTGCTCTGCTTCCGCAATTCCTTTAGACATCCATAGAGATGCTCCACCAATAACAACCCCGTTACGTTTTACTTCATCCGCATACGGAATATAAGCTGCTCCGACTTCAAAAGGAGCGTTATCAATAATTCCTTTTACACCTGCAGACGAGTCCATGTACATCGCAACTTTTCCAGTTTGGAATGCTGCGCGGATATCATCCCAGTTCGTTCCGAAGTTTCCGAAAGTCCCTGCTTTGTTCATCGTATCTAACAGGTTAAATACGTTTAGTCCTTCTGGTCCATTAAAGGTCGCTTCTGTTGCATCTGCCGCACGTCCATTTTCCTCATTTACATATAATCCCCCTTGCGTCGCAACTAACTCCTCAAAAAACCATCCATATGTTAGCATGGAGAAACCTTTCATTTCATCTGTTTTCAATTTTGCAGCAGTATCAATAACCTCTGAAAATGTTTCTGGAGCCTTCTCTGGATCAAGTCCAGCTGCTTTAAATGCATCCTTGTTATAAAGCATTACCGGTGTAGATGAGTTAAACGGCATAGAATATAACTGATCATCGACTGTGTAGTAATTTAAAATATTTTCTTCAAGCTGTGAAATGTCATAATTATCTTCATCTATAAATTTTTGAATGGGCTCCACAAAGCCGCTATCAATCATATACTTTGTTCCAACCTCAAATACCTGCGTTATGGCTGGAGCATCTTTTGTACCTCCAACACTACGAAGCTTCGTTAATGATTCCTCATATGATCCTTGGAATTCTGCCTGCACTTCATATTTATCTTGAGATGTATTAAAGTCTGCAACAATAGCATCTAAGGAAACCTGACCTGCCCCAGACATTGCATGCCAAAAAGAAATAACTGTCTTGCCTTCTTCATTGGTAACTACTTCTTTTTCTGTTTCTGCCTCGTTACCGCCCGTTTCAGACGAACTACTATCACTGTTTGTACACGCTACTAAAGCAAAAAGACTAAGTAATAATAAAGCTAAAAATGCAAATTTCGATGATTTCCTCATATTTAACGTACACCTCTTTTTTAGTTTTAAACAACCGTTATTTTAGAGCTCCTTGCGTTAACCCCTTTTGTAATTGCTTTTGTCCTAAAAATAATAATAGTAGTGTTGGTATGATAACTACAATTACCCCCGCCATAACCACCCCCCATTCTGTAGACACTTCCTGCGATTGAAGCTGCTTTAAACCGATTTGGACGGTTCGAACAGAATTATTGGTCGTCACTAGAAGTGGCCATAAATACATATTCCATGTAGTCAAAAATCCATAAGCACCTAATGTAACAAGACTTGTTTTAGAAACAGGTAAAACTACTCGAAAGAAAAATCCAAATTTACTTAGTCCTGCTATTTGCGAAGCCTCATGAAGCTCTTTCGGGATAGTTTTAAAATGCTGTCTTAGTAAAAACGTACCAAATGCCAATGCAAAAAACGGCAACGTCATTCCTTGGTAAGTATTAATCCAATCTAGTTTTTGAATGGTAAAAAAGTTAGGAATCATCGTCGCTTCCCATGGAATCATCATCGTCGATATAAATAAGAAAAAGATAAAATCTCTACCCTTAAACGAGATAAATACGAATGCATACGCAGCCAAGCTACAAACAACTAACTGCCCAATCATTACCCCAATAGAAACGACAAAACTATTGATCAAATAATTAAATAAAGGAAGTCGATCAAATACCTTTACATAATTATCCAAACTAAAGGTGGACGGTAGTAACTTTCCAGATAAAATCTCTCCGCCAGTCATGAAACTTATCATAAACGCATAAATAATTGGAAAAAACAGGATTAACGAAGTAACAGTCAATAAGAAGTAAAGAATTAGCTTTTTCCATATTCTCATTGGTAATGCACCTTCTTTTCCCCAAGCTTAAATTGTAAAATTGTTACGATTAAAATACATATAAATAAGAACACTGCCTGGGCACTTGCTGTCCCGAATTGATAATTGATAAATGCTTCTCTATATATGGAATATACGATTAAATTAGTCGACTGAGATGGACCACCTTTAGTTAAAATATCGATTTGGCCAAACGTCTGAAATGCATTGATCAATGAAATGGTAATGATGAAAAACAAAGTTGGAGATAGCATTGGAATAGTAATTCGCTTTAATCGATACCAATAGCTAGCACCATCAATACGCGCACTCTCATATAAATGCTCATCTATATTTTGCAAACCACCAAGTATTATTAAGAAGGAAAACCCTGTATTCAGCCATATAGTCGACAGGGACACCGAAAATAATGCCCATGTTGGATCTAATAGCCATTCAATTTGAGGCAAATTAAAGATACTTAGTAATTTGTTGAACATCCCTACACTCGGATGAAATAAGAACAACCAAACGACAGAGGATGCTGCAACGGAAACCCCCATTGTGGATGCATAGATGGTCCTGAAAAATCCGATTCCTCTTAGTTTTTCATTTGCAAGTAGCGCTAAAATCAGTGCAATTATAATCCCTGTTGGAACTGTATATAAAACAAATAGGAACGTCGCTTTAATACTGTTGCGGAAAGCAACTGATTCTAGTAAATAAGCATAGTTTTCTAGACCTACGAAAATTGCTGCTTCACCCGCTTGATCCGTTAAATAGAAGCTTAAGTAAATGGTCCGAAACATCGGATAAAAAACAAATACAGAAAATAATATAATAGAAGGCAATAAATACAATAGAGCCGTTCTTGCGTTAGAGGAACGTTTCCAATTGCTCATCTTTCTAGATCTGCTTACAGTCGTCATACAAATACCTCTTTGCCAAATACATGGTTTTCAACGTCGGAGGGAGTTTTAATAATATTCTTTGTTTCACTATCAAAAAAACAAAAGGATTCATAGTTCATAATTAAAGGAATTTTATCGCCTATTTCTATTTGCCACTGTCCGCTCCATTTAACTTGCCAGGATTCCTCATTAAGTAAAAATGTGAAAATCGTTTCATTTCCTAAAATTTCTACATTCGAAACTTCCACCACAACTTTGTCTTTATCTTTTGACTCTTTTGTCGCTGCTTTTATATGTTCAGGACGTATCCCTACAATTACTCGCTCTGTTAAATAATGTGCATCCTGTGTTGGAACCGGAATTATAATAGAATCACTTAACCGAATCGTACTTGTCAATTTGTCTCCAAAACCTAGCGCTAGATTCATAGGAGGTGATCCGATAAATGTTGCTACAAAAGGATTAGCTGGGGTGTTATAAATTTCGATAGGCTTGCCTATTTGCTGAATAGCCCCTTCATGAAGAATCATAATTCGATCACCCATAGTCATAGCTTCGATTTGGTCATGTGTCACATAAATCATCGTAATCCCTAATCGTCTTTGAATTTGTCTTATCTCAGAACGCATATGCGCTCGTAGCTTTGCATCTAAATTAGATAGTGGCTCATCCATTAAACAAATAGGTGCTTCGTTCACAATTGCCCGTGCTAGTGCCACCCTTTGACGTTGACCTCCAGATAACTCTCTAGGCTTTCGCTTTAAATAATCCGTCAAACCAAGCATTGTTGCCACTTCACCTGTACGTTTCGCTCGTTCTTTTTTATTAATTTTTTTTACATGTAAACCAAATTGAATATTTTCTTCTACCGATAAGTGCGGATATAATGCATAGTTTTGAAATACCATCGATAAATCCCTTTTACTTGGTGGTAAATCATTCACTTCTGTATCGCCAATTTTCAATATCCCACCTGTAATATCTTCTAGTCCAGCAATCATTCGAAGCATTGTACTTTTGCCGCAACCAGAGGGACCAACGAGAACAAAAAATTCCCCCGGTTCAATAGTTACGTTAATATTGGAAATAACATTAGATTGCTTATCATAAGATTTGGAGATATCGATCAGTTCCACCCTTTTCAAGCACTTCATCCTCTCTACCAATCATCAAATTGTAGTGTTATCAATCGAATATACTAAGTAATACTTCTAGCAATTTCATTTTACAAGACATACCGTTGATGTATATAGAAATACCCAATTTTTACACAATATTTACATTTTAACTAAACCTTATAAAATCTTTACAAAAAAGGAGTCTCTTATGCGGTTATTATTTTTTATACTAGTAATTTTATGTTTAGTTGCAGGCTGTGATAACCAAGATGGCAATATACAACCTATTGCAAATGACAAGTTTTTAATCATTGCACATCGCGGGGCTTCTGCATTTGCACCCGAACATACGATGATCGCCTACGAGATAGCTCATGAAGCAGATGTAGACTATATTGAAATAGATTTACAAATGACGAAGGATGGCGTTCTAGTTGCCATGCACGATGAAAAGGTGGATCGTACAACAAATGGAACTGGATTTGTAAAGGAGTACACTTTGGAGGAATTAAAACAGTTAAATGCAGGGAAATGGTTTAATGAGGAATATCCAGGACTGGCTAACAGAGAGTTTGAACAAGAAGAGGTGCCTACTTTAGAGGAAATCTTTATGCATTTCGGAGATGATGTGAACTATTATATCGAATTGAAGTCGCCACGTATTTATAAAGGGATGGAGGAAGAACTTTTTGCCTTATTAAAGAAGTATGATTTAATTCGAGAAACACAAGACCTACCAAAAGTAATTGTGGAGTCTTTTAATGAAGATAGCCTAACAAATTTTCATGCACTAGGGCCGGCGCTTCCTCTTATTCAACTATTTAGTTTCAAAGAGAAAGCTACTTTATCCCATTCTGATTATAAACGGTTACAAACTTATGCCAGTGGAATTGGGGTCAATATAAAATCGGTTGATCAAGACTTTATCCATGATGCTCAATTAAATGGATTGCAGGTTCATCTTTATTCTATTAAAAACGAAATAGATGTGAAAAATGCTTTCCGACTTGATGTAAATGGAGTCTTCATAGATAATCCCACTTTTGGTGAGCATTTACCGCAAGAAGAAAGTTAGTTTCCTGTTTGAAGAGCGTGCTCGCAAATTTTATGGAAGCTTGCTTCAAATTTTTCATTGTCTTCTTTTTGACGTTTTTTTGGACCCTTCAAACGACCACCAGCCTGTCTAATTTTCTTGGATATATGACGACTATCGAGAAGCTGGTCAATATTTTCAGGGGTATACCAACGTCCGTTTTGGTCGATAGCAAAACCTTGTTTAGCTAAAACCATCGCAGCTAGACCATAGTCCTGTGTCACGACTATATCACCTTTTTTTACTCTATTAACTAGAACAAAATCTACCGCGTCTGCTCCTTTAGATACCATTATTGTATCAGCACCTTCTCGTTGCATATAATGAGCGGTATCACATAGTAATGTTACCTTCAATTTATACTTTTTCGCCACATCAATAGTCAAATCCACTACTGGACACCCATCTGCATCTACTAAAATATTTACCATTTTACGCACCTCTTTTTTACTTGCTTGCCTTCCATTGTATTATATCCAATCTATCGAAGTACAATGTATAAGAAAAAGGCAGCGCTGTTTAAGTTCAAGATCTGTATCTATCGTTTTAAAGTGCTTTGGAAAGATATTACACAGTATTATTATTCACTGAATTTTTAGAGAGGCAGATCGTGACTCAAGTCACGACCTGCCTCTCTTTTTTTGTAATCTTATGGCGTGTATCTATCCATCCCCTTCTTCAACTTTAGTAACAGTTTTAGTACAGTTTTTTATGATGAAAGAAAAAAGACTTTCTAATACATAGAACAAGCTCACGAAGATACAGTTTCTTTCGCTATTTCGCTTCTTACTTGATAAATCCTCACCGTTTCATTGTATTTCCACTACTAACAACAACATCCGTATTTAAATAATGATATACGCCTCCGGTGGGATGATTGAGCAAATGAACCATCATACATACCCGAAGGGGCGATGATGGCTCATCGCTTCCCCCCACTGAACGCGTCCTCCTGAAACAGAATGCAATGGATTTTGGAATGGAAAATTATAAACTTTCTTATCTTTTTAAATAAACGTCCTATACTCTGGACGTTTTACTTTTCGTATGCTCCTAATATTTCTACCGCTTTTTCTGTCATTGACGTATCTACCGCCTTATCAAAGTCTACTTCCCCACTTATAGCTCCGTTTTCTTTGTATGCATCATATTGCTTTAATACATCATCTAAAAACATTTTTCCATCTGGGTCTAACCCAGTTACATATACTTTTTCCCAAAGAGCTGAGTCTTTTAACGATGTATGCTTTATCATAATTTCTATAATTTCAGCTTTATTTTCACCTTTGATAAAGGCATCATTGTAGTCTCGAACCCCTTTTAAATAGGCAGCCATAAACCGCAGAGATACATCCTGTTCATCACTCATAAATTGTGGAGATCCTAAAACCATCGCAATTTGAGATTCTGGTGCATAATCCGTCGCATCTCCAAAACGCAGATGAAATTCATTTTCAATGCCTTGTGCTATTAAAGGTTCAATCTGTAACGCTGCATCAATTGATCCATTTTCAATTGCACCTAGCATACTTCCGAAATCAGCAAGCAATACAAGCTCTACATCCTCAGACGTTAATCCGGCATGCTTTAACATTTCCAAATAGATATATTCATCAATCGAGTTTTTAGAGGATATAGCAATTTTTTTACCCTTAAAATCTTCGTAATCTTTTATTTCATCTACCATTTGGTTTCCAATAACAAATGTAAAATAGGATTTCCCTGGCACATTATGCCCTTTATCTGCAATAATTTTCACGTCAATTCCTTGTGCAATGGCATTAAAGAATGACGCAGTCGATACCCCTCCTGCGATATCTACATCTCCAGACGCAAGGGCTGGTAACATCTCATCACTGTTTGAGAACACTGCAAACTCTACATCTATATTGTATTCCTCAAAGTATCCTTTTTCTTTTGCAATATAAAATCCAGCTCCAGAGGCAGATCCATCCTCTGCAATAACAACCTTCACTTTTTCATCCAACGGAGCAAGGTCACCTGAAGGATTGTCTTTGCTCACTTCATCATTCACTTTAGATGTACTATCTTTATCCTTAGAACTACACGCACCTAGTAGAAGTACAATAGATGCTATAATTACAATCCACCATTTTTTCACATATTTCCTCCTTACTTTCTCGACTTTTGGACTTCCTGTTGTAGGTGATTCCAGATCGCTATAAACTGCTCCGCCATTTCTAGATTTGCACGAACTTGCTCCATCGTGCGTGGCCTTGGTAGAGGAACTTTTATTTCTTCTACTATTTCACCTGGTTGAGCGCTCATCAAAACTATACGGTCACTTAATAACAGAGCCTCATCAATACTATGCGTTATAAATATCACCGTTTTTTTCGTTTCGGACCAAATAGACAGTAGTTCTTCTTGTAATATGAATTTGTTCTGTTCATCCAGTGCTGCAAATGGTTCATCCATTAGTAGTATCTCCGGGTCATTTGCAAATGCTCGAGCAATGCTTATTCGTTGTTTCATACCACCAGAGAGTTCTTTTGGATACAGCTTCGAAAATTTGGTAAGACCTACTTTTTTCAAATAATAATTGGTCTGCTTCCGTACAAATTCTTTTGGTAAGTGGCGCATATTTAATCCGAATGCAACATTTTCTTCTACAGTCAGCCAGGGTATGACTCCCTTTTCCTGAAAGACCATCGATTGCAGCGGCCGTAAGTCTGTATCCGATTCTATGGAAAATGTACCCGAACTTGGCTGTTCCAGCCCAGCAAGTATTCGTAGTAAAGTTGTTTTCCCACATCCACTTGGACCAACTATACAGACAAACTCGCCTTCTTCTACATTTAACGTAATATTTTGTATAGCTGTTACACTATTGTTTTTCTTATAAAATACTTTCGTGAGATTATCAATAGAAATTTTCACTGGTTGGTCCATCTAATCACCTCCAAGGGACAATTTTTCTTTGTAGCCCACGTAATAAAAGAGAAAACATAAACCCAAAAAAAGAAATGAGTATTAATCCGACAAACATCTCTTTCAACATAAACGCTTTGTAGGAAGTCCAGATTAAATATCCGATACCTGATGTAGCTCCCATCATCTCAGCTGCGACAATCGTAAGAAGTGCAATCGCCTGCCCCATTTGAATTCCTTCTAACATAACGGGAAGTGCACCTGGGAATGCAATCCTGAGAAAGAAATCAGTCGGACTTGCTCCATAATTTTTGGCCACATCTAAATGAACCTTTTCTATATTCAACACACCTGCGACAGTATTAATGACTACTGGGAAAAATACACTTCCTGCGATAGTAACAACTTTAGAAAAATCTCCAATACCAAAAAGGATAATTATAATCGGAAGTAAAGCCAAAGTTGGAATAGGCATAAAAGCCATGACAATTGGCGAGATAAAATGACGGATCGGAGCATACAACCCCATGAGTAGTCCAATGATTATTCCTGGTATTACCCCCAATAAAAATCCAGCTGCTATTCTATATAAAGAGACGGAAATATGTGTCCATAACATGCCACTTGTCATTAACTCAAAAAACGTAGAAATAATTGCAGATGGCGGTGGAAAGAATCGTATATCAAGTACACCTGTGCGTGAACAAATTTCCCACAACAAAAGAATAAAAATAGGTGAAATAATAGTTAGTAATTGCTTTCCTCGTTCTTTTACCTGTCGCTTCTTCCATTCCTGTTGTTCCATTTCGTAGGGATTGTATAGTTTGCCCTCTTTTTCTTCGTGCATTTTTCACCACCTCTTCTAAAAATAATATGACGAAAGAGGAATTTGTGTGAAAGACAGCCCATTTTTAAATTGACATAAAATTTATCGTTTGATAACTTTAAAGGAAAAGGAGGAATAATATGACAGATATGCAGTTAAGATCGAATCGCGAAATTCCATATTTTATTTTATCTCTAATATTCAGTGTACTCATTTACTTTTTAGCAATCGTTTCAATAATCGGAATAGCTATTTTACTAGCACTTATTTTATTTAGTATTTATGCACTTTACATGTCGTTGGGTTATATCCGTGCAAATGGAATTCGCATTAGTGAAAAGCAATTTCCGGATGTATATGAAAGAATCGTACATATTTCTCAGGAAATGGGTTTTAAAAAGGTGCCAGATGTATTCGTGGTTCACTCAGAAGGGGCTTTTAATGCCTTCGCAACCCGTTTTTTAGGAAAACATATGGTTGTTCTCTATTCAGAAGTTTTTGAGCTTGCTAGAGAGCAAGGGAATGCTGAACTCGATTTCATCATTGCTCATGAACTTACACATATAAAACGTAATCACGTTTTAAAAAACACGTTTATCTTGCCAGCACGTTTAGTGCCTTTTCTATCGCAAGCATATAGTCGTTCCTGTGAGTATACTTGTGACCGACATGCAGCATTCTTTATAAGAGATGGGGCTGCTGCAAAACGTGGACTAACCATATTGAGTATTGGGAAACAGCTATATAAAGAGGTTAATGAAAATGCTTACTTAGAACAAATCAATACCGAATCGAATGTATTTATATGGTTGAGTGAAGTACTATCATCTCACCCGACTACTCCAAAAAGGGTCCAAGCAGTTGGGCATTTCATGCAAGTAGAGGGCACTCCACTTTATTATCCTAATACTTCAAAAATCGCACTTGGTATTGGTGCATTACTAGGTATTTTCATCATTGGATATATAGGAGTCATAGCAGTTATGGTAACTGGTGCAGTAAAGTATGAAAATTTCTTTACAGGTGGCTTGTTGCAAGAAGAAGCGTTATCATCTGAGGCTTCCACTACAGAAACTTCCACACTAGAGAGCACTGCACCTTTAACAGAGGAATCACTTAATTTGACTCCACTTATGGATGCAGTTCTAGCTGATGATGAAGAAACAATTCGTGAACTTGTGGCTAATGGTGTCAACTTAGAGGAAAGAGATGCAGAAAATACAACTGCTTTACACCATGCGGTTTACTCCGATAATAATGCAGTTGCTGAGTTATTATTGATCTATGGTGCTAACCCAAACACAGAAGATCAATACACTAATGCGTTAACAGCTTCCTTTTATTATGAGAATTACGACATGGCAGCACTACTATATAAGTATGGTGCTAATCCTGCTACCCTTGATCCAGAAGGATATTCAGGCAACAACATAATGGGAGTTAATAGCGATGATGAATTTCTTGATTCTCTAAATGAATTCACTAGTGCTCCATAGTGGTAGGCACCAAATCTTAGAGTAATATTTTGATATAAACTCAATCCTAAGTAAAAAGCAGGCTCCCGACGATACGTTTCGGTAGCCTGCTCTATTTATATATATTGCATCAATTCATAAAAAGCTAAGTAGTAATAAAATCCGAACAATGTTGATTTACGTTCAAAAATATATTTTTAAGAAGAACTTTTGGCGAGTTGTTCATACTAAACTTGCATATAGATATCATTTGCCTCGTAGACTTCCACACAGTTCCTACCTTTATGTTTAGCAGCATATAAAGCCTGGTCAGCTTGTCTAATAAGTTGTTGGACAGAATATCTATCCTCTCCTGCCGCCATTTGAACATAGGATACCCCAAAACTTGAAGTTACAAGAATTTCTCTTTCATTAAAGGTTGTAAAACTTTCTTCTATCGCTTGTCGAATTCTATTCGCTCTATAAGTAGCCTCCATTAGAGTGGTTTCAGGCATGCATATAATGAACTCTTCCCCTCCGTAACGCCCCATAAAGTCTATTACTCGTAATTCTTCTTTAGTAATGCTTGTAATATGGGTTAATACTATATCCCCTGCCTCATGGCCAAATGTGTCATTTACCTTTTTAAAATGATCGATGTCAAACATTATAATGGATACACCCCCGCCGTAGGCCATTAAGTCATCAAATATCATTTCAGATTTTTTCATAAAGAATGTGCGATTATACAACTGTGTCAAGCCATCTAAACTTGCTAATTGCTTTAACTTTTCTTCCATTCGCACTTTTTCAGTGACATCGACAAAGGTAACAATTTTGCCCACATGTAATCCACTTTTATTCACAACTTCTGAAAAATTGATCCGGAAGTGTGTAGCCCCCGACTCTAGAAAATTGGTGTAATCGCACTCCTGTTCCTCTTTCAATTTCTCCGTAAGTAAGGGATTTTGAACGAGAACTTCAGCAATAGGTTTACCAATATAATGCGAGCTCATAGTGGGGATCACATTTAATGCAGCTTTATTATAGTCAACTATCACCCGATTTTGATTTAACACAATCACGCCTTCTTTCAAACTTTCAAATACACTTTCCCTAGCTATAGGTGCAACATTGAACATTTGTAAGGTTAAAAGAGCCACACCATGGAACATAAAAGTGATACTCAATGATATTGGTCCAAGATCAATGCCATTACTCCAATCATTTAGATAAAAATAATTTGCTATGACTGGAATAAGCAAACCTGCCACCATCAATAAAGTTTGCATACGGAACATAAATAAAGATTTACGAAATTCTCTTAGCAATATTAGGACCGATATTGTTAAGCATACAAATAGGAAAATGGCATGAACATAAAACCACGGACCCCACTCTAAATCTAGTACAGGGAATAAACCATTCCTATCTACCTTTATCGTTCTGTAATAAAGATGATGTAGTTCATTTGTTTGCATCATAAATATCGTAGTGAGAGGAATGACAAAAAGTGCATAATTCCACGTTTTTATTTTATGCCCTACATACTCTATACACATGAATAGTACAAATATTGGTATAAATGGCATGACAAGATATTCTATACTAAGCCAAAACTTCATTTCTGTTAAGGATGTACTTGCTAATTCAAAAGCATAAGCATAGGTGAAGATCGATGATAAAAATGTAACTCGAATATACGACTTTCCGCCAGGGGCATCTTTAGCTTTTACTAGAATGTACAAGCTAAGAAATAAACTTATTGTGCCCGCCAATATAACTACTAGAATGTATGACAAGTATATTTCTCCATTTCCAATTATTTCATTTTTTTATACATATTATATAGCAGATTATTGTCCTATGACTAGATAGTTTAATACTTTAACTTGCACCAGTTTTTCAACCAAGAATTAGGATTCCTTGGATCGTAATAGCTATTGGATCTTCTACTACAGGAAACGTGCAATCTGCAGTATTATTCATTTGAAAAGGTCCCGTGAACTCAATGTTCATGGGACTTTTTCAAATACTATTATTCTCCTATTGTACGCTCTGACGCAGAGAAATCACATTATTAGGATTCGTTGCCCAGTTAGCCATTAAATCTAGCTGCCTCTTTTTCAAATCTTCCAATGGCTCCTCTACCATTTCAATCCGATTAAATTTTTCCAAAAAAACGGCAGAATCCTTAATCTTCTTATATCCACCAAACCCTTGGTCGTCATTTAGTAGCCAGACGACTCGTTGAATTTTAGCAAATAAAATTCCTCCCGTACACATAGGACAAGGCTCCAGCGTGCTATAAAGAGTGAACTTTTTGTTGTTAATTTTGGCATCAAACATGGTGGATCCTGCGTTTCGCATAGCATCTATTTCAGCATGTGCTGTAATATCTTGGCTAGGATGCACTCTATTTCTCCCTTTTCCGATCACGTTGAAATCTTCATCTATGATAACCGCGCCTACAGGATACGTGTTCTCCTGCAATGCTTTCTTGGCTTCTTCCAATGCCAGCTCTAAAAAGAATCTATCCTGATCCATGTGAAAGTCTCCTTTATTTAATAACAATTTTTGTTCGACTATAGCCCTCTTTTTGTTTTTCTACTTCCAAAATAGCAGGGATGGCTGCTTTTAGCTCTGCCACATGGGAGATGACGCCAATCATTCGACCTGACTTTTGTAGATCAACTAATGTATCAATAGCTTTGTTTAAAGATTCTTCATCAAGGGACCCGAATCCTTCATCGATAAACATTGTCTCGATACGGATGTTGCCCTGGAAGCTTTGGATGACATCTGCCATTCCAAGTGCTAGACATAAAGAGGCATTAAATTTTTCGCCGCCAGACAATGTTTTTACATCTCGTTTTTGACCCGTATATGCATCGTATACATCCAGCCCAAGACCACTTTGTTTCCCATGCGTTTCTTGTCTTTCACTGCGAAGCAATTGGAATTGCCCACTCGACATATGCTTTAAGCGTTCATTGGCTGCCTGGACAATTTGCTCTAAGTACTCAATTTGGACATACCGCTCAAATGATATCTTCAGCGGGTTATGCCCTCTTAATATGTCGTACAGGTCCATAATTCGATGTACTTGTTCCTCCAATAATGCGATTCGTTCACTAGTAGAGGCAATTTTTTCTTCTATTTCTCTTCCCGCTTTTTCGTATTCCTTCGTACTTTTAACTGTTGCTAAAGCTTGCCCATACGCTTCTTTTAACTGATGCAGCTCTTCCTCTAGGGGTGTCAGATCCACTTTTGTTTTGTTTTCCAGTTGTACTTTTCCTTCTCTTACTTGTTCCATTACTGTATGAAGATTTTGTTTGTACTCTTCACATTGTAATTTAAGACCTTCTCGTTCTGATTCAGCTAGCTTGGCAGCTATATAGGAATCCATCGTTACAAAGGATGCTTTGCTTAAGGCTTTATAAAAGTTCTCTAGTGCCTTGTCTCGTTTTAGTTCTATTTCCTCTAAAGATGCTTGTGTATGCTCAAGTGACAAGTGTGCTTTTATACTTGCGTCTTGGGCAATCTTCATCCTGTTTTGTGCTTCTTCCCAAGCTTTTTCGAATTGCTCCTTTTGTTTCGTCGCCTGAGTGATTTCCGATTTTAAATGCTGTAAGGTTGGTATATGACTAGGTACTGAAGCTAACTTCGATGCATATATCGCTTTTGCTTGCTTCGCTTGGCTAGATTGCTCTCTGTATAATGCATCGACCTCTATTTTTTCCTGTTCTAGCGTTTCAATTTTGGCTAAGGTCTCTTTAAAAGGTTGTTTCAATGAAGAAAGCGTTTCTTTTTCTAAACGAAGCTGTTGAACTTCTCTTTGCATATCTAGAAGATCCGTTTCTACCTGCTCCACTAATCCAGCATCTACTTCGTATTCCTTCAATTGAACGATTACTTTTTGTTTTTGCGCTTCCGCTGTCTCTTTTTTTGCCTGAAAGGTTAATAGTATAGACTCTTCCTTATTTAATGTTGCTTTTGCTAATCGGAGCTCACTTTCTTCAACCTTCTGCACCCCTGTAGCAACATGTGAATTTGAATGATCCATACTTCCACATACTGGACAGGGCTCGCCCATTACTAGTTTAGATGCTAATATACTTGCCTGATTTCCTATCCATTGTTGTTCGATGACTTCATAAGTTTCTTTACATTGTTGGAACTTATTTTGCTGTTTTGTTTCCTCTGTGATCAGCATATGTAGTTCCCGATCAACCACTTTATATTCCTGTAGTTTACTATGCTGTGTTTGTAGCAAAGTAAGGTGTTGTACTCTGTCGTCTAATGGTTCAACAAGTTCTTCTAACATCTCTATTTGCAGCTTTTGTTCTTTACTAGATACTTTTTGACTTTGAATACTTGCTGTTATTATCTCAAGCTTTTGTTCCAACTTGGAGCTATTTTTTTCTAAATTTAGCAGCCCAGTTCTTTTCGTCTCTAATTCTTCCAATATAGGCAATAGGCTATTTAAGTGAATAAGTGTCTCTAGACTTTTTTCCCGCGCTTCCTTATTAGTAGATTCTTTTGTAAAAAAAGCTTCTACTTGTTGTAATGTGTATTCTGCAGTTACCTTTCCTTCTTTTGCCTTTTCAAATAAATCCTGTTTCCCTTTTACCTCTAGCTCCAGTTCATTGAAATAATTTTCGACAGGCTCTATAATGCTCGCGCGGTCGGCAGAATCTAATTGTTGCTGCTTCTGCATGAATTCATCTTGACGTTCTCTTAAAGCTTTAAGTTGTTCCTCTTTTACTTCTAGCTCCCTAAAGCGGTCATTGATAGCTTTTGATTCATGGTATGCCTTTTGCTTGTTGATATGTCTTTCATAAGCTTCTTCACATTTACGTTCATCTAGTGTGATCTTCTCTTTATAAAAGCTAGTCTCTTCTTTTAAAGCTTCTACTAATTGAAAAGTATTAAAGTTACTTTCTTCTATCATTTGAAAAAGATTAGACTCTCGATTAGGAAATGAAGCAATAATTTTTTCCGTGAAATTATCTCGACTCAATTGCTCTTTTTTTAGTTCTGCCTCTGCAACTACCTTTTTCTCTTTTAACTTTTCATGAATTATTTTATATGGTTCTGTTTTAAAAATCTTACGTAATATAGCCTCTTTGTTTTCTGTAGTAGAGGTTAATAGTTTTCTAAACTCCCCTTGTGGAAGCATGACAATCTGACTGAACTGATCTAAAGTCAATCCAATGATTTCTTCTATTTTTTTATTGATCTCTGATACAATCTGTCTTTCTACAGCAGGTACTTCTCCAGTAGCTTGTACCATAAAAAATTCGTATCGTTCACCTGTTGCACTTTTATTTCCTTTTTTTACATGAGGTAACTGTCGCAATATACGGTAACGTCGATTATGTATCTCAAAGATCAACTCGACAGAAGTATGTGTATCATCTGTTGCGAAATCACTACGCATCATTTTCGTATCGCGACGATCCTCCCCACTTCCTGCCCCGTAAAGTGCGAAACAAATGCCATCAAATATCGTCGTTTTCCCTGCTCCAGTTGCTCCAGAAATAACAAATAACTGATTGCCGTTTAACTCCGTGAAATCGATCGTTTCAGTAAACTTGTATGGACCAAACGCACTCATTTTCAGTTGAATTGGTTTCAATTGGTTTTTCCTCCTTCCCGTTCTTCCTGTGCTAATAAAGTTAATACATCTTTAAAGATTTGTTCAGTTTCTTCAGATGCTTCTTTTCCACTGACTTCGGTATAAAACGAACGAAATAATGTGAATTCATCCTTTTTTGTCCGTCCAACTTCTTGCTTTTCCTGCAAACCTATTAATTGGAACGCTTTTCGTTCCACATGCATGGCGTTAGGATAGACAGTTCGTATTTGTTCCATCGGAGATAAAATCGGTGTGTCATCCAATAGCTTCACGAACACATAGTCTTCACTAACTGGTTGTTTTAATATATCCTTTAAGAACCCCTCTACTGTCCGCATATCCCGAATAGGTTCAAGTAATCTTTTGTCCACAGTCGTATTACCTTCTGCATCCATCTCCACAATGAAAAACCCTTTTTTGTGGTGCTCCTCTGAAATTGAATATTTCAATGGAGATCCTGAATACCGGATTGTTTCGTTTAATACATAGTGTGCTTGGTGTAAGTGTCCTAGGGCTGTGTAATGAAACGGTAGAAATAGACTAGCATCTACATATTCTGCTCCACCTATAGCTAAAGGGCGTTCAGAATCACTCGTATTTTCCTCCTCTTGACCATGAGGAGTTACAAATGCATGTCCTATAAATACATGTCTTTTCGTTTTGTCCATCTTCTCTTCTATTGATTGTATTACTTTTTTCATGGCCTGGTTATGTGTATTAATTGTCTCTTCTTCCAATAGGTATCGGACTTGAGAAGGATCTGCGTATGGTACAAGGTGGAAATGCACCTCTCCATAAGTATCATTTAAAATGACAGATTGTATATTTCGGCTTAATTGACCTACAATATGTAAGCCCGTTTCTTTCATTAGATTGCTTCCAAAGTTTAAGCGCCCTGGACTATCATGATTTCCTGCAATACTTAACAATGGGGTCTTTCGCTTCAACACTATCTCCTCAAATAGCTCGTCTAATAAATGCACTGCATCTGTAGGGGGGACGGCCCGGTCATACAAGTCTCCCGCAATAATTACGGCATCTGGTTTTTCTATATCGATTGCTTGGAGAAATTGTTGTAAAACAACACGTTGGTCCTCCGTCATATATACGCCTTGTACCAATTTACCAAGATGCCAATCTGCTGTGTGGAAAAATTTCAAAGAAATACACTCCTTCTTTTTATATACGTTTACCGTTTAATTGATAATTCAAAAGTAATAGGAAATTATGGATATTGCAAAATTTTTGATGCGCCTACTTTGTCACCATGTTATGATGACAAGAGGGAGGAGGATGTTAACATGTCTACAGAAACTTATCAACTCGCGGCCATTATTATTTATATGATCGCTATGTTAGCAATTGGCTGGTACTCTTACAAAAAGACTGCCAATTTAACGGATTACATGCTCGGTGGACGCTCACTAGGTCCTGCTGTTACTGCACTTAGTGCGGGAGCTGCAGATATGTCTGGTTGGTTACTAATGGGTTTACCTGGTGCAATTTATTTATCAGGTATGGGTGAAGCTTGGATTGCAATAGGTCTTACAATAGGTGCCTATCTTAACTGGCTTTATGTAGCACCAAGACTTCGTGTATATACAGAAGTATCAAGCAATTCTATTACAATTCCTAGTTATTTAGAAAGTCGTTTAAAGCAATCATCTCGTTTATTACGTGTTGCATCTGGTTTAATCATTTTACTATTTTTCACGTTTTATGTATCCTCTGGAATGGTAGCAGGAGGAGTTTTCTTTGAAAGCTCATTCGGTTTAGACTATCATACAGGACTTTTAGTTGTATCTGCAGTAGTTGTAGCTTATACATTATTTGGAGGATTCCTTGCTGTTAGTTATACAGATTTCCTTCAAGGGCTCCTTATGTTCCTTGCATTAATATGTGTACCAATCTTTGGTGTATTTATGACTGGTGGAATTGGCGAAACAGTGGAATCTATTAAAGCTGTGAACCCAACTCATTTAAGTTTAATCGCCGGTACAACAGCTGCTGGTATTATTTCCTCTATAGCTTGGGGACTAGGTTACTTTGGTCAGCCACATATTATCGTTCGCTTTATGGCTATTAGTTCTGTTAAAGAAACTAAACAAGCTCGTAGAATCGGTATTGGCTGGATGATTTTAAGTCTTGTAGGTGCAATTTCAACTGCATTAGTAGGGGTTGCATACTACCAACAAAATCCGAATTTAGAACTATCAAGTCCTGAGGCAATATTCATCGCACTAGGACAAGTTGTTTTCCATCCATTTATAGCTGGTCTAGTATTAGCGGCAGTTTTAGCAGCAATTATGAGTACAATTTCTTCTCAGTTAATCGTTACTTCTTCAGCATTAATCGAAGATTTATACAAAGCAATTATTAAAACAGATGCATCTGACAGAACGTACGTTAACTATGGTCGAACCGCTGTATTAGTGGTCTCCATTGCCGCTGCAATCCTTGCTTGGGAACAAAATGAAACAATCTTAGGTCTTGTAGCATTTGCATGGGCAGGCTTTGGTGCAGCATTTGGTCCAGTTATCTTACTAACACTTTACTGGAGAAAAATTACTTCAGCTGGAGCATTAGCAAGTATGGTCATAGGTGCTGTAGTTGTTGTAGTCTGGGGTACAAATGATGCACTTTCTGGAGCATTATATGAAATCGTCCCTGGATTTGTACTTGCATTAATCGTTGCAGTTGTAGTCAGCTTAATGACATACAAGCCGAATGCGGAGATTGAAAAAGAATTTGATGAAACATTACGTTTGTTGAAAAAAGATCGTTAATATAAATACTTTATGAATTGACCGTTTTTAATTAGAGTCTCATGTATCTCACTTTACTACTAG
Source organism: Psychrobacillus sp. FSL K6-2836 (assembly GCF_038003085.1). Taxonomy (NCBI): domain Bacteria; kingdom Bacillati; phylum Bacillota; class Bacilli; order Caryophanales; family Bacillaceae; genus Psychrobacillus; species Psychrobacillus sp. FSL K6-2836. Next base: position 2,077,240 of record NZ_JBBOOM010000001.1, read on the forward strand.
GTAGTATTAGTAAGAGTCATGGGACTCTTTTTTATTCTAATTGATGAAATGCATTTAAAAAGAGGAATCATGTGATTCTTAGTTCGAGATTTGTGTTGTTTGGCGAGTATAAATAATGGAAGGTAAGAGCAAAATAAATTTGGAAAAATCCCGAAAGATTTTCGTCTGCCAAAAAACCAAAATGAAGTTGTAGCTTCAAGTACGCCAACTTCGAAACCCCTATATGCCTCAGTAAGCTTCCTTTGGTTCTGTTCGTTTAGTCAATTTTACATTCTTCGTTTTTGTATAACCTATATGTCCTATATGACACTTGTCATACTTATGACTTGACGTTTATGCCTACTACTAATTTTTGATTTTCCTTATTATTAAGATAATAATTCACAACAGGAGGAATAAAATGAGCAGAGAAAAAACACTCGCATTACGTAAAAATGTAAAACCCTTTGAAAACTCCGAACTTAAAAAAAGTATTATTCAACTAATCAACACTATCCCACCATTTTTTATTCTATGGTTTTTAGCATATATAAGTTTAGATGTATCTGTATGGTTAACCGTTGGGTTGTCTGTTATCGCGGCTGGATTTGTCGTTCGGATATTCATCATCTTTCATGATTGTACACACGGGTCATTCTTTAAAAATAAAAAAGCCAATGATATTACTGGGACAATTACAGGAATTATTACGCTATTCGCTTATGAAAAATGGAAACGTGAACATAATATCCACCATGCTACTAGTGGAAATCTAGATAAACGTGGCGTTGGAGATATTTGGATGATGACTGTAGAAGAATATATCGAAGCATCGCCGATGAAACGACTTTCTTATCGTCTCTATAGAAATCCGATTGTTATGTTCGGTTTAGGACCAGCGTTACTTTTCTTAGTTAGCAACCGGATTAACCGTAAAGGTGCTCGTGGCAAAGAACGCAACAATACGTATCTCATCAATATTTCTGTAATTATTATTTATGCGTTGATGATTTGGTTAATCGGATGGCAAGCATTTGCGATCATTCAAGGTACTATATTATTCGTTGCTGGAGCATTTGGGATTTGGTTATTTTATGTTCAGCATCAATTTGAGGATTCCTATTTTGAAGATGAATCGGAATGGGATTATGTAAAAGCTGCTATAGAAGGAAGCTCTTATTACAAGTTGCCTCGAGTTTTACAATGGGTAACTGGAAATATCGGATTCCATCATGTGCATCATTTGAGCCCAAGGGTTCCTAACTATAATCTAGAAAAAGCACATGATTCTACACCACCTTTACACAAAGCTACTACGATTAACTTACGTAAGAGTTTGGAGTCTATCCATTTCCGACTATTCGATGAAGATAATAAAAGTTTTGTGAACTTCAAAGAGATAAAACATTTATTAAAAAATTCTAATCAAGCCGTAAAGTTGAACTCAAAAAACTCAACCTTTGAAAGTAAGTAAAATTTCTGCAAAAACCATTCCCATAATTACCTAGGAATGGTTTTTGCATTATAATGAATTAAAGTATACATAGGCAAGAAGGTGAAATAAGTGTCCAAATGGTATCAAATATTCCCCAAATCTCCGTGGCTAAGTATTTATGCTTGGATTGTTTTTTGTATTTTTCCATTCTTTTTTATATTTAGGTCCACAGGTCCTATGGAGATTGTTATAGGATTGGCACTGACATTATTATTTTTTATCGCCTACCGATTATCTTTTTCAACTAAAGGTTGGTTATTATATTTATCCGTTGCATTAGAAATTTCTATCAGTGTTTGGATGACTTATTTGTATGGTTACATATATTTCTCCATTTTCTTATCCTTTTTAATCGGAAATATAAAAAGACGAGTGAGCTTCTTTGTTATTTATAGTATTCATTTAGTCGCGACTATTGCAGCAGTTATTATAGGATTTTTCATACAAACTGAGTTATTTCTCTCCCATTTACCATTTCTTATTATTTGTTTGATAGGCGTTATCCTATTGCCCTTTAATACATATACTCGAAATCAGCGTGAGGCTCTAGAAGATCAATTAGAAGAAGCACAGATAAAAATTTCTCAGTATATTATTATTGAAGAAAGAGAAAGAATCGCAAGAGATTTGCATGATACACTTGGACAAAAGCTCTCACTAATAGGATTGAAAAGTGATTTAGCTAGCCGATTGATTGAAAAAAATCCGCAAGCTGCTAAAACGGAAATTTTGGATATTAACCAGACAGCACGTTCTGTCTTAAAAGAGGTTCGAGAACTCGTAACAAATATGCGTGGAACAAAACTGGAGGATGAACTATTCCGGATCAATCAAATCCTAAATGCCGCACAGATAAAGTATAATGTGAGCGGTAGTCCTAAATTAGTGAATACTCCTCTTCTTGTAGAAAATGTACTTAGTATGTGTTTAAAAGAGGCAGTAAATAATGTAGTCAAGCATAGTGGTGCTTCTACTTGTTCAATTTCCATTAAACAGTCGGCGAAAGAAACATTGTTAAAGGTATATGACAACGGCAAAGGTTTGGAAGAGAAAACAAATTGGTCTAAGGGACATGGCCTTCTCGGTATTAAAGAAAGACTAGAATTTGTGAATGGGACGCTAGACATTCATTCAAAAAATGGGACTACATTGAATATACGTGTCCCTAATGTTATTCAACAACCAAGTCAGGAGGAATAGACATGATACGAATTGTCATTGCAGAAGATCAACGAATGGTGCTAGGTGCTCTAGGCTCGTTACTCGATTTAGAAGAGGACATGGAAGTTGTCGGAAAAGCTAATAATGGGGAAGAAGTGTTAAAGCTAATTGAACAGTTGCAGCCAGATATTTGTATCATGGATATTGAAATGCCTATTAAAAGTGGGCTGGATGCTGCTGAGGAGTTAAAAGGAAATGATTGTAAGGTGATTATCTTGACCACTTTCGCAAGGTCCGGTTATTTCGAGCGTGCACGTAAAGCCGGCGTTAATGGGTACTTATTAAAAGATAGCCCGAGTGAAGAGCTAGCAAATTCCATTCGTGTAATTATGGATGGTCGCCGAATATATGCTCCTGAGCTTGTTGATATGGCTTATGAAGAGGAGAATCCTCTTACAGACCGCGAAAGTCAGGTACTTGGGTTAATCGCAAATGGAAAAAACACAAAAGAGATTGCCAGTGAGCTGTTTATCACGACTGGTACTGTCCGCAACTATATCTCCGTTATTTTAGATAAACTGGACGTTGGAAATCGAATTGAGGCCATTTCTAGATTTAAAGAAAAAGGTTGGTTTAAATAATTTATGTACAAGCTTAGGGCAAATTGCTCCTGAGCTTTTTTTATTTTGAACTAAACTTTTTGCCAACTCGCAGGGTATATATAGTGAAAGGAGTGAAAAAGCGTACATGAATAATGACATCTTAAAAGAAATTAGAAATGGCAGCCGTGATGCTTTTAAACAGTTTTATGATACGTATGAAAATTATGCAATTAGAACAGCAAAAGCAATCACAAGAAATGATGAACATGCAAAGGATGCTGTGCAAGAAGCATTTATAAGAGTTTACCGCAATATATCTTCCTATAATTCCACTTTATCGTTCGATGCATGGTTTTATCGTATTTTAGTAAATGAGTGTTATCGCATTTTAACTAAAGAGAAGAAAAATACTCCAGTGGATAATTCTACGATGGAAAATAATGAACAACTGGCGGAGCATTCGAAAGAGAATCTATCCGACTTGTATAACATGATTCAAAATATGGCTGATTTATATCGCATTCCTATTTTATTGAAATATATAAAGGGTTTTTCTGAAAAAGAAATTGCCGCTATTTTAGACTTGAATCAGAATACCGTAAAATCTAGGCTGTTCAATGGAAGAAACTTGTTAAAGACTCAATTAGAGTTGATTGAAATGGAGGGAAGTTAATAATGGAGCAATTAGATGATCGAGTTAAAAAAGAAATTTTAGACCATACAGAGGACACCTCCTCTACATTAAAAGAAGATATTTGGAACCACATAGATCAAGAGCTTTTCCAAACAAAAAGCAGAAAGGAGAAAAAGATGAAAAAGAAATCGAAGGTAATTCCAATTGTTATTGCAGCAGCTGCCGGGGTAATGATTCTATTCAGCACACAAACGGAAACAGGTAGTGCTTTTATCAAACAAATTAAGGATATGTTCGTTCCGGAAAAAGAAATTATTCAAAGTATCGAAGGAAACGAAGAAGAAACTAATGTAAACCTGCAGGAAGGTAAAGACTCCGATTATATAATTTATATCGACGAAGAGCGATATAAGCTTGTGAAAGGAGAAGAATCGGATATCATCACAACTAAAGAGCCATTGGAAGAAAGATATCCGGAAGTTTCAATGGAAATTAAACAATTTACAGATATTGCACCACAAGAAATGGTCTCAACCCTAGAAACAGAGCTTGCTTCAGAATATACAAAGGTGACAGAAACAGAATCTGTTACAGAACCATTAGAAGGCTTTAAATTACATGGTATTAGCGGATCAGAATGGAATAGCCCTGTAACAAACGTCTATGTTGTAGATAATCTTAATGGCGGAAGCTTTGTCATTACAGAAAAGTATTTTTTAGAGGCTGCAGAAGGTCATGGTGCAAGATTCTATGCTATGCTGCAAGAGTTTGAAATAGTAGATTAAGTTTAGACTTCCTCTTCGAGGGTAAATAAACAGTAGAGTTAAAAACTTGGAGGAGGAATATACATGAGTGGATTATCCGACAAAGTAAAAGGTACAGTGAACAAAACTAAAGGTGAAGCAAAAGACCAAATTGGTAATGCAACCGACGATCATAAATTACAAGCAGAGGGTAAAATAGATAAATTAAAAGGTGAAGTTCAAAAAGAAGTTGGAGAAATAAAAGATCGCTTCGATCGTAAAAACGATCGTTAATAAGAAAAATGTGCAAAAGACATGCCCAATCCTATAAGCTCAAAACATGTTTCTATCGTTTTCGAAGGGCTTTTACAGACGTTTTGCTATATTATTACCGAGTGAATTTTTTAGTGATATTGGTTGTGACGTCCGTCACAACCAATATCATTTTTTCTTTGGTAATCTTATGGCGTTTGTCTGTCCGTCGCCCTTTTACTACTTTTAGAAACAGGTTAGTGCTTTTTTGGATAACTAGAGAAAAGATACTTTCTAATTCATAGAGTAAGCTCTCGAAGATGCAATTTCGTTCGCTATTTCGCTTCTTTATTTTGTGAACACTTACTATTTCGCTGTATTTCCACTAGCATAAAAGAAAATCTCCTTTCTTCCTCTTTCATTGGATATTAGCATTTCTAATTCAAAAGTGATTACAAATAATTTTGATCACTCTCTAAAATTTGACCAATCTTATCATCTAAGCGATAAGCTATGCTAAATCTTATAGTGGAGTACTACACACTAATGGATTGTAGTGAAAGGTGGCGCTCCTAGCCTTCGTTCCTTTGTAACCACCTGAAACGGAAATCAGCTGTATTTTTCATTTTTAAAAGTGCCACAAACCCAGTGTACACGGTACATTTTTATATACTTCTTTCTTTTAAAAATATGACCGCTGACTATATGTTTTAGTCAGCGGTCCTTTCATTTACAAACTCTTTAAGGTTACCAGGACAATCTCCGGTGAGTTGAATACTCTTACAGGGATAACACTATTACCTAGTCCCCTACTCACAATCATATGTGTAGTGTTTTCGGTGTACATTCCCGCTGTATAGCTAGGAAATAGCCCCTGTCCGGGGGCAACTAATCCTCCTAGACCTGGAAGTCGAAACTGTCCGCCATGTGCATGTCCAGAAAAAACAACATCCATTTCATATTCTACGTAATCTGGAAAGGTCTCAGGTCGATGGGATAGTACTAAAGTGAACAAATCATTGTTCTCAAATTGACTTAAAGCCTCATTCACTAGAATCCCATTAAGAGGATCTTCAATACCAATAATACGAATTTGTTCCCCATTATGCTCAATTATTTGTTCCTCATTAGAAAGTACATTTACTCCTAGTTCAGTTAAAGAAGTCTTTATATTCTCAGTATCATTAGTAGCGATTTCGTGGTTTCCCGTCACATAGTAGATGGGAGCAAGATCAACAATCTGCCTTACCAATTCTAAACTTTGATCTAAATTGTATCGGTTACTATCAATAAGGTCGCCAGTGATAAAAATAAGGTCCGGGTCTGTGTTCTTTATTTTCTTTACTAGTTTTTCCTGATTGTCTCCGAAGGTTGCATCATGTAAGTCGGAAATTTGCAGTATCTTTACCCCATCGTAACTAGCGGGAACTCTATCCGACTCCACGGTAATTTCAGTAGTTTGAATCCAGCTATTGCTTATGTACAACAAAATGATAATCACTATGGTAAACATTAAAAATTTCTTCATTTATTTTCTCCTAATATTGTGGACTCATGATTCCTACTCGGTAACCAATATGTTCATTTTTCAATAGCACATTTACGGTGAATAAAGCAGTATCCCCTGTCGTAGTTTGAACCGCATCCTCTGGCAGCTTATCTCGCAATATAATAAATTCGTCCGTTGAATTTCCCGTTGGCAAATAGGTTGGGCAAGCAATAGTCCAGTCAAGTGAAGTATCTTTTAATAAATCATAAACTTTATGATGTTCCAGCGCAGCTACTATGGATTTACGCTTAGATTCGGATGATTGATAACGTAGTAATCCTGGCTCTGCCCTACTATCCAATATTCCTGCTGTACCAATTGTTATAATTCGCTTTAGCTGCCGCTTTTGCATAATAGAAATTATATGTGTGATCGATTCTGTTAATACGTTAGTTTTATCGGTGCCGAGTGCACTTATAACTGCATCAACTCCATCTAGTGTTCTTTCTACATCCGCAATGATTCTTGCATCGCCTTGTAGGACGGTTAAACCAACCTGAGGTTGCACCTTTTTAGGATTTCTTACCAATGCAGTAACTTTTATATCTTTTTCTAGTAATAACGTGAGTATTGCATGTCCCACACGTCCAGTTGCTCCAAAGAGTGCTATTTTCATCTAGGTCGCTCCTTTTATTCATTTTCTGTCTACCTCTAGCTCTTTTCTTAGTATAACATCAAAAAGAGCATCCCTTCTTTTACAAAGGAACACTCTTATATGTCGAACTATGTTATTTCCCAGGAAATAATTAATAACTATTTAAAGAAAAAATAAATGCAAATACTGCTCCATAAAAAATAATCATAAGAACGATACAAATTGCCATCCAAATCAGTGAAGCTCGCGCATAATTACGTCTTGGATCGGAATTTCCAAACCCCCAAATGAACAGCATGACAATATTGACGATAGGTATAATTAGTATAAGCATTGTGATTAACCAATCCCCAACTGTCATGTCTTGACCTTTTTTCTCATGGGTGTCATATCCCTGTTCTTGGACCTTTTCTAATGAATCCACTATATTCCCCCTTTTTCGACTGTCTTTAGACATTTTAGTGCCTACCTTAATATTATGACCGTTCCCAAGAAAAAGACTACCTTATTTGAATTATTCCACCTTCAATAAACTCATAGGAGTTATAATTCCAATTAATTTATCACTAGCTTTTCCATCTTCCGTTATAAGAAGTGCTTCTAGGCGTCTTCCACGTATTACGGAGGATTTAAATATTTCTACTGCTTCAAAAACGGATGTCTGCGCATGTATAAATCTATGATTATCTCTATTGCTTTCATGAGCTAGTATTTCCGACAACATTGTTCTTTTTCTCGAAAAGGATTCAGAATCCACTTTACTTGCCATCCACATAGTAATGCCTACCGGGGTGATAAGTCCTTTAAAGGTCTTCCCTATATAAACAGGGAACTGATTGTACTTTTTATCTTTGATCACTTTTAAAGCGTAGCTGAGTGAATCGGTCTCTTGAAAGATCGTCACATTTGTCCGGAACATTTGAGCAACTGTAATCGGTTTAGCTAATGCTCCTTCTATTTCCTCCATTTTTGCCACAACTTCGTCATGCGGTTCAGCAATGGCAAATTCCAAAGAGGTTCGATGATGTATAATGGCATTTCTTAAATCCCCGAATTCTCGTAAATCTGCCTCGTACCTTCTAATAATGGCATTTTTCTTTTTAGCAAAATCAATTAACCGAAAAAATGCCATATGCTCATTCGTACCAATCAGGTCTTTCATCAATTGGTCTATTCGGTTGTAGGATACAATAAATCGATCAGAATTACGAGCTACCACCTAAATCACCCCACCATTATATTTTTGCTTTAGCTACATTTCGTTTAGCTATATAAACTGCTCCTACTAATAACAACACTACTACCACTAAAGTTATAGTTAAACTCCAGAAAAATGGTGTTTTGTCTATATTTTCACTTAATATTTGCCCTGCATACATCGGTAACTTCCAAGGTGAAATGGTCCAGTAAGCACCTAACAGACCATCCACTAATTGGACGACTACTAACAAAAAAATCGATATAACAGAAGCTATTCCTGTAGAAAAAGCTGCACTGGAACAAATAACAACACTAATAGCAAATAACAACCATATACTATACGTTCCTAGGAACCCAATAAACGTAAACGCATCTACTGCACCATACAAAATATACGTATAGTAGACATTTGCCAACAGGCCGATACATGCGCTTCCTATAATTAAGATGCCCATAATAGCTAACTTACTAAACACATAACCGGTATAAGAAATCGGTCTTACATATAACATAGTTGACGTTCCATTTTTGCGCTCCCTAGCAATGATTCCAGCAAATCCAAATGCTACAATTAACATTCCAATAAATTGATACTGACCAATTGTAGACATAATTATTTGTTCAGGTGTGTACTCGGGAAGCTGAAAAACCATATCACTTGGCATATTTCCGACTGCATTTAATATTTGTGGTAGATAATAATAGGTTAACGGTTCGGAAATACCAAATAAGATAAACACTAGGGGTATCCATAGAATTTTAAAGTTTCGAACATTTTCACGCCACTCTTTTTGAAATAGTATAGAGAAATTATTCATGCTTATTCACCACCTGTAAAAATATTTCTTCTAAGCTGGCTGATGCTCGCTCTACTTTTGATAATCGCAGATTGCTATTAGCAAGTACATGTAAGACTTCATTCATCATTGGTTTGTTTTCCTCAAGATGTATAAAAACAACCTCGTTTTCTTGTCTAGCAGGCCATGGAGCGATTTCGATAAACTTTGCTGCTTCCTCCGAGTCCGAAAAGAGAATTTTAAATAATGGATTCGCATACTTGTCTCTTACTTCCTTTAACGATCCTTGCTCCACTAATTGCCCTTTTCTTAAAAACAACAGCTGATCGGTCATTTCTTCTGCATCATTTAAAATATGAGTGGAATATAAAATAGTTGTATGTTCTTGCAGTTCTTTTAGTAGATTCAAAATTTCTCGTCTGCCCACTGGATCTAATGCGGATACAGGCTCATCTAGCAATAGCAATCCTGGTTTATGCACAATTGCTTGCGCTAATCCTAGTCGTTGTTTCATACCACCCGAAAACGTCCCTGTTTTTTTGTTTTTCGCATCTCCTAAGCCAACAAAGTCTAATGTTCTTTCAGCTTGCGATTTAGCAAATTTTCCGTCTAACCCACTTAACTTCGCTACCATTTCAGTAAATTCAAGTGCTGTTAACCATGAGTAAAATTGCGGATACTGTGGCAAAAAGCCTATTTCTCTTCGAAAGTCTCTTTTCATATCGCTATTAATCTCTACTGTTCCACTTGTTTGTCGTAAGAGTCCCGCTAGCATAGATAACGTGGTCGTCTTACCAGCACCATTCGGTCCAATCAACGCAGTTGCAGTATTTTTATTTAGTGAAAAAGTAACCTCATTTACTGCTTTTTCTTTCCCATATTCCTTTGTTAGCCCTTGCACATGAAGTAATGTTTTCATTCATTTCGTCTCCCCACTATAAAATAAATAACAGGTCCAATAATATTGATAACAATAATAATAAGTGCCCACATCCACTTCGGTCCATTAGTGTGCTTTACCCGTAACAAATCAATCACTGCAATAATTACTAATAATAGTTGAATGATAAGCACTGGTAAGATGAGCATCCAAGGTATTGAATCCCAGTTCATTGTCACTCCTCCTTTTAACTTTTCACTATTCTACTGAATATAGAACAGAAAAGTTTCAATTAGTTTCTTAATATTTCTATTATTACATACCCTATATTGCCCTTAGGTACTTTAAGAAACACTATGGTATAATGAACAGTTGGAAGGTGAATATATAATGGAAATATTAATCAGAAAAGCTTACAAAGAAGATGCAACTGAGGCTATTCCACTAATAATGGAAGCCATTGGAGACATCTCTATGCAGATGACTGGAGAAACAGAAGAAACTGCCATTACTAAAGAATTCATACAATTATTTACAAAGACGGATAATCGACATTCCTATTTAAATACGTATATTGCTGAAATGAATGGACATGTTGCGGGAGTATTGGTGTTTTATACTGCGGAACAGGCAATTATTCTAGATGCAAATTTAGAAGCATATTTATCTAACAAAAAGGGTGCTGTTGTCACAATAGACCCTGAAACTGCCCCTGGTGAGTGGTATATCGACACTGTTGTAGTTGATCCGACATACCGTGGTCATGGGATAGGCACGAAATTATTAAGCTATGCAGAACAATTAGTGAAGAATTCAGGTGGTGGTATATTATCCTTGAATGTGGAGCTTGAAAAAGATGCTGCAATTCGCTTGTATAATCGTCTAGGATTTGATACCCTATGTCCTTGGACAATTATTGGTGAGCCTTTTCATCATATGGTGAAAACTGTAGGTGCAGATTAAAGGAGAAACTTATATGAAATTATGGATTTATCCCCTAATGGTTGTTTTTGCAGCAAGCAGTTATGGGACTTTATCAACTATGGTTAAACTAGCAATCGGAGATGGATACACAGCCTCTGAAGCGATTTCTAGTCAATATATTGTAGGATTTATGTTGGCTCTAATTTTTTACCTAATTACTCAACGAAAACTTCCACGGTTATATGGAGGTTTTAAGATTATTTTATTAGCTGGTATATTTACCGCTACTACAGGAATTGTTTATGGGATGTCGCTTATATACTTACCTGCCTCCCTTGCAGTTGTTATGCTATTCCAATTTACATGGATTGGAACGTTAATCGATTGTATTTTAAGAAAACGGTTACCAACAAGACCAGAAGTTATTTCGCTTATTATTTTATTTGTCGGAACGATTTTAGCAGCTGGTGTTCTTGATGTTGATTTGAGTAGAATCGACTGGAGAGGTTGGGTTTATGGTTTTGCCGCTGCAGTTTCATTCTCCTTAAATATGAATGTTAACACAAAGCAAGTCGAGGGCATGAATACAACTACCCGTCTATTATTCGTCTCTTTTATCGCAATGATTATGATCGCTATCTTCCAAAACCCAGAAATAATATGGAACGGAAAACTCTTTACAGAACCACTACTATTTTATGGACTAGCTCTTGGATTGTTAGGTATCATTATTCCAATCTACTTCTTTGTAATTGCAGTACCTAAAGTGGGTGGCGCAGTTTCTTCTATATTAAGTGCGATGGAGTTACCTGTTGCCGTAATTGTTTCGGTACTCGTATTGAGCGAGGCATTATCATGGCTACAAGTTTTAGGAATAATCGTGATTTTAGTTGGTATGTGTATTCCAACGCTCGCTACAATTTCGAAAAACAAAAAACGGAAAACTGCTTTATAATCTACTTGATATACAGTTAAAAAGAGTCTAATTCGCACAGGAATTTAGGCTCTTTTTGTTTTTTAAATTTATAGATAGATTGAAAAATCACTAATTCCAGCATATGGATTGTTATTTTTAATCTTTTCTTCCAAGTCTAACAAAGTATACTTTTGCCATTCCTCCAAATTGTTCTTATCCCATTTACTATTAAATAGCTGGTATAAAAAAATCTCCCTTATCTTTAGGAATATAGGAATTTGTTTGACAATGTCCTCATGAAGCAAACTTTCCGATTGATACCCCGTAAAAAAATGATTCATAAATGTCTTTGGAAAAGCTTTTGTTTCGCCATTGTAAGAACTATGTTGCCAATATGCATGATAGAAGGCAACCGCAATATCTTGTGCATGCCAATTAAATGCACAATCATCAAAGTCAATCGTTGTAATAGTTCCATCCTTTGTAATGATTAGATTCCCTTGATGAAAATCATTATGAATCAGACCAAATGTGCTTTCTGTGCTATCAAATTCACATAGATTTTGCATCAGTCTGTCGTAAAGTTCCTTTAACCATGAGGATAAGTTTGCCCTAATACCAAACACATCAGTATTCTCAACTGTCCAAATAGGTCGATGTATTTTTACTACTTTGAAAATTTTAGATAGAGCATGCATCTTTCCTAAGGTCTTTCCCCATTGTTCAAATACTTCTTCATTCCAATGTAAAACGTTTTTCACATCCATCATATCGCCTTTTACGTACTCGAAATATGTCCTTACTTGCCCGTTTTCATCTTCCACATGCATTTCAGGCTTAGGAACAGCAACCTCCTGTTCGTATAAGAAATTCATCCACTCAATTTCCTGTAAAACCATTTCCTTCGTTTTTCTAGCATTAGACACTCTTACTACTTTATCTTTTTCCTCAATATAATAAACCTCGTTATGAAAACCTCCATCTAGTCGGATATGACTTTTTCTCATCCCATTTTCCCCCTATAGTAAAAACGCTGAACTCCAAAAAGTTCAGCATTGTGTTCAAACATTACTTCATTTTACATGTTCTTGCAAGAAATCGACTATACCATCCACTAACCCGTTCGCTAATGGAAGATTAGGATTTGAATACGTAGCGATATTTCCTTCTCGATCGGCAGGCGCTTCTTTCAATATATGATTCATCTTATCAACAATAAGTATTTCAGAATCTTTTTTCGTTTGATGTAATAGCTCTGCATCTTTCACAGGGACTTGAATATCGAGATTTCCATTCACTATAAGTACTGGTCCATTTAACTTTTGCAGTTGCTCAGCTGGGTCATATTTTAGCCAAGATATCATATATGGTTGTACCGATGATCGGAACACGCTTTGCAATTCCTGACTTATTGTTTTCACTTGCTCACCTTGTTTTAATTTTTCCAGAATATCGGTGGACTCTTCCATTAGGTTTGCTGGAAGTTGTGCTTTGAGTTGTTCAAGGAGAATCTGATCGATTGGTCTTCCTGCTCCAGCAATGGAAATGAATACGTCCGTATCTACTTTTTGGCTAGCCACCATTCCAATAAGGGAACCTTCACTATGACCGATTATTCCAATCTTTGAAAAACGTTTATCATTTTTTGCGAATTGTACCCATGCAGCAGCATCATCAATGTATTGGTCAAATCGCAAATCTTCTTCTTTGCCTGCCAAACTTGCATTTTTTCCAACACCACGCTTGTCGTAGCGGATAGTTGCCACACCATTTACCGCTAAATCCTCCGCGAGCATTTTCAAACTATTATTTTTTCCGGGCAATGCAATTGAGTTTCCGTTTCGATCAGTAGGACCAGAACCAGCAATGACGACCATAAGAGGGAAAGGTCCATCCCCTTGAGGGATTTCTAGCTGCCCAGACATCGTTCCATCCTGGACCTTCACTTCCACCAAACGATCTTTTTCTACTTCCTCCTCTTTACTTCCCTTCACCAAATCAAAAGGGAAAGTTTGCCCTTGCTGAGTGAAAGTTCCGGTAATTTTTTCTTGTTCGACTTTACCATCAAACGTTAACTTCTGGCCTTGAATATTCATATTAAAAAACACGTCCGGTTCTTCTAATTTCACACCTGTGAGTGGATATTCGTTTAATCCTTGTACTGGAATACTAATCGTTCCTTTGTCTTTTTCGAATTCAACAATAATTGGCAGGGGTTGTTCGGGTATATTAATAGACCCTTCCCATACACCTTCTATATTTTCTAATGAACTCATCTCTGATGCCTCCTCTTTTTCCTTACTACACGCTGCAAGTAATAAAAAGACCATAGCTATTAAAGAAAAAACAATTCGCTGTCTCCTCATACAATCCCCCCACCTCTGTTATATGACTAATATAACAGAAGCCGATTGGTGTGTAAAGAATGATAAAATATCACACTTCACTAATATAGTATTCATCTTTTTTATAGTTTTTGCCGGTCCAAAAAGTCATTATCATTGAAAAGATTATTAGTATACCAAAAAACATGGAAATTAAATGCAATCCAATTGTAGGCGAGTCTTTCAGGACGATTAATATAACGATTGCGAATGCTACTACTATCATACAAAAAGTAACTGTCACTTTTTGATTGTTTTTTAACAACCAAAAACTAGTTGAAAAAATTGTACTTAGCGAACTCAACATTAGCAGTGGAAAGAAGGTAGAATGTTTTGCTGTATATACCAAATAATCAATTGTTAAAATATCACTAGAAACAGTCGTATCTCCGTTTATCCAATGAGAAAAAGTCGCTGTATGCTCCACACCAAAGTATTTGTTAATATTTGTGATCCTTCATAAAAACTAATGAAAGTAGAAAAAAGTAGTAGGGAAAAACTACAACTAATACTCAAATTATTTGGTACACTCTTTCAAATGTTGATATATTATTTCAGTTATTTAAAAGTATACATTAATTGGAAGGTCATTAAATTAAAAATAAAAAAAGCAGAAGCACAGATTAGACTGCGCTTCTACCTTTTTCTACTCTAAAAGTCACTAAAACAAATATAGCAAAACTGATCAACAATATCGTTCCACCTACAATATACGTGATTAACGCAACCGTCTCATTTACTTGGAAAGGGTGTATAAACTGTAAATACATACCTAATGTCAATCCAATCGCCCCAATTATAGCGGACCAGCCATGGATTGCTACTAACTTAGGAGACTTAATCTTATACAACTTATAAAATAGCCCATAAACAAATAACGATAACCATCCAACCAATAATATATGTGCATGAATTGGACGAAGTGCATAAGATCCCGCCCCAGCCATATGAGAACCAAGGTAAGCTCCCAATAATCCAAATAATGCTCCAAACCTAACTAGTCGTAAACTCCATTTTTCTTGCATTGTCATTTCCCCCTATTTGTAATTATTAATAACGCTGGTAATAATAATGGTCGAACGATAAACGTATCCAGCAGTACACCAATCGCGACAGCAAAACCAAATAGTTTAAGCTCCATGACTGGCTGCGATATTAAAACAGCAAATGTAGCAGCAAGTATTAACCCTGCCGAAGAAATAACACCGCCTGTTTTTTCAACCGCTTTCGCAATTGCTTCCTGTTCGTCATACTGTTTTCGTTCTTCTTTCAACCTACTCATTAACATAATTGAGTAGTCCACACCTAGTGCCACTAAAAATACAAATGTGTAAAGCGGGATTCGATAACTAAACGACGTATAACCAAAGAACACATCGAAAATCCATGTAGAGAATCCTAAAGCCGCCCCGAATGACAATAAAATGGATAACATCATTAACAAAGATGCCCGAATCGATTTAGTTTGGAAAGCAAGCATTAATCCAATCAATACCGTCATTAACCCCATTACGAGTAATGTATCTCTATTATTAATATCCCGAATATCCACTTGCTTTACTGTCTCTCCACTTACTAAAACATGTTGGCTTTCCAATTCATCTCTTATCATTTCCAATTCATTTAAAGCTTCTTTGCTATAAGGATTCGCTTTTAATATGATAGAAAACTTTGTGTACTTTTCGCTTTCTGAAGTCGAAGGTCGTACCTGACTTACCATCGGTCTATCTTCTAATTTCTCTTGAATATCTGCAGTCACTTTCTCGTCTTTTGATTTTATGAGAATCGTTGTTGGTGCTATTTCACCTTCCGAAAATGCCTCCCCTAACTTTGTAAAACCTTCTCTTGAAGACAACTCTTCTGGGAAAGATGCCAGTAAATCGTATGAATAGATAATTGTCGTTGCATGCCATGTGCCAATACCTAGTAGTAACAAAATTGGTATTGCTACTTTCCAAGGCTTTTTCGTACTTACATTTCCCGCATTTGCCCAAAGCTTTGTTGTTTTTTCTTTCTTTTTCGGTGTTTTTACAAGTGCAAACAAAGCTGGCAATAATGTAAGTCCCGCGATTAGCATGATGACTACTGCAATTGCAAACACTGGGGCAAAATTACGGTACGGTTCATAAATAGCAAAGGCAAGTGTTGCTACTCCTGCTAAAATAGTACCACCACTAAACAGGATAGTTTCTCTTGTTTTAGCAAGTGCTATTCTCATATCCTGCTCTTCCTTATAACGAGCATAAAGTAGTAGAGAATAGTCGGTAATAACGGCAAACAATAAAATCATCATGATGGAAAGTGCTTGGTTTTCAATCGTTATAGAAGTAAATTTACCAGTTAGTCCTATCAGTCGATCCACTACACCATATACAATTCCAGCGCCAATTAGTGGAATGATAGCAAGAATGAATGAGCGATAAATAATGATTAATAGTATAAAAATAATCCCTACAGTTGCTAGAAGTAAAACTACATCAGCTTGTGAAAATAGCTCAATTGTATCGCTTGCTATACCAGCCGGTCCCGTATAATAAATAGTAAAACCTGATGGGATAATGTTAGATACATTCTTTTTAATCTCTTTCACTTGCGCATGAATCTCTTTACTTTCTAATTGTCCTTCTAAAATTAATGGCACAAAGAATGTCTTCTTATCTTCAGACACAAAAGAATTTCGTTGCTCCATAGGGATTTTTGAAAACTTCGGTATACCTGGATAATTCTTCTCCACTAATGTAAGAATGCTTTGTATTTCTTCATCTGTGGCAGCCTTATTTTTTTCAAAAACTATTAGGAGAGGTATCCCCTCACTACTAGAGAAATTTTCTTTTACTACTTTATCAGCTTGAATGGATAAAGCAGTTTCTGGAAGACCAGCATTTTTGGATGTACTTGCAACTTCTTTACTGGATGGTGCAAGAAAAGAAAGTAATACTACTATAACTAACCAACTCGTTAAAGTTATAAGCCAAGTACGCTTGTTTTTCATTTCGCTACCCCCTATTAAATTTCCTTACAGGGGTAACTATACATTTCGAAAGTGAACAGAAGATGAACGGGGAATTACATCTTCTTTAGTTGGACGTACACCTTTGTTCCATGGGGTTCTACATTTTCAAATGAAAGCATGCCATTATGCGACTGAATGACTTCCTTTACAATTGCAAGACCTAGCCCACTGCCCTCGATTTGTGTAGATCTCGCTGCATCCTCTCGGTAAAATCGTTCCGTCCATTGTCCATAGTCCGTATTTTTGTTTCCGATACCAGTGTCTTGTATGATAACTTGCACATTTTCCGTAGTTTCTGTCATTTCTACTTGTATTTCTCCCGGAGAGTAATTGTATTTAATCGCATTAGAAATGAGATTTTCCCAGACGTATTCTAACATCTCTCTATCTCCCAATACCTCTACTTTTTTCAAATGCAATTTGATGGAAATATCCTTTTCATCTAATAGCCATCTAAATTTCAACACAACTTGTTTCAATTGGTCGTCCAGTTGAAATAACTCTTTTTTCGTTCGAGTATTCGCTTGATCGAATGAGGTAAGTAATAATAATTGCTTCATTAATCCCGATAAACGCTTTGCTTCTTTTTGAATGATTTCTGCGTAATTTCCATTTAAATCCCCACTCTCTAGCAAAGCAGCATATCCTTGTATATTTAATAATGGTGTTTGAAAATCATGCGACACTCTAGCGATAAAATCTTTTTTATAGCGGTCACTAGCTTCCAATTGCTTCACCATATTCCGGAAGCTGTCCGCCAATTGACCAATTTCGTCTCGTTGGTTTACTAGTATTGGCACTTGGAAATCTTCATTCGCAATTTTATTTGTAGCAATCGTCAGTTTTGTTAGAGGATCAATCATCCTTTTGGCAACGATTAACATAGCAATAACGCTAATGAATATCATTGCTCCTGCAAGTCCTCCTAAAAGGAGATGAATTTCATTAAATAGAAATTTAATATTAGGTCTTTGAAAAAGTGCGTAACTTTTATCCTCATACGTGAATGGGATCCCTACTGTATTTGTTAATTCATTTGAAAAGTATCCAGTTATAAACGTCTCCTTTGGAAACTCTCGCATTCCATGATATACCTCGCCATTTAGAACTTTCTTCACAATAGAATCACTAATTTCACGAGCCCTGAAATCCCCACCATAAAAGCTCTCTTCGCCGTCCTCACTTACAATATATATCTGGTACCCAGTATCTCCAATTGTCTGTAGAAGTGACTCTATGCTATATACATTAGAAGATTCGATAAGCTCTACTATAGAGTTAGCTACTTCTACATTTTTCTCATCATTTTTCTCTTTCAAATTTTGATGATAAAACGTATTTACAATCATAAAACCTATTGTCCCACTTGCAAACATAATAAGGAGTGTCATCCAGACAAATTTACTATATAAGGTTTTCATACATGCATTCCTTCTAATTTATATCCCATTCCCCGAACCGTCTTAATCTCTATATCTGTTTGCGTTTTGGCTAATCGTTCCCGTATCCGTTTTATATGTACACTTAATGTTTGTTCTTCCCCTTCAAAATCAATCCCCCATACCGCTTCGATTAATTGATCACGAGTAAAGACTTGGTTTGGTTTCGACGCAAGCTTAGAAAGCAATTCAAATTCCTTTAAAGGTAGGACTAGTATCTCTTCCCCTATTTGCACCACAAAGCTCTTTCTATTGATCAACATATTTCCTACTTGTATATTGGCATCACTTGTTTTGTCGTATCTTCTTAATATTGCGCGGATACGAAATAACAACTCTTTCGGTTCAAAGGGCTTTACTAAATAGTCATCCGATCCTGCTAAGTAGCCCTTTTCTTTATCTTCTAGACGTCCTTTTGCTGTTAGTAATAGAATTGGAAAATCATACTGTTCTCGAATAATCTTTGTTAGCGTTAAACCATCCATCTCTGGCATCATCACGTCAACTATTGCAAGATCAGGCATTTCCTTTTCGATTAATGCTAACCCTTCTTTCCCATTTCTTGCCTTTACAACTCGATACCCTGTGTTTGATAAAAAAATTGATATTAACTCTAACGTATGCATATCATCATCTACTGCTAATATTACAACCACATATAACCCCCCTCTTCACCTATATTGTGTCTCCTTCTTTCCCATTCGGCAAGTGATTTATATTGTTGTGGCTCCTATTGTTTAGTTTATTTACTTTTGTACAATTACTATTATGGACCTCTACTTAGTTTAATACCACTTACCTCATGCTAATCTAGTGCAATCATAGATAATTTATTCTACGAATTAAAAGTGTACACTATACAATAAAAGAGAGTTTGTTTGTAAGTAAGTGGAGTAGATCAACTATTTAATCCTCGATAGCAACCAACTGAGATTCGTCAGCTGTCGTTCTTTTTAATACCAAATCAACAGTGATTAATTCCCAACAGGGCTGAATTACTCTACAAATAAAAAAAGTCGCTACCGATAATTCGGTAACGACTTTTCTTTGGTGCCCAGCGACGTCCTACTCTCACAGGGGGAGACCCCCAACTACCATCGGCGCTGAAGAGCTTAACTTCCGTGTTCGGTATGGGAACGGGTGTGACCTCTTCGCCATCATCACTAGACTCATTCGGCTTTCAATATACGGCGCATTGCGTTGTCAACTTCATTCGATCCGTCAGTCACGTACGTTAGTACGTTCCTTCTTTCTCTCACTTGTTTCCTAGCACTGCTTGTATCTTGAAACCCTCATATATAGAGTGTTTGTTCACTCAAAACTGGATAAACGACATTGGAACTGAAACAAATTTGGTTAAGTCCTCGATCGATTAGTATTCGTCAGCTGCACGTGTCGCCACGCTTCCACCCCGAACCTATCTACCTCATCGTCTTTGAGGGATCTTACTTACTTGCGTAATGGGAAATCTCATCTTGAGGGGGGCTTCGTGCTTAGATGCTTTCAGCACTTATCCCGTCCACACATAGCTACCCAGCGATGCTCTTGGCAGAACAACTGGTACACCAGCGGTGTGTCCATCCCGGTCCTCTCGTACTAAGGACAGCTCCTCTCAAATTTCCTACGCCCACGACGGATAGGGACCGAACTGTCTCACGACGTTCTGAACCCAGCTCGCGTACCGCTTTAATGGGCGAACAGCCCAACCCTTGGGACCGACTACAGCCCCAGGATGCGATGAGCCGACATCGAGGTGCCAAACCTCCCCGTCGATGTGGACTCTTGGGGGAGATAAGCCTGTTATCCCCGGGGTAGCTTTTATCCGTTGAGCGATGGCCCTTCCATGCGGAACCACCGGATCACTAAGCCCGTCTTTCGACCCTGCTCGACTTGTAGGTCTCGCAGTCAAGCTCCCTTCTGCCTTTACACTCTTCGAATGATTTCCAACCATTCTGAGGGAACCTTTGGGCGCCTCCGTTACACTTTAGGAGGCGACCGCCCCAGTCAAACTACCCGCCTGACACTGTCTCCTACCCGGGTTACGGGTATGGGTTAGAATTTCAATACAACCAGGGCAGTATCCCACCGACGCCTCCTCCGAAGCTGGCGCTCCGGGCTCTATGGCTCCTGCCTATCCTGTACAAGTTGCACCAAAATTCAATATCAAGCTATAGTAAAGCTCCACGGGGTCTTTCCGTCCTGTCGCGGGTAACCTGCATCTTCACAGGTACTATAATTTCACCGAGTCTCTCGTTGAGACAGTGCCCAGATCGTTACGCCTTTCGTGCGGGTCGGAACTTACCCGACAAGGAATTTCGCTACCTTAGGACCGTTATAGTTACGGCCGCCGTTTACTGGGGCTTCAATTCGCACCTTCGCTTGCGCTAAGCACTCCTCTTAACCTTCCAGCACCGGGCAGGCGTCAGCCCCTATACTTCACCTTACGGTTTTGCAGAGACCTGTGTTTTTGCTAAACAGTCGCCTGGGCCTATTCACTGCGGCTCTTCAAGGCTATTCACCCTAAAGAGCACCCCTTCTCCCGAAGTTACGGGGTCATTTTGCCGAGTTCCTTAACGAGAGTTCTCTCGCTCACCTTAGGATTCTCTCCTCGACTACCTGTGTCGGTTTGCGGTACGGGCACCTATCACCTCGCTAGAGGCTTTTCTTGGCAGTGTGAAATCAGGAACTCCGGACATACGTCCTCGCCATCACAGCTCAATGTTATAGAATGCGGATTTGCCTACATTCACACCTTACTGCTTGGACATGCATAACCAACAGCATGCTTACCCTATCCTTCTGCGTCCCCCCATTACTCAAACGGTGGTTTGGTGGTACAGGAATATCAACCTGTTATCCATCGCCTACGCCTATCGGCCTCGGCTTAGGTCCCGACTAACCCTGAGCGGACGAGCCTTCCTCAGGAAACCTTAGTCATACGGTGGACGGGATTCTCACCCGTCTTTCGCTACTCATACCGGCATTCTCACTTCTAAGCGCTCCACCAGTCCTTCCGGTCTGACTTCAACGCCCTTAGAACGCTCTCCTACCACTGATACCAAAGGTATCAATCCACAGCTTCGGTGATTTGTTTAGCCCCGATACATTTTCGGCGCAGCGTCACTCGACCAGTGAGCTATTACGCACTCTTTAAATGATGGCTGCTTCTAAGCCAACATCCTGGTTGTCTAAGCAACGCCACATCCTTTTCCACTTAACAAATACTTTGGGACCTTAGCTGGTGGTCTGGGCTGTTTCCCTCTTGACTACGGATCTTATCACTCGCAGTCTGACTCCCAAACATAAATCATTGGCATTCGGAGTTTGTCTGAATTCGGTAACCCGGGATGGGCCCCTAGTCCAAACAGTGCTCTACCTCCAAGATTCTAACGTTTGAGGCTAGCCCTAAAGCTATTTCGGAGAGAACCAGCTATCTCCAGGTTCGATTGGAATTTCTCCGCTACCCACACCTCATCCCCGCACTTTTCAACGTGCGTGGGTTCGGACCTCCAGTAAGTGTTACCTTACCTTCATCCTGGACATGGGTAGATCACCTGGTTTCGGGTCTACGACCACATACTCATTCGCCCTATTCAGACTCGCTTTCGCTGCGGCTCCGTCTTCTCAACTTAACCTTGCATGTAATCGTAACTCGCCGGTTCATTCTACAAAAGGCACGCTATCACCCATTAACGGGCTCTAACTACTTGTAGGCACACGGTTTCAGGATCTATTTCACTCCCCTTCCGGGGTGCTTTTCACCTTTCCCTCACGGTACTGGTTCACTATCGGTCACTAGGTAGTATTTAGCCTTGGGAGATGGTCCTCCCGGATTCCGACGGAATTTCACGTGTTCCGCCGTACTCAGGATACACTCAAGAGAGAATGAATTTTGGACTACGGGGCTTTTACCCTATCCTGCGGACCTTTCCAGATCGCTTCGTCTAACTCATTCCTTTGTAACTCTATGTAGAGTGTCCTACAACCCCAAGAGGCAAGCCTCTTGGTTTGGGCTATTCCCGTTTCGCTCGCCGCTACTCAGGGAATCGATTTTTCTTTCTCTTCCTCCAGGTACTTAGATGTTTCAGTTCCCTGGGTGTGTCTCAGATGCGCTATGTATTCACGCAAATGTACTGCTCCATTACGAACAGTGGGTTTCCCCATTCGGAAATCTCCGGATCAAAGCTCACTTACAGCTCCCCGAAGCATATCGGTGTTAGTGCCGTCCTTCGTCGACTCCTAGTGCCAAGGCATTCACCGTGCGCCCTTATTAACTTAACCTAAAAGTTAAAAAGTCTTACACGTCATGATTACGTAAATAATCACAACAGAATTTCTTGTTGTTTATTGTTTCAATGTCGTTTTATCCAGTTTTCAAAGAACAAAGGTTTTGCCCTTTGCGACGAATAATCGCAGAAGCAAATTATAAATTTTTGGTGGAGCCTAGCGGGATCGAACCGCTGACCTCCTGCGTGCAAGGCAGGCGCTCTCCCAGCTGAGCTAAGGCCCCGAAACAAAAAAAGGGTATGGTGGGCCTAAATGGACTCGAACCATCGACCTCACGCTTATCAGGCGTGCGCTCTAACCAGCTGAGCTATAGGCCCTCTTTGAATTTCCATATATTAATATGAACATTCAAAACTGAACTGCAAAACGTTAAGATACAGATAAAAATCTGTATTCCGATATTATCCTTAGAAAGGAGGTGATCCAGCCGCACCTTCCGATACGGCTACCTTGTTACGACTTCACCCCAATCATCTGTCCCACCTTCGGCGGCTGGCTCCCGTAAGGGTTACCCCACCGACTTCGGGTGTTACAAACTCTCGTGGTGTGACGGGCGGTGTGTACAAGGCCCGGGAACGTATTCACCGTGGCATGCTGATCCACGATTACTAGCGATTCCGGCTTCATGTAGGCGAGTTGCAGCCTACAATCCGAACTGAGAACGGTTTTATGGGATTTGCTCACCCTCGCGGGGTTGCGACCCTCTGTACCGTCCATTGTAGCACGTGTGTAGCCCAGGTCATAAGGGGCATGATGATTTGACGTCATCCCCACCTTCCTCCGGTTTATCACCGGCAGTCACCTTAGAGTGCCCAACTAAATGCTGGCAACTAAGATCAAGGGTTGCGCTCGTTGCGGGACTTAACCCAACATCTCACGACACGAGCTGACGACAACCATGCACCACCTGTCACCGCTGTCCCCGAAGGGAAAACTCTATCTCTAGAGCGGTCAGCGGGATGTCAAGACCTGGTAAGGTTCTTCGCGTTGCTTCGAATTAAACCACATGCTCCACCGCTTGTGCGGGCCCCCGTCAATTCCTTTGAGTTTCAGTCTTGCGACCGTACTCCCCAGGCGGAGTGCTTAATGCGTTAGCTGCAGCACTAAGGGGCGGAAACCCCCTAACACTTAGCACTCATCGTTTACGGCGTGGACTACCAGGGTATCTAATCCTGTTTGCTCCCCACGCTTTCGCGCCTCAGCGTCAGTTACAGACCAGAAAGCCGCCTTCGCCACTGGTGTTCCTCCAAATCTCTACGCATTTCACCGCTACACTTGGAATTCCGCTTTCCTCTTCTGTACTCAAGTCCCCCAGTTTCCAATGACCTTCCACGGTTGAGCCGTGGGATTTCACATCAGACTTAAAGGACCGCCTGCGCGCGCTTTACGCCCAATAATTCCGGACAACGCTTGCCACCTACGTATTACCGCGGCTGCTGGCACGTAGTTAGCCGTGGCTTTCTAATGAGGTACCGTCAAGGTACGAGCAGTTACTCTCGTACTTGTTCTTCCCTCACAACAGAGTTTTACGATCCGAAAACCTTCTTCACTCACGCGGCATTGCTCCATCAGACTTTCGTCCATTGTGGAAGATTCCCTACTGCTGCCTCCCGTAGGAGTCTGGGCCGTGTCTCAGTCCCAGTGTGGCCGATCACCCTCTCAGGTCGGCTACGCATCGTCGCCTTGGTGAGCCGTTACCTCACCAACTAGCTAATGCGCCGCGGGCCCATCCTGTAGTGACAGCCGAGACCGTCTTTTAACATTTCCCCATGTGAGGAAATGGATTATTCGGTATTAGCCCCGGTTTCCCGGAGTTATCCCAATCTACAGGGCAGGTTGCCCACGTGTTACTCACCCGTCCGCCGCTAAATCAGAAGAAGCAAGCTTCTTCGTCATTCGCTCGACTTGCATGTATTAGGCATGCCGCCAGCGTTCGTCCTGAGCCAGGATCAAACTCTCCATAATAGAGAACTTAAAAAGCTCATTTTGTTTTGCTGGCATCATCATTAAATGATGTCAAAATTGTTTTGCTTATCATTCTAACAAGTTAGCTGATAAGCTGTATGTCTTAACGTTTTGCATGTTCAGTTTTCAATGTTCATGGTGGAGCCTAGCGGGATCGAACCGCTGACCTCCTGCGTGCAAGGCAGGCGCTCTCCCAGCTGAGCTAAGGCCCCTAAAATAATAACTGGTCGGGAAGACAGGATTCGAACCTGCGACCCCTTGGTCCCAAACCAAGTGCTCTACCAAGCTGAGCTACTTCCCGTTATATGGTGCGCTCGGCAGGACTCGAACCTGCAACCTCTTGATTCGTAGTCAAGTGCTCTATCCAATTGAGCTACGAGCGCAATGTTTCATAAAAGTGGTGCCGAGGACCGGAATCGAACCGGTACGGTAGTCACCTACCGCAGGATTTTAAGTCCTGTGCGTCTGCCAGTTCCGCCACCCCGGCACTTTAATGAATCTTTGGAGCGGAAGACGAGGTTCGAACTCGCGACCCCCACCTTGGCAAGGTGGTGTTCTACCACTGAACTACTTCCGCTCGGTTATTAAATTAAATGGTGCGGGTGAAGGGAGTCGAACCCCCACGCCTTGCGGCGCTAGATCCTAAGTCTAGTGCGTCTGCCAGTTCCGCCACACCCGCAATATATATTCACTATAAAAAGTGATGAGCCATGTAGGATTCGAACCTACGACCCTCTGATTAAAAGTCAGATGCTCTACCAACTGAGCTAATGGCTCGAAAAATGGTGCCGGAGAAAGGACTTGAACCCTCAACCTACTGATTACAAGTCAGTTGCTCTACCAGTTGAGCTACTCCGGCAGGAGTAAATATATGGTGGAGGATGACGGGCTCGAACCGCCGACCCTCTGCTTGTAAGGCAGATGCTCTCCCAGCTGAGCTAATCCTCCATGGGAAATATAATTTTATTGCAAGCCCAGCGACGTCCTACTCTCACAGGGGGAGACCCCCAACTACCATCGGCGCTGAAGAGCTTAACTTCCGTGTTCGGTATGGGAACGGGTGTGACCTCTTCGCCATCATCACTAGACTTGAATACTTTTGAAAGACATGTTTTATTATAACAACTCTGTAGAATAATGCAAGAGTTATTTAATAAAAATTTATTCTTTCAAAACTGGATAAACGACATTGTTACGATAAACAAATTTGGTTAAGTCCTCGATCGATTAGTATTCGTCAGCTGCACGTGTCGCCACGCTTCCACCCCGAACCTATCTACCTCATCGTCTTTGAGGGATCTTACTTACTTGCGTAATGGGAAATCTCATCTTGAGGGGGGCTTCGTGCTTAGATGCTTTCAGCACTTATCCCGTCCACACATAGCTACCCAGCGATGCTCTTGGCAGAACAACTGGTACACCAGCGGTGTGTCCATCCCGGTCCTCTCGTACTAAGGACAGCTCCTCTCAAATTTCCTACGCCCACGACGGATAGGGACCGAACTGTCTCACGACGTTCTGAACCCAGCTCGCGTACCGCTTTAATGGGCGAACAGCCCAACCCTTGGGACCGACTACAGCCCCAGGATGCGATGAGCCGACATCGAGGTGCCAAACCTCCCCGTCGATGTGGACTCTTGGGGGAGATAAGCCTGTTATCCCCGGGGTAGCTTTTATCCGTTGAGCGATGGCCCTTCCATGCGGAACCACCGGATCACTAAGCCCGTCTTTCGACCCTGCTCGACTTGTAGGTCTCGCAGTCAAGCTCCCTTCTGCCTTTACACTCTTCGAATGATTTCCAACCATTCTGAGGGAACCTTTGGGCGCCTCCGTTACACTTTAGGAGGCGACCGCCCCAGTCAAACTACCCGCCTGACACTGTCTCCTACCCGGGTTACGGGTATGGGTTAGAATTTCAATACAACCAGGGCAGTATCCCACCGACGCCTCCTCCGAAGCTGGCGCTCCGGGCTCTATGGCTCCTGCCTATCCTGTACAAGTTGCACCAAAATTCAATATCAAGCTATAGTAAAGCTCCACGGGGTCTTTCCGTCCTGTCGCGGGTAACCTGCATCTTCACAGGTACTATAATTTCACCGAGTCTCTCGTTGAGACAGTGCCCAGATCGTTACGCCTTTCGTGCGGGTCGGAACTTACCCGACAAGGAATTTCGCTACCTTAGGACCGTTATAGTTACGGCCGCCGTTTACTGGGGCTTCAATTCGCACCTTCGCTTGCGCTAAGCACTCCTCTTAACCTTCCAGCACCGGGCAGGCGTCAGCCCCTATACTTCACCTTACGGTTTTGCAGAGACCTGTGTTTTTGCTAAACAGTCGCCTGGGCCTATTCACTGCGGCTCTTCAAGGCTATTCACCCTAAAGAGCACCCCTTCTCCCGAAGTTACGGGGTCATTTTGCCGAGTTCCTTAACGAGAGTTCTCTCGCTCACCTTAGGATTCTCTCCTCGACTACCTGTGTCGGTTTGCGGTACGGGCACCTATCACCTCGCTAGAGGCTTTTCTTGGCAGTGTGAAATCAGGAACTCCGGACATACGTCCTCGCCATCACAGCTCAATGTTATAGAATGCGGATTTGCCTACATTCACACCTTACTGCTTGGACATGCATAACCAACAGCATGCTTACCCTATCCTTCTGCGTCCCCCCATTACTCAAACGGTGGTTTGGTGGTACAGGAATATCAACCTGTTATCCATCGCCTACGCCTATCGGCCTCGGCTTAGGTCCCGACTAACCCTGAGCGGACGAGCCTTCCTCAGGAAACCTTAGTCATACGGTGGACGGGATTCTCACCCGTCTTTCGCTACTCATACCGGCATTCTCACTTCTAAGCGCTCCACCAGTCCTTCCGGTCTGACTTCAACGCCCTTAGAACGCTCTCCTACCACTGATACCAAAGGTATCAATCCACAGCTTCGGTGATTTGTTTAGCCCCGATACATTTTCGGCGCAGCGTCACTCGACCAGTGAGCTATTACGCACTCTTTAAATGATGGCTGCTTCTAAGCCAACATCCTGGTTGTCTAAGCAACGCCACATCCTTTTCCACTTAACAAATACTTTGGGACCTTAGCTGGTGGTCTGGGCTGTTTCCCTCTTGACTACGGATCTTATCACTCGCAGTCTGACTCCCAAACATAAATCATTGGCATTCGGAGTTTGTCTGAATTCGGTAACCCGGGATGGGCCCCTAGTCCAAACAGTGCTCTACCTCCAAGATTCTAACGTTTGAGGCTAGCCCTAAAGCTATTTCGGAGAGAACCAGCTATCTCCAGGTTCGATTGGAATTTCTCCGCTACCCACACCTCATCCCCGCACTTTTCAACGTGCGTGGGTTCGGACCTCCAGTAAGTGTTACCTTACCTTCATCCTGGACATGGGTAGATCACCTGGTTTCGGGTCTACGACCACATACTCATTCGCCCTATTCAGACTCGCTTTCGCTGCGGCTCCGTCTTCTCAACTTAACCTTGCATGTAATCGTAACTCGCCGGTTCATTCTACAAAAGGCACGCTATCACCCATTAACGGGCTCTAACTACTTGTAGGCACACGGTTTCAGGATCTATTTCACTCCCCTTCCGGGGTGCTTTTCACCTTTCCCTCACGGTACTGGTTCACTATCGGTCACTAGGTAGTATTTAGCCTTGGGAGATGGTCCTCCCGGATTCCGACGGAATTTCACGTGTTCCGCCGTACTCAGGATACACTCAAGAGAGAATGAATTTTGGACTACGGGGCTTTTACCCTATCCTGCGGACCTTTCCAGATCGCTTCGTCTAACTCATTCCTTTGTAACTCTATGTAGAGTGTCCTACAACCCCAAGAGGCAAGCCTCTTGGTTTGGGCTATTCCCGTTTCGCTCGCCGCTACTCAGGGAATCGATTTTTCTTTCTCTTCCTCCAGGTACTTAGATGTTTCAGTTCCCTGGGTGTGTCTCAGATGCGCTATGTATTCACGCAAATGTACTGCTCCATTACGAACAGTGGGTTTCCCCATTCGGAAATCTCCGGATCAAAGCTCACTTACAGCTCCCCGAAGCATATCGGTGTTAGTGCCGTCCTTCGTCGACTCCTAGTGCCAAGGCATTCACCGTGCGCCCTTATTAACTTAACCTAAAAGTTAAAAAGTCTTACACGTCGTGATTACGTAAATAATCACAACAGAATTTCTTGTTGTTTATTGTTTCAATGTCGTTTTATCCAGTTTTCAAAGAACAAAGGTTTTGCTCACTTTGCGACGAGTAATCGCAGGAGCAAGCGTTGAATCTTCATATAAAAATGAACATTCAAAACTGAACTGCAAAACGTTAAGATACAGATAAAGATCTGTATTCCGATATTATCCTTAGAAAGGAGGTGATCCAGCCGCACCTTCCGATACGGCTACCTTGTTACGACTTCACCCCAATCATCTGTCCCACCTTCGGCGGCTGGCTCCCGTAAGGGTTACCCCACCGACTTCGGGTGTTACAAACTCTCGTGGTGTGACGGGCGGTGTGTACAAGGCCCGGGAACGTATTCACCGTGGCATGCTGATCCACGATTACTAGCGATTCCGGCTTCATGTAGGCGAGTTGCAGCCTACAATCCGAACTGAGAACGGTTTTATGGGATTTGCTCACCCTCGCGGGGTTGCGACCCTCTGTACCGTCCATTGTAGCACGTGTGTAGCCCAGGTCATAAGGGGCATGATGATTTGACGTCATCCCCACCTTCCTCCGGTTTATCACCGGCAGTCACCTTAGAGTGCCCAACTAAATGCTGGCAACTAAGATCAAGGGTTGCGCTCGTTGCGGGACTTAACCCAACATCTCACGACACGAGCTGACGACAACCATGCACCACCTGTCACCGCTGTCCCCGAAGGGAAAACTCTATCTCTAGAGCGGTCAGCGGGATGTCAAGACCTGGTAAGGTTCTTCGCGTTGCTTCGAATTAAACCACATGCTCCACCGCTTGTGCGGGCCCCCGTCAATTCCTTTGAGTTTCAGTCTTGCGACCGTACTCCCCAGGCGGAGTGCTTAATGCGTTAGCTGCAGCACTAAGGGGCGGAAACCCCCTAACACTTAGCACTCATCGTTTACGGCGTGGACTACCAGGGTATCTAATCCTGTTTGCTCCCCACGCTTTCGCGCCTCAGCGTCAGTTACAGACCAGAAAGCCGCCTTCGCCACTGGTGTTCCTCCAAATCTCTACGCATTTCACCGCTACACTTGGAATTCCGCTTTCCTCTTCTGTACTCAAGTCCCCCAGTTTCCAATGACCTTCCACGGTTGAGCCGTGGGATTTCACATCAGACTTAAAGGACCGCCTGCGCGCGCTTTACGCCCAATAATTCCGGACAACGCTTGCCACCTACGTATTACCGCGGCTGCTGGCACGTAGTTAGCCGTGGCTTTCTAATGAGGTACCGTCAAGGTACGAGCAGTTACTCTCGTACTTGTTCTTCCCTCACAACAGAGTTTTACGATCCGAAAACCTTCTTCACTCACGCGGCATTGCTCCATCAGACTTTCGTCCATTGTGGAAGATTCCCTACTGCTGCCTCCCGTAGGAGTCTGGGCCGTGTCTCAGTCCCAGTGTGGCCGATCACCCTCTCAGGTCGGCTACGCATCGTCGCCTTGGTGAGCCGTTACCTCACCAACTAGCTAATGCGCCGCGGGCCCATCCTGTAGTGACAGCCGAGACCGTCTTTTAACATTTCCCCATGTGAGGAAATGGATTATTCGGTATTAGCCCCGGTTTCCCGGAGTTATCCCAATCTACAGGGCAGGTTGCCCACGTGTTACTCACCCGTCCGCCGCTAAATCAGAAGAAGCAAGCTTCTTCGTCATTCGCTCGACTTGCATGTATTAGGCATGCCGCCAGCGTTCGTCCTGAGCCAGGATCAAACTCTCCATAATAGAGAACTTAAAAAGCTCATTTTGTTTTGCTGGCATCATCATTAAATGATGTCAAAATTGTTTTGCTTATCATTCTAACAAGTTAGTTGATAAGCTGTATGTCTTAACGTTTTGCATGTTCAGTTTTCAATGTTCAGTTCGTCATGTCGTTTTGGCGACTTTAATATCATATCAAATCTCGATATCATTGTCAACAACTTTTTTTAATTTGTTTTTCGTGTAAGTCACTAATGAAAATGACAACTTGATAACTATACCACCTGTAAATAGTTATGGCAAGTAGTTTTATAAACTTTTCTTTAAAAACTTTTATATATATTTCACCTACAATATATAGTGCAAATATAAAAAGTGAGCCACTACCAATAGTAGTAACTCACAATCCAACTTAATCTTTATGACGCATTGTTGGGAATAATAGTACATCGCGGATAGATGCTGAATTAGTTAATAACATTACTAAGCGATCTATTCCGATTCCAAGACCACCTGTTGGCGGCATTCCATATTCCAATGCCTCTAAGAAATCTTCATCCATTTCATGTGCTTCATCATTACCAGCTTCTTTTTCTACCATTTGTGCTTCGAAGCGCTGACGTTGATCAATAGGATCATTTAACTCTGTAAATGCATTTGCATGTTCACGACGTACGATGAATAATTCAAAGCGATCCGTAAAACGACCGTCTTCTGGATTTTTCTTCGCAAGTGGTGATACTTCCACTGGATGACCAAAGATAAATGTTGGTTGCACTAGTGTTTCTTCTACTTTTTGTTCGAAGAATTCATTTAATACATGTCCCACTTCCATAGAAGGTTTAACTTCTACGCCATGTTCCTTAGCTAATGCGTGTGCCTCTTCCTTCGTTAGTTTTGCCCAGAAGTCAACACCAGTAGTTTCTTTCACTGCATCAGCCATATGCCAACGTCTCCAGCCTGGGGCAAGATTAATCTGATCTTCGCCGTAAGTTACTGTTGTCGTTCCTAAAACATCTTGTGCTACATGAGCAACTAAGTTCTCGGTTAAATTCATAATGTCGTTGTAGTCTGCGTAAGCCTCATACAATTCAATCATCGTAAACTCCGGGTTATGACGGGTAGATACTCCTTCGTTACGGAATACGCGACCAATTTCATATACTTTCTCTAACCCACCAACTATAAGGCGTTTTAAATGTAACTCAATTGCGATACGCATATATAATTCCATATCTAACGCATTATGGTGAGTGATGAAGGGACGTGCTGCTGCTCCACCAGCTATTGTATGTAACATTGGTGTCTCCACCTCTAAATAACCTTCGTTATCTAAATAACGACGCATAGCACGGATTATACGACTTCTAGTAATAAACGTATTTTTACTTTCTTCACTTGTCATTAAATCTAAGTAACGTTGACGGTAACGTTGCTCTACATCTTTTAAGCCATGGAATTTCTCTGGCATCGGGCGTAGTGATTTTGTTAGGAAAGTAAACTCGGTTGCTTTTACAGATAGCTCTCCAACTTGTGTACGGAATACATTTCCACGGACACCAACGATATCTCCTAAGTCAGCCGTATTAAATAACTCATATGCATCATCACCAATTGCATCTTTACGTACATAAATTTGAATTTGGCCACCAA
Organism: Psychrobacillus sp. FSL K6-2836; assembly: GCF_038003085.1. Classification (NCBI taxonomy): domain Bacteria; kingdom Bacillati; phylum Bacillota; class Bacilli; order Caryophanales; family Bacillaceae; genus Psychrobacillus; species Psychrobacillus sp. FSL K6-2836. Next base: position 2,109,609 of record NZ_JBBOOM010000001.1, read on the forward strand.
GATCTTGAATATGAGCAAATCCCGCTTTCCCTTTTCCACGCTTAGTCATAATACGACCTGCAATGACTACTTCATGTAAAGTTTCTTCTAATTGTTCTTTTGTATATTGATCGAACTCAGTAACTACTTCGTTACTTAAATGCGAACGTACGAATTTACTACCAAAAGCATCTAGCCCTTTTTCTTGTATTGCAGTCATCTTTTGTCTTCTCACCAAAAGTTGATCGTTTAATTCTTCCATATTAGACATATTCGTCACTCCTCCACTACCTATTATCCGCAATTACATTTCACGTTGCATTTATTGTACACAATTTCTGCGTTCTAATCATCTTTTTCTAATAGAAGAAAACTTTTTCTATTATTCTGTTTTTGAATCAAAACGAAAAAAGCTGCCACCTATAGTGACAGCCCTTTGTTTTACGATTAGATCACGATAGATTTTACTTCTTCATATTCTTTAGAAGATTCTTCAGCAAAGTAACACAAATAGTCTCTTAACTCTTTTGCAGATTCTGTTTGGTTAATCTTGTTTCTTGCTGTTCCATTTCCGCGAATACCTTTTAAGTACCAAGATGCATGTTTGCGCATTTCTCTAACTGCAATATTTTCACCTTTTAAAGCCACTAAGCGATCAAAGTGAAGTAAGCATATGTCCATCTTTTCTTGTACTGTAGGTTCTGGTTTTAGCTGACCAGATTCCAAGTACTCTACCGTACGATAAATCATCCATGGATCACCAAGTGCTGCGCGACCAATCATCACTGCATCTACGCCTGTTTCATCTAGCATACGTTTTGCATCTTGAGGTGTATTTACGTCACCATTTCCGATAACAGGAATATTCACTGCCTCTTTCACTTGACGTATTAAATCCCAATTTGCATGCCCTTCATACATTTGAACACGTGTACGACCATGTACAGCTACCGCTGATCCACCAGCACGCTCGATTGCTTGCGCGTTTTCCACCATATAAAGATGTTCTTCATCCCAACCAGTACGCATTTTAACACTAACAGGCTTTTTAACGTTATCCACTACTGCCGCTACCATTTCATAGATCTTGTTAGGATCCAAAAGCATTCTAGCCCCTGCTTCACATTTAATGATTTTGTTTACGGGGCAGCCCATGTTGATATCAATGATATCCGCTGACGTATGTTGGTCAACATATTTAGCTGCCTCTACAAGTGTTTCTTTTTCTCCACCGAAAATTTGTAGTGACAGTGGATTTTCACGCTCGTCGATATAAAGCATACTCAACGTTTTTTCGTTTTTCTGTACAATCCCTTTATCCGAGATCATCTCCGCATATACTAAGCCTGCTCCGAATTCTTTTACTGTCAATCGAAATGCAGAGTTACAAATACCAGCCATTGGCGCTAACACTACTCGGTTATCCATCACATGATTGCCTATTTTAAATGGTTTTGTTGATGTATTTGCCATCATTATTCACCTTCTTCTTTTTCTCCTTTTAATTCTTCTACTTGTATATGAAGTATAGAGGCAATTTTTTCTAATTGCTCATCACTCGGTACTCGTTTACCTTGCTCTATTTGACCGAGTATAGACACAGACATATCCATTTCTTTTGCAAGTTCAACTTGCTTTACCATCTTTAACCTGCGAAATGCACGAATGCGCCGACCCCATCGAATGTTTTCCATAAATGGACGCCTTCTTTCTGAACATGCGCTACATCTGCTATTAACTGCTTAGATTGTGGATCTACTAAATTTGCTTGTAATTCCACAAGTGGTATAAGCACGAAGCCTCTTTCCATCATCCTAGGATGTGGGATAGTAAGATCTTCTGTTTTCACATTCTCTTCATTATACAACAAAATGTCAAGGTCTACGGTTCGTGGCCCCCAACGAATATCTCTCTTGCGACCTAACTTCGCCTCAATTTCATTGCATTTTTTCAATATTTCATGCGGTGTCAATAAAGTTTTGATCTCCACCACCATATTCAAAAATGCTGCTTGATCCTCATATCCCACTGGATCTGTTTCATAAACCGAAGACATATTTGCCACATTCACATGTTCAATCTGTTGTAGTAAATCTACCGCCTGCTGAAGATATTCAAGACGATTTCCTATATTAGAACCTAGTGATATAAAAGCAATGTTCATCATAGTGCGCCTCTAGTGATATCGACGGCTACAGAAGCATAGTGTCCGACAATCGGCGGGTTCGGTTTCACCAATTGTATACGGCAGCCACTAACCTTTGCTGCATATGTATGCAAGATAGACGAAGCAATTTTTTCCGCAACTGCTTCTATTAATAAATATGGTTTACCTTCTACTATTTCTTTGCATAATTCAAAAACCTCTGCGTAATTTACAGTTTCCTCTAAATTATCGGTTTCACCAGCTCTTTTTAAATCACACGCTAAGGTGATGGTCACCCGAAAAATTTGACCTAGCTTCGTTTCCTCTGGTAACGCTCCGTGAAATCCGTAAAATTCTAAATCATTCAAATGTATATAATCCATTTAGATTAAGCCTCACTTTCTGTATAGTGCACTTTTCCAGTCAACACATCCATCATTTTTGTCATACGAGTCATTTCTTTTACATCATGTACGCGTACCATATGACATCCAACCTGAACACCATAACAAACTGTTGCTCCAGTTCCTTCCATCCGTTCATCGACTGGAAGATTCAGTACATTTCCGATTAATCGTTTGCGCGATGTTGCCAGTAGCACAGGGTAGCCCATCTCGACTAATTCATTTAAATGCTGCATCATCAATATATTTTGTGTTGTTGATTTGGCAAAGCCAATTCCCGGGTCAAGCCATATATGCTCATCTGGAACTCCAGCAGCTTTCGTTATTCGGATACTCTCTACTAGATCTTGTTTCGCATTAGACCAGAAATCTGTATACTCTTCATTGTCCCTATTGTGCATCAATATTATCGGAACGCCATACTCTGCTGCAACTTTTGCTATTTCAGGGTCTCTCTTCGCTCCCCAAATATCATTTATCACATGTGCACCTGCGATTATCGCAGCTTTTGCAACTGCTGACTTATATGTATCAATGGAGATTACTGCATTTACCTCTGCACTTATTGCTTTAATGACAGGTACAACACGGGCGATTTCCTCTTCATCTGTGATAAGTGTATAGCCAGGTCTAGTAGACTCGCCGCCGATATCTATAATTTTCGCACCATCCGCTACCATTTGCTTTGCTCTTGTAACAGCTGCTTCTATATCATTAAACTTACCACCGTCCGAAAAAGAATCTGGAGTAACATTCAGTATGCCCATTACAATTGTTTCCTTATCGAAGTTTAATGTAACTCCACCTGCATCAAATCTGCCACTATTATTATGTAAATTCATCATTCAACCCTTTCTGATTGTATGCATCTTGTATAGGCTTCGTGTAACGCCTTATAAACAGCTCCAGTGTTACCCAAAAACCGAATTTCCTCTATTTGCTTAATCGGAATGATTTCTTGTATTGCATTTGTAATGAAAACCTCATCTGCCTTTTCTAATACTTCTTTCGTAAAGAAACCTTCTTCTATTTCAAACAAAGAACAGTTCATCATCCACTCTCGAGTTGTACCGGCTAAAATACCTGTTTCCAAAGATGGAGTATATACTTTTCCATTAGTCGACCAGAAGATATTCGAAGTTATCCCCTCCGCTACAAATCCTTCCGCCGTTAGGAAGACCCCTTCACAAGAAGCAAGCGACTCTACTTCAAATCTAGCGTGTACGTTATTGGCATAGTGGTGCGATTTATGACGTATACCACTTTCTGGAGTATTTCTTATTGTATCTAGCCAGACCGCAGTTTTTTCTGTTCCTCTAGGTGCTAAATTTAATGCCTTCCGATATAAAATAACAGTCGGCTTCTTATAATGCGAAGGTTGTAGACCAATATCATGTACGCCAGCCGAAATATTCAAACGAAAATAGCCATCCTCCCTATTATTCGCTTCTGTAAGTGCTTCTACCGCAGATAATATCTCTTGCTCTTCATAAGGCATTGTTATTCGAAAATCCTCAAGTGCCCGACACAACCTATTCCAGTGAGCATCCCATAAAAAAACTTGCCCACTATATGTCCGGAATGTTTCAAAAAAACCAAGTCCATATAAAAAACCATGGTCATATGCAGAGACCACTAAATCTTCTGCGCGGTATAGCCTTCCATCCTTCCAAGCATCCATTTATCTGCTCTCCTTGGCAGTTAAACTATAAGTTTCAACAAAATTACGGATGATCTTTTTCCCTTCCTCCGTCATAATTGACTCTGGATGGTATTGAACACCCTCTACTGCATATTTTTTATGGCGAAGTCCCATAATTTCTCCTTCTTCTGTCCAAGCTGTTATCTCCAAACATCTTGGTAACGATTCTCTCTCTACAAGTAAAGAATGATATCTGGTGGCCCGAAAAGGATTTGGCATATCGGCATTTACACCTTCGCTATTATGGAAAACAGGGGACACTTTCCCATGCATTAATCTATCTGCACGGATAACCTTTCCACCAAATGCTTGTCCAATAGCCTGATGACCTAAACAAACACCCAATATGGGGATTTTTCCTGCAAAATGGTTGATTACCTCTAAACTAATACCAGCTTCATTTGGTGTACATGGTCCTGGCGACACAACGATGACTTGAGGATTTATCGCTTGAATAGCCTCTATGGTTAGTTCGTCATTACGAACCACCTTCACTTCGATTCCTAACTCTCCAATATATTGAACGAGATTGTACGTAAACGAATCGTAGTTATCAATCATTAAAATCATTTATGCCCTCCTTCTGCCATAGCTTTCGCCTGCCATACTGCTTTTGCTTTATTTAAAGATTCCGCGTATTCCGCACTTGGTACCGAGTCAATGACGATACCAGCTCCCGCTTGAATATGAGCCATCCCATCTTGAATAAACGCGGTTCGGATTACAATATTAAATTCTAAATCACCTGAAAACCCTAACCAACCAATTGATCCTGTATATAACCCTCTACGAACTGGCTCTAGCTCTTCAATTATTTCCATTGTTCGAATTTTAGGTGCACCAGTAATGGTACCTCCAGGGAACATTGCTCGGATAATCTCTGCATTAGATGTTCCAGATCGAAGCGTCCCCTTTACATTAGAAACAATATGCATCACGTGGGAATATCTTTCTATGACCATGAACTCATCCACTTCTACTGTTCCATAGGATGAAACGCGACCAAGATCATTTCGCTCTAAGTCGACAAGCATGACATGCTCCGCCCTCTCTTTTTCGTTTTCGATCAGTTCATTTGCTAGTGTTATATCTTCCTCATCATTTTTTCCACGTGGTCTTGTCCCAGCTATTGGTCTCGTAGATAATTCAGTTCCCTTTTTCTTTACTAATAACTCGGGTGATCCAGAGACAACCGAAAATTCCGGTGCTTGTATATATACCATATAAGGGGAAGGATTGAATGCACGTAGCGCCTCATACATCGCAATTGGACTTACTTTCAATTGCTTTGATTGCCTAACAGATAAATTAACCTGGAAGACATCACCTTGAGCTATATATTGTTGAATTTTCAGTACTGCTGCTTCAAATTCACTTGAACTCACCGATACATGCAATTCAGCAGGGTCTTCAGCCATTTCCATTGCAGAGCCAGGATGGAATATTCTTAAATCCATGCCCTTTTCAGCAGCTTCCATATATTTTTGCTCAAGTTCCACTAAATCCACATTACAAGTAGATAACTTCATTAATGTGACTATTTCTGTTTCTATATCTAACACTGCCCAGTAATCGTATATATGGAAGTAGATATCTGGTATATGTAAATCATCATCAGCTAGATTCGGTAAAACTTCTATTTTTCTTGCATAATCATAGCTAATAAAACCAATTGCCCCTCCTTGAAAGTCAGGTAAACCCTGCTGAAAAGGTAATGTATATTCAGAAATCAGTTTTTCTAACTCCTCAAGCGCTTCTCCTGCACGAACCTCTTGCTCTCCGCTACTCCAATGAATTTGCAAGCCATTTTCTACTGATTTTGTGACAGCTATTGGATTCCATGCTGCAACAGATAAATGACCACCTCTGCCACTCTCCAAAAATATATTATATGCTTCTTCCTTAGTTAACGTTTTATATGCATAGAAAAAAGCTTCCTTCGACATATGAAAAGTATGTGTTTCCAGTTTGATATTCACTTTCTCAAATCCCCCTAAAAACGATTTGACTTCATCTTAACTTGAAACTACTACTTTTCGCCACTAGAAAAAATGCAGAAACTATTTATCAAATAGATTTACAGAGAAAAAAGAGGAAGCATTAGCTGCTCCCTCCTTCACATATTCTATTCTTTTTGGATTAATCTTCGAATTGGTATAAAGGTGTGCTCAAGTAGCGTTCTCCGTTATCTGGAACAATCGCCAATACTTTTTTACCTTTTCCAAGTTTTTTAGCAAGTTGAAGTGCCGCATAAATCGCTGCTCCTGCAGAAACTCCTCCAAGAATACCCTCTAATTTCGCTACTTCACGGGAAGTTGCATATGCATCATCATTTGATACTTCGATAATGGAGTCGTAGAGCTTTGTATCTAGAACTTCTGGTATAAATCCTGCACCAATACCTTGAATTTTATGAGGACCCGGTTTACCGCCAGATAAAATATTTGAATCTGTTGGCTCTACTGCAGCAATATGAATGTCTGGGAATTTCTCTTTTAACACGCCACCTGCCCCAGTTATTGTTCCACCAGTACCGATACCTGATACAAATCCATCTAATTGATCGAATGCCTCTACGATTTCTGGACCTGTTGTTAAACGGTGAACTTCTGGATTAGCTTCGTTGTTAAATTGCTGTGGCATAAACCATCCATTTTCGTTTGCAAGCTCTTCCGCTTTTGCAATAGCACCTTTCATACCATCAGCTCCAGGAGTTAATACAAGATCAGCTCCATATGCGCGAAGTAAGTTTCTGCGCTCTAGGCTCATAGTGTCTGGCATAACTAATACAGCGTTATATCCTTTTGCCGCTGCGATCATCGCAAGACCAATACCTGTATTACCACTTGTAGGCTCAATAATTGTGCCATTTTCCGTTAATTTACCTTCTTTTTCAGCAGCTTGGATCATGGCAAGTGCAATACGATCTTTTACACTACTACCCGGGTTAAAGTATTCAAGTTTTACATACACTTCTGCATCCTCAGGGTTTCCTACACGGTTTAATTTTACGATTGGTGTTTTTCCGATCAGATCCAATACAGATTGCGCTAACTTCGTCATTTTCCCACTCCCAATTCCTACTTGTCTAATAGGTTTTATTTTTTTAATCATACCAATGAATCAGAAGAATTGTCAATAAAATTACATTCAAATATTTCAAATGTTTCGGCTAGTCATTTCACCCATAGGTAATTGGTTGAAATATAAAAGAATTATACCCTTCCGTTTTGAATTTAACGGAAGGGTATTGGACAAGCTAATCTTTTATTGCTCTATTAATCATTCACTATAAACCCAGTCTGCATCAAATTCTTTCCAAAAAGCTTCCTGGGTAACTGATTGTGGCAACTGATCAAGTGCAAGTTCACGACGAATATGGTCTTTTACTTCAGCATATGAAAAGGATTGACCTTCAAATACACTTTCCACCATTAACACGGCAAATCTACCATCACCTAATGCAATCGGGTTACTCCATTTACCTTTGTCGGTATTCTGTACTACACTAACCAAAGCTTCATCCACCGATTCATTTCCTTCTGATACGTAACCGATATCTCCACCAAGACTAGCCGAACTTGCATCGGCCGATCGCTCTCTTGCCAGCCCTTCAAAGGATGAACCATTTTCCAGCTCTTTCACAACTTCGTTTGCTTCAGCCTTTGTACTTACATAAATGACACTTGTCCGATAAGAGGTGGAAGTATTGTACAGATTTTTGTTATTGTCATAGAATTCTTTGATCGCATCATCTTCAATAACAATATCTTTGGCTAATACTTTTTCTAAGATTAAGCGAGAACGAATATCCTTACGCTCTACCTCTTCGTCAAAGGTTTGCAAGGAAGTGCCTTCTTGGGTAGAACGGATTAAAGCGAGCTCTAAATCCACTTCTGCATCTGTTACTTTAATCTTATACTCTTTAGCCGCCGCTTCCATAACCTCTGCATTCACCATATCTAACAATACTTCTTTTCCATAAATCGACTCCATTGAAGCCATCCATTGTTCTTTCGTGATAACTTTGCCCGCTACGGAAGCTACTTCTTCTGAATCATTCGTTTTATTTGTATCATTCGGTATTAACCACGCGATGAACCAAAGCAAGTTACCAAGTAGCAGGGCACTCATTACTATTAGTACCGGTTTAGTTTTTAAACGTTTTTTAGTTGGAGCATTATCATAATCACGCGTTGATTTCATCGATAAATGACTCCAGTTCATCTACTGAATAATTGTATTTCTCCATACAGAAATGACAGTGTGCTTCCGCTCCCCCATCCTCTTCGATCATTCCACGAATTTCCTTTTCACCTAGAGTAATAATGGCATTTCCAAATCTTTCTTTGGAGCAATTACATTCAAACGATACAGGGGAAGAACCTAAAATTTGTACATTATCTTTGCCTAAAATTTCAAATAGTAATTCTTCAGGAGTTAATCCTCTTTCGATCAACTTAGAAACAGGTTCCATCTTAGACAAATGTTCTTCAATCACTGTAATCGTTTCATCATCCGTTCCAGGCATTAGTTGGATTATAAACCCTCCCGCAGCTAGAATAGAGTTGTCTGGATTTACTAAAACTCCAAGTCCAACAGAAGAAGGGACTTGTTCAGAAACAACAAAGTAATAAGTGAAGTCTTCTCCAATTTCACCCGAAACAATTGGCACTTGTCCAGTAAAAAAGTCTTTCATACCCAAATCTTTTACAACTGTAAGCGTGCCTTCTGTCCCTACAGCGCGACGAACATCTAATTTTCCGTGCTCATTTAATTCGAAATGGGTTTGAGGATTAGTTACATAACCACGCACTTCCCCTTTTGCATTACTGTCAATAATCATTGGACCAACCGGACCATCACCCTCTACTTTTACCGTTATCTTATCTTCGCCTTTTAGCATAGCACCCATCATAAGCGCAGCGGTCATTGACCTTCCAAGTGCAGCGGATGCAGTCGGCCAAGTACCATGACGTCTTTGTCCTTCTCCTACTGTATCAGTTGTACGAGCAGCAAATGCACGTACACTCCCTTCAAAAGCTAAAGCTCTTACTAAATAATCACTCATTTATTTATTACCTCTTTCATCATTATTTCGTTGATAAATTAAATATAAACCTTTCAACGTTAAGAATGGATCAATAACATCCATTATAATTGTTTCGTCCCCAATTAAGGAAGCCATACCACCTGTAGCGATTACTTTTGGATTTAACTTCGATACTTTTTTCATACGATTCACAATACCTTCAACTTGCCCCACATAGCCGTACACTATTCCCGCTTGCATTGCAGAAACCGTATTTTTTCCAATGACATTCTCAGGCGTTGTCAGCTCTATACGCGGAAGCTTACTAGCTCTATTAAAAAGAGCTTCTGTTGAGATACCGATGCCTGGAGCAATCGCCCCACCCATATACTCTCCACGTTCATTGATAAAACAATAGGTTGTAGCAGTTCCGAAATCTACAATGATTAATGGACTTCCATATTCATGAATGGCGGCAACCGCATTAACTATGCGATCCGCCCCAACCTCGCGTGGATTTTCATACTTTATATTTAGTCCCGTTTTTACTCCAGGACCTACTACTAACGGTTTAATACCAAAATATTTTTTGCACATCGCTTCTAAGGAAAACATAATAGGTGGAACTACAGAAGAAATAATAATACCCTCTATTTGCTCAAAAGAGATAGTAGCATGAGAAAACAGCGCTTTAACCTGCATTCCATATTCATCTTCTGTTTTTAAACGATCTGTCTCCATTCGCCAGTGATGGATTAGCTTATCGTTTTCGTAAACTCCTAACACAATATTAGTATTTCCTGTATCTAAGACAAGTATCATCTAGCTTTTCCTCACTTTTTTGTTGAGTTTCCAACACATCATACCATATATACAGACCAAGAAAAAAGCTGATTGCCTCGAGTATAAAGGAGGCAATCAGCTTTTATTCTTATCTATTAATCTCTACGTTCTTCTTGAACCGGGCTTTCTGTTTCTCTTAGCGAATCCTCTTCTTTTGGCAAGTCACTAATAGATGGATCAGCAGGAGCACCTACTGCATCCGATACTTCTTCTTTTTTAAGCTCAATAGCTGCTTGTTGATCTAACTCCTCATAGGAGCGTTCAGGAAGTGTACCATGCTCTTCTAAATGTTTTATCTGAGCAGCATCTAAAGTTTCTACCTCTAATAACGTTTTTGCGATTAATGTTAATAAATCACGTTTTTCCGTTAATATTTGTTTCGTACGAGCATATTGATCTTTAATCATTGTTTGCATTTCTTGGTCAATCTCATAAGCAATTGCATCTGAATAGTTTTGTTCCGAGTTAAAATCACGACCTAAGAAGACATTGCCTCCTTGTGCTTGACCGAATTGCATTGGCCCAAGCTTGTCACTCATACCATATTCTGTAACCATTTTTCTAGCAATGCCCGTCGCACGTTGGAAGTCATTATGAGCTCCGGTAGAAACTTCACCGAAAATGATATCTTCCGCTACACGACCACCAAGTAATCCAGAAATCTTATCTAGTAATTCTGGTTTTGTCATGAAATAACGATCTTCTTTAGGAAGCATTACTGCGTAACCACCAGCTTGACCACGAGGAACAATTGTCACCTTATGTACGATTTCAGCATCGTCTAAAGTTAATCCAACAACCACATGTCCTGCTTCATGGAATGCAACAATGTTTCGTTCTTTTTCAGAGATAACTTTTCCTGATTTAGCCGGACCTGCAATAACTCGGTCTGTAGCTTCATCGATATCTCGCATATCAACTTTCTTCTTATCTCGTCTAGCTGCTACTAAAGCTGCTTCGTTCAATAAGTTTTCTAAGTCCGCTCCAGAGAATCCTGGTGTACGTTGAGCAATCGCTTTCAAGTCCACTGACTCATCAAGTGGCTTATTACGAGCATGTACTTGAAGTACTGCTTCACGACCTTTAACGTCCGGACGACCTACAGTAATTTGACGGTCAAAACGACCTGGACGAAGAAGTGCTGGGTCTAATACGTCTGGTCTATTTGTTGCAGCGACGATAATAATACCTTCGTTTGCACCGAAACCATCCATTTCAACAAGTAGTTGGTTCAGTGTTTGCTCACGTTCATCGTGACCTCCACCTAGTCCTGCTCCACGTTGACGACCTACTGCATCAATTTCATCTATAAAGATGATACATGGTGCATTTTTCTTCGCATTTTCAAACAAATCACGTACACGAGAAGCCCCTACTCCGACAAACATTTCAACGAAGTCAGATCCACTAATAGAGAAGAACGGCACGCCAGATTCACCTGCAACTGCACGAGCAAGTAATGTTTTACCAGTACCCGGAGGACCTACTAACAGAATCCCTTTAGGTATACGAGCTCCAATTTCCACGAATTTACGCGGATCTTTTAAGAAATCTACTACTTCCACTAGTTCAGCTTTTTCTTCATCTGCACCAGCAACATCATTAAATCTAACTTTTTTCTTATCATTATCATATAACTTCGCTTTACTCTTACCGAAGTTCATCACGCGGTTACCACCGCCCTGTGATTGGCTTAATAAGAAGAAGAATAAAATGATAATAATTAAGAACGGCAATAATCCTGTGAAAAATTGAACCCAACCGCTTGTTTTAGGTGTTTCTTTGTATTCCACGTCTACTGAATTGGATGTTGCCAATGTATGGATTCTTGATTGTAAGTCTTCGCTATTGTATGGAAGAATTGCTAAAAATTGCTCTCCATCTTTATAGCCTTTCATTTCACCTTCAGCGTAGTAGACACCCGCTTCAGGTTGTAATTTAACACTTGTTATTTCCCCTTTTTCTAAAGAAGTCATAAATTCGTTATAACTAATATTTTTAGTTGTCGTATTGCTCGTATTGAACGTAGCAAAAATTCCAACGATCACAAAAAATATTAATAAGTATAATATGGCGTAGCGCAATGCTCGATTCATTCCCAGCCTCCTCACAAGGTAAACAGAAAAACTAATGATTATCTTATCATATGAATTTTTGGACGTACAATGAAAAGCCTTTTAACTGGACTAAAAACTAAAAACTGTAAACTTCTTTCTTCAATACACCTACGTATGGTAAGTTACGATATTTTTCTGCATAATCTAAACCGTATCCAACTACAAATGCATCTGGTACTTCAAAGCCAACAAAATCTGCTTTTAAGTCTACTTTTCTACCAGTTGGTTTGTCTAATAATGTAACAATCTTAATCGATTTTGCTTTACGATATTTGAAAAGGTCTACTAAGTAACTTAATGTCATCCCACTATCGATGATGTCCTCGATTATTAAAATATCTCGTCCTTCAACACTCGTGTTTAAATCTTTTACAATTTTAACCTCTCCAGATGAAACCGTTGCATTTCCATAGCTTGATACATCCATATAATCCATTTCAATGTATGTATCTACACGTTTCATCAAATCGGACATGAAAGGCATTGCACCTTTTAAAATCCCAATCGCAAGTGGGTACTGATCTTTGTACTCTTCCGTTAACAAGGCTCCCAATTCACGTGTTTTTTGATTGATTTGTTCCTCAGATAACAAGACTTCTAAAATATCCTTTTCTAACATGGTTAATCCTCCTATGGGTTAATAACTCTTTACGTATAATACAAAATTTTGCATATTTCTTTTCTTTTCAAATTGCTGCCCGTAACGAAGACCTATTATAGCCATTATATCATTTTTTGCTGATACAAGTATTGGCCAAACCACTCGTTCTTCGGTCGGAATTTTTTCATCAATAAACAATCGTGAAACTTTTTTTGGAGTAGACATCCCTTTTAAATGAATTCGATCTCCTTCCATCTTCTGTCTTATAGATAGAGGTAATGAATCATTTTCCAGTTGGATAAACCACTTTTCATCGGAAGGAACCTGCTCGTTTAAGTTTCTAGTCAGGTAGATAGAATAACCAGCACCAACTGCCTTCCAACAATCTTCATCAACTAGTTGACTTTGAGTTGGTAGAGATTGTATCGGATTAGAGGAAAACTGTACTTGACTGTAATGACGTATGAGGAAAAAATCTTTTGGCAAATGAATTACTGTATTACCATCCTGCTCATTACAAGCAGTTAAAATAGATTCAATTAAGCGATTATTTAATAGCGTATTGGAGCTATCATACAGATACTTTAATAGTATTAGAATCACTCTTCTTTGTAAAGCAACTGGGGTTTCACTAAACTGTTTTGTATTCAAAACAAAGTTCGATTCGTTTTTAACTGTCACAAGCTGGTCAAATTTTTCTTTAGCAAGCATCTGTAAAAAAGTATCATCTTGTTGTTGTTTCTCTACGAACGTCCGGATACTATCTGCCACATGCATATTTTCTTGGCGTAAAAGAGGCACCACAGTATGGCGCAAACGATTTCTTGTATATGTATGTTTATCGTTACTAGGATCATGTCTAAAGGATTGCTCATGAGACTGAACAAAATCCAAAATGTCTTCCTTCGTTACAGATAAGAACGGACGAATGATGCTGCCATTGGAAAATGGCCTTGTTATTGGTATTCCAGTAAGAGAAGACGCCAAAGATCCTCTAACTAATGACATGACTATTGTTTCTATCTGATCATCCGCATGATGTCCGAGTACCAACTTATCAAAATGCTCTTGTTTCATAACACTATCAAAGTAATCGTATCGTTCTTCACGGCATATCACCTGAACATTTCCACCCTCCGCTTCCACTCTAGAAGGCACTTCAAGTGTAGTTCCATAAAAAGGTACTTCTAACCTATTAGCCAGTTGTTCAACGAATTGCATATCTTCTGCCGACTCTTCTCCGCGAAGCTGGTGATCCGTGTGAACAATCCCAAGCTGTACGTTATATATTTTCTGAATCTCTTGAAATAAGAGTACCACAGCAACGGAGTCCACTCCTCCAGAACAAGCCAGAAGAAGACGATCCCCACTTTGAATCAGCTGTTGCTTATCTATATATTTTTTAACTTTCATAACGAAAGGATGCATTTTTTCACCTCAATTATTGATCATTCTACTAGTAAATCGCCCGCCAGTCTCGGCGGACATTTACTTAGCACTTTCCTTTTACTCCTCAAGAACTTCATTGTTTTGTGAAAGACTAACGGGCACCTTTTGCTTCAAGAATGGCAGATAAAGGTAAATGGCGCCTTTCCACGAAATTCTTCCAGCGCCTTTCAGAGGTCCACAGGATGTGGGTCATGCAGTCGTTGCGACATGATGTCGCGTTCTTAGACTGTATTCCCCCAACGGGCGCTTCCGCTTTTCTTTTCTGGCCAGCTGCAGCGCCTTGCCCCTCGGGTCGCTTCAAAATTTCGAGAAAGGCAAAGAGCGCCTTTCCACGAAATTCTTCCAGCGCCTTTCGGGGCAGACATAGGCGCTTTCGCTTTTCTTTTAGTGTACCATTTTTTCTTGGTATTTGGCTGTTTGACGTGGTGTGAAGAGGGACCATTCTGGTACTACATGCTCTACTTGCATGAAAATAACGGTTCGATCGTCCCCTGGTAGTGAGTATGTTTCTTCTAACATTTTCACAAAACGCTCTGCATTCATTGTTGGGTCCTGTAATATTTTTTGGTAATATTGCTCCTGTTTTTCGACAGTTGTGTTACCTGAGAATACACCGTCTGATAGCATGACCAATACATCCCCGTCTTTCAAGTCCATTTTTCGAGCTTCGATCGAGAAGGTAGGTAGAAATCCGAATGGGACATGTTTGCTTTCTATTTTTCTCATTTCACTCCCTCGTACGAGATATGTCGACATACTCCCGGCCTTCCAAGACCATAACTCCCCTTTTTGTAAGTCTATTAACGCCAAGTCTACTGTTGCATAGCTGTCATTGTCATTTTGGAGACTCATCATGTAATGGAGTGTATGCATCGTTGTTTCGGGATCCATTTTTTTGTTTAAACATTCCCTCATGAATTGCATAACTCGTCTACTTTCTCGGTGTGCCTCCACATCATTCCCCATTCCGTCCGATAAGATAACTGCCATCAAACCTGGGTGTAACGGAAACACTGCATGGGCATCACCCGAATAGATTGTATTTTTACTAGATGATGTATACACATCATGCGTAATTTGAAAGCGAACAGATGATTTACAGGTCAGTTGAATATGTTCATATGGATGATGAATTTCTTTCATCGCCATAATCTCAAATGGTTCATTCCAAAGATCATATAAAAGCGGAACTATCAAACGTTCACCTAACATTTTTGCTCTTGCCTCAATTGGTAAACAACAAACAATCTCCATTTGTCCAATTTCTACACTTAATACATCTATTTGGAAGAAAGGGATATTCGCTTGCTGGAATCTTTGTTTAATCACTTCTTCATGAGAAGAGTACATAGTTATATTGTTTTCTAAATTGCTCATCAACCCACTCATGTGATTGCCCATATCTTTCAGTTTGAGTGCAAACATCTTTTTTCCGTGCTGCAACTCATATGTGAGATGTTGTTTGGCTTCTCTTTCCTTCAAATCATGCATCACTTGAATTGGTTTTACGCATTTATACTGAATTCTATTCTCTGTTTGCATTCTGGATTTTTTAGGCTGTTCCTCCCACTCCTTTATCAATACTGGCATCCCATTAGATTTCTCTCCCCAACATTTTTCGTATTGAAAACACGAACGACAAATAGGTAGCGGTTCTGTTTTCTCGTCTTTTCTCAATGCCTTCGTATCAAATTTCTCCGATATAAAGCGTGTGATAAAATCGACAAAATGCTGAAACTCTTGGAGTTGATGATTTACTTTTTCCGTCATCCACTTTTGTCTTCTTAACAGAACACTCGTTGTATCAGGATATAATTGATCCTTCAATTCTTTAATCCAAGTAGAAGGAACAATGAAAAACAATAGAGATGCAACAACAAGGGATCCTATATAAACAGAGTCTAGTGGCAATGTACGATCATATAAAATAAAGAAAAACGTGGCCCCTAGCATACTAAAGGCTTGCCACAGTCTCCCAAAAGGCTTATGAAGCCCCGCTAAGAAACCCGTTACCGCGTAGACGGCAATCATTCCACTAAAGCTAAGTTTAGAAATGCTTAATATTGTTCCAGAAAGTACTGCAACTACTGTGGCGAGTTGGACACCCCCAATAGCTGCTGACACCGCAATTACTAAATGAGCTGCCATAAGAGGAATCGAAACATATCCAAATATATACGAGGACATTCCAGTTAACACCAGTGCTCCTATGAGTAATGCAGCACCCATTCTTTCTACAGTCCACCTTTTATGCAATAAGTCCGGAAATGGAAGGAATAACTGAAACAAAAATATTGTCATAAATAAACTTAATACGCCTTCATATGCAATGGCTAGCCAAATAGAAACTGGAATTTCTCCTCCATACGAAACAAACTGCCATGCAATCTGGACACATACGACATCTATCAGTACAAATACAGGTAAGGGAATTTTATTAATAAATCTATTTTGATAAAACGGAAATATTAATGCCTGTATTGCATGAATGATGACTTGTCCAAACCCTAGAGTAAAACTACCAAGTATAGCACCTACAACCACCCAAGGTACAAAGCGTTGAAACCTCAGATTAACTAGAGCCCAAAGAGGAAGAAAAAATGGAACCGAGGCCTCGAACAATACAACCTGTGCTAGAAAAAATGAGATCAAAAGGAAAATTACAGAAAATAAAAGAGTAATCCTTTTGGCTTTCAATGCCTCCGTGATCCTTCTCAACGATATACTGCGTTTTTGTTCCTGTTCATAAACCGTCTTCAAAGCGAATACCTCCTATTCAACTATTGATGGAAGTATACCTAGTATCACCTCAAAAAGTATGTCTGTTTCTGACATGTACTTTAAATAACTTTTCGACGTCATCAGCTAATAATCTAAATAGTTTAAATATTTTAAACAAACTTTCTTTTTATATTTTTAAAATTCCTTTTAAGAAGCATTGACACTTTGGCAAAACGCTTGTAATATATAATTTGTTCGTTAAAAACGGCGGCCTAGCTCAGCTGGCTAGAGCGTACGGTTCATACCCGTGAGGTCGGGGGTTCGATCCCCTCGGCCGCCATATTTTACGGCCCCTTGGTCAAGCGGTTAAGACACCGCCCTTTCACGGCGGTAACACGGGTTCGAATCCCGTAGGGGTCATCTAATAAAAAGCAGTTCCTATAAAAATAGGAACTGCTTTTTATATGTTTTGGAAGTTAACAATTTGTCGAAGTTCATGCAAGAACGCGATTCATAAACGGAAACCAAATAGTCAAAAAAATTATTTACATAGAGGAAATTTGTTTCCTGTGATGCTCGTCATGCTCTAAAAAATCCGTAAAATAACTACGAATAGAGGATTTACTCTCCCCAATGTAAAAAGCTTTGTCCCACTCTATTTCATCCGTTTGCTGAAGCCTTTCAATAATATGTTGACGTTGTTTTTTTGCATAAGCAAGGGTTTCTTTAAATGTTTGTTCATGAGCAAGGGCTGCAGCTTTTGCGTTAAATGTCTCGAAGTCTGGAAACCTTTCAAGCTTTTCACCTTCCTTCATATTTGGCAAACGTTGTTCAAACGTAAATCGATCCCATTCCCCAAGATGCATCATTATTTCATTTGGTGACCACTTTCCTTCGGCATAAGGAGCAGTCGCTCTCGTTTCGTCTAATGTAGTCAAAGAGTCCAACCAATTGATATATTCACCATATGCTTTAAGTAGTTCTTCTTTCGTCACTGGATAACCCCCCTTTATATAAATACCTTACCTAAAAATATTATGTGTAAACAAATAGTCATACGATATATCAATAAACAAATATTCGTTATTATTAAGAGGAATGGAAAATGTACGCATCATTTCTCCCGTAACAATATCGCTGTACATGTCTGAAAACTCACCACTTTGATCATTACGCATTTTTATAATCGTTTTTAGAAAATATGGACGCCAACTCCAGTTTTTATGGATCGCATCTTCTTGGATATCCCATTTTTTGTTGACACGCATAATATTGGGTGATAGTTGGAATCCATCTTCATCACAAATATATATACGGAATGAACAATCATCTAACTCTTCCGCAAGTAATAATAATTGCGCTACATTGTCGCTAGTTGGATTTATGTGCTCCACTGCTTTTTCTAACATATTCTGCAGGTTTTTCAATTCATTATATTTTTCTTCAAGCAACCGCTTTTCCGTAGTAATAAATTGCTGGCACTTTTCTTTGAAATGATCTTTTAATAAATCTCTTGAAATTGTTTCTGTCTGAGCGTCCGCTAGATACTTCCCCTGATAATATCGACCACCATTTTTCCAAGCAAATTGAAGTTGGTGTACACTATCAATTCCTTCAAATAACATATTTGCTCCTATTTTACGAGCCAGCGATCCTAGAGATGTAAATAAATCATTTTGTGCACTCCACGACTCATAGCTCAACTTTTCAATATTTACTTTTAATATATTTGGTGACAGCATTTTTATATAATCTATATGACTTTCCGAACCTACTTGATTTATAGCTATTTTCATACCGTATGTACGGTAATATTTGAGTATATTACTAAGTTGGCTAAAATCGCCTTTATAATCATGTTCTGACAGGACTAGTACAATTCGTGAAAGGGAATCTTCAGGGACATATTCATTAATAATATCGAAGTAACTCTCCCCATAATCTAGTATGAGTAAATTTGCATTACATGGTAAATATATATCATAGTCTTTTGCTTTTTCTGTTAACTCAGAGAGGGCTAAGCGAAGAATTTTATGTCCGACTTCTAATCGATACTCTACCGGAATATCCTCATCATATGCAAAAGTATTTAAGTTGATAAGATTTTCTCCATTTACCAGCTTTCCTAAAACTTCATAAGCAACCACAATATGTTCGTCCGCACTAAAAATCGGTTGATAATATGCTTTTACATGTTCTATATTCGTTAGTACATCCATTGCATCCATCAAGAAACCTCCTAAAAATCAAAACTAAAATATACATACGTTATTATAAATAAAAATTAGTATGCCTTACCTTAAGAATATGTTCTTTTGCATATTTTGTGTACAAAAAAAAGGTGTTAGCAAAGCCAAACACCTTTTTATCTATATGACATTTTTTCTACCTATAAAACAGACAGCAAATTATCCTCTTTTAGCGCCTCTGCCACCGCGCTTAGATTCTGTCGCGCGCTTTAACGTAGACAAACGATCTTCACTATCTTTCAAGAATCTAGCCATTTTTTGCTCAAAATTCTCTTTGCTAGGACGATCGCGATCATTTGGGCGATTATTGTTTCTAGGACGCTGAGGACGTTCGGGTCTCTCTGGTCTTTCCGCTTGAGGCTTTGCTTTTCGAATAGATAATCCGATTTTGCCATCCGCTTCAACATTCATCACCTTAACTTCAACAACATCTCCAACCTTCAGATGCTCATTAATATCTTTTACATAATTGTCTGCCACTTCACTAATGTGAACAAGACCTGTTGAGCCTCCTGGTAGTTCGACGAATGCTCCGAAATTTGTGATTCCTGTTACTTTACCTTCTACCTTGCTGCCTACTTCAATTGACATAAAAAAAATGCTCCTCCTTAAAATTTAAGCGACTCTTTTTCGAATTTATATGGTTTTTACATACAAATCCCTACCTTCATTATAGCTAACAAAAAAAGAGTGTCAATAAGACTACTCTTTTGCTTTTGATTTTTTTAAATTATTTTTCCTCTTTTCCTGGTAGAGTAAATATAATTTCACCCTCTTCGGAAAGGAAATATTGCTTTCTTAATAGTTTGCCAATGTACTCATCGTCGTTCAGCTTTGAAATTTGCACTTTAAGAATTTCTTGCTCTTCTTTCACTTGCTCTAATTCTTGAGCAACTTGCTCTTTTTGCAATTGTTTTTCTTCAAATGCACTTTTGCTGCTCAGCAAGGTAGATATTAATAATCCAACTAAAGCAACAGACACAATTGTAAATAATACTAATCGTCTCGCTAAACGAACTTTTTTGGCTTTGTTTCGATTTTCTTGGCGTTCGATAGAGCGAACATAATCAGTATTAATCGATGCAATTTGTTTCCGTATAGGTATGTTTCTTTGCTTCTCTCCCATTTTGCCCTCTCCTATCAAACTATTTCAATTTTTTTGTGTACTTCCCATTATAACGGAAGTTTGGCTTTTTCTGAAGGGCCAAATGCCACGTTTTTTGAAATAAAAAATGAAATGGTTTGAAGATAAATGAGATGATCGTCCATATAAGATAAATAATTTTATTAATCACCATCCAGATGAACCGAATTATCCACCAAATCGGTTGGATGATCAAAAGTAAAAAGATTCTACCTATAAGACGAAACACTGGCTGAAATATTTGATCGTATAAGAGAATACCTACTATTTGTGCAAGCGGATCATAAATTCTCCATACGCCATCTCGTACTTCATAAAGTATATAAAAAGAACCTAGTCCAAGTGTGATCCAAATAAATATTTCAAGAACTATACGATATTTATAAACGTAGGAACGCCTAGGGAAACTTCCCGTTACAAAGCGCGCCCCTTCGATTATTGCCCCTACCAATATCCCACTAAAGACCATTAGTAACAGACTAAAGAATTGTAATGAGAGCGTCATCCGAATAATTTATGAAGTAATCCTCTAGCGCCGTCTAAACTTTGCTCTTCATCATATTGCATTGCCCGAACGATTCCTTCCAATGTTAGTAATCCTTTATCAACATCCAGATGGACAATTTTTAAGTCTTCTCCCTTGATGTGAAGTATACCTTGAGAAGTTCTCACATAAAATTCTTGTTGATCAAATTTTTCAATAGATTTTACAGACGTCAGGTCCATACGTTTACGATTTCTAAGCGAAATCAAGTGGTCCCCCGATGGAATTGTAATAGTTTGGTTTTCTGCTTGATATTGCATATATACTCTCTCCTCTCCTTGTCCTACTTTATTGTATGCACATAAAAAAAAAGCATGACAACTACCATGCTTTTTTTCTTATTTTACAAGAAACTATTTAATTTCTATTTGGTATTCATCTAGATTCCAGTGTATTTAGTATATTAAAGAATTTTATCTATTGAATAATACTACTAATTTCCGTTTCAGGTGGAGTACAAAGGCCAAGAGCGCCACCACGCGATTGCAACACCTTCGTGACCAACATCCTGTTGACCTCCGCGGGATGAGCGACGAGCTATCCCGCCGGAGTCGTCACCTTTCAAATTATCGAGAAAAAGGATTCTGGTAGGATGTGACGTCCGTCATTACCTACCAGAATCCCTAAATACTTACTCGATAATCATATAGCAAAATATCTGTCCAAAGCCCTTCGAAAACAATAGAAACTGGTTTAGACCTTAAAGGACCGAGTGTCTTTATGAACGATTTTTCTTAATTAATCTTCATCATCAATAAATTCTGGATCTACTTTTTCTAATCTCTCTTCTTTAGTAATCGTGAACATTAATGAAGCCTCTTCTTTTTTCGCAGAGTCTCTAACCGCGTCAACTGTTGCAGTTACTACTTTTTGTCCAAATCTGATCGACAGTTCATCTCCAGCTTTCACATCTGAGCTCGCTTTTGCTACTTTCCCATTAATTGTTATTCTACCTTGGTCCGCTACTTCTTTCGCTAATGTTCTACGCTTTATAAGTCTGGAAACCTTTAAATATTTATCTAATCTCATTTGGTCACTACCCCTCTATTTTTTTTGCATCTTTCCAATATTGGTCTAACTCTTCTAAGGTGTAATGAGAAAAGTCGCCTTTTCCGTTCTTTACACACTCCTCTATAAATTGGAATCTGCTTTTAAATTTCTTATTAGCCTGAATCATTGCCTGCTCCGGAGATAAATTATAAAAACGTGCTAAATTTACAATGGTAAATAACAAATCACCTAACTCATCTACTTGGGAGTCCTTCGTACCCTCTGCTAATTCCACTTTCCATTCATCCAACTCTTCCTGGAACTTTTCCCAAGCTCCAGAAACGTCTGGCCAATCAAAACCAACCTTCGCAACTTTCTTTTGATAATTAAAAGAAGTAAGTAGAGATGAATCTGCTCGCATTTCCCCTTCTAATAAGGAATACCCAGAACCTTTACTTTCTTCGGACTTTATTTGTTGCCAATTACGCAGAACTTCCTCCGTGCTATCAGCTTTTACATTACCAAATACATGAGGGTGTCTACGAATCATTTTGTCTGCAATAGAATTTAATACATCTTCCATACTAAAGTATCCGTTATCTTCCCCTATTTGGGCATGTAAAAACACTTGTAACAGGACGTCCCCTAACTCTTCTACGATATGATCATCATCTTCCTCGTCAATGGCTTGCAGAAGCTCATACACCTCTTCTACGGCGTATTTCTTTAAGGTTGTATGCGTTTGTTCCTTATCCCACGGACACCCGTTAGGACCACGTAGTTCTGCTACAATTTGACGAAGTGTTTGCCACTCTTTTAAGCGATTTTCTTTTTCATGAATTGGTGGTACGTATAATGTAGTTAAATTATCTAATTTCATCACTCGATCCAATTCGAATAATGGAACCTTCGTTAAACTTTCTTCAGAAGACCCTGCAGCAGTAACAATCGTTACCTCATAATCATCTGGATATTTGTCCATGAGAGTTAACTTCACTTCGGATGCACTAAATGCATCATATACTTGTCCAATAAGCACATGCGCATTCATTTGAACTTCATCACGCTTGAAGCTAGTTCCGTCTAGTAATTGAAACCCCTCAATCGGATCAATTCGCAAAGCTCCGAAAATGGGATCTAGGAAACTTTGTCCACCTTCTATACGAATTTTAATCTTCCCTTGTTTTTCTGCCTCGATTAAAAGCTGAACTGTTTGTTCGGCAACTAATGGATGCCCAGGTACAGCATACATAATCGAATGTTCCTCCGCCAATTCTAGAAGCTGTCGTACAATTTCCTCATAGACACCTTCGAATTGATCATTTTGTTCATACACAGCATCAAAACTTGTAAAGGATAGGCCTTCCGCTCTTAATTCCTCCAAAACTGGGTGCTGCTCCGTTCGAACATATAAATATTCGGCTGTTTTTAACTTTTTATATATACCTAATGGAAGCTGATCTAAATCACTTGCTCCAAGACCAATTATCGTAATTTCATTCATTTTGCTCACAACCTTACTTTTCTTTATTTAACCAAAGCTGAAAAGTGGCCATCCTTCTACCAAATGGCAACAAAAACCACTCTTTCTCTGCTATTACACGTCTTTTTGCTATACTTACTAAAAAAATCGTGGCTCCTAACATCACCGCAGTTAGCGAAATTACAATCGATTGAATTCTACTAGAAAGATTATCATATAAAACAGCATCTCCCAATATTACATATACAACGACCCAAACAATCATCAAAATAGAGGCTTTTGTAATTCCCTTATAGAAAGCTGCGGAAGCAAATTGGATATTCCAAGTCTTTTTAAAATAATAACACATCAACACGTAGATAATAGCTAAACTAATATTTCCTGAGATAGCCGCTCCTAAGACTCCATACGTAGGGACTAGTAAACTATTTAACAGCCACTTACACAGAACCCCAAGCAACAAGAAAAGTGTTGGCACCTTCACTGTTCCACTACCCTGTAGCATAGCCATTAAGGTAAGGATTAAAGACATCCATACAATTTGAAATGAAAAAACCATTAAAGTCATAGATTCCTCTTTTGTTTGAAATAGCATTTCATTCACATATGGAAGAACGACGATTAATCCCATCGCTGCAGCAATTCCAAAGGTAAAGGCAACGCGGTATGTTAGTTGCATAAATGGAACCGCAGTTCTCCCTGAACCTTTACTTATACGATGCGCTACTAGCGGAACGATAGCCAAAGAAAGAGTAGAAGCTATAACTATCCCTAATTGGACAAGCGGTTGCCCCCTATCATAGACTCCTTTTTTCTCCATTGCCTGCTGTCTCTCCATGCCACTTTCTATAAGGGCTTGGAAAACTGTAAACGAATCGACTAGTTGAAACAGTAGGAATAATAGAGCACTGATACTAGCACTTATACTAATGATTGTTAAACTCTTTACGATTGGCCATATAGGTACATCTTGTTTTTTCTTTCCTTTCTTCGTTTGTTTCCTTGACTTCCAATAAATAGAGGAAAGTAGTATGACACCCGCAAGTTCTCCTGCCACTGCACCATACATAGCCATACTCCCAGCTCTATACAGATCAAAGCTATTGGAAACTATGAGCCATGTTCCAAATAAAATGACAAATACACGAACCACCTGCTCCACTACCTGCGCATAAGCAACCGGCTGCATGTGACCTTCCGATTGAAAGTCCCCCTTTAATACAGCAAGCATAGGCATCAGTAAAATTACGTAAGAACCAGCTTTTAATAACTGAGCAAGATTTACATCGCCCATAGTTTCAGCTAAAAATTCAGCGCCCATAAACAACAACATAAAAAATAGAATAGAAATAAAACCAATATAATAAAAAGCAATCTGCTTTACCCTTGGTACGGCGAAGTCTTTCCCTAGTGCTTTATAATCCGACAAAATTTTAGACAACGCTACCGCAAAACCAAACGAGGTCCAAGTCGTGATAATGCCAATGAACGGATATACTTGTTGATAAATATAAAATCCTTCATCTCCCACTAAATTTTGAAAGGGCACTCGATAAACCGCACTAAGTAGCTTGACGATAATAGCCGCAATCGTCAGCATAGCTGCACCCTTCATATAAGTTTTCATATTCCATTCATTCCCCATAACCAATCCTACTCCCATAATACGATAGGAATATTATAACCTAGAAAAGCGCAAGCGCCTATGAAAGCCCCGACTAGCGCTGGAAGGATTTCTTGTAAAGGCGTAGTTTTGCCATTACTGAAATCCTGAAGCGACTCGAGGGGCTAGGCGCTGGAGTCTGGACAACATATGAAATGCGGAAGGCGCCCGTTTAGTTGTGAAAAGCGCTGGAAGAATTTTGGGGAAGGCGTCCTTTGCCTTTCTCGAAATTCTGAAGCGACTCGAACAACTGGCGCCTGGAGTCTGGACAACAGAAATGCGGAAGGCGCCCGTTTAGTTGTGAAAAGCGCTGGAAGAATTTTGGGGAAAGGTGTACTTCACTTGTATGATGGATAATTTCATCCTAAATATTTATTATAGTAATTCTCATCCTCAATGGGATAATACATTGAGAGCTAAAAGTACTCACCATCAAAAAAAATCTTCCTCTTTTGTAGAAGAGGAAGATTTTTTTAACTTTCCATTTGTTTTGCTAGAAAGTTTGCAGCGGTTTCAATTGACTTTAGTTCGGATTCTCCAATAAAATGTACTTTCGAAATGATGAATACAGCTCCAATTGGATCTCCTGAAGCGATAATGGGTGCAATACAATAAGACTTAACTGTTTCGGTAACTCCTGGAATCCATTCGACCGAATTTTCATGTTTCTCTATTACAATAGAGCGCTTACCAATAATGTCTTCTACATCTGGGCTTAGCCTGCGATTTAAGTAATCCTTCTTTGAAAGTCCTGCTGCAGCAATCATCTCATCACGGTCACTTATTAATACGGGAGTTCCTAAAGTTTCATATATGGTTTCCGCGTATTCCTTCGCAAAATCTCCAAGCTCACTGATAGGTGAATATTTTTTTAAAATTACTTCTCCTTCTCTATCCGTAAAAATTTCCAATGGATCTCCTTCTCGGATTCGAAGGGTTCGACGTATTTCTTTCGGAATTACTACTCTACCTAAATCATCAATACGACGTACGATGCCAGTTGCTTTCATGTAATATGCCTCACTTTCGACAGATTGGAAATTAAAGTTCATTTCTGCCATAGTATGCATCATATTACCAAAAAATATGCAAAGAGCTACTTGACCTCTTCTATTTCTTTTTTGGATTCGGGTAACAATCTCATCATTTCTTCTAATACATCAAATGGATTGAATTTTCCTGTTTTACGTTCATCAATTGTCAGTACAAGACTGCCATTGTCCATATTAAAGCCAACCGCACGTCCGTATTTCATAGATTCTTCTACAAGTTTCGCCCCATTAATAGCCTTAGTTCCTTCTGCACTTAAAGAAATTGAAATAATTTTATTTATTTCCTTAATAGACTGTACACCTACGGCTATACCCCAAATCTTCATACGTGCAATACGCAGTAACTTTTCTGCTTCGAGAGGTATATCTCCGAACCGATCTTGTAATTCATCTATGAGGTCTAAGTACTCCTCTTCTTTTTCCATTCCTTTGACACGTTTATACATTTGAATTTTTTGATATCCATCTGGAATATATTCGTCAGAAATATAAGCATCTGTAGTGAGCGCAATTTCTATATCTGGTAAATCCTCTTTTTTAATACCAGTACGTTTTTCTGCAATTGCGTCTTCCAGCATTTGCGTATAAAGATCAAATCCAACTGAGTCTATAAATCCATGTTGTTGGGAGCCCAATAAGTTTCCGGCACCTCGTATAGACAGGTCTCGCATGGCAATCTTAAATCCAGAACCAAGCTCTGTAAATTCTTTAACTGCCTGTAATCTTTTTTCTGCAACATCTGTCAATACCTTGTCTCTTTGATGCATTAAATAAGCATAAGCAACACGATTGGAACGTCCTACACGACCTCGTAATTGATATAATTGTGATAATCCCATTTTATCTGCGTCTTGAATAATAAGTGTATTTACATTTGGAATATCAATACCTGTTTCAATAATAGTCGTAGTCACTAAAACATCGTATTCTCCCTCTATAAAGCTAATAATAATGGATTCTAGCTCCGTTTCACTCATTTGACCATGCGCAAACCCTACTCTAGCGGTTGGAACTAACATTTGTATTTCATCCACTTTTCTCGTAATGTCTTCCACTCGATTGTATAGATAAAATGCCTGTCCCTCGCGCGCTAGTTCTCTTTCAATTGCTTCACGGACTAGCGCTCCATTATGTTCCATCACATAGGTTTGTACTGGAAAACGGTTTTTAGGGGGAGTTTCAATGACAGATAAGTCACGTACTCCGATCATGGACATATGCAATGTACGTGGTATAGGTGTAGCAGTTAAAGTCATAACATCTACATTTGTCTTCAGCTGCTTAATCCGTTCTTTATGTTTTACACCAAATCGTTGTTCCTCATCTACAACGAGAAGGCCTAAATCATGGTACTCCACATCTTTGGATAGAATTCGATGTGTACCTACTACTACATCAACTAACCCTTTTTTCAACCCATTAATCGTTTCACTTTGTTGTTTTTTGTTACGGAAACGGCTTAGTAGACCTACTTCAATCGGAAAATCCTGAAAGCGCTCTATCATTGTTTCATAATGTTGCTGCGCCAATATAGTTGTCGGACAGAGAAAAGCCACTTGCTTTCCTTCCATGACAGCTTTAAATGCTGCACGTATAGCTACCTCCGTTTTACCGTAACCTACATCTCCACATACAAGACGATCCATAGGTCGAGCCTTTTCCATATCTTTTTTCACTTCTTGAATAGTACGTAGCTGATCATCCGTTTCCTCATATGGAAATGCCGCTTCAAAGGACTGCTGCATTTCACTATCTGGTTCAAATGCATATCCGACTTCCGCTTCCCTTTTAGCGTATAGCTTTATTAACTCATCGGCAATGTCTTGAACTGCTGCTGAAACCTTTGTTTTGGTCTTCTTCCAATCTGCTCCGCCCAGCTTGTGTAGCTTTGGATCTTTTTCACCAGACGCAACATATTTTTGAATGAGATCGATTTGATCAACGGGAACAAATAATTTATCCTCGCCACGATACCGAATATGAAGATAGTCTTTATGAATTCCATTCACAAGCAATGTTTCAATTCCAATATATTTCCCAATACCATGGTGTATATGTACAACATTGTCTCCAGGTTTTATCTCGGAGTAACTTTTTATACGTTCTGCATTCGTTACCTTCTGTGCTCTTGCTTTTTTCTTATGCCTTTGTTTAAACAATTCAGAATCGGTTATAACAGCTATTCGTTGTAATGGAAGTTCAAAACCAGCTTCTAAATCTCCCTCCACGATAAAAATACCAGGTGATTTCATATCACTTGCCGAAGCACCCATTTGCGAAGTAATCTGGTAATCTTCTAATACTGCATGTATTTTTGGGATACGTTCTTTACCATCTGCAAGTATAAATAAGCGAAACTTCCCTTGGATAAATCGCTCTATTTCGTTTTTTAATAAATGCATTTGTCCATGGAAGTTTTGCATAGGTTTACACGAAAAACTAATATTTTTTTTAATCGTAATTCCAGAAAAAGTACGAGAAAACAACGAAAAGTACAGCTTTTCGTTGGAAAACATCTGAATAATTTCTTTTAGACGAAAAGAAGGTTTTACACGGTGTACAGTTTTTCCTTCTTCTAATAAAGAAAGAATCCAATCATTTTCTTCTCTTTCTAAGGTTTCTGTCACTTCTTGAATTCTTCCAAGCTCGTCAAATAAAACCATTCCATTTTCGTTAAAATAGTTTCCTAAAAAACTATTATTCTCTTCCAATAAAGAGACATACTTCATATATTCTTTTGGTTGCTCGCCTTGCTTTAACAGCTCGATATCTTGTTGAATATTTTGATAGAAAAGATCCTTCACTTCCGGAATTTTAACTTTTTCTAAACTTTCCGCCAATGCTTCTTCCAATTTATGAGCTAGCAGAATTTTCTTTTCTTCAGTTAGCACGTATTCGGTTGCTGGTAGGATTCGTATATCTTTCCGTTTTTCTAACGAACGCTGATCTTCTGCAGAAAATGTACGAATAGAGTCCACTTCTGTATCAAATAGTTCTATACGAATAGGGTTCTCTAGATATAGTGGATAGATATCGATAATTCCGCCTCGCAAAGCGAATTCTCCGGGGGTAGTAACCATTGGCTGGCGTACATATCCCATATTCACTAGTCTTTGTAAAAAAGAATCTAAGTTAACTTCTTCACCTTCCGCAATAGAGATGCTACTAGCTTGCCAGTCTTTCTTAGTAGGCATATGTTTTTTAAGACCTGCAACTGGAACAATATAAACTCCATTATCATGCGTTAACATGTGATCTAATGCTTCTAGTCTTTGTGCCCGAAGTTCTGGACTAGTAATAGATATATCAGCTGCAATAAGCTCATCAGCAGGATATAAACGCACAAGGTCCTCACCAATTAGTTTTACTAAATCCTCTGTCAGTTTTTGAGCATGTAATAGGTTAGGCGTTACAATCAGTATAGCTCCCTGTCTTGTTTTATATAGCATGTTGGTAAATACAGCTCTTGCACTGGGAGTCAGACCGGTTATTAACTGTTGGTCACTACCATTCTCCAACTCTTTTACTAGTTTTTGTATTTGTGTATCTTCGAACAATAAATTACTTAAAGGTTCCATCTGTGTACCCCCAATCTAAATAGAAAAAGGCTTTGTGCACGAAAACGTGCCAAAGCATTTACTGTATCCACTTTTTTAACGCATAGTAATTTGGAAACTTTTGAAGGGAATCCTGGCACTCTTCACAAATACACTGCACAGTGTAGTCTCCTTCTGATCCATTTTCAATATATATATGTTGGTCTTCTTGGGTTAGCTCATGTTTTTGTAAAAACTGGTCATCTATGCGATCAAATGGCAACTGCCCAATTTCTGTTTCACAATGGCGACATTTATAACGAATTGGCATGGCCATTAAAACCTCCTTTTTAGGAAGTATAGACCTTTTCTTCACTTTTTATGCACCATTGTATGTATTCATTACATCTAAAAATTTTTTTACAAACCAATCTTCGCAAGCATCAGCACTATTTTTCACTGCTTGTATGATTTCTATTTTTTCATCTTCATGAAATTTGGATAGAACATAGTCCGGAACCTTCATCCCATTTTTAGGACGGTCAACGCCAATACGGATTCGATTAAATTCCTGTGAACCTAAGTGTTGGATGATTGATTTAATACCATTATGTCCGCCTGCACTACCTTTTTGACGCAGGCGTAATTTGCCAACCTGTAAGTCTAAATCATCATAAATAACGACTATTTCATCATCATTTACCTCGTAGTAATCCATCAGAGGTATAATACATTCACCAGAAAGATTCATATATGTTAATGGTTTTAAAAGCATGACCTTTTCAGCACCAATATGACCAATTCCATACATTCCATTAAATTTAGACTGTGTAAGTGGTATATTTAATCGTTTAGAAAGTTCATCAATTACATGAAACCCAATATTATGGCGGGTAGCTTCATATTGTTTTCCAGGATTTCCAAGACCAACGATAATTTTCATTTTATTCCATTCCTTTAATACAAGTTTTTATTAATTTTACCATATTCAAAACAAAAGAGGTTGCCTTAGGACAACCTCTTTTGTTTTATTATTCTTCTGTTGTTGTTTCTTCTGACTCAGACTCAGAGTCCTCGGTTTCTTCTTCTACTCGAGGAGCTGATACTGTAACCAATGTATAGTCATCTTCGTTCGTTATTGGATATCCTACTTTATCTCTAACATCTGCAACCGTTAATGTATCTCCGATTGCCATGCCAGACACGTCAATATCAATACTATCCGGAATATCTGAAGGCTTCACTGTAATGGCAATTTCACGATTTGGCTGTTGAAGCATACCACCCTCTGAAACACCAACTGAATCTCCCGTCACATTAACTGCAACATTTACTTCTAACTCTTCTTTCATATTGATCGCTAAAAAGTCAGCATGAATCATTTGTCCTTTTAGAATATTCATCTGATAATCACTCAACACGACGTTTACTGATTTACCATCAACATCGAGTTTTATAACACCATTACGACCAACCTCGCGAAGTGTTTTTACAAAGTCTTTTTCATTAACAGCAATGGACTGGGATTCTAGTTCAAAGCCGTATACAATCGCTGGGATAAACCCACTGTTTCGAAGCTTTGCATTCTCTTTTTTATTACGTTTTTGTGTTTTTACAACTGTACTCATAATATTCTCAATCCTCCCGAAGTGTGTTCTATAAATATAAATACCCATCTTCGGCAAAATTCAAACATTTCTGAGATCAATCAAATAACGTGCTAACTGATTTCTCTTCGAAAACTCTTACAATTGCATCGCCCAATAATTTTGCAACCGACAATTCTTTAATCTTTGGTGACATTTTATCGTCAGCTAATTGAATAGAGTTTGTAATTACTAGCTCTTTAATAACTGAGTTATCAATACGTTCGATTGCTGGGCCAGATAACACTGGGTGCGTACAGCAAGCATAAACTTCTTTTGCTCCACTTTCCATCAATGCCGCTGCTGCAATGGAGATTGTTCCAGCTGTATCAATAATATCGTCGATTAAAATAGCCGTTTTTCCTTCTACGTTACCTACGATGTTCATAACCTCTGCCACATTTGGACGTGGACGACGTTTATCAATAATTGCGATTGGTGCTTTTAAACGATCTGCCATTTTACGTGCACGTGTTACACCACCATGATCAGGAGAAACGATAACTAACTCGGCAGGATCAAAATTCTTACCTAAGAAGTAATCGGATAATATTGGAGCAGCAACTAAATGATCTATTGGAATATTAAAGAATCCTTGAATTTGTGGAGCATGTAGATCAAGAACGATTGCACGAGTTGCACCCGCAGTTGTTAATAAGTCTGCTACAAGTTTAGCTGTGATTGGTTCACGAGCACGTGCCTTTCTATCTTGGCGTGCATATCCGTAATATGGGATTACTACACTAATTGTGCGAGCTGAAGCGCGTTTTAGTGCATCAAGCATTATTAATAATTCCATCAGATGCTCATTGACAGGACCCGAAGTTGATTGAACAATGAATACGTCGCATCCACGGATACTTTCTTCGATATTGATCTGTACTTCACCATCACTAAATCTAGTTACTGTACTTTTACCTAGAGGTACTCCTACTTCTTTTGCGATTTCTTCTGCTAATTCCTTATTGGAATTTAGTGTAAAAATTTTCAACTTCGAATTTGCATATTGTTCTGGCATGATAGTCCTCCTGGATAATGGGTTATTTTATATTTAGTTTGTTCACGTAGCCATCTTTGTTCTCTTGTCGCGCTCTACCAATTGCAAGTGCTTCACCAGGTACATCTTTTGTAATAGTTGACCCAGCTGCCACATAAGCTTTTTTACCAATAGTTACTGGTGCTATTAAGTTAGAATTACAACCGACAAATGCATCGTCTTCGATTGTTGTGATAAATTTATTTTTTCCATCATAATTCACTGTAATTGTCCCACAACCAACATTGACGTTAGTTCCAATCGAAGCATCACCCATATAGCTTAAATGAGAAATCTTACTTCCCTTGCCTACTGTGGATTTTTTCACTTCTACAAAGTTACCAATCTTCACGTCATCTCCAACATCGGATTGTGGTCTAATATGGGCAAACGGACCAATTGAGGTATTGTCTCCGATTTCACTGGATAATACAACTGATGAGTGTATGGTCGTTTCATCACCAATAACACTAGATACGATGTGGCTATTCGGACCAATCGTACAGTTCATGCCAATTGTTGTTTTTCCTTCAATGATAACTCCAGGTTGAATAACTGTATCTGCTCCAATAACAGCTTCACTACTGATGTATGTATTTCTAGGATCGATGATTGTGACGCCTTCACGCATATGATGCCTTGCAATACGTAAACGCATAGTTTCTTCTGCTTGAGCTAAAGCGATGCGATCATTCACACCTAAAATTTCTTCGAAGTCCTTTGCAGCATATGCTGAGACAATCTCATTTTCTTTTTGTAAGATTTCAATGACATCTGGCAAATAATATTCACCTTGTGCATTATTATTATTATTAACTAACTTCAATGATTTAAATAGTGCTTCGTTATCGAAACAATATGTTCCTGAGTTAATCTCACGTACAAGTTGTTCCTCCGTAGAAGCATCTTTTTGTTCTACAATACTTTGGACACTGCCATCTACAGAACGAATAACTCTACCGTAACCAGTTGGATTTTCTGCAATCGCTGTTAAAATAGTCGCTTTTGCTCCTGTTGCGTTATGGTGTTCTAACAAGTCATTCATTGTTTTTGGCGTGATAAGTGGCGTATCCCCACAGATAACAATGGTTGTTCCAGTTAAATTTTTTAGCACTTCTTCAGCCTGTAAAACAGCATGAGCTGTTCCTAACTGTTCTTCTTGAAGAGCATATTCACTTCTAATCCCGAGTCCACGTTGAACATCTTCTGCTCCGTGACCTACGATTGTAACAATTTTTTCCACACCAAGTTGTTCCATGTTTGCTACAACATGTTCTACCATTGGCTTCCCACATACAGGATGTAATACTTTATATAAACTAGACTTCATACGTGTACCTTTACCGGCAGCTAATACAACCGCATAAGTATTTGTCATTTTTCAAGTTCCCTCCAGTGGGCTAATTTACTCTTTTGACTATAGCCGAAATGAGGCGAGATTTCAAGGAAATATCTCTTGACAAATACATGACAAAACAAGTAATATAGTTGAATTTCTTGAAGAATCGGCTAAATTATACTTGTTTTTCTGAAGTTCTAGGAAATTGATGCTTTTCTATGTTTAAATTTTTTCTTATTGCGCAACAAAAAAACCATCTCCCTTTAAAGAAATGGTTTTTACTTTTCCGTTATACAGTTGGCTCACCAATTTTTTCTTCAACCTCACTACTTAAATGATATGCGTAAAGGATAGCGTCTTGAATTTTCGTGCGCGTTCCTACATTAATCGGGTGAGCGATATCTCTAAATTCACCTTCTGTCGTTCTTTTACTTGGCATCGCTACAAACAAACCATTATTTCCATCAATTACTCGAATATCATGCACAACAAACTCGTTATCCAACGTAATGGAAGCGATAGCCCTCATACGGCCATCAGTCACTACTTTACGTAATCTTACGTCCGTTACTTCCATTCTCTCACCACCCTTTTTTCTAAGTAACAAATATCTCTATCTATTTGTTATTCCACAAAAACTAATTAAATCCTTCTTTCAAATAAGAATATTTTTAATATTTTAAATAATATATTCTATTTGTTATAGTCTTATCTTATAAATAGACAAATAAAAAAGGCGTTCTCCGAAGAAAACACCTTCCATTTAGCTTTTATACTACAGCTATTACTTCGATTTCTACCTTTACATCTTTTGGTAGTCTCGCAACTTCTACTGCAGAACGTGCGGGCTTATGACCAGCAAAATGTTTATCATAGGCTTCGTTAAATTCAGTAAAATCATTCATGTCTTTTAAAAAGACTAATGTTTTTACTACTTTAGATAAGGATGATCCTGCTTCTGTCAGTACTGCTTCTAAATTAGCAAAAACTTGTGCAGTTTGTTCTGTAATAGAGCCTTCCATCACTTCTCCTGCAGGAGTTAACGGGATTTGGCCGGAACTGTAAAACATTCCATTCACTATTATTCCTTGCACGTACGGACCGATTGCTGCCGGTGCATTAGTTGTTGATACTGCTTTCATCTAATTTGCCACCTTTCTCAAAGTAATTTCCTTGTGTTAAAGCAATTGTACCATCTTTTTCGTTGACCTCGTGAAGTTTAACTAGGGATAAATAATCTTTTACCAATTGTTCCCCTTGATGCTCTGCTTCTACCAACACAGCAATTCCAGCTAACTCACAATTGAATTCCCCTAATAAACTCTTCATCCCATTAATCGTTCCTCCGACTTTCATGAAGTCATCAGTGATTAAAACACGTTGTCCTTTTTCCATACTTCTTTTAGATAGAACCATCGTTTGGATGCGTCGTGCCGAGCCCGATACATAATTTATACTTACCGTCGGACCCTCCGTTACTTTACTATCTCTTCGCACTATGACTACAGGTACATTTAAATGTCTCGCTATAGCATGTGCAATTGGTATACCCTTAGTAGCTACCGTCATAATGGCATCAATTTTTGCATTAGCAAATGCGGATGCGAATACTTTACCGATTTTGTTCATCAGTGATGGGTTTCCTAACAGGTCCGTCATATACAAATACCCGCCAGGTAATAATCGATCTACTTTAGAGAGCTGTGCCATTAAATCATCTGCTATTTTTAAGACATCTTCTTCTGTCATTGTTGGAATGAACTTGACTCCACCTGCTGCACCGGGAACAGTAACAAGTAAACCTCTACCTCTTTCTTCAAATGTTTCTTTCACAATAGTTAAATCCTCACTTATGGAAGATTTAGCAGATTGATATAAAGAAGCAAAGAATGTCAAAGGGATTAATTTATGTGGATGCTCCATAAGATATTGAGTCATATCTACAAGTCGTTCACTTCTTTTCCATTTCATACCTTCACCTCCAAAGACGAATGTTTTATAGAAAACTTACCACAAACATCCGGATTTAAGCAAGTGGTTCCCGATCACCCATTAAACGGACTGCATATACCTCGTCGCAGAATCCACGGAGACCATTATATATTCTATGTACTCTCGTCTCCTGGTCGACTATCCCAAACACAGTTGGGCCACTCCCACTCATTAAAACAGCATCGGCTCCGAATTTTTTCATCTGATCTTTTAAACCAGCAACCTCTGGGTATAGTTTAAGTGTTACATCCTCTAACACGTTTCCGACAGAAGCACACATTAGATCAAAGTCCTTCTGCTGAATAGATTCGATCATTTGAGCAGTGTTCGGATGTTTTATTTCGTTTACTTTTAGATTACCGTAAATATCCGCAGTCGATACCCCGAGTGTTGGCTTCGCAAGGATGATCCAACAATTGGCTGGAGAAGGAAGTTCTTGTATCCTCTCTCCTCTACCTGTTGCTAAAGCAGTTCCTCCGTATACGCAAAATGCCACGTCGGAGCCAATTTTTGTTCCTATCTCAGCAAGTTCATCTAAAGAAAGTCCTAATTCCCAAATAATATTTAATCCTTTTAAAGTTGCTGCTGCGTCACTACTACCACCAGCTAGTCCAGCCGCTACAGGAATATTCTTTTCGATTGTAATAGAAACTCCCTTTTTCACTCGATAGATATCCTTTAGAATCTTTGCAGCCTGATATGCTAGATTCCGATGATCATTTGGAACAAAGCGGTCCACGGATAATATATGTATTTTTCCATCTTCTCTTACCTCTAATCCTATACGGTCTGCTAAATCTACCGTTGTCATAATCATTTCTACTTCATGGTAACCGTCTGGACGCTTATGTAGTACATCTAGTGTTAGATTTATTTTAGCAGGTGCTTTTACGTAATACATTCCATCTGCTCCTTTTCCCAAATATGTTGTCCCCTATTTTAACACAGTGCATAAGGAATGCGGAAGCGAGATTCAGCTGCAATACTTGGTAAATAAATAGGTTATAGAAGTAAAGCAAAGCTTATTAATAATCTATATTAGTAATCTATGAGATTATTTCTCCTACCATCGTCGGCAGAACAATGGATAATATGAAAAGTGCAAGGTCCTTTTAAGGTCAAACCCAGTTTCTATCGTTTTCGGTGAGCTTTGGACAGTCTTGCTGCTGTTTACTACCGAATAATTTTTAGAGATGCTATCTATATTTCCACTTCTATATAATGAAATCTACTTCTCGAATTTCTCAGTAAATAGTAGATAAATGACATAAAATCCTATAAACACTAGTTGCATAGCTACATAATATCTACTTTTATCCTGTAATAATGCAAAGAAATCAAGCAGAAAAAAAGTAATCCTAATTCAACAGCGATTACAGAATGCTGTTATCCCTACACTAAAACTATTTCTATCATCTTCGCGATAGGCAGTGCTAAATCTAATTGTTAAGCATTACACTATTTATTGATTGAAGTGGAAGGCGACGACTCCAGCGGGAACAGCACGAGCTGAAGGCCCCGCAGGAACGCAGTGACGAGGAGATTGAAGTCGTGCCCGCGGAAAAGTGTCCGCCTGAAACGGAAATCAGTAATATCATTAGTTAGAACTTATATTCAAAATACCTGGAACACTGAGCTGAGTTCAAGGCACATAAAATTTTATACTCTTTAAAGAAAAGACGGATTGCTCCGTCTTTTCTATGTGCTAGTCGTTCTTTAGTTTTGTCTCGTGTGCATTAATACTATGAATACTATGGTACATGCTTATTTACTTTGGTGATTTCATTTGCTGTTCAGCCATTTCAATTGCTCGCTTCACCATATTACCTGCATCACGTGATTTAATTCCTCCCCAGCCCTCGGTTTTGACTACCTCATAAAATCCAAGATCCTTGGCTATCTCTTCTTTTAATTCTTTAGACATTATCCCTTTTCTAGACATAGGCGAATCCTCCTTTAGAACAACTAGCTTTTTTAGTATGTCCGCAAACCAAAAGAAAACCCCTTTTCTAATAAATAAAATAGAAAAGGGGTTTTTAAAATTATAAAAATAAAAGATAAAAGTTCTAAAAAATCATTTTACAACTATTAAATTATTTGCTTCGTCAAAAATAGTGATTTCTACTGCTTCGGTCAAAACATCTGCATAACTATAAGATACACGTTCAAAAGAGTTTTCATCTTGATCCAAATCGATAACAAATACTGCATGATATGTCTCTCTAAGTACACCCGCACGCTCAATTGTTTTCTTACGTCCTCCGTTTGCTTTTAATTGCAAACGTTTGCCTAAATGATGATCTAATGACTTCTTAATATCAGCTAAAGTTTTTGGCATTTCGCATACACCTCACTGATTACTATCTTACCACCGTTTTAAATTTTTGTCAAACAAAATATTTTAACAATCAATCTATATAGTTGTCAACGTTTTTATTTGTCAGCCATAATCATTTTTTTATAAATATTACTTATTTCGTAACAAGTATGATTAATGAAATTCTTCATATAGTTCATTGGATAATTTCCCGAACTCTTCTATGCTCAAAGTTTCTCCACGTCTAGTTGGGTCTACGCCTACTTTTTCTAAAGCTTGAATGATAAGATCTTTCTTTGCTTTTCCGTTCGGTAGTGATGATTGTAGGTTATTAATAATTGTTTTTCTTCGTTGAACAAAAGAACCACGAGAAACTTTAAATAAGAATTCCTCATCGATTACTTGAATTGGTGGGGCTTCACGGCGAGTCAGTTTAATAACTGCTGAATCAACGTTTGGCTGTGGCATAAACACCGCTTTAGGGACAATCATCGCTATTTCCGCTTCCATATAGTACTGAATAGCAATGGACAAAGACCCGTATGCTTTAGTTCCTGGTGATGCGGTAATTCGATCAGCCACTTCTTTTTGCATCATAACAACCATCCCGCGAATAGGAAGGCGATCCATTAATAGTTTCAACAATATTGGCGTCGTTACGTAGTAAGGTAAATTAGCTACAACCATAACATCCTTGTAGTTTTGAAGTTGGCCTTCAAATATTTGTTGAACATCTGCTTCTAAAATATCTGCGTGAATAATTTCAACGTTATCGTATGGCGATAACGTATCTGCTAAAACAGGTAACAGTCTTTGGTCAATTTCAAATGCAACAACTTTTCCTGCAGTTCTCGCTAAATGCTCGGTTAATGCTCCAATACCAGGTCCAATTTCAATTGCAGCGGAATCCTTCGTAAGATCCGCATGATTTACAATATTACGTAAAATATTTGGATCTATTAAAAAGTTTTGCCCTAAGCTTTTTTTGAATGAGAACCCGTATTTCTTTAATATTTCTTGTGTACGTATTGGCGTCGCTATATCTTTTTGCATATATTATTTTTCCTCCATATTGAGTTGTGCAATCGCTTCTTCTACTTGCTGCTGACTAATTTGAAAAATAGATAGTCGTTTCTGTAACTGTTTTCCATTGGTGTAGCCAATTTTCAAAAGCTCTCCTAATCTCGTCCGTCTTTCCTTCGAATGGGGATGACCAATTAGTTGTCCATCAACTAATATCGATAGTGGTATTTCGGAAAACGTTTCTTTGTCCGATTTTGGGGTATAAACATTAGAAAGAGCAATGCGAATATCTTCGTCCTTTGCATGTTCGATCCCTAAACCCTTTCCATTCTTAGCAATTGTTTTTTCTTTGGATAAAAATGCGTGTTTCACGCCTGGAACCTGCTCTTCGATAATAGCACGGATACGTCTTCCTGGATAATCTGGATCAGTAAAAACAATGACTCCTCGTTTTTCCTGTGCATGCCTTATTTTCATAAGTGTTTCTTTAGAAATGGCGGAACCATTCGTTTCAATAGTATCGGCTTCTACAGAACGTTTTATGGCTGTTGTATCATCTTTTCCTTCAACGACTATTATTTCTTTTATTTGCAACCGGTTTTCCTCTTTTCTGTCTTTCTGCTATATCTATCATAACGCAAAAAAGCTCTCCCAATCAACGAAAGGGACAGCTGTTAATGATTAGTTCAAAACTTTCACACGTACTTTTTTGCGACCAAAGTCATATGCCTTGGATTTAGAAGGCATAAATAAGTCTATTTTGTTTCCCTTGATAGCTCCACCAGTATCTCCAGCTACCGCATAACCATAGCCTTCTACCCATACTTTTGAACCTAGTGGAATAACACTAGGATCTACAGCAATAACCTTCAAATTAGGATTCGATTTCAAATTAACGCCTGTCGCAGTTATGCCAGAACATCCATTACAATAAGCAGTATAAGCAGTTGCAGTCGCATAAAATTCTTTTCCTCCAGATGGAGCTGCTGACGAATTTGCTCCACGTGAAATACTAGCAGTCACTACTTTCGTTCCAACTGCCACTACCTTTTTGGTTGGTTCTTTGATCGTCTTCTCGCTCACCATATTACGAGATACCTCTTTACCATTTTCTTTCACTACTTCATAAGTCCGTGAAACAGTTCCATTTACACCGGTTTGTACTACTTTTTCTTTCCCTTTTAGTAGCGAGTTTTCTTTTTTCGTTTCTACAGCAAAGTTTATTTCTTCCTCAACTACATCGGTGACCTTTTCTACTCGCACTACTTGTATTTCAGAATTCGGGACTACTACTTCATCCATTTTCTGTTCTACTCGGTCGAATTCACTCAATTGAATGTTATGTTGTTTTAAAAAGTCAGCGACCGTAGTCGAAGTGGACCATACCTTCTTTACTTCACCGCCATCTAAAAGCTTTACTCCAAATGCTTTTTCAATAGCAATTTTGTTATCAGGTCCAACCTCTGCATCTGCAGCAGGTGTTATAGCATCATGTTCGGTAACTGCAACATTTGCCTTTGCGAGTATTTCTGAAACTAAGTCATCAGTAGCTGTAAGTGTTTGAATTTCTCCATCTACTGTGATTTCTATTTGTCTTGCCTGCTCCCACTCAACCGACAAATTATTTTCGATTGATGTGTTCACTGAGGGATATAAAAAGTCTTCATTGGCTACTACTATTTGATGATCATCTAATAATTCACCAACTGTATTTGCATGCGTTAATATTTCTTGTTGTTCACCATTAACTGTTAAAGCAACAGTTTTCTTTGTTCCTTCGAATAAAACGAAAGAAACGACTGCAAGAAACAGTAGTAAAGATGCTACAGTTACTAAGGTTTGCTTGCTCCTCAATGAATGAAAGAACAGGTTTTTCATGGAATTATTTGACATGAAAAACGCCTCCTTGTTCACTGAAG
Source organism: Psychrobacillus sp. FSL K6-2836 (assembly GCF_038003085.1). Classification (NCBI taxonomy): domain Bacteria; kingdom Bacillati; phylum Bacillota; class Bacilli; order Caryophanales; family Bacillaceae; genus Psychrobacillus; species Psychrobacillus sp. FSL K6-2836. The sequence goes on from NZ_JBBOOM010000001.1 coordinate 2,150,536, forward strand.
TGATTATATAGAGTCCCAAAGGGCTTGTCAACAGTTAAGATTTCTTCTGAGATTAAAACATGTAAAATATATACCTCTTTTATAGCATGTTACTATTACTTTTTTATTCCGTTATTTTAAAGAATCTTTCTGCATTTTTTGTTGTTGCTTCTGCCACCTCTTCCACTGTAATTCCTTTTAGATGAGCTATTTCTTCCGCTACAAGTGTCACAAGAGCAGGTTCATTTCTTTTCCCTCGATGTGGATGTGGAGCTAAATAAGGTGCGTCTGTTTCAATCAATAAATATTCTAATGGAATTTCTGTTGCTACCTCTTTCGGTTTCTTTGCATTTTTAAATGTAACAGGTCCTCCAAGTGAAATCATAAAATTCATCTCTATACATTGTTTAGCTGTTTCTACACTTCCTCCATAACAATGCATGATACCACCTGTAAGATGTGCCTCTTCCTCTTGTAAAATACGTATCACATCTTCTGTTGCGTCACGATTGTGAATAATAATCGGCAAATTTACCTTCTGAGCTAAACGTATTTGTTGTCGAAACAATGCCTGTTGAACGTCTTTAGGGGACTTATCCCAATGATAATCTAATCCCATTTCCCCTATTCCAACAACCTTTTTATGCGCTGCAAGTTCTTCAATCCACTTCAAATCCTCTTCTGTACAATCAATCGCATCCACAGGATGCCATCCAACTACAGCATAAAGAAAAGAATACTCCTCCACCAGCTTCATGGCTCTTTCAATCGTGATACGATCAAATCCAATAACCACCATTTTTTTTACATTAGCATCTAACGCACGATTAATTACTTTCTGCAAATCATCCTCATACTGATCTGCATTTAAATGTACATGTGTATCGATAAACATATTACTTCCTCCTCAATAATTATTAATACTATTACTTTTTATCAATACTATTTGTTTTTCACGTTTTCTAGCTATAATATAAGACACTTTCGTGAAAGTATAAGCGTTTTCCAATAGAAAGTATTTTTGAATAGTATTTAAAAATAATAGACCTGTTCCAACTGCAACAGGTCTATTTCAAAAGTTAATGCTGTTAAATTATATTGTCGCCAATAAATTTTGCTGGATTTTTGATCGAAACCCAAGAAATTTTCATCACAACTAATATGGTTTTTTTATTTCACTTGAGCGCCATTTTCTAGTTTTTCATCCACTGAAGCAAGGGTCAAATATCCATTTTTTTCACCTGCAAGAATCATTCCTTGAGATAACTCTCCTCTTAACTTCACGGGTTTCAGATTTGCTACTACAATTACTTTTTTACCAATAACCTCTTCAGGTTTGTAATGCTGGGCAATACCAGAAATTACTTGACGCTTTTCATATCCCATATCTAATTGCAGCTTCAATAATTTATCTGCTTTAGGCACTGCTTCACACGATAATACGGTAGCAACACGTAAGTCCACCTTAAAAAAGTCATCAATTGAAATTTCTTCCGCTTGAGGTCCTTCTTCTTTTTCCTCTTCTTGAGGTGTTTGAACAGACCCCCGCATTTGTTCACGAATATAAGCAACCTCTACATCTACATCTAATCGTGGGAAAATAGGAACTCCTGTTTTTATTACTGTTGTACCATCCTTTATAACATTATAAGAGCCTAAATGATCCCACTGCAAATAATCCTCTGTAAAACCAAGCTGCTCCGCAATTTGTTTCGGACTATTTGTCATAAATGGCTGGGCAAGTGTTGCAATTTGACGAAGGCTTTCTGCTAAATGAGTCATAACTGAAGCCAGTTGTCCTTTAGTTGTTTCGTCTTTTGCAAGTACCCAGGGCTGAGTTTCATCAATATACTTATTTGTACGCGATACTAAAGCCCATAAATCTCCAAGCACTAAGCTAAATTGCATTTTTTCCATATTTGCTTCGTATTTACCAATTGTATCCTTTGTAAAATCCTGTAAAGTTGCATCAAACTCTGTCGATTCACTTTGACTTACCGGAATTTTTCCATCAAAGTATTTATTGATCATGGAAACAGTTCTATTCAAAAGATTCCCTAAATCATTTGCAAGGTCAAAGTTTGTCCGCTCTACGAATGACTCTGGAGAAAATACTCCATCTTGGCCAAAAGGAAGTTCACGCAATAAGAAATAGCGTGTTGCATCTAATCCATAACGTTCTACTAACATTTCTGGGTATACAACATTTCCTTTCGATTTAGACATTTTACCGTCTTTCATCATGATAAATCCATGAGCAAAAACCTTCTTAGGTAGTGGTAAATCCAAAGCCATTAGGAATATCGGCCAATAAATTGTATGGAAACGGACAATGTCTTTACCTACTACATGGACATCTGCTGGCCAAAACTTTTGGAATAAAGCATCATCATCTGATAGATAACCAAGTGATGTAATATAATTAGTTAAAGCATCCACCCACACATAAATTACATGCTTTGAATCGCCGGGCACTTTAATACCCCAATCAAAGGATGTTCTTGATACAGATAAATCTTCTAGACCTGGTTTAATAAAGTTATTTACCATTTCATTTTTTCTAGACTCTGGCTCTATAAATTCTACATTTTGCTCATAGTATGCCAATAAACGATCAGCATATTTCTTCATATTAAAGAAGTATGATTCTTCTTTCACTTTTTGAACTGGACGACCACAGTCTGGACAGTTTCCTTCTATTAACTGTGTTTCAGTAAAGAAAGACTCACAAGGTGTGCAATACCATCCTTCATATTCTCCCTTATAAATGTCTCCATTATCCAAGAATTTTTGAAATATTTTCTCCACTATTTTTGTATGTCGTTCCTCAGTAGTCTGGATAAAATCATCATAGGATATATCCATTAAAGCCCATACCTTTTTGGCCGCTTCTGCAATCTCATCTACATAAATTTGAGGCTCTTTTTTTGCTTCTTGTGCTTTTTCTTGAATCTTTTGACCATGCTCGTCCATTCCTGTTAGGAAACGAACTTCATATCCTCTAAGTCTTTTATATCTGGCCATTGCATCGGAAGCAACGGTCGTATACGCGGTTCCTATGTGAAATTTTCCACTCGGATAATAAATCGGGGTTGTTAAATAGAATGTTTTCTGTTGATCTTTCAATGTAAAGATGCCTCCAATGTTGATTCTCTTTATTCTTTATTCTATCGAAATGAAGAGTTTGTTTCAATCAATTCATTTATTCATGTTTGTCGAATAAAAATTGCTAAGTGATAAATTTCAAAAAACTAGTTAATATATCAAAATAATTCCTATTTCACTTAAAAAGAATCGTATTTTTAATAAAAAACGCTTTAAATATCAAAATACTATTATATTACTCTCTTTCGCTAAATCATTAATTATTGACGTAAATGGTAGTACTTGGTATGATATATTACATAAAAGAGGTTTATGTCGAATCTTGGCGAAAAATATGCACTCTTGAGAGGAGAACAATTTTTTATGAAATCTACAGGTATTGTACGTAAAGTTGATGAATTAGGTCGTGTAGTTATTCCAATTGAATTACGTCGCACGTTAGGTATTGCTGAAAAAGATGCATTAGAGATTTACGTAGATGATGATAAAATCATCCTAAAAAAATATATGCCAAATATGACTTGTGCTGTAACTGGTGAAGTATCAGATGATAACCTACGCCTAGTTGGTGGAAAACTGATTCTAAGCCCAGAAGGTGCAGAATTACTAATCAAAGAGATTCAAAGTAACCTAAAATAATTAGTAAAAAGAACCGTAAACTTTTTAAGTTTACGGTTCTTTTTACATGTCTAACGCAAGCACCTAGCCCCGATAGGCACTTGCGTTTTCCTAATCTACATGATAATTTTGATAGACTTCTCTTTTAGATAGACCTCTTTGGATTGCCACTTCTTTAATAGCTTCCTTTGAAGTGCAATGTTTCTCTTCTATTAGTTGGTCTACATGCTCTTCCAGTGTTAGTTTTGACCACCATGGTGTTTCTTCAATTTCTACTTCATCTTCGTTTCCTTCTAACACAATACAAAATTCTCCCCGAATCTCTGCCTGCTCCACCCACTCAACTGCCTCGTCAATCGTACCTCTTAAAAACTCTTCAAACTTTTTTGTTAGCTCTCGTGCTAAAACAATCTTTCGTGTTCCATCCATAACAGATTGCATATCCCGTAATGATTCTTTCAAACGATGTGGTGACTCATATAAAATAACGGACTCTTGTCTTTTTTGTAGCTTTTCAATTTCTACTCTTCTTTCTTTTTTATTGCGACTTAAAAAACCATAAAAGAAAAAGGGTTGTGTTGTCAGTCCCGATGCAATTAGTGCACTAAGGGCAGCATTTGCTCCGGGGACCGGTACAACCGCAAAGCCTTCTTTTACTGCTTTAGCAGCGATGTCTGCACCTGGATCTGAAATACAAGGAAGACCTGCATCACTTACTAATGCTATACGTTTGCCCTCTCTCAATAATTCCAATAGTTTTTCTCCACCAGTTTGCAGGTTATGGTCGTGATAGCTTATAAGTGGCGTAGAAATTTCAAAGTAATTACACAGTTTTTTCGTATTTCTCGTATCCTCTGCTGCAATAATATCTACTTCTTTTAATATTCTAATAGCCCTCATCGTCATATCTTCTAAGTTACCAATGGGTGTTGCAACTAAATACAAGCAGCTACTTTGTTCATGCTCGGTCGATTTCTGAGATTTTATCATTTACTTGCCCCCATATAATTTATTTTTTGTTTTCGCGTTAGCTGCTTAAAAGCATACTCCGCTTGCATAGCCTCTTGCTTCGTTTCGTATAGTTCACTATATATACAACTAACCGGCCGCTTGGCGCGTGTATACTTTGCTCCCTTTCCTTCATTATGTACCTTTAATCTTTTCACTAAATCATTCGTATAACCTGCATAATAGGATCCATCCTTACATTCTAACACGTAAAAAGTATGCCGTTTTTCACTCTTTTCCATACAGCATCTCTTTTACTTCTTGCGTATATTTTCCGTCATCTCCATATACATATAAAGGCGGTAATATTTTTAAATCAGGCTTTCCATCTTTTATACCTTCGATTAGCAATGTGTTTGCTTCTTTTCCTTCTTTTGGATAGACAAAACGAATTCTTTTTGGCTCTAAACGATTAGCTCTCATCGCAGTTACGATATCGAGAAGTCTCCCAGGACGATGAACAAAGGCAGCTTTTCCACCCTGCTTTAATAATTCACTAGCAGATTGAACTGCTTCATCCAATGTAAGATAGATCTCATGTCGAGCAATCGCTAAATGCTCCTTTAAGTTTTTCTCACTTGCCTCATGCGCTGGAAAATAGGGTGGGTTACAAGTAACAACATCAAATTTTTCGGAACCAAGCTCTTTAGCAATACCCTTAACATCGGCTTCCATAATAGTAATTTGCTCGTTGAGATTATTGAACTGAACACTTCTTGTAGCCATATCTGCTAATCTTTCTTGTAATTCCACCCCTATGATTTCAGCATTTGTTCGAGCGCTTAGAAATAATGGGATTGCCCCATTTCCTGTACAAATATCTACAATTTTCCCCTTTTTAATCGGTACATATGTAAATCTCGATAGCAATACTGCATCCAAAGAAAAAGAGAAGACAGAAGGACTTTGAATAATACGTAGATCTTCTGCCAATAAATAATCCAGTCGTTCGTCATTCTTTAACCATTGTTCCATAATTATTACCCCCAAGCAAAATAAAAGACTGACACCCACTTATGGAGTGGCATCAGTCAATTGTTTATGTGTTTTGTTTGTTTAAAAATGAAAGACAAAATAGACAATCTTCTTCTTTTCGAGAGCTTCCAAAGTGAACATGACACACGTGGTAGCCTTCTTGATAGAGTCGAGCTAGATTATCATGGCCCTCTCCTACATCAAATTTGTTCAATTTCTCATCTCTCATTTTCTCAAGCATTGCTTCTTTTTCATGCATTTCATCGAGTCGTTGTCTTAAATGATTATTCTCTTGTTGTAGCGCTTCACGTTCTTCAACCATTATCGCCACAAATTCTTTTAAAGCGCGAAATTGCAGCTGCGTGGACTCTAATTGTTTTTCAAAATCTATAATTGTATCAAAAAAATTGCGGTCCATCACACATTCACCTCATTGCCCCGACCATTGCACTTGATTTGTTGCATGGTTTGTAATTTCTTCTAACGTATAATCTAGAACACGTTGTGGATCAGGTAATTCTATACGTAAAACTCGCTCCAAAATATTCATACTCACTACTCTACCTAGCCCATCAGGTGTTTCAACTTTGTCTCCAATATCCGGCATTTGTTCTCTAGCAGTTTCATATTCATCGTTCTCGTACTTTAAGCAGCACATTAGTCGGCCACAAAGCCCAGAAATTTTAGATGGATTTAGTGATAAGTTTTGATCTTTCGCCATTTTTATAGAAACCGGCTCAAAATCTCCTAAAAATGTAGAACAACAAAGCATACGACCACAAGGCCCTATACCACCTAACATTTTTGCCTCATCACGAACTCCAATTTGTCTAAGTTCAATACGAGTCCTAAATACTGATGCTAAATCTTTTACCAAATCGCGAAAGTCTACGCGACCTTCTGCAGTAAAATAAAAAATAATTTTGTTTCGGTCGAATGTATATTCAACATCTACCAACTTCATTTCAAGATTTCTTTCGATAATCTTTTCAGTCCCTAGAGCAAGTGCTTGAGCTGATTCTAATCTATTTTCTTCTACTTGGATACGATCTTTATCCGAAGAAGGTCTTACTACTTGTTTTAGAGGAAGCACAACATCATGTTCTCCGACTTGCTTGATCGGAACTACAACTTTACCATACTCTACTCCTCTAGCTGTTTCAACGATTACATAATCGTCTTTTTCTAAAGCAAAATCCACTGGATCAAAATAATATATTTTACCCGCTTTTTTAAAGCGGACTCCTACAACATTATACAAAAGTAAATCCCTCCTGCAGGTTAAGCATTAACTGCTCCATCATCAGTGTCCGATTCATATTTTTATGCAAGTTTTGTTTTGCATGTAAAATCATTTCTAATTGCTTCGATAATTGCTCATACGTTGTATGTAGAGCAACCTGTTTCCAATAAGAAATCATATCCGGGAAAGTACAATCTGCGATGGGACTTGCTTTTATAGCTACTATATCACGATATGCAAATAGTAGTAAATCTAACGCTTGTTCGGCCTGCTCTTTCTCTTTAAGCAATGATCCAAAATCTTCATGAATACACATTAATGCGTCGTGAATACTTCTTCCATTCGCTTCAACCAATTTTAACACTGATTTCCTTACAAGTCCAAACTGCTCATCTTTCGCTAAATTTAAAGCTTCTTCTACTTGATTCGTCATTTTACAAACAGTAGAAGCCATTGAATCAGTGATCCCCTCTTCTATTAATTTCTGTTTTAAGATAACAGTAGGGATTGAAGATAAACTTAGATGCTGGCATCTGGAACGAATAGTTGGAAGTAAAGCATGCATTCTATCAGTCAATAAAATGGCTGTTATCTCGCTTTGAGGCTCTTCTAAAAACTTTAATAGTGTGTTTGCTGCACTTGCATTTAATTGGTCTGCATGATGTATTACATATATTTTTCGTTGCTTTTCAATAGTAGTCTTACTTAATGCATGAACTAATTCATCTACTTGTCCTTTTTTTATAAATTGACCATCAGGCTCTAGTTGCATAAAGTTAAGGTGATTGAAGGATTTTAATCTTTTACATGATCGACATGTTTCACATGGAACATTATTTACTGGGTCTTCACAAAAAAGAAGCTGAACAAAAAATTGCATGACTTTCTCTTTCCCAGTTCCTTTAGCCCCTTCTAAGATATAGGCATGTCCGATTCGATTTTTAGATACAATCATTTGTAATTGTTTGACTACGGTAGGTTGTAATCTTTCTACATCCTCAATCGACCAGTTTTCCATCACTTTCACCACTTTCTAAGAAAAGCTCCAGTGTCTATGTCAGCCTTGATAGTCGCTGGAGCTAGGCAGATACGAGTTATAATCATATACTTTCTTGTGAAAAATCCCGCGTTTCGCATCATGCGAAAACACGGGAAACTTACGTGTATAAATTGATAAGTAAGCCTTTTATCTCTCCAATTTTATCTAACAAGTCTATAGAACTTTTTTCTTGGTTTAAAATTTCTTCCGCTAATTCAACTAATTTTTCATCAATTGTTTCCACAAGTTTCAACTTTCTTCCTTCACCAAAACGATTCCATGTATGAGACTGTTTTAATCCCATTCCAAAATCGACAGCTTCGTGTAGGAACTTTCGGATAAGCATTTTAAACTTTGCCATATCACGTAAGTTTCGAGAACGCGCTAAACGATCCCCCGCTGTGGAGATATCTCCAAGAAGCCTTGTCATGGTATCCGTCTGCATTCGCTGTTCCTGTTTTGTAATCATTTGACCAAATTTAACGGACTGATTTCCATTTTGCATGGCGTCTTTTCGAATATTATCTATACCAACACGCATATCTTGGTTAATCTTCACTTTTTACTACTCCCTCCTTCATTATTAAAAATGATGGAATTGTTCAATTGGGAGTACAAATACAGTAGCTCCTCCAACCTCAACTTCTACTGGATATGGAATATAAGAATCTGCATTTCCTCCCATTGGAGATACTGGTGCTACCATTTGCTCTCTTGCTCTACAATTATCTCTTATTAACTCTAAAGCAGAAGCTACTAGAACATCATCAGTACCGATTAGAAATGTAGTATTCCCGGAACGTAAAAAACCACCTGTACTTGCCAGTTTTGTTGCTCTAAACTTTGCCTTTGTTAATGCATTAGACAACCGATTACTATCCTGATCCTGAACTACCGCTACTATCAATTTCATCGATACTCACCCCTATTAGTATTTTTCTTTTATTATACCATGAATTATCTAATAATTTCTAATTCCCGTTTGATGACTATATACGTTTCTTCTAATACCTTCTCTACGGGTTGAGAGGCATCTATTACTTGTATACGTTCCGGATATTTTTCAACTAACGCTAAATACCCAGCTCGTACTTTTTGATGAAATGCTAAATTCTCTACATCTAATCGGTTTTTTTCTCGATCCTGATGCGCGTTAATTCTAGATAATCCCACCTCAGGGTCCACATCAAATAGAACTGTTTTTTCTGGCATTGTATCTCCAATAGCAAACTTATTAATAGCCCATATTTCCTCTACTCCAATACCACGAGCAAAACCTTGATATGCTAATGAGCTATCAATAAATCTATCGCAAATCACAATTTTTCCAGCTTCTAACGCAGGTAGAATTTTCTCAACTAAATGTTGTCTTCTAGCAGCAGCATATAATAATGCTTCAGTACGGCTCTCCATCATTGTATGCTCATTATTTAAAATTATGTTACGAATCTTTTCGGAAATCATAATTCCTCCAGGCTCTCTTGTCATTACAACATCGTAGCCTTCTTCTATCAATCGTTTTCCTAATAAATTCATAACAGTTGTTTTCCCCGCACCTTCTGGACCCTCACTTGTTATAAAGTACCCTCTTTTTTGCACAGTTACTCCTCCACTACATATATTAACTTTTCTTCTAATCGATGTTCTCCTTGAAATAAGGCACCTTTTTCAATCCACTTTTCTAATTCGGTAAGTATGGGAACTGTAATTTTTTCCCCTGGTAAGATTAAAGGAATACCTGGAGGATAAGGAACAACCATCCCTTTAGCAATTCTTCCAATCGAACGTGCATAAGGAATCCATTCCCCTTGTTTCACACTTAGTAGCTCCATACTCATATGCAAAGTAGAAATAGTTTTTTGTTCCATATGATATATATTACTAGTACAATCTGAACTTTCATTTTTTAAGTCTTCTACTGCATATTTTATTCGCTTTCTAATCTCTGCAAATGCATATTCATGCTCCACTTTTAGTAAAGGGAGAATGAGTAAGACTTGATATATATCCGCTAGCTCCACATGTATATTATGTTTTTCAAAAGCTTGTTGTACCTGAAACCCAGAATATTTTCCCACACGTATTAATAGTTTTAATGGATCGTCTACTTGAACTACTTCAATTAATGGAATAGTTTCTAAAGCTTCTATAAACACTTCTCTTCTACCCATCAATTGTTTAAAATCCATTGGGCTATATCTTTCCATATAACTTCTTGCATCGTCTAGAGAGGCTAAGATTAAATAGGAGGGACTACTTGATTGCAACATTCTTAAGTATTTATTTATTTTTCTACTATCAACCAATTGAGAACGAATATGCAAAAATGACCCCATCGTTAACGCTGGTAACGTTTTATGCGCAGACTGAACAACAACATCAGCTCCATATAATAACGCTGACTTTGGAAATTCCTTATTTGCCTGGAAATGCGCACCATGTGCTTCATCTACTAACACAGGCATTTGTAGACTATGACATAATCTAATGATATTCTCTAAGTCTGGAGAGGAAACCCCATAATAGTTTGGGTAGGTTAAGACAACTGCTTTGGCAAAAGGATATTGTTGAATTGCTTCTTCCATTACTTCTAATGATACATAGGATGCTGTTTTGGTTTGTTCATCCCATTCAGGAGATACAAAAATAGGCTCTGCCCCGACCAATTCAATAGCATGGAAAATAGATTTATGAGCATTTCTTTGTACAATAATTTGTTCCCCATACTGACAAGTTGCATAAATCATAGCTAGGTTTCCAATAGTCGTGCCATTCACTAAAAAGAAACTTTTATCTGTGTTATATAGTTTGGTCAGTAATTGCTCTGCTTCTTTAATAGCTTCCTCTGGATGATGATAATCATCCAATCCATTTAATTCAGTCAAGTCATACTGCATCGAATCCCTTATAAGTTGTGGTAAATTGGATAAAAGTCCATGTTTATGCCCAGGCACATGAAAAGAATGCGACTTTTTCTTATGAAATTGCTCCAATGCCTCAACTAATGGTCTTTTCTCTTGCATTATATTACCTCACTATATGTTCAAATTTCTTTCTTCTATTATACATGAATAGTTCTATCTAAAGACGGTAGGCAACTTATTTCTGGCAGGTTTTTCTTGGAATATCTATTAACAACAAGTTATTGCTAAACAAGAGTTTTAACAACAATATTGAAAAAATACACAAAAAAGCCGCTACCAAGATCTCTCGGTAAGGACTTTTTCTTTGATGCCCAGCGACGTCCTATTCTCACAGGGGGAGACCCCAAACTACCATCGGCGCAAGAGCTTTACTTCCGTGTCCGGGGCTGCGAAAGCAGATGGGCAGCAGATTTCTTCGTCAGCCGCACTCGTTCAATTCTCGCGTATGTTATACGCTCCGAGTCTCTCTCACTTTCTTCCTTGAACTCTTTGCCCCTCTACTTTCTCGCATACTTTTCTTATAGAGATAGACTGCCTACGACTTATTTTTTAATACAAAAAAGCCGCTACCAATTACTCGGTAACGACTTTTTTTGGTGCCCAGCGACGTCCTACTCTCACAGGGGGAGACCCCCAACTACCATCGGCGCAAGAGCTTTACTTCCGTGTCCGGGGCTGCGAAAGCAGATGGGCGGCAGATTTCTTCGTCAGCCGCACTCGTTCAATTCTCGCGTATGTTATACGCTCGAGTCTCTCTCACTTGCTTCCTTGAACTCTTTGCCCCTCTACTTTCTCGCATACTTTCTTATAGAGATAGACTACCTACGGCTTATTTTTTAACACAAAAAAGCCGCTACCAATTACTCGGTAACGACTTTTCTTTGGTGCCCAGCGACGTCCTACTCTCACAGGGGGAGACCCCCAACTACCATCGGCGCTGAAGAGCTTAACTTCCGTGTTCGGTATGGGAACGGGTGTGACCTCTTCGCCATCATCACTAGACTCATTCGGCTTTCAATATACGGCGCATTGCTTTGTCAACTTCATTCGATCCGTCAGTCACGTACTTTAGTACGTTCCTTCTTTCTCTCACTTGTTTCCTAGCACTGCTTGTATCTTGAAACCCTCATATATAGAGTGTTTGTTCACTCAAAACTGGATAAACGACATTGGAACTGAAACAAATTTGGTTAAGTCCTCGATCGATTAGTATTCGTCAGCTGCACGTGTCGCCACGCTTCCACCCCGAACCTATCTACCTCATCGTCTTTGAGGGATCTTACTTACTTGCGTAATGGGAAATCTCATCTTGAGGGGGGCTTCGTGCTTAGATGCTTTCAGCACTTATCCCGTCCACACATAGCTACCCAGCGATGCTCTTGGCAGAACAACTGGTACACCAGCGGTGTGTCCATCCCGGTCCTCTCGTACTAAGGACAGCTCCTCTCAAATTTCCTACGCCCACGACGGATAGGGACCGAACTGTCTCACGACGTTCTGAACCCAGCTCGCGTACCGCTTTAATGGGCGAACAGCCCAACCCTTGGGACCGACTACAGCCCCAGGATGCGATGAGCCGACATCGAGGTGCCAAACCTCCCCGTCGATGTGGACTCTTGGGGGAGATAAGCCTGTTATCCCCGGGGTAGCTTTTATCCGTTGAGCGATGGCCCTTCCATGCGGAACCACCGGATCACTAAGCCCGTCTTTCGACCCTGCTCGACTTGTAGGTCTCGCAGTCAAGCTCCCTTCTGCCTTTACACTCTTCGAATGATTTCCAACCATTCTGAGGGAACCTTTGGGCGCCTCCGTTACACTTTAGGAGGCGACCGCCCCAGTCAAACTACCCGCCTGACACTGTCTCCTACCCGGGTTACGGGTATGGGTTAGAATTTCAATACAACCAGGGCAGTATCCCACCGACGCCTCCTCCGAAGCTGGCGCTCCGGGCTCTATGGCTCCTGCCTATCCTGTACAAGTTGCACCAAAATTCAATATCAAGCTATAGTAAAGCTCCACGGGGTCTTTCCGTCCTGTCGCGGGTAACCTGCATCTTCACAGGTACTATAATTTCACCGAGTCTCTCGTTGAGACAGTGCCCAGATCGTTACGCCTTTCGTGCGGGTCGGAACTTACCCGACAAGGAATTTCGCTACCTTAGGACCGTTATAGTTACGGCCGCCGTTTACTGGGGCTTCAATTCGCACCTTCGCTTGCGCTAAGCACTCCTCTTAACCTTCCAGCACCGGGCAGGCGTCAGCCCCTATACTTCACCTTACGGTTTTGCAGAGACCTGTGTTTTTGCTAAACAGTCGCCTGGGCCTATTCACTGCGGCTCTTCAAGGCTATTCACCCTAAAGAGCACCCCTTCTCCCGAAGTTACGGGGTCATTTTGCCGAGTTCCTTAACGAGAGTTCTCTCGCTCACCTTAGGATTCTCTCCTCGACTACCTGTGTCGGTTTGCGGTACGGGCACCTATCACCTCGCTAGAGGCTTTTCTTGGCAGTGTGAAATCAGGAACTCCGGACATACGTCCTCGCCATCACAGCTCAATGTTATAGAATGCGGATTTGCCTACATTCACACCTTACTGCTTGGACATGCATAACCAACAGCATGCTTACCCTATCCTTCTGCGTCCCCCCATTACTCAAACGGTGGTTTGGTGGTACAGGAATATCAACCTGTTATCCATCGCCTACGCCTATCGGCCTCGGCTTAGGTCCCGACTAACCCTGAGCGGACGAGCCTTCCTCAGGAAACCTTAGTCATACGGTGGACGGGATTCTCACCCGTCTTTCGCTACTCATACCGGCATTCTCACTTCTAAGCGCTCCACCAGTCCTTCCGGTCTGACTTCAACGCCCTTAGAACGCTCTCCTACCACTGATACCAAAGGTATCAATCCACAGCTTCGGTGATTTGTTTAGCCCCGATACATTTTCGGCGCAGCGTCACTCGACCAGTGAGCTATTACGCACTCTTTAAATGATGGCTGCTTCTAAGCCAACATCCTGGTTGTCTAAGCAACGCCACATCCTTTTCCACTTAACAAATACTTTGGGACCTTAGCTGGTGGTCTGGGCTGTTTCCCTCTTGACTACGGATCTTATCACTCGCAGTCTGACTCCCAAACATAAATCATTGGCATTCGGAGTTTGTCTGAATTCGGTAACCCGGGATGGGCCCCTAGTCCAAACAGTGCTCTACCTCCAAGATTCTAACGTTTGAGGCTAGCCCTAAAGCTATTTCGGAGAGAACCAGCTATCTCCAGGTTCGATTGGAATTTCTCCGCTACCCACACCTCATCCCCGCACTTTTCAACGTGCGTGGGTTCGGACCTCCAGTAAGTGTTACCTTACCTTCATCCTGGACATGGGTAGATCACCTGGTTTCGGGTCTACGACCACATACTCATTCGCCCTATTCAGACTCGCTTTCGCTGCGGCTCCGTCTTCTCAACTTAACCTTGCATGTAATCGTAACTCGCCGGTTCATTCTACAAAAGGCACGCTATCACCCATTAACGGGCTCTAACTACTTGTAGGCACACGGTTTCAGGATCTATTTCACTCCCCTTCCGGGGTGCTTTTCACCTTTCCCTCACGGTACTGGTTCACTATCGGTCACTAGGTAGTATTTAGCCTTGGGAGATGGTCCTCCCGGATTCCGACGGAATTTCACGTGTTCCGCCGTACTCAGGATACACTCAAGAGAGAATGAATTTTGGACTACGGGGCTTTTACCCTATCCTGCGGACCTTTCCAGATCGCTTCGTCTAACTCATTCCTTTGTAACTCTATGTAGAGTGTCCTACAACCCCAAGAGGCAAGCCTCTTGGTTTGGGCTATTCCCGTTTCGCTCGCCGCTACTCAGGGAATCGATTTTTCTTTCTCTTCCTCCAGGTACTTAGATGTTTCAGTTCCCTGGGTGTGTCTCAGATGCGCTATGTATTCACGCAAATGTACTGCTCCATTACGAACAGTGGGTTTCCCCATTCGGAAATCTCCGGATCAAAGCTCACTTACAGCTCCCCGAAGCATATCGGTGTTAGTGCCGTCCTTCGTCGACTCCTAGTGCCAAGGCATTCACCGTGCGCCCTTATTAACTTAACCTAAAAGTTAAAAAGTCTTACACGTCATGATTACGTAAATAATCACAACAGAATTTCTTGTTGTTTATTGTTTCAATGTCGTTTTATCCAGTTTTCAAAGAACAAAGGTTTGCTCACTTTGCGACGAGTAATCGCAGGAGCAAGCGTTGAATCTTCATATAAAAATGAACATTCAAAACTGAACTGCAAAACGTTAAGATACAGATAAAAATCTGTATTCCGATATTATCCTTAGAAAGGAGGTGATCCAGCCGCACCTTCCGATACGGCTACCTTGTTACGACTTCACCCCAATCATCTGTCCCACCTTCGGCGGCTGGCTCCCGTAAGGGTTACCCCACCGACTTCGGGTGTTACAAACTCTCGTGGTGTGACGGGCGGTGTGTACAAGGCCCGGGAACGTATTCACCGTGGCATGCTGATCCACGATTACTAGCGATTCCGGCTTCATGTAGGCGAGTTGCAGCCTACAATCCGAACTGAGAACGGTTTTATGGGATTTGCTCACCCTCGCGGGGTTGCGACCCTCTGTACCGTCCATTGTAGCACGTGTGTAGCCCAGGTCATAAGGGGCATGATGATTTGACGTCATCCCCACCTTCCTCCGGTTTATCACCGGCAGTCACCTTAGAGTGCCCAACTAAATGCTGGCAACTAAGATCAAGGGTTGCGCTCGTTGCGGGACTTAACCCAACATCTCACGACACGAGCTGACGACAACCATGCACCACCTGTCACCGCTGTCCCCGAAGGGAAAACTCTATCTCTAGAGCGGTCAGCGGGATGTCAAGACCTGGTAAGGTTCTTCGCGTTGCTTCGAATTAAACCACATGCTCCACCGCTTGTGCGGGCCCCCGTCAATTCCTTTGAGTTTCAGTCTTGCGACCGTACTCCCCAGGCGGAGTGCTTAATGCGTTAGCTGCAGCACTAAGGGGCGGAAACCCCCTAACACTTAGCACTCATCGTTTACGGCGTGGACTACCAGGGTATCTAATCCTGTTTGCTCCCCACGCTTTCGCGCCTCAGCGTCAGTTACAGACCAGAAAGCCGCCTTCGCCACTGGTGTTCCTCCAAATCTCTACGCATTTCACCGCTACACTTGGAATTCCGCTTTCCTCTTCTGTACTCAAGTCCCCCAGTTTCCAATGACCTTCCACGGTTGAGCCGTGGGATTTCACATCAGACTTAAAGGACCGCCTGCGCGCGCTTTACGCCCAATAATTCCGGACAACGCTTGCCACCTACGTATTACCGCGGCTGCTGGCACGTAGTTAGCCGTGGCTTTCTAATGAGGTACCGTCAAGGTACGAGCAGTTACTCTCGTACTTGTTCTTCCCTCACAACAGAGTTTTACGATCCGAAAACCTTCTTCACTCACGCGGCATTGCTCCATCAGACTTTCGTCCATTGTGGAAGATTCCCTACTGCTGCCTCCCGTAGGAGTCTGGGCCGTGTCTCAGTCCCAGTGTGGCCGATCACCCTCTCAGGTCGGCTACGCATCGTCGCCTTGGTGAGCCGTTACCTCACCAACTAGCTAATGCGCCGCGGGCCCATCCTGTAGTGACAGCCGAGACCGTCTTTTAACATTTCCCCATGTGAGGAAATGGATTATTCGGTATTAGCCCCGGTTTCCCGGAGTTATCCCAATCTACAGGGCAGGTTGCCCACGTGTTACTCACCCGTCCGCCGCTAAATCAGAAGAAGCAAGCTTCTTCGTCATTCGCTCGACTTGCATGTATTAGGCATGCCGCCAGCGTTCGTCCTGAGCCAGGATCAAACTCTCCATAATAGAGAACTTAAAAAGCTCATTTTGTTTTGCTGGCATCATCATTAAATGATGTCAAAATTGTTTTGCTTATCATTCTAACAAGTTAGCTGATAAGCTGTATGTCTTAACGTTTTGCATGTTCAGTTTTCAATGTTCATGTTGTCTACCAGAATGCTTTACCTCTTGGCGACTTCTACAATATTACTCGCTTTATATTATAAAGTCAACACTTTTTAAAAACTTTTTTATATTAATATAGAAATTGCTATAACGGAGATTACTCCCGGTACGCCTAACGTAGCTGCGACAGTGCCTGTGAACAAGTTTACTGGTATTGCATAACCCATTGAACCAAGCAATAAATGAACTCCGTATAACAAGAGAATAGAAAAACCTAGACGAAACAATAAAATAGATATACCTTCAAAAAATTTTGGAAATGAATTTCGAAATAATAAAAAAGATAAAAGCACTAACGAACATATAATAATAGTAAACTTCATGAGCTACACCCTCCATAAAATCATATCTATCATTATATGTAGCTAGTACATCTATTATTCTATTTTAAAATGACATTTCGAATCCTTGCTTCTTTATATAGATAGAAGTGGATACTTTCTGTCATTTTCCTTTTAGCAACCGCATCTAAATCATAGTCATTTAAATAATCTTCTATTATCTGAGCTTGTTGCCACTCTTTTTTCGTTTCTTTCATGAGCGCCACAAATTGCTCATCAAATTCTTTTTTCAGTTTTCCTTTTTTAGAAAACATCACACTAACCCAGCCCCTTACAACTCTCGGCGACCTTCAAGAGCTTTAGATAGAGTTACTTCATCTGCATACTCTAAATCTCCACCTACAGGTAATCCATGAGCAATTCTTGTTGTTTTAATACCAGACGGTTTGACAAGGCGTGAAATATACATCGCCGTTGCTTCTCCTTCTATTGTAGGATTAGTAGCTAGTATTAGTTCTTCTATTTCTGTATCTTGTAACCTTTTCAACAGTGAAGGTACATTTATATCTTCTGGACCAATTCCATCCATCGGAGAAATTGCCCCGTGAAGTACATGGTATCGTCCATTGTAATCTCTCATCTTTTCCAACGCAATTACATCTTTTGTATCTTGAACAACACAGATCAAAGAGCCATCTCTTTGCTGATCCTGACATATATGGCAAGGATCAATATCCGTTATATGCCCACACACAGAACAAAAGCTTAAATTTCGTTTAGCATCAACTAAAGCTTTTGCAAAATCTAAAACAGTATCTTCTTTCATGGTTAAGACAAAAAAGGCCAGACGGGCCGCTGTTTTCGGCCCTATTCCTGGCAATTTCATAAAACTATCTATTAGTTTTGATATCGGTTCAGGATAATGCATCTATTATTCCTCCTAGAACATGCCAGGAAGGTTCAATCCTTTCGTGAATTGACCCATTGTGGAGTTCGCTGTTTCTTCTGCTTTTTTTATCGCTTCATTTGTAGCAATAACGATCAAATCTTGAAGCATTTCAATATCATCTGGATCTATTACAGCAGGATCTAGTTCTACTTCAAGCACTTCTTTTTGTCCAGAAACTACGACTTTCACCATACCACCACCGGCAACTGCTTCAAATCGTTGAGTTGCTAACTCTTCTTGAGCCTCTGCCATCTTCTTTTGCATTTTTTGCATTTGTTTCATCATACCTTGCATATTTCCCATTCCACGCATAATTAATTTCCTCCTTAGTCATCTTGTACTTCTACAAATTCTTTTCCAAACAATTTCTCTGCTTCCACTACCAGCGGATCCTCTGAAACCTGTTCCATCGTTTGTAACAGTTCCATCGAT
Organism: Psychrobacillus sp. FSL K6-2836; assembly: GCF_038003085.1. NCBI lineage: Bacteria > Bacillati > Bacillota > Bacilli > Caryophanales > Bacillaceae > Psychrobacillus > Psychrobacillus sp. FSL K6-2836. Next base: position 2,169,151 of record NZ_JBBOOM010000001.1, read on the forward strand.
TCAGTTGGTTCAGAAGAATTTTCTTCCTCATTCTCTTGAGAACCTTGTTTTAAACCATTTTGTCTAATAAAATCTTCTCGGATCTTCAACCAATTTTCCTCTGGTACGTATAAAACTTCATACATCGTCCCTGTCAGATTAGCAATTAACTGGGGAAATGAAGTGGAAAATGTTTTGTTCTCCATAGCCATTTGGCAATGTATATCATACTTGAATTTTAACACAAATGCATTAGAAGATGCTGCTACTGGCTCTGCATCATTTAATAATGCCGCATGTGATTTTTGTAATTGTTGCAAAATATTTGCCCATTGAGATTTAATCGTTTGGATATCCATTTTCGTGGCTGTTTTCAAGATTTCTTGTATTCGACCACTTGAGACTTTAACGCCACCAGACGACTTTTGTCTTTGACGCTTCGGTTGATCTTGTGTTCCGTTGTTTGACTGCGGGATCATCCCTTGACTTAATTGCTGTTGTAGCTGCTGTAATTGAGTTTCTAGTAATCTTACCTTTGTTTCTAATTCCGAGTTGCTCTCATTTGAAAATGATCCTTCCACTGGCACATGTGCCAATCGAATTATTGCTGTTTCTAGATACACTTTCGCATGATTAGAAAAACGCATTTCTTGTTGTGTATTCGTCAAGATCGAAATGCCCTTATATAAGGTATCTACTTGAAACTTTGAAGCAAGCTCTAAAAACATAGAATCCCCAGTCGCTATTTCTAATAATTCAGTTTGCTCCGGAGCAACTAGTAAAACAAGTAAGTCTCTATAGAAAGTTATAAAATCCTCTGTTAATCGAACCGGATCCTTGCCATCTTCTATTAACTTTTCTATACAGGCTAATGCCTTCGCTATATCTTTGTCTATCAATGCATCTGCTAATTGAAAAAAGACATCCTGTCCAATAGAACCAGTTACAAGTAATGCATCTGCAATTGTCATTTTATCTGCGCTAAATGACACAACTTGATCCAGCATACTAAGTGCGTCACGCATACCACCTGCAGCAGCTTGTGCAATAATTTTTAGTACATTTGCATCGTATTCAATTTTAGCATCGGTTAATACTTCCTCCATACGAGAAACGATATCAGCAGATGTAATTCGTTTAAAATCAAAACGCTGACATCTAGAGATAATAGTTAATGGAATTTTATGTGGCTCCGTTGTTGCCAGTATGAAAACAGCATGTGCGGGTGGTTCTTCTAATGTTTTCAATAATGCGTTAAATGCACTTGTAGAAAGCATGTGCACTTCATCGATAATATACACTTTGTATTTAGCATTAGAAGGTGCAAACCGAACTTTTTCAATAATATCACGCATTTCTTCTACTCGAGAGTTAGAAGCTGCGTCAAATTCAATCACATCTGTATTTGAGCCTTCTGTTATACTTTTACACGTTTCACATGTATTGCAAGGTTCTTTTGCTGGACCATTTTCACAGTTCAATGCCTTTGCAAAAATTTTTGCTGCACTTGTTTTACCTGTTCCACGTGGCCCTGAAAATAAATACGCATGTGTTGTTTTGTTATAAAGGAGGGCATTTTGAAGAGTTTGCTTAATATGAGTTTGACCGGACATTTCCGCAAACGATTGTGGCCGATAAGCACGGTAAAAAGCTTGATACGACACTAATTCCCCTCCTTCTCATTTCTAATTGTTAATGATTTCTATTATATCATAAAGCTAAATAGACTTCGCTTATTTATGTATAGTAGATTTTTTCCAAACAAAAAACTCACTTGTCAATTTGACAAGTGAGTTGAAGTGTAAAATTAAAGCCGTGCACCTTCCTTCGATTGAAACACATAAGCGGCACCTTTGTCGTTAACTCGGTTTAGGCTACCCCGCGGCACATGAGAAAACACCACTTAATGCTGCTTCCTTCCGGACCTGACATGGTTCATGGGTACCCATTGCGCAGGACCCAAACGTCAACATCACGTGCAAATACCAGACCCTACATGTATTCAACCTCAGAGAAGGAGTTCAGTCTCGCTAGAGCGGATTGCGAGTTACAAGACACCGCTACCTTCCCACCTAGCACGGCATTTACTAGTATACTTTTTTTAGAGACAAAAATCAATGATAACGCATATATAAATTTTATCTACATTACTATTTTTTTATAACTGACAGGAAAAATTTCAAAAATAATAGCTATAAAATTTGCTCGCTTTTTCAAGAGACCCACATAAATGCCACACAAAAATCTAAGATAAAAACCACGAAATTAATGAAAATATGTTGACTTTCATTTTTATCCATGATAAATTAGTTCTTGTACTTCGGAGGAATACCCAAGTCTGGCTGAAGGGATCGGTCTTGAAAACCGACAGGCGGGTCATACCGCGCGGGGGTTCGAATCCCTCTTCCTCCTCCATTTTAAATACACACACGCATAAATTTGAGATTGAATTCGTTACGTCGGTAACGAATTTTTCTTACAATAACGTGTTCAGAATATTAAGAAGGTGGCGAATTCTGTTACCTTCTTTTTTTATGCAAAAAAAGCAACTTATATAAAAACCTCCTGTAAAAAATAACAGGAGGTTTTTGTTTATTTACGAATAATAGCAGTTTGTTCCATGAAATGACCAATACGTTCTAAGATCGCTTCCACATCATCTGGCTTTTCCAAAATATCGTAATCATTAATATTCAAACGAAGTACTGGGCAACCATTAAATGCGTCAATCCATCTTTCGTAGCGCCCATGCATTTCCTCCCAATAAGAGATAGGTGTCTGCTGCTCCATGGGGCGACCTCTGTCATGAATTCGATCGATAATATCATCCATTGATCCTTCTAAATAAATCAGTAAGTTTGGATGCGGGAAATATGGCGTCATTACCATTGCTTCAAATAGGCTCGTATACGTTTCATGATCTACTGGATCCATCGTACCCTTTTCCTTATGCATTTGTGCAAATATTCCTGTATCCTCATAAATAGAACGGTCTTGGATAAATCCACCACCATACTCAAACATTCTTTTTTGCTCTTTAAAACGCTCCGCTAAAAAGTAAATTTGTAAATGAAAGCTCCATTTAGAAAAGTCTTCATAGAAACGATCTAAATAAGGGTTTGTATCTACTTTTTCAAAAGATGTTTTAAAATGTAATGCTTCTGCTAAAGCTTTAGTCATTGTTGATTTACCAACTCCAACAGTTCCTGCAATCGTAATAACTGCATTAGAAGGTATGCCATACTTCTCTCTTAAACTCATTATTAATAACTCCTTTTATGTAATGTTGCATCTACTTTTTCTAGTATTACTTGTAGGTCCTGTCCATTTTGAACAAAATCTAACTCATCTCCATTAAATCGAAGAATAGGTACTTCTGGATGTTTTTTCTCAAAGTTATCGAAAAACATGCGATAATCGGCTGAGAGCTGCTTCAAATAATCAGAGCTAATTTTTTTTTCAAAATCTCTCCCTCGCATATCGATTCGCCCAAGAAGTATATCTATGCTTGCATCTATATATATGACCATATTAGGAACTGGCATATCCTTCGTCAAAATTTGATAGATCGATTCATATTTTTCATATTCTACTTCACTCAATGTACGTTTCGCGAAAATTAGATTTTTGAAAATATGATAATCTGCAACAACTGGACTTTCTTTCGATAAATATTTTTTCTCTATATCACTTAATTGTTTATAACGATTACACAGAAAAAACATCTCTGTTTGGAAGCTCCATTCTGCAATGTCCTCGTAAAACTTATTTAAAAAAGGATTTTCATCCACAATCTCTTTTAATAATTCAAATTGGTATTTAGTTGCTATAGCCTTGGCCAAGGAAGTCTTCCCAACCCCTATTGGACCTTCTACCGTTATAAATGGAATGGACATAAGTTTAACCTCACTCTAAGATTTCAAGTCGTATCATCTATTTTAACACACGCCAAAAATGAAAAATAGAGCAAATCCACCTTTCCAAGGAAAGGCTAATTTGCTCTATATTTTCTTCACCTGGAACATTTCGTGAAGTAAATACCAATTTTGTGGAAAGTCAAAACCACTGTGCCAATATGCAATTCCTAGTAGTTGTAGTTCTTTTAAGAGCTTAAACTTAGCTTGAATAGATCGTGCATCTTCAAACCATACCTCGTGTTCAATACCATCCTGCCAATAGTGAAAGAAAGGAGCCTGCGCATTTTGATCGTATTCAATTGCTGCATTTCGATCCTTTGCTAATTGAATGGCCTGTTGTGGACTTAATGCTTTAGCAATTGGGTTTCCAACTTTATATGGTAAAGTCCAATCGTATCCATACAAATTCTGCCCCATCATAATTTTACTTGGAAGTATTTCTGTTTTTGCATATTCCAATACTCTGCGAACAGGTCCGATTGGTGAAACTGCCATCGGTGGCCCCCCACTATAACCCCACTCATAAGTCATAATAACAACAAAATCTGCCACTTCACCTATCGCCTTATAATCAAATGCTTCATACCATCTTCCTGGTTGATCGTCACTTGTTTTAGGAGGAAGTGTTACAGATATAATATATCCTTTTGCAAATTCTTTAAATTCCTTTATAAAGTTCACATAATTTTCTCTGTCACTAGCATCCATATACTCAAAATCTATATGAATATGATTCGTTCCTCTTTTTTCTGCCTCTGCTACTGCTTGTTCAAACAAATTCAACTTTACTACTTCATCCGTGAAAACAGTATGAGCTAAGGAACCATTAAACGCATAATTTTCAATATTTGCTAGCACAATAACTGTTTCTACTTGATGCTCTTTAGCAATTTCATTTAACGTACCCCAATTCATTTTCGTTAATGACCCGTCTCGTAGCACTTCATACGAAAATGGCATCATGTACGTTAAGTTTGAGGCTACTTTCTCTACTTGCTCTAACACACGTTCCGAGGGTATTTCTGTATACCATTCCACGTATAAGTTCGTTTCAATGGTAGGTCTGGTTGGACTCGGGGTCGATGGGAGTACTAGTGCCTGCCCTACTACTAATACATCAGGGTCAGGGAGTTCATTAATAGTGACAATACTTTCCACTGTTATTCCGGACCGTTTGGCGATTGCATATATACTATCTCCCTGTTTAACTATATGGATCAATGCATCACTCCTTCATCATAGGGTATGCATGTTGCCAAAAAAACATGCTACACTATGCAAAAGGAGTCGATGAAAATGGATGAATATTATATGAAGTTAGCCATAGAAGAAGCAAAAAAAGCAGCTGCCATTGGTGAAGTTCCAATAGGTGCAGTAATAGTACATAATGATCAAGTTATTGCTTCAGGTTACAACTTAAGAGAAACAACCCAAAATGCCACTACACATGCAGAACTCCTTGCTATTCAAGAGGCCTGTACAACATTAAATAATTGGAGACTAGAAGAAACAACTCTATATGTCACCTTAGAGCCATGCCCGATGTGTGCAGGAGCCATTTTACAGTCCCGTATTCCTCGAGTAGTATACGGAGCAAGAGACGCCAAAGCAGGCTGTGTCGATTCTCTTTACCGACTATTGAATGATGATCGATTTAACCACCGCTGTGAAGTGACAGAAGGCGTTTTAGCAGAGGAATGCGGCAATATACTCACTCAGTTTTTTCGTAATCTTCGCGAACAAAAGAAGAACCAGAAACGCTGTTTGTAGCGAATCTGGTTCTTCTTTTAATTATTTTATAACTGTTTTTCCACCCATGTAAGGAACAAGAACTTCTGGAACTATTACTGTTCCATCTGCTTGTTGGTAATTTTCTAAAATAGCTGCGACCGTGCGTCCGAGTGCTAATCCACTACCATTTAAAGTATGCACGTACTCTGGTTTCCCTCCAGCTTCACGGCGGAAACGAATTCCTGCACGTCGAGCTTGAAAATCTTCAAAGTTACTGCAAGAAGAAATCTCTTTATATTCACCATAACTTGGCAACCAAACTTCTAAATCGTATTTCTTCGCAGCTGTAAAGCCTAAATCTGCTGTACACATATGAAGTTTACGATATGGGAGACCTAACAGTTGTAAAACTTTTTCGGCATGACCAGTTAAAAGTTCTAGCTGCTCATAAGAATCTTCAGGCTTCACAAAACGAACTAATTCGACTTTGTTAAATTGATGTTGACGTATTAATCCACGAGTATCGCGACCAGCAGAACCTGCTTCTGAACGGAAACAAGCGCTAAAAGCAGTGAATGCCTGCGGAAGTTCAGCCCCATCTAATATTTCATCTCTATAAAAGTTCGTTACAGGTACTTCTGCTGTTGGTATTAAGAAGTAATCCTCTTCCCCGATTAGGAAAGCATCCTCTTCAAATTTTGGAAGTTGCCCCGTGCCTGTTAAACTTGTACGGTTTGCTAAATAAGGTGGAAGCATTTCTTCATAGCCATGCTCTTCTGCGTGCAAATCCATCATGAAGTTTAACAATCCACGTTCTAGTCTAGCTCCTAAACCACGATAAAATGCAAATCGACTTCCTGTCACTTTTGCAGCACGTTCAAAATCTACTAATTTTAAGTCTGTCGCAATATCCCAATGTGCTTTTGTTTCAAAATCAAATGAAGGAACTTCTCCCCATTTAAATATTTCTATGTTATCATCCTCAGAGTCACCGATTGGCACACTGTCATGTGGAACATTAGGGATACGCATCATCATATATTCAAACTTTTCTTCAACGTCACGTAACTCATCGTCTAATGCTTTTATTTCATCTCCTACTTCACGCATACGTGCAATAAGATCATCTGCATTTTCTTTATTTCGTTTCATCAAAGATATTTTTTGAGAAAACTCATTTCTTTCAGCCTTCAACACTTCTGTTTTCGCTATCAATTCACGACGCTTTTGGTCTAAAGGTTGGAATTGATCAAACTCTGAAATATTTTCTCCACGCTTAGCTAGTTTTGCTTTTACTGTTTCATAATTCTCTCGTACAAATTTTACATCCAACATATATAATTCCTCCTTAGAATTTTCGAAAAAACGACAAAAAAGCCCCCATCCCATGAAAAGGGACGAGAGCATACCCGCGTTGCCACCCTGATTGATCCAGTCATCGACCGAATCCACTTACTTGTTCTGTAACGGCTTTTCAACCGGCACGACTTACTAATCATTCAGTCGCACAACTCAAAGGACGGATTCACAAGTGTTTATATCAGCTTCCACCACCCGCTGACTCTCTAAAAAAAACGTGCTTGTTACTGCTTCCTATCATCGTTTTTGATTCATGAAATTACTCATACTTTACTATACGTTAACTTCTTTTGCAAGACTTTCCTTTACCATCTCTATAAAATATGCCGTAATCCGATGATCATCAGTTAACTCGGGATGAAAAGAACATCCTAACAAATGACCTTGTCTTACCATCACGATTCTATCCTCATAAGTTGCCAGTATTTCTACATTTCCCTCTGCATTTACAATATGTGGTGCTCGTATAAATACCGCTGGAAAACCATCTGCAACACCTTCAATATATAAATCTGTTTCAAAGCTATCCACCTGTCTCCCAAAAGAGTTACGTTCTACAGTAGCATCCAGAGCACCTAAATGTGAATAATCATACCCCACTAAGTCTTTAGCAAGTAGGATTAAGCCTGCACAAGTTCCAAACATCGGTTTCCTATCTAATGCAAACTTCTGTAGTGGTTCTAACATATCAAATCGATCAATCAGCTTTCGCATTACTGTACTTTCTCCTCCAGGGAGTATTAGTCCATCCACTAACGCTAAGTCTTCCACACTTTTTACTGTTAAAGCCTTTGCTCCACTTGCTTCAATTGAGAAAATATGCTCGCTAACTGCACCTTGAAGAGCTAGAACACCTATTTTAACCATATTACCACCCTCTATCTTGCATACGATCTGCGGCGGATAAACGAGAAATTTCGATTCCCTTCATCGGGATTCCTAAATCTTTTGAAATCTCTACAAGTAATTTATAATCTCTGAAATGTGTTGTTGCTTCTACAATTGCTTTAGCAAATTTCTCTGGACTTTCTGACTTGAAAATCCCAGACCCTACAAATACACCATCTGCTCCAAGCTCCATCATTAGAGCCGCATCTGCAGGAGTCGCTACTCCACCTGCTGCGAAGTTTACAACCGGTAATTTACCAGCATGTTTAATCTGTAATAAAACATCATATGGTGCACCCAAATTTTTGGATTGCGTCATTAGTTCATCTTCGCTCATATGTACTATTTTACGAACCTGTGCATTTACTTTACGTAAATGACGCACTGCTTCTACAATGTTCCCTGTACCCGGTTCTCCTTTTGTGCGAAGCATTGAAGCTCCTTCACCAATTCTTCGTGCTGCTTCTCCAAGATCTTTACATCCACATACAAAAGGTACTGTAAATTCACTTTTTCGTAGATGATATTCTTCATCTGCTGGAGTTAGTACTTCTGATTCATCAATATAGTCAACACCCATTGCTTCTAAAATACGTGCTTCTGTAATATGACCAATACGCGCTTTGGCCATCACTGGAATTGTTACTGCTCCCATTACCTCTTCCATAATGCGGGGGTCGGCCATACGAGCTACTCCTCCTGCTGCACGAATATCGGATGGTACTCGTTCTAATGCCATAACTGCAACTGCACCTGCTGCCTCGGCAATTTTGGCTTGCTCAGCATTAATAACGTCCATAATAACGCCACCCTTTTGCATTTCAGCCATTCCTCTTTTTACTCGATCTGTTCCTGTTAAATTAGTTGCCATAATTATTTTCCCTCCATTATCTTTATAAACTTTAGTATAATAAATTATGACCCTACGAAAAGCGTCAGAAACAAATTAAATGAAGTGGTCAGATAGGAGCAATGATGGATTTCTTAATGTTTCAGCTAGTACAAGAATCAAAAACTCCACTATATGAACAACTATATAGTGCTATAAAAGAAGCAATTATAAACGGAACAATTGAAGAAGGTATTAAGCTTCCCTCTAAAAGAAAGCTAGCTGATTATTTAGCTGTTAGTCAAACAACGATTGAATTTGCCTATAGCCAATTAGTTGCTGAAGGATTTATCTCCTCTGAACCTAGACGTGGATACTTCGTTCAAAATTTAGAGGAATTAGCTATTATTGAACAGGATACTCCCATCATAATGCAGGAAGCGAGTGATACATTTTCCTTTTCTATTGATCTTTCTCCAGGGAAAATCGATACAGATTCATTTCCTTTTGCGACTTGGAGAAAATATGCAAAGGATATTGTAAATGATGAAAACAAAGACCTTCTTCAGCTAGGGCATCCTCAAGGAGATTATGGATTGCGTCAGCAAATCTCTTCTTATTTGTTCCAATCTAGAGGAGTGAAAAGCACGCCTGAACAGATTATCCTAGGCTCAGGTACTGAACAAATTATGCCACTCATCATTCATTTACTTGGAGATAAAGCAGTGTATGGATTTGAAAATCCCGGATATCCTCTTACGCACCATTTGTTTTTTGAAGATAGTAGAAAATCTGTACCTATTCCAGTAGATGACGATGGGGTCGTAGTCGCTAAACTAGAACAGTCTTTTGCCAATGTGATGTATGTAACTCCCTCCCACCAATTTCCGACAGGAGCAGTATTATCCGCAACTCGGCGCAGTCAGTTACTCGCATGGGCATACCAGCAGGATAATCGATATATTATTGAAGATGATTACGATAGCGAGTTTAGGTATACAGGTAAGCCAATTCCTTCCCTCCAAGGTATCGATCAAAATGAAAGGGTCATTTATTTAAGTACGTTTTCTAAGTCACTAATGCCCTCTTTACGAATAGCCTATGCAGTATTACCAAAATCACTACTCTCCCAATATAAACAACGATTTTCCTATTATTCTGCTACGGTTCCTCGAATGGATCAACACTTACTGTCAAACTTTATGGAGGATGGATACTTTGCAAAACATTTAAATAAAATGAGAAAAATTTATAAGCGAAAGTTAGAGATTATTACGAAAACTATTATGCAATACGAACCAACTGTTACAATTTCGGGAGAGCAAGCAGGTATGCATATACTGCTAACGATTCATACAACTAGAACAGAGGCAGATTTAGTAAATCTTGCGGAACAAGCAGACATTCGGATATATGGGCTTCAGGAATACATTTCATCGGAATTAGAGGAGAAGACGGCTCCAAAGCTTGTATTAGGATTTGGGGGATTAAAAGTAGAGGAGGTTGCTTCTTCCATTCATCAATTAATGCATGCTTTAGAAATAACAAAAACACTGTAACTCCAATGAGCTACAGTGTTTTTGTTATTTAAAATAATCCACCTATAAAGTCTGTTGTGCTATTCCATAAGTTTGCGAAAAACTTACCAATACCTTGGAACATCAAGCTAAACCAACTAGCACGTTCTACAGCCTCAGTAGTTACTACGTCCGTTTCCGCTGCTTGGTCAATTATATAGCCATAGTCCGTTCCTTCGGATTTCTCTAAGTGAACTTTACCAACGACTGTATCCTTTTTAATATCTGCTTCAAGCTTTTCTTTGCTTGCTGTAAATACAGGCTTGTACAATTCTTTTTCATTTGTCTTAATGACCATAGAAATAGGATCCTTCACAGCTATAGCTACTGTATCCTCTTTCCCTTTTTCTACTTCTAGTGTTTCATGTTCTGGAATTTTAAATCCTGCTGGAACAATTTCTTCTTTAGAAAATTGGGAGAATCCGTAATCCAATAAGGCTCTTGTTGCATCAAAACGGGCTTTATACGAGCCATTACCATCTGCATCGACTGCTTTCATTACGACAGAAATAACACGCATTCCGTTCTTTTGAGCAGTTGCAGTAAAGGAATGTCCTGCAAATTCTGTTGTTCCAGTTTTTAATCCATCTACACCTTCATATTCATATACTAGACCTGGTAACATCCAGTTCCAGTTACTCATCTCTATTGCATCAGAAGTTCCTTCACGGAATGTTTTCTTAGCAATCTTTGTTGTTTCTAAAACCTCAGGAAAATCTTTCATTAAATAATAAGCTAGAGTTGCTACTGATTTTGCTGGCATAACGTTTTCATCAGAAGGACTGGTACTTGCTGGATGCATTCCTTGCAAGTCTTCATTGTTTAAACCGGAAGAATTGACAAATTTATATCCTTCTAAGCCCATTTCTGCTGCTTTTTCATTCATCAACTTCACAAAATTCTCTTCGGTGCCTGCAATTGTTTCAGCAATGGCAATAGTTGCTGCATTTGCTGAGTATATAGCCATCGCTTCATAAAGCTCTTGAATAGAATAACTGCCGTCCTCACGTAGTGGTACATTACTTAAACGACGATCTTGAGAGATTTTGTATGTATATTCATTGACATTGTATTGTTGATCCCATGTTACTTTACCTTCTTCTATTGCTTCAAATAACAAATACTCCGTCATCATTTTCGTCATACTCGCTATACCTAACGATGACTCAGAATTCTTTTCATATAGAATTTTTCCTGTTTCTGCATCGATTAAAATTGCTGCATCTACATTTAAATTCAAACTTTCCTCTGCTTTTGTAGCAGCAGGCATACCACATACTACTGACACAAGAAACATCGGAAGTACTAGCCATTTTATCATTGATGTCATCCAAACCTTCTTCACTATCGTACCTCCACCTTTTGTTTTTATCATTGCCCATTTTATCACACTTTAGCACGGTAGGGACACTTGTACACAAAAAAGCACCCATTCGACCTAGTTTAAGACGACGAATGAGTGCAAAAGTTTCTATATTACGAAATTACTTATGATAGAGAGTAATTTGGAGCCTCTTTTGTAATTTGAACATCATGTGGGTGACTTTCACGTAATCCTGCACCAGTCATACGGATAAACTGTGCATTTTCTCGTAGACTTTCAAGTGTTCCTGTCCCACAATACCCCATTCCCGCTCGAACACCACCTAGTAATTGGTGAACAGTATCAGAAAGTGGTCCTTTATAAGGAAGACGACCTTCAATACCTTCTGGAACTAGTTTTTTTGCATCCTCTTGGAAATAACGGTCTTTTGAACCTTTTTCCATAGCCGCAATAGATCCCATTCCACGATAAGTTTTAAAACGTCTGCCTTGGAAGATTTCTGTCTCTCCAGGACTTTCTGTCGTACCGGCAAGTAAGCTACCTAACATAACTACATGTCCGCCCGCAGCTAACGCTTTTACGATATCGCCTGAATACTTAATACCACCGTCAGCAATAATTGTTTTACCAGCCTTACGAGCCTCTGTAGCACAATCGTATATAGCTGTAATTTGAGGAACCCCAACTCCTGCTACAACACGAGTTGTACAAATAGACCCAGGTCCAATACCAACTTTGACAACATCGGCACCTGCTTCAAATAAAGCCTTTGTTGCTTCACCAGTAGCAACATTTCCAGCAACAATATCCAATTCCGGATATGCATTACGAATTTCTTTTACTGTATCCATAACACCTTGAGAATGACCATGTGCCGTATCAATAACAATTACATCTACCTGTGCTTCTACAAGTTTCTGTACTCTTATCATTGTATCTTTCGTAATTCCTACTGCAGCTCCTACTAACAAACGCCCATGATGATCTTTTGCAGCATTAGGGAATTCAATCACTTTTTCAATATCCTTAATTGTGATTAAACCTTTTAGTATTCCACTTTCATCAACGATAGGTAACTTTTCAATTTTGTACTGTTGAAGAATTTTTTCAGCATCCTCAAGAGTTGTTCCAACTGAAGCTGTTACCAATTGTTCCTTTGTCATTACATCATCAATTTTTAAAGAGTAATCCTGAATAAAGCGTAAATCACGGTTAGTGATAATGCCGACTAATTGTAAATCTTCTTCATTGTTTACAATAGGGACACCTGAAATTCTATATTTCCCCATCAAATGTTCAGCATCATATACCTGATGTTCTGGAGTTAAAAAGAAAGGATCTGTAATTACACCATTTTCAGAACGTTTAACAGTTTGAACTTGTTCCGCTTGTTCTTCAATACTCATATTTTTATGGATAACTCCAAGTCCACCTTGACGTGCCATTGCAATCGCCATTTTAGCTTCCGTAACCGTATCCATACCAGCACTAACCATCGGGATATTTAATTTAATTTTAGACGTTAATTGCACTGATAAATTGATATCCTTTGGTAATACTTCTGACTGAGCTGGAACTAATAAAACATCATCAAATGTTAAGCCTTCTTTTTGAAATTTAGATTCCCACATTTCGCTGAATTCCTCCTCGTTAAATAAATATTATTACAAGGTTATCAGCGCTTCACACAAGTGTCAAGAAACCTTGAATAATATGTTTATTCGGACTTTTCTCGCTTTAGTGAGAAAGAGTTAATGTTTTGGTTAAACTAGCATAATAGTTATATAAATTAATGGATATTTAAACGTTTACTAGAGCAAAGTCAGATGAGTATTTTCACCGTAATTTCTATTTAGTAGATTAGTATTCTAAAGAAACTATGATCTTCAGATCAAAAATAGCAACATTTATAAGAAAGTGTAAGTGTCTTTTAAGAGATATAACCTATTTTTTTTCTGTTTCCGGAGTGCTCTGAACTGATTTTGTTACATCATTACCGTTGGTAGCTCCGAATATACATTTTGAGAGCTCTAGCATTGTTCTATACGAATATGCAAAGCTCATTGCAAAAGCTTGACCTACACCTACAGTGGCCTTCGAGTGCTAGAAGAATTGTAATAAAGACTCTCTATGTCCATAATTGTTAGTTTTAAGAGATTCGAAGGGCAAGTAAATCAGGTTATCCGAGACCATTTTGCTACTGAACAAAACTAAGCACTAAATACCACTGCCCTCTTTCCATCAATACATAAAAAAAAAGCCGCTACCAATTACTCGGTAACGACTTTTCTTTGGTGCCCAGCGACGTCCTACTCTCACAGGGGGAGACCCCCAACTACCATCGGCGCTGAAGAGCTTAACTTCCGTGTTCGGTATGGGAACGGGTGTGACCTCTTCGCCATCATCACTAGACTCATTCGGCTTTCAATACACATCGTACTTCTTCGTCAACTGCATTCGTTCGGTCAGTCACATACGTTAGTATGTTCCTTTCCTCTCTCAATTGTTTCCTCGAATTACTCGTGTCTTGAAACCCTCGTATAAATAGAGTGTTTGTTCACTCAAAACTGGATAAACGACATTGGAACTGAAACAAATTTGGTTAAGTCCTCGATCGATTAGTATTCGTCAGCTGCACGTGTCGCCACGCTTCCACCCCGAACCTATCTACCTCATCGTCTTTGAGGGATCTTACTTACTTGCGTAATGGGAAATCTCATCTTGAGGGGGGCTTCGTGCTTAGATGCTTTCAGCACTTATCCCGTCCACACATAGCTACCCAGCGATGCTCTTGGCAGAACAACTGGTACACCAGCGGTGTGTCCATCCCGGTCCTCTCGTACTAAGGACAGCTCCTCTCAAATTTCCTACGCCCACGACGGATAGGGACCGAACTGTCTCACGACGTTCTGAACCCAGCTCGCGTACCGCTTTAATGGGCGAACAGCCCAACCCTTGGGACCGACTACAGCCCCAGGATGCGATGAGCCGACATCGAGGTGCCAAACCTCCCCGTCGATGTGGACTCTTGGGGGAGATAAGCCTGTTATCCCCGGGGTAGCTTTTATCCGTTGAGCGATGGCCCTTCCATGCGGAACCACCGGATCACTAAGCCCGTCTTTCGACCCTGCTCGACTTGTAGGTCTCGCAGTCAAGCTCCCTTCTGCCTTTACACTCTTCGAATGATTTCCAACCATTCTGAGGGAACCTTTGGGCGCCTCCGTTACACTTTAGGAGGCGACCGCCCCAGTCAAACTACCCGCCTGACACTGTCTCCTACCCGGGTTACGGGTATGGGTTAGAATTTCAATACAACCAGGGCAGTATCCCACCGACGCCTCCTCCGAAGCTGGCGCTCCGGGCTCTATGGCTCCTGCCTATCCTGTACAAGTTGCACCAAAATTCAATATCAAGCTATAGTAAAGCTCCACGGGGTCTTTCCGTCCTGTCGCGGGTAACCTGCATCTTCACAGGTACTATAATTTCACCGAGTCTCTCGTTGAGACAGTGCCCAGATCGTTACGCCTTTCGTGCGGGTCGGAACTTACCCGACAAGGAATTTCGCTACCTTAGGACCGTTATAGTTACGGCCGCCGTTTACTGGGGCTTCAATTCGCACCTTCGCTTGCGCTAAGCACTCCTCTTAACCTTCCAGCACCGGGCAGGCGTCAGCCCCTATACTTCACCTTACGGTTTTGCAGAGACCTGTGTTTTTGCTAAACAGTCGCCTGGGCCTATTCACTGCGGCTCTTCAAGGCTATTCACCCTAAAGAGCACCCCTTCTCCCGAAGTTACGGGGTCATTTTGCCGAGTTCCTTAACGAGAGTTCTCTCGCTCACCTTAGGATTCTCTCCTCGACTACCTGTGTCGGTTTGCGGTACGGGCACCTATCACCTCGCTAGAGGCTTTTCTTGGCAGTGTGAAATCAGGAACTCCGGACATACGTCCTCGCCATCACAGCTCAATGTTATAGAATGCGGATTTGCCTACATTCACACCTTACTGCTTGGACATGCATAACCAACAGCATGCTTACCCTATCCTTCTGCGTCCCCCCATTACTCAAACGGTGGTTTGGTGGTACAGGAATATCAACCTGTTATCCATCGCCTACGCCTATCGGCCTCGGCTTAGGTCCCGACTAACCCTGAGCGGACGAGCCTTCCTCAGGAAACCTTAGTCATACGGTGGACGGGATTCTCACCCGTCTTTCGCTACTCATACCGGCATTCTCACTTCTAAGCGCTCCACCAGTCCTTCCGGTCTGACTTCAACGCCCTTAGAACGCTCTCCTACCACTGATACCAAAGGTATCAATCCACAGCTTCGGTGATTTGTTTAGCCCCGATACATTTTCGGCGCAGCGTCACTCGACCAGTGAGCTATTACGCACTCTTTAAATGATGGCTGCTTCTAAGCCAACATCCTGGTTGTCTAAGCAACGCCACATCCTTTTCCACTTAACAAATACTTTGGGACCTTAGCTGGTGGTCTGGGCTGTTTCCCTCTTGACTACGGATCTTATCACTCGCAGTCTGACTCCCAAACATAAATCATTGGCATTCGGAGTTTGTCTGAATTCGGTAACCCGGGATGGGCCCCTAGTCCAAACAGTGCTCTACCTCCAAGATTCTAACGTTTGAGGCTAGCCCTAAAGCTATTTCGGAGAGAACCAGCTATCTCCAGGTTCGATTGGAATTTCTCCGCTACCCACACCTCATCCCCGCACTTTTCAACGTGCGTGGGTTCGGACCTCCAGTAAGTGTTACCTTACCTTCATCCTGGACATGGGTAGATCACCTGGTTTCGGGTCTACGACCACATACTCATTCGCCCTATTCAGACTCGCTTTCGCTGCGGCTCCGTCTTCTCAACTTAACCTTGCATGTAATCGTAACTCGCCGGTTCATTCTACAAAAGGCACGCTATCACCCATTAACGGGCTCTAACTACTTGTAGGCACACGGTTTCAGGATCTATTTCACTCCCCTTCCGGGGTGCTTTTCACCTTTCCCTCACGGTACTGGTTCACTATCGGTCACTAGGTAGTATTTAGCCTTGGGAGATGGTCCTCCCGGATTCCGACGGAATTTCACGTGTTCCGCCGTACTCAGGATACACTCAAGAGAGAATGAATTTTGGACTACGGGGCTTTTACCCTATCCTGCGGACCTTTCCAGATCGCTTCGTCTAACTCATTCCTTTGTAACTCTATGTAGAGTGTCCTACAACCCCAAGAGGCAAGCCTCTTGGTTTGGGCTATTCCCGTTTCGCTCGCCGCTACTCAGGGAATCGATTTTTCTTTCTCTTCCTCCAGGTACTTAGATGTTTCAGTTCCCTGGGTGTGTCTCAGATGCGCTATGTATTCACGCAAATGTACTGCTCCATTACGAACAGTGGGTTTCCCCATTCGGAAATCTCCGGATCAAAGCTCACTTACAGCTCCCCGAAGCATATCGGTGTTAGTGCCGTCCTTCGTCGACTCCTAGTGCCAAGGCATTCACCGTGCGCCCTTATTAACTTAACCTAAAAGTTAAAAAGTCTTACACGTCATGATTACGTAAATAATCACAACAGAATTTCTTGTTGTTTATTGTTTCAATGTCGTTTTATCCAGTTTTCAAAGAACAAGTTTTGAATCTTCATATAAAAATGAACATTCAAAACTGAACTGCAAAACGTTAAGATACAGATAAAAATCTGTATTCCGATATTATCCTTAGAAAGGAGGTGATCCAGCCGCACCTTCCGATACGGCTACCTTGTTACGACTTCACCCCAATCATCTGTCCCACCTTCGGCGGCTGGCTCCCGTAAGGGTTACCCCACCGACTTCGGGTGTTACAAACTCTCGTGGTGTGACGGGCGGTGTGTACAAGGCCCGGGAACGTATTCACCGTGGCATGCTGATCCACGATTACTAGCGATTCCGGCTTCATGTAGGCGAGTTGCAGCCTACAATCCGAACTGAGAACGGTTTTATGGGATTTGCTCACCCTCGCGGGGTTGCGACCCTCTGTACCGTCCATTGTAGCACGTGTGTAGCCCAGGTCATAAGGGGCATGATGATTTGACGTCATCCCCACCTTCCTCCGGTTTATCACCGGCAGTCACCTTAGAGTGCCCAACTGAATGCTGGCAACTAAGATCAAGGGTTGCGCTCGTTGCGGGACTTAACCCAACATCTCACGACACGAGCTGACGACAACCATGCACCACCTGTCACCGCTGTCCCCGAAGGGAAAACTCTATCTCTAGAGCGGTCAGCGGGATGTCAAGACCTGGTAAGGTTCTTCGCGTTGCTTCGAATTAAACCACATGCTCCACCGCTTGTGCGGGCCCCCGTCAATTCCTTTGAGTTTCAGTCTTGCGACCGTACTCCCCAGGCGGAGTGCTTAATGCGTTAGCTGCAGCACTAAGGGGCGGAAACCCCCTAACACTTAGCACTCATCGTTTACGGCGTGGACTACCAGGGTATCTAATCCTGTTTGCTCCCCACGCTTTCGCGCCTCAGCGTCAGTTACAGACCAGAAAGCCGCCTTCGCCACTGGTGTTCCTCCAAATCTCTACGCATTTCACCGCTACACTTGGAATTCCGCTTTCCTCTTCTGTACTCAAGTCCCCCAGTTTCCAATGACCTTCCACGGTTGAGCCGTGGGATTTCACATCAGACTTAAAGGACCGCCTGCGCGCGCTTTACGCCCAATAATTCCGGACAACGCTTGCCACCTACGTATTACCGCGGCTGCTGGCACGTAGTTAGCCGTGGCTTTCTAATGAGGTACCGTCAAGGTACGAGCAGTTACTCTCGTACTTGTTCTTCCCTCACAACAGAGTTTTACGATCCGAAAACCTTCTTCACTCACGCGGCATTGCTCCATCAGACTTTCGTCCATTGTGGAAGATTCCCTACTGCTGCCTCCCGTAGGAGTCTGGGCCGTGTCTCAGTCCCAGTGTGGCCGATCACCCTCTCAGGTCGGCTACGCATCGTCGCCTTGGTGAGCCGTTACCTCACCAACTAGCTAATGCGCCGCGGGCCCATCCTGTAGTGACAGCCGAGACCGTCTTTTAACATTTCCCCATGTGAGGAAATGGATTATTCGGTATTAGCCCCGGTTTCCCGGAGTTATCCCAATCTACAGGGCAGGTTGCCCACGTGTTACTCACCCGTCCGCCGCTAAATCAGAAGAAGCAAGCTTCTTCGTCATTCGCTCGACTTGCATGTATTAGGCATGCCGCCAGCGTTCGTCCTGAGCCAGGATCAAACTCTCCATAATAGAGAACTTAAAAAGCTCATTTTGTTTTGCTGGCATCATCATTAAATGATGTCAAAATTGTTTTGCTTATCATTCTAACAAGTTAGCTGATAAGCTGTATGTCTTAACGTTTTGCATGTTCAGTTTTCAATGTTCATGTTGTTGTGATGTCGTTTTGGCGACTTCTATATAATATCAAGTCCTCAGGAATTTGTCAACACTTTATTAGAAAATAATATTAAACTCTTTCTTCTGCTAATAAAGAAGAAAGAGTTTAGGCTATCTTAGCTAATAATACTCTCTATATGAATGGATCTTTTCGCTGCTAAATCTATTATTTGCCCACTGTCAGTTAATCGAATCATTGGACGCATTGGAGAATCTCTATGTAAGAAAACTACTTCTCCTTTTTCTCCAGTTGACAGAAGAACACTAGTTGAAATAGGAAGAGACCCAACTAACTCTACTAATTTATTAACTACTTCTATATTATATTTTCCAAACCCTTCTTCTCGAATCATTTCTAGAACTTTAAAAGAAGAACTTTTCGCACGATAAATACGTTCTGAAGTCATCGCGTGGTAGACGTCAGCTACCGCTATTATTTGAGAGTAAACAGTAACATCATTCAATTTATCACTTTTCGGATAGCCACTCCCGTCTAAACGTTCATGATGTTGAAAGATCGCTAATTTCATTTCAGGTTTTAATAAGGGACTATCTTTAATCATTTGAAAACTATAAATAGTATGTTTTTTTACCTCTGAAAATTCTGATTCTGTCAGAATAGACTTTTTATCTCTTATTTTGGGATCCACTTTTGCCATACCTATATCAGCCATTAAACCAGCGGTAGCCATTTGTGTTATTTGACCGGAAGAATAATTTAACTTTTTAGCTATTGCCCCTGAAATAATTCCAACAGCTATAGAATGATGTGCAATATATTTATCCATCTTGGAATACATATTTAACAGCGAAAATACTTGTTTTTCTACCATTGCTTTTTCGACTAAAGGCATAATAATATTCCGTAGCTTTGCCACGTCTACTTTCATGCCTGCTTCCCAGCCAATAAATTCTTTATAGAAACTATCTACTGCCTCTTTATATAATTGAACAAAACTAATGGTCACTAATGGCTTTTCTTCTATATGAGAAGATTCTACTTTATCTTCAAATAACTTTTTTATCTCTTCTTCTGATCTATTAAAAACATTTTCTAGGACAATTGGCACTTTAGTTATATTAAAAGCACTCAAAACTTGAATAAGTTCTCTAGTTACCTTTGACTCTTTATGAATGATAGGTGAGTTAGTATTAACTAATATATCTTCTGCAATTATAGTACCTAATTTCAATTCCTCTAAATTAACGAGGGTTTGGTTCATTTAGAATCCCCCTTTCCAAACGTTTCTTTAATTATACTAAATACTCATATTGAAAGTATATGGAAAATGTCTTACCTAGATACTTAAAAACGAAGCTTGAACAGAAGTAGAAATTTTATTGGATAAGGAGAAACCTTTAATAAATAATGGATAGTTAATAAAATTGATTGAAATGGAGGGGCGACTCCTACGGGAATAGCGTGACGCCTGAGACTACAGGCTCAGGCCACGCCCGTGGAAAGCGTCCCTGGAATGGAAATCAATTTTGTGCACAGCAAAAAAAACAGCATTTTTCTCTGTGAGAAAAATGCTGTTTTGGGGTTCTGTCCCAACCTCGTTTATTATTATTATTCGGTTTCTTCTTCTGTTAGAGATGACTCTACTTCAATTGTAGATCCCTCTTCTAGCTTGTCTAGAATTTCTACATTTTCGTCATCGTCATCTTCTTCTTTTTCAACTTTTGCTACAGTAGAAATTAGCTCGTCTTCTGCTAGTCTCATTAAACGGACACCCTGTGTACTACGACCCGTTCTAGAAATATCTTTTACATCCATACGGATTAGCATTCCATTAATCGTAATCAGCATAAGGTCTTCTGTACCGTTAACTGCCTTAACAGCTGATAAAGGACCGTTTTTGTCTGTGATTTGGCAAGTTTTTACACCCATTCCACCGCGACTTTGTAGGCGATATTCCGACTCTGGAGTACGTTTACCGTACCCATTTTCTGTCACAACTAAAATCTCTTGATCAGGTTCAATAATCTCCATACCAACTACATAGTCGTCATCTTTCAAACGAATACCTCTGACTCCTCCGGCAGTTCTGCCCATAGAGCGTATGTCTGTCTCTTCGAATCGAACCAATTTACCTTGACGTGTACCAATAATGATTTGCTTGACGCCATCGGTTAAACGGACAGCAATAAGTTCATCTTCCTCACGTAAGGAAATAGCAATTAATCCATTTGCACGGATATGTGCAAATCCGGTTACAGGAGTACGTTTCGTTACTCCATATTTCGTTGTGAAAATAAAATAATTTTCTTCTTCAAACGATGCCATTGGAATCATAGCAGTAATATGCTCGTCTTTTTCTATGCCTAATAGATTTATAATTGGTAATCCTTTAGCTGTACGACCGTATTCTGGAATCTCAAATCCTCGAGCTCTATATACTTTACCTTTGTTTGTAAAGAAGAGAATTGTATCATGTGTTGATGTGTACAGTAGATGCTCTACAAAATCATCTTCATTTGTACCCATACCTTGTACACCACGACCACCTCTTTTTTGACTCTTATACGTGTTAGCAGGTAAACGTTTAATATATCCTTTGTTTGTTAAAGTGAGTACAGAATTTTCTATCGGGATTAAATCTTCATCCTCTAAAACTTCTGCTCCTCCAGCAATAATTTCAGTTCGACGTTTGTCTGCATAGCGATCTTTAATCTCGGAAATTTCTTCTCTAATTATTTCAACTACACGATATTCATTTGCCAAAATGAATTTTAGTTCTTCAATCAATTTCATTAAGTTTTTATATTCTTCTTCAATTTTATCACGTTCTAAACCGGTTAAACGTTGTAAACGCATATCTAGAATAGCCTGAGCTTGTCTTTCAGATAAATTGAATGTCTCTATCAATCCATTTTTAGCTTCTTCACCTGTTTGTGAAGCTCTAATTAGCTTGATAATTTCATCGATATGATCTAAAGCAATTCGAAGTCCTTCTAAAATATGTGCACGATCTTCAGCTTTGTTCAGTTCAAACTGCGTACGACGACGTATTACCACTTTTTGATGTTCTAAGTAATAATAAAGCATTTCTTTTATGTTCAAAACTTTTGGTTGGTTGTCCACTAATGCGAGCATATTAACACCAAAGCTTGATTGTAATGCAGTTTGTTTATATAAGTTATTTAATAATACGTGAGAATTCGCATCCTTACGTACCTCAATAACAATTCGCATTCCATTACGATCTGATTCATCCGCTAAATGGGTAATACCATCGATTTTTTTATCGCGTACTAATTCAGCAATTTTTTCTATTAATCGAGCTTTATTTACTTGGTATGGTAATTCTTTAACGATAATAACTTCTTTACCACTTGATTTTACTTCAATCTCGACTTTTGCACGTATTAATATAGAGCCTCTACCTGTTTCATAGGCACGACGAATACCACTACGACCTAAAATAATACCACCAGTTGGGAAATCCGGTCCAGGTATAATAGACATCAACTCTTCAATTGTAATTGCAGGGTTTTCAGCTAAAGCCAATACTCCGTCAATTACTTCTCCTAAATTATGTGATGGAATATTCGTAGCCATTCCAACAGCAATTCCAGAAGCACCGTTTACAAGTAAATTAGGATATCTACTAGGTAACACAACTGGTTCTTTTTCTTGTCCATCGTAGTTGTCTTTGTAATCAATCGTATTTTTATTAATATCTCGCAATAATTCTAAAGCAATTTTGGACATACGTGATTCCGTATAACGCATAGCCGCTGCCCCGTCTCCATCGACAGAACCAAAATTTCCATGACCATCTACAAGCATATAACGATAACTAAAATCTTGCGCCATACGTACCATCGCATCATAAATAGATGAGTCGCCATGTGGATGGTATTTCCCCATTACGTCTCCTACAATACGAGCCGATTTTTTATGAGGTTTATCAGGCGTATTCCCCAACTCTTGCATACCATATAAAATTCGACGATGTACAGGCTTTAGCCCATCACGAACGTCTGGTAAGGCACGGGATACAATAACACTCATCGCATAATCTAGAAATGAGGTTTTCATTTCTGTACTAATATTGATCCCCTTTACGCCTTTATTCGGTATTTCTGACATCCTAAAGACCTCCAGTCACACACTTTCTTAAATATCTAAGTTTTTCACGTATACAGCGTTTTCTTCAATAAATAGACGTCTTGGTTCTACTTCCTCGCCCATTAGTTGTTCAAAAACCTTATCCGCTTCCATTGCATTATCTAAATTTACTTGTAGTAATGTACGTTCTTCCGGATCCATCGTTGTTTCCCAAAGCTGATCTGCATCCATTTCTCCTAAACCTTTATAACGTTGAATATTTGGTTTTGAAGTTTTAGGTAAACGGTCTAAAATTTCTTTTAATTGTTCATCATTATAGCAATATTCTACGTGCTTCCCTTGTTTAACTTGATATAAAGGTGGCTGAGCTGCATATACATAGCCAGCCTCAATTAATGGTCTCATAAAACGGAAGAAGAATGTAAGTAACAATGTCCGAATATGCGCTCCATCAACGTCAGCATCTGTCATAATAATAATCTTATGATAACGAGCTTTTTCTAAAGTAAACTCTTCTCCAATACCTGTTCCAAGTGCAGTAATCATTGCACGAATCTCTGCATTTCCTAAAATTCGATCTAAGCGAGCCTTTTCCACATTCAGAATCTTACCACGTAAAGGCAGTATTGCTTGGAAATGACGGTCACGACCAGATTTAGCAGAACCACCGGCAGAGTCACCCTCTACAATATATAGTTCACTTTCTGCAGGAACACGAGAAGAGCAGTCTGCTAATTTACCGGGTAAACTAGAAACCTCTAACGCCGATTTTCGACGTGTAAATTCACGCGCTTTTTTAGCAGCAACGCGAGCTCTAGCAGCCATTAGCCCTTTTTCTACTATTTTTCTAGAAATTTGAGGATTTTCTAATAAAAATCGATCAAATCCTTCGGAAAATAGACTATTAGTAATTGGGCTTACTTCGGAGTTACCTAATTTTGTTTTTGTTTGACCTTCGAATTGAGGATCTGGGTGTTTTATAGAAACAATTGCAGTTAAACCTTCCCGCACATCATCCCCAGATAAATTGGTATCTGCATCTTTTAACAAGCCGTTCTTTCTTGCATAGTCGTTAATGACACGAGTTAATGCAGTTTTGAAGCCAGATTCATGAGTTCCACCTTCGTACGTACTAATATTATTAGCAAAAGATAAAATATTTGAAGAGTATCCTGAATTATATTGCATAGCAATCTCTACGGAAATTCCATCTTTTTCACCTTCAACAAATATTGCTTCTTCTGTTATTGGCTCTTTGGATTCGTTTAAATCTTCTACGTATGATTTAATACCACCCTCGTAGTAATATTTAACGGTTTTTTCTTTTCCTTCTCTTTCATCAGCAAGTGTTATAGATAATCCGCGATTTAAATACGCAAGTTCACGTACACGATGTTCAAGAATTTCGTACTCGTAGATAGTAGTTTCCATGAAAATCTCAGCATCTGCTTTAAATCTAGTAGTTGTTCCTGTAACATCTGTGTCTCCAATAACTTCTAGAGGAGAAGAAACTGCTCCACGCTCAAATTTAATAAGATGAATTTTTTCGTCACGTTTAA
Organism: Psychrobacillus sp. FSL K6-2836; assembly: GCF_038003085.1. Classification (NCBI taxonomy): domain Bacteria; kingdom Bacillati; phylum Bacillota; class Bacilli; order Caryophanales; family Bacillaceae; genus Psychrobacillus; species Psychrobacillus sp. FSL K6-2836. The sequence continues at coordinate 2,193,813 of NZ_JBBOOM010000001.1, forward strand.
CATATACTTCTGTATATTCGGATAGGGCGTTTACTACTGAGGCACCTACACCATGTAGTCCACCGGATACTTTATATCCGCCGCCTCCAAATTTACCACCTGCATGTAGAACCGTCATGATTACCTCTACTGCCGGCTTACCCATTTTTTCTTGTGTATCAACTGGTATACCACGACCGTTGTCTTCTACTCGGATCCAGTCATCCTTTTCGATAGTAACAATAATATGGTCACAGTGACCTGCTAATGCCTCATCAATACTGTTATCGACAATTTCCCAAACAAGATGATGAAGCCCTTTTGAACTTGTTGTACCAATATACATCCCTGGACGCTTACGAACAGCTTCTAATCCTTCTAATACTTGTATCTGATCAGCATCATAAGATTGATTTAGGTCTTTTTCTTCCATTGCCAACTTGCTCACCCACTCTTTCATACCTTCAATAATGGTGAATCATTTTAAAAAAAATTCTATTTGTATATTTGTATTAATTGTATGTTCTTATTGATCTACTATTGCACCTTGTTCCACATGAAACAATTCAGCTTGTTGAATTGTTTCATGGGCAATTCCCTCAACACTTGTGGTTGTAACAAACGTTTGGACATCTCCTTGAATTGTATTTAACAAGTGAGATTGTCGATAGTCATCTAGTTCTGATAGAACGTCATCCAGTAATAAAACAGGAGATTCACCAACCTCCTGTTTTATTAATTCAATTTCAGCGAGCTTCAAAGACAATGCTGTTGTACGCTGCTGTCCTTGAGATCCATAAGTTTGTACATCATAGTCATTTACAAAGAATTGTAAATCATCGCGATGTGGTCCAATTAAGGATACTCCACGATAGAGTTCTCTATTCTGATTCTCTGCTATTTTTCTTTCTAGATGACTTTTCATTTCACTTATTGACCATTCTGGTTGAATTCCGGTTGAAGAATTGTAGGAAATTCGCAATTTTTCTAAGCCTCTAGATATCCCAAAGTGAATTGGTTCCGCCCATTGTTGTAATAATTCCATAAAATGAAATCTCTTTTGAATCACTTTTGTTGCTGCATCTATATATTGTTCCGTATAAACATCGAACATCACATCATTTAACATAGGCTTACCTTGATGTTGTTTTAAAATATGATTTCGCTGTTTCATTATTTTTTGGAAATGAAGTAAATCATGTAAATAAATAGGGGAAATTTGACCGATTTCCATATCGAGAAATCGTCTTCTTACTTGTGGACTTCCTTTTACTAAATATAAATCCTCTGGTGCGAACATCACGACATTAAGCTGACCTATATAATCACTTAATCTCGTTTGCTCTAAATGGTTTACTTTGGCTTTTTTTCCTTTTTTTGAAAGAATCAATTCTAAAGGCAAATGCCCATACTTTTTTTGTATATCTCCTTTTATTTTACCATAGTCTGCTTCCCAACGTATCAATTCTTTATCGTTAGAAGTCCTATGAGACTTTGCCATGGATAATACATAGAGAGATTCCATTAAATTTGTTTTACCTTGCGCATTTTCACCTATTAACACATTGATCTTAGAGGAAAAGTTCATTTCAATTGAATCGTAATTACGGAAATCTTTTAACTCTAATCGTTCAATATACATTTCAATCCCCGTTCTCAGGTCCAACCAACTGAAATCTTCCTACTCCTGGTATGTTCACTATATCATCATGGCGTAATTTACGACCTCGTCTTTGATCCACTTCTCCGTTGACATATACCTCATGCTCGCTTAAAAACCATTTGGCCATTCCACCGGAGCTAATTGCATCTGTCATTTTTAATAATTGACCAAGTGTGATAAATTCTGAGTCAAATCGAATTTTTTCCAACAATAATTCAACCTCTTCTCCTAATCATTATCCCTTCATTTTACCTTAAATTACGAAATAAGCAAAGAAAAGTGGAAGGGCTAGTTATGCCTAGAAAAGCTTCCAGTGGCTTTATACTACAATTTTGAGCTGATTCGGGTGAATGGTACCAAAACTTGAGAAATACGAAGTAAAAATTGTTTGTTTTCCATACCTTAGAAAAACCGAATTGCTTTTACAAATCACCAGTGAAGTACTACTCCCTATATCTATTGTAGTGGAATGTGGCGACTCCAGCTGGATAAGCGAGAAAGTCGAGACCCCACAGGTAGCGTAGCGAACGAGGAGGCTCGGCCTCGCCCGCGGAAAGCGTCCACATGAAACGGAAATCACAGGATTACTCGTTCTTTAAAGCCCCATGAGTCCAGTGTTCACAGGACATCTTTATATACTTTCTATCAAAAAAAGATAGCCACAAACGTGACTATCTCTTGAATATTAGTAAGTTCTAACTGGTAAAATCAGTTGTAAAATTGAATCATCATGTACAGATTTCAATATAAATGGTCTCATAGCCCCTGTGAATAAAATCTTTACATCTTGACCATCAATAGCTTTTAAAGCATCCATCATATATTTGGCGCTGAATGAAATTTTTAATTCTTCCCCATCTATTTCTTCTGCTTGAATTTGTTCTTCTACATTACCTATCTCTGGAGAGTTAGAAGATACTTCTACAAAACCGTTACCTAAAGTTGAAAAGCGTACAACATTGTTTCGTTCTTCACGTGCAAGTAAAGAGGCTCTGTCTATTGCTTGCAATAACGATTTACTGTTTACCAAAATAGTTGTTTTGCTCTCACTTGGGATTAATCTTGAAGTGTCTGGATAATTACCCTCTAATAATCGTGAATAAAATAGTACATCGCCTGTTTTAAATAGAATCTGTTGTTGTGTCATCACAATTGCTACTTCCGATGATGTTTCTTCTAAGATTTTATTTAATTCATTTAAACTTTTACCAGGAATTACTATACTGTATTCTTCCTCTGGCAAATCTTTAATAACTGTTTTTCTTTTGGCTAATCGGTGACTATCAGTAGCTACACAGTGAAGTTCCCCTTCTTTTACCTGCCAATTGACGCCTGTAAGAACAGGGCGACTTTCAGAAGTAGATACCGCAAATACAGTTTCTTTAATAATAGATTTGAGTAAATCAGATGCAATAAAGAATTGTCTTTCTTCTTCAATTTCAGGTAGTAAAGGATATTCTGTTGCATCGAGTCCAATTAGATTAAATTCCGATTTTCCTGATCTTATATGTGTTTGGAATTGATTGGTTACTTCAATTTCTACATCGTTTGTTGGTAACTTACGTACAATTTCATTAAATACTCTTGCTTGTAAAACAATAGAACCTGTTTCTTTAATACTAATAATTTGTTCTCCATTTTTTTCAACAGGTATAAAAGTTTGAATAGTTATATCTGAATCACTACCAGTAATATAAAGTCCTTTATTAGTTACTTCGAGTTTTAATCCAGTTAGAATTGGAATTGTTGTTTTGGAACTTACTGCTTTAATAACATCACTTAATCCCTCTAATAAACTATCTCTCATTACTTCGAATTTCATTTTTATACCTCACTTATATAATTATTATTTATTTAAAGAATAATAGATATAGTACTAGGGCTTGTGGATATGTTGATAAGCCTTTTTTTACCTAGGTAGAGCTACTTGTCCACATGTGCATAAGTTGTGTTTAAGTAATCTAGTAAACTAAGCATTTATCCACAAACTCTTTTTATCTTCCAAGAATAGATTTGATTTGTTTTACATCGTCTTGAAGATTTGTGTCTTCTTTTAGCATTTTAGATATTTTTTCGTGAGCATGAATAACAGTTGTATGATCACGCCCTCCAAATTCTTCCCCAATTTTAGGCAATGAAAAATCAGTTAATTCTCGTGAAAGATACATTGCTACTTGCCGTGGAAATGCAATCGACTTTGTCCGCTTTTTAGCGACAAAATCTTCTAATCGAATATGAAAATGCTCTCCAACTACTTTTTGGATATCTAAAATTGTAATAATTCTAGGTCGAGCATTCGGCAATATATCTTTAAGAGCCTCTGCTGCTAAATCGATATTAATATCCTTATTTATAAGAGAAGAATAGGCCACTACTCGGATGAGAGCGCCTTCTAGTTCACGAATATTGGAATCTATTTGATTTGCTATATACGCCATCACGTCATCTGATATATCTAATCCATCAGCACGTGCTTTCTTGCGTAAAATAGCAATACGAGTTTCTAGGTCAGGTGGAGCAATATCTGTGATTAATCCCCATTCAAAGCGAGAACGTAAACGATCTTCTAAAGTAGGAATTTCTTTAGGAGGACGGTCACTTGAAATGACAATTTGCTTAGATTCCTCATGCAGGGCATTAAAAGTATGGAAAAATTCTTCTTGAGTTGATTCTTTTCCTGCTAGGAACTGAATATCATCTATTAGTAGAACATCTACATTTCTATATTTGTTGCGGAAATTGACGGCTTTATTATCTCTAATGGAGTTTATAAACTCATTTGTAAACTTTTCAGAAGATAAATAAACCACTTTAGCATTTGGATTGTGTTCTTGTACATAATGACCAATCGCATGCATTAAGTGGGTTTTTCCTAATCCAACACCTCCATATATAAATAGTGGGTTGTAGGCTTTAGCGGGAGCCTCGGCTACAGCTAAAGATGCTGCATGGGCGAAGCGATTACCAGATCCAATGACAAATGTATCAAATGTATTTTTAGAATTTAACATCCCTGGTGAAAAATCTGGTTGATCTCCGTCATTTGCAGGCATCTTAGGTTTAGGAATGTCGAAATCATCCATATCTTGAGTTTTTGGTACAACGAAAGATATAAGTAATTCATTGCCAGTTAACTCAGTTAATATACCAGCTATTAGGTGAACATAATGATTCTCTAACCAATCCCTAGCAAATGAATTGGGCGCAGCTATCGTGACTGTTTCTCCTTTATATGAAAGTAGTTTGGTCGACTTCAGCCAAGTTTCAAAACTTGGTTTCGATGTTTTCTTTTCTACTTCAGAGAGAACTTTAGCCCAAAGTTCTTCTAAATGTTCCAATTATCTAGTCTCCTTTACTATAGATTTGATAGTTAAACTCTTTCTCAAAAAATAAAATATGTATAACAAAATTCGACATATACACAAATCCACCGACTGTGGATAAACTTTATAAAGTTATGGGAATAAACTTATCCACAGATTACTAACAACTGTGGATAATAAAAAAGAGTGAAATATTATTGAAAAAGTAAAACACAAATATCGTAACAAAAAAACATAGGAATTACAAGAATTTTAAGGGTTATCCACAATTATTTAATTATTAACAATATAAGTTGTCCACAATAGAATAATATGTGAAGAATATGTTTATAAGTGTTGTGGATAATTTTTTGGTGGATTTTTTTATGAACAGGTACTAAAACAGATTCATTCTTAATTGTGGATAACTAAGTATTACTAAAAGAGAGGAGAATTATTGAAAGTCATTGACAAAACCACTGTAATTTATATATAATATCGGAGACTGTCTTAAGAAGTTTGAAGATGTCCACTCAGGAGGTGTCATATAGATGAAACGTACATTCCAACCAAATACACGTAAACGTGCCAAAAATCACGGTTTCCGCGCACGTATGAGTACAAAAAACGGTCGACGCGTAATTGCAGCCCGTCGTGCTAAAGGAAGAAAAGTATTATCAGCATAAGTCCACTGACCATTTCAGTGGTCTTTTTTTTCTTTTAAAACGATTAGTTGGAGCTGGTGAGAAGATGAACAAGAAACAACGTATTAAAAAGAATGCAGAGTTCCAGACAATTTTTAAAAAAGGTAAGTCCTTTGCAAATAGACAATTTGTTGTGTACTGCTTAAAAAAAGAAGAAGATTATTATCGGGTTGGATTATCTGTCAGTAAAAAAGTAGGAAATGCAGTAGTCCGTAATCGTATTAAACGATATATTAGACAAACCTTCCTTGAAATACATGATCAAGTATTTCCAAACATGGACTATATTATTATCGCTAGAAATCCAGCGGCCAAGTTAAACTTTCATGAAACCAAAAAAAGTTTGGAACATGTTTTAAAAGTAGCTAAAGTCTTGAACAAAAAAAGTTAGTAGTAACTTGTTAAAGAAATGGTAAGATGAAATGAAGAGATATATAAGACTTATTAGGGGGAAGAAGGTTGAATAAACGTTTATCACTTGTACTATTATTAATAGTAACTACTGCCTTACTAGCAGGATGTACAGAATTTAATGAGCCAATCTATGATAACTCAGAAGGATTTTGGAATGAATACATCGTATGGCCTTTAGTATCGTCCATTACGTTCTTTAAAGGAATATTAGGCACATATGGTTTGGGTATTATTGCGGTAACAATAATTATTCGCTTAGTATTACTACCATTAATGATCAAACAAACGAAAAGCTCTAAAAATATGCAAGAAGTCCAACCTGAATTACAAAAATTAAAAGAAAAATATAGCTCCAAAGATGCTGTGACTCAGCAAAAGTATCAGCAAGAAATGATGGCACTCTTTAAAGAAAAAGGAGTTAATCCTGCTGCGGGATGTTTACCAGTTGTTATTCAAATGCCGATATTAATTGGTTTTTATCACGCAATTAGTCGTATGAATAATACACCAGAGATTAATCTTGGAGATTTTGTTGGCTTTGCACTAGCAGAACCTAGTATTTTCTTAGCTATTCTGGCGGGTCTTATGCAATTAATTGTTTTACGTACTGGTCCGGCAATGGATAATCCTCAAATGAAGCTTATGATGTACATTATGCCATTTATGATTATGGGATTTGGTATCGTATTACCAGCTGCATTGACTTTGTATTGGGTTATTGGAAATATTATTTCTATTCTTCAAAATTTATTCATTTACAAACCTTGGAACAAACCAAAAACAACACCTGTTAAAACGGGAGGTCCAAAAAAATGAATCAGATTACACAAACTGCACCTACAAAAGAAGAAGCTATAACAGTTGCACTTGAAAAGCTTGGTGTTTCAAGAAATGACGTGTCAATTAAGGTAGTGGAAGCAGGTAAAAAAGGTTTTCTTGGATTTGGAACGAAGCCTGCAGTTGTTGAAGTAACTGTTTTAAAAAAAGAACAAGAACTAAAAGTAGTAGAAGAACAAGTTGAAGAAGTTGTCGAACTAGAAAAGACAGTCGCAAATGTGTCGGTTACGGAAGATGAACCAACTATTACAGAAACAAATGAACAAGCAGTTAAAGAAACAAAAAGCTATATAAATGAGATTGCGAAAGAAATGAGTATTGACGATTTAGTTATAAATGAAAAAAGAGAAGGGAAGTTTATTCATCTTCACCTGAATAGTGAGAAAGCAGCTATGTTAATTGGGAAGCGTGGACAAACATTAAATGCTTTAGAAAATTTATCGCAACTAGTTGCCAATAAGTTTTCTAATTCCTTTATCATTATTAAATTAGATGTTGGTAATTATCGAGAACGAAGACAAGAGTCATTGGAGCAACTAGCAGAAAGAATGGCAGACAAGGCTACTCGAACTGGTAGTAAGGTAGAATTTGAACCGATGTCATCATTTGAACGAAAAATAATTCATAATGCATTGTCTGTACGAGTAGATATAGAAACCTATTCAGTGGGAACGGATCCAAATCGTTATCTAGTCATTGAACCAATTAAATAACCCTTAAACGGATTTCAGCTATGTAAAACACTGAAGTCCGTTTTTCTTGCTGTTTAACAAAATTTTTTAATGCATATTCATCCTATGTCTAACTTTAGGTACTTTTGTTCATATATGTAAAAGTATCTATACTTCTGATTTTGGTTGTTTTATGGTATTGTTATAAGTTAGATAGTCGTGTTCGTTTTTGTTATACACATGTGGATATGTATGGATTTGTAAGGAGGTGGACACCTGTGGAATTTGATACAATAACTGCTATTTCGACTCCAATGGGAGAAGGCGCCATTGCAATAGTGAGATTAAGTGGATCTAGTGCAATAGCTATAGCAAATAAAATATTTCGTTCGCCAAACGGAAAAGATTTATTTGAGCAGAGTTCTCATACCATTCACTACGGACATTTAGTTGACCCTAAAACGGATGAGGTTGTAGAGGAAGTTATGCTGTCCTTAATGAAAGGTCCAAAAACGTTTACAAGAGAAGACGTAATTGAGATAAACTGCCACGGGGGACTAGTTTCTGTTAATCGAGTACTACAGTTAGTATTGATTAACGGAGCTCGACTTGCAGAACCAGGTGAGTTTACCAAACGTGCTTTTTTAAATGGAAGAATTGATTTGTCACAAGCTGAAGCAGTAATGGATTTAATAAGAGCAAAAACAGATAAAGCAATGAATATTGCATTAGGACAAATGGACGGTCGATTATCAAGGCTTATTGCAACATTGAGGCAAGCACTCTTAGAGACTTTGGCACAAGTAGAAGTAAATATCGATTATCCAGAGTACGATGATGTGGAAGAAATGACACTTCCACTGATGATCGAAAAATGTACTTGGGTCAGCCAAGAAATCGATAAATTACTTTTGACATCATCCCAAGGTAAAATACTAAGAGAAGGGCTATCTACTGCGATTATCGGTAGGCCAAATGTAGGGAAGTCGTCTCTATTAAATAGTTTAATACAAGAAAATAAAGCAATTGTGACGGATATAGCAGGAACAACGAGAGATATTATAGAAGAATACGTTAATGTACGCGGTGTTCCATTAAAGTTGGTTGATACTGCTGGAATTCGAGAAACAGAAGATATTGTGGAAAGAATTGGCGTAGAAAAATCTAGACAGGTACTTAAAGAAGCAGATCTTATATTGCTTGTATTAAATAGTGCTGAACAGTTAACGATGGAAGACCGAAGATTGTTAGAAGCAATTGAAGGAATGGATTATATCCTAATTATCAATAAAACTGATTTACCAACCGAAATAGATATAGATGAAGTAAGAAGCTTATCAGGTCATAAACGTATAGTGACCACTTCTTTGCTACAAGAAGAAGGTGTAGATGAATTAGAAGAAGCAATTGCCTCACTATTCTTTGAAGGTTCAATCGAAGCTTCAGATCTGACTTATGTTTCGAATGCCCGTCATATATCATTATTAAACTTGGCAAAATCTACTATTACGGATGCATTAGAAGCTGCACAGAGTGATGTACCTGTGGATATGATACAAATAGATGTTACTAGAACATGGGAGATATTAGGTGAAATAACAGGAGATACAGTAGAAGAAAGTTTGATTGATCAACTGTTTTCACAATTTTGTTTAGGAAAATAAAACACGAAAGGAAGTTACGAACATGCCGAAGTTTGAAGCAGGCAAGTTCGATGTGATTGTTGTAGGAGCAGGACATGCAGGCGTGGAGGCAGCATTAGCAGCTGCTAAAATGGGTGCAAATACCTTAGTTCTAACAATTAATCTTGATATGATTGCATTTATGCCTTGTAATCCATCGATCGGAGGACCTGCAAAAGGAATTGTTGTGCGTGAAATAGATGCACTTGGCGGGGCCATGGGAAAAGTTATAGACAAAACACATATTCAAATGAGAATGCTGAACACAGGGAAAGGACCTGCTGTTCGAGCACTACGTGCGCAAGCAGATAAAGTATTATACCAAAATGAGATGAAGCGACTTTTAGAGGAGCAAGAAAACTTAACGATTCATCAAGCTGTAGTAGAAGACTTAATAGTAGAGGACGATAAAATTGTAGGACTTGAAACGCAAGTTGGAGCAATTTATCGTGCAGAAACGGTCGTAATAACGACGGGTACTTTCTTACGTGGTGAAATTATTATTGGTGACTTGAAATATTCAAGTGGTCCAAATAATCAGCAGCCTTCCATAAAATTAGCGGACAGTATTCGTGATTTAGGATTTGATCTAGTCCGTTTTAAAACAGGGACTCCACCACGTGTAAACAGTAAAACAATAGATTATAGTAAAACAGAAATCCAACCTGGAGATGATGTTCCGCGAGCATTCAGTTTCGAAACAACTGAATTCATAATGGATCAATTACCTTGCTGGTTAACCTATACAAGTGAAACGACACATCAAATTATTAATGATAATCTACATTTATCACCAATGTATTCTGGTATGATTAAAGGAACTGGACCAAGATATTGCCCTTCCATTGAAGACAAAGTAGTTCGCTTTAATGACAAGCCACGTCACCAGATTTTCTTGGAGCCAGAGGGTAGAAATACACGTGAGGTTTATGTTCAAGGATTGTCTACAAGTCTTCCAGAACATGTTCAACGCCAGCTTTTAGCATCTGTTCCAGGACTTGAAAATGCGGAAATGATGCGTGCTGGATACGCAATTGAGTATGATGCAATGGTACCAACACAATTATGGCCGACATTAGAAACTAAAAAAGTAAAAAATTTATATACTGCAGGTCAGATCAATGGGACTTCTGGTTACGAAGAAGCAGCAGGTCAAGGCTTGATGGCAGGAATAAATGCAGGTTTACGAGCACTTAAGAAAGAAGAAAAAGTGTTAAGTAGATCAGAAGCGTATATTGGTGTACTAATTGACGACTTAGTAACGAAAGGAACAAATGAACCTTATCGTTTACTTACTTCACGTGCAGAATATCGTTTATTACTTCGTCACGATAATGCCGATTTAAGACTTTTAGAAATCGGATATGAAATTGGCTTAGTTCCAGAAACACGATATAATAAGTTCTTAGAGAAAAAGAAAAGAATAGAAGATGAGTTAGTTCGTTTACGATCTACAATGATAAAACCAAATGAAATGACCCAAGCTTTAATACGAAGCGTGGATGGTAGCGAATTGAAAGATGGGATTCGTGCAGCAGATCTGTTAAAACGAACTGAAATGAACTATGATTTAGTAGCTCAATTATCACCTTCTGAGGTAGAATTAGTTCTAGAAGAAAAAGAACAAGTAGAGATACAAGTTAAATATGAAGGGTATATTGAAAAATCTCTTCAGCAAGTAGAAAAACTTAAAAAAATGGAAGACAAAAAAATTCCTGAGAATATTGATTATGATGCAATCAATGGTATTGCTACAGAAGCAAAACAAAAACTGATGCAAGTCCGTCCGTTGTCGATTGCTCAAGCATCTCGCATTTCAGGAGTAAATCCAGCCGATATTTCTATTCTTCTTATATATATTGAACAAGGAAAAATAGCAAAAGTCACTGGATAGTCTAAAATGATAAGGAGAACTACATGAACGAAGAACAATTTGTACAAGCCCTTCATGAAAAAGGAATAGATTTGAGTAGTACACAAGTAAAACAATTTCAAACTTATTTTAAGTTACTAGTGGAATGGAATGAAAAGATGAATCTAACAGCAATAACTGATGAAGCATCTGTTTATTTAAAGCATTTTTTCGATTCCATTAGTGCTTCTTTTTATGAAGATTTCACAGGGAAATACTCTATTTGTGATGTTGGAGCAGGAGCAGGTTTTCCTAGTATTCCTTTGAAAATTTGTTTTCCTAATTTAAGTGTCACAATTGTAGATTCTTTAAATAAAAGAATTCAATTTTTAACTCATCTTAGTCAAGAACTTGGACTAACAAATGTTCATTTTGTCCATTCCCGTGCAGAAGACTTCGGACAAAATAAAGAATATAGAGAAAATTATGATATCGTCACTGCGAGAGCTGTCGCGAGGCTTTCCGTGTTATCTGAACTTTGTCTTCCTTTAGTGAAAGTTGGAGGAAAATTTATAGCGATGAAAGCAGCTAGCGCATCCGAAGAATTAAAAGATGCTTCCAAAGCATTATCCGTTTTAGGTGCGGAAAAAGCTGCAGATTATTCATTTCTGTTACCAATAGAAAATAGTGAAAGAACGTTGTATGTCTTTTCTAAAACTAAAAGCACACCGAAAAGATACCCTCGAAAACCAGGTATTCCAAACAAAACACCAATTATTTAATGAGGAACGTTCCACGTGAAACATTTAAAGTATAATTATTTTAATCGTGAATATTTTGTGTATAGAGTTTCGAAAAGGTGGTGCGGGTAAGATGAAAAGTCCTTTTTCACGTTTTTTTGGGAGTTCTGAAAAACAAGGGCAGGAAGAAATGATCGAGCCGAGGCAAAATCATTTAGAAGAAGTTTTAAATATAGCAATTGAGAAAATAGTACCTAACAGATATCAACCGAGAACTGTTTTTGATGATGAAAAAATAGAAGAATTAGCAAGAACTATCCATACACACGGCGTGATCCAACCAATCATAATCCGGAAGATGGATGATGAAAAATACGAGATAATTGCTGGAGAGCGTCGCTTTAGAGCGATGACCAAGTTAAAATGGGCTGAGGTTCCAGCAATAATTCGTAATTTAAGTGATAAAGAAACTGCTTCGATTGCATTAATAGAAAACTTACAGCGTGAAGAACTAACAGCTATAGAAGAAGCGGTAGCTTATCAAAAACTATTGAAATTGCACGATTTAACACAAGAAGCACTGGCACAACGTCTAGGTAAAGGTCAGTCTACAGTTGCAAACAAACTGAGATTACTAAAGTTGCCTCAGGAAGTTCAAGAAGCTATTATGAAAAAAGAACTTTCGGAAAGACATGCACGCGCATTAATGGCTATTAAAGAAAAAGATACACAACTAGAACTGATGAACATGTCAATTGAAAAACAATGGAATGTTAAGCAGCTAGAAGAAAAGGTTAATGAAATTATTAACCCACCATTAAAAAATGGTAAAAAGGATAAATCAAAAAGAAAAGTAGTAAGTAAAGATGTCCGTATTGCATTAAATACGATTAAACAATCTTTATCGATGGTAACTAAAAGCGGTATTAATATAAAAACTGAAGAAGAAGATACAGATGAATTTTATCAAATTACTGTAAAAATACCTAAAAAGAAATCATAATATACTATCTTATTTCAACTCTCGCATATAATTTGCGAGAGTTTTTCTTTTATAACAAGAATAACACCCATTTTTCTTTCGAAATTTGATAGAATATAGTAGTGGTTATTAATTTAGTTAGAAAGTAGGTGCAAGTGTGGGAAGAATTATAGCAATCGCCAATCAAAAAGGTGGGGTAGGAAAGACAACTACATCTGTGAATTTAAGTGCCTGCCTTGCATACTTGGGGAAAAAAGTATTACTAGTTGATATAGATCCACAAGGAAATGCATCAAGTGGGGTAGGGGTTAATAAAGGTGAGATTCAGCAATGCATTTATGACGTACTCATTGATGATGTTAGTGTTAAAGAAACCATCCAAGAAACAAAAGTTGAAAATTTATATATAGTTCCTGCTACTATTTCTTTGGCCGGTGCAGAGATAGAATTAGTATCTACCATATCCAGAGAAGTTCGCTTAAAAAGAGCATTGCAGGAAGTACAAGATCTTTATGATTATATTGTTATAGACTGTCCACCATCGCTGGGGTTATTGACGATCAATTCATTAACTGCTTCTGATGCAATCATTATCCCGGTACAATGTGAGTTTTACGCTTTAGAAGGTTTAAGTCAATTGTTAAGTACTATACGTTTAGTTCAAAAGCATTTAAATAAAAATCTCTCAATTGATGGTGTGTTATTAACAATGTTTGATGCGCGTACAAATTTAGGTATTCAGGTAATTGAAGAAGTAAAAAAGTATTTTCAAGATAAAGTGTATAAAACAATTATTCCTAGAAATGTCCGACTAAGTGAGGCACCAAGTCACGGGGAACCAATTATCATCTACGATCCGAAGTCTAGAGGGGCAGAAGTTTATTTAGAACTAGCGAGGGAAGTGATTCGTAATGGCTAAAGGATTAGGAAAGGGTATTAATGCGCTTTTCCCAGGAGAAGATTTAGATCAAGTAGAACAAGTTGAGCAGATTTTCATAATAGATATTAAACCAAATCCTTTTCAACCACGTAAAATATTTGACGAAGAAGCTATGAAGGAACTTTCCGAATCTATTAAGGAACATGGCGTACTACAACCAATTATTTTAAGGAAAAAAGGTTCGAAGTTTGAAATTGTAGTAGGCGAAAGAAGATTCAGAGCATCTCAGTTAGCAAATTTAGAAGTAATTCCCGCTGTGATAAGAGAGCTTAATGACCAGCAAATGATGGAACTTGCAATTCTTGAAAATCTTCAAAGAGAAGATTTAACAGCAATTGAAGAGGCAGAGGCTTATCAAAATTTAATAGAACATTTAAACTTAACTCAAGAACAACTTGCTTTTAGATTAGGGAAAAGTAGACCACATATAGCAAATCATATTCGTTTACTATCTTTACCTCAAGTTGTTAGAGAAGCAATCTCTGATGGTATTTTATCAATGGGACATGGGAAAGCACTTCTTGGATTAAAGAAGAAAAAATCTATACCATTAATCATGCAAAAGTCAATTAAGGAAAACTTAAATGTGAGGCAACTAGAGGCTTTAGTTCAGCGTTTAAATGAAAATGTTCCACGTGAAACAAAAAAGATTCAAAAGGATATCTTTACGAAAGAAAAGGAATCTGAGTTAAGAGAAATATTCGGAACTCCTGTTTCTATTGTTAAAAACAAGGATAAAGGTAAAATTGAAATTGAGTTTTATTCAGATGATGATTTAGAAAGGATATTGCAATTATTAGAAGATTAAGAACCTATTCCTTAGGCAATGCCTAGGAATAGGTTATATTTTTACCCCGTTTTAACTGGCAGTAAGACTTCCACTTCAAAGCAAGGTTAAAGTAACGTGGTGTATGTGGAAGATCGACTGCCTGTAAAAGCCTGATTGATTCAACTAACAATCAGTGGGGATAGAGAACACACTGGTTGAAGTTTCACTTTATTATTGGAATGAGGCATGGTAATGGTTTTATTAGGGACATTGGTAAATGCTATCTTAATAGTAGTAGGCGCATTAATTGGTAGATTATTAAAAGGAATTCCTGAAAATATGAAGCAAACAGTTATGAATGCAATAGGAATAGTAGTTGCTTTACTAGGTATCCAAATGGGGTTAGAAAGTGATAATTTTGTATTAATTATTATTTGTATTGTTTTCGGGGGCGTTATAGGTGAATGGATTGATTTGGATAAATGGTTAAATCAATTTGCTCAGTATTTAGAAGCTAGAATGGGATCTAAAAAGAAAGGTGGAGGCATAGCACAGGGATTTGTTGCAGGAACTTTAATATTCGTTATAGGAGCAATGGGAGTACTGGGAGCGCTTAACGGAGGCTTACAAAACGACCATGAACTATTAATCAGTAAAGGGATAATTGATGGGTTTACCTCTATTGTTCTGTCTGCAACTCTAGGGATAGGTGTCCTTTTCTCTGCGATTCCTGTAGCTATCTATCAGGGAGTAATTGCAATTTTTGCTACCCAGATTACAAAAATAATACCAGAAGCTGCACTTGAAATGTTTCTTCAAGAAATGACAGCTACTGGTGGTATTATGATTATTGCAATTGGACTTAATTTGTTGGGGGTAACAAAGGTAAGAGTTGCGAATCTATTGCCAAGTTTAGTTATTGTCGGTATTGCTGTTGCTATTATTTATAACTTTTAAATTATAACGATGCCACGCTAAAAGTAGAGAACGAGAGATGACTCTTCCCATTTCGTAAGTTAGATGAAGCCGAGTACTTTGTAAAACATTATATTCCATGAAACCTCCGATATTTACGATTGCTTTAATAGAGATTTCTCCGATTGGAGGTAATTCTTTTTTTACTGCTTTGCCTGGATATAAGGGACCAGGGTGAACGATAATTTGTCCAATATTATTTGCATTCCCTAAGCAAGCATCTATAGCTATAATATAAGGGGCTTTTGGAGAGCTTCGGATTGTCTCCGTAATTTCTTCAATGTTTAGTGCATGCAAAGGATTATCCAACGTACCGACAATTTCAAATGGAAATGACTTAAGTTGTGATAAGAAAGAACCTGTCATCGGCCCAAGTGCATCTCCGGTAGAGCGATCGGTACCAATACAACAAAAAACTAGATTTGGGTGGTCAAATGGTATTTGTTCTATAAAGTAGTTGCTTAATCGCCAAATTGCGCCTGTTTCCTTATAATAAATTGTAGAAGGTTCGGTAATAGTAGTAGCAGAAGAGTTCATATAATTACTCACTTTCTTTTTAGAGTCAGTATATGCATCTAGGAAATTATTTATTCAAGTGAGGTGGAAACAACTAGTATGGAAGCAACAATTCAAAATTTGAAGGATTATTTATTTAAAGAAGAAACTTGGATACAACTTGGGCTTGATGTTATTAAAATAATACTTATTTTATTGGTAACTGCTATTGCGATAAGAGTTGGTAAACGCATTATCCAAAAGTTTTTCTTAGTCAGACAAAGAAGCCCCTTAGGGTATTCAGAGCGTAGGCAAAATACATTAATGAAGCTTCTTCAAAATGTGTTAACTTATGTTGTGTATTTCAGTGCTATTATAGCCATTTTGACTATATTTGGTATAAAAGTGGCCGGATTGCTTGCTGGTGCAGGAATTGTTGGTCTAGCAGTTGGTTTTGGTGCTCAAAGTTTAGTGAAAGATATCATTACTGGATTTTTTATAATATTTGAAGATCAATTTTCGGTGGGGGACCAAGTACAGATAGGGACAGCCAATGGAATTGTTCAGGAAATAGGTTTACGTACAACAAAAGTGAAAAGTTATACAGGGGAACTTCACATAATTCCAAATGGTAGCATTTTGGTCGTTATAAACTATTCGATTTATAACTCCTTGGCTTTAATAGATATTAGCGTTGCACCTGAAAATGATATTCCATCAATGGAAAAAAACATTGAGGAATTTCTTAAAGAATTACCTAACAAATATGAAGAACTCGTTAAAACACCTAGTTATCTTGGAGTACAAAGTTTCGATGCAACCGAAATAGTTGTACGATTTACCGCTGAGACTATACCTACGAAACAAAACAGTGTAGCGAGAAAAATTAGAAGAGATTTAATAGATTTCCTTGAACAAAAAGGCATTAAAATTTCATAACTCCAATGATTGTTTACTAAAGAAAAATAAGTAGGTGATAAAATGGAAAAGAAACAATTTCAACTAAATGATATAGTAGAAATGAAGAAACAGCATCCATGTGGAACAAATGCTTGGAAAATCATTCGTATGGGAGCTGATATTCGTATTAAATGCGAGGGATGTCAACACAGTGTAATGATACCAAGGAAAGAATTTGAAAAGAAGATGAAGAAGCTTATTGTGCAAGCCGATGCAGAGTAATGATAGACTTTTATCGCTAAAATCAATATAATGAACAAGTTGTATATAAAGTGAAACTTCAATCAGTAACCATTCGGGCAGTTACGGGCAGTTATCTCCCACTATGCTTTATTGCTCGAGCACAACTTTAAAGTGGGAGTCATACTGCCCGTTTATGCGGGATAGAGTTTAAAGTTTAAAATTATGAAGGGCTGTGACATATATGGCGTTAACTGCTGGAATAGTAGGATTACCAAACGTAGGAAAATCTACATTGTTTAATGCAATAACAAAAGCTGGAGCACTTGCAGCAAACTATCCATTTGCTACTATCGATCCCAATGTAGGGGTAGTTGAAGTACCTGATGCACGTTTAGATAAATTAACAGAATTGGTAGTACCAAAGAAAACCGTTCCTACTGCGTTCGAGTTTACGGATATCGCAGGAATTGTCGAGGGTGCAAGTAAAGGAGAAGGACTTGGAAATAAATTTCTTGCCCACATCCGTGAAGTAGATGCAATCTGTCAGGTTGTTCGTTGTTTCGAAGATGAAAATATCACGCATGTATCCGGAAAAGTGGATCCAATTTCTGATATTGAAGTGATTAACTTAGAGTTAATATTAGCAGATCTAGAAAGCGTAGATAAACGCCTTGCTCGTGTAACTAAAATGGTAAAACAAAGAGATAAAGAGGCGCTTGCAGAAGAACCAGTTCTTACTCGCTTAAAAGAAGCTTTTGAAGCAGGAAAATCAGGTCGTTCGGTTGAATTTACAGAAGAAGAGCAGCGCGTAGTGAAAGGCTTTCATCTGTTAACAACGAAACCAATGCTTTATGTTGCGAACGTTTCAGAAGATGATATCATGGCTGATAGCGAAAATGAATATGTACAAAAAGTACGTGCATTTGCTGCTGAAGAAGGCGCACAGGTAATACTTATATGTGCAAAAATTGAAGAAGAGATGGCAGCACTAGAAGATGAGGAAAAAGCTATGTTCCTAGAAGAATTAGGAATTAAAGAGTCTGGGTTAGATCAGTTAATCAAAGCTTCTTATTCATTAATAGGTCTAGCAACTTACTTTACTGCCGGAGTGCAAGAAGTACGTGCTTGGACATACCTAAAAGGTATGAAAGCTCCTCAATGTGCCGGGGTTATCCACTCTGACTTTGAAAAAGGATTTATTCGTGCGGAAACAGTTGCATATGACGATTTAGTTGAAACTGGATCAATGGCTGCTGCAAAAGAAGCTGGTAAGGTTCGTTTAGAAGGAAAAGAATATATCGTACAAGACGGAGACGTTATGTTGTTCCGCTTCAATGTATAATAAGCAGAAAAAGGATTAGTGAAAAATCACTAATCCTTTTTTATAGATAAGAAAGTATATAATTTATCGTGCTGCGAATCAAGTGTCCATAGTACTTTAAAGAATTAATCGATACAACTGATTTGCGTTACAGGTGGACGCGTTCCGCGGGCGTTGCCTCAGCCTCCTCGCTACGCTGCGGGGTCTTCACCTAACGCTATTCCCGCTGGAGTCGCCACCTTACACTCCAATCAATTAAACGAGTAGTACCTAACAAGAAAGTTTAGCATAGCTTATCGCTTAGTTGATAGATTAGTCAAAGGTTAATATTGGGATAAGACCTTCTGCCTAATCAGGGATATTTTGTTGTAATCAAGGATGAAGAAAATTGATTTTCTTTTACAAAATTCCCTTTTATCTTTACTTATTTTAGATAGAACAGGTATACGTATGTGGCTTTATTCCAATTACTCGATTATTTAAAGTGGATCTAATTGATTGGAGCGCAGAGCGGCGACTCCAGTGGGAACAGCGCGAGCTGAAGACACTGAACTGAACGCCAGCGAGGGAAGCGGCTGAAGCCGTGCCCACGGAAAGCGCCCGCTCGGAGGCGAAATCAATTGCATCTCTACATTATTATTTTTTAAGGACCGGGCTTTTTACCCGGTTTTTCTTAATACATATAACCTAGGTTTCACTGGATCATCTTTAATCAATAAATCGTTTGGATATTTTCTGAGCTCTTTATACATAGCAAAGTCTCCAGCAGCACCAGCGATTAGCCAAGCACCTAAAAGAACAAGCATAAGGGAACCTATCCAAAAGCCCATAATCATTGGTAAAACACCAGTAACCCAAAAAGGAAGTAATAATGCCTTTTTCATGGCACTGTTTTGTAACGCAATAGTAGTAGTAGCATAGGCTACACCCATTTGAAGATTAACCCCATAATCCATACTACTCCAAGGTGCTTTACCAAAAACCCAAAATCCAACAAGGTGAAAGCATTCGTGCAAGACGATTAATACTACGTAACCGATAAAGAACCAGAGGAAGTTCCAAAACGAGAAAGTTATTTCTGTTACATTAGATAACCAAGGAAATAGAATTAGTCCTATTATAGATAGACCCACAGTTAATCCAATACTAAACCACGCGACCTTTTTTAGATTAATATCAATTACAACTAACGTTTCTTCATTTTTTTCCATATAATCCTCCCATTTTAAATAAATATACATGAATGAGTAAAATAATGACAATCATCCTTGATACGTTTGATAAACTATGTTACAATTCATTGATGTGAGTAATAGAATTACTTGCTCCTTGTCGGCTTTTCATAGTCGGCCAAAGACCATAGGGAGGTGTAAATAGATGAGAAAGTACGAATTAATGTACATTATTCAACCAGCAATTGAAGAAGAGGCAAAGAAAGCTTTAGTAGAGCGTTTCCAAGAAATCTTAACTTCAAATGGTGCAGAAATCATCGAAGCAAAAGAGTGGGGTAAACGCCGCTTAGCTTACGAAATCAATGACTTGCGTGAAGGTTTCTACCAAATCGTTAAAGTAAACGCTGATTCAAGAGCAATCGATGAATATACACGTTTAGCTAACATCAATGAAGACATTATCCGTCACATTGCTGTTCGTATCGATGATATTAAAGTTAAAGCAAAAAAATAAAATTGACTAAAAAAGCTGATCGAGGGAGGTTGTTTACTGATGATTAACCGTGTCGTTTTAGTTGGAAGACTAACAAAAGATCCGGAACTTCGCTACACACCAAGTGGTGTTGCAATGGCAAGATTTACACTAGCTGTAAATCGTACATTCTCCAACCAATCAGGTGAAAGAGAAGCTGATTTTATCAACTGTGTCGTTTGGAGAAAGCAAGCTGAAAACACAGCAAACTACCTGAAAAAAGGAAGTTTAGCTGGTGTTGAAGGTCGCATTCAAACGGGTAGTTATGAAGGACAAGATGGAAAACGTGTTTATACGACAGACGTTGTTGCAGACAGCGTTCAGTTCTTAGAACCACGTAATAGCTCTGGAGAACGTAACCAAGGTGGACAATCATCTGGTGGCAATGGACAGCAGCAATTTTCAACACCTTCATATCAGCAAAACCAACCAATGAATCAGCAAAACTATACACGTGTAGATGAGGATCCTTTTTCTAATAGTAGTGGGCCAATCGAAGTATCGGATGACGACTTACCATTCTAAAAAGTATCACTTAGCATGTTTACTTTAATCGAAAAGGAGGCAACCAAATATGGCACCACGTCGCGGAGGCAAAAGACGCCGTAAAGTTTGTTACTTCACATCAAACAATATCACACACATCGATTATAAAGATGTAGATTTGTTGAAAAAATTCGTGTCAGAACGTGGGAAAATTCTTCCACGTCGTGTGACAGGAACTAGTGCGAAGTACCAACGTAAGTTAACACGAGCTATTAAAGTATCTCGTATCATGGCTTTACTTCCATTCTCTACTGAAGAGAGATAAGTATAAATTAGAAAGACCGGGAAACCGGTCTTTTTTTCTTTTTAAAATACATTTTACTCAATACGTGTCCAGCTCCAGCGCATAGCCTCTCGAGTCGCTTCAGAATGATGGATAAAGGCAAAGTACGTCTTTCCCACCAATCTTCCAACGATTTCTGAGGCTATCATAGGCTCTTCCACTTTTCTATCTGTCTAGCTCCAGCGCCTAGCCTCTCGAGTCGTTTCAGAATGATGGATAAAGGCAAAGTACGCCTTTTCCACCATTCTTCCAACGATTTTCGAGGCTATCATAGGCTCTTCCACTTTTCTATACAGTATGTGGAATTTTAGTTGTTGTAAGTAATCTGTTACAATGGATAGATGATTACATTAAAGGAAGGTTCCTAAATGCAAAGAAATCAAACAAATTATTTAACGTATGGATCTATGATGATTGCACTATTTGCTATTTTGTTGGCAATGTCTGTTTATGTTCCAGTACTTGGTTTTTTCACTTCATTTATCGTGCCATTGCCTCTAGCTTGGTACAGTGCAAAGTTTGAAAGAAAACACGCTGCATTTGTAACGGTTATCGCAGTTCTACTTTCTTTTATTATTGGTGGAGTTTTTGGATTTATCTTTGGTTTGCTAGTTGGTCCGTTAGGTTTTATCATAGGGGATTCAATCCGAGCTAAAAAGTCTAAGCTATATATGCTGATGGCAACCGGACTCTTCTTACTTTTAATGACGGCGGTACAATACATATTATCCATTTTATTTTTCAATATGAATGTTTTGAAGCAATTTATCACGACCATTGAAGTATACTACGAACAACTGGGAAATATTATGTCTTCCGTTGGTCAGTTGCCTGAGGGTTATGACGAATTAGTTAAACAAAGCATAATACTTATTGAATCTATTATGCCTAGCTATTTCATTGGTGCAATGTTTATAAGTGCCTGGCTATATTTAATCATTAACTTATCACTATTAAAAAAATTGAAATTAGATGTACCCAAGTTTCCTAAATTCATGGATTTTAGACTACCGAAAGCAGTGTTATGGTATTATTTAATCGTATCCATATTCTCATTGTTTGTTTCATTCGAAGTAGGGACGTTCGGCTACTTAGTATTTGTAAACGCTGCATTAATATTACGTGCACTCTTGTTTTTACAAGGTGTTTCTTTTATACACTACTATTTTTATGCAGAAGGTTGGCCAAGATGGTCAATGATCCTTGCAACATTTTTGGCAGTCCCGCTATACATGTTTACTATTATAGTAGGGGTATTAGATTTAGGATTTAATATAAGAGGATTTATAAAAGACAGATACAAAAAATAAGGAGCTGATCTAGTGGCATCTTTTTTTAGGAAACGGCCAATTCGATATCCACTCATACTGTTTTTACTACTTAGTGGGGTTGCAACTTATTTATTACTGTCTACCAACATATTGATTGGATTATTATTCGCTCTAATGGTAATTGGTGTATTTATCTATGCGTGGATTATTGAACAACGTGTATATGAAGAGACAGAAAAACATATCGAAACTCTTTCCTACCGGATGAAAAAGGTGGGGGAGGAAGCCTTATTAGAAATGCCAATCGGGATATTACTCATAAATGATCAATATATCATCGAATGGGCAAATCCATATATGACGCAACAGCTTCCATTCGATACGATTATTGGTGAGGAGCTTCTTTCTATATCAAAGGATTTTCAACAGCTTAAAAAACAAGAAGAATCCAAAGAAATGACCATTTCTTTGGATGAAAAAAATTATAAAGTATTTTATAAAGCGGAAGAAAAGCTTCTATATTTCTTTGATATAACCGAACAAGTAGAGATGGAATCGTTATACTATGGAGATCGAACTGTTATAGGTGTGCTGTTTATAGACAATTACGATGAAATATCACAGGGTATGGACGATCAGACACGAGGAAGGCTCAACAGTATCGTTACTTCTTGTGTAAACGATTGGGGAGCAAAATACGGCATTTATGTAAAAAGGATTTCTTCAGATCGTTTTTTGGCCGTTTTTAATGAATCCATTTTAGTAGAATTAGAAAAAAGTAAATTCTCCATATTAGATGATATAAGAGAAACTACTGCTAAATTTGGATTTTCCCTCACTTTAAGCGTAGGTGTTGGGGCGGGGTCCACTTCCCTAGTAGAACTCGGAGAACTAGCTCAGTCTAGCTTAGATTTAGTATTAGGACGCGGTGGAGACCAAGTAGCTATTAAGCATTCAAATGGAAAAGTAAAATTCTATGGCGGGAAAACAAACCCAGTAGAAAAACGGACGCGTGTAAGAGCTAGAGTGATTTCTCACGCGCTAAGAGATTTAATACAGGATAGTGACCAAGTATTTGTTATGGGGCATAGGATGCCAGATATGGATGCAATCGGATCAGCTGTTGGGGTAAGAAAAATGGCTGGGATGAACAAAGTAGAGGGCTATGTTGTATTAGACACTAATGAGTTAGACAATAGCGTGAATCGATTAATGGATGAGATAAAAGAACAACCAGAGCTATATAATCGTTTTATAAGTCCTGAAGAAGCGATAAGCAAAATTACAGAAAAAACATTATTAGTTGTAGTGGATACACATAAACCGAGCTTAGTAATTGATGAAAAGCTTCTTCAAAAAGCAGAGAAAGTAGTCGTGATTGATCATCATCGACGCGGAGAAGAATTCATTTCAAATACAATGCTGGTTTATATGGAACCATATGCGTCCTCTACTTCAGAGTTGGTAACTGAACTAATTGAATATCAACCGAAAAATGAAAAGTTATCCATGCTAGAAGCAACGTCTATGCTAGCAGGTATTATTGTAGATACGAAAAGCTTTACGCTTCGTACAGGGGCAAGAACATTTGAAGCAGCATCGTATTTACGTACGCATGGTGCAGATACAATTCTAGTCCAACGTATGTTGAAGGAAGACATTGATACCTATATAGAACGCTCTAAAATCGTCCAAAATGTGGAATTTTTTAGAGAAGGTATTGCTATTGCTCATGGTATGGAAAACGTCTCCTATAGTCAGGTATTACTTGCTCAAACAGCGGATATTTTGTTGACGATGAATAATGTGGCAGCATCTTTCGTAATAGGGCGTAAAAGTGAATCTACGTTAGGAATCAGTGCTCGATCATTAGGTGATATCAATGTTCAGGTTATTATGGAAAAACTAAACGGTGGTGGACATTTAACCAATGCCGCCTGTCAATTGGAGGATACCTCGATAGACGAAGCAATATTACTTCTAAAAAATGCAATTATAGATACAATCGAAGGAGGAAACGAAGAATGAAAGTAGTATTCTTAAAAGACGTAAAAGGTAAAGGGAAAAAAGGCGAGGTCAAAAATGTCGCAGATGGTTATGCACATAACTTTTTACTTAAAAATAAATTGGCGGTAGAAGTAAATGCAGCTGCATTAAGTGCTCTTGAAGGACAAAAGAAAAAATCTGAAAAAGAAGCAGCTAAAGAGCTAGAAGAAGCCCAAAAATTAAAAGAAACATTAGAGCAATTAACAGTTGAGTTAAAAGCAAAGTCTGGAAATGATGGTCGACTATTCGGTTCCATTACAACGAAACAAATTGCCTCTCAATTAGAAAAGTCACATGGTATTAAGTTAGATAAACGGAAAATGGAATTAGATGATGCAATTAGAGCATTAGGATATACAAATGTACCAGTGAAACTTCATCATGAAGTTGTGGCGACATTAAAAGTTCTTGTTGCAGAAGAATCGTAAGGAGAGAGGTCAATGAGCGATCCAATGTTGGACCGTGTACCGCCGCATAACCAGGAAGCTGAACAGTCTGTCATTGGGGCCATATTTTTAGAACCACAGGCATTAATTACCGCTGGAGAAATCTTGCTTGCAGAAGATTTTTATCGTGTAGCACATCAGAAGATATTCCAAACGATGCTTCATTTAAGCGATAAAGGTAAGGCAATCGATGTTGTAACTGTGACGGAAGAACTTTCTGCGAAGAAAGAGTTAGAAGATGTAGGTGGAATTTCGTATATTAGTGAAATTGCTAATGCAGTTCCAACCGCAGCCAATATAGCATACTACGCCAAGATTGTAGAAGAAAAATCTATTTTACGCCGCTTGATACGTGTAGCGACCACCATAGTAGAAGATGGTTTTACTAGGGAAGATGAAGTAGAAGCATTATTAGCAGAAGCCGAACGTAAAATGATGGAAGTCGCAAGCCGAAAAAATGCTGGTGATTTCGAGCATATTAAAGACGTTTTAGTGGAAACATACGATAATATAGAAAAACTTCATACAAGAAAAGGCGATGTTACTGGTATTCCAACTGGATTTCGTGATTTAGACCGAATTACCGCTGGTTTCCAACGGAATGATTTGATCATTGTAGCTGCCCGTCCATCTGTAGGGAAAACGGCATTTGCTCTGAACGTGGCACAAAACGTAGCGACAAAAACAGATGAAAATGTAGCAATCTTTAGTCTAGAGATGGGTGCAGAACAGTTAGTTATGCGTATGCTTTGTGCGGAGGGGAATATAGATGCTCAGGTACTTCGTACAGGCGCACTGACAACCGAGGATTGGCGTAAGCTTACAATGGCGATGGGAAGTCTTTCAAATGCAGGGATTTATATTGACGATACTCCTGGTATTCGGGTAAATGAAATCCGGGCTAAATGTCGTCGATTAAAACAAGAGTCTGGTCTTGGGATGATTTTGATTGATTATTTACAGCTAATCCAAGGTAGTGGAGGAAGCCAAGCTAACAGACAACAAGAGGTTTCGGAAATTTCTCGTTCCTTAAAAGGTTTAGCTCGTGAATTGCAGGTTCCTGTAATTGCTTTGTCTCAGTTATCCCGTGGAGTTGAGCAGCGTCAAGATAAGCGACCAATGATGTCTGATTTACGTGAATCTGGATCGATTGAGCAGGATGCAGATATTGTATCCTTCCTGTATCGTGAGGATTACTACGACAAAGAAACAGAAAATCAGAACATGATTGAAATTATTATTGCAAAACAGCGTAATGGCCCTACTGGAACTGTTACACTTGCGTTCGTTAAAGAGTTTAACAAATTCGTTAACATTGACTGGAGTCAACACCAAGCGCCACCAGCTTAAAAAAAGCAAAAGCTCCTTTTAGTTTTGTGGGCAGAGATTTTTAGATATAGTTATAATAAAAACACGAACAATAAATGTGCTAAATCATTTTGTGTTCGTGTTTTTATGTTAAATCAGTTGACTAAGTACGTTTAGATTGGTACAATAACACTGTTTGAATCAGGACATATGAAATGTCTGACGGAGGTGCTGGCAAATGCCATCAGTAGTAGTAGTTGGAACACAATGGGGAGACGAAGGTAAAGGGAAAATCACAGACTTTCTATCCGAAAACTCAGAAGTAATTGCACGTTACCAAGGTGGTAATAATGCAGGTCACACAATTATTTTTGGAGGAGAAACGTACAAGCTTCATTTAATTCCTTCAGGGATTTTCTATAAAGATAAAATTTCTGTTATAGGAAATGGAATGGTAGTGGATCCAAGAGCACTTGTAAAAGAGCTAAAAGGATTGCATGACCGCGGAGTAACAACCGAAAACTTACGTATTTCTAATCGTGCACATGTTATTCTTCCTTACCATCTAAAACAAGACGAAGTAGAAGAAGCTCGCAGAGGAGTAAATAAAATCGGTACGACAGGTAAAGGTATTGGACCAGCTTATATGGACAAAGCTGCACGTGTCGGGATTCGTATTGCTGATCTTCTGGACTACGAAGTATTTAAGGAAAAATTAGAACTTAACTTACAAGAAAAGAATAGAATGTTTGAGAAGTTTTACGAAACAGATGGATTTACTTCAGAAGAAATATTAGAAGAATTCTATGGCTATGGACAAGAGATTGCCAAGTATGTTACAGATACTTCAAAAGTATTGAACGACGCATTAGATGATGGTCGTCGTGTATTGTTTGAAGGTGCACAAGGAGTTATGTTGGACATCGATCAAGGTACTTATCCATTTGTAACTTCTTCGAATCCAGTAGCTGGTGGAGTAACAATTGGAGCAGGAGTAGGGCCAACAAAAATTAACCATGTAGTAGGTGTTTGTAAAGCATATACATCACGTGTAGGTGATGGTCCTTTCCCAACTGAGCTATTTGATGAAATTGGAAATCAAATCCGAGAAGTTGGTAAAGAATATGGGACAACTACAGGTAGACCACGTCGTATAGGGTGGTTTGATACAGTAGTAATTAGACATGCTCGTCGTGTAAGTGGTTTAACTGATTTAACGGTTAACTCTATTGATGTATTGACTGGTTTAGATACAGTTAAATTATGTACTGCTTATAAATATAAAGGTGAATTAATTACGGAATATCCAGCTAACCTACGTATTTTAAGTGAATGTGAACCAGTTTATGAAGAAATGCCAGGTTGGAGTGAAGACATTACTAAATGTAAATCACTAGATGAACTTCCTGAGACAGCTCGTCATTACTTAGAACGGATTTCTCAACTTACAGGTGTACAAATCTCCATCTTCTCAGTTGGACCAGATCGTACGCAAACAAATATCATTACAAGTGTTTGGAAATAATAAACGAAAAAAAACCGTCAAGAAGCATATGCTTTTTGACGTTTTTTTGTCTGCTAATGTAAAAATTTGAGAAAGTGCCATTATGTGAATCTTCTATTATGACAAATATAACGAAGATTTCTGTTGTTTTATGTATAAAATATGAAAAATTTGGAGAAAACTAATTTATCAAAGTCGAATGATTAGGTACAAGGAACTTAAGAGTGTTAAAAAATGTAAAAATCATGTAATATATGGAACTAATGCTACAGTTTCTTTACAACCGCATCTAAAGCTACACATCTTCATTTCAAATATGTTAAATTAAAGGAGCGTGAAATGATAGAAGGTTTATATATAGTTTGGAAGGGGCTTTATCATGTTTTTGAAAAGTAAGAATGAGGAACAAAAGGTATCAAAACTGAATGTTCTTTCAAACGGAAAGTCAAATATGGTGAAAAAAGCAGCCGTATCAGTTTTACTTATTTCAAGTATTTCGTTTAATATGGCTTTTGCAAAAGAAAGTGAAAGCAATACATTAAAAGAAATATACCATATATACACGGATGGTCAATATGTAGGGGCTATTTCGGATCAAACCAAATTACAATCAATACTCGACAAAAAGATGGAAGAATCTAGCTCCCAGTTTAAAAATATGACTTTAACTGCTGGATCTAATTTGTCGGTAGTGCCAGAACAAGTATTTACTCTTAATACAAACGATGAGACTACTCTTCAAAAGCTGGATAGCTTAATAGAAGTAGAAGCAAGGGCGTTTGCATTATCGGTCAATGACGAGATGGCAGTCTACGTCAAAGACTTAGAAGCTTACGATGAAGCGTTAAGAAAACTAAAATTACATTTTATTTCAGAAGAAGAATTGAACTTACTGGAAGCTAGAAATAATACTAGTGAACCTTTACCCGAACTAAAAGAAAATGAAACTCGTATTGCTAATTTAATTTTAAAAGAAAAAGTATCTGGAGTTACAGTAGAAACAAATCCTAGTCAGATTGTTTCACCAGATGATGCTGTGAAGCTACTTTTAGATGGAACATTAGAAAAAGAGTTATATACAGTTGCAGCAGGCGATGTATTAGGAACTATTGCTAACAAGCATAATCTAACATCTGCAGAACTAATTGCACTGAATCCAGGTGTAACCGATTCTACTGTTTTACAAATAGGTCAAGAGTTAAATGTAACAGTCTTAAAACCACTTATTAATATTGAAGTACAGTATGAGAAAAAAGCTAAAGAATCCATCATACATACGAAAGAAGTAAAAGAAACAGAGGATATGTACAAAGGCGATACGAAGGTAATACAAGAGGGTTCGGATGGCCAAAAATTGGCAACTTACTTAATTCGCAAAGAGAATGGAGTACAAGTTGGTCTATCTGTTATAGAAGAAACAATACTTGTAGAACCAAAAGATCATATTGTATTAAAAGGAACGAAAGTAATTCCTTCACGCGGCTCGGGAGTATTTGCTTGGCCAGCTGAAGGTGGATATATTTCTAGTAAAATGGGATATCGCTGGGGACGCCAACATGAAGGTATCGATATTGCAAGACCGAGTGGTTTTACGATAAAAGCAGCAGATAACGGAATAGTAGTTGCTGCAGGTTGGGATGGAACATACGGCCAACGTATAATCATCGATCATCAAAATGGATATAAAACAACATATGCACACCTTTCTTCAATTACAGCGAAAGTAGGGCAAGTAGTCCCAACAGGTACTAAAATCGGTGTTATGGGAAGTACTGGACGTTCTACAGGAACACATCTACATTTTGAAGTGGAGAAAAATGGAGTAACTATTAATCCTTTAACTGTATTAAACTAATAATATATATGAGACAGTCGCTATATGGACTGTCTTTTTTGTATCTCGGTTTCATGCTGTATATCCCCACAGGTGGAAATCTTGCTGTATAAAATTTCCTAGGAAATAATTCGACAAAATGAGTCGAATTATAGGAGCGCTACTTCTTTAGAGATGCAGGAAGCCTGAAACAATGTTAAAGTTATTATTATTATTGTTAAAATAATTCAATTGAGTTAAATATAGAATACGAGAATAAAGGGGACTAGAATATGAGTAAAAAAATACTAGTAGTAGATGACGAAAAGCCAATTGCAGATATACTTCAATTTAACCTAAAAAAAGAAGGGTACCAAGTAGTCTGTGCTTATAATGGCGATGAAGCATTGAAGAAGGTAGAAGAAGATCAACCAGATTTAATGTTATTAGATATTATGCTTCCTAACAAAGATGGAATGGAAGTATGTAGAGAAATTCGAAAAAAATATGATTTTCCTATAATTATGCTAACAGCAAAAGATTCAGAGATAGATAAAGTACTCGGTCTAGAGCTTGGTGCAGATGATTATGTTACAAAACCATTTAGTACGAGAGAATTAATCGCTCGAGTAAAAGCAAATATGCGTAGACACCAAACTATTCAAGAAGATGCAGAAGTAATGACAAATGACATTGTTATTGGTCCACTAACTATTCAGCCTGATGCTTATCTTGTGTTAAAGAGAGAAGAAACAATTGAGCTTACGCATCGAGAATTTGAGTTATTGCATTACTTGGCAAAACATATAGGACAAGTTATGACTCGTGAGCATTTACTACAAACGGTATGGGGTTATGACTATTTTGGGGATGTACGTACAGTGGATGTAACAATTAGACGTTTACGAGAAAAAATTGAAGACAGCCCAAGTCATCCAACATGGATAGTAACTAGAAGAGGTGTAGGGTACTACTTACGAAGTCCTGAACAGGAGTAGAAGCAAATGCAAAAAGTTGGATACTTTAAATCAATTCACGTTAAGATTGTGCTGATTTATGTGTTACTTATCATTATTGCTATGCAAATTATCGGACTTTACTTTGTTCGTGAATTAGAAGAAACGTTGAGGAAAAACTTTCAAGATTCTATAACTGACCGCGTAAGCTTATTGGAATATAGTACGCGAGAAGAAATAATAAAAGTACGAAACGAAGAAGACCTAACATTGGAACAAAGTTTACGTTCTATTTTGGCTGGTCTTAGTTCGTATGATACGTATGATATTAAAGAAGTACGTGTAATCGATGCTCGGTATCAGATATTGGCAACATCTGATGGAAATAACCAGTCAATTGTAGGTCAACGATCAATGGATGATTTAGTTCGAAAATCCATTACTGCAAAAGACACTTTTAACAATATATCAATTGATCGAGAAACTAGTAACAGAATTTGGAATTTAGCTACTCCTATTATTTATAAGGGAGAAGTAAAAGGAACATTATATATAGAATCTAATATTGAAAATGTTTTTGGTCAGATGAATGAGATTAATCAAATACTTGCTGGAGGTACAGCTGTTGCATTAGTTATTACTGTCATATTAGGAATACTAATTGCCCAGACGATCACTCGTCCGATCTCAGATATGAGAAGACAAGCTCAAGCTATGGCAAAAGGGAATTTTTCTAGAAAAGTAAGAGTATATGGCAGTGATGAAATCGGACAGCTGGCCATTGCCTTCAATCATCTGACAAATAGATTGCAGGAAGCTCAATCTACGACGGAAGCAGAACGTAGAAAGCTAGCCTCTGTTTTAACGAACATGACAGATGGGGTAATTGCAACAGATCGTAAAGGAAGAGTCATCCTTATAAACGATCCAGCACTTAGATTATTGCGCATACCAAGAGAAATGGTATTAAATCGACCAATTGTATCGGTACTTGGAATAGATCCTGTACACTCATTTGAAGATTTAATACATCTAAAAGAACCTATTAACCTGGATCTAAGTTCTAATGAAAGACCGTTTATTTTACGTGCCAATTTTTCCGTTATTCAAAAAGAAACTGGTTTTGTTAATGGTTTAATCGCAGTATTACATGATAATACAGAACAAGAAAAAGTGGATATGGAAAGAAGAGAATTTGTCGCAAATGTTTCTCATGAACTACGCACACCACTTACGACGATGAGTAGTTATTTGGAGGCTTTGGTTGATGGTGCTTGGGAAGATGAAGGGATTGCTCCATCATTTTTAGAAGTAACTCAAACAGAAACACATAGAATGATTCGACTTGTAAATGACCTACTCCAATTGTCTAAAATGGATAGTAGAGACTACGATTTGAATCGGGAGATTGTTAACTTCAATCAATTCTTCAACCGGATTATCGACAGATTTGAACTTTCCAAATCAGATCATGTTACCTTTGTGCGCATGCTTTCTGATAAAGCCTACTATGTGGATATCGATACAGATAAGTTAACGCAGGTAATGGATAATATAATTTCAAATGCGATAAAATATTCTCCAGATGGTGGGAATATAAGGTTTGGGGTAGTAGTGTCAGAATCTATTATAAAAGTAATGATTTCTGATGATGGAATGGGAATTCCTTCTGAAAATGTCGATCGAGTCTTTGATCGTTTTTACAGAGTAGATAGAGCTAGAGCGAGATCTATGGGAGGTACTGGCCTAGGTTTGGCAATTGCCCGGGAAATGATTGAAGCCCATGGTGGTAGAATATGGGCAGAAAGTGAAGAAGGGCAAGGGACGACTATTTTCTTCACATTGGATATTTTAAAGGATGAGGAAGGTGAGTGGGATTGAAATATATCGAGCAAGTAAAATCAATTGTCTTACTCTTACTTATTCTCCTCAGTCTTACTTTAACTTTTTCTATATGGACCTACTCACCTGTTATTCAACCAAATGAAGGAACGACTATAGATATATCTATTGCTGAAAAAAAGAATATGGAAGACATTATTAAACCGTATCGTATGCTTATAAGCCAAGAGGACTCGCTAAAGGGGTCTTTTGACAGCCAACCAATAGAATTTGTACTCAACAAAATGAAGACCTGGGAAATTCAAACGATTGAGTTAGCTATGAATAAGGTAGACACCAATCAAATAAATGAATTTATCAAAGCTCCCAATCGTGCAAGTTTCTTTTTTGCAGCAGATGTCCCTATTGAAATATTAGGCAATATCTTAACTTTTCCG
This sequence comes from Psychrobacillus sp. FSL K6-2836, assembly GCF_038003085.1. Taxonomy (NCBI): domain Bacteria; kingdom Bacillati; phylum Bacillota; class Bacilli; order Caryophanales; family Bacillaceae; genus Psychrobacillus; species Psychrobacillus sp. FSL K6-2836. Next base: position 2,226,438 of record NZ_JBBOOM010000001.1, read on the forward strand.
GATCAACATTTTCCTGAAGCTTATTTTAATCGGTTAATAATTGACTGGAATGAAGACATCCCAGATAGTATGACTCTGTATTTTATAAGCACATCACAGCAGAAGATATATAAGGCAACTGCAGCAAAAGCGGATAAATTAGGGTTTACCGAACGTATTTTAGAGCATGCAGAGAAAATGCAAGTGTATAATGAAATAGTTAGAAACAATAAATTATCGTTATACGTTTCTTCTATACCAGAAAATATCATCAATTATACTTATTCTATTAAAGAGATTGAATCAGATAAATTCAAAGATGCCCTCTTCAATAATCCGAGCCTAGTGAGAAGTAATCCAGTCGTTATGGGGGAACAACAATTCACAGATGATAGTGCATTAATGAATGTGAATTTTACTTTTAAAAGTTTAAACTATGTGCATCCAGCTTCGGAGAATGAAAATCCAGGGAATCCTGTAGATCTCATTCAAAACAGCTTGAATTTTGTCAATGAGCATAACGGATGGACAGATGACTATCGTTATTCTCGAATGAACACCGCAACTCGGCAAATTAATTATCAATTGTATTTTGACGGTCTACCGGTATTTAGTAAGGATACATTAACAGAAATCTCGCAGTATTGGGGAATTGACCGAGTGTATCGATATTACCGTCCTTTTTATACGCTTGATGTTCCTATTCCTTGGGAAACACGGGAAGTACAACTAGTTTCAGGGCAGTCAATTTATGATTTCCTTTCTACTGCAACAGATATTAATGTGAGTTCTATAGACGATGTTGTAATAGGATATTATTTATCTCGAGATGACGGCCAATCCTTATTTAATCTTGAGCCTTCTTGGTATTACTTGGAGAGTGGGAGCTGGGTACGCGTATCTCCGGAATTATTAGGAGGTGCAAAATTTGGATTGGAATAAAACAAAGACTATATTTATTATTGTATTTTCTATTTTAAATGTATTCTTACTTTCACTATATATGAATCGGTATAATGAGTCCCAACAAATAGGTAAATCTAATGATACATCTATCGAGGAAAAACTTTTTCTAGATAATATTAAAATTTTGGAAACAGATAACAAGATAAAAGAAGCTTCATATGTTTCAGGCAATGTCCATAATTTTAGTCTAGAAGAAATAGAAGAATTGGACAATCAAACTGTAGAAATACCTACTAGCTATCAAATAGTTAGTACCTTTAAAGAACCTATAAAAATAACAGATGAAAATACGTTAGAAAAAATAGTACATGAGCAAGTGATACGTGGCTCTACCTATGGACTGTGGAAAAAAGATGAAGAAAATAAAACAGCTATATTATTCCAACAAGTAAATAAACGATTTGTTTACTATAATACGAATGCGAAGCTAGTAGTTCACTGGAATGATGACAATGAGCTTATTGGTTATGAACAGACTATTCTGGACGACTTAGAGAATTATAAGGTGTCGCAAAAATTATTGCCACATTTGCAGGCAATTACTACATTGTATGGAAATTCGCAGTTAAAACCAGATTCTACGATTAAAGAAATTGAACTGGGATACTCCACGTTAGCTCAACTAACAGAGACACAGGTTTTTGCACCAACATGGCATATCCTGGTAGAACTACTTGATGGCACCATTGAAGAATATTTTGTAAATGCAGTAGAGGGTAGAGTTATTGAGATACAAAAAGAGACGGAACAAACAGTAGTGGAATAAGGAGTTTTAATAATGAAGTTCAGTGTATTGGCAAGTGGTAGTAGTGGTAACGCTATTTATGTGGAAAATGATGAACATTCCTTTTTAGTAGATGTAGGCTTAAGTGGAAAAAAGATGGATCAATTATTTCAGGAAATTGATCGGGATATAAAAAAGCTGTCAGGAATTTTCATCACACATGAGCATAGTGATCATATTAAAGGATTAGGTGTTTTAGCTAGAAAGTATGGAGTTCCCATTTTTGCAAATGAAAAAACTTGGTCTGCAATGGATCCACTTATCGGAAATGTTCCATTAGACCAGCGATTTCAATTTGATATGGAAACCGTAAAAAAGTTTGGCTCAATTGATATTCAATCTTTTGCAGTATCCCATGATGCGGTTGATCCGATGTTTTACATTTTTCATGAAAACGGTAGGAAACTTGTTTTAATAACGGATACTGGATATGTGAGCGATCGAATGAAAGGGCATATTAAAGGAGCAGATTCCTTTGTCTTTGAAAGCAACCACGATGTTAGTATGCTACAGATGGGACGTTATCCTTGGTCAATTAAACGAAGAATATTAAGTGATGTAGGACATGTCTCCAATGAGGATGCTGCAGTTGCTATGAGTGAAGTAATTGATGTGAAAAATACAAATATCTATTTATCACATTTAAGTAAAGATAATAATATGAAAGATCTAGCTCGTATGAGTGTTACGCAAACACTTCAGTCCTGTGGTGTGATTGCGGGAGAGTATGTGCATCTACATGACACAGATGCCAATAAACCAACAGAGCTAGTTCTTGTGTAAATAAGAAAAGCACAAGTAGCCTATGTAGATCTGAATAGCGCAGAAGAATTGCAATGAAGGAGTTCTTTACCTGTATAGGTAATTCTGAAGTGACCCAAGTGGCTAAACAGATAATAGGAAAAATCATATACTTTCTTCTCTTTTAATCGAAGTTCCAAATACTATGAATGTAGTATTTGGAACTTTTATTTATTTTTTAAGTAATTTTCATCTTATTTTAATGTGGAATGGGTACATTGTTAATACAGGCATATTAGAAGAAGAGAGGAAGAGAAAGATGGATATAAATAACCCATATGGACCACAATTACCAAACGAACAACCACCGATAGAACCCCAAAAAAGAAATGGAAAAAAACGAGGCTTAGCCGGCTATTTCTTTAGTGGACTTGCAGGTGTATTAGTTGGTGCATTACTTGTATGGTTTTTAATACCTTCCGTTGTCACTAATCTACCATCGGGCGGTGAAACGAAATCGAATGAAACAACACAACAAACCCAACAGCTTTCAGTAGATGTCACTACAGATGTAACTGATGCTGTAGAAAAAGCTTCAAGTGCTGTTGTTGGAATAACAAATATTCAATCAGTCTCAAACTTCTGGAGTCAATCAGAAGCTACACAGGATGTTGGCACAGGCTCTGGTGTTATCTATAAAAAAGAAGATGGTAAAGCTTATATTATTACAAATTATCATGTTATTGAAAATGCAAAATCTGTAGAAGTAACATTAGCTGATGGCTCAAAAGTAGAAGCAAATATTGTAGGGGAAGATATTTGGACAGATTTAGCTGTTCTTGCAATTGATGATACTGGCATAGAAGCAGTTATAGAATTTGGTGACTCAGATGCATTAAAACAAGGGGAAACGGTTATTGCTATCGGTAACCCTTTAGGACTTGATTTTTATGGCTCCGTTACAACGGGAGTAGTATCTGGTAAAGACCGTGCAGTACCAGTTGATTTAAACGGAGATGGTTTAGAGGATTGGCAGTCAGAGGTTCTACAAACAGACGCAGCGATTAACCCTGGTAACAGTGGAGGTGCCTTGATTAACTTAGCAGGACAGCTAATCGGTATTAACTCGATGAAGATTTCTGAATCTACAGTAGAAGGAATGGGTCTTGCAATTCCAGTCAATTCAGCTATCCCGATCATTGAGGATTTAGAGCAAAATGGAAAAGTAAATCGTCCATCCATGGGAATCACCCTTATTGATTTGACGAATGTACCTGCATTTCACCAAAAAGAAACATTAAAATTACCAACCGAAGTTACAACTGGAGTAGTAGTTGACGAAGTAGTGGAAGGAACTCCAGCTGCACTTGCAGGGATGAAATCATATGATGTCATTGTAGAAATGGACGGAGAAAAAGTAGAAAATACTATTGAGTTACGAAAACACTTATATAACGAAAAAGAAACTGGGGACGAACTAAAAGTGAAAGTGTACAGACAAGGAGAACTAGTCGAATTAACACTCCTTTTAAAGCAATCATCAGAATTATAAACATGTGGATAACTTAGTAATGCAAATAAAAGATTTACACAGCGGGTAGGAAAAGAAAAGCTTGTCTTTCCTACTCGTTTTTCATTTGGTAAAATAGGTTGTGGATAACAACGGATGATTTGTGCATAACTATTAAAAGTATTCCGACAATGAAAGGAGAGATAAAAGTGAGAATATTCAGTTGTGAAACCCATATAAACCACGCTTTAGACATGTTCGTAGCAGAACAAAAAACATTTCCTATGCTAGAGGAATTAAAGGATGAAGAAAAGTTATCCACAGTTTGTACCTACTGTGAGTCGTCTGCATTATATATTGTGGCAAAAGAAAATTGAAACACAAGATGTAGATAATTGTTGTGGATATGTGCATAAGTGATGTGTATAACTTGTTTGTAAACGAAATGTAAAGGTGGATAACCTGTGAATATACAAATTGTATCGGTGGGAAAATTAAAAGAAAAGTATTTAAAAATGGGGATAGAGGAATATACAAAGCGATTAGGTGCATATGCCAAAATCGATTTAGTGGAAGTACCAGATGAAAAAGCACCTGAAAATTTAAGTGAAGCCGATATGGAAATTGTTAAGAAAAAAGAAAGTGATCGAATTTTAGCTAAAATAGGATTGGACACATATGTAATTGCCTTAGCAATAGAAGGGAAAATGAAAAGTTCGGAGCAGCTAGCAAACGATATGGAGTCTCTCATGACTTATGGTAGAAGTAAAATCGCTTTTGTCATTGGCGGATCTCTTGGTTTACACGAAGATGTAATGAAACGTTCTGACGAAAAATTGTCTTTCAGTAAAATGACATTACCACATCAGTTAATGAAGTTAGTGTTAGTAGAGCAGGTTTACCGAGCTTTTAGGATTATGAAGGGTGAACCGTACCATAAGTAAAGGCGGTTTTTTTGAAAAATAGCAACAGCACCACTCCAAAATAAATGGAAGGTGCTGTTTTCGTTTATTAAACATTTGTTGCAAGTAGGCTTATTTTTTCTTACTCTAATGTTTTTCCCATCAATAATGAGGCAAGGATTGTATTTAATTTTTCTTCTTCCATACTATAAGTGATGTTCTTACCACCAGCTAACCCATCTTCTACATATTTTATAAAACCATTGTCATATAAATGATATTCAATATAATATTGCAAGCCGTCCTCCATAAATCTTATTTTCGTATAATTTTCACTCATCGATAAACGCTTCGTTTTCTTTAAATCTAATTTATTAAACGCCTTTAGCATTTGTTGTACTTCATCATCATGAAAGCTTGTATATACTCGTTTTTCCGGATATTGCACAATCGACAATGAATTAAGGCGTTCCGGCGTTACAAATTGAAAATCTTCCAGAATTTTCGATGTTTCACTAAGGTGATATTGTTCCACCAAATATTAAGTTAGAAACAAAATAGGTATCATGATTACGCTTAATATAATCTTTCGCACCATAGCCACTCCCTTTCTCTTACCTTCGTAAAATAATGGAAAAAGTTTCGGTTATGAAAATTCCTAGTTAATAAGATGAGGTGAGCCATATCATAAATAAGAATAAATACAAATTAAGCCATCGAACTAGTAATGTTCCTAGTCTGATGGCTTGTTTCTTGTTTTACTTGATGTTAAAAAACACTAAAGCAGATATCTAATTTGCATAAGCACGGTTAAGGAGTAAAGAGATTGTTGATTATTGCCACTAGACGCCACGCACCTTCTTCATCTTGTTCGAAAACCAGGTTGAGACTTCTCCAATCCATTCCACTATATTGTTCGGTACCAGCATGATAAAACTCAACAATTTTTGAATCAGGAAAAACCGTTTTTAAATAATTGGTAGGGTCCACTTCTTGATTTTGTGTATCGACAAAGACTTCATCCGATTTAAAGAATCGCTTTACTTGAAGATGCTTGTCGAAATAGTCCGCTGGCGTCAATTGTATTTCCATGTTCGCTTCTCCATAGCCCCACAAATACGTTGTCTCACTTTCTAATAGTGATGGTACCTCATTCTTTTCAAATCTTACTGTATCGTCCATCACAGAAAAATAAGGGGAAAACAGTAAACCTTTCTCTGTGTGTACATGACTGGATAGTACATCCATATCATGGTCATAGATCGCTTGAAGAATCTCTGTAGCTTGTTGCTCGAGCAGGAGGGGATCATACACATTGTTGTCCTCTTCTTCGCCAGGCGTCTGTTCGAATTCTTGGTCAACGTCCTGATTAATGGGTATAGGATTCTCTCCACCGGATGAGTTTGGATTATCATTTAATAGATTTACGGATAGAATACTAACGATTACGACAGCCGCCGCCGTAACCATCCCTACTTTTGCTTTAATGAGAAACACTCCTTTTCGTTTTTGTCGGATTTCAGAATCTTCGATGGTGTCCATCACTTGTTGATGGAGGAGAGCTTGAGTAGACTGGCTCATGTGATATGGCGGAAATTCGTTTAATTTCTCCTGGACATTTTTTAGATTATCCTTCATGAGATTCCCTCCAATTCGGTTCATTTTGTAATGCCTTGACTGCACGATGATAGTTGGTTCGAACGGCGGTTTCTTTGCATCCTAGTATTTGTGCTGTTTCACTCACGGACAATCCTTGAATGCCCCTTAAAATTAGCACATCCCGATATTTCTTTTTTTGCTGATTGATCCTACTGTACAATTCTTGTTTCTCCTCATGCCCTATCAGAATTTGCTCAGGAGAAAATCCGATGTGCTGATCCAAAGTTTCCTCATGGAAAGCCACATTCGTTCGACTGATCTTTGTTTTGTTCTTTCTCGCTTTGTCGATGGCTAGATTACGGGCAATGCTAAAGAGCCAAGTTTTGGGCGTCGCATGGTTTCGGTAGGTGCTCATACCTTTAGCTGCCTTAATAAACACTTCTTGTACGAGATCTTCTACATCACGAGTTCCTGAATAGTAAACTAAAAAATTGAAAACATCTTGGCTATAGAGAAAAAACCAAGTGGAAATAATCTCTCTTTCGTTCTGCATTTATTTTGATCCTCCTATATAGGTCTCTGCTTATTAGACGATTTTTATTTCATGATGTGTCAAAAAATGGCGCGATAAGTTTTTTGTTCTAAACACTGGATGGATTTTACTCCAACAAGGAGGTAAATAGATACACGTATTGGAGAATTTGATGGAGGTGTTATTATAAACCAAAGCTGGTGTGACAGCGTATATATGGGTTAAATTGTATGTTTTTATTGTGTTTTCTCATCTCACGAAATAAAGGGAACTTCCTGGTTAGCAGGTGTTCCCTTATACGATAGGGGATTACATGGTCTTTGTTGAACTAGTTGCTAAAGAAGTAGAGGCTTCATTAGATTTATATTTAAGTGCTCTATAAAAACTGCATTTTTACATGGTGAGGTGAGCCGTACCATAAGTAAATGAAGTTCTTTTAGAAAAATAAAAAGCCAAAAATGAAAAAGTTATGAGCATAACTTTTTCATTTTTGCTGTTTATAAAGAAGATCAACATCCGTTACATTAATATTGCCTTTCTAATTAAAAAAGAAAGGAAAAGTAAATGTAACGAAAGCCGCCCAAAGTCCGTAAACTGGCAAATACTTAGTGACCGCATCTTGGATGGGTGAAGGTCCGGTCTTGTTTTGTAGAAAACGCATATATGAGACCATAATCCAAATAAGATTTCCCCAGATGAGTATGTTTACACCTAAAACAGCAAGTCTGTTTGGTGTAATCCCATAAGAAGAAAGTCTGAACACAATGGCTGACAAAGCCACACTGTCAATGATAAGCGCAAGAGCAATTAAGGAAAAATTTATATAATCTGAAATGTTCTTTTTCTCGTCTGAGTCGCTTTCGGTAATAGAAAATATGGTAACGGCCAATACACCAAGGAGTATTCCGTTGAAGGCTATCAGGAAATTGCGGTCCAAGAATGGATTTTTTCCGACCCATATAACCGTTATAAGATAGACCAACAATGTGACCAGGACAAGAGGACTAAAAATTTTAGCTATATATGGTGTAATATTCTTTGCAAGTTTAAGATTCATTGATACTAGGTATGCAGCCACAATAGCAAGAGCGGCAGCACCAAATAAAACGATATTACTAAAATAGAATTCTTCTATATCCAAGCCAACAAAGCTAAATAACTGCATGGTCAATGCCGCTAGCACCATTCCGCTAACTGCCATACTGGCGTAGAGAATAAAAAATTCCAAATTAAATTTAATATAGGCTAATCTTGTACTGCCTTTTGAATATTCATTTCCTGTAAATGCAAGCCCTACCAATACCCACAAGAATATAGGAAGGTGTAAATAAGCAAGGATAATACTGTCTTTGTAATTTAATGGAAGCATATTAAGATAAAACCCGGAAATTAGGAACAACGCTGCAAGGGAATAAATAACAATTTTTTTCGGCGTATTATTGTAAACAAAATACGCAGCAATAAAGGGAATTATACCAAAAGCCAGGTTAATTGGAGCAATTGCTTCCTGTTCGACAAAATGGAAAATGATTCTGGTGGTTATCCCGGCCATAATGGCTAAAATGCCCATGAATAAGAAACTTTTTTGAAGCAAGGAAGATTTTTCTGAATGTGCCGTTTCCTTGAAATGCAATCTTTCATACCAAATGCCAAGAACCTGTGAATCAGGATTTTGTCCCCATGCGTCTGTGAATGACTTTTTAAAGGCTTTGGGGTCATTTCTAAACATTCTCTCCAGCTCATGGGGATTAGCAATATTTTCAATAATTAAATTTGTACTGTCCATGATTATACCTCCCTCATAATTGTCATATTAAGTCCTACTTTCCTCAACAATGACTATTAATCAAACTCTCTTACTTTTGACTGCCTTCGTCTCTTTTGTATTCTAAAATATCTCCAGGCTGACTTTCTAATGATATACAAACCGCCTCTAGAGTTGATAATCGAATCGCTTTTGCCTTTCCATTTCATGAAAAGCACCTCTCATAAGTACCGTTTATTAGATATTAACACGTTATTTATTGATAAACAATAAATATATATTCATTTTTATATCATTTTTGTTGTTAATAAGTTATTAAGGAGAAAATAAAACATTCCTCTTTACAAATAATGCTCTATAGGGTATATCTCATGAGCCTCAATCGAACTACTGTTAATCACTATAAAAAGCTGACTTTGTGTATAAAAAAGTGAGCCGCAAATAAGCCAAATAAAAATTGAAGAACCTCATTTCGATGTGTCACGGGGAACGGTATCATAAGTAAGTGCGGTTTATAGAGAAGACCATCTGAAACGTTGATAGGACAATGATTTAGGTGGTTGTCTTTTATATTATGTAAATTGTCAAGTCGAACATTGTTGAAGTAAATGATAATGTAGGAAATCTTGTTTTTGTCATCGTTGAGGTGGAGAATGGGTGTCACTTTCTTTTGCCGATTCTTACCTTGCAATCTGACGTCCTTTTATTGACCTATTACTATTAATGCCGGTAGTAAATGGAATTGAGGCAAAAGAAAAGTTTAGCGAGAGCTAATTGATAAATAGAGTAAAATTCACCTTTTTTCAAAATATATAACCGGAAATGTAGGATTTTGTAGGATTTAATAAGTATCCGGTAAAATATTAGTATAAAGATATCCCTTAGGAGTGAAAGCGCTTACTAAACAGGGGAAAGGAAACTTATTATAGAGAAAAAATTAAATTTACTAAGGTATATTAAATTTTTACCGTGCGAATACTAGGATTTATTATTGGAATATAAGGATAGTTACCTAGTGTATCGGCATTAGTTTAGGGTGAATCTTTTGTTAAAGTATAGCAGCTGCAATCTTTAGATAGGCAAATCTGTCGTGATCAGCTGATTGCATTCATTCGGCACATACGTGTAAATGTCAAAATGACAAGCTTTAACATATCCGAGGTTAACCTAGATCTTGATGAGAACGGCTGATTGTTTGGCTGGGAGGAACTTCATCAAGCGAGCGGTAAAGCTTTTTAGAAAGGTGAAGATATATGATTGAACTTAACCAAATTACAACTCTGTTCCTTGCAGTAGCTCTCTATTTGTTTGGAATGGCACTTGTCAACCGGATTGGATTCCTTAACCGATTTCTAATCCCTGCCCCTGTAGTCGGCGGTTTGATATTCGCTACTTTGGCACTCGTGTTGAAAACTACGGGGATTGTCGAGGTTTCATTGGATACATCGCTTCAGACGCTGTTTATGATCGCTTTCTTTACGACGGTCGGCCTTGGGGCAAGCTTCAAGCTCATCAAACTGGGTGGGAAGCTCTTAGTCATCTACTTGCTTTTGTGTGGCGTCACGGTGTTCTTGCAGAACGTAATCGGCGTTTCGTTTGCCGAGTTGTTTGGAATTGACCCACTGTTAGGTGTCATGGCTGGAGCAGTTTCTATGAACGGAGGACATGGCGGTGCTGCGGCATATGGACAGACGATTGAGGATTTGGGCATTTCCTCAGCCTTAACGATTGGGATGGCCGCCGCCACACTTGGACTGATTTGCGGTAGCCTTTCCGGTGGCCCGGTTGCACGTTACCTGATTAAAAAACATGATTTAAAGCCGGCAACAGGTAAAATAGAAGGGTATGTAGAGAAAGATGAAAGACCGATTCAAGAGCGGTCTTTCATGATTCAGGTTGCCCTCATCACGTTCTCGATGGCAGTGGGAACGTATCTAGGTGATTTGTTTACGAATGTGACTGGCTTCGTCCTGCCGTCCTATATCGGGGCGATGTTCGTGGCGGTCATTGTCAGGAATCTTGCCGATCGCTTTATAAAAGGCACGGTGAACATGAAGGAGATCAACTTAATCGGTGATGTTTCGCTTGCGATTTTTCTCTCGATGGCACTGATGAGCATCAAGCTATGGGAAGTCGCAGATCTAGCACTACCACTCATCGGCATTATACTCATACAGGTTATCGTCGTCGTCTTGTATGCCCTCTTTGTGATGTTCCCATTGCTTGGCAAGGATTACGATGCGGCTGTTATGATCTCGGGATTCTTAGGCCACGGGCTGGGAGCAACACCGAACGCAATGGCGAACATGTCCGCGACCGTGAGCAAGTATGGTCCTTCTCGTACGGCGTTCCTAGTCGTGCCAATTGTTGGTGCATTCCTGATCGATGTTGTATTTAGCGCGCCAATCATTATCACGACCATTAACTTGTTCAAGTGATTTATTGAAATGACGGTTTTCAGATTAACTATTTCTGATTTAATAAAAAAAGCTTCTAGTCCTTGTCTATCGGCTAGAAGCTTTTTTGTATAGATAAGGCTGAGGAGGAAAAAAGTTTTCTTCCAAAAGAGAGAATCTTTACGTCAACAATATTTTTTATATCCACAAAGTACACTCCTCGCATACCTATCCATGCAAGCTTATTTGTTAGCTCACGTATCAAAAACTTCTATATAATATAGGTGATTATTAGTAAAAACATACTTATATTATTAGCTCTTCTCCTAGATGATTAGTGGTTTAGTCACTATTCTAAAAAATGAGCGTTACAGGCATTAAAATCAGCAAATAGGTGTACAGAAGTTTAATACCTAAGCTTGGAAATACAGAATGTCATAGAACGTTTTACATAAAGTGAGGAAAAGAAAAGCAATATAGAAACAATTAGTGAGAAAGGGATGCTTAAAGGTACTGGAATGTTAACGTCTTGCCAAATACTCATTTCTATTTTGTCCAGTCCAAATGTACGCAAAATGCCTGCTAAGATTGATATTAATGCACTTGCCATCAACCCTACATATAGAATAGATAGAACCGGAATTGCTAATAAACAAAAAAATGCTTGGATTATTTTCATTTCTTTTTACTCCTAATATGCTGTACTTTGGCATTAAGCGAGATTGAATAGCTCTCTGTGTAATAAAGTGTGTGTATAATACAATTATCTCCTACCGTCACAATATCCCCTTCAACAATTTCCGCATTTGTATTGGAAAGATGCACGTTTTTCCCTTTTATGGATTTGCAAATCAGGTTTTTCTTCAATAAAGAGATAGATAACTTATTTTTTTCTACACATATCTCGTCTGCAATAAGTTGTTCGACGTCACTTCTACCAGACAATTTTAAATGAAACTGTTCTGCTTGTATCTCCTTCGCTTTTATAATTCCAATTACATGTAACTGTTTTACTTGTAAACTTTGTTCAATTGTTAGTTTTCCTGAACTGTTAATCTTAGATATTTTTCCATCCCGCAGTTTTAAGTCTCCCGCATTTGAAAGCTCATCAATTTCGCAAAAATCTTTGATGACACAAGCTCCTGTATTTTTAAAAATATTCGCTGAAACGAGAGAATGAAAAGAGCTATGACCATGTGTGGAAATTTCCCTTAATCGTACTTCTTGGTGTAAAGCTACAGAACCTCGGATATTTAATTGTTCACAGTCTGTGGCTAAGTTTTTAATATTGCCACTCGTAAAAGTTAAACTGCGGAGCTTTGAAATCCGTTCATTTGTCATGGATAAACACCTCACATTAATTTAATTAGTATATATTTTAATTACTAAAATATATTTTAATTAAACTATATGCAGGTTTGTTTTGTCAATAACAAAAAATTGTACATAAAAGGCAATTTTAAATAGGCACGCCACATATTGAGACAATAAAAAAAGGATTTCAATTTTTATGAAATCCCTAAAAGTTTTCCCATTAACTGATTTACATCAATTAAAACTTTTGCAATATCTGTTAGTTTTTCTTGTGGAAATTTCAAAAATATTTCTTGTACTTTAATTTCTCCATCCTTCGTTAAAACCATTTTCACTACTCTTCGGTCTTCATTTTCTCTAATTCGTTCTAATAGATCTAATTTTTCTAGTTTATCGCACATTGATGTAACTGCTCCAGGTGTTACACTGAAAAAATCAGCAATTTCAGTTGCTTTCATTCCACCCTTAATTTTCAATTGAAGAAGAAGTATAAGCTGGTTTTGAGATAATGATTCTCCTTCAGAGAGCATGTTGACGAACATCATAGATTTTTGCTGTACTTCAAGCATCTCTCTCATTATTATTTCCACATTGTACATTTGATTATTAATTGTCATTTAATCACAGCCCATTATAATATTTACTAGTTTAATTATATAGCAAGTATATATTTAATTTTGGTTATTGCAAATATCCTTACAGTATTAACATTATGATGCAAGTGGAAAAAAGTATTTACAATAAAGAACTCACTTTGTTCTATCACTGTGACCCGTATTATTCTAGAGTTGCTAAGCAATTTGAAAAGAAATACGGACAAAAACCAGTCGATTAGGCAACTGGTTCAATACAGGAATTATATTGGGTATTCATTTAACCAAATTAACGCGTGTTCATAATTATTGAAGAAGTTTACGGATTCTTTTGTATTGGTTTGTTGTAAATAATTCATTATTTCCCCTTCATCAAGGAGAAACGCAATTGCCTTGCTATGATTCAAAATATTTTCGTTGAAGAACTTATCTTTCCATGCTTTTTGAACAGAAAAATGATCTGGAGTGTATCCTTTTCTATCCACTAACAATTTGAATTTACGACCCTCGGAAATAAAAAGCTGACAAGCCTGATTAAAGCCGTTAAACCATTCACTGACATCGTTTGTATTAATCTTACCAATAAGGTGCGTAACGATTAAATCTCCTGAAACTGTAGTGCTAATATTTTGTCCACTCAATTTGAAATTCCCTCCTTAGTAACAATTATGCGTACAAATCTCCTAAAATCAATACGTAGTAATTCTTAAAATACAACTGAACATTCAAAGGAAAATGCACTTGAGGGTAGCAAATAAAAAGATAGAAGAACCAACAGATTTAAAATATTTTATTTTAAACGCTTCATAAAATTTTGGATATGATCCGTAACATCCTCCGGATTATCTCTGTTCGTTAGATGATGCGCATTAGTAATTGTATAAAATTCGGCATCTTTGATATTAGCTGTCAAATATTGCTGTTGTCTTCCGACCATATTGTCCTTTTCACCATGCAAAATCATAGTTGGACATTGAATTTTATTTAGATCATTTTTACTTTCCATTCGCAAATTTCCACTCCAATGTCGTAAGAAATTATCTTTTGTCATCTTAGAGAAGGATTCCATAACGAAAGCATGATTTTCTGGATTAATCTTTGAGATAACATCGGCGGTCCACTTTGCAGTCATATTAAACGGAAGAAAACGAAGGCTAAACTTGCTAATAGGAGTTGTATATTTTTCGAACCAGTTAAAACTATTTGTAAACGGAGTACTAATTAAAATAAGACCTTTAACTCTTTCTGGATATCGAATGGCTGTTTGAATTGAAATATGTCCGCCCATGGATAAGCCACATAAGACTGTTGACTGGATTTCGAGATAATCCAGTAGTGAAATTAAATCTCTCGAGAAATCCTCAGGATCTACCTTGCCAGAGGGCAAGCTAGAATATCCATGGCCTCGTACATCCCAAACGATGGTTTGATATTCATTTGACAACTCATTTACTTGAGGTTCCCATTGTTTGTGATACATCGAATGTCCATGAGTGAAAATAATAGGTTCCCCTGATCCGTTAATTTTATAAAAAAGCTTAACGTTATTTACCTCATATACCGGCATAAGATTCATTCCTTTCTTTCACATTCTCAAGATTGCTTCAATATAATATTGAAGCAATCATCAAGCCATTGCTCCAATGTACGTGTAGAATCATTTAGCCAAATCATGAGTGAACCAGCTATAGCGCCTTGTAGAATGCGAGCTGTTGTTTCCACTTGGTCTAGTTCGATATTAAAAAGCTCACCGTCCTCTATAAATATAATGTTACTTTTTTTTCTAAAGAAGGTATATTTCGGATGAGTATAGAATTATTGATAGAGAATTAAAAATATTCTTGTTAATTATCTCATTTCAAAGACCTATATGTAACTTAAATAAACGGAGTATTAATAAAGTATGTGAAATTTAATGAATAATACAGATGATGAATTACTTTCATCTTGTTTTTGCTGGAGGAGTGAAATCGTATGAGAAGTATGTTGAAAACGCTTTTTATAATAGAAAGGACAGATAAGAAGAATATTTTTGCTTGTTTAATTGTAGCGCTTAGTATTATTGGGATGGTTGTTTATGCGAATGCAACAGAATTAGGCAATCCGATTAAAGAAAAATCAATTGAATCGTTACCAGCCAAGGTAGCTATGAATAAATTTCAAATTGTTGATGCTAGTGAATACGGGGATGGTAGTGATATATACAAAAATATCGTGAAACAATATTACACTTATCCAAAACAAGGGATGGCATTAAAAACAGAGCAGCCTGAGTTATTTATAGAAACAGCATTAGAGTTAACCGAATTACGCAAACAAGCTTTTGAAATGGATGATTATGATCTGGTAGCCGTAAACTTGCCATCCAAAATACAAAATGAAATGGATTCTTACTATTACCAATATTTAAAGGAGAACGATTTGGTATTGTCTTTTGGGTCACTGAGCTTCTATCCATTTCTAGCGTTTTTATTTAGTATAGTAGGATCAGTTTGGTTTGTTCTTATCTGTATTTACGCATCTAACATTATGATAGATGATTTCCGACATACCTCTCTTATTAAAGGTTATCCTATCGCTTTTACCAAGTATGTATTAGCGAAATGTATGACTTCAATGGGGATTGTTTTTATTTTTATTATAGAGCTTATTGTATGTAGTTTGCCGCTAATCTATTTTAAAGGACTGGGACAAGCTTCTTATCCAGTAGCTGTTTTTAATGGGGAAGTAACAATTTATCCAATTTACAAATACATAGCAGTTTCGATTGTATATATGATTTGCTTGGCAGTTTTTGCAATTTTATTGTCCGTAATTTTAAATGTACTATTAAAAAATGTTTATTTAACTTTATTTGTACAGATCATCCTTGTCGTCATACCAATTTTATTTCCAGCTCTAATTGAGCTTTTACCATTTAATCCGTTTAACTATGTAAACTTTCCAAGTGTTTTAAATGGAGATACTCTGAATTTAGAAACCCCGGTCGCGTTGAATAGCAATGCAGGCTTGGTCATTTTATGCATTAGCATAGTATTGCTGATGGCAGTTATTAAATGGTTTTTATCGACAGGTAAGCTTCAGAAAATATAGGGGGGTGTAAGATATGTGGGCTTATTTTAAATGGGAGTTTAAGCAATTTTTTACGAATAAGAAAAACATAGCTGTTTATGTCATTTTACTTTTTTTAGGTTTATATTTTGTATTAAAAGTTGCACCTTCGTATGAACCTATTGAAAAAGTCGATGTAGCTGAGATGGAAGCACGTTTCACGACAAAAGATGATTTTATCAAAAGTGTAGAAGGAAAAGATAATATACATCCTTCAGTTGCTTTTGCACTTGCAGTATTCCCTCAGTGGAATGAATATGATAGGGCAAGAATTGATGCAATTGGTGAAAAGGATTATCTAAAATATGCAGAAGCAACAGCGGGATGGTACCTGTATTCAGACCAACTAACTGTTAACAGTGACTCTTTCTTCTATAATCCTCTCTATTACACCTATGGTAATAATTATGCCCATGCTGATGGTCATTATGGTTATGGCTATACGGCTAGTCGATTTACCGGCTATGTAGAAGGAAGTTCTGAGCTGTCGATGGGGTTGTTTGAAGAAAGAACTGCTCTACAAACGTTACAACGTATGTTAAATGATTATCTACCAATTGTACTGTTTATAAGTTGTATCTTTTTATCTGTAGATATTGTGTTGAAAGATCGTCGTAACCCTAGTTTATTAAAAGGATTTCCGATTTCTGATTGGAAAAAGCTATTGATGAAAGGGCTAGTTGCTTTTGTAGGAAGTATTTTGTCATTTGTTCCTCTATACGTAGTTTTTATAGTTATCGGATTACAAAATGGTTTTGGTGATTTTTCACTCCCGGTGCCTATCTATTCTTACATAGAAGAAACCTTTACCAATATGACTATGAGTACATTTCTATTGAAAAACATATTGTTTATTGGTGTTTGGTTCTTATTCTTAATAGCAATCATTTTGTTCCTAAGTATCATTGTAAAGGCTGAGTTTGCTAATTTATTTGTCAGCTTTATCATAATTGCAGCTGAGTGGATTTATTTTGAACGAGTAATGGGAGCATATTCAGATATTGAGCGCTACCCAACATCATATGTGCAAGTAGGACAAGTCATTTCAGGATATAGAAATTTTGTTTATCAGTCGCCCGACTTAACTTACCAACACGGGTTATCAATTATAGGATGTTGTACACTCTTCTTGGTGATATTGACGCTGATTGTGAGTAAATTTAAAAGGTTTAAGTTAATAGCTTAGGGAAAGGGTGATGGACATGCTGGAATTAAAACAAATAGGTGTTAAGTTTGGAGATAAATCAGTATTAAAGGATATATCAATTACGTTTCAATCTGGTGAAATTATTGGTTTAGTAGCGCCAAACGGAACAGGGAAATCGACACTGATGAATGTAATCATGAACTATTTGTCGCCCAATCAAGGTCAGGTGATTTTAAATAATGAATTACAATATTCAAGTAAAGCAAACGAGGTGAAGATACATCAAGGTGTATCTATGATGCCGGACCAAAGTGATTTATATAATCATGTATCTGGAAAGAACCATCTGAAGATCTATCAGGCAATGTGGAATAGTAATCCCAAGTTAATCGACGACACGATTGTACAGCTTGGAATGGATTCATATGTGAAGAAAAAAACAGGCACCTATTCTTTAGGAATGCGCCAACGGTTATGCTTTGCTATGCAAATTGTCTCTAACACACAGGTGATGCTGATGGATGAAGTTATGAATGGCTTAGATCCAACGCATGTAGAGCTAATATCCCAAATACTTTTGCAAAAGAAAGCGGAAGGTAAAACAATTATTATTGCTTCACATTTATTAGAAAACCTTGAGCAATATGCGGACCGTATATTTTTTATGAAAAATGGGGAACTAAAGCTAGTAGATGAATTGGTACCTGGCTTTACTGACAATAAGGTAACAACGGTTCGAGTCTCCAATTTTTCACAAGAGCATCTTGAAGTATTTAAGAAGCAATTTTCAGGACTGCATGTGCAGACATTACCAAGTGGCAAAACGCTTATCGATGTAAGTGAGCAGGACACAATGATATTAGGTGATATCACACAGTATTTAATAGGGCAGCAGCTGACCGATTTTAGCTTTGGTAAGTTGACATTGAATGATTTATATTCGATGGAGTACCAACAAAGTTAATTACTTCTAAAAACAGAGCTGGCTTGCGATTCTCGGAATGGACCTTACGAATGTTCCTTTTTAAAAGATAGAAGGGTGACGGACAGACCAAGTCATAAGATTACCGAGAAAAGAGATGCTAGTCGTGACGTCAGTCATGACCAGCATCTCCCCTAAAAAAACGGTTATAATATAGCAACAAGTCAGATCAAAGCCACTTCGAAAAAGATAGAAATAAGTTTTGAAATTAAAGGACCGGGCATCTTTTTTGCCCGGTTTTTCTTATTTGTGATTAGTTCCATACAATCGGAAAAGCATCTGCTAAATGACAGTACAAGTATATTCGGCTATAATTAAAAACATTGTAATCACCCTTCAACTAATAGAAAGGGGTTTTTTTGTGATTAAATTACATAATGTCAGTAAAAGTTTTTCAACATTTCAAGCTATTAAGTCTGTTTCCTTAACGATAGACAAAGGCGAGATTCACGGAATTATTGGAGCTAGTGGAGCAGGCAAATCCACTTTACTTAGATTAATGAATTTACTGGAAATCCCTGATGAAGGTGAAGTAGAGGTTAATGGTCAAAGGTTAACAAATTTGAGCAGCAAAGAACTTCGGCAAGCACGAAAAAAAATAGGGATGATTTTTCAGCATTTTAATCTAGTGGCAAATAAAAACGTTTATGAAAATGTTGCCGTTTCCCTGGAGTTGGCCAATGTTCCCAAAAAAGAACAAAAGAGTCGTGTTATGGAGTGTCTTCAATTTGTTGGCTTGGAGAATTTAATGGAACAATATCCAGCACAGTTAAGTGGTGGACAAAAGCAGCGCGTTGCAATTGCAAGAGCACTAGCGAATAATCCCCAAGTTTTGTTATGCGATGAACCCACCTCTTCTCTCGATCCAAATACAACTGCTGAAATACTAGAGGTATTAGAAACTATTAATAAAAATCTAGGTGTTACAATTGTTATTGTCAGTCATGAGATGGAAGTCATTAAAAGTATATGTAATCGTGTAACTGTTATGGCAGATGGAGAAATATATCAAACAGTATTAATTGATCCAGTCAGGATTCAAATTAAAGATAATAGACCTAGCTACTTTGTGGAGCAGTTAACAAAGGATGGGGAGATGGACGATGCCTGAGATATTAGTTCAATATGAGGCTGAAATTTGGATGTCGATTGGTGAAACCTTTATAATGGTTGGTGCATCTATAGTAGCAGCAATTTTATTAGGTCTTCCAGTTGGAACGTTACTTTTCCTTTGTCGAAAGGGTCAGGTTCTCGAGAATCGTTTAGTTTTTACTGTTTTAAATTTATTGGTAAATATTATCCGTTCTTTTCCATTCTTATTATTAGTTGTTTTTTTAATTCCTTTTACAAGATTAATCATAGGGACAGCTATAGGTACAGCTGCTGCAGTTGTTCCTTTATCGATAATAGCGATTGCGCATTATTCAAGATTAGTTGAGCAATCTTTATTGGACGTACCAAAAGGTGTAATGGAAGCGGCAATATCAATGGGTGCTTCTGTTAAGGAAATTATATTTAAATTTCTTTATGTCGAGACTAGATCTGGTCTTGTTCTTGGATTAACGACATCGATTATTAGTTTTATTTCCTATTCGACAATAATGGGAGTAGTTGGAGGTGGAGGTATAGGTGACTTTGCTATCCGCTATGGATATCAACAATTTAAAACAGATTTAATGATTTATATGATTATTATTATGATTATATTAGTACAGCTTATTCAATTTGTTGGTACAACTGTAGCCAGACTGATTGATAAGAGATAGATAATAGGAGGAAAACATGAAAAAATTACTTTTTTTAATGACAATATTTGTATTAATTTTAGCTGGTTGTAGTCAAAAAAATGAGGCGAATGATAAAGAAAAAGCACAGGAAAATGATCAGGAGGAAGTGACGTTGAAAGTAGCATCGTTAATTCCACCAATGACAGAGATTCTTGAACTTATTAAACCAAAATTAGCGGAGGAATCGATTAAACTTGAAATTGTGGTATTAGGAGATAATGTTCAGCCTAACAGTGCTCTAGCAGCAGATGAAGTAGACGCAAACTTCTTCCAGCATGTGCCTTATATGGAGGAATTCAATAGAAACAACGATGCAGATTTAGTTCCGATTGTACCAATCTATTTTGCGAATTATGGTACATATTCTAAAGAATATAATTCGATGGATGAACTACCGGAGGAAGCAGTTATCGCTATTGCGAATGACGTTTCAAATATAGATCGTTCGTTAGCATTGTTAGCTCAACATGATGTAATCACTTTAAAAGAGAAAACAGGTCCTTACTACACGAAAGCTGATATTGTAGAAAATCCAAAAAACTATAAGTTTGAAGAAGTAGATTTGTTAATGCTAGCGAGAATGTACGATGATGCAGATGCAGTAGTAATGACACCTGCTTATGCTGCTCCACTTGGATTAACACCAAAAAGTGATGCTCTCCTAACTGAGGGTGATGATAATGACTTTGCCATAACTCTAGTAGCACGCAAAGATAATGAGGATTCAGAGGCAATTAAAAAGCTAGCTGAAGCCATGACAAGTACCGAAGTACGCGAGTTTTTAGAAGAAAATTATGATGAAACCGCAATTCCGGCATTCTAATACAATTAGACTATATTAAAGTTAATGGTTGATTTTGTATAGAAAAATGAGCTTGGAGAATCATTTCCAAGCTCATTTTTTCCTGTTCTTTTTTACTAAAGCACTAGGTTAGTTTAAGTACATCCCTTCACAACTTACGAATACATTTTCATTATACAGTCTATCTGTAGTATATTTTTAAAAATAGGATTCCCTTATAAATACTACTTCTTATTAGTAAAATAATTTATATATCCATCTGATACTTGATCGGTTGATTCATACACTTTTTCAATTGCTCTAGTTGTTCTCTCAGAAAGTATTTGAAGTTTATGCTCGACTCTACTGTCAATATATGGTTCATTCTTTAATTCTTTTACCATAGTCAAAAATGTATCAAAGCCCTGAGTTTTAATTAAGTAATCGGTAAGCAAAAAACCTAAGTTATAAATTTCAAACGCATTGTTGTAATCCATTTTGTTCAAGTCATCTATCGAATAAAAGACCAAATCCCTATTTGATAATAACTTATGCTCCCTATACGGTAAATTATTTAAGTTAATTATAAGTTTACCTGTTGCATCTTTTTCTACTACATGCTGAAGTAAGGTTGCGAAACCCTCTTGAATGTATAGTGATACGTTATCGTTGGAAAAATCAAAGAGCATTTGATGAGATAACTCATGCGCAAGTATATTAAGGGTACTTAAGGATGTAGTCGGTTCAGACGGTTCAATCATGAGTTTAAGCGACTCACCTGTCTCATTCCAACCAGTTGTTCCAAACGAAGGTATAGTGGCAGAAATTTGTTCCCTAGAATCATAAAGTTTTATTGTTATATCCTTTGGGTCCCAACCAAATTCATTATTATATAGATGAACAATATCACTCGCCTCTCTTAACACAGTCAAAGCTTGTTCGTCTAAGTCTGAAACATATAAAACAACAATATTCCCTTCAGATATTGTCTTGAAAGGTACATCATCAATTACCCACTTGTTATTTAATTTAGCAATTGAGTATATAACTTTATTTTGAGTTTCCTTGTCTTGATATTTCATGTTTACAATTAACTCCATATCCCCTTTTTCTGAAGACATTAGATTTACTTCTCCAATGTTCACTGAAAAAGTATAGCCTTGCTCCTTTTTAAAAATCGCGTCTTCCATCCATCTCTTTTGTTCTTTATAAAACAAGGAATTTGCACTGTTTTGAAACTCTAGAAATCCTTCTTCATCATTATTGTCTATAGCTTCAAGCATTGGGACGAGTTGAGACTTTACTAATTCACTTTCATCGGTCATTATTTCCTGTTTTTCAACAGTTTCGTGTTCATCTATTGATTCGAAATTTTCTACTTCTATTTTGCCTGAATCTAGAGCACATCCATAAAGAATAATTACAAGGAAACCTATTAACTTTATAAATTTATTCATTTCACTACCCCCAGTTTCAACAAATTTTCTGCTTCTTTTACTTTCAAATTATTATGTTCGCTCGAAAATAAAGAAACAAAGTTATTAGCCTCTTTATAATAATTTCACACTTTGTAATTATTTTTACAGTTACAGTGGATGTAGCGATAAACATTATAATAGTATAAGTACCTAATTTCCTATCATATTATTCCCTCCTACATTTGCACTTTTAAGACAACTTTATTTTTTCTTTAATAGATTAATATTCTACATATATTTCCAAATACCTTTTTAGTTGAACATGAAAAAGGTGCTGCATTGCAACACACTGGTCCTCCACTAAAGCACAAACAATTGCTACTGCTCGGAAAATGAAAAGATATCACGTTCTTTCATGGCAGTTTAGTAAAGCACATTAGTTTAAGATTAACTTATTCGTTAATACTAAGATAAATGAACTGCCCAATATTTTCTTTGGCTATGTTAAAGGTAAAGGTTGATTTAAATGCACATAAAAATGAGCTTGAGAATGTATCTCCAAGCTCGCTGTATTTTGATGTCCGTTTTTTACTAAAGCACACCGTTAATTTAATAACAGACAGTAAATATCCTAACTCTATGCCGTCCTTCTTATCGATTACGATGAACCGTACCATGAATTTGTGAAAATTATATAGTAGCGGCCCACTGGTAATATTCTCACTATTTACTAACTTTTAAATCGCTTACAAATAGCTTATAATTAACTCGTAATAGAAGATAGATTATTAATAATTGGAATTTATGATATGGTTATAATAGAATGAAAAAAGATGTATTCCTGTAATTTAACTTGACATATAGTTATGCCTAAGTAGTGTACATCCTTTAAACAAATACGGAGTAAGGAAGGTTTATATGAACAAAAGAGAAACTGAAATAGAAACAGAAGTTATCTTAATAGGTGCCGGAATTATGAGTGCTACTTTAGGAACATTATTGAAGGAATTAAAACCAGAATGGAAAGTTAAAGTATTTGAGAAGCTCGATAAAGCAGGAGAAGAAAGCTCTAACGAATGGAATAACGCAGGAACAGGGCACGCAGCGCTATGTGAGCTAAATTACACTTCAGCAAATCCAGACGGCTCTATAAATATTACCAAAGCAATTAACATTAATGAACAATTCCAACTGTCAATGCAGTTTTGGTCTTATCTTGTAAACAGCAAGCTACTAAAAAATCCAGAAGACTTTATTATGCCATTACCCCATATGAGTATGGTACAAGGAGAAGACAATGTAGCTTTTTTAAAGAAACGTTTTGAAGCAATGTCAAATAATCCTCTATTCGAAGGAATGGAATTTTCCGATAATCCAGAAAAACTGAAGGAATGGATTCCGCTTATCATGCAAGATCGTCCAGCGACTGAAGCTATTGCAGCTACTAAAATTGACTCTGGAACGGATGTAAACTTCGGAGCTTTAACACGTATGTTGCTTGACCACCTTAAAAACCAAAACGTTGATATTAACTACAATCATAGTGTGGAAAATCTTAAACGTACGAGTGATGGCAAGTGGGAAGTGAAAGTGAAGAATGATGCTGAAGGTAAAATCGAATACCATACCGCAAAATTCGTCTTCGTCGGAGGTGGAGGCGGAAGTCTTCATTTACTACAAAAATCTGGTATACCTGAAGGAAAGCATATTGGAGGATTCCCGGTAAGTGGACTATTTTTAGTATGTAACAAGCCAGAAGTTATAGAACAGCACCATGCAAAAGTATATGGAAAAGCTAAAGTTGGTGCTCCACCAATGTCTGTTCCGCATCTTGATACTCGATTTATAGACAATAAAAAATCACTATTATTCGGACCGTTTGCTGGTTTCTCACCAAAGTTTTTAAAAACAGGTTCAATGTTGGATTTAGTAACTTCTGTAAAACCAGATAACCTAACAACTATGTTGGCAGCAGGAGCAAAAGAGTTGTCCTTAACAAAATACTTGATCCAGCAAGTTATGCTGTCAAAAGAAAAACGTATTGAAGAATTACGAGAGTTTATCCCGAACGCTAAACTAGAGGATTGGGATACAGTAGTAGCGGGTCAACGTGTACAAGTTATAAAAGATACAGAGACTGGTGGTAAAGGAACACTTCAATTTGGTACAGAGATTGTCACTGCAGCTGATGGCTCTATCGCTGCATTGCTAGGTGCATCTCCGGGTGCTTCTACCGCTGTACACGCTATGATTGAAATACTTTATAGATGCTTCCCGCAACAAATAGAGGAGTGGGAACCGAAAATAAAAGAAATGATTCCTTCTTATGGCGTATCGCTAATGGAAAATCCAGAGCTTTTACACGAAGTCCATACTTCAACAGCAAAGGCACTTGGTCTAAGCCAAAAAGAGGAAGTCTATAGTTAATTCTTTAAAATGAGAATCTTTAATCTGTCTATAGATAGATTAAAGATTCTTTTTTCATTCTTAAGATCAAATGCAAAAAGAAAAATTCTAACATAAATTAAAATCATCGAATTGGACAAGATACTCTATGAGGAGTACTTTTAAGTATTTCTCAAAATATTTCAATGAGGAGGACAACTATGCCAAATGTAGAGGTTAAATGTGCTGTATCAAATTGTGTTTTCCATGCAAAAGGAAATGTTTGTGGAGCAGAACAAATTGAAATAGATATGGATTACAATGCAAACAACAATAATACAGAGTTTGCTTCTGAATTTGATTACCGCTCTATTTCTGAAGAAGCCAGTCATTCTGCAGATACGTGCTGTAAAACGTTCAAGCCTAAAGAAGATCAAAAATAGTATTATTTTTAATAGTACTGAAATGAGGTCCAATTATTTAGGTTTAATATTGGCAGATGTAAACTAAACATTGAGATTAGAGAGGGACTAGAGGGAAGTGTCCTTTAGTCCCCCTTAATAAGAGGGAATTATATTAGAGGCATATTTACTGAAAAAAAGTTGACCTATTTTTGGATAGTGATATTCTAAAAATAGATAGCTTTTATAAATACAAAGGATACCTTGCGTTTAAGGTATCCTTTGTTCGTTTATCATTGATACAATATTTAAAGTGCAACCTTACGGAATAAGTTCAAGATACCATACTTCTGGACCGTTATACTTAAATGGTTTTTTATTCTATGTCTTATGTAAGAAAGTAGGTTTTATATGGATACAGTACTATTCTTTGCAATTATTTTAGTGGCCTCCATTCTCCAAACGAGTACCGGATTTGGTTTTTCTATTTTGGCTACTCCCTTCCTTCTTTTGATATTTGAACCAATGGAAGCAATACAAATTAACCTGTTGTTATCATTAGTTATTTCTGGTGCATTAATAACTAAGATTATAAAGGATATAGATTTTGACGTGTTAAAAAGATTTATACTTGGAAGTGTCACAGGACTGCCAATAGGAATTATTGTTTTTTTACTAATAGATATTAATAATATTAAATTGGGAATAAGTCTTATCATCTTAGTTTTAACAATAATGCTTATACTTAGATTTAGAATAAAACAGAATAAAAAAAGAGATTTGATTGTGGGCGGATTATCAGGTTCTCTAACAACAAGTATAGGGATGCCTGGACCACCTTTATTGTTATACTTTTCCGGTACAGATACTCAAAAAGAAAAGTTGCGGGGTACTACGCTGGCGTTTTATTTATTTATCTATTCAGTGAGTCTAATAATCCAAGTAATTTTTGCGGGAACAAGCAAAACAGTTTGGATATCTAGCGGAATTGCTTTACCAATTGTATTAATTGGACTGTACTTGGGTCAACTATTATTTAAGCGGATTAACCAAAAGCTATTTCGTATATTTACATATGTCATTTTGTTGTTTACGGGATTATATTTGCTTTTTGAGAGCTTGGGCTAGTTGAACAGGTGTTTAAACCATTAATAAAAATAAAAAGAAGGAGAATGCTTGATATATAAAGCATTCTCCACTTTTAAAGTTATTTAAAATATGGAATTTTTTTCATTACTACACAAACGGGGATGGCTACGCAAAGTCCTACAACATTTTGTACGATGTTCCCAGGAATAGAGGCCGCTGGTACAATCCAACTTTTAAATATGATTGCTTCTCCAAGATAATAGACACCTAGCATAAAAGGAATCGAAACAATCGTTGCAATTAAATTGAGTGCTAAACTACTTCCGTTGCGTCCCTTCGACCAAGCAATTTTACCCACGATATATCCTTGCAAGCCGCGTGCTAAAAACGTAATTGGTGCCCATAAAATCCAAGGACCTACTAAATCGAATAAACCCATACCAACAGCACCAGCAATAGCACCTTTTTTAGGACCAAATAAAATAGAAGAGATAAAGAGTACAGCTGTCCCAAGGTGAACTAAACCGCCGTTTGCTGTGATAGGTAATTTAATGTTTAACATAACTGTAGCAATGAAGACAAGGGCAATTAACATAGATGTAATAATTAAATCGAAAGTACGTGCCGGGGAATAGCTTATTGTTTTTTGCATAGTTAAAACCTTCCTTTTCAATGATTTTTATGAGTTAAGAATTACATTAACAAGAAATTGGTCTTTTTAAAAGTATCAATTTTACAAAAAATGTAGTGGTCAGTTTATAGAGGAATCGATCAAATTATATGTTTTCCTAAACAGTCTACGATTAAAAGAGGGTTGATTTATTAATTTACATAGTTAAAGGACTTTTAAATTGAATATCGAATATAAAATAAGGATAAATAATCTGAAGTGACGAGTCATTTGAGAATTGTGGGGGAAGGGATGCTTTAACTAAGTATCATTCATCTTCACCTATTAATTGATCAATTGAAACTTTGCCGAAGGGAACACAATTATGGAACAGAAAATAAAAATTGAGAGACATAATCCCGAGTGGGAAAAAACATTTCGTTGTTTATCTTCTATTTATCAAAAAAAATTAGGGAGCTTAATACTGTCTATTGAACATGTAGGTAGCACATCGGTAAAAGGATTAAGTTCTAAACCAATAATCGATATTGATATTGTCATCCAAAATAACCATCTACTTCCTCCAGTGATAAAAGGACTCGAGGAATTAGGTTACTATCATGAAGGAGATTTGGGAATTAAGAATAGGGAAGCTTTTGCCAGAACCAATCAAAATGTCCCAAAAGACAATGAAGGTACAATCTGGATGGCACATCATTTATATGTATGTCTTCAAAATAGCGAAGAATTAAAGCGTCATCTAATTTTTAGAGATTACTTACGGCAGAATCTCGATGCTGCACATGCATATGAAAGTTTAAAAAAAGAATTAGCGAGAAGTACAAATGACAGAGAATCTTATACGCGCGGAAAAGGAGATTTTATAGAGTCCATCTTAAATAATCCCAAGAGGATTCAAATATTTAAGAAAAGGTGAAATGAAGGAAGTGTGAACTATATAAAAACCTTTAAAAAGGGAGTGAAGAATATTATTAGTAAAGTTGCTCCTTATATTTTCATCATTGGCCTATTCTGTATAGTATTGGACGGGCTTTGGATTGTAGAGTCATATGATTCGATTGTTTCCTATCCAAGAGAGGCATTTGTTTATTTAATAGTAGGGATGTGTTTGATCGCTATCTCCTACTTCTTATTTAAATTTAAAAAGCCTCTAGATTTAGAAGTACAGAAAGGGTCTGAGCAGAAAGATAATAGAGTGTATATTCGTAGAGTATGGGATGAAAGAGATATATTGGGCGGGAGATTGGTAGTTGTTCTCTTAATCGTTTTAGTTATTATCTCCATTTTTGATTTTGGATTAGCCGTCAGTTTATTATCACCGATAATATTCTGTGGAATGGTTGTAGTAGCTTTTCTCTATTCGATGTACCATGATGATATGGAAATGGAAGATGACGAAAAATTAAAATCAAAAACCGCTAAATTTCGAAAGCTTATGAGTTTAATTGATTATAGAAATCATTTTTATAGCTTGTCTTTGTTTCTATTCATAGTAATAATTTTCTCCTACTTAATAACGAAAAAGCTAGGATATACATTTACTGAAATAAGTGGTGGTATGAATGTAATGACTTTAGAAGGTGGAATGTATTGCTTGTCTGGACTTATTTTTTTGTGTGGGTTCGTCTATATCATCCATCACGTGGACTTTTTGGGAATTCGACAGGCAAAACAGAATTATGAAAAGGTTCTAAGAATCCATTTTATAGAACTTATTTTTGTGGGAATAGTTTTCTTTATCTGGTTAATTTCTTTAGTGTTTGGATACCAGAGTCCATAGTCTAAGTTAAACAAATAAAGCCGGAAAAAGTGAGGTTGTATAAAACCACTTTTTCCAGCATTGTCTTTGAAACATTAAACGTACAGTCCTGCTAAAAAGATTCCCAATGCCTCTTCATAGATTTCATCAAATTGGGAGAGAGGCAGGGGATTTGTTCCTGTGCCGAGCTCGACAGTAAAGCCAGGTCTGCGCCAATCTTGGATAAACCAGTCCTTATAGCCAGCATAGCTATCAATTGTTTGTACAGGTTCGTATCCACTGACTCTACTAAACTCAGTAACCATTGCTTCGGACTCTGGTGGTTCGAGGTTTTCAAATCCCCAATAGATCACTTCTCCTTGTGTGTGAAATGCTAGTACTCTTGCAAAATCACGACTCCTTGTCAAATCTGCCATCGCAATTGCTTCTGGCTCCGATAATGGACTTTCTCCCCCATAATCTCTCGGACCCGGAACTTTAGGGTTTCGTGCTCGTTCTAGATCCCATTTCGCAGGAAATTGATCATTTAAGTCGACACCTCTGATATTTGCTTTCCATCCGGAAAAATCAGAGCTACCATTATTCCACTCAATCACTCTACTTCTCCAAGGGCTTTCATCAGGAACCCCATTTATCACGAGATCCACACCATCGGGATTCACCATTGGAACTAAGGACAATGAGGTTTGTGAATACAATGGGAAGGTATCAAGTCCACGAATAGCAGTTTGGTTAGTTAAGGACAATGCGTAATCATTTAAAAAGGTTAATAGGATGGGTGTCGTAATCCATTCATTCGCATGAAAGGAAGCATTGTAATGAACCTTTTTTTCACCACTGCCTATTAAAATTTCAGGCAATTGTCGATTTTCGACTGAATTACCGATAGCAGATACCAGTAAGAATGGATAAACAGTTTGTAATTGCCTAATATCATTCATCATCGTACTGTAATTGTAATTTTGCTTTCCGTTCACAATCCTCCAAGTTACTCTTACGGGAACGTTAATTGTCTGTCCGATTTGTAGTCGTATTGGATTGAGAGTAGGATTACTTAGAAGAAGTGCATCTAGTGGAAGATTTCTACTGCTAGCAATAGACCATAAGGAGTCTCCGGTTCTAATTTGATACTCAGTAGTAACGAATCCTGGAATTTGAATACGTGAACCTACCGAAAGTATTTGTGGGTTAATATTTCGGTTAGAATCAATAATAAGTCTAATAGGAATCCTGAATAATTGGCTATAATACCAAAGTGAATCCCCGGGTCTAACATATACATCCATGTCGTTCCCTCCTTTCGATGAAAAGACCAATCATAAAAGTATATGAAACTAAACGAGAAAAAGTGAGACGTAGTATGAAGGTCTAGTCATCCTCCGACCATAATAGCAAGAATGAGGTCGCCGTATTGTAGAACTGTTGATAGAATGGATTACAAGATATCAAATGAGGACGGTGAATATTTTGATTTTGATGAATACTCTCCATCTTTCCTTCGAGGAAATGTGGGATAAGATTATGACCTGCGATCGAATGTACGATGGACTATTTTACACGGCAGTTAAAACGACGAAAATATATTGCCGTCCTTCTTGTCGATCGAGAAAGCCCAAAATGAAAAACGTAGAATTTTTTCAGGGTATTCAAGAGGTTGAAAAAGCGGGATATCGTGCGTGTAAAAGGTGTAAGCCAGAGGTTGAGCACTCCCCCCATATAGAAGTTGTAAAAAAAGTCATTGGTTTTTTAGTTAATAACTATAAACAAAAGCTAGAGTTGCAGGAGATCGCAAATCATGTTGGGCTGAGTCCGTATTATTTGGAACGATTATTTAAAGAGGAAACTGGTGAAACCCCTCGTAGCTATTTAGAGAAAATCCGAATAGATAAAGCCGTCTATCTGTTGAAAAATACGAGCTTAACTAATTTAGAGGTTTGCTATGAAACTGGTTTCCAAAGCTCATCAAACTTTTATAAGGTTTTTCGGTGTTTACAAAACTGCTCCCCAAGTGAGTATAGAAAACAAAAAGACAAGGATGAGTTAGATGGATAAATTATATACAGTAGACTACAAATCACCAATTGGGATTTTAGAAATAAAAGGGACAGATCAAGCCATAAGTTCCATTCTTTTTGTAGAAAGAGAAGTAATGGAAAATACGTTGCAGGAGAATACTCCTCAGGTTCTAAAAGATTGCCTTGCTCAAATAGATGATTACTTTAAAGGAGAGCTGCATGAGTTTACCTTTCCATACGTGGTGAATGGAACTATTTTCCAACAGTCTGTGTGGAATGCTTTAAAAGGTATTTCCTATGCAGAAACAGGATCCTATAAAGATATTGCGATTTCTATTGGCAATGAAAAAGCAATACGCGCGGTAGGAAGTGCCAATGGTAAAAATAAGTTAACTATCGTAATACCCTGTCATCGAATCATTGGTACAAATGGTAAGCTAACAGGCTATGCAGGAGGCCTCTGGAGAAAAGAGTGGTTACTTCAGCATGAACAGAAGGTTAAAAACACAAGGTTATAAAAGGTAATTGGAAATAAATAAAGAGACTGGGACAGAAGTAGAAATTTTATTGGATAAGGAGAAAATTTTAGTAAATAATGGATATTTAATAAAATTGATTGAAATGGAGGGGCGACTCCTACAGGAATAGCGTGGCGCCTGAGACTACAGGCAGGCTCAGGCCACGCCCGTGGAAAGCATCCCTGGAATGGAAATCAATTTTATGCACAGCAAAAAAATAGCATTTTTCTCACAGAGAAAAATGCTATTTTGGGGTTCTGTCCCAGCCTCTTGTAGATGATTAATCTTTTCTCATTATAAAGCTTAAATGTCTTCCCGCTTGTTTATCTTCACGATAGGAGAATCCATCTGGACTCAAAAATGTGCAGGTAGGATCGATTGTAATTTGGTCAGAAGGGATTCCAGCAAGTTCGCATTGTTTTTTTACAGTCAACTGATTATCAATATGATATTTGTTGGTGGATTCCTTATAATACATAAAGTCATTGGCATAGCCCAAGTCTTTAAATTTTACATAGACATCTGCATCGACCTCAAATTTCTCTTGGCTTAGTGCAGCACCTATTTGAACATGGAAGTCACTTGGATTACAGTTTTCCACCTCCATTAAATGCTTAAATAGCTTGGGGGTAATTTCCTTAATCGTTCCTTGCCAACCCGAATGAATGACACCAATAAGACCATTTACGTTATTGTATAAAATAACTGGAACACAATCCGCAGTAAAGCTAGTTAGAACAATATTTGGTTCAAATGTATACAGGGCATCCGTATTAGCTATTGCTGTATCTTTCCTTCTGGCGCCAGATCCTTTATCTTCAAGTGTTACTCGATGAAAATGAACGCTATGAGTTTGATTGGCACAAACGAAATTATCAATCCCACAAGATAGAGAAGTTGCTAACTTTTTACGGTTTTCTAAAATATGCTCTGGATTTATACATGCATGTAAAGCCATATTTCCCTGTTCTAATTCCTTTTTATCCTTCATTGTCATCCCTGCGATTATCTTTTCATTGTTTACATACATTTTTATCTTCATATGATCACCTAATGTCACTATATAATAGTGTGTTTTAAATGTATAGGAAATACAATACTACCAATGTGGTCTTCGTCTAAAGTTGACCTGGAAATGTTATACTCATACTATTAAATACATACATCCATACATACAGGAGAGTTTTATGGTTATTAAACGACATCAAATAGTCTCTAATAAATGGAGTGCCTTGGCAATAACAATATTATTTACTGTACTTGCTAGTGAATTTAAAGTTATTCCTTTCAATGGGGAAGACTTCCGTTTTGGATTAGGAAGTGCTGCTTTCTTCTTTCTTTTGTTAATACTTCAGCCAGCCTCGTATGTCTTCACTGGTCTTTTTACAGGAGTTGCTGTTGTAGTTGTACGAATCGGGAAAGATATGTTATTCACGAATGATGCTTTTGGGCTAATCTTTGAGAATCATTTACCCGCATTTTTATTTTATTTACTATTTGCAGTTGGTTTAAGTGTTATAAAGTTAGAACGTTTCAAAACTGCGCCTCTTTTACTTGGAGCAGTTGCTACAGCAATTGAGTTTACGGCTAATGGTGTGGAACATATTGGTCGTTATTTGTTAGTAAGCGATTTGCATTTTGAGTTTCAAGAATGGGTATTATTAGCATTAGTAGCCATTTTTCGAAGTTATTTTGTAGTAGGTTTATATAGTTCCATTACAATAATGGAACAAAACAAGCGTATGCAGGAAATGCTAGAAGTTGGTTCCAATCTATATGCAGAAACACTTTATTTACAAAAGTCGATGAATCATATTGAACAAATTACTGCATCTAGCTACGATTTATATCGTCAGCTAAAAAAACAAGAATGTCATTCTTTAAGTATTCAAGCACTGCATGTTTCGCAGGAAATTCATGAGGTGAAAAAGGATTCCCAACGTATTTTAGCAGGATTGGAGAAAATTACAAAAGCTAAAATGGAGAAACGTTATTTTCTTTCAGAGATACTCCAACTTGTTATTCATGCCAATGAAAAATATAGTGAATTGTTGAAAAAACGAATTGTTATTCACTCTACTATTTCAATTGATTTTGAAACGGAGCAGCAAATTCCGTTATTGGCAATATTGAATAATCTGGTTGCGAATGCAGTAGAAGCAATTTTCTATGACGGAGATATTTATATAGATATGTATGAGGAGTCTCACAATACGTGGTTTGTGATTGAAGATACTGGCAAAGGTATTCCAGATGAAGATCAAGTAATTGTTTTTGAACCAGGCTATACAACTAAGTTCAATGATCAGGGAGTAGCTGCAACGGGTATTGGGCTATCTCACACAAAAGAAATTATTCTTACATTGGAAGGCAATATACACATTAAATCACACGAAAAGGGTGTTATTTTCAAAGTTAACATTCCAACAAAAAACTTGAGAAGGTGAGGGAGGAACACTGCGCTATTATATTGTAGACGATGATTCAGCAAGCCGATTGATGCTTAAAAAAATCATAACAGAGGGAGAGCTGGGACTAGTTGTTGGTGAAGCGGAAAATGGGGTGGAAAGTATATCACCAATTCTCACAACAGAGCCGGATGTTGTTCTCATTGATTTTCTAATGCCAGAATTAGATGGACTTGAAATGATTGATCAATTGAAAAGTAAGGGATTTGAAGGGCAATTTATAATGATTTCGCAAGTTGTCAATAAAGAGATGGTGGGAGAAGCATATATAAAAGGTATTGAGTTTTTTATACATAAGCCGATTAATCGTGTGGAGGTTCAGAGCATTTTAACGAAAACAGCAGAACAATTTCGTTTGAAGGATTCTCTCAGGGCGATAAAAGATTCCTTATCAAATATTGGTTCTTTAAAGCCAGTGCAAAAAAAGCAAAATGTTAGAGAGATTGTTAGCTCGAAGCTAAGCGACATGGGGATAGTGGGTGAGGTAGGATGCAATGATCTGATCTCGATAGTGGAAATCCTTATTCATCATAGTAATCCTTTGAACAAATTTCCCCCCTTAAAAGATATATATGAATCGCTTGCGGTGAAACAGGATGCGGGAGATATAAAAAAAGAAATGAAGGCAATCGAACAGCGAATACGAAGAACTATATTATCTGCTATGCAACATATGGCTACAATTGGTGCCATTGATAATACAAACTCGGAATTCGAGCATTATGCGCCACGATACTTCGATTTTCAAGAGATTCGAAAACTAACAATTGAAATTGGAGAAAATAGGGTAAATACTTCTAAAATTAAGGTAAATATAAAAAAATATCTTCAAGTACTTTATTTGGAAGTAGTAGAAAATTATAAATAATCTAAGGTTAAATTTACATCGTAAATATAAATGTAGAATACTGTATGATTTTACAAGTTGCCCATATACTACTAGTTAATCTAATCTGTTTTTCAGAAAGTGGTTACAAGTAGGAACAGTGGGTATTCCACTGGAAGGTTTAGTCAATTGTTATGGCTAAGTGGGAAGGTCGATTCGACCAACAAAAAGAAGAAGAGTATTATCTTTCTTTAGAAAAAACGGTTTTATATATCTTTGTTGAGTGAAATAAGCCGTTTTCTAAAGCAACAATCAGTAAAACCGGCTATCCACTTGGATGACCGGTTTTATTAGTAATCTACGCAGAAAACACAGTGGAAAGTTGTTTTAAATAAATGAATTTCCTATAGATGTTGGTCTTGGGGTTTCTTCTTCACCAATATGTTTTATGTTTGTTGTAAAGCTTAAAGCCAAGATGACAATGCTTGATAGGGTTAGTAATACAATTTTCTTTTTCACCTTATAAATCCTCCCATTTATTAATAAATTTTTGTTTAAATAGAATCTGATTTGATTTTTGATAATATAAACTTGCAGCTTTAAATTTGTTTTGTTTAAAAAGGTAATCTGCTAACAAAATGGAATACTTTTGAACATGTCGTTCATCCTGTTCTTGTTCAAAGTAATTAATAGCTTCCTTTAATATCATTTCAAGTTCGTCAGTTGAATTATGATAATTCTTATATATTTCTAAGTGAAAATAATAAGAAATATATTCTTTGCTAGAGTTTTTCTCTCCCACTATTTTATCTAAGCCTTTCTTACACCATTCGAGGACCTGTTGATGATCGGACTGTTTGGAATACTCTTTTATAACAGATAGAATTGTTAATAAATACCCATCGGTGTTACAACCTTCTTCCTTAATTTTTAAACTAAGATTATAAAACTCGATTGCTTTTTCATGACTCCCCTGGATTGCATATAATGAACCTAAATTTTGATAGATCACCTCCTCATAATTAATCAGTCTATAATCTATTGCCAGTTTCCCTGCTAAATTATAGTTTTTTTCTGCTTCTTCGTATTTTCTCATTTTTTTATGTGCAATTCCTATAACGATGTAATTATCAATCGCTCTTTCAAATAAAAGATTGTCCTTATAATAAAGTAATGATTTTGACGCATAATTTATAGCGTTAAAAAATTCATTACATTTAAAGTACGTTAAGCTTAGTACATTATTAAAATCTGCTATTTCCCATTCTTCATTGATCCCATTATTTATGAATTTTAATGACTTTTCCAATTGATTTAATGCATCTTGATAATTTCCATTCAAATAATGATAAAGGCCAAGATTTAAATTAATAATAAACTTTTGTTTATCATCTATATCATCTTTTATTTTCGCAATTACGTTAAAGGTAGATTGGAGGATATCCTTCTCTTCATCCAGTATTAACAAGAGACGAAACATATAAATGTGATAACTATAGTAATTATTAAGTTGTAAAAAATATAGCTTTTGGCTGGTGAATTTATGCAAGGATTCTCTTATAAATTCCTTATCCCTTTTCAGAATTCCAGTTTTGTACAGTTCACATAACGAAACAATAACTTTGTTTTCTTTTTCATTGGATACTTGATTTATTTCTATATTTAGTTTTTTAAGTAAAAACGTTATTACTTCTTCACTTGGTACGGTTAAATTATTTTCTATTTTACTTAAGTAGGATGTAGAGCAGATTCCCTTGGCCAATGTTGTTTGTTTCATACTTTGGTTTAATCTTTCTGATTTTATTATATGACCTATACTACTCATTTTCTTCACCCCTTATGAATTAGTAATGTACTAATTCTTGAAAAAAGCTAAATACCCTTTTTCAATCGTTCGACTCAAAATGACTAATGCGTTGTAGAAAAACATAGAAAGTGGTAGAAGATTGTCGAATATAGGTAGTATAATTATCCGAATTTTATTATAAAATATTAAAATTTCATCATATTATGAAATTCGTTTGAGTTAGGTATTAATAGTCTAAGGACATAAAGCATATTTCCCAACTTATAATTATTCTAAAAATGATAAAAATTTAGTATAATATAATAAATATTAAATAATTTATACAAAGGTAATTTTAAAATTAAGTAGAAGTGTGATTTTCTATTTTAGGGACAAGTCAGTCAAAAGATTATAGTTATTTAATTGGTTTTACTCAACAGGTATATCGCTGCTTGTGGAATGGTAAAAACTAGGGAAAGGGGGATACTCATGATTGGGGAGGAAAATATTATACAATTAATTGGAAACTTCGGATTTCCCATTGTAGTCACTATTTATTTGTTGCATCGATTTGAAAATAAAATAGACTCTCTTGAAAATACCATTCACAATATAGCAAATGTTGTTAACAATAGTATAGAAAAAAGAAAGTGACTTGTAACACAGATGAAACTGATGTCCTGTTGATAATATAAATTGTTAAAGACGAAACTGCACTTTTGGAAGTTAAGCTTATTTTCACTTTGGATTCACGATTTTCTTTAATGAAGATGAAAGAAGTGAAAAGTAATCCATCCCGAGTGTTAACTCAAAAAATGGATTACTTTTTTCATGTCAATAATGAGTATATTTTTTTGATTTATTCATTAGGGATTAGGGGTTAACTAAATTGAAAGAAGTAGTTAATGTTTATGCAATATAATCTTCATTGGGAATATCATCGGCAGTGCCTTTATTGTAATACTTACCTTTTGTTAATACCGCAATAAAAACTGTAAGAATTGCTGCTAAAATGGCTGCAAAAAAAGCAGCAGTACTTTGTAAAAAATTCCCCATATAACCTAGTGCTGCAAATGTGCCTAAGCCACTAGATACGATCAAAGATACAACTCCAACGGGATTCCATTTGTATAAATATTCTTGGCGCTCCTCATAATAACCATTACCAATTTTCAAAACTTTTTTTACGATTAATGCATCGGTAACTAGTATAGCTGCCCATGAAAGTAAAAATACACCTTGAAATGTCATAGCGGTATCTAAGTAATCAACAATGCCACCAAGCATTAGGGCTATTGCGCTGATTCCACTTACGACTACCCAAAACCGACGCCCGGGAGTAAATTTAAAGATGTTTTCAAAGAAGTTGGATAAAGATAAGGAACTACTATATATATTAGTAATATTTATACGTAGTTGGGTTAACATAGTGAATAATGCTCCGCCAATGCCAAGAAGCATTACAATATAAACTCCTGGATTCGGTTCACCTAAGCGAACACCAAACCATATGCCTAGACCACCCATAATACCGAAACAGAAAATTTGTGGTATAAAACCGATTGCCACAGATCCAACTTTAATATCCTTCGGTTTTAAAAAACGTGCATAATCCGAAGCTAGTAGGGCTGTTAGACCCATTATTCCGTGTTGAACTCCTATGCATAGAAGTAAAGCTTGTCCTCCAACTTGAACTCCTTCAGGTAGATAAGTCCAAAAAGGTCCTTCAAATACTGGAGTCTTATAAAACGAAATAACAATAGCTGCTATTAAGAAAACAACGAATATAGGTAAAGACCTCTTTTGTAATTTATCTAGCTGTTTAATGCCAAACCAATTTAAAGGTATAACGATAAAACCGAAGAAAATGATTAATGCCCACTCTTGTAGGTTGGGGAAGAAGGTATGAACCGCGGAAACTAAAATGAGACCTTCAAATGCACAATACATAATAAAGTTTGTCGCATAGAGGAAGGATGTTAAGGAAGCACCTATATAGCCAAAGCCTCCACTTCTAGATAATAAATTGACATTCATTCCAGATTTTGCAGATAAGTAAGCAATGAGGGTTCCCAGTATACCGGCAACTATTATTGCATAAATAGAGGAGATAATAGCATTAATTGCTCCAAATTGAAGAGCCATTACACTCCCCATTTGAAAGTAAAAAATCGCAGTGGCTATTCCGAACGTAATATTGGTTATGCTTAACCAACCCATATTTCTTTGGCTACGGGGCACCTTCTCTAATGAATAGTCTGTGTCTTTCTCTTCAGTTACTTTGTGATCTGTAAGTTGGACAGATCTCATAATATCAGCTCCTAATAAAAAATAATTATCCATGCGGGTAGACGCTTTGATAACTAAATTTCTTTATTTTTTTGACGCATCTATTCATTATAACATATACTTAGCTAAATATAATTCTAAAGTAGTTGACAGAAATATATGTGTATTGTAAACTATGAAACATAATTGAATACAGCCTCACTTAATATAGTGAGGTAGAGGCGCGATATTTAACAGTCCTTAGTGGAGTTTGAGAAGCTATGATTCTATGGAGAAGGAAATATCGCCGAAGTTTGTAATATTGCTCGGTATTACTTGCTGGGTCTGCAGTTAATAATTGCAGGACTGTCCACTATAAACATCCCAGTTTATAATGGTGTGCTATCTCATTTGGGAAAAGTAGAGGATTTAGGGCAACTATACATATTGCGACCTGAGTTCATCTCAGGTCTTTTTTTGTACAAGTTGTCTTTTTTTATAAGTAAGAACATATATTGATAAAAAGGGAGTAATTATAATGAAAAAGAGATTAGTATTTTTAACGATATTCGTAAGCTTTTTGTTTTTATTAGCAGCATGTGGAACAGATACTACAGAAACTTCAGGATCTTCCTCTGACGATACTAAAGAAGCAGCTGTAGATACGTTTACAGTAGGTTTAGAAGCTGGTTATGCACCTTTTAACTGGACACAACTAGATGACTCCAATGGTGGAGTGAAGATTGATGGTAACGCAGAATATGCCGGTGGATATGATGTAGAAATTGCTAAACGCATTGCAGACGGATTAGGAAAAGAACTAGTTATCGTTAAAACAGAATGGGATGGACTTGTACCATCATTACAATCAGATAAAATCGATGCAATTATCGCAGGAATGTCACCTACTGAAGAGCGTAAAGAAACAATTGACTTTTCGGAAAACTATTACACATCCAACTTTGTTATGGTTGTGAAAAAAGGTGGTTCTTTTGAAGGGGCTACTTCTATTCAAGACTTTAGTGGTGCTAAAATCACAGGCCAGCTGAATACTTCACATTATGGTGTAATCGATCAAATTAAAGGTGTGAAAAAACAACCAGCATCTGATAACTTCTCCGCAATGCGTGTAGCATTGGAATCTGGAGTTATTGATGGCTATGTATCTGAACGCCCAGAAGGGATTAGTGCTTCTTCTGCAAATGAAAACTTCGCAATGGTTGAATTTACAGAAGGATTTAAAGCTGCAGAAGAGGATACAGCAGTGGCAGTAGGGTTGAAAAAAGATAGTGATTTAACTGAGCAAATCAACAAAATTTTAGCGGAAATTTCTGAAGAAGAGCGACAAGAAATTATGGATGCTGCTATTCATAACCAACCAGCGGCGAAATAAGGATGAAGTGATACCGGCTGCATCTTTTTGCAGTCGGTTTTTATTTGGAAGGAGGGAAATACATGAGCATAGAATATATTATTTCGATGATTACAAGTAACTGGCCGATGTTCCTTCGTGGAGCAGGAATGACGTTATTAATCTCTATAATTGGGACGATTATTGGAGCGGTTATTGGTTTGCTGGCAGGGGTTATTCGTACAATTCCTACGCCCGAAAGAAAACTAAAACGCATTCTATTAAAAATAGTTAATCTGATACTTTCTGTATATATTGAATTTTTCAGAGGAACACCAATGATTGTACAAGCAATGGTGATATTCTATGGGTCCGCGCTAGCCTTTGGAATAGATATGGACCGCACTATGGCAGCGATATTCATTGTTTCGATTAACACGGGTGCTTATATGGCAGAAATTGTGCGAGGTGGTGTCATCTCGATTGATAAAGGGCAATTTGAGGCTGCACAAGCAATTGGCATGAATCACGTTCAAACAATGTGGAGTGTTGTTTTACCTCAAGTAATCCGCAATATTTTGCCAGCTACAGGCAATCAATTTATCATAAATATTAAAGATACTTCGGTATTAAATGTGATCGGTGTCACGGAACTATATTTTCAAGCGAAAACAGTTGCAGGTATAAGCTTTAAGTACTTTGAGCCTTTCTTTATAGCATGTATTTTGTATTTCGTCATGACGTTTACTGTAACATTAATATTACGTTATATAGAAAGAAAATTAGATGGACCAGAAAACTACAGCATGATTGGACAGCCACCACCACAACTTATGGTAACCAAAAATAATACTAATTTAGATTAAACGAAGGAGGAAAAATCTGTGGAAAATGTCATCGAAGTTCAACATTTAAGTAAATCCTTCGGAAATCATGAGGTTCTAAAAGATATAGATTTTTCGGTGAACAAGGGAGAAGTTGTTTGCATCATAGGTTCCTCTGGATCAGGAAAGTCCACCTTACTTCGTTGTATAAACTTGTTAGAAAAGCCCAGTGGCGGACAAATTATTTATAACGGGGAGAATATTTTAGATGAAAAACATGATATTCATGCCTACCGAACAAAGCTAGGAATGGTTTTCCAACAATTTAACTTATTCAATAACCATAATGTGTTAAATAACTGTATGGTCGGTCAAGTAAAAGTGTTAAAACGCTCTAAAGAAGATGCCGAAAAAATTGCGTTAAAATACTTAAAAGTAGTCGGAATGGATCATTATGTAAATGCCAAACCAAAGCAATTATCAGGCGGTCAAAAGCAACGTGTTGCGATAGCTAGAGCACTTTCTATGGAACCAGATGTCATGTTATTTGATGAACCAACCTCGGCACTTGATCCAGAAATGGTTGGAGAGGTGCTGAAAGTGATGAAAGAGCTAGCAGGTACGGGCCTTACTATGTTAATAGTTACACATGAGATGGAGTTCGCTAAAGAAGTTGCTGATCGAGTTGTTTTTATGGATAAAGGAGTAATTGCCGAAGAAGGTCCTCCTGAACAAATCTTTAACAATCCAACAGAAGAACGAACAAAAGCTTTCTTAAAACGAACATTAAGCTAACAACCGCTTGGAGGAATCGATAGGTGAACCTTTTCAATCTGATTAAAAAAGACCAAGAATACTGGCTTGTGGATCAGCTAAAAGTATCTCATATTCCAAACATAGAATACTTAGTTGCATTTGATAAATTATTAACAGAGTGGAAGGCACAAAAAGTAGCCTATCTATCTCTTCTGATGGATGAAGAGAATGAGGATTGGCTGTTAAAGCGTGGTTTCAAGAAAGTGTCTTCTATTGTGGAGTATACAAAGACATTGGTGGGCCCATTTAATAATATAAGTACTTTTCAAGTAGATGCACTTTCTAATAGCCTAGTTACTGATTCGGAATTTGCTATATTGTACGATTCATGCAGAAGTGGTTCGGCTAACAAGAATAAGTTGTTTTCTATCAGTCAAATAATGGAGTCACTTGAACGTGAATTAGGTACTGATTGGCGAGAACAGTGCTTTATCTTTTCTCAAGATGGTATGAATTATGGAATCAGTATTCCTCATATTGAACAGGGTACTACTGATGAGGGAAGAATGTTTTATTTTGGGGTTGTACCAGAGCGACGAGGAAAAGGATATGGCAAGATATTTCATTCTATTACATTGGAACTTTTGAAAACATTAGGTGCCAAAACTTATGTAGGAAGTACAGACACAGGGAATGCCCCTATGAGACGTATTTTTGAAGCAAATGGATGTATTTTACGAGATATTAAAGGTATCTACCGAATAGACATGAAAAAAGTGGATGAACTCATAAAATGAGTCATCCACTTTTTTTAAGATTAAGTATATAAAAGGGACCCGTGAAATTAGGGGTTCTATTTTGAAAGGAAGGATGAAAAAGGTGATTTTCTTTTATGCTAGTGGAAATACAGGGAAATAATAAGTATTCACTAAACAAAGAAGCGAAATAACGAACGAATTTGCATATTCTAGGCCCACATGATGTGGATCAGACAGTCGTTGAGAAATTTCTTTTTATTTTGCGACGAGCTTTTCGTAGAAGCACCACGATGTCGCGTACTTAGACTGTCAGTCCTTCTATGAATAGGAAAGTAGCTTTGCTCTAGTTCCGTTTTTTCTTATTTTTAGAGAAATAGATTGGAAGCTGCTCCTTAGTTAATTCCTACAAGGAGTATTTATTTTTATTGTTCTACTGCTTCCTCTTGATAAACTGGAACCCAGCCCTCTGTTGTTACAAATATGCGAACAGCAACAACTTTACGGTCCTCTGATAATGTGAAGTAATGTGTAATATTCTCAGGTACGGATATCAAATCACCAGGTGAAAGATGAACTTCAAAGTAGCCTTTGTCCTTGCCTTGTATTATGAAGACACCATGGCCACTTACAATATAACGAACTTCATCGTCCGTATGAAGGTGCTTGCGTTCGAAATTTTTTAACAGTTCATCTAAATTAGGGTTTGAATCAGATAGAGAAATAATATCAGCTGCTTGATAGCCACGACGGGTAGAGATATCGTCTATTTCCACTTGGAAAGCTTGTAGAATCTCTTGCTTTTCTTCGTCGTTTAAGTCGAATTTTTCACGAAGATTTTCTGGTAACTTGTCATTATCCCAATGTTCATAAATTACTTCCTGACTTTCTAAAAATGCTGCTACCTCGTTTTGTACTTCAATTGTTTCACTTGTTTCTTGGATTTTAATAATAGCCATCAAAAATCTTCCTTTCTATTTTGAGTGTATTTGA
Organism: Psychrobacillus sp. FSL K6-2836; assembly: GCF_038003085.1. Classification (NCBI taxonomy): domain Bacteria; kingdom Bacillati; phylum Bacillota; class Bacilli; order Caryophanales; family Bacillaceae; genus Psychrobacillus; species Psychrobacillus sp. FSL K6-2836. Next base: position 2,269,570 of record NZ_JBBOOM010000001.1, read on the forward strand.
TGTAATGCTAATTGATATTGAAATAAAAACTCACAAGCCTCAAGGAGTTTTTTAGCTTCGAACCCATCTTTTCCCCAAACTGTTATACCATGGTTCCGAATAAGTATAGCTCCCTTGTCAGCAGAAATAAAAGATGTAAACTCTTCTGCAAGTTTCGGAATATGAGCGTAGTTTGGAATAATTGGTATAGAGAGTATTGCATCCTCTTCCCACATTCCAAATGCTTTAATAAGTTCAATGCCTTGAAAATCAACTGAACCTTTATCGCCGTATAATTCAGAGATAACGTTATTGGCAACTGTATGGATGTGTAGACTGCAACCTGCATTTGTCTCTCGATATATTGCACAGTGTAGTAATGTTTCGGCAGATGGAGTTAAATGAGTATTTTCTACTGGATTTCCAGTGGCATCAACAAGTAAAAAATCTTCTGAAGTCCTCTTTTTTTTATCTTTTCCGCTTGCAGTTACTAAAAACTCTATAGGATTATCATTTACTTTAATAGCAAGATTTCCGCTAGTCCCCATAAACCAATCTCTTGCAGCTAACTCATCTTTTATATTCGCAAGTTCTTCCCATTTATCTTGTAAAGTCATAATTTCACACCTAATTTAGCATCAATAATCTTTATCACATCGTGGAAGTTCTCAAATGGCTCATAGGGAATATTTATTTCCTCGCATTTTTCGATTAAGAAGTCTCTTGCGATAATGATATCTCCCAATTTTGCTGCTTCTAAATCAGTAATAGAATCGCCAATTACAACACTCATAGCATCTTGGTCAAGCAGAGTACGAATAATAGATGGTTTACAGCAACCACAGCCTTGGCTCGTGCATTGTTCATCACAGCTATGTGGAAAATCAATGTGAATTGTATCCTTGGAAAATTCTGATGTATTACAATAAACTCCTGCAAATGGCCCGAATGGTTCTAGTAGCTTATGGACGAAAAAGTCTATACCGCCACTTACGATATAAAGTGGTATGTCATGCTTTTTTGTAAAGGATACAAATTCACTAAATCCATCGCGAATAATCGCCTGCTTAAGTACAAAAGAAATAATTTCATCTTTTGACTCGATAGGTAGGAGAGCGAACATTTTTGCTACGCCTTCTCGTATGGAAATTCGTTGACCTAAAATATCATCTTTAATCGGTGTCCATTCTGGTGGAGCAAACTTTTTCATAATTGCCATAATATTATCCTGATTGGTAATGGTTCCATCAAAGTCACAAAAAACTACAAGTTTACTCATATAATCACCCCCATAATTCAATTGCTGTTTTTAGTTCACTATGTTGTTTCGCTGCCTGTTCTAACGGAATACCTTCCAAAACAGCTGATACGGCCTGCCTAAAAGCTAAACCACCTCCTGTTGCACCTGCGGGATGCCCATGTACACCCCCGCCTGCATTAATAATGCTATCAATTCCATAGTCATCCATTAATAGTGGTACGAGACCGGGGTGAATTCCTGCAGATGGAACTGGAAAGCATTGTTTAACCTTGCTGATTTTTGTTAGCTCTTCACCTAAAGAAAGAGCTATAGACTTTTCAAGCGCAACGCTACCATAAGGAGAAGGGAACAATGAAAAGTCTGCTCCTGCATAACGAGTAAGTTTTCCAAGAACTAGTGATGTTGAAACCCCATAAAATGCTGAGGACGTTAATGCTCCACTATAAGCCGGGTGTGCCATAAGTGGCAATTGGATTTCCTCGTCTTCCGCTAGCTCTTGAAGAACGTCTAATCCATAAGTGTGAACATTAAATAGGAGTGCATCTGCTCCAAGTTCTCGGGCTTTTTTGGCCTTATCTTTTAACTCGAATGTACGTCCCGACAAATTTACTGCATATAAAGTACGATGCCCGGTGTCTTCATACACTTGCCTCAAGACTTCGCGCCCAGTAGTAATACGTGTTTCAAAAGGAGTAAGTGGGTTTTCGAATAGAATTTCATCATCTTTTACAAGATCAACTCCACCGAGTGCCTGCTGTTTAAGCTGCTCGGCTAAATAGTCAATATCTCTCCCAATGACTCCTTTGAATATACTCATAACTAGTGGGCGTTCATGGACTCCTAATATTTCTCGGATTCCTTGTATGCCGAAGCGTGGACCAGGGAAATGAGACAACATATTTAGATCGAATTGTAAATCTAATAACTTTACTTCACCGTCTAGCGATAGTTTGCCGAAGACTGTTGTTAAAATTGCCGGAATATCAGTAGAAAAATTTGCTGCAGGATAGAATATTTTAATTTCTCCCTTAATTTTTTCCGGTTGAATGGGATGTAGGATGTCCTTAAATTCAGTAACAGATATTACAATTCCTTTATGCTTTTTTAGCTGTTCCTGTTCTAATAAAGCTAAACTGGTCCAAGAACCAATAGTCAATCCAAGTGCAATATCTTCCGCCTTTTTTTCAAAAGAACCAGATTTTCCGTATAGTTGATAGTGCGCGGTAATTCCGCTCATTTTTTCACTCCTAACTTAATAAATGTGCAAGCGTCTATGCTTGGGAAGTCAGTCTAAGTTCGCGACATCGTGGTGCTCCTGCGCAAAGCTCGTCGCAAAATAAAAAAACATTTCGCAACGACTGACTGACCTACATCCTGTGGGCCTCCGACTAGCGCTTGAAGAATTTCACGAAAAGGCGTCTTGTTCCTTTGCTGAAATTCTGAAGCGGCACGAGGAGCTGGATAGAATATAAGAAAAGCGCAAGCGCTCAACGGATAATATAAAAAACCTCTTCAAATAAGAAGAGGTTAATAGTTTAACAACTTCTTATTTCTCAGCCTGTTGGCTGCAAGAATTAGCACCGTGTTCAAAATTGAATCGGTTGCCGGGTATCATAGGGCTTGTCCCTCCACCTGCTCTAAATAAGAAAATATTCAGTTGAATTATTTAATAAATTACATTGATTATTCCATGCATTAAAAATTCTGTCAACAAAAAAATTAAAAATTATATTTATTCGAAATACTGTTGACATAACTTTTTCTAGTATGCTAGGATTCTAAACAAACATCAATAGTAGTACCGCACTCTTATCAAGAGCAGGCAGAGGGATAATGGCCCGATGACGCCCAGCAACCGACCGTAATACCGTTGTGAGACGGGGCGCTTTATGCGCCGGAATGTAAAATTCCGTAAGGCACGGTGCTAATTCCATCAGAAAGTTTACTTTCTGAGAGATAAGAGGTTCAGAATCTCTTATTCTTAGCCTCTTTCTTTTGGAAAGAGGTTTTTTATTTTTTAAATGAGAGGGAGATAGTAATGGCGGTAGTAGCGACGAAAAAATACGAAGCATTAACTAAAGAAACGGCAATTTCACTGGCAATTGAATTATCATTGTTCTCGAACGAAGCTCCATTAGTTTGTGAAGAGATTGGTGATGGAAATTTAAACTATGTATTCCATATAGCAAATCGAGCAAGTGGGCATGGAGTTATTATTAAACAGGCCTTACCCTATGCAAAAGTAATCGGGGAGAGTTGGCCACTTACACTGAAAAGGGCAAAGATTGAAGCGAGTGCATTACAAAAACATGGAGAATATGCTGCCGCTCTAGTTCCCAAAGTTTATGCAACAGATGAAAATTTAGCAATCACGGTTATGGAAGACTTATCTCATCTAGAAATAGTGCGTGAGGGTTTGATAAAAGGGGAGTCCTATCCTAAACTGTCATCTGACATTGGGGAATATCTGGCTTCGACACTTTTTCATACTTCTGATTTTGCACTTCATCCCTTCGAAAAAAAAGCGCTTGTTGTAGAATTCTCTAATCCAGAATTGTGTAAGATCACGGAGGACTTAATCTTTACGGATCCTTTTTTTAATCATGAAACTAATGACTTTGAACCTGCATTACGATCAGAAGTGGAAGAAATATGGAATAATAATTTATTAAAGCTCGAAGTAGCAAAATTAAAAAGAAGCTTTTTGACAGAAGCTGAAGCTTTGCTACATGGAGATCTTCATACGGGAAGTATATTTGCGAGTGAAGAAGAAACTAAAGTAATAGATCCAGAGTTTGCTTTTTATGGTCCTATTGGATTTGATATAGGCTTATTTTTGGCAAATTTAATAGTTCAATCTATAACCAGAGAAGGCGAACAACGTGAAGTCATACATAGTCATATTCATAACACATGGATCACTTTCTCCGGTAAATTTTCGGAGTATTTGAAACAGAGTGAATTTGACTTATTTAATGACGTTGAGGGATATGAGGCATTTGTGTTAGGGAAAATATTTCATGATTCATTAGGATTTGCAGGGTGTGAGCTTATTCGTAGAACAATTGGACTGGCACATGTGAAGGACTTGGATAGTATTGAAAACCAAGAACAACGAATTTTACTAAAAAAACAAACTCTTAAGGCTGGTGAAAGATTAATAGTGAGTCATAAGGAAATAGACTCAATAGATGCAGTAATTGAGTTGTTAGGAGAAATAAAAAGTGAGTATTCCATTATCAATTAAGTGGGAAGGTAAGCAGTTAATAATCTTAGATCAACAGAAGCTTCCGCATGAAATTGTCTATATAAAACTAGAAACACTTAAAGATGTTTACGAGGCCATAATTACCCTAAAAGTTCGTGGAGCTCCTGCCATAGGGATTACGGCGGCATATGGATTAGCTATGGAGGCGCAGAACTATAAAACAAATTCAATGATAGATTTTCTAGAAATACTAGAAAAGGATGCAACATACTTGGGCAAATCGCGACCAACTGCTGTCAACCTGGTTTGGGCACTTAAGAGGTTGCTAAAAGTAGCAAGTCATATGGATAATGTTCTGATTGCAAAAGAGCTACTAGTTAAAGAAGCAATGAGAATCCATAAGGAAGACGAGGAGTCCTGTCAGAATATTGGTGAATTTGCACTTTCTTTATTTGAAGATAAAACCAAAGTAATGACTATTTGCAATGCGGGTTCTATTGCTACTGCAAAGTACGGTACCGCATTAGCACCTTTTCACTTAGGAAAAGAACGTGGCAAAGAGTTTGAAGTATTTGCATGTGAAACTAGACCTGTCTTTCAAGGAGGCAGGCTGACAGTGTGGGAGCTACAGCAATCAGGTGTCGATGTGACACTTATTACCGATAGTATGGCTGCTCACACAATAGGGGCAAAAGGAATAGAAGCAATTATTGTTGGAGCTGATCGGATAGCTAAAAATGGTGACACAGCAAACAAAATAGGAACTCTTAACTTAGCTATTCTTGCTTCCGTATATGGAATTCCATTTTATGTGGCCGCACCATCCTCTACATTCGATTTATCCATAAATAATGGAGAAGAAATACCAATAGAAGAAAGGAAAGCAGAGGAAATTATTATTATTAACGACAAAGCTATTGCCCCAGTAAATACAAAAGTATTCAATCCTGCGTTTGATGTGACACCATCAAAATATATAAGCGCTATTATTACAGAAAAAGGTATTATCTATCCAAATTATAGTGAAAACATTTCAACTCAACTAGCGGTTTCAAATGAAAAGGAGAAAATTTATGAAAACTAATAAGTATTGGTTATTATTTGCGATTATGGTTATTGGAGTATTGTTAGCCGCATGTCAACCAAAAGCAGAGGGAGAAGTAAGTACTTCATCTAGCAGTAAGGCAGAGGCTTCAGACCATCCGCTAGCTGGCAAGAAAATTGCATTGGTTATGCAACAAAATTTAGGGACATTTTCAGCTCAATATATTGAAGGTGTAAAAGAGCAAGTAGAGAAATTTGGTGGAACTGTCACAGTGTTTACTTCTGAAGGGGATTTATCTAAAATGGCTTCCAATTTGGATGCCGCGGTGAACCAAGGGGTTGACGGTATTTTAATAGATCACGGTACCAAAGAAGCGCTGAACCAAGGGGTAGAGAATGCAGTTGCAAAGGGAATTCCGGTTGTCGCATTTGATGCGGGAGTTGAAGTTGAAGGAGTAACTTCTTTAGAACAAGGTGATGAAAAAATGGCCCAAATGACGCTAGAAAAACTAGCGGAAGATTCAAATGGTGAAGCGAATATCGTGAAAATATGGGTAGCAGGTTTTGCACCGATGGAAAGAAGACAAATAGCATATGAGAATTTTCTAGGAGAGAATCCAGGGATTAAAGAAATCGCGACATTCGGAGCAGCAACACAAAATACTGCTTTAGATACTCAGTCACAAATGGAAGCGGTATTAAAACAATACCCTAACGAAGGTGAAATTACAGCTGTTTGGGCTGCGTGGGACGAGTTTGCCAAAGGTGCAGTTCGAGCAATAGAACAAGCAGGGCGTACGGATATTAAGGTATATAGTATCGATATGAGTGATGAAGATTTACAAATGATTCAAAATGACAATAGTCCCTGGGTTGCGTCGGCAGCGGTAGATCCTAAGGATATCGGTCGTATTCAAGTTCGTTATTTATATCAAAAAATTAGTGGGGGTAATGTAGAAGAAAAAGTCGTATTAGAGCCAGTTTTTGTAGAAGCCTCTAAATTGCCGGAAGAAACAGTAACGACGAATGAACTCAGTGATCATATTGAAGGTTGGGGAGCAAGCGATCAAGGCTACACAGATGAATTAAAAGGATTAGAAGAAAACAGATAACTTAAAAAGAATTTAAGCTGTCCTGTTTATGGGACAGCTTTTTCTAAGAAAGGAGCAATCGATGCAGAATTCTTATCTTAATATGAAGGCTATAGATAAATCATTTGGAAAAGTAAATGCTCTGAAAAAGGCTGAATTTGAACTTAAAAAAGGTGAAGTACATGCCTTACTTGGTGTAAATGGTGCAGGAAAAAGTACACTTATGAAAGTACTCTCGGGTGTGTATGAGCATGACAAGGGAGAAATTTTGTTAGAAGGAGAAAAAATACGTATACATTCCCCTAAAGTCGCAAAGGATTTTGGAATCTACTGTGTATATCAAGAGGTAGATACTGCAATCGTTTCAGAGCTCTCGGTTGCAGAAAATATATTGCTGGATTCCATTGTTGCTGGTACTAATATATTTATCTCCAAAAAGAAACTACATAGCGTAGCACAAAATGCCTTAAAGCAATTACAAGCTGAGGATATACCGGTAGAAAAACCAGCATTTATGCTTTCTCTGGCAGAAAAACAGTTGGTATTGATAGCGCGTGCGCTAGTAAGTTCTGCAAAGATTATTATCTTCGATGAACCAACGGCGCCCCTATCTCTTTATGAATCTACAAAGTTATTTTCAGTTATTAAAAAGCTAAAAGCAAATGGAGTAGGGTGTATATTCATATCTCATCGACTACCAGAAGTATTTGAAATTTGCGATCGGATAACTGTTATGGGCGAAGGTACGTTAGTAGGGACCTATAATATTACCGAGACTAGCCAAGAAGAGATTATTGAAGCTATGCTAGGAACTTCTTATAGCAAAGATTTTCCTGTTCGTACACATACATTGGGAAATATATTACTTCGTGTTAAAGATATTTCGAGAGGAGAAAAGGTAAGGAATATTTCTTTTCAAGTGTCTGAAGGAGAAGTTGTTGGTATTGTCGGTCTTGTTGGGGCAGGAAAAACAGAGTTAGCTAAAACATTATTTGGATATTCTCCACATACAGAAGGAAGTATTGAAATCTTAGGAAACACCTTAAAAATAAAGCATCCAAAAGATGCGATAAAAGCAGGCATGGCTCTAATTCCAGAAGAAAGACGAAAAGAAGGGCTATTTGTTCATGAATCATTGCAAACCAATGCATCTTTCCCTAATTTACAAAGTTTTTCTCGTTTCTTATTTATGAATAAAAGGAGAGAAAAGTCATTTGCGAAAGAGATTATTGAGCGTTTACAGATTAAAACAAGTAGTACAGAGACACCACTTGTTTATTTAAGTGGAGGAAATCAGCAAAAAGTTGCCATTGGTAAATGGACCTCTCTCGATTCGGCTCTTTATTTGTTCGACGAGCCAACAAAAGGCGTAGACATTGGTGCAAAAACAGATATTTATAGGATGGTTCGTGAGTTTGCTGAAAAAGGGAAGGGTTGTCTTTACTTTTCAAGTGAAATTCATGAAGTTCTAGGAATTTCTGATCGCATTTTAGTTATGTATGATGGTCAAATCGTGAAGGAATTATCACGGAAAGAAGCGACCCAGGAAAGGATTTTGCTTTATGCAAGCGGTGGTAAAGAAAAATAAGTTGCAAGAAAGAGGTATCAATTTTTTATTTAAGTTTGGGGCTATTGCGTTACTTATTTGTATTATTATTTATTTTAGTTCAATAAGTGATGCCTTTTTTACATATGCAAATTTCACAGATATTCTACGCTCTATTTCTATCGTTACCCTATTAGCATTGGGAGTGACTTTCACACTTGTAGTAGGAGGTTTTGACTTAAGTGTAGGGTCTACAATGTCGCTATCGACAGTTGTGACGGCATCTCTAATGGTTTGGTATGAGATGCCTTTATGGCTTGTATTAATTGTACCAATTCTAGTTGGAGTATTAGTGGGTTTGTTTAATAGTTTCCTTATTGTAATTATAGGTATTCCTGATTTACTAGCAACATTAAGTACGATGTATATTGTTGCGGGCTTTCATCGGACATATACAGAAGGATACTCAATTTACAATAATATGCCACTTACATCAGGTGGAACTGCTCCAGGGCAATTTTCAGAGGCATTTCTTTGGATCGGCCAAGGTAGATTACTTGGGTTACCTGTACCTGTTTGGATTATGTTAATACTAGTGGTAGTAGCTTATATTGTTCTCAATCATACACGCTGGGGCCGTATATTATATATGACGGGTGGAAATGAGGAAGCTGCAACATTGTCGGGAGTGAACACACGTAAAGTGAAGTTCATCGCTTATATTATTTCTGGAATTTTTGCTTCATTGGCAGGAGTATTATTCACAGCTAGGGTAGGTTCGGGTCAAATTGATGCTGGTACCCCACTTTTAATGGAGGCAGTTGCTGCAGTTTTCGTTGGCTATTCCGTTTTAGGAATTGGGAAGCCTAATGCACTGGGTACTTTTTTTGGAGCAGCAGTAATTGGAATCTTATTGAACGGCCTAACCATTTTAAATTTACCTTATTATGCATTTGATATTATTAAAGGAACAGTATTAGTTTTGGCACTGGCAGTAACTTACGTTTACGCAAAGAAACGTTTTTCTCGGGCTTAGTGGGGAGAACTTGGCAAAAAAATAAAGTTTTTTCAAAAAATTTATAAATAAAATGGAATCATCGTTGAAATTTATGATAATCTACTTCATTATGAAAGATAGAGAATCTCTTAATGGTATTACTAAGAGATAATACATTAGACGAAGGAAGTAGTTTATGTCCGAGGAAAATATTACACGTTTATATGTGAATGATAAGGAAATTATATTGATCGGAACGGCACATGTATCAAGACAGAGTGCAGAACAGGTAAAGGAAGTTATCGATAGAGAACAGCCAGATTCTGTTTGTATTGAATTGGATGAGCAAAGATACCAATCTATTATTGATAATAATAAGTGGAAACAGACAGATATTTTTAAGGTTATTAAAGATAAGAAAGCTACACTACTATTAATGAACCTGGCAATTTCTTCTTTCCAAAATCGGATGGCTAAACAGTTTGATATAAAGCCAGGTCAGGAAATGATTCAAGGTATAGCAAGTGCGAAAGAGAATGGAGCAGAGCTTGTATTAGCAGATCGTAATATCCAAACTACTTTTTCACGTATATGGCATAATCTTGGATGGACTGGGAAATCACAATTACTTACTTCCGTTTTCTTTAGTATTTTCAGTAAGGATACTATATCGGAAGAAGAAATGGAGAATATGAAGTCCAAGGATACTTTAAATGCTGTTTTAGCAGAGTTTACAGAATCTTTTCCAAAGCTAAAAACACCGTTAATCGATGAGCGTGATCAGTATTTAGCTCAAAAAATTAAGGAAGCGCCAGGGAAGAAAGTTATAGCGGTTTTAGGTGCTGCCCATGTGCCTGGTATTACAAAGGAAATTCATAAGGAGCAGGATTTAGCTGAATTATCAGCTTTACCGCCAAAGTCAGTTGTCCCTAAAATAATCGGTTGGGCAATTCCGATTTTGATTGTCGCATTAATTGTGTTTACATTCATAGCAAATCCTTCTGCAGGTTTTGACCAGGCACTTAGCTGGATTCTTTGGACTGGTTCAATGGCTGCAGTAGGAGCAGCGGTAGCATTAGGACACCCATTAGCAATTTTAGCAGCATTTATCACGGCACCAGTTACAGCACTTCATCCTATTTTAGCGTCAGGTTGGTTTTCAGGACTTGTCCAAGCATATATCAAGCGCCCAACGATAGCCGATTTTGAAAGGTTATCAGAAGATGTCTTTACGATTAAAGGGTTTTGGAGAAACAAAGTAACTAGGGTATTACTCGTAGTTGTGTTAACTAACTTGTTCGGATCGTTCGGTACCTTTATAGGTGGAGCGGATGTTATACGAGTATTTTTCAAAAATCTATAGCCAGAAAATCCCTTGTTAAGCATTAATGCATAACAGGGGATTTTTCAACAGAAAGTATATAAACATGCACCTTTACACGGGGGTTCATGGGACTTGAAAGAAGGACTAATACCGCTGATTAGAGAGTGTAGTATTCAACAAGAAGATTTACCATAGCTTATTGCTCAGATGATGATAACAATAGTAGTCAAAGATAATATAGGGGGAAACCGTCAATTAGGGATACTATTCTGTAATAGAGCATGAAGAAATTGGATCTTCGAGCTTCCACTATGAATAGGAAAGTAGCTTTTCTCTAATTAATCAAACATGCATTATCCTGTTTCTAGAAGTTGTAGGAGGGCGACAGACAGGCAAATGCCATAAGATTACCGAAAAAGAGAGACTGGTTGTGACGTCTGTCACAACCAGTCTCTCTTAAAAAATCACTCGGTAATAGTATAGCAATAAGTCTGTCTAAAGCCCTTCGAAAACGATAGAAACAGGTTTTTCCTAACAGTAGCTTTGTGAAACTTTACAGGCAATAATTGGACTGGGAGGGTTTGAAGTATCTATTAAAAATTGATCAATCAAAAAACCAACTATCCGGTGAAAGATAGTTGGTTTTTATTATTATGCTTTCTTTTTAGTGTCTGCTTCTTTGTCATCCAATTTAAACTCTTCGGTAACATCATCGACGATGTCTTTTGTAGAGTTTTTGAATTCTCTTAACGTTTGTCCAACTGCTTTACCTAATTGAGGTAATTTAGATGGTCCGAAGACGATTAAAGCAATTATTAAAATGATGATTAATCCTGGTACTCCAATGTTTGGCATGGAAGTTCCTCCTCTAGGTGATAGTATATAAATTCAGTGGCAAGTGCGCATTAATTTATTGCTCTAAAATTTGGTCCTCAAGTGCTTGTTTTGCAAGTTGTTTTTTATAAGACCAGCTGGAAACAAGAATACTAATTTCAAACAGCAATAACAATGGAATGACAATAATAAAGTCAGATATGAAGTCTGGTGGAGTAATGGAAACTCCTACGACTACTAGTACAAAGTATGATACTTTTCTCATTTTTCTTAGTCGATCTGGAGTTATTATACCCAATTTGGTTAGAAACAGTATAATAACAGGTAATTCAAATACAATACCTACGGGAATCACTAGATTGAACATAAAAGTGAAATATTGCTTCATCCCATAGGTCTCTAATGCACCGATTGAATCGTTGATATTAGACATAAAATTCAGCATAAGGGGGAATAGTATGTAATAACTAAAACTGATTCCTATTAAAAATAAGAAAAATGACACCGGAATAAAATAGCCTGTACCCTTTACTTCATTTTCATTAAGGCCTGGTCTTACGAATAACCATATTTGATGTAGGGCAATTGGTAAAGTTATTAATATGGCTAGTATTAACGCACATTTAACATAAATCATTAAACCATCTGTATAACCGAAAACATTCCATTCAACATTTATAGCAGTAGGTTGTTGTTTTAAGAAAGTAAGTGTTTTTGGGGCCAACCAAAATCCTAAAGCAAGGGAAAGAATGAAAGTCGATGCAACAATTATAAGTCTTTTTCTAAGTTCTGTTAAATGTTCAACAAGCGTCAGTTGTTGTTCTTGATTCATTTTTGATAACACCCCATTTTCTCAAATAAAGTGAAGCTTGTTTATATAATGCAGTATCCTTCTGCAATCCATTATACCCAGTAAATGTTCTTTTGTATCATCTACACATTATACTCTTTAAGAATCAATTGTAAATAAAAGACCGCTTATTGTCACTAATAAAACAAGTATTAATACATTATTTAACTATTTTGAAAGGGCGTATTTATTAGAATTTAAGAACTTTATTTAATTAGGTAAATTTAAGCCTATAAATATATACAAATGTTGAATGAATGTACGTGTAGCAGAGGCTATCCAAACTTATTATTTAGCAACCTCGTTTTTGGTAAGATAGGAAAGTATATAAAATGACCTGTGGATATTGGATCTATGGGAATTTAAAGAATGAATAATATAGCTGATTTCCATTTCAGGCAAAGGAACAAAGGCTAAGAGTGCTACAAACGTGGTTGCAACTCCTTCGTGATCAACATCTTGTTGGTCTCCGAGATAGTGAAAACCATCTGTAATCGCAGCTGAATTAGTAAGTATTTGCCTCATAAAGAAGCGAAATATAGAACGAAATTGCATATCCGTCAGCTTCCTCAGTGAATAGGAAAGTATCTTTCTTTAGTTATCCAAAAGCGCACTTACCTGTTTTTAAGAGTTGTAGGAGGGCGACGGACAGGCAAACGTCATAAGATTACCGAAAAAAAGTGATATTGGTTGTGACGGACGTCACAACCAATATCACTAAAAATTTACTCGGTAATCATATAGAAAATGTCTGTCCAAAGCATTTCAAAAACGCTAGAAACAGGTTTTGATTTAAAGGATTGGGTGTCTTTTTGTCTGGTTTTTCTTAAAATTGTAAATCGTATAAATTTTGTGTCTCGAAGTACTTGTTTTCTATCAAAGCAAGTATATAATAATTCTAGCATATCCTCTATTAAAAATTGATGGGGCTGACAGAATTTGAGACCGTATAATGAGAAGATTAGTATTTACCATGGAATGGCATCTACGATAGCACTTAACTTTTCCAATAATTTTTTCCCTATTTTTGCTATAACCATATTAGGGGCAACTAATTATCAAGTAGGATTAATTAGCTCGTTACCTCCATTAATGGCACTGTTAATGACAATACCAGCAGCAATCCTACTTAATCGAGCAAGCACACAAAAGAAACTAGTTGCGATGTCTGTTTTACTTGCAAGGTTAATGTTTTTGCTTATTGTACTTGTTGTTTATTTACCTTCTGATTCGTTTCAGTCATGGGCTTTCCTAGGGATCATTGCTTTTATCAGTGTTCCGAACACGATAGCCAATGTAGGGTGGCAAACATTGATAAGTGGAATGATTGATGAATCGAGAAGAGGGCAATTTTTTAGTGATCGCAATCGCCTGTTAACGCTGGTTGGACTTATATCAACATTGCTTATTGGGATATTAATGAAAGATGCTACTGAAAGTATTATTGCCTATCAAATTCTGTTCGCACTAGCCTTTGGATTCGGATTACTAGAAGTATTTTTCCTATTAAAACAAGAAGAAGACGTTGTTGAAACATCAGGTGAGCAAGTAAGAAAGAAATGGATGGACTGGAGCATTTTTAAATATTCAAGCTATGTTTGGTTTTTGGCAGCTGCTCTTTTATTTAACTTTGGTTGGCAAATGGCTTGGGGCTTGTTCAATATTTATAATGTCCGAATAGCAGGTGCAACAATATTTTGGATTAGTATGTTCTCTGTTGGAAGCATGCTTATGCAGTTTTTAACGTTCCCGTTATGGAAGAAATGGGCAGATAAGTATTCTAATATGCAAGTCTTCATATGGGCGGCAATTGGAATGGCAACAACCCCGTTTTTAACAGTTCTATCGACAAACCTATACTATTTAACCCTAATTCAAACAACTTCAGGATTTTTCTTATCCGGTACTGTTCTATTGTTATTTAACTTGTTGTTGGAGCAATCACCTGAAAGGTACCGTACGTACTGTATTACCACGTATAATGTGCTCCTTGCCTTCGTCGCATTCATTGCACCACAGGTTGGGATTTGGTCATTGAATCTTATCGGAATGAATTTGTCTATGTACATTAGCTCAGGATTGCGATTACTAGGAGCGGGTGCATTTTTGTATGTGTTTTTACTAAATCAACGATCATCACAATCCAAAAAAGAAAAGCATGCTTAGTAGCACATGCTTTTCTTTTTAGATAAAATGTCTATTTTGTTCCTACTCCACGGAGGATAAATTGAATAGTGAGCTCTGATTCCAGCTCGTCATCCCATTCGCTATTTGGAAAGAAAATGTACCGTGAGATTAAGTAACCAAATATACTTGTAACAGCGAATCGAACTATGCTAGGTGGGGGGATATCGATTATTTGACCCTTTTCTTGGTAATTCACAATAATTTCCAAAACCCGCTCATATGTTTTTCTGGCTATTTGTTCTACAAATTGCTCACGTAACTCAGGCTGGAAAGGGATTTCCTGTATCAAAATTTTTATAACTGGAAGTAGTTTTTTAAATACTTCTCTTCTGTTTTCAATTGTTGCCCTTAGGAAATCTTCAACATTTTCATATGGTTCATCTAATACCTTATGAAAATCCTTCACAATTAACGGACCAACTATCCTAGTCATAAGTGGAGCAACTATAGAAATCAGCAATGTTTTTTTTGTTTTATAATGCTTGAAAATAGTTCCCTCAGCAACCCCGGCCTTTTTAGCAATCTCGCTTGTAGACGTAGCAGCATAGCCTTTTTCGGAAAATGTATCAATGGCTGCAAGGATTATTTTTTTTTGTTTGTCGGTTAATTTTTCGTCATCAAAAAGTTGTTCTAACAACGTTTCTTCTTCTGCCATAGTTTACTCCTCTCCAAAAGCGTACTAAATTTTACGGTATTTTTTTAAAGCAAATATATTTAAAATGATAAAGAGTAAAGCAAATCCAAGCAATACAAAAAGACCATTTTTAATATTATCTAATCCTAATCCTTTATACATAACGTCCACTAATGCATTTCCACCATAGTACATGGGCATAAACTTTGAAATGACTTGCATCCACTCTGGCATTCCCTCCATCGGTAAAATCCCGGCAAAGAAAACTTGAGGAATAATTGCGATTGGTATAAATTGCATCATTTGAAACTCAGAGTTTGCAAAAGCTGACAATAAAATCCCAAGTAATAACGCAACAAGTGCTAAAGACAAATTAATCAGTACTACATTCCAGAGTGAACCTACAAGCATGATATCTAATACTTTTATCGAGAAAAATACTACAATTAGTGTTTGCACTATAGCGAATAACCCATATCCGATTAAATAGCCAAAAACAATTTCGTATCTTCGGATAGGAGTTGCCATTAAACGGTCCAAGGTGCCGGTCGTCCGTTCGCGTAATAACCCAATTCCAGAAATAAGAAAGACAAAGAAAAATACAAAGAAACCGACTAAAATAGGGCTTAACTGATCAAAGAAGGTGGTGTCCTTAGTTCCGTATATAAAAGAAGTATTAATATTAAGTACTTCTGGTGGCTCCAAATTTAATGTATTACTTGGTAGTTTACTGTCAATATTTTCTAAGACTTTTGAAAAATTGCTTGCTTGTTCTTTTGAGTTTACTGCAGTAATTGCTTGCAATACCTTTGTTTGTAAAACCTTTGCTGTTGAAGGTTGATCGTTAGTAATAGTTAGATCTATTTCCTTACCTTCAAATAAGAGCATTCCATCTAATTGGTCATTTGAAATATTTTGCTGTACATTGTTTAACTGTTTGTAATTAACAATATCAATTTCTAGCTGTTTTAATTGTTCTATAATAGCTACGTCTACGCCTACAACACCGAGCTTTGGAGAGACTGTGTCAGCATCTAATAAATAATGAAGCAGAGTTAATATAACAAGCGGTGCAACCATCATTAGAGCGAGTGTGCGTTTATCACGCAGCATTTGGATGCAAATTCGTTTAACTAGTGCTACTATATTCATCTTTTTCACCTCCTGATTTTAAGAAAACCTCTTCTAGGCTACTTACCTTGTATAGGTTTTTCAATTCAACCGGTGTGCCATTTGAAATAATTTCTCCGTCCTTTACCATAACGAGTCGATCACATTTGTCTGCTTCATCCATAACATGAGTAGTGATTAAAATGGTTTTCCCTTCATCTTTGAGACGATTAATCTCAGCCCATATAGACTTCCGCAACGCAGGGTCAATTCCGACAGTAGGTTCATCTAATATTATAATTTGTGGATCATGTATAAGAGCAACCGCTAAGGAAAGTCTTCTCTTCATACCTCCAGAATAGTTTTCTACCCTTTTAGAAAGGTGAGCTGTAAGGTTAACTAGGTGTGCTACGTAAGCAATTCGTTTCTTTTGTGCATTTTTGTTTAATTTGAACAGTGATGCAAAAAAGGAAAGGTTTTCTCTACCTGTTAAGTCATTGTAAAGTGCATCTGCTTGTGCCATATAGCCAATTTTTTGCAGCAACTTCAAACTTGGTACCTGAGTATTTAATACCTCCACATGACCACTGGTTGGCTGATCCATTCCGACGATGATTTTAATAAGGCTCGTTTTACCTGAACCGGATGGACCGATTAGCCCAAACACCTGCCCGGGTTTAACTGAAATGCTAATATTATTTAAGATTACTTTTTTGCCGTAAATTTTTCTTACTTGGTTTAATTCAATAGTTGAAGTCATTTTATACCTCCTTTTTATTAGAAAGTGAGTAATCACTCACTACAATTATATACTTAATAATGGCAGGGTCAATAGTTGATTTTGCAAGTCAAAACATGATTATACTTAGGGTTATAGCAACGTATTTGTATATATGAAATGCTGGATGTCTTGTATACTATGAAAGGGATTAGAATAGATAGCAGCTATTATTCTTATAAGTATATAAAGATTATTTTGTATAAGTAATGTGATTGAGGTATATGATTGGAGTGGAGGTGATATTTATCAAAGCTTTAGCTGCTTTTTTAGTCGTTGTTATTTCCGTTTTGCTATATTTTAATATACAAATAGAGGAACCTCTACAATTTAATAAAGAGTTCCACGGGAAACAATTTTCGACATTTTATATGGATTACAAGGAAGAAAAAATAGAGATTGCGATGATTGGAGACATATTACTACATTTACCGCTTTATAATTATATGAGTTTTATTCCTTCTTTTTCTCCTGTGCAGGAAGAGTTGAAGTCTGTCGATTTGTTAATAGCAAATCAGGAATCCTTACCGGCAGGTGGAGTATTTGGATTATCTGGTTACCCAAACTTTTCTAGTCCTCCGCATATTATTGGAGACTTAAAGGATATTGGTGTAGACGTTTTATCGATAGCTAATAATCATACACTCGACCAAGGGGAAGCGGGTCTTCTCGAAGCAATTCAACAGATGGAGAAGATAAAAATGCCATATGTTGGTGCTTATAAATCACTAGAGGACCAACAGGTAGATCGGATATTCGAAGTGGATAATATATCACTTGGAATTCTTGGTTATACGTATGGAACAAATGGTCATGAAACTCCGGAAGGGAAGGACTATTTAGTAAATCGGATAGATGAGAATCGAATTATAGAGGAAATAAAAAAGTTAAAAGCAAAGGTAGACTTTGTTGTTGTTAGCATCCATTGGGGTGCGGAATATAACCTTGAGGCAAATGATATGCAGAAACAGCTTGCTCAGTCGATTGCAGATGCAGGTGCAGATATTATATTCGGTCATCACCCTCATGTTATTCAACCCTATGAACTGATTTTATCAGAAAGTGGTCATCGGACACATGTGTTTTATTCGTTAGGAAACTTTTTCTCGGGTCAAAAAGACGAGTATACTAATATTGGTGGGATTGCTAAAATAGAAATTTTAAAGAAAAATGTTAATGGTGAACAAGTAATAACTATAGAAAATCCTAGCTTTACATCGACAGCCGTTGTGATAGGTGAACCCTATACGGTTAACTTTTTAAAAAATGTTGAGAGTGATATAGGAAAAGCGGATGCATGGGTGCAACAGCATGTATTTGGAGTAGAGTGAGCTAGGAGGTAACGTGTGAAAGAACAAGATCATGACCGATTGTTACGTATAAAGACTGAAGGTATAAGAGAGTGGCAGCATCAATCGTCTCACTATAATCGATATGAAGCGACACCGTATTCAGCTTTGGAGATTCTCTTTGACGAATACGAATGGAGCTCAACCGATCGTTTTGTGGATTTTGGATGTGGTAAGGGGAGATTCCCATTTTACGTTTACCACCATTTGCACGCCTCAGCAGTTGGGGTAGAAATGAATGGTCAGCTCTATCAAGAGGCTATGGAGAACCTGGCTAGATATATGGAACGTGCCAAAAGCTCAAGAGCTTCGATTCAGTTTGAACATATATTTGCCGAAGGGTATGATATAGACAAAGAAGACAATCGATTTTATTTTTTTAATCCATTTTCGCTACAGATTTTTCAAAAAGTAATAGATAATATTCTTCGATCTGTTGAAGATTATCCACGTTCAGTGGATGTCATTCTCTATTATCCAACCTCAGAATATAGTCATTTTCTCGAGGTCTATACAGTGTTTGAATTATGGAAGGAAATTCGACTTCCGGGTTTATATGAAGAAAATAATAATGAACGGTTTTTAGTTTTTCGATTAGAATAAGTGAAGCACTCCGCTAATAACAGTGGAGTGCTTTTATTTTATAAATTATTTAGAAGCTCTTTATATTTCTCGAGCCATACTTTCCATTCATCTTCTCGGATAATTGCATCTTCGTCTAGCAATGCTTTTATCACATCTAAACAGACATGCCAGCCTGCTAGATCTTTAGCCGTTTGTTCATTTATAGAAGAGATTGTTTCTAGGAATATCAATTGGCAACCACCGCTTATAGGGGATAATTCAAATCTAGCGATATCTGTGTCCCATTCAAATGCTAAAGTTTTTAATGATTCATAATCAAGGATTTTCATATCGATAAAGGTACCATCTTGCATATCGAACTTAATAATTCCACCTTTACGGAGATTTACTATTTGCAGCTCATCAAACCATTGTTTAAGCTTCGTATTATCGGTTAACATGGCCCATACTGTTTCTACGGAATGCTGGAATTGTCTTTCGTATCGTGCGATATAGTTACCGTTTTCTTTTCGAATCGTAGCAATCATGAACTATTCCTCCTTAAGTTATAGGCAGTGCATAGCTGCTTCTGCCTCATTCCAATAGATGGGATATCCTTTTCCTTTAGCGCAAAAAATAGATGTAGACGTATATTCAGGGTCTGCTTCTTTATTATAACCAAGTGTTTCAATAATTTCTTTTGTATTATGACAGCGATTATATCCTCCAAAGACTAAGCTTAGGGATCCTTTACCATGGGTGAAGGATGCAAAAACTGTACTGTAATTCATAAAGGTTGCCACGGGTACTCTTCCTTTTACGAGAACTTTATCTCCCATATTTTCTGGAGGTTCGAAGGTTCCTGCTGCTTGTTGAATATCGGATAATACTCGACCTATTAAGTCCATATGTACTTTAATCGAAAAGTCGTAGAATGGCTCGAGTAGGATATTTTCTGCTTTTTCCAATCCTTGACGAAGTGCACGGTACGTTGCTTCTCTAAAGTCACCGCCATGTGTATGTTCATTATGCCCGCGACCTGTGAGTAAAGTAATTTTCACATCAGTTAAGGCGGAACCTGTTAGTAAACCGTGATGATCTCTTTCAAAAAGGTGATGCCTAACTAGGTTTTGATTGCCGATAGATAGATCATTCGCATGGCATATATTAGCAAATGTAATTCCACTATTTCTTTCGGCGGGCTCGATTAGTAAATGCACTTCCGCATAATGTCTTAAGGGTTCAAAATGTCCATATCCACGGACGGAGTTGTCAATAGTTTCTTTATAGAGAATTTTAGGCTCACCAAAGGTTACGTGAAAACCAAAACGCTCCAAAACAATTTGTTCGAGTACTTCTAGCTGGATAACACCCATTACATGGACATGTATTTCTTGAAAATACTCATCCCAGAATACACGTAAAGAGGGATCTTCTGCATCTAGTAGTTTAAAGCAACGCAATACTTCCTTTACATGGATAGAAGCATCAAAGAGAACCTTGGATTTTAATGTGGGAATCATATCGAACTCAGTTTTCTGGGAAATAGCACCGATTCCATCCCCAATGGAAGCATTCGTTAATCCCGTTACAGCAACAAGCTCACCAGCTAAAGCCTGATCTATGGTTTTAAACTTATTGCCACTATACAAGCGAATTTGTGTTATTTTTTCGGTTTGTTCGTTGTAGGTTACACTATCACGGACTTTTAACGTTCCATTAACTAATTTCAAAAAGGTAACACGATTTCCACTTTCATCATGTCGAATTTTATACACTTGCGCTGCAAATGCATCGTCTGCTTTATAGGAGGTTGTAGTTAATAAATCTAGTTTATCTAAAAACTCTATTATTCCAAAATCCTTTAATGCGGAGCCACTGGCACATGCGAAGACTTTATTTTCCTTTATCATTTGCTGAAGAGTTATTGTCCATAAGTCCTTATCAAATCCGCTGTCCATATACGTTTCTAATAAGGCCTCATCTCGCTCCGCAATAAATTCAATTAGTTCTTCGTCGAAAGTATTTGTTATATCGCATACGTCCTCCGACAAGGTGTCACGTATTTCAACAAGAATGCTTGCTGGGTCAGTCCCTTCATAATCAGTTTTATTGATAAAGAAAAAAGTTGGTACTTTGTGTTTGCGTAGTAATTGCCAGACAGTTTCTGTATGACCCTCAATGCCGTCTACTGCACTAATAAGAATAATGGCATAGTCCATTACTTGAATAGCACGCTCCATTTCTGGAGAAAAATCTACATGCCCGGGAGTATCGATAATATTGTACGTAGAATTATTGTGAGTAAAGATTCCTTGGTCAGCAAAGATAGTAATTCCTCTATTTTTTTCTATTGTATGACTATCAAGAAACGAGTCTTGGTGGTCAACTCGTCCTCTTTGTCTAATTGTATTTGTATGGTAAAGCAGCTGCTCCGAAAAAGTAGTTTTTCCAGCATCTACATGTGCAAGAATTCCAATGGTTTTGTGCATGTTCTCACCTCTGAACTTAATTATAGCAAATTACGGCGAAAACACCTGTATCAGTGCTATACTAGGTAGACTAAAACAACGAGAAAGAGGGTATAAACATTGCAATATTCGAAATCTAAAATGGAAGAGCTAGTGAAATATAGCCCGGAGTTAAGCAAGCGTTTAAAAGAGGTTATGAAGGAGCATGATTTAGAGAAAAGCTTTGCTTTAAAGGCTTTATATCATTCAGAAGTAAAAGACGGCGGTAAATATCAAAGAGATTATCAAGATCTATGAATAATATAAGCGAACCGATGTAGTGATAAAATCGGTTCGCTTTTTTTATTTAGTCCTCTATAATCCCTGAAATCTCACTTTTAATTTGTTTAAATGCTTCTTGTAAGTTGAGTGTATCAAATCAAATGAAGTGGACGAGCCTATATATATTTTTGTAAATAACCGCAAATTTGGATAAGAACTTAGTTGATTCCCTCACTATAATCAATTCGAGGGGGCAATAAAATGAATTTAATAAGAACAAGAAATCCATATCAAGTTTACATCTACACATGTTTTTTATCACAATTATTTTTTACTTTTATTTTTACGGTGAATTTGTTATATCACGTAAAGATTGTAATGCTAGATCCATTTCAACTTGTTTTAGTGGGAACAATTTTGGAGCTATCTGTATTTCTTTTTGAAATTCCTACGGGAGTGGTTTCCGATTTAAAAAGTCGAAAGTTTTCTATTATAATTGGTTACTTTCTAATAGGAATTGGTTTTTTAATGGAGGGATTATTCCCTTATTTTGCAACTGTGCTATTGGCTCAGGTTGCATGGGGAATTGGGTATACGTTTACAAGTGGTTCTCAGCAAGCGTGGATTGCAGATGAAATAGGAGAAGAGCGTGCCTCATTAGCATTTATAAGAGGGGCAAAGGCCGGTAGTCTTGGTCAAGTCATAGCCATACCTTTAAGTATTGTAACTGGTTATTTTATGATTAGTTTACCAATCATTATTGGTGGAATATGTATGATTGGGTTAGCGGTATATTTAGTCATCTTTATGAAAGAAGAAAACTTTAAACCCCTAAATAAGATAGAAAGAATATCAACTTGGGAAAACATGAAAGGTAATATGAGCAAAATTATTTTTTATTCTAAAGCTAGCTTCATTATAAGAATGCTATTTTTGATTGCTTTATTTGTAGGGGTTTATAGTGAAGGTTTTGATCGTTTGTGGATGTCTCATTTTTTCGAAGTATCAAATATAGGCGCTTTGTCTGAAGAGAAGTTAGTTGTGATTACAGGAGCTATTCAATTCATAGTTGTACTTGTTTCTTTTGTAGCACTCCATTTAATGAATCGAAGTTCTATACATCAAAATCTTAGACATATTTATATCGCACTTTTTATAGGAAGTTTATTTATAATCCTGTCATTGATCGGCTTTGCTTTTTCGTCATTTGTGTTTGGATTGTTAGCCTTTTATATAGTTATTCAAGTGACGAGGAAAGTTATGTTTCCACTAGAGGACATATGGTTAAATAAGATCATACGTGAATCCTCTACACGTGCAACATTCTTCTCAGTAAAGGGCCAAGTAGATGCCATAGGTCAAATTGGAGGGGGTCCAATGATTGGATATATTGCAACAGGGTTTACAATAAAAACAGCCATCGTTGTAAGTGCAGTTTTATTAACTCCAGTTCTTTACTTATATAAAACTATTTTGAAGAGTACTAGAGTTTGAATAGTTTAACTACACCGATTTTTATTGATAGATAAAAGAAAACGATTTTACTTATATCGAATATTAAAAAAGCATCGGTTCTAGGACTGATGCTTATTTTAACCCTTCCCTTTCTTTAATCGGCAAGTAAATTTCCATATATATTTTTTCGTATTCCCAGTCATGACAATGTTCATCGTAGTACTCAAAGTCGTAGCTATCCTCATCTACCTCATAAAGAGAGTGGGGCAGCCAGTCTTCTAAAATATATCGCCAAGTTCCTTTAATAGAAGCAACAAATTGATCTACATTTACTAGAGGAGTTTTAAAAACGGCGTAATTAGTGGCTTTTATCTGCAACATAGTGATTCCTTCTGGTATGGGCGTTCCTTTATCGTAATTCACTGCAAATAAATAAGTGAAGCTATCCTTTAACTCTGGACCACTTAGATTAAAGCAATATTCTCCGTGTTCTTTTGGTGATAAGAGATTGTATAATGTTGTCTCAATAGATTCATCGGAAGAAATTCTTTGCTCCCAAAAAGCAGGGGCATCTCTTGTAAAAAACACCTTCTCTAAGAGACTGTCAAACGTTTTTCCTGCAATTTCAAAAGGGGGTTTAGAAATTATTTTAGGCTGCAGCACTATTCCTCCTGTTTTCTTTTGATGGAGGCTATTTAAATCTAATTTCTGGGGCAATGATACCGGACAATGCAATTTATAAAGACTTGGAGGACTACCAAAGCAACGTTTAAAAGCTTTTGTAAAACCTGCATGCGTTTTGAATCCATATTCAAATGCGATATCGATAATCTTCTTCCCTTGGAGTAACTCAAACAAAGCAAATTGTAGCTTTCTTTTTTGTACATAATCCATAACGGTGTAACCAGTTGTTTGTTGGAATATCCGATAAAAGTGATAAGGAGAATATCCAATAAGCTTTGCAAGGTTTTCTGGATGAATTTCTTCTTTTATTTGATTGTCTATATAATCTATTACTTGTTGTATTAATAGTAGTTGTTGTCTCATTAGTTGTGTACTCCATCTAAAAATGTAATTTTCAAAAAATATATTCTCAAATAGTCTATAATAAAACAAACAGATTTACTATAGGGGGATGAACTATGGATGGGCTTGTGAGCAAGATTCAGAAATTGATAGCACCGTCAAAAGGGACTTGGGGGATTGTTTTAGAGGACTTGAATTCAGGGGAGAAGTGGGAGCATAACGAACAGGAGCTTTTTTATGCGGCAAGTGTTATTAAAGTACCTATCATGGCCTCGATTTATAGTGCAGTAGAAAGAGGAGACTTGGCTCTAAGCGATTTAATAATCCTCGATGAAAAAGATTATGTGGGAGGGTCTGGTGTGCTTCAGCATTTTACTTCAGGCTCATCCCTCCCACTTCGAGATATCATTATGCTGATGATCATTCAAAGTGATAATACGGCTACGAATCTATTAATCGACCTTGTAGGAGTAGAGAATATCCAGAATACCATGAAAGAAGCTGGTATGATTTATAGTACTTTTTTTAATAAGCTCATGTTGAGTAAACCTAGTCCGAAAGGTGTTAATCGAATAGCCGCCTCGGATATTGCCATACTTTTACATAGGATGGCTACAGGAGAATTAGTTAGTAGCTCGGCAAGTGACCAAATGATAGAAGTCATGAAAAAGCAACAGGTACGCGATTGTTTGCCAGAGAAATTACCGTCTCCGTATTCTGATTTTGATCATGGAATGACGGCATGGGAGTTTGCCAATAAGACCGGGTGGATTCCGGGAACTCGTCACGATGTAGGAATTTTTTATGTAGGTGATCGGAAGTTTATCGCAACGGTTCTATCAAAGGATGAAGATGATATACTGTCAAAACGAATTCTTTCTCAAATTGGGGAGGAAATATATAAATACTTACTGTAAGGATGAGTTATTCTGATGAGGACAATTACTGACGACATGAATATACAAATCAGGTCGTCAGTAATTAATTGCACCTATCTCAGATTCTGTGTCTGTAATAGTCTTCAAATTAAATTGAATTTAGATTACGAACTAACGCTCTACCAGCTTCTCTTCCTGTAAAGATACAGCCACCTAAAAAGGTCCCTTCTAAAGAGCGATATCCATGAACTCCGCCTCCACCAAAGCCAGTTACTTCACCCGCTGCATAAAGACCGGGTACGGGAAGTCCGTTATCATTTAGTACACGACCGTCCAAATCCGTTTGAAGTCCACCTAATGTTTTCCTAGTCACGATATTTAATCGAACAGCAATTAAAGGACCGTTTTTAGGATCTAATAATTTATGGGGAGATGCTGCTCGTATTAATTTATCGCCTATATAGTTTCTAGCTCCTCTAAGCGCGGTGATTTGAAGGTCTTTTGTAAATTTATTATCCATTTCACGATCCCTATCGACTAGTTGACTCTCAATATGCTTCAAGTTTAATAGATTGTCACCAGTAATTTTATTCATACCATCTACAAGGTCAGCTAAATTGTCGGATACGACGAAGTCCTCTCCTTTTTCCATGAAAGCTTTTACTGGAGCGGTAGGCCCTGGTAAAATTCGCTTTAGTACTTGTTTAATACTTTTCTCGGTTAAATCTGGATTTTGTTCGGATCCTGAAAGCGCAAATTCTTTTTCAATAATTTTCTCTGTAAGTATAAACCAAGAGTAATCATATCCAGTTTTTTGAATAGCTTCAAGTGTTCCCAATGTATCGAAACCAGGGAAGTTAGGAGCAGGGAAGCGTTGTCCTGTGGCATCTAACCAGATGGAGGATGGACCTGGGAGTATACGTATCCCGTGGAGTGGCCAGACAGGGTTCCAGTTTTTAATACCTTCTGTATAATGCCACATACGATCCTTGTTCACTAAGCGACCACCAGCTTCCTCCGTAATGGCAAGCATTCGACCATCAACATGTTCTGGAACTCCAGAAATCATACGTTTTGGAGGTTTCCCAAGTCGTGAAGGCCAGTTTTCCCTTACTAAATCATGGTTAGCACCAATTCCACCACTCGTTACCATCACTGCTTTAGCTTCATATTGAAAATTTCCGATTCCATCTCTTGGGCTTGGTTCTCCACGAGCAGCAGAGCTAGGGGGCAATAATGAGCCGCTCACACCTTTAACTCGCCCATTGTCCATAAGGAGTTCATCTACTTGGTGACGTGGTTTATATTCAACATTTCCTTTTGACATGGCGGCACGAACACGGGTCTCAAAGGGCTTCACAATACCTGGTCCAGTACCCCAAACGATATGAAACCTTGGTACAGAGTTTCCGTGTCCATCTGCAAGATAGCCTCCCCGTTCTGCCCAACCTACTACGGGAAAAAATCGTACACCTTGTGCATGAAGCCAATCTCGTTTTTCCACAGCAGCAAAACGAACATAAGCCTCAGCCCATTTCCTCGCCCAATAATCTTCGTCCTCTTCCCGATCGAAGCCTGCTGTTCCTAGCCAGTCTTGCCAAGCCAGTTCATAGGAGTCGTGAATCCCTAATCTTCGCTGTTCAGGGGAGTTTACTAAAAATAATCCCCCAAATGACCACCAAGCTTGCCCTCCAAATGATGCTTCAGGTTCTTGATCTAGCAGTAAAACTTTCTTTCCTGCATCCGCTAGTTCAGCAGTAGCAACGAGTCCCGCTAGCCCTGCCCCTACTACAATTACATCCCATTCCATCGAATCCCCCATTTTTAAAAAATTCAGAAACTTAATTGTATTATATTCCATTAAATAATGAATTACTATTCACTATTGCAAAAATGATTTGAACAGAGACACATGGTATAATAGAAGTACTATTGGAGGGAATACATTGATAAACAACAGCCGACAATCGGCATTTATTTATACATACGCATATAATGAGGACGAACGCTCTCTATGTCATCTAGAGATGCGCTCTTTTTTTGGTATAGACACAGAAACGAAAATTTTAAAAAGTTCCATAAAAATAGATCCTAGTAGAAGCCCTTTTATGAAAGGGAGATTAGAGATTTTAGCAGAAGGGGACACAGTAGAGGAAATTATCGCTCAAGCCCCGAAGTTCGGATCAGAGGAAGAAACAAATAAAGTAATTTTCTTAAAAATAAATGACCGACAAGGCATTGATAAAATTGAGAATGCGGAGAGGCTTCAAATAACACGAACTATTGGAAGTGACATGCAAGGTGATTTCGATTTACATCATCCTGATCAGTTATTTGCAGTAGTTCCATTTGGTGGTCGTTGGTATTTCGGTTTATATACGAAAAGTGATCCTATTTGGTTTAATCATATAAAGAAACCGAGAGAGTATTCTACTGCTCTTAGTACTAGGGTAGCCAGAGCGGTGGCTAATATTGCAGTTCCTCATCCGGAAGGTATCCAAGCGATAGATCCTTGCTGCGGAATTGGTACAGTACTCGTTGAAGCACTGTCAATGGGTATAGATATTGTAGGAAGAGATATTAACCCACTTGTATGTGAAGGGTCTAGAGAAAACATTGCCTTTTTTGGATTGACTGGCGATGTCCGTAAGAGTGCCATAGAAGATATCGAAGAGATGTATGACATAGCAATTATAGATTTACCTTATAATTTGTATACAAATGCATCCTGGGAAGAACAGTTTACTATTTTAAAGCATGCCCGTAGAATTGCCAAAAAAGTTGTAATTGTCACGATAGAATCGATGGATGATCGATTAGAAACGGTTGGTCTATGTATAAAAGACCGCTGTATAACAAAAAAACAACAATTTACACGCGAAATAGTAGTTTGCGAGTAGGATAACGAAAAAGGGGATGGAAGGATGAAGGATTTATCCATAGTTGCCTTATTAGATGTTGTTGGAGAATTATTTTCAGATGAAGTATCTATAGCTGTCTCTGATACGGAAAAGTATATTTATTATCGACCAAGTAAACGAATTGATTTGAAAATTACTCCTGGGGATTTATTAAAAGAGGAGACTTTAGCTTATAAAGCACTGCAAAGTAGACAAAAGGTATCCGAATTTATCAATCGAGAGGTTTTTGGTATTCCATATCATGGGATGGCAGTACCTTTTTTGCATCAAGGAGAAGTAGAAGGCTGTGTATTGGCTATTTATCCAGCATTCACAGAAGGTAAATCTGTGATTACGATAAAGACACAGGATGGCTGGGTTCCGATTCCTTTTTCAGATGTTATCTATCTGGAGGCAAAGGATAGAAAAACCCATATTGTTACTAAGTCTTTCGCTGGAACTCACACTAGCTCTCTTCAAGATTTTGAGTATAGATTACCACGGGAAATGTTCATACGCTGCCATCGTTCTTTTATCGTCAATGTACATCAAATTCAAGAAATTTTCCCAGACACGCATTCAACTTTTTTATTGGCAATGGTAAATGGAGAAAAAATATCTGTCAGCCAGTCCTACGCAAGTTATTTTAGGAAGCTATTAGGATTCTAATAGAAAACGTTTGAATAAGGGGTAATTACTCCGACATTCAAGCGTTTTTTTTTTGTAATTTCAATAATAATGGAAGTAAAGAAACTATTAGAATAATTTGTTCTGTTCTAGTATAAAAATATTCTGCTTGAGGCAAATAAAAGATGTCTTCGACAAGTTTAAGCAAAATTGTGACAAAAGGGGGTAGAATTATTTAAATGCAACTTTTGAGGGGGACACTTACATGTGTAACAATTTAAATCGTATTAAGGATACTAATTTACATAGTTTAGTAGTTGGAGCGGAAGAAGCTGCCTCATGGATTCAACATGGTATGACATTAGGGTTAAGTGGTTTTACACGTGCCGGTGACGCGAAAGCGGTTCCATTAGCACTAGTAGAAAGAGCCGCCAATGAATCTTTTAAAGTGAATATATTTACAGGTGCTTCTTTAGGTTCCGATATCGATAAATTATTATCTGAAGCAGGTATTGTACAAAAACGATTACCATTCCAGGCGGATGCAACGATGCGCAAACATATTAATGCAGGAGATCATTTATTTGTTGATCAGCATTTGTCTCACACTTCGGAGTTAATACGTTCCGGCGTATTGCCAATTATTGACTTTGCAATTGTGGAAGCGATTTCAATTACTGCAGATGGAATGATTATTCCAACAACATCTGTAGGTAATTCTACAACCTTTGTTTCGCAAGCAAAAAATATAATTATAGAGATTAACGTAGCACAATCAGAAATGTTAGAAGGACTTCATGATATATATGAACCAGCTGCTCAAGGAAGCAGAGAACCAATTCCATTAACAGGAGTAGAGGATCGTATCGGTCTAATAGGTATTCCTTTTGATGCATCGAAAGTAAAAGGGATCGTATTTACTAACAATTCGGATTCACCATCTCCTATTGTCCCACCAGACCATGAAACAGAGGAAATGGCACAGCACTTGATTTCATTTCTTCGTCAAGAAGTAAGCGTTGGTAGATTAACTAATAAGCTAGCTCCACTTCAAGCGGGTATAGGGTCAGTTGCCAATGCAGTGTTAGGCGGTATGATTAAATCAGAATTCGAAGAACTACAAGTATACTCTGAAGTCCTTCAAGACTCTGTATTTGAACTAATAGATGCCGGCAAAGTAAACTTTGCTTCTGCATGCTCTATAACACTTTCACAAGAAATGATGGATAAGGTGTACGGCAACCTTGAAAAGTACCGAGATAAATTAGTGATAAGACCACAGGAAATTACGAATCATCCGGAAATTATTCGCCGTTTAGGACTTATTTCCATTAACACAGCTTTAGAGTTTGATATTTATGGAAATGTTAACTCCACACATGTATCAGGTATCAAAATGATGAACGGAATTGGCGGTTCAGGGGATTTCGCCCGCAACTCCAGAATTGCTATTTTTGTAACGAAATCGATTGCTAAAGACGGTAACATCTCTAGTATAGTGCCATTCGTAGCTCATGTAGATCATACGGAGCATGATGTAGATGTAGTTGTAACAGAGCAGGGTTATGCAGATCTTCGTGGGTTAGCACCTAGAGAGCGTGCAGAGCTAATCATTAATAATTGTGTACATCCAATGTACAAGAAGCAGTTACGAAATTACTATAAAGAGGCATTAACTAGAGGTGGACAAACTCCACATGTCCTAGAAAAAGCATTTTCATTCCATGCGAATCTTGCAAACAATGGAACAATGCTTGATAAAGAAAAAGCGTTTGTATGATAAAAAACCGATTCCATATATGGAGTCGGTTTTTTCGACTGTAAGAACTGTTTGTTTATTCTAGCAACAAGTCTGTCCAAAGTACTTCGGCAAAGCTAGAAACAGGTTTTGACCTGAAAGGACTGGGCATCTTTATGCCCGCTTTTTCTTAAAAGATAAGAAGCATATAAAAATGTAGCATGAACATTGGTTTCGTGGGACTTCAGTGAAGTGACAGTACTGCTGATTTCCGTTACAACGCACTTTCATGTTTCGAAGCTAGCGTAGCGTTGCAGAAACAGGTGGACGCGTTCCGCATGGTGAGCGATGAACCATCACCGACGCTCCGCGCTCGCCTGTGATGTTTCATCTGTCTCACTGATCCTGCTGGAATCGCCACCTTCCGCAATAATCTATTAGTATGTAGTACTTCACTATAAGATGTAGCATAACTTATCGCTAAGAAGATAAGATTGCTCCAATTTTAGAGAGTAAAATAATTATTTGTAATTGCTTTCGAGTGAGTAATACTATTATCCAAGAATAGATGGAGAAAGCAGATCTTTTTCTACTAGTGGAAAAAAAGAGAAATAGTAAGTGTTCGTACCGTAAAAAAGCGAAATAGCGAACGAAATTGTATCTTCGTGAGCTCCTGCTAGGAATAGAATTGTATCAGTTCTCTAGTTATCCAAAAACGCACTAACTTGTTTCTAAAAGTTGTAGAAGGACGACGGACAGGCAACTGCCATAAGATTACTGAAAAAAAGGGAGTATTGGTTGTGACGACTGTCACAACCAATACTCCCTAAAAATTCACTCGGTAATCCTATAGTAAAACGTCTGTCCAAAGCACTTCGAAAACGCTAGAAACAGGTTTGACCTAAAAGGACCGGGTGTCTTTTTTCGTTAGAAAGAAATGCTATTTACTCGGCATCTGCCTAGCTCCAGGGCATGTATATGCGCTTGTGCTTTTCTAATGTATATCTTTCTTTTTAAAGCGACCGCCTCGGACTTCGGCAATATTACCAACAGCTAAAAATGCGTGGTCGTCTATTTCTTCTACAATAGATTTTAGTTTTGCTTCCTCTAATCGAGTGATAACTGTGAAAATGACTTTTTTATTTTCTCCAGTGTATGCACCTTCACCGTGTAAATAAGTCACACCCCGTCCTAACCGATCCATAATAGCGTCTCCAATATCTTCAATATTATCACTAATGATATAGACAGATTTTGACTCATCTAATCCTTGAATCACTATATCTATCGTTTTAAAGGCAATAAAATAAGCTAAAAATGAATACATGGCTTGTTCCCAAGTAAATACAAACCCAGCAATTGCAAAGATGACCAGATTGATAATCATGATGATTTCCCCAACTGAAAACGGGGTAGCCTTGTTGAATAAAATGGCAAGTATTTCTGAACCGTCTAGAGAGCCTCCATAACGAATAACTAGACCAACACCCGTGCCTAAAACAATACCTCCAAATACTGTAGCAAGTAATAAATCAGGAGTAATAGCATCAATATTATGTAGGAAAGAGGTACATATGGATAGTATGGTGATGCCGAATAATGTGGATAAAGCAAAGGTTTTTCCTATTTGTTTATATCCAAGGAAAAAGAATGGAATGTTCAGGACAAATATAAAGATCCCTAAACGAATTCCAGTTAGGTGGGATAAGATGATGGATACGCCTACAACACCACCGTCTAATATCTGATTAGGAACTAGAAATAATTCTAATCCAATAGCCATTAGTATAGCTCCTATGGCAATCATGAGTAGACGGACAAATATGACTTTCTTAGGGGTGCTTCTGTGGGGGATCTTGACAGGTTTCATTTCACAAGTTAAATCACTCAATGTTCATCGCCTCTTTCTTAAAGGTAATCATAGTTTTAGTTTATAGAAAAATTCTGTATATAGAAAGAGGAATTAGTGTACTTTATAAACAAAAGCTAACTTAGTTGACAGAACAAAGTAGTTGTAATTACAATGGTTACATCGGAGGTAGAATAATATGAAAATAAGTAGTCGATTTACTGTAGCCATACATGTACTATCACTAATTTCATTAAATCAAAATGTTGTTTCTACATCCGAATGGATTGCAGAAAGCGTAAATACCAATCCTGTTGTTATACGTAGAGTGATGGGGAAACTGAAAAAGGCTGGTCTTATAGATATTCGTCGTGGGCTTGGAGGCGCAACTCTTCAAAGGAATCTAGAGGATATAACCTTACTAGATGTGTATAAAGCCGTTGAAGTAGTGGAGGACGGAGAACTTTTTCAAATGCATGATAACCCTAACCCTAATTGTCCGGTAGGAGCTAATATACAAGATGTACTAGAGTTAATATTAGTACGAGCTCAAGATGCAATGGAAGCGGTATTAATAGAAATTACTATGGAAGAACTAGTCAAAGTATTGAGTAAAAAAATTGGATGAATTTGAATCCTTTTTTTTGAAATAGTTGTAACTGATATAGTTACAACAATATGAATCTATTGGAGGAATTAAGATGAAAATCGGTATAATTGGAGCAACAGGAAAAGCGGGTAGTTTGATTTATAAAGAGGCAGCTGACAGAGGTCATGAAGTAACGGCTATCGTAAGAAACGCTGCTAAGTTAGAAAATGCAAATGGAGCAGTACTAGAGAAGGATGTCTTCGATTTAACTGGATCAGATCTTCAAGCATTCGATGTAGTAGTAAATGCGATTAGCGCACCTCCGGGTCAAGAACATCTTCATGTGAAAGCTGGGAAGTCCTTAATTGGAGCAGCTAAAGAAGCAGCCAATACGAAGCTAGTAGTTGTTGGTGGGGCGGGAAGTTTATATGTAGATGAAGCAAAAACAATTAAAGTAATGGATACGCCAGATTTTCCAAAAGAATATTTACCAACAGCAACTAACCAAGGTAAAAATCTAGAAGATTTACAACAAAGTGAAGGATTCGAATGGACATTTGTAAGTCCTGCTGCATTTTTTAATCCAGAGGGTAAACGAACTGGTTCTTATCAAACAGGCAAAGATAACTTTATCGTGAACGCAATAGGTGAAAGCTATGTGAGCTACGCAGACTATGCTATTGCGATTGTCGATGAATTGGAAAATCCAAAGCATGTAAACAAGCGCTTCACGGTAGTAGCAGAGGCAGAATAATCGATGGAAATAGATGTTTATACTTTTGGGGATCTTGGTCCAAATCCACATACAGGAGAAACGATCAGTGCTTCACAACGTTTGAAAGAAGTAATTGAACTGGCGAAGATAGCAGACGAGGTCGGTTTAGATATTTTCGGAGTTGGTGAACATCATCGATTAGATTACACCGTATCTTCACCAGTAGTAGTCCTTTCTGCCATTGCTCAGGCGACGAGATAAGTAAATAACATTTAAAAGTGGCTCGAGTACATTAAATATGTATTTGGGCCATTTATTGTTTTTGGTTGCCCAACGTTTAGGGCAGAGGGAATACAGCGTGGATCATAATGGGTTATTTCCTTTTTATTGAGTAAATGAAGAAGTAGAGCAAGTAAAGTCATAATGAACGCAAGTAAACCATCCGATTGGCGAACAAACAGAGGTATCCAAGCTACTTGTCTCATTGATCAATCAATATTGTTGAAATGTTTAGTATAGTCTGTCAAAATAACTTTAAGACTATTTTTTTATTTTAATAGTTTTGAAAGCGCATACATAAAGTGAATCTAGCATACGATATGGAATGTGCTAAATAGATATGTAGGGGAGGAATTAGAAAATGGTTTATGCATTTCCGAATACAGAAGGCTCGAAGGTTTCATTTAAGGACAAGTATGAAAACTATATTAATGGCGAGTGGACACCCCCGGTAAAAGGACAATACTTTGAAAATGTTACACCAATTACAGGTAAAGTATTTACACAAGTTGCGCGTTCGACTTCAGAAGATATTGAGCTAGCTTTAGATGCAGCGCATGCAGCAAAAGATGCATGGGGCACCACTTCAGTAGCCGAAAGAGCAAATATATTAAATAAAATTGCGAATAGAATAGAAGAAAACTTAGAGCAATTAGCGATTGCTGAAACATGGGATAACGGAAAAGCGGTGAGAGAAACATTAAATGCTGATCTTCCACTTGCTATTGATCATTTCCGCTATTTTGCAGGCGCCATTCGTGCACAAGAAGGCGGCTTAAGTCAAATTGACAACGATACAGTAGCGTACCATTTTCATGAACCACTAGGAGTAGTAGGACAAATCATTCCTTGGAATTTCCCGATTCTAATGGCTGTATGGAAGCTGGCACCAGCTCTTGCGGCGGGGAACTGTGTAGTACTAAAGCCAGCCGAACAAACACCGGCGTCTATTTTAGTTCTAATGGAGCTAATTGGAGATCTATTGCCTCCTGGAGTCGTGAATATTGTAAATGGTTTCGGGTTAGAGGCTGGAAAACCTTTAGCATCTAGTCCTCGGATTAGTAAAATTGCATTTACTGGTGAAACTACGACTGGTCGTTTAATCATGCAATATGCTTCTCAAAATCTAATTCCTGTTACATTAGAGCTTGGAGGAAAATCACCAAATATTTTCTTCGAAGACATTATGGACGAAGACGATGCATTTTTGGATAAAGCGGTAGAAGGATTCGTGATGTTCGCATTGAACCAAGGAGAGGTATGTACTTGTCCGTCACGTGTTCTAATCCAAGAATCTATCTATGATAAATTCATCGAGCGCGTAATTGCGCGCGTAGAAGCTATCAAAATAGGAAATCCACTAGATCCATCTGTTATGATGGGTGCGCAAGCTTCGAATGAACAAATGGAAAAGATCCTTTCTTATTTAGATATTGGAAAGCAAGAAGGAGCAGAGTGTTTAATCGGCGGAGAACAAAACAAATTAGACGGAGAACTAGCAGAAGGTTACTATATTAAACCAACAGTCTTCAAAGGAAATAACAAAATGCGTATTTTCCAAGAAGAGATTTTCGGACCAGTCGTTTCGGTAACGACGTTTAAAACAAAAGAAGAGGCACTAGAAATTGCCAATGATACGTTATACGGTTTAGGATCTGGTATTTGGACACGTAACATGAATACTGCATATCGTTTCGGACGTAAAATTCAAGCTGGTCGTGTATGGACAAACTGTTATCACCAATATCCAGCACATGCTGCTTTTGGTGGATACAAAATGTCTGGTATTGGTCGGGAAAATCATCTGATGATGCTAAATCATTACCAACAAACGAAAAACCTACTTGTAAGCTATAGTGAAAATAAGCAAGGATTCTTTTGATAAAGTAACCTTTAATCTGCCTGCCGATAATGCGGATAAAAGAAAGGGAGAGTGTAGATGGTTGAACGTGTAATTGCCACAGACGCTGCACTAGAACTCATTGAACTATTAAAAGGTAAGCACGGACCTCTTATGTTTCATCAATCAGGAGGGTGCTGCGATGGTTCTTCTCCTATGTGTTATACGGATGGCGATTTAATCGTTGGAGACCAAGATGTACTTCTTGGGAAAATAGGCGATGTTCCATTTTATATGCACAAAAGTCAGTTTGACTATTGGAAGCATACACAGCTGATTATAGATGTGGTGGATGGTCGGGGAGGAATGTTTTCTTTAGAAGGTGTGGAAGGAAAACGATTTTTAACGAGATCCCGAGCATTCACATCAGAAGAAAATAACCAATTACAGGTATAAATGAAGCGAAGTAAAGAGCTTATAGCTCTCTGCTTCGCTTTTCATTTCATCCAGAAGGAGGCTTCGGGTATACTAAAAGTAAACTTACGATGAAAGAGGGTTCTTACATTGGTTCAAGAGTTATTAAGAAAGCATTCATCTGTCAGAAAGTATAAAGATTATACATTAACTAAAGATGAAGTGTCCGAGCTTGTGGAGACTGCGCAACATGCTGCTAGTTCACATTTTGTACAAGCATATAGTGTTATATGGGTAAATGATGAACAGAAAAAAGAAGAACTAGGTAAATTATCCAAAAATCCTACACAATTTGAAACTGCTGGAGCGGCATTATTATTATGTGCTGATTTTCATCGATTACAGGTGGCAGGTAAATTACAACAGACAGAAATTGACATAGATACAACTGAAAATGTGTTAGTAGGAGCAGTCGATGTAGCTCTTTTTGCCCAAAATTTAGTCATTGCAGCAGAATCAAAAGGTTTTGGTATTTGCTATATAGGAGGAGTACGTAACGATCCAGGCGCAATTAGCCATTTGTTTGATTTGCCAACGGGGGTATTTCCTCTATTTGCAATTACTCTTGGTATTCCAGATCAGCAAAACGAAGTGAAACCTCGTTTGCCGGTAGCAGCAATATTACATGAAAATAACTATAATAGTGCAAAGTATGAAGTACTATTGCCCGAGTACGATCAAACAATGGAAGGCTATTATACAAGTCGTGGATCCAATCAAAAAATGGCAAATTGGACCAAGTCAATGGCTGACTTTCTAGAGAAACCGAGAAGACCACATATGGCTGATTTTTTAGCAAGTAAAGGATTTCATCTCAAATGAAAAAGGAGTGGACGATAGAGCAAGTTAAGGGCTATATGGAGCCTCGTCGAAATGACGAAAATGCAATTCCAATGGCAAAATATATGAAAAGTCACTTTCCATTTTTAGGTATTAAAACACCTGAACGTCGATTGCTTTTTAAAAGGATGACGACAGAAATGGAGCTTCCCTTATATGAAGATATGCAAAAAGAAGTATGGGCTTTGTTCCAGTTAGAGGAAAGAGAATATCATTACATAGGAATTGAATTATTGGCCAAGTATAAAAATCAATTGACTCTAGAGGATTTAACTTTCTGTCAACGTCTTATTGAAACGAAGTCCTGGTGGGATAGTGTGGATTCTATTGCTCCTAAGATAGTGGGAGATATTGTTTTAGCTAACAGAATTGAAGGGGAAGCTGTAATGATAGAGTGGGCAAAGTCCTCGAATATGTGGACGAATAGAGCCTCTATTTTACATCAGTTAAAATACAAGGAAAAAACGAATGAAGAGCTATTATTTGCAACCATTGAGCGCCATGCAGTGTCAAAAGAATTCTTTCTTCAAAAGTCAATCGGTTGGGTGTTAAGGGAATACGCTAAAACACATCCGCAAGTAGTACAAGCATTTGTAGGAAGTCACACACTAGCACCTTTAAGTAAGAGAGAGGCATTGAAGCATTTTAAATGATTTACATGAAAAGCGTAAGTACCCTTTAAAGTCAAAGCCAGTTTCTATCGCTTTCGTAGAGCTTTGGATAGACTTGTTGCTATATTTTAATCGACTGATTTTTTAGAGATGCTGGACGTTCATGACGTCCAGCATCTCTTTTCTTGGTAATTTTATAGCGTTTGAATACTAGTTGCATAGTTATATTTTATCTATTTTTATCGCTATATTAACTGTATCTATTTCTATCGTCTTAGCGATAAGACTATGCTAAATCTTCGTGTTGGGTACCACTCAGTACATTGATTGTATTGGAAGGATGCGGACTCCTGCGGGATGAGTGAGACAGATGAGACATCACAACGGAAGCGAAGCTACGGTGATGGCTCATCACTCCCCCCGCGGAAAGCGTCAGCCTAAAACGGAAATCAGCGATATTACTGGATAAATAAAAAAAGAGGTTATTACAAAAAATCAGTAAGCACTGACTTTTGAACAACCTTTTATTTTGTGAAGAAATTTTCTGTGTAGTAAGGAGTCGATTTTTCATCAAAAGCGGTACCGACGCCAAGATTTTCATAATGAACACTTAAAATGTTTTTACGGTGTCCCAATGAATTCATCAGCCCCTCATGCGCAAAGATGCTGCTAGTTTGACCATATGCTAGATTTTCTCCAGCATAGGAAAAGCTCAAACCATCTTCCTCCAATCGATTAAATGGAGATTTTCCCTCTAGGTTTTCATGACTAAAATAGTTGTGAATGGCCATATCCTCACTATGCTTTCGCGCGGTGTTGCTCACACTCTCATCATAGGAGAGAACAGAAAGACCATGTACTACTCGAGCAGCATTTGTGAGATCGAAAAGTTGAAATTCAAACCCTTTCTTCAGTTCGTCAGATGGCTCTCGAAAAGTCGATTCGTGATTTTTCTCAACAGATTTTTCGACTACTTGGATGGCTGTGATTGTATTGTTTTCATGAAGATCATAGAAAAATGTTACATAGTTTTGATCGATTAAAAACAAATCATATTCACCTTCATCAGGTAGGAGATAGATGATATTCCCTTTTTTCAGTTTCTTAATAGGTTCATCTAATCGAGAAAGTACTTCTTCTCTAGTACTATCCATTTGTAAGCCTAGAAAGGAAGATTCGGAAGGCTGATTGGTAAACATAGCATTTACCCTATTGTTACTATCATAGGAAACCATCATGAAGTTTCGGTAGTTTTCATGGTATGTATGCCATACTAAATTATATTCATTTATACTAACTCGTTTAGCATTACCATGAATTTTCTCAATCTCACTTTTTTTCATGCCTATTTTTATTTGGTCTAACTCAATGCCTGTTCCCGGTAGTGTTTCCTGATCTGACGCAATATGAGTGGCTGGTTCATCTTTTATTTGTGTCCAGTACGCTTTTGCTTCATCCCAATATTGCTCTACTTCCAGTGAATCAATCCATTCATCCACTGGCTCTAGGAATGACAGGTCAACGTATTCCACTGTATACTCTTCCCATAACGGTCTAGAAAAGAAAAGTGCTAAAACAAAAAGTAGTAACCAGCCTATTTTTCTCATGTCATACCCCCAAACTACTTGCTAATTTCTCCACAAACAATTCGATCTCCCGAATTGCCAGAAGGATCGGTTTTATAATCATCAGCATTTTCATGAATAATAAGTGCACTTCCATCAGCATCTAGTAATGAGTTGCTTTTTCCTGCTGCTAAAACTACTGCTGGAGATACTGTCTCTAATTCTACTTTACCATCTTCTCCAACTTCAATGTTAGGTAAATCCCCTAAATGATAACCTTTAGGGTTTTCAAAACCATGCTCTTTGTGAGTCGGATTAAAGTGAGCACCAGCTGTTTCAAAGGTAGGTTTTTCACAGCTTGCCTTTTCATGAAAGTGGATTGCTTTAACACCAGGAGTAAGTCCCTCTGCATTTAATAATATATGCACTCCTTTTGAATGCTCAGTCAAAGTTGCTTCTCCTACTTCTTTACCTTCTGTGTTTAGTAATGAAACCTTTACTGTTTCATTTAAGTCGGCATCTGCAGAGGGGAAATTACATCCTCCAAGTGCCGTGACCGCTATAAGTAATGGAATTACGATTTGCTTTCTCATCTAATTGTCCTCCTTGAAATACTGTATTGTTTCAAGTATTACCAAATTAAGGGCATATATATACGTGATAGATGAAAAAGTTACCAATAAAAAATACAACGTCTCGGTTAAACAGGACGTTGTACTTTCTTTACTCGTAATATAAACAGAACGAGAGCGATAACAAGGAAAATAATAGAGAATAGATATAAGTTTTGATAGCCGAGCGAAGTGGCAACAAGTCCTAAAATATAAGAACCTATTGCGAGGCCCGTATCGAATAATGTAAAGAATGTTGCTGTAGCATAACCACTGCGTTCATGCTTGGTAGACTGGATCGCAAGTGTTTGAAAACTTGGAACTACTGCACCATATCCTAGTCCGATAAATGCACCAGAGAGTAAGAAAAGGAAGGGCGAGTTCATATAAGCAAGTAAAGCAAGTCCAATCATGAAAGCGGCCAGACCAGGAATAACAATATATTTAGGTCCTTTTTCATCGAAAATTCGACCTGTAAATGGTCGTGTAGCTAGCATCATGATTGCAAAAACAGCGAAAAAGCTACTGGTTAAGTGGAGTACTCCTTTTTCTTGAGAGTAAATAGAGAGATAAGAAAGTACACTAGCATAAGAAAAAGCAACTAAACTAGCTATTAGTGCAACAGGTAACGCTTTTTTCTCAAAAAGATCATTTAACGTTAACTTCGATTTAGGAAAAACAGTTCTGGAATTTCTATCAGCAGGTATCAATAATGCAGCAATGGAGCCAACTAGTAGTAAAATCGTTAAGGATAAGAACATTGCATCATATGAAAAAGTTTGCATGAGAGTTAAAGCAATTAACGGACCGACAACAACTGCTAAATTTGTTGACATAGTAAAATAACCAAGTCCGGCACCACGTCTAGAGGTAGGAATATTATCTGCAGCCATCGAACCACTCGCTGTGGTGGCGATACTAAAGAAAATACCTTGTACAAATCGAAGTACCAATAAAGCTTCAAAGGGTTCAATAAAATAATATAGTCCTGTACATACTAGATACAGGAACAAAGTTAGCCATAATACCTTTCGTTTTCCAAATAAATCTAAAATTTTACCAGAAAAAGGTCGGGTAAGAATTGCAGAAACTAAAAAGATAGTCATTAATAAACCCGCATCTTCGTCTGTACGCGACAATACATCCGTGGCGTAGAGTGGAAGTGTAGATACGAGTCCGTAAAAAATTATAAAAATAGAAAAGTTTGTAGTAAACAAACTAATAAAAGCTTTCGTCCATATAGGCTCTTTGTTCTTCAAACTAATAATCCTCCTGTTTATCTCGCATTAACGGGCAGGCCGATTAAATTCGCCACGTCTTGTAGCAACATCGGCACTAGTACGTTCTGTACGTCGTAATCCTCCCACTCCAATGCTTGGTCCAAGTAATATAGGCATAAGTAGGAGACAACTTCCCGTAAAAGCCCGACGTTGAACATAGAAGAAAAGCGCCGCGTAGTGTAGCTTCGTCTATGTGACTCGCTTCCTGCGAGCCTCGGGCCAACCGGATGTTGGTCACTCAGGCATTGCCGCACGATGCGGCAATGCCTGAATTCATCTTTTCAATCAGTGGGAGATGAGAATACCCCACTGATTGAAGTTTAGCTTTATCTAATTTTTTTTAGGAGTTCAAACAACTGAACTTCTTCTTCTTTGGATAAACCAGCGGTCATTTGATCTTCAAATTCTATCATAGATGCTTTGATAGCTGGGTACTGTTGTAATGCTTTTTCGGACAGTTTTACAATTTTTTCCCGTTTATCTCTCCCGGAGCATATTTCAATCCAGCCAAGTTCAGATAATCTATTTACAGTTCTTGTAATTGTGGGTGCCTCTACATTTAAGTATTTCCAAATCTGTGTCAATGTCATTTCTTTATGTCGTTGTATGCAGTAGAGTACTGACCACTGAGAAGCAAATAAGTTAAACTGTTTTAATGTATCATTAGCTTCTTGAGTTAAAAAACGGGATTTTTGAAAAAGCTCATGAATAAGTGGATTCATTGTTGAGACGCTCCTTTAAAAGTAAATGAAATTTGTTTAGCTAGTTAAATATATTTTACTTTGTAACAAAGTATTTGTAAAGAGTACGTAGTCGTGAGCAATGCGAGAATTATCAAGAATTTTGATAATCCTCAAATAAAAAAACCGAGCAATATGCTCGGTAGATTCACCGTATTAAAAACATTGAAAAGAGGAAATTCTCTCTAAGTCGGTTCCGTAATAAGACCACCGGAATCCGTTCCATCTAAAACCAGCAATAGATCTTCTTCCGACATGAGTTGGGTAAAGCCAAAAAGCATTGCCATTATTCAACCATACATAAGTAAAGCGGAACAAGCATCCACGAATAGAGCCAGGATCTACAGCAAATACTCCGACACTCTGACTTTGTCTTTGTGGAACGAAAGATGGTGGGGGACTAGTTGGAGCTCCTTGTTGCCCACCCTGTTGCCCACCTGGTGGAAAACTAGGAGGAAATGATGGCCCCTGCTGCCCGAATGGAGGGAACATATTCCCAGGAAACTGTTGTTGTCCGAATGGAGGCATCATGCTTCCAGGAAACAGTTGATTTCCAAATTGTTGACCTTCAATTGAAGGGAAACCTTGAGGACCTCCTGAATCTTGTGGAAAAGGAAATTGATTGTTCATTGTTAAATCCTCCTTTCATAAAGTAATCAACTTAGTATATGTAAGGAGGGTATTTGTGGAACGGTGCCTATCAGATATAGGATATTACCTTTTCGATTAATTGCTCACTTGTTAAAATTTTCTCTCCACCACCTTGAGCCATTCGCTCATTACCGCCACCTTTTCCATTGATATATGGAAGGACATGTGCAATTAGCTCTTTCATACTTTGTTCTACATCGTTACCTTTTGCAGCAACGACCTGTAACTTGTCCTGGTTGTTGGAGACGAAAATACATATGGATTTCGGTGTTTCTTGGATTACTAATTTAGCTAGTTTTTGAAGCTCCTGCATGGATCTATTTTCAAGTATACAGGTGATTGTAGTTCCCTTAGCACTTTCTCTTAACTCTTTTGCTTCGTATGCTAAAAGAGAATTTGATAAATCTGCTACTTGTTTTGCGAGTTTTGAATTTTGCTCTAAGAGATTTTTTGTTGCATTGATTATTTTATCTTCAGGAGTGCTTAATGTGCTGACTAAGTTTACTAGTACCTGGTGCTTTCTATGTAAATGTGTAAGATTCCTTTCCCCACAAATAAACTCCACTCGAACAATTTTCTTCTGCCTCTCTGTTTGCAGGATTTTAATGGACCTCACTTGTCCTGTTGATGTTGGATGGGTTCCACCACATGCATTGTAATCGAAGTCGGGGATTATGACGAGTCTAATATTTTCTTTTAAAGATGTCGCTTTTCGTAGATTATAATTGAATAATTCCTCTTCCGTTACCCACTTTGTTTCAATAATACGATCTTCCAGAATGATTTGATTTGCAAGTTGTTCCGCTTCCTTTAATTGCTGTT
This sequence comes from Psychrobacillus sp. FSL K6-2836, assembly GCF_038003085.1. NCBI lineage: Bacteria > Bacillati > Bacillota > Bacilli > Caryophanales > Bacillaceae > Psychrobacillus > Psychrobacillus sp. FSL K6-2836. The sequence goes on from NZ_JBBOOM010000001.1 coordinate 2,312,548, forward strand.
CGGACACCTCCGTGACATTTAAGTCAATCGTGACTGTATCTTTTCCTAAATGAAAGCTAATCGTTTGAAATCCAAATAATTGTTCAAAGGCCGCTGATAGAATGTGCTGTCCGGCATGCTGCTGCATATGATCGAAACGGCGCTCCCAGTTAATCTGTCCATTTACCTCCGTTGTATTTTCAGGTAAAGGATTGGTAAGAAAATGTCTTAATTCTCCGTTGATCACTTCAACATTTGTCACTTCGATACCGTTTAATAGACCGAGATCATGCGGCTGACCACCTCCATTAGGGTAAAAGGCAGTCTCGGAAAGTACAACATAATCAGCTTGTTGCTTTATTACTTTCGCTTTAAAGGATTGGATGCATGGGTCTTCATAATAGAGTTTGTTCGTCATTTGAATGAGCTCCTTTTGGACTTGATAGTTTCGAGCATTCTATTAAAGTAAAATGCATACAATCGATACAGGAATCATGAAATCAATTAGTTGCAGTGCTATTGTTATAGCATACGTTGTAAGAATAAATCCACCAAATTGCAATAGTAATTATGGAAATAGTTTAATATACTGAATTTAACGAAAAAATAAAAGTTGAATGAGGTTTTATAAATGAACAAATTGGCGCAAACGTATTGGGATACTTATTGGAAAGGAAAAGAAACACCATTATCGGTGACTTCGTGGCAGTTTGGCGGGAGCCCAGATGAACTGGCTCAGCTAGTGAAGGATGGAGTAAAATCTGCTACATGCTCGTTGCATCTATTTTATGAATTGGAGAAAGAGCCACTTCCAAAGGTGGATGATTATAGTATTGTACTTAATAGTAAGGATGAACCTGTTTGTATAATTCGTACGTCTGACGTGAAAATAATGCCGATGAATGAAGTACCTTCGGATTTTGCTTATGCGGAGGGAGAAGGAGATCGCTCCTACGATCATTGGAGGAAGGTACATATCGAATTTTTCACAAACGAGTTAAAAGGAGTAGGTAGGGAGTTTTCAGAAGACATGTTACTTGTTTGCGAGCGCTTTGAACTGATAGACGTTAAGTAATGGAGGGGAGAATATGTTTAAGACGGTAACTCTATATACAAATCAATTAAAACAATTGCGAGGGTTCTATGGAAATGTTTTGGAAATTCCCATAGAGGTATCAACAGACGAGCATTTTCAAATATCTATTGGAACTTCGACGCTTATTTTTCGGCTTTCCGAATTACAGACTTCCTATCACTTTGCTATTAACATACCAGGTAATCAGTTTACACTTGCGAAGCATTGGGCAAAAGAAAGGGTAGTACTAAATAGAGAAGCAGCAGTTGATGAAATCTATTATGCTCGATTTGAAGCAGATGCATTTTACTTTGAAGATCCAGTGGGGAACGTCATTGAACTAATAGCAAGACGTAATGTAGATAAATGGAGTGACTTCAGCATCGAGTCATTTTTAAACTTAAGTGAGGTAAGTATTACTACTCCATTTGTAGAAGAAGCAGGAGAGAAGCTACAAGAAATTGGTATTCCTATTTCAGGTCATTTCCAACTTCAACCTGATGAATTAAATTTTCTAGGAAAAAAAGATACGTTTATTTTATTAGTTCCTCCAAAGCGACGATGGTATTTTTCTAAAAGAATGAGTGAGACCTCTCCATTAGAAATAGTGATAGAAGATGGAAAAGTAATTCTAGTGAACAGAGAAGGAAAAATAACGATTCAATAAAATAAAAGCGATAAAAAATATCCACAGGGGAACAATAGCGCTTTTTAGAGAGTTATTCACATGTGGATAACTCTCTAAAAATATATGCCGTGAATAACTTAAGAATTAGCTTTCAGAGCATACATTAATGTAGAATATGTTTGAATCTCCGAAAAATTAATACCTAGCGAAACAGCCGTTTGAGCAAGTTCAGGTCGAATTCCTGAGAAAATAGAATTTACGCCAATAAGCTTTAACGCAGAATACAGTTGATATAGCTGTTGAGCAACCATCGTATCTAGCACTGGTACTGCAGATAGATCGATAAATATAGTACTCAGTTTTTTAGCAGAACTTTGCTCCAATGTAGACTCTAAAATAACTGTAGCGCGTTCTGTATCAATATTTCCTACTAGAGGTAAAACTGCAATACCTTCTTTTATAGGAATAACTGGGCTGCTTAACTCTGTAATAAGAGCTTGTTGGGAGGCGAAAAGATTTACTGTATATTCGTGGTGGTATTTCGCAAAGTTTTCTATAATATAATCGAATGCAGTATTCATCAGGTTTGACCATTCAGCAACATCTTCTACCGTAGCAAGTGTGGTAGATTGTTGGATGAAATTTTGAACAATATTCCAATAGGCTATTCTGACATTTCGGAAACTACGAATACTTTCATATAAAGGATATTTTTCTTTTGCTCTTTTCTCTGCCACTTCAGCAGAACGAGTGTTGATATATTCTACGTATTCAAAATGATCTCGGATATATACAGAAGAGATGGCTTCTATTAGAACTTCATTTTCTTCTCTTAAATATGTCTTATATTGTGATAAACCATAGGATGGGTCAACTTTTGATTGTTCAGCTAACCATGCATCTGTTATTGCTGATTTATTTATCATGATAAAATCATATAATTCTTTGTTTAGATGACTCATTTTGTCAATCTCCTTCAATTATTCTAATATTATTATTGTAAGGGTAAAGTCCAAATTATTCCACTTGAGTGTTGCAGGAGAACGGGGTTAGGGGGGAAACAATTGCAAAAAACAATCAGTTTAGTAGTTGGAATAGCTTTAGTATTATTACTCGGAGTAGTTTATGTACTAAGTAATAATCAGAAACAAGTAGAACAAGAAGATGTGGAACAACAATCTGTAGACACTCACAACTTTAAAAAAGTACTAGCTTACGAAAATGATTATATGGGCAATAATTCTAACATCACAAATCTATTTAATAATCTTCCTCTTTCTAATCATAGAGATTTAGTAGAGTTGGATCCAGATACACTCACATTCGTTGTAAATTACAATACGAGTGGTGAAGAAAAAGTTGCTATATATAATGCGACAGTGGCTTTTATTTTGATAAAAAATTTAGAAGTAATTGATATGCGTTTTACAGACCAATCCTATGTAATAACAAGAGAGAATGTCGAAGAGTGGTTTGGTGATGATTTTAGTAGTTTAAACGAGCCGGCGGTATTTAAAGAGAATGTTCAACAGCCAATAATGGAAATTACAACGACCGATTGGATCGATCAATATACAAAATAGGGGTGTTTTGTTATGAATAATTTAACGAATCAATTAGAAAAGATCCAAAAAGAAAATCAATTTGCAGGATCTATCTTTATGAAACAAGGTGAATCGGTACAAGTACAGTCTAGTTTTGGATACGCTAATCGTGCAGAAGCTATACTCAATGAAAAAGAAACCCGCTTTGGTATTGCTTCGGGGTGTAAATTATTTACTGCAGTTGCGATTGCTCAACTTGCAGAAGCAGGGAAATTGAGTTTTGATGCCCTTTTAAGAGACGTATTAGACATTTCTTTTCCACATTTTCACAAAGACGTTACAATCCATCATTTACTCACGCATACTTCGGGTATCGCGGATTATTTTGATGAGGAAGTAATGGATGACTTTGAGGAATTATGGATAAATACTCCGATGTACCATATGCGCCGATTGCATGACTTTTTACCATTGTTTCAAAAGGAGCAGCAGAAGTTTATACCTGGAGAGAAGTTTGCTTATAATAACGCTGGATATATAGTTTTAGGTTTGATCGTAGAAAAAGTGAGTGGAATGGTATTTACTGACTATGTTCAGCAGAACATTTTGGACAAAGCAGGGATGAGGAACTCAGGTTATTTTGCATTAGATGCTTTACCTACTAGAACGGCAATTGGTTACATAGATCGTGAGGATGGTACGTGGAAAACGAATATGTATTCTCTTCCCATACAGGGGGGGGCAGATGGCGGAGCATTTGTCACTGCCGAGGATATGGTGTTATTTTGGGAAGCTCTTATACAAGATAAGTTATTGAACGATAAAACAATACTGCTGACTCCACACGTTCATGAGGAGGATGATAGTTATTATGGGTACGGAGTTTGGATAGATAAACGTGAGGACGAAATCTATAAATATCACGTAATGGGATATGATCCTGGAGTGAGTTTTCACTCAGCATATTATCCACATAATGATCTTGTACTTGCTGTTTGCTCCAATAAATCTAAGGGTGCATATGCTATGTTGCTAGAGTTGGAAAAATCCTGCGAAATTTGAGCAGGATTAATCCTTCTGACGTTCTTTTCGTTGTTTTTTCAGGAGTTTATAAGCCAAATAAAGCATAGAGATTCCTAAGACAAAGGAAAGTATAGAGTAAAGTCCTTCATTTATACTCTTTCCGAACACTAATAGTAAAAGATATAAAGGAACCAAAATATAAATAAGCTTTTCAGGATTTAGACGCATTTGTTCACTCCTTCATTTATAGGTTATTAAGCATATTATATCAATAATAATGAAAATGTATTATTATCTATTAAAAATGATAAACTATAGTTACGGAGGTGGACTTTTTGAAAATAACATCCTACGAGGTTGATAAGTTAAACGATCCAACAGGAATCATAACAGGCGATCGCTTTGAATTTCTACTTGGAATTGAAGTACCTGAAGATGATGAACTTTTTGATGAAAATAATTCATTAGATTTACGTGTGATTCTAGTGATAGAAGAAACAGAAGCGCGTATTGTACAATACCATTTCATTAACCGAAGCAACGGTAAAGTATTAGATTTTGGCCTAGAAGAGGAAGAAGAAGCAATTGTTCTTTCATTTTGCAAAGAACATTATAATGATATTATTTAAACAAAAACCGAGAAGACATGTGCTTCTTGGTTTTTGTTTTTAAGAGGAATGCTTCTACCAAACAATAAAACATGTTATATAAGTTTTCTTCTTATCGTAATTGAGGTAAACTGATGGAGAAGATTTACAACAACAAAAGGTGGCTGTTTGATGGAGATTACAAATTTAATGAAGCATATACCTGTATTAGAAACTAAAAATGCTGGGCCAATAGAAATAACGGGTCTTGCTTATAATTCACGCAAAGTGGAAAATGGGCAAGTGTTTGTATGTATAAAAGGATTTAAGGCAGATGGACACCAATTCGCAGGACAAGCTGTTGAAGGTGGTGCAGTTGCTTTAGTGGTAGAAGACTTTATCGATGAAATTGAGGTACCACAATATAAAGTAGAGAATGGACGTACAGCACTTGCTACTCTTGCTGATGCTTTTTATAATCACCCTACTCGTAAGTTGAAAACGATTGGGATCACGGCGACTAACGGAAAGACATCTACCTCGTTTATGACAAATGCGATTTTAGAAAACTATGGCTTTAAAACGGGGCTTATGGGAACAGTTGTAGTGAAAATAGGAGATTATGCAGAGCCTTCTGAACTAACAACTCCAGAATCTTTAGATTTACAACGATTTTATGCGCAAATGGTGGATGAAAATGTAAGTCATGCAACGATGGAAGTATCATCCTCCGCTTTAGAATTAAATCGTGTAGGATGTGTGGACTTTGATATCGTCACACTAAATAATATTAGTCGCGAACATATTGACTTGCACTCCTCATTTGAAAACTATTTTTATCATAAGTCTAGTCTTATTCGCAATGCTGGTACTGATAAGGTTGCCATTTTAAACCTGGATGATTCATATTCGGCATCACTTGTGAATAAGACGAAAGCGAAGGTTATCACCATTGGTGTCGAGGAGCAATCTGCAGATGTTATTTGTACGAATTTAGACCTATCAACTGGTAGAGCAAAATTCACAGTAGAAATTCAACAGGATCTAGTTACGCAGGATCTCGTTATACCAGAGCAAAGTTTTACAGTTGAACTTTCTACTCCAGGTTTCCACTCGGTATATAATTCAATGGTCAGTATTGTGATTGGGCTATTATGTGAAGTTCCAGTAGTTACTATCCAAAAGAGTTTGGCAGAGTTTGTAGGGGTAGAACGTCGTTTTGAAATTATTTTTGAAGATGATTTTAAAATTATTGATGACCACTTTGCAAACAGTGGTAATATAGATATTACACTAGGTACTTTAGAAAAGATGGACTTTGAACGTATAAAGCTTGTTTATGCTATTCGTGGAGATCGTGGTGTGACGGTGAATAGAGAAAATGCAGAGACAATTGCTAAATGGGCACCAAAGCTTGGTATACATGAGGTAATTGCTACATTAAGTCGTTCCCATGTTACTCAAAAAGATGTCGTTTCGGAGAGTGAGCTTGCAGTATTCCAGGAAGTTATGGAAGAGGCAGGTATCGAAGTTCAACTTTACGAAGAGTTACCAGAAGCGATTAACCGTAGCCTAGACGATATTACAGATGGAGATCTACTGTTATTAGCTGGTTGTCAGGGAATGGATTACGGGGCAAAACTTGCATTAGAGCAACTAGAAATCATTCGGCCAAATGTCGATAAAAAGAAGTTATTTCAACCACTTGAAAAACGAGTAGCTGGAAACTCATAATATATGAAAAAGCAGTTCCATGAATGGAGCTGCTTTTTTGTTATACAATCAAAAATTTACCATTCAATACTTTCTGGATACTCTATATTCATTCGGAAATCATGGATAGTACTTTTAGTTTTATTGGTTTCTGACAGAATTTTACTTTTAAAATTATGATAGTCTTTCGTTTGGACGATAATATTGTGTACAATCGATTCAAAAGCTTGGGTCCGTTGCTCCTTAGACATATCGATATAAGATATATTGAGTAGGTCGATGTATTGTATGGCATACTCTTCTACAAATGCATTTGACGTAATCACATATTGCATAGCAAACGTATACGTTTCTTCAGACATATTCTTTTTCAGCGCTTCTGCAATAAGAGCTTGAAGTTTTCGGGCATTCACGATATGAATATCTAAATCCGTAGCCTGTTCATACTTTTTATGAAGATTGATAAAATCATTAATTGCAACTAAAGCAAAAATAAGCTCAGGCCATAGGATTTCTGTGGAGAAGTAAATATTGTTCTGTGAAGCGATAAAATCGTGATTCTTCATCGTATCTCTCTTCAACCCGTTGCCAACACTTTCAACATTCTTACTTCCCTGATACGCCTGTCTTAAATCATGCATAGTTCTCAATAAACGCATTCGAGCACCTTGCCAATCGAGATAGCGTGATTCGTTTCCTGTTAAACGATGTAGTGCAGTACATAGTTCATCTAAATCCCAATAGTCCCCACTTATAAGTGCTCCAGTTAGGTTCTCGGTATTTTTAAGAGCTAACATGTTTACACCTCCTGATATACTATTACCGTTTTGGTGAATAGTTAAGCGTCTTAAATAGTTCTGCTTTTTCAGTAGGTGTAAGTTCTCTCCATTCTCCAATAGGAAGACCTTCAATAGATATATTCATAATACGTATTCGTTGTAGTCTTTTCACGGTAAATCCTAATGCAGAACACATTCTACGTATCTGACGATTTAAGCCCTGAGTTAAGATTATATTGAATGTTTTTGGTCCAATCTTTTTTACTTTACAAGGTAGTGTTTTTGTACCAAGTATATTTACCCCAGTAGACATTTTTTCGATAAATGTATCGGTGATTTTCTCATTGACTGTCACAACGTACTCTTTCTCATGGCTGTTTTCTGCACGTAGAATTTCATTTACAATATCTCCGTCATTTGTCAGAAGTATTAAACCATCAGAATCTTTATCTAAACGCCCGATATGGAAAATACGTAGGGGATGGTTAACGAAATCGACGATATTACCTTTTACATGAGTTTCTGTAGTACTAGTAATACCTACAGGTTTATTTAATACTAGATAAACGAGGGGTTGTTCAACAACAATTTGCTCACCATCAACGCGTACATCGTCACCAACTTCTACTTTACTGCCTAGTTCTGCAGTTTTTCCGTTAATCATTACTCTTCCATCCGTGATCCATTTGTCTGCACCGCGTCTAGAGATAATCCCTGCTTCACTTAAAAATTTATTAATCCGCATAATAAACACCTACTTTTCACTCATTCTCTGTCCAGCTGCAGACGCCAACAACTCGATCACTTCAGACTTGTAGAAAAGGCAAAGGGCCCTTTTACTTCAAGTCTTCTAGCGCTTTTCGCTGCGGGGCGGCGTTTGCTCTAGCGCTAGCTCGTCGCAAGAAAAGCGTCTGCCGCTTTTCTAATTGTATTAATTATAACAAAAGTTGAAACTAAATTAGAGTAATAGCGTAAATTAGGAAAGGAGTGATTTGTATGAATATTGAACAAAGATTAGAGCAAACATTTAATGCACTGAAAAAAACATTAGGTTGGACCGTGGATAAACGAATAACTTTGTCACTTGCGGGGTACTATGTAACTTTAGAGAAGGAATTTGATGAAACTAAGTATAAAGAAGTAGCTAGCCATTTAAAAAAAAGAGCAGGCGTCTTTTCGCCCTTACGCTCACACTTACATCCTCTTTTTGTAGCAACTTTAGATGTTTCCGGAGCAGAACCTGAGCAAGCGGTAAATTTGTTAATGGAAAAAGCAGATGCTTTAAAACAGTTTGGTTTTAAAGTGAATAGCTATACGTATTTGGCCGCCCTCATGATGTCGGAACAAAAAGATCAATGGCCATTTGAAATGAAAATGGCACAAAAATTAATGGATGATATGAAGGCACATCATCGCTTTCTAACATCTACAGATGATTATCCATATGCAATGTTTTTGGGCAAAATGGAAGGCGATACGGCTGTTCGAGCTGAAACGATGAACCGCTATTACAAAGAGTTAAAGCAACATAAATTCTATTCCGGAAATGAACTACAGTGGATGTCCCAGGTCCTTACGTATTCCAATCCAGAGTATGAAGAAAATATGGTGGGCAGAGCAGTAATTATCCGAGACGGATTAAAAAGCGTCAAAATAAAAACTTCTCAGGCACAATATCCGATTATAGGTTTTATGGCAGCTTTAAAATTGGATGAGGAACAATTAAACGAGATTGTGGCAAACTATGAAGCCATCGCTAGTATGAAATTATTTTCGTGGTACAAAGACTCGGCTCTTCCTATCGCATTTGGACTGTCCTTAAGATCTTCTAAGGAAGCTTATGCAACTGCAGCAATTTCCATGGCAACTTCGATAGAGCTTATATTACAGGCGCAACAAGCGATTATGATTTCAACTATTGCAGCTTCTAGCGCTGCAGCAGCATCTAGTTCTGGCTCGGATTAATGAACATGCTATACTAAACATAGACTATCTATATAAGAGGAGTTAGAATAATGAACACCAATCCAATGAGTCAATCAAGAACTATTCAAACACATTTAATATTACCCCCGGATACAAATCATCACGAAACAATTTTTGGTGGAAGAGTGTTGGCATTTATCGATGAGATTGCAGCCATATCTTCTATGAAACACGCACAAGGTGCTGTAGTTACAGCTTCTATTGATTCTGTAGACTTTCTTTCATCTGCAAAGGTAGGAGATGTAATAGAGTTAGAAGCAGTTGTTTCTAATGCGGGTCGTTCTTCGATGGAGGTTTATGTTCGAGTAACATCAACAAACCTAATTACTGGGGAAGAGAAATTAACAACTGAATCTTATGTAACAATGGTCGCAGTTGATGATAATGGGAAGCCTGTACCTGTACCAGGCATACATCCAGAAACTGAAGCTGAAAAACGTCTTTATGAAACAGGACCTGCTAGACGTGCTCATCGAAAACAACGCTTAGAAATGAAATACTAAAAGAGTAGGAAGTGGCTAAGTGCTAAAGCAAATTGATGAACTATACAAATATCTGATGATTATGCTGCTCGTCTTATATTTAATCAATTCGATTTATCTACAAGAAGTTACGATCACTTTCACAGCAATAATACTCGTCGTTCTTTTGGAATTAACGAAACATCGTCACCATATTAAACAACTAACCTATTCGCAACTATCTATTATCGGTGTCGTATTACTAGCAGGTATTGCAGGTATCATTTATCTGCTTGTGACGATTCAGATATTCTTAGAGCCTATAGGTCTACCAGAAAAAATCGAAAGTGTCCTGTTCTTTGTATGTATAGTAATAGGCATATATATTTTGTGGTATTTTATCGGCAAGCTATTTGGTAGAGCGCTAGAAAAACAATGAAAACCTGTAAATGCACTGCTTTAAGCTATGCAATTTACAGGTTTTTTTAAAAGCAAAAATATAAAAATGTCTCGTGAATACTGGGCTCATGGGACTTTAAGAATGAATAATACTAGTTACCCCAAAATGTACTTCTCTGTTTCTAAGAGTTGTAGGAGGGGACGGACAGGCAAACGCTATAAGATTACCAGAATCTCCCCCCAAAAACGGTTATAGTATAGCAACAAGTCTGTTCAAAGCTCCTTCGAAAAAGATAGAAACAGGTTTTGAAATTAAAGGACCAGGCATCTTTTTTGCTGGTTTTTCTAATTATTTAAACCCTATTTCATCTCAAAGCGATCATTGACCAAACGTATATTTCTTCGTATAATGAATTCAAATAATTCCAACAAATGGAGGTGAAAATAATTACTTGAGTGAATCTACCTTAAACCAGTTATGTCAAATCTATACGGAATTATCTACAGAGGATATAAAGGTTTTAGAAAATGTTGCTTCTAATTTGCAATTATATGCAGATTTGAATAATGCGTATATGTTCATAGACTGTATGATGAAGAATTCGGAACAAGCTATAGTTGTTTCGGAGGCCTTCCCTAGAAATTCTGAGTCTATATATGAAAAATCCGTAGTAGGAAAAATTGTTTTTGAATCGTTCGAACCGGGTGTTTTTTATAGTTATCGAACCGGTAAAAAATCACTTACTAGCCAGGCAGTTACACAAGAAGGAAAAACTGTAGAGCAAAGTGTTATCCCGATAAAAAACGACAAACATCAAGTGATTGGGGTACTAATTTCTGAGGAAGAAATTTATAAACATATGCCGATTAGTAGCAGTTATAAAAATGTATCATTTGGTCAAGATGAGCTAAGTGAAGTCCTTGGAGGTAACTCAAGGGAAGTACCAATGATCTCGGATCTTTTAATGGAAATTTTCCTTCTAACAGACAAAGATGATTGCTTAACATATTCTAATCCCGCCGGAGTGAACTTTATAGCAGAAATGACTCAAATGGATAAAATTCAAAATCAGCCTATTTTAGAATTATTACCTTTTCTTCAATCCGTTTATGATTTTAAAGAAGATGTCTTCATATTTGATTTAACTGTAGATAGAAAAAATTTGATAGTAAAAAAAATTAGAATAAAAGAGAAAGAACATCTTAAAGGAACTCTTCTTCTTATTCAAGATGTAACAGAGCTTCGAACAAAAGAAAAAGAACTAATGATGAAATCTGTAGTTATTCAAGAAATTCACCACCGAGTAAAAAATAATCTACAGACGGTAGCTAGCTTGTTACGTCTTCAAATGAGAAAAGGATTTCCAGAAGAAAGTAAGGTATATTTTGAAGATACCCTTAATAGAATATATAGTATTTCTTCCGTTTATGAACTGATTTTATCCAACTCTAATGCCGATGATGAAGATGTTAATATTATTGATTTAACTAAAAAAGTATCTTCAACCTTAGTGCTAAATGAATATTTAAAAAAAGTTAACTTGATTATTGAGTCAAATGGCAATAAGATATTAACAACATCAAGGAAAGCGGTTTCAATTGCATTGATTATCAATGAACTTGTACAAAATTCTTTAAAGCATGCATTTCCAGAAGATATTGCAGGAGAAATAGTAGTAAGTTTTTATTCAAATAAGGACTTTTTAGAGCTTCATATTTTCGACAACGGAGTTGGAATGCAGGAGCCAAAATCATCTTTAGGTTTAGAGATAGTTCATAACCTTGTATTAAATGATTTAAATGGGGAGTTTAGATACGTTCCTGTAGAGCAAGGTACGCATGCAGTAGTAACATTCCCAATAAGTTCGGAGGTTATTATCTATCATGAAAAAGAGAATATTAATAGCTGAAGATGAATCTATCATAAGAATGGATATTAAACTTATGCTTCAAGATCAAGGCTATGAAGTAGTGGGAGAAGCAGGAGATGGAGATAAAGCTATTGAGTTAGCATTTTTACATAAACCAGATTTAATCCTTATGGATATTAAGATGCCAAAGATAAATGGTCTACAAGCTAGTAAAATAATCGCAAATCAACTAGATTTACCGATTCTAATCATCACTGCCTATAGCCAAAAGGAATTTGTTGAAAAAGCTCAACAGGACAATATAGTCGGTTATTTAGTAAAACCTATTTCTGAAGCGAATTTGCTACCTGCAGTAGAGATAGCTTTACACCAATCCAAAAAAGCAAAAAGATTAAAACAAGATATATACAATGCTAAACAAGAAGTAGAGAAAAGAAAGTTAATCGAACGTGCAAAAGGGTTGTTAATGCAAGTCGAAGAAACGACAGAAGCTGATGCTTTTAAGAGAATAAGAGAATCTAGCATGTCTAGGCAGATGACAATGGAGTCAATTGCCAAAGAGATTATTTTAAAATACAAGTGAATATATAAGCAATGGCGCTTAAAGAATTTATTCTTTGAGCGCCTTTTTGTATTTCTTTAAGGGGGTGTTATCTATTCAAGTAGTAAGGATTAGGGAGTTAATTTGGGCATTATATATTATTTCATAAAGGGGGAAAAAGAAATGGCAATGATAGGAACAGTGGTAGTGTACATAATTATGATTTGTGCAGTACTTGGAGCTTTTGCCGCAATAAAGGATCCAGATAAGGGGTTAGGGAAAGAGTTTATGTCTGGCTTGCATGCAGTTGGTCATATTTTTGTTCCTGCTGCGGGTATTATGGCGTCTATTCCATATTTAACATGGTTTATCGACAAGTTTGTTGGACCAATTTTCAATTCTATAGGAGCAGATCCCGCAATTGCGGCAACTGCCATACTAGCATCGGATATGGGAGGATATCAGTTAGCGAATGCACTGAAAGATTCCTACGAAGGATGGATAATGGCACTTATTGTAGGTTACATGGCAGGAGCAACGATTGTATTCTCTATTCCAATGGGACTAGCAATGCTTGATAAACGAGATCACAAATATATGGCACTCGGTATTATGTCAGGGGTACTTACCATTCCGATTGGTGCATTTATTGCCTCTGTTTTAGTTGTGCTGTTTGATACAAAGATTCGAGATGTCATTAGTACAACAACAGATTCAACATACGAGTTCGTCATAAGCTACGGACAAATACTGATTAACTTAACACCCTTACTCATTTTCGTTATACTAATCGCAGCGGGGCTCAAATTCTTCCCGAATGGAATGATAAAGGGCTTTATGATATTTGGGCGAGTAATGGATGCTGGTATTAAATTAGTACTGGTTTTCTCCATTGTAGAAATTTTCACAGGACTATTTTCAACACTCTTTGGAGGTTGGGGCTTTGATCCTATTATGGCTGATGAGGCTGACCAATTCCGAGCGCTTGAAACCGCTGGATATATTGGTATTATGTTAGCGGGTGCCTTCCCAATGGTGTACCTATTACGTAAATATGCATCAGGGCCATTAGAGGCAGGTGGACGTAAAATAGGTCTTACTTCTGTAGGAAGCGCAGGGATATTAGCTACTATTGCTAATATTTTAGCGATGTTCTCATTAGTTCGCTATATGAGACCAAAAGACAAAGTATTGAATATCTCTTTTGGAGTATGTGCTGCATTCTTATTAGGAGATCACTTATCCTTTACAGCTAACTTCCAGCCAACTATTATTCTACCAGTTATTTTAGGTAAGCTACTTGCTGGTATATGCGCTATAGCGTTTGCTTATTGGCTATCTGTTCCTACGGCTTTGAAATTAGAGGAACAGGACCGAGCGGCTGGTATTATTAAAGAAGGTGAATATTTAGAAGATGAGGATATTGGAAAAGACTCGGTTCCAGTACAAGCGTAAGTAATTCTATATTACGCATGAAAGGAGCATCTGAATGAGTGAAGAGAAAAAAAGATTCATACAAGAATTTGTACCAGGTAAACAAATTACATTAAGTCATCTAATTGCTAATCCTGATCCAGATATGTTTGTGAAATTAGGTATTCAAGAGGCTGGAGCATTAGGAATAATGACTTGTACTCCAAGTGAGACGGTTATAATTGCAGGAGATTTAGCAACTAAAGCTGCAAATGTTCAAATTGGATTTTTAGATAGATTCACTGGAAGTCTTGTAATTGTAGGCAGTGTATCTGAAGTAGATATGTCCATGATAGAGATTAATAGATTTCTTTCTGAAAGACTAGGATATACACCAGCAGAAATAACAAAGTCGTAAGGATGTGTACAGACCATGAAAAATAGAGCAATGCTCATTGGTGCAATTGGAGCAGGTAAGTCGACACTGACTAACTCTTTGCTAGGAAAAATTGTTCCTGCTATTAAAACACAAACATTGGTCTATTATGATTGGATTGTGGATACCCCTGGAGAATACACGGAAAATCCGTTCTTTTACAAAAATATTATGGCGACTGCTTTAGAAGTAACACATATTTTTTATTTGCAGGATGCAACAAATGGGAAAATGATATTTCCTCCAGGATTTAGCATGGGGTTTTCTAAACTACCTATTGGTGTAATAACTAAAAGTGATCATCCAGATGCAAATATCGAACGCTCGATCGAAATGATTCGTTCCGTCATTTCATTTGGTCCAATTGTTATCACTTCTTCAGTCAACGGGACAGGAATGGAACATTTAAAAGCATTAGTGGATATGGATGATATGGCATCGATGAAAAACTATGTGGAAAACAAACAAGATGATTATCTATTATTTACAAACGACCTTTACAGTTAACTAAATTTTTGATATATTTACAGTTATCAAATAAAAGTTTATAAATCGGCAATGACGCCTTTACTTCCACATGGATAATCCTATGTGTTTAGTAGAGGCGTTTTTTTATGGATTATTATTTACATTTCACTGTCTTAGTATGAGTTTTTGTTAGAAATGAGGTGCGATTTTGATCAATTTCAATCAAAAAATGGAAACGATTATTAGTGCTGGAATTGACATAGGTACAAGTACGACAAAGCTTATTATTAGTCGCTTTTCCTTAATGAATACCGCCGGAACAACTCATGTACCGAGAATTGAGATTGTTGATAAGGAAATTATATATAAAAGCCCTATCTTTAGAACTCCTTTAAAGGATGCTTCCACTATTCTTGTCTCAGAAATAGAGAAAATTATTCGTTCTGAGTACGCAAATGCTGGTATCAAACCAAATCAAATTGAAACAGGTGCTGTAATTATCACAGGTGAAACGGCAACGAAACAAAATGCGAAAGAGATGTTGCACTACCTTTCGGATGAAGTTGGAGATTTTTTAGTAGCCACGGCAGGTCCAGATTTAGAGGGTATTATCGCAGCAAAAGGTTCTGGTGCATATGAATATTCTGCTCGTTCCAAAAAAGTAATTGCGAATATTGATATAGGTGGTGGAACTGCGAATATTGCTGTCTACAAAGATAGGGAACTCCTTGGTACGTGTACGATGCATATTGGTGGAAGATTAATAGAATTTGAGGATGAAAAGATAAAATCTATTTCTCCTCCTGTACAAAGGTTACTAGAATCACAGGGAATATCTTTGCATGTAGGAGATTCAAAGGCATCATCCGAAATTCAATTAGTAGTAAAGTTTATGACAGAATCGCTTAGTCGAATATTAAAAAATGAAGTAAATCAAATAGATCAGATACTTTTACTTGGACACTCGCCTAACTGGAAAGAAGCAGTCGATACCATCGTGCTTTCAGGGGGAATAGCTGAATGTGTTTATAACCATGAAGTCAATGGTAAGCAGATAGCTCAATATGACGATATTGGTCAAGAACTTGCAAGGGAATTACAAAGAAATGAGAATCTACGAAGCTTTACTTGGTTTGAACCTATCGAAACAGTGCGTGCTACGGTGCTAGGAGCTGGAACTCAAACGACGGAAATTAGTGGAGCAACAATACAGGTGTCTCCAAGTGATTTACCTTTAAAAAATGTACCTGTATATAGTTTTAACTTTCATTCGAATTTGCAACAGGGTTTAGCAGAATTTGATGATGAGATTAGAAAAGCTATAGATATGTATGATGCAACGAGAGAGGGACAAAACTTTGCATTGTATATCTCTGAGCTGCCTTACATGGGATTTCGAGATATACAAAAACTATCCGAAGCCATAATACGAGTGATGGAAAAACGTCCGGATCCATCACTGCCTATTGTACTCGTTTTACAGACAGACCATGCAAAGGTAATCGGTCAAACACTGCTAGCTATGCGTGTTCGCCAAAGTGTTATATGTATTGATCAAGTAAGTGTCGATCATGGCGACTATATGGATATCGGAAAAGCACTCAACTCGGGCGTTGTACCAGTTGTAGTGAAAACCTTAACATTCCACTCGTCGTAAAGGAGGGTGTTCAACTGTGAATTTTAAAACAATTTTAGGTGGTATTAGCTATATCTTTCAAGACCTGAAGGAAGTAATGGCAAAAGCAAATGAAGAAAAATCAGGTGACCGCCTAGCGGGTGTAGCCGCAGATACAGTACAGGAACGGATTGCTGCAAAATCGGTACTTAGTGAAATCTTACTAAGTGACATACGAAATCATCCTTTAATACCTATAGAAGAAGATGAGGTATCTCGAATAATTGAAGGAGATTTAAATGAAAAAATTTACGGTGAAATAAAAAATTGGAGTGTCGCTGAGTTAAGAGAATACATTTTAAGCAACGAAGTAGGTGACCGAGAACTAAAAAGAATTAGTAAAGGACTAAACTCTGAAATGATTGCGGCAGTAGCTAAACTAATGTCCAATCTCGATTTAGTACACGCAGCCAATAAGATTGAAATTTTATCCACTTGTAATATTACAATTGGTCAAAAAGGAACAATTTCATCTCGTTTACAGCCAAACCACCCTACGGATAGTGTGGATGGAATGCTTGCTTCACTGAAGGACGGTCTATCGTATGGAATTGGAGATGCAGTAATTGGGATAAACCCAGTAGACGATTCGGTTGAAAGTGTAAAGCGATTACTGCATGCTACACACGGTTTTATTAACGATTGGAAAATCCCATCACAGAACTGTGTTCTAGCGCATGTTACAACACAGATGAAAGCAATTGAACAAGGTGCTCCAGCAGATATGATTTTCCAAAGTATAGCGGGAACAGAAGTTGCGAATCGTTCATTCGGAATATCTGCAGAACTTATTAAAGAAGCACGTGATTTAGCTCTCAAACAAGGTACTGGAACTGGTCCACAGGTGATGTATTTTGAAACTGGGCAAGGATCTGAGCTTTCGGCAGAAGCACATTTTGGTATTGACCAAATGACATTAGAATCTCGTAACTATGGATTTGCTCGACATTTTGATCCCTTTATCGTGAATACTGTTGTAGGGTTCATAGGACCAGAGTATTTGTATAACAGTAAGCAAGTAATACGAGCTGGTCTAGAGGATCACTTTATGGGGAAAATGCATGGTATACCTATGGGTGTAGATATCTGTTATACAAACCATATTAAAGCAGATCAGAATGATATTGAGGATTTGGGTGTTCTTTTAACGGCAGCTGGTGTGAATTTTATTATTGCAACTCCTATGGGAGACGATTGTATGTTGAATTATCAATCGATGAGTTATCACGATGTTGCTACTCTACTACAAACCTTTGGCAAAACACCTGCTCCAGAGTTTTTAAAATGGTTAGAGAAGATGGGAATTTATGAGAATGGTCGGTTGAGTAATCGAGCAGGAGACCCTAGTCTATTCACACGTTAGGAGATGACTTATGTGAATGAACAATTGATTAAACAAATTACAAAAATGGTTGTTGAAAAACTCCAGATGAACGAAGTGCAGGAGCAGCAAAATATAAATCTATATCCAGATAACCCAAGAGGGAGTTTAACAGAAACAAATATTTCAACGGAACCCGTTGGAGAAGTAAAATTTTATCCCTCTCACGAGACGACTCGAAATCTAGATAATGTAAATATACAAATGAGAAGTGAACAAGCTTCAAAAGAAGACGAAAAAGAAAAGTACTTTACAGAATTACGCAAGAAAACTCCCGCTAGAATTGCAGTTGGTAGGGCAGGGACCAGGCCTAAAACAAATACTTGGCTGCAATTTCGTTTTGACCATGCAGCAGCTGTAGATGCTGTTTATGGAGAGGTACCTAAGGAAATATTAGAACGTTTAAATTTCTTTCAAGTACATACGAGAGTGCTTGACAAAGAAGAATATATTCGACGTCCAGATTTAGGTAGAAGACTTTCCGATGACTCTAAAAAAATTGTTTTGGATAAATGCCAACACTCTCCAAAAGTTCAGATTGTTGCATCGAATGGACTAAGTGCGAAGGCGCTTGAAGAAAATTTGGAAGATGTCTATTTAAGTCTTGAGCAGTCCCTAAAAAACTTGAATATAGAAATAGGCACTACTTTTTATGTAGACAAAGGCAGGGTAGCTTTGATGGATGAGATTGGAGACTTACTGCAGCCTGAAATCGTAATTATCTTGATAGGGGAAAGACCAGGACTTGTATCCGCAGAATCGCTAAGTGCTTATATCTGCTATAAGCCTAGAATTGGCACGATTGAAGCGGATCGAATGGTCGTCTCTAATATCCATAAAGGTGGCATACCATCAGTGGAGGCAGGGGCATATTTAGGAACACTTATACAAAAAATATTGAAGTTTGAAGCGAGTGGAGTTTCATTAGTGAGAAAAGAAGGATAGGAGGTATCTATTAGAAGGTGAAAAAAATATTTGCAGATATTTTATCGATGCAAGTTATACCAAATGTAGATGCTGGTCTGGCTGAAAAACTCAACTTAAAGCCTTATCAAAGAAGTCTAGGGTTGTTTACAACGACTATTGATGATGTTGGATATACAGCTGCTGATGAAGCAACGAAAAAGTCTGTTGTAGAAGTAGTATATGCCAAAAGCTTCTATGCAGGAGCAGCACATGCATCAGGTCCTCTTTCGGGAGAATTTATCGGAATTATAGCAGGTCCTTCTCCAGAAGAAGTTAAAAGTGGGTTAGACTCTATTCGAATTACCATTGAAAATGATGCATTTTTTGAAGCAATAAACGAGGATGAAAATCATGCTCTATATGCAAAAGTTATTTCAAGTTGTGGAAGCTATTTAGCGCAGGTAGCTGGGGTGCAGGAAGGAAGCTCCCTTGCTTATTTAATCGCACCACCTATAGAGGCAATTGTTGGACTAGACGCAGCTTTGAAAGCGGCGGATGTTCAAGTAAAGGAGCTTTTTACACCACCTTCTGAAACCAACTTTGGAGGCGGGTTGGTTGAAGGAAGCCAATCTTCTTGTCAAGCTGCTGCGGATGCATTTCGAGAGGCCATTTTAAATATGGCTAAACGACCATTAGATTATTAGGGAAGGAGTGGTGGCTATGGTTAGCGTCATAGATACGGACTTATTGGCGTTACAGGAAATGAGAACTGCCGTCAAAAGTGCAAATGCAGCCCAAAAAGTTTATATGAAATTTTCTCAAGATCAGGTTGATCAAGTTGTTAAAGCCGTAGCAAATGCTGCTTTTGCTGAATCGGCAAGACTTGGGGTTATGGCTGTGGAAGAGACAGGTATGGGAGTTGCAGAGCATAAAAAAATAAAAAATGAAGTCGGTTCTCGTGACGTGTATGAAAGTATAAAAAATTTAAAAACAGTTGGAATAGTTGGGGAGGATAAAGCGAATAAAGTAATTGAAATTGCAGCGCCATTCGGAACTATAGCGGGAATTATTCCTACTACAAACCCTACATCAACTGCTTTTTTTAAAACGCTTATTGCATTGAAAACAAGAAATGCAATTGTAGTAAGTCCACATCCTTATGCAGTGAAGTGCACGCAAGAAGCATTGAGAGTGTGTGAGGAAGCAGCAGTAACTGCAGGTGCTCCGCGAGGTTTAGTTCAATGCTTGACGATGTCTTCTATGGAAGCTACGCAACAACTAATGAAACATCCTGATATCAACCTTATTTTGGCTACAGGGGGAGGGGCATTAGTAAAAGCTGCATACAGCTCTGGGAAACCGGCTTACGGAGTAGGACCAGGAAATGTTCCAGTATACATTGAGCGCACGGCAAAGATTGAAAAAGCTATAGAGAACATTGTTAATAGCAAGTCCTTTGACTATGGCACTATTTGTGCAACTGAACAGTCTATTGTAGTGGATCGAAATGTTGCAGAGTTAGTGACAAGAGCGCTTAAGAAAAATGGTGCTTACATATTGTCAGATGAGGAAAAGCAAGTGATGGAAAAAGTGATTTCACCAGTTCCGGGTAAAGTAAATCCAAAAATTGTTGGGAAAAGTCCTCAAGCAATTGCTGACCTTGCCGGCATTTCTTTACCAATAGATACACGCATTATTGTTGGATTAGAGACGAAGGTAGGCAAGGAGGTACCGTTTTCACTTGAGAAATTATCACCTATATTTGCAATGTATGTAGCTACAGATATTAACCATGCAAAAGAGCTTTGTTTGTCTCTTTTAGAGCTTGGAGGCATGGGGCACAGCCTCTCCCTTCACACAGAAACGGATGAAGTAGCTCGTGAGTTTGCGATAGAAATGCCAGTGTCTCGAATTCTAGTCAATACGATGTCCTCAGTGGGAGCGGTAGGTGGAACTACAGGTTTAATGCCATCTATGACCCTGGGATGCGGTACGTTTGGCGGAAACATAACTTCCGACAATGTGACTGCTAAGCATCTTTTGAATATTAAAAGAATGGCTTACGGTATTAAAGAAGTAAATCTCACCTCACCTAAAGTTTTTAAAAATAAAATAAATAATAGTCCAGACGATGTAACAGATCAAGTGGTAGAAAGTGTATTGCAGTCATTGGGTTCTAGTGACAAAGTCAATCCTAAAATAGTGAAAGACTTAGTCAGCGAAATAGTAAACAAATTATCTAAATAACCTATTAGGAGGAAACAAATATGTCAAGAGAAGGTACAGCATTAGGAATGGTAGAAACAAAAGGATTAGTTGGAGCAATTGAGGCAGCAGATGCAATGGTAAAGGCTGCTAGTGTAAATCTCGTTGGGAAAGTACATGTCGGTGGAGGTATCGTAACTGTATTGGTCAGAGGAGACGTTGGTGCTGTAAAAGCTGCAACGGATGCAGGCGCGGCGGCAGCACAACGAGTAGGAGAATTATTATCTGTCCATGTTATTCCAAGACCTCATAACGAATTAGAAATGATTTTACCAAAATTAGAAAACTAATAAGAGGTTTACAGGAAAGGCGGTTCCAACATGAATCAGCAATTGATTGAAAGAATTGTCGGAGAAGTTTTGACTCAACTTGAAAAAGCTGAAGCAATACCTCCAAACGATTTAATCCCAATCGCTGTTTCTGCTCGACACGTTCATCTGTCGTCACACCATGTGGAAGCATTATTTGGTAAAGGGTATGAACTAACCATAAGGGCAGAACTTTCTCAGCCTGGTCAATTTGCCTCCAATGAAACAGTTGTCATTGCAGGACCTAAAGGAAGTATCGAACGAGTTAGAGTTCTTGGTCCTGCACGGTCTATGACGCAAGCAGAGGTAAGCTGGACAGATGCGATGAAGTTGGGAGTGAGTCCTCCACTACGTGAATCAGGAGATATTGGAGGATCTGGAGCTTTTACGATAATTGGACCCAAAGGAAGTCTTTTTCTAGAAGAAGGTCTAATTATCGCACAAGCACATATTCATATGACGTCTAAGGATGCAGCTCATTTTGGTGTTCAAAATGGTGACTACGTAACAGTAGAAACAGATGGAATACGACCAATAGCATATCGACAAGTAAAAGTCCGTGTTTCCGAAAGATACCGTTTAGAAATGCATATTGATACGGATGAGGCTAATGCAGGTCTTATATCAAAAGGTGCACTTGGACATTTGATAAAGTCTGAAGTGAGTTCAGTGAATGTACAAAAGGTAGCTCCGGAAATCGTAACAAAAAGTAAGGTAGATTCTCCTTTAATCTACCCCAAAAAATTGCTCTCTAAGGATGATGTGAAAGAATTGAACGTACAAGAAGTAATACTTGAAAAAGGAACGATTGTAACTGCGCTTGCACGCGATACAGTAAGAGAGCTTGGTATATCCGTTTCATATAGAAAATAGAAATAGGTGATGATTCATGCAACTAGGAAAGGTTATCGGGAACGTTTGGGCTACTCGTAAAGAGGAAGGATTACAAGGGTTAAAGCTACTCATTGTCCAACCGGTTGATGTACAAGGAAAACCGGTAAGAACTCAGTTTGTTGCAGCCGACAGAATCGGAGCAGGTATTGGTGATGACGTTCTTGTCACGAGTGGAGGGTCATCTCGTTATATTATGCGAGAGAATCCGATTCCGATTGATGCGGTAATCATCGGTATAATTGATTCGACAGAAGTAGAAAGAGGTGAAAACAATGAGTCAAGCAATAGGGATGATTGAAACAATGGGATTAGTTGGTTCCATTGAAGCAGCAGATGCCATGATTAAGTCTGCCAATGTGACGTTGATTAAACAAGAGATGATAGATGGTGGTATTGTAACTGTGGTTGTTCAGGGGGACGTTGGAGCTGTTCAAGCAGCGGTAGACGCTGGGCAAGAAGCAGCAAAAAGAGTAGGTCAATTATTAGGAGCTCATGTTATTCCACGTCCTGATCAAAGTGTTTACGATATGATCGAGCCACTCGATTACAACAAACAAATA
Source organism: Psychrobacillus sp. FSL K6-2836 (assembly GCF_038003085.1). NCBI lineage: Bacteria > Bacillati > Bacillota > Bacilli > Caryophanales > Bacillaceae > Psychrobacillus > Psychrobacillus sp. FSL K6-2836. Next base: position 2,335,440 of record NZ_JBBOOM010000001.1, read on the forward strand.
GAATCCGAACAACCTATAAAAGCTTCCCGCACTAAAGCAGTGAAACCCGAAGTGACTCCAGCAACAGACTCATAGGTATCGGAAAGGGTGAAAATACTTGGCATTTCAAAGAAATAAAATTGCCGTAATAGGCGCTGGTTATACGGGGGCAACCGTAGCATTAATGGCTGCACAAAAAGAGTTAGGAGACATCGTGCTAGTAGATATCCCAGAGCTAGAAAACCCCGCCAAAGGGAAAGCACTTGATATATTGGAAACAGGACCAGTTCAGCGTTTTAATTCGAAGATTATTGGGACTTCGAATTATGAAGATATAAAAGAAGCCGACATGGTCATTATTACAGCTGGAATTGCAAGAAAACCAGGCATGAGTAGAGATGATCTTGTAAGTACAAATGCTAAGATAATGAGAGCTGTCTCCGAACAAGTGAAAAAGTACGCACCAAATAGCTATGTTCTCATATTAAGCAATCCGGTGGATGCCATGACTTACGTTTGCTATAAGACAACTGGATTTCCGAAAAATAGAGTAATTGGTCAGTCTGGGGTATTAGATACAGCACGTTTTAATACATTTGTTGCGGAGGAACTAAATATTTCGGTGGAAGATATATCGGGCTTTGTATTAGGTGGTCATGGTGATGATATGGTCCCACTCGTTCGCTATTCGTATGCAGGAGGAATTCCATTAGAAAAGATTATTCCGAAAGATAGATTAGATGCAATAGTAGAACGGACAAGAAAAGGGGGAGGCGAAATTGTTTCTCTTCTTGGCAATGGGAGTGCCTATTATGCCCCAGCGGCAGCACTGGTAGAAATGGCCGAAGCGATTATTCGAGACAAAAAACGAATACTACCCTCTATTGCTTATTTAGAGGGAGAATATGGCTATAAGAATTTGTATTTAGGTGTACCAACCGTAATTGGAGGAGACGGAGTAGAAAGTATTATTGAACTTCCATTAACGAATGAAGAGAAACAAGCTCTAGATAAATCAGTAGAATCTGTACAATCTGTTCTAGAAATATGTAACATTTAAAAGCATTCCTATAGAAGGGAATGCTTTTTTTGAAACCATCTTATCTTTTTGTTCGTAAAGATGAATGAAAGGATGTTGGAGATGAAGCATATTTACGAAAAAACAGCCAAATATACAAAGTTTGGATCGATACTTTTAGTAGCAATATACATAGTTTTACTTATAGTTTTTAGAGATGTCATGTGGAAGGACTTTGAAAATCATTTTGCCATTGGTTTTGCGTTATTTGTTTTGTATAGCTCATCTTTTTTCTTTCAACATGCATCAGAAAAGTTGCCGGATGAGAAGAAAATAGACAGCGATTATTACTCAGCTGATTTTCCGGTTCAAGAACTCAATTTTCAACGAGATGTTTCACTAATCCCTCAAACTTATTTAGTATCCAGTACAGGTGAACGCTTATATAAAATCAACCCTACTGAAGAACAGCCTCTTCGAAGGAAACTATCGACATTAAATATTTTTAAAACGGGTATGTTCTTTCCAATTACTTATCAATTAAAAACAATGGACGAGAAGTTAGTTTCTAAATTCACCATTAAAAATAGGCTGAAATTTTTAGAAATAAAGGTGTGTGACCATAATAATCTGCATGTAACTACTATTGTTCTGCCATCAATGTCCATAAAAAATAGAGCTATTGTATTTGATGCAAATAACGAAAAGTTGCTTCAAATGGAAGCTAAAAGTATGTATGGAGATATTGATGTGAATGACTTAGACGGCCATAGATTAGCTAAGTATCGGTTTGGAATATTTCTATATGCTACGCATCCCGCCTTTGAAGTGCAGGCGATGAATATTCATGTATCGCTTGCCCATAATTTGACGCATACAGAAAGACTTACTTTTACAGCGTTGTTTTACTACTGGACAGCCAGTCAATAAAAAGCGAGCAAGTTCATATAGAATTTGCTCGTTTTTTCATATACCAGAAACAATATAAAAATGTAGTGTAACACTGGATTCTTGGTACTTGAGTAAATGTATAATACTGTGATTTCCGTTTCAGGTGGACGCGTTCCGCAGGGTGAGCGATGAACCATCACCGACGCTCCGCGTTCGCTTGTGCTGGTTCATCTGTCTCACTCATCCTGCCGGAGTCGCCACCTTCCACTGCAATCAATTAATGTTTAGTACTTCACTAGAAGATTTAGCATAGGTTATTAATTAGAAGATAAGATTGGTCAAATTATAGAGAGTGATCAAATTATTTGCAATATCTTTTGAATTAGAAATGCGATTATCCAATGTTAGTAGAAGAAAGTAGATTTTCTTTTATACTAGTGGAAATAAAAAAAGCAGTAAGTGTTTAAAGAAGCGAAATAGCGAACGAAATTGCATCTTCGGGGCCTGCACGATGCGGGTCAGGCAGTCGTTGCGAAATGTTTCTTTATTTTGCGACGAGCTTTGCGCAGGAGCACCACGATGTCGCGTACTTAGACTGTCATCCCCTATATGAATAGGAAAGTAGCATCTCTAAAAATTCACTCGGTAATAATATAGCGACAATTCTGTCCAAAGCACTTCGGAAACTCTAGAAATAGGTTTTGAACGTAAAGGACCGGGAGTTTTTTGCCCGGTTTTTCTTTATATTAATCTTTAAACAAGTTAAACCATCCCTTGTATTTGAACCAACCAAGCATTGAAACAGCAATGAGAGCGATAGCGCCCAACACTACAAAATAACTATATTTCCACTCAAGCTCGGGCATGTTCTTGAAGTTCATTCCATATACTCCCACGATAAACGTTAAGGGGATAAAAACGGTTGATACAATCGTTAGTATCATCATAATACGGTTCATCCGACTAGAATTTATCGACATATGACTATCCCGGATATCGGCGGTAAGTTCCCGGTTCGATTCAATCATCTCTGTCAGTCGTATTAAATGATCGTAAATATCTGCAAAGTAGGTGTGCTCTGTTTGTTGTAAATTCATTCGTTCTGAATTTAAAATTCGATAAAGTAAATCTCTCATAGGAATAACTGTACGTCTTAATCGGAGTAAATCGCCTCGAAGATCAAACACCAAATCCATCGAAAAATGGCGCATATCATAAGTGAGCTTGTCTTCTACAGCATTTAAGTAGTCTTCAATTTTGTAGACAATCGGAAAATAGGCGTCCACCACTTTATCGACAATATGATAAGTTGCATGGATAGCACCTCTACCCCAGCCTTGTGGATTCTGTTTAATACGCTCTCGTGCTTGCTCCATTTCATGCATTGGATGGAAATGAAAGGACACTACATAATCTTGACCAACAAACATGTCTAACTCTTCTGCCTCTAATGTTTCCTCGTTAAACGTATGCAAAACAAAGAAGTTGTATCCTTCATAATAATCCACCTTAGGGCGTTGCAGTCTTTGTAAGCAGTCTTCAATAGCGAGTGGGTGAAAATGAAAAAAAGAACTAAGTATAAGTTCCTCTTCCTTGGAGGGTTCTCCGATATCAATCCAGTACCATTCAAACTTATTTTGTTTTATATCCTCTAAAGGAAAGTCACTTACTATTTCATGATCAGTCGTTATACCGATTGTTCGAATCATTGGAATCACTCACTTTCATCACAATCTCTTTTCTTATTATCTCATAGTCTCCCTGTTATAATGAATCTAAAACAAAGGAGAGTTATTATGGAAAAGAATAATTATGAAGCTTTAATCCCTAATCGTATATTTGTAGGAGGAGTAGATGGTGTCGAACCTTTATTAGCAAATGAGCATATAGATGTTATTTTCGATTTAAGGGTTTCGTCTAACAATCATCCTGCAGAAAGTTTAAAGGTACATCAACCAATTTTGGATGGACAAAGCCAACAGGATGATTCTATAAAGGCTACTGTTCATGAAGTTGTTCAAGCATATAATGAAGGCAAAAATATCTACTTTCACTGTACTTCAGGAGGGGGAAGAGCCGGGACAATGGCAGTTGCTACTCTAATGGAGTTAAATCTAGCAGAAACAGTAGAGGAAGCTGTGGGAAAAGCCAAAGCAATCCGATCAAAGATAAACCTAAAAGAAGACCAGCGCGAGTCTTTAAAAAGAATATATTCTAAATAAATTGAAAATTACTGTTGACTTATATAATTTCTATTCGTATACTAGGTATTAATCAAATAAAACAACTTTCTTATCAAGAGAGGTGGAGGGACTTGGCCCTATGATACCTCAGCAACAGGCAATTTTGTACTGTGCTAATTCCAGAAGCGTTAGCTTGAAGATAAGAAGAGAATAATCACTGGTGACGTGTAAACCTCTTCTTGTTTCTAAGAAGGGGTTTTATTTGATTTAAACTATAAAAATAGGAGGAGAAATCAAGTATGTCATCGGAATTATTAAAAGCCTTCAACACATTAAAAGAAAAGCAGTGGGTAGATTTAACACACATATTCGGAGCTGATTCACCACATTTTTCAGCTTTTAAGGCAGCTGAAATAGAAACATTATTTAATCATGACGATGGATTCTTTGCACAAAGCTTTCAATTTGCGGGACAATATGGCACACATATAGACGCACCTATTCATTTTGTGAGAGATACGCGTTACTTAGAAGAACTCGAATTGAAAGAACTCGTATTACCATTAGTCGTCATTGATCAGTCAAAAGAAGCGGCTGAAGATAATGATTTCACTTTATCCGTGGAGGATATTTTCACATTTGAAAAAGCACACGGAAAAATCGAAGAAGGCTCATTTGTCGCACTTCGAACTGATTGGAGTAAACGTTGGCCTGACGAAAAAGCATTTAACAATAAAGACGAAGATGGTAATAACCATGCACCAGGTTGGGGATTGGAAGCATTAAAGTTTTTATTTCAAGAAAGAAAGATTAAGGCTATTGGACATGAAACATTTGACACTGACTCAAGTGTGGATTATCTAAAAAATGGTGTATTACACGGGGAATATTATGTGCTTGAACAAGATACTTATCAAATAGAGTTATTAACGAACTTAGATAAGCTCCCTGCAAAAGGAGCCATTATATTCAACATCGTTCCGAAGCCGGAGAAAGCCTCTGGATTCCCAGTTCGATCATTTGCGATTTTACCATAAAAGGAGAGAGATAAATTGACAGTTAAAACAGCTATTCAGGCACCATTCAGAGCGGACCATGTAGGGAGTTTGTTAAGACCAGAAAGTTTACTGACAGCAAGAAAAAAGTATAAGGAGGGAACTATTACAAGAGAAAAGTTAAAAGAAGTAGAAACAAAAGAAATCCATCGAATAGTTGATAAACAAATTGAGGTGGGTCTAGAGCTTGTGACGGACGGAGAATTTCGTCGTGACTGGTGGCATTTAGACTTCTTAGAACATTTGAATGGGTTTGAAGGATATGTACCGGAAAAAGGATATAAATTTGAAGGGATAGAAACTGAAAAATATGAAGTTCGCAATACTAGTAAGATCTCTTTCAACCCAAATCATCCATTTATTCAAGACTTTATTGATTTTAATGAGATTGTAGCTGGTCGAGCAGTTGCCAAACAAACTATTCCAAGTCCTAACCAATTGTTCCACCCTGGAATCCGAGACGAAAATATCTACCCAAATGTAGAAGACTTTGCCAAAGATATCATTGTAGCTTATCAAGAAACTATTCAAGCCTTTTATGCAGCTGGGGTTAGATATCTACAAATCGATGATGTTTATATTGCGGGTCTATCTTCCCCAGACATTCCGTATAAAGAAGGGGAAAGAGAATACTTAATCGATCTTGCTCTTCGTGTCGTAAATGGCATTCTAGAAAATAAACCTGAAGATTTAGTAATCACAACGCATCTTTGCCGCGGAAATTATCAATCAACTTGGGCTTTCGGTGGAAGCTATGCTTTAATAGCCCCAACGTTGTTTGCAAAAGAAAAAGTAGATGGGTTTTTCTTGGAATATGATGATGATCGTTCAGGGGATTTCCAGCCACTCGAATATATTCCAAACGGCGGAGCAAAAGTAGTGCTAGGTATTTTCACTTCTAAAACTGGTGAATTAGAAAACAAAGAAAATATCCTTTCTCGTATTGAAGAGGCAACTCAATATGTTCCGCTTGAGCAGCTGAGTATCAGCCCACAATGCGGCTTTGCTTCCACTCATCATGGGAATAAGCTTACCGAAGAACAACAATGGGAAAAACTAAAATACATCGTTGATATCTCAAAAGAAGTTTGGGGCTAATCTGTGTAACATTTCGACTACCTTCCATACTCATTTGTAGAAGACTGTAGACGAGTAAAATATAACTTTCTTTCTCGCATCTCATTTGATAATGGGAAAGAAAGTAACTAATTAAGATAACTAAAATGCCAAGGGAATAAAAGAACCCTTGGCATTTTAGTTATTTTTTTATTTTCATTTTTTTTGCTTCTGCTTTTAATGCCTTCAAAAGAGAAAAAATCATAAGCAGCATGACAAATGAAAACGGTAAGGCGGCAATAATTATTGTATTTTGCAATGCATCCAATCCATTAACGGATAACAATATAATTGCGATAATAGATAATAAAAATCCCCAAGCGAGTTTCACTTTGTTCGGTGGTGTCAGTGATCCATGGGTCGATTGCATACCAAGAACGAAAGTGGCAGAATCTGCAGATGTAATGAAAAATGAAGCAATCAATATGACAGCAAAAATAGAAACAAAAGTGGAAAGAGGCATCAAATTGAACATTTCAAAAATAGTCAAATCAATAGATACTTGGGCTAAGTCTGCAATCCCTCTCTTTTGAAAGTCAATTGCCGTCGTACCAAAAGCCGAGAACCAAATTGCTCCTAGTAAAGTAGGTGCTACAAGGACACCAGTAACAAACTCGCGAATCGTACGACCTTTAGATACTCGGGCTATGAACATACTTACAAATGGTGCCCAAGAAATCCACCAGGCCCAATAGAAGATTGTCCAATTTTCGAGCCATTCTCGATTGTGGATATTTAATGGAGATGTACGGAAACTCATTTGTACAATATTTCCTAAATAGCCACCAAAAGAATCCGTAAACATATCGAAAATCAGCAAGGTAGGTCCAAGAATAATGACAAAACCAAGTAAAGCAAGAGCTAATATTAAATTGGTGTTGGACAAATATTTTATCCCTTTACTTAGTCCAGACCAAGCGGATGCCATGAATAGGACGGTCACAACCGCAATTATAATGACTTGAGATGTGATCCCAATTTTGAAACCGAACAAGAAGTTTAAGCCTGCGTTAATTTGAACAGCTCCAAAACCAAGAGAAGTAGCAACTCCAAATGCTGTAGCAAAGACAGCGAGTACATCTACGAGAGTACCCCATGGTCCTTCCATCTTTTTGCCGAAAATAGGTTTTAATGTTGAAGAGACTAAGCCAGGTTCTCCCATACGGAATTGGAAGAATGCAAGTGATAGCGCAACAACCCCATACATTGCCCAAACGTGGAATCCCCAGTGGAAGAAAGTTTGGCGCAGGGACTCTTTAAAAGCCGCACTAGTATTTGGCTCTGCTGTCGCAGGATCGATAGCATAATGCGATAAAGGTTCAGCTGCCCCATAAAAGACAAGCCCAATCCCCATACCAGCAGAAAATAGCATAGCAATCCAAGTAATAGTTGAAAACTGTGGACGATCCGTATCTTTTCCAAGACGGATTTTTCCGTATGGACCAAAGATGAAGAAGATGCTTAATACTAACATAAACGTCATAAGTAACATGTAGTACCAACCAAATGACGAAGCAACAAAAGTCTTAATAGTCGTAGTAATAGCTTCAAAACTTGCCGGTGCTAAAGCTCCGTATCCGACAGCTAAAACTATTAAACTCATGGTAATATAAAATACCTTTGATAATTTTCTCATGTTTCCCCCTACATTTTTAAAGTTAAACCGTTAACTATACTAATAAAATATTATGGAATCAACCAATACACTTATACTTAGTTCCTTTAAGTATTTCCATATTAGATGATATTGAAACTTCCTTTTCTTAAATGAAAGCTTCGAAAGCTATTTTTATTTTTTTCAAATGGTGATATTTGTCTAGTTTGCTTCCTGTCCTCTTGCATTTACTAATAGTAGTGCAAGAAGGAGGTGAATTAACAATGAATCAACATCGTCAACCCTGTTCCTGTAATTCCTGTCACCAAACGCAGTGGCATCAACCAGCTGCGCAACCAGTTGTTTGTCCTCCACAATACCGAGTGCGTGATTCGTTCTTACCAAGAATGCAACCTGTTATCCATCCAATTGTAAATGTGAATAGAGAACATATCGTAAACGTCCCTCAGCACTATTACACAGTGACAAATCAAAATGTAATGGCACCTGGAAGTCAGCAAGCATTTCCTATGCAACAAGGACAGTTTCCACAACAATCATTTGGTCAGCCATTCGGACAACAATTTGGGCAACAACCATTCGGACAGCAACAGTTCTTCCCAGGTCAGAATAGATAATTCATCGATATTGTAGTATTTCTGCGTTATATAGAAAACAAGAGCAAATGCCTTTTATCTAAAAAGTGCATTTGCTTTTCTTATCTAGTCTTACTAAACGTCTTACATTATATAAAAAATCTCAAATAAATTATTATCTATGTATTTAGATATATTGTAATTTTCAGTATATTTTGATAGAGTTTATAATTATTTCGGTTTATAAAAGAAAAATAGAAGGACATGGGGGAATTATATGAAGCTTTTTTTATCGGTAGATATGGAAGGGATAACAGGATTACCAGATTACACGTTTGTAGAGTCTAATAAGCATAATTACGAACGGGCGAGACGTATAATGACCCAAGAAGCAAATGCCATTGTAGAAGGTGCTTTATCAAAAGGTATAAAAGAAGTATTAGTCAATGATAGTCATTCTAAGATGAATAATCTTCTCGTAGAAGAGTTACATCCAGATGCTTCCTTAATCACAGGAGATTTTAAGCCCTATTCAATGGTGCATGCACTAGACGAAACGTATTTAGGGGCAGTGTTTGCTGGTTATCATTCAAGAGCCGGACAACCGGGGGTGATGAGTCACTCGATGATTTTTGGGGTTCGTAATATGTACATAAATGATGTAGTGATTGGAGAGCTAGGTCTAAATGCTTATGTAGCAGGACATTATGGCGTGCCCGTTATTCTGGTGGCAGGAGACGACGGTGCGTGTAGGGAAGCGCAGGCTCTTCTACCTGGCGTGGTGACTGCCGTGGTAAAAGAGTCTATTTCTCGTTCAGCTGTAAAGACGTTACATCCTTTAAAATCACAAGCTTTACTTAGAGAAAAAGTTGTGGAGGCAATAGAAAAACGAGATCAAATAAAGCCTCTAACACCACCTGAAAAACCAGAATTGCGAATTGAATTTGTTAACTATGGTCAAGCGGAGTGGGCAGCTTTAATGCCAGGATGTGAAATTATAGAAGGAACTACAACGGTTAAGTTTAAAGCGAAAGATATATTAGAGGCATATCGAGCAATGCTTGTTATGGTGGAATTAGCTTTACAAGCTAAATTCTGTTAAGGGGGCTTTTGAATGGGGAAATATATCGTTAAGCGTTTTATCATGATGATTGCAACGATTCTAATCATCGCTACATTGACTTTCGTATTGATGCACTTAATACCAGGTTCTCCATTTGAAGGAGAGCGAACGACTAATCCTACTATTCAAGCAAACTTAGAAAAGTTTTATAAATTGGACGAACCCCTTCATATTCAATATTTAAGTTATTTAAAATCGATCGTCACATTTGACTTTGGTCCATCGATTAAGAAGCCAAATGAATCGGTAAATGAATTGTTGGCGCGGGGATTTCCAATTTCCTTTGAACTTGGGATGGCTACTATTTTAGTAGCTTTGCTATCTGGAATCATACTAGGTACGATTGCAGCACTTCGGCATAATGGTCTGGTTGATTATTTTGCCATGACATTTGCAGTTGTTGGTATATCTGTTCCTAACTTCGTACTTGCAACATTGCTTATTCAACAGCTTGCTGTGACCTGGGACTTGCTACCAGCGGCAACCTGGTCTAGTCCGCTACATATGATATTGCCCATAATTGCCCTTGCGACGGGACCTACAGCTATCATTGCTCGTTTAACTAGATCTAGTATGTTAGAGGTGCTAACACAGGATTATATTAAAATGGCTCGTGCAAAGGGATTATCTCCGGTAAGGATAATTGTCCGACATGCATTAAGAAACGCACTCATGCCAGTAGTGACCATTCTGGGAACAATGCTTGCTGGAATACTAACAGGAACATTTGTAATCGAGCGTATTTTTGCTATTCCAGGAATGGGTAAATATTTTGTGGAGAGTATTAATAATCGAGATTACCCAGTAATCATGGGAACAACTGTGTTTTATAGTGCATTTTTGGTGTTCATGCTATTCATTGTAGATATTGTTTACGGATTACTGGATCCACGTATAAAATTACACCGCAAAGAGGGGGATGCTTAATGACAAATCCACAAGAAGTGACCCCACAGCATGTAAAAGACGAATGGTTTCGCCCCCTTCTGAAAGAACATGGTAGTGCAGAAGCAGTTGTTCGCCCCTCACTATCTTATTGGAAGGATGCTTGGCGTCGATTACGAAAAAATAAATTGGCGATGGGCGGATTAATCTTTCTTGTTTTATTGATGCTTTTTGCTATATTTGGTCCTATTTTTTCTCCATATTCGGTTACAGCTACTGATTATCCCAGTCAAAACCAGTCTCCATCCGCTGCTCATTGGTTTGGTACCGATGAGGCAGGAAGAGATGTTTTTACAAGGACTTGGTATGGTGCCCGTATTTCCATATTTGTTGGAGTTATGGCTGCGCTAATTGATTTCTTTATTGGCATTATTTACGGTGGTATAAGTGGTTATAAAGGTGGCCGTACAGATTCCGTCATGATGCGAATAGTAGAAGTACTTTATGGATTACCGCATTTGTTAGTTGTTATTTTATTAATGGTAATCATGGGGGCAAGTTTAACGACTATCATAGTAGCTCTTACAGTTACTGGCTGGGTAGGGATGGCCCGTATTGTTCGGGGACAGGTATTACAAATAAAAAACTATGAGTTCGTAACAGCCTCTAAATCGTTTGGTGCCAAGAGCTCCAGAATTATCCGGAAAAATTTATTACCAAATACAATGGGACCGATTATAGTTCAGATGACGCTTACAGTTCCGAGTGCTATTTTTGCAGAAGCATTTCTAAGTTTTTTAGGCTTAGGCATTGCAGCTCCATTTGCGAGCTGGGGTGTAATGGCAAATGATGCGCTTCCTGTTATTTTATCTGGTCATTGGTGGCGTTTATTCTTCCCTGCATTGTTTATTTCTTTAACGATGTTTGCCTTTAATGTGCTAGGGGATGGACTGCAGGATGCGCTTGATCCGAAGCTTAGGAGGTAGATTGGATGAATGAACATCAATTAGATCATGTAAAGGAACAAATAAAAGCACGAGTTGGTGAAGTAGACAAATCTCTTCCGGTAGGTACCTCCGGGATGCAAAAGAATAGAAAGAAAGCAAAGAAGCTTAGGTCAGATGTAAAAGTACTTCAGGTAAATAATCTTCAAGTTTCTTTTCGAACGTATGGTGGAGAGGTTGAAGCAGTTAGAGGGGTTAGTTTCGATCTACATCAAGGTGAAACACTTGCAATAGTTGGTGAATCAGGATGTGGAAAAAGTGTTACTTCTAATGCCATTATGGGATTAATTCAACAACCTGCTGGAATTATTAAGAATGGCCGTGTTCTTTTTAAAGGGGAAGAGTTGACGGGAATGTCGAAGTCGCAATTGCGGAAAATTCAAGGGGTCGACATATCTATGATTTTCCAGGACCCTATGACGGCGCTAAATCCAACACTCACAATTGGAGAGCAGTTAACGGAAGGACTTCGAACGCATAAAAAAGTAAATAAACAGGAGGCAAAGCAGAAAGCGATAGAAATGTTGGAACTAGTAGGAATACCCAATCCTACAGAGCGTTTAAGGCAATTTCCACATCAATTTTCTGGAGGGATGCGTCAACGAATCGTGATTGCAATCGCGCTCATTTGTGAACCCGAGCTATTAATAGCGGATGAACCGACAACGGCATTAGATGTAACGATCCAAGCACAAATTTTGGAGCTTTTTGAGGAGATTCAACAGAAAACTGATATTTCGATTATTTTAATCACGCATGATTTAGGGGTTGTTGCAAAAATAGCTGATCGAATAGCCGTAATGTATGCTGGAAAAATAGTAGAAATTGGAGACAAGCGTGCAATTTTTTACACACCAGAGCATCCATATACGAAAGGGCTTTTAAATTCAGTTCCTCGTCTAGACTTGGTTGAGGAAGAACTACAACCAATTGAAGGAACGCCACCAGATTTATTCTCGCCACCGAAAGGGTGTCCGTTCACTGCGAGATGTCCTTATGCGATGGAAGTATGCGATCATGTATATCCTTATACGACAACAATATCTGAATCACATGCGGTTGACTGTTGGCTTCAAGACGAACGTGCAAAATTATTACAAGAGTTATCTTAAAATAGGATGAGCGCGCGTAAGTGCATTCACATATATATTACAAAGGGGGAACTTAGATGAAGAAATGGTTATCATTGTTTGTAGTAGCGTTATTTGTCCTTGTGTTAAGTGCTTGTACAGCCACGAAAGATGCTGGTGAAACACCGGAAACTAATACAGGTAACGAAGGGGAAGAGAAGGAAACTGCAGTAGAAACTGAAACAGAAAAAGTACTCAAATTAAATAATGGAAATGAACCAACATCATTTGATCCATCTGTAGGATTTGATGCGGTTTCTTGGAATGCATTGAATAATCTAATGGAAGGGCTAGTACGACTTTCAAAGGACCATATAGCAGAACCTGCAACAGCTGAAAAAATTGATGTAACAGAGGATGGTCTAACATATACATTTACAATTCGCGACGATGCGAAATGGTCTAATGGTGAACCTGTATTAGCAAGTGATTTCGTTTATGGATGGTTGCATATGTTAAATCCGGAAACAGCTTCTCCAGCAGCATTTTTAGCGTATTTCATTGATGGAGCAGAAGCTTATAATAGTGGGGAAGGCGCAGCTGAGGATGTTGCTATTAAAGCATTGGAGGAAAAAGTTTTCGAAGTGAAGTTGAATGCTCCAACAGAAGCATTCCTAAATATCATTACAAACCCAAGTTTCTTCCCAGTCAATGAGAAAGTAGCGACAGAGAACGCAACTTGGTTTACAGAATCAGATACATTTGTAGGGAATGGTCCGTTTAAGTTAACGGCATGGGAGCATGATGTAAGCTTTACGTTTGCAAAAAATGAGAATTATTGGGATGCCGACACTGTCAAGCTTGATAAAGTAGAATGGGCTATGGTAGACGATTCCAATACGGAATACCAGATGTACGAAACAGGGGAATTAGATGTATCAGGTGTACCAGCGGAATTGGCTGATCAGTTAATGGATTCTCCTGAGCTGAAAAATGAAGACCAAGCAGGTTTATATTTCTACCGTTTCAATGTTTCACAAGAGCCTTTTACGAATAAAAAAATTCGTCAAGCCTTTGGATTAGCGGTTGATCAACAAGAAGTCGTAGAGTTTGTAACGAAGAATGGTGAAAAACCAGCAGAAGGTTTTATTCCCTACGGTTTTGTAGGGCCAGATGGTAAAGAATTCAGAGAAACAGCAGGTAAGCTTGTAGGGTTTGATGCAGAAAAAGCAAAAACACTTTTAGCTGAAGGTATGGCTGAAGAGGGTTACACCGAGTTACCCGAAGTAATATTAACTTATTCTACAAGTGACACGCATAAGAAAATAGCAGAAGCACTGCAAAGTAAATTTAAAGAAGTGTTAGGGGTAGATGTAACACTACAAAATGTAGAGGCAAGTGTATTTGCGACCGAGCAAAAAGAGTTTAAATACCAATTGTCTCGTTCATCCTTCTTATTTGACTATGCAGATCCAGTGAATGCTTTAGAAAGCTTCATCACAGGTTCCTCTATGAACCGTACGACTTGGTCAAATGCGGAATTTGATAAACTAATTACTGATATTAAAAAGGAAACAGACGAAGCTAAACGTTGGGAAATGCTTATTCAAGCAGACGCATTATTAATGGATGAAATGCCTATTTTCCCAGTTCACTATTACAACCAAGTGACACTTGAAAAACCAACAATCTCAGGAATCGTAAGACATCCAGTTGGATATATGGATTTAAAATGGGCTAGTAAAGAATAGTAAGAAGTGATTATAGAAAATGCGGTGCCTCTTCTGGTACCGCCCTTTTCTTTCATAGTAGCTATGTTAAACTTTGCTGAGAGTTGGTTTATCAAAGCTTTATTATAAAGGAGATATTACATATGAAAATTCGTCCGAAACGATTGCAAAAAGGAGATACTATTGGCATTATTGCTCCTTCAAGTCCTCCGAATTTAGAAAACTTAAAGCGTTCTTTTGCCTTTTTAGAGGAGCTTGGCTTGAATTATCAGCTAGGCAAGAGTGTAGAAAATGTACGTGGTTATTTAGCGGGTACTGATGAGGAACGATTAAAAGATTTACACGAGATGTTCGCCAACCCGAACATCGCAGGAATTATTTGTGCGGGTGGAGGCTATGGTTCTGCGCGTTATACGGATCAAATCGATTTTCAATTGATGCAAGAGAATCCAAAAGTTTTTTGGGGTTACTCCGATATTACCTTTCTACATACAGGGATGAATCTATATTCGGATATCGTCACTTTTCATGGACCAATGCTAGCCTCGGATGTGGGGAAGGATACATTCTCCGAGCTATCCAAAAATATGTTTCAGCAGTTATTTAATCCGATGGAGCTATATTATACTGAAGCAATCTCTCCATTGACAAAAGTTTCTCCCGGAGTCATAAGGGGGGAGCTAACAGGAGGTAATTTATCACTGCTTGCTAATGGTGTAGGGACGAAATATGAGGTAAACACAAAAGGGAAACTTCTTTTCATAGAAGATGTGGGGGAAGAGCCTTACAAAGTCGACGGTATGCTTAATCAACTTCGCCAAGCTGGTATTTTAGATGCAGCAGCTGGATTTGTCATTGGAGATTTTAGTAATGCAGAACCTAAAAAAAGACCGGTTACTTTGTCTTTAGACGAAGTGTTTGATCACTATATTGGTAAATTAGGTAAACCTGCGGTGAAAGGATTTAAAATAGGACATTGTGAGCCTCATTTTGCAGTTCCGCTTGGAATGGAAGCAGAATTGGATGCAAATAACTTATCTCTAACAATATTACCTGGAGTGGAATAGGGGGAGAGAAGATTGTATATAAAGTCGATTGAAACATTTGATGTCGCGATTCCTCTGACTAAACCTTTTAAAACTGCTTTACGAACAGTGACAACGGCATACTCGGTGTATGTGACTATTACGATGAGTGATGGAATAGTCGGTTATGGAGAGGCTCCACCGACACATGTGATTACTGGAGAGTCGATGGATAGTATCCGATACGCTATTAACGAAATAATTGCTCCTCAGTTAATTGGTATGAACATTTTACAAAGTGAGCAGGTATTTCAGAAACTAAACACAGTCTTAGTAAGAAATACGAGTGCTAAAGCGGCAGTAGATATGGCTATTCATGACATACTTGCTAAGTATGCGGGTCTTCCTTTATATCAGTTTTTAGGAGGTTACCGGGATTCGCTAGAAACCGATTTTACAGTTAGTGTGAATGACCCCACCGAGATGGCAGATGATGCGGAACAGTATATAAAGGATGGATTTGAAGTTCTAAAGGTCAAGGTAGGTATTGGTGAGATAAAAGATGATATCGAACGAATTCGTGCTATTCGGGCGCGCGTGGGAATGACGCCAAAGTTAAGACTCGATGCTAACCAAGGGTGGAACGCAAAAGAGGCGGTAAAAGCAATCGGTTTGATGGAGGATGCAGGTCTATCCATCGAATTTGTGGAGCAACCAGTGCCAGCTTGGGATTTAGAAGGGCTAAAGTATGTTACCGATTATACGTATACTCCAATAATGGCGGATGAAAGTATTTTTTCAGTGCAGGATGCAAAACAAGTTCTAAAAATGCGAGCTGCTGATTTGATCAATATAAAGCTTATGAAATCAGGTGGCATTTATCACGCCCAAAAAATAAATACACTTGCAGAGGCGAATGGCGTGAAATGTATGGTAGGTAGTATGATTGAAACGAAATTAGGCATTACTGCCGCAGCACATTTTGCTGCTAGTCAGCCGAATATTCAATATTTCGATTTTGATGCCCCTTTGATGCTGGATAATGATTTAATAGTCGGTGGAGTTATCTATGAAAAAAGTAATATGACGTTTTCCAATGAACCAGGACTAGGGATTATACATGTAAATTTGGATTAGGAGGCTAAAAGATGTCGGTTGAAACGAAAGAGTGGGTTTGTGCTGTAAAGGTAGGGACTATTTGGACTGAACCTAATTCCGCTAGAGAGGTAGATGCCCCAGGAATCTCAAATCCCGTATTATTGGTGGAATGGCTTGAGGCACTACCATATAAAGAAAGGCTAGCATTATGTAATGAAAACCGTGTGCAAACGCAGCTTCTTTACGGTGAGCCAGTGCTTGTGGATACGATAGAAGGGGAATGGGCAAAGGTTGTTGCTATTTGGCAATCCTCCAATAAGGATAGTCGGGGTTATCCAGGGTGGATTCCACTATCGCAAATACAGCCCGCTGAACAAGTAGATTTCAAAGGTATTGCACGAGTTTCGTCTGCAAAAGCTCAGTTATGGGATTTACAGCATAATCCTTTACTCGTTTTACCTTTTAATACTATTCTACCAATAATGTCAGAGGATGAAGTGTTTTATACCGTTCATACTCCGCATGGTAAAGCGTTATTATCGAAAACATATGCTCAATTTGCTCCTTCTGTGGAGCAGCTTCCAAAGAGATTTGCAGAAGAGGCAGTTGCTTTAGGAGAAAATTATCTAGACTTGCCTTATCTCTGGGGTGGAATGTCTCCATATGGATATGACTGTTCGGGTTTTTCGTACAATATGTTGAAAGCCTGTGGATATATAATTCCTAGAGATGCAAGTGACCAAGCAAAAATGGGAGAAGGAATATCTATACACGACCCTTCTCTTTGGAAAAAAGGGGATTTATTATTTTTTGCAAATGATGAAGGGACTGGACTCGTTAGGCATGTTGGGTTTTATTATGGGAATGGACAGCTTTTGCATTCGCATTCAACTGGGAAAACAGTAGAAATTTTAGTACTAGCAGGATCTAAGCTAGAAAAGGAAATTTGTGCAGTTAGAAGATATGCCGTTTAGGGGGGATTTACATGACGGAAAAAGTTCTATTATCTGTTCAAGATTTGAAACGTCATTTTGACATTGGGCACGGGGATACATTAAAGGCTGTTGATGGGATAAGTTTTGATATCATCAAAGGAGAAACATTCGGTTTAGTAGGAGAATCGGGTTGTGGTAAATCCACCGCAGGTAGAACTATTTTAGGATTGTACAATCGAACAGAGGGAAAAGTTCTGTTTGAAGATAAAAATGTGCATGAGATGAGTGATAAAGAAAGAACTGGGTATTTGAAAAAGATGCAGATGATTTTTCAGGATCCTTATGCATCCTTAAATCCCCGTTCCACTGTGTTTGAAATTATTGCAGAACCGATGGAAATACATAAACTATATAAAAAGGAAGAGTTAAAGGCTAGAGTGTATGAATTACTAGAGGATGTTGGTCTGAACAGGGACCATGCTAATCGCTATCCTCATGAATTTTCTGGAGGGCAACGTCAACGAATTGGCATAGCTCGGGCCCTTGCATTAGATCCTGAGTTTATCATAGCGGATGAGCCCATTTCTGCTTTAGATGTGTCAGTTCAAGCGCAAGTAGTGAAGCTGCTCCAACGGCTACAAAAAGAAAAAAATCTTACCTATTTGTTTATTGCACATGATTTGTCGATGGTCAAGTACATCTCTGACCGAATAGGGGTCATGTACCTGGGGCATATGGTAGAACTGACCACGAGTAACCAATTATATGAAGATCCACTACACCCTTATACACAGGCTTTGTTATCTGCAATTCCGATTCCAGACCCCGATATAGAGGAATCACGGGAACGTATTCTATTGCAAGGAGAACTTCCGAGCCCGATTAATCCACCTTCTGGTTGTGTGTTTCGTACAAGATGTGCACACGCTATGTCCATTTGTACGGAAGAAAAACCGTCTTGGAAGGAACAGGAGCCTGGTCATTTTGTAGCATGTCATCTTTATAATTGAAGGCTTTTTTATATCGTGTTTTTTGAAAAAGAACATTTTTAGAGAAGATTATTCATTTAAGGTTTCTATCTATTTCTAATGGTTTTTTATATGTGCCCTGATGTTTTGTCGTTTTCTATTCATTCAGTTGTCTTAAAGTGGATAGGATCTACATATGACCTAGCATATTCATTGTGTTTAATAGGATTGCTCTATCCTAATTTATGATTAATTACTACCCACTTTATTGATTGGAGTGGAATGCGGCGACTCCAGCGGGATAAGCGAGAAAGACGAGACCCCACAGGGAGCGACCATAGGAACGAAGGCTAAGAATTCCACGGCGTGTGTCGATAATTCTGTAATTAGTATTATACTGGCCCGAGGAGGCTCGACCTCGCCCGCGAAAAGCGTCCGCATGAAACGAAAATCAGTATTATAAAGTACCTACATTCACAATAGCAACTTGCATAATTTATATTGACGAAGTACTAATACTTGTAGTATTCTGAAAATAACTTAAAGAAAGGAGTGAGGCATTATGGCAAATCTATATACGTATCCACGAATCAGTAAGTTCATGATGTCCCACTCTGTATGTCTCTAACCAGATATATGCTTCTTTACTAATGGCCGGGAAACCATGACTGCTGATTCGTGCAGTCATGGTTTTTTTATTGTCTAGCTATAACCGCCATCAATGTGCGGCTTGTGCTTTTATCCATACGGAAATTAGGAGGAAGTAAAATTGAATTTAATCGAACAATATGGTTGGAATAGTAATTGGGAAGAAAAAATGACAGGTAGTGGAATCGCGGGTAGAGTGCTACTGGAACATAAAAATTTATATAGAGTTATGACCAATGAAGGAGAGCTACTAAGCTCACTTTCTGGGAAATTTAAGTTTGAGCATGGTAGGGAAGCGTTTCCGGCAGTTGGAGACTGGGTAGTGCTGGAACAGATGCCTGGTGAGGAAAAAGGAATCATTCACGAAGTGCTTCCTCGCAGCTCACAGTTCTCGAGGAAAATGGCAGGGTTGACGACGGAGATTCAACTAATTGCAGTTAATGTTGATTTTGTATTTCTAGTGATGTCGCTCAATCATGACTTCAATGTCCGTAGACTAGAGAGATATTTATTGGCGGCATGGGATTCAGGGGCGACACCCGTTGTGGTGTTAACGAAAAAAGATGCTTGTGATGACCTAGAATATTATATAAAAGAAGTGGAAGCTATTGCATTTGGTGTAGACATATTTGCAGTGAGTAGTGTTACGGGAGAAGGTGTTGATCGTCTAGGAAGTCTGTTGGCAGCACATAAAACTGGCGCACTTCTAGGATCTTCTGGAGTTGGGAAATCTTCTTTGATTAACGCCTTGTCAGGTGTAGAAGTAATGGTTGTAAACGATATAAGAGAAGATGATAGTAAGGGGCGTCATACGACCACACATAGAGAACTAACGCTATTACCAGAAGGTGGCTTATTAATCGATACACCTGGTATGAGGGAGTTTCAGCTTTGGGATACGAATGATGGAGTTAGTGCTAGCTTTCAGGATATCGAAGAGCTTGGATTAGCGTGCAGGTTTCGTGATTGTCAGCATGTAAAAGAGCCGGGCTGTGCTATTCAAGAGGCAATTTATACGGGTACGCTCAAACAAGAACGCTATAAAAGCTATGTAAAACTAATGAGAGAACTTGCACATATCGATCGGAAAAATGATGCAGTAGCTAAAAAAGCTGAAACGAATAAATGGAAGCAAATCACGAAGTCTCAACGAAATAATTTTAAAAAGAAAATCTAATTTTAGGGGTGAGTTAACGGATGATTCAATTGATCAATCACAAGGATGAAAAAGTAGCTGAAAGTATTCTATCAATTCAATTACCAGCGTATAAAGTAGAGGCTGATTTAATTGGGTTTGATGGAATTCCACAGCTTTTGGATACTATAGAAGATATAAAAAACTCTAAGGAACTATTTTTTGGAAAGTTAGATGGCTCGAAATTGGTAGGTTTTCTCTCTTATGAGGATACAGAAGAACTAATTGATATTTGTAGGCTTGTAGTAGACCCAAATTATTTTCGAAAAGGAATTGCATCAGAGTTAATAGATTATCTATTAAGTATTAAGAATAGCGAAAAAAATGTAGTTGTATCAACTGGGGCAAAAAATGTACCTGCAATCACGTTATATGAAAGACATAATTTCAAGAAAGTAGCTGATATTGAAATAGAACCGAATTTCTATATCACGCAACTAACTTATGAGGGAAAAAAGATTTATTGAATAGGAATATTCACTTTAATATATCCTAAACTACAAACGACTGTTTGTAGTTTTTTTCTTTTTACGAGCAAATCGTATCGATTGCACATGCGAAAAATTCTCGTTATAATATAGTCAAAGTTAGTCAAAGTCAGTTTGTGAGAAGAGGTGAGAAGATGAAAAATATATCTGACATAATTGAAGGGTATTTGAAGGCCATTATAGAAGAAGGAAGTAAGGAACAAATTGAAATTAAGCGAAGTGAAATTGCCGAAAAGTTTCAGTGTGTGCCATCTCAAATAAATTATGTTATTAATACGCGATTTACCCAAGACCGCGGATACTTAGTAGAAAGTAAACGAGGTGGAGGGGGATATATTCGAATCCTCCGCGTTCGAGCTCATACGAAAGCTGATTTAATAGAACATATTATACAAACACTAGAAAATGGTGCTTCTGAATCCGTCACGGAAGATATCGTTTTTCGATTAATCGATGAGGATGTTATTTCTAAGCGGGAAGCAAAACTCATTTTAGCAGCTTTAAATAGAACAACTTTAGCTATTCCGCTACCGGCAAGAGATGAATTGCGATCTCGTATTTTATGTGCCATGTTATTAACGTTAAAATATGAAAAAAGTGAAAAATGAACGGGGTGTGTTGAAAGGTGATTTGTGAAAATTGTAAGCAAAGACCGGCGAAAGTAACGGTTACCCAAGTGCATAATGGTGAACACTTTGAAAGACATTATTGTGAAGTCTGTGCAAATAGCCTCCACCCGTTTTACGTAGAGTACAAACAAGATCCATTATCTCTGCATCAGCTATTATCGAACTGGTTCAGTCAAACAGAACAACAACCAATGCAACAAAAACAACAAAAAAATACGATAGCATGCGATGAATGTGGATGGTCAATTCAGCGGTTTTTAGACGAAGGGAAATTTGGTTGTGCAAATTGCTACAACAGTTTCCGTCCACAGTTACCTAACGTATTTAAGAGGCTTCATAATGGAAATATGAAGCATATTGGAAAGGCTCCAGGTGCGCTAGGGGAAAAAATTGCTATAAAAAAACGTATAGAAGCGATTCGCTCTCAAATGAAAGATGCAATTGACACTGAGAGTTTTGAGGAAGCCGCAAAGCTGAGAGATGAAGCCAGAGATTTGGAAAGTCAACTTTCTACAGGAGGTGACCAAACTGATGTCAATTGAACATTTTTTAGACAACTCAATTTCTAGTTGGATGGCAGGCGTTGGAAAGCATTCGGATATTGTTATGAGTACAAGAATACGTTTAGCTCGAAATCTGAATGGCTATCGTTTTCCTTTAGCATTTACAGAAGACGAGGCGCATAAAATTGACCAATCTGTTTCCGCCACTTTGCTGGACGCGAGTGACGAACTGCAGATGCAATTTTCTTCTATTCATATAAAGGATGTATCCGAACTAAGTCGCCAGGTGTTAGTGGAAAAACATTTAATCAGTCCAAAGCTTGCTAACTCACCTATGACAGGCTCGGTTTTATTATCAAATGATGAGTCTGTTAGTGTGATGGTCAATGAAGAGGATCATATTCGTATACAATGCCTTTTTCCGGGGCTTCAAATTCAAGAAGCCTATGCGCAGGCAGATGTGTTAGATCGTGTTTTAGATAAGGAATTATCATATGCGTTCGACGAGC
Source organism: Psychrobacillus sp. FSL K6-2836 (assembly GCF_038003085.1). Taxonomy (NCBI): domain Bacteria; kingdom Bacillati; phylum Bacillota; class Bacilli; order Caryophanales; family Bacillaceae; genus Psychrobacillus; species Psychrobacillus sp. FSL K6-2836. The sequence continues at coordinate 2,357,682 of NZ_JBBOOM010000001.1, forward strand.
AGTTTGGGTACTTAACAAGCTGCCCTACCAATACAGGTACAGGTTTGCGTGCATCTGTAATGATGCATTTACCTGCATTAACGATGACGAAGCAAATGAACAGAATTGTTACGATCATTTCAAGGTTAGGAATGGTTGTTAGAGGAATCTACGGAGAAGGTAGTGAAGCGCTCGGTAATGTATACCAAGTGTCCAACCAAACCACACTTGGTAAGTCAGAAGAAGACATACTTGCTGATCTTCAAAGTATTACCGAACAAATTATTCAAAAAGAAAGAGAAGCGCGGGATGCACTTCTAAAGCATTCAGCCAATACACTAGAAGACCGACTATATCGATCTTTAGGAACTTTATCATTTGCTCGTATTATGGCGACAGATGAAGCGGCAAGATGCCTATCAGATGTTCGATTAGGAATAGATATAGGACTCATAGAAGATGTCGATGTGTCTATCTTGAATGAATGTATGGTATTTATGCAACCAGGATTTCTGCAAAAATATGCAGGAACTTCATTGAATACCTCCGAGCGGGATATGTTTCGCGCGAAGTTATTAAGGGAACGATTGCAAAAAGAGGAAAAACAGAAAACAAAAGGAGAGGAATCTGAATGATGTTTAATCGTTTTACACAAAGATCTCAAAAAGTATTACAACTAGCACAAGAAGAAGCTATTCGCTTAAAGCATGAGTCTATAGGAACAGAACATATATTACTTGGTCTTATCCGAGAAGGTAGTGGAATTGCTGCAAAAGCATTAGAAGCAATAGAAGTAGACCTAAAAGTAATCGAAGCAGGGATCGAGGAACTAGTAGGAGCAGGTAAAGAAGAAGTTGGACCAATTGTTAACTACACACCTCGTGCGAAAAAGGTGATTGAACTTTCAGTAGATGAGTCTCGAAAATTAGGGCACTCTTACATTGGAACAGAGCATCTATTGCTCGCGTTGATCCGTGAAGGAGAAGGTGTTGCTGCTCGTGTTCTAAATAATGCGGGAGTAAGTTTAAACAAAGCTCGTCAACAAGTTCTTCAATTATTAGGAAGCACAGAGCAAGCGCATGGTAATGGAAACAATGGAGCTGCTCCAGCTAGTACACCAACACTAGATGGTCTAGCTCGTGATTTAACGCAAATTGCAAGAGAAGGCACATTAGATCCTGTAATCGGTCGCAGTAAAGAAATTACAAGAGTAATTGAAATCTTGGCTCGTCGTACAAAAAACAACCCTGTTCTAATCGGAGAGCCGGGTGTTGGTAAAACGGCTATTGCAGAAGGGCTTGCACAACAAATCGTACAAAATGAAGTACCGGAAATCCTACGTGATAAACGAGTAATGACGCTTGATATGGGTACAGTTGTTGCTGGCACAAAATATCGTGGAGAATTTGAAGATCGATTGAAAAAAGTGATGGATGAAATTCGCCAAGCAGGCAATGTTATCTTATTCATTGATGAACTTCACACATTAATTGGCGCTGGTGGCGCAGAGGGTGCGATCGATGCTTCGAATATTTTGAAGCCAGCTCTTGCTCGTGGAGAAATTCAATGTATTGGTGCGACAACGCTGGATGAGTATAGGAAATATATAGAAAAAGATGCAGCACTTGAGCGTCGTTTCCAACCAATTCAAGTAGATGAACCTTCAGTAGACGAAGCGATCCAAATTATTTACGGTTTACGTGATCGTTATGAAGCGCATCATCGTGTGAAAATTACAGATGCAGCTGTAGAAGCTGCCGTGAAAATGTCAGATCGTTATATTTCTGATCGTTTCTTACCGGATAAAGCAATCGATTTAATAGATGAAGCGGGATCTAAAGTACGTTTACGTTCGTATACAACACCTCCTAATTTAAAAGAATTAGAAGTAAAGCTAGAAGCTATCCGATCTGAGAAGAATGCTGCTGTTCAAAGTCAGGAATTTGAGAAAGCTGCATCATTCCGTGATAAAGAACAAAAGCTTAAAGATGAACTAGAAAAAATGAAAAACAATTGGAAAGAAAAGCAAGGAAAAGAAGAGTCAGAAGTAACAATAGAAGATATAGCGGCGGTTGTGTCTATGTGGACCGGAGTACCAGTCTCTAGGCTGGCACAAACAGAATCTGAGAAGCTATTAAAACTGGAAGATAAATTACACGAAAGAGTTATTGGTCAAAGTGAAGCAGTGGATGCAATTTCAAGAGCTATTCGTCGTGCTCGTGCGGGACTAAAAGATCCAAAACGTCCTATTGGCTCCTTTATCTTCTTAGGGCCTACCGGTGTAGGGAAAACTGAGCTTGCTCGTGCTTTAGCAGAAGTGATGTTCGGAGACGAGGATGCGATGATTCGAGTAGATATGTCTGAGTACATGGAAAAACATTCAACTTCTCGTCTAGTTGGTTCTCCTCCGGGATACGTAGGGTTTGATGACGGCGGACAATTGACAGAAAAAGTACGTCGTAAACCATACTCTGTTATCTTATTAGATGAAATTGAAAAAGCACACCCAGACGTCTTTAATATTCTCCTTCAAGTATTAGAGGATGGACGATTAACAGACTCTAAGGGTCGCACAGTAGATTTCCGTAATACGGTAGTCATCATGACATCCAATGTAGGTGCGGATGCACTTAAGTTCAATAAATACGTTGGATTTAACCTACAAGAAGGTGGCAAAACAGACTATAAAGATATGAAAGGCAAAATGCTAGAAGAATTGAAAAAAGCATTCCGCCCAGAATTCTTAAACCGTCTTGATGAAATGATTGTGTTCCATTCTCTTGAAAGAGACCATTTAAAACAAATTGTCTCACTGATGACAGAGCAATTAGCAAAACGTTTGAAAGAGCAAGGTATTGAATTAGAAATCACAGAAGCAGCACAAGATAAGATTACAACTGAAGGATATGAGCCAGAGTATGGCGCTCGTCCTCTACGTCGTGCGATACAAAAACATGTAGAAGATCGACTTTCCGAAGAGCTACTTAAAGGGGAAGTATTAGATGGGCAACATGTAATATTTGATGTAGAAGATAATGAATTCGTGGTTCGCACAAAAGCTTTAGTGACAGAAGGTTAATATAGCGGGCATTCCGAAAAAGATTCCGGAATGCCCTTTTTAACTGTCTAGCTCCAGGATCTGTGCTTTACTTAAAGATAAGAAAGTATATAAAAATGTACCGTGAACACTTTTTTCGAGGAACTTTAAAGAATGAGTAATCCTGTAATTTCCGTTACAACGCACTTTCATGTTTCGAAGCTAGCGTATGTTGGAAACAGGTTTTGAACTAAAGGACTGGGCGTCGTCTTTTGCCTGGTTTTCTTATTACATAGGAGGTATTATGGCTAAAAAGAAAACAAAATTTATGTGTAACTCATGTGGATATGAATCCGCTAAATGGATGGGAAGATGCCCAGGATGCGGAGAGTGGAATACGCTGGTAGAGGAAACTGAAATAGTTTCCAAAGGTCCGAAACGTTCCTTCCAGCATTCAGATGGCGTAGTGCAGAAGGCTACCCCCATTATTTCAGTAGTAACAGCTGAAGAACCACGGGTGACAACAGACTTTGCTGAATTGAATCGTGTTCTTGGTGGGGGCATTGTACCAGGATCATTAGTATTAATAGGTGGAGATCCGGGTATAGGAAAGTCTACTCTTCTTTTACAGGTTTCGGCTTTACTTGCCAATAAAGGAGAGCGAGTGCTATATATTTCGGGTGAGGAATCCATCCGTCAGACAAAACTTCGTGCAGAACGTTTAGGGGTTACCTCAGCTGAGCTTTATATCTACGCTGAAACCAATTTAGAACTAATCAATGAAACTATTGAGAGTGTAGAACCTAAATTTGTCATTGTGGATTCTATTCAAACTGTTCATCACCCAGAAGTAACTAGTGCCCCAGGGAGTGTATCACAAGTTCGAGAATGTACAGCCGAGCTTATGCGAATAGCCAAAACGAAAAACGTAGCAATTTTTTTAGTGGGTCATGTAACAAAAGAAGGTCAAATTGCAGGTCCGCGTATACTGGAACATATGGTAGACACCGTTTTGTACTTTGAAGGAGAACGTCACCATACGTATCGTATTTTAAGATCTCAGAAAAATCGTTTTGGCTCTACGAATGAAATCGCCATTTTTGAAATGATTCAATCTGGATTAAAAGAAGTACTTAACCCTTCTGAATTATTTTTGCAGGAGCGATCTCATGGGGCTGCAGGTTCTGCAATTGTTGCCTCAATGGAAGGTACCAGACCTATTTTAGTAGAAATTCAAGCACTAGTGACTCAATCTAGCTTTAATTATCCAAAACGAATGGCTACTGGAATTGATCAAAATCGTGTTTCATTACTAATGGCAGTACTGGAAAAGAGAATGGGATTGCTACTTCAAACGCAAGATGCTTATATAAAAGTTGCAGGTGGAGTAAAATTAGACGAACCTGCGATCGATTTAGCCGTCCTAGTAAGTATCGTCTCTAGTTTCCGGGATACAGGGGTTACACCAACAGACTGTTTTATCGGTGAAATCGGTTTAACTGGAGAAGTTAGAAGGGTGTCTAGGATTGAACAGCGTGTGCAAGAGGCTGCCAAGCTTGGCTTTAAAAGAGCAATTGTTCCAGCATCTAATTTAGGTGGTTGGGATTATCCAAAAGGAATTCAAATTATAGGGATTGAAACAGTTAACCAAGCAATGAAAGAGGCATTTTCGTAAGAAATAGGAGGACAAATTCTTCTAGCTCCAGCGCCTGTCAAGGCTGAAACAGGCGCTAGTGCTTTTCTTATTTTCTAGCTCCGGTGCCCAGCCCCTCGAGTCGTTTCAGAATGCCGGACAAAGGCAAAGGACGCCTTTATCTTCATTCTTTCAAGCTTACTCCTGCGCAAAGTTCGTTGCTAAAGAACATTGTCGGGGCTTGAGTGGGTACCTGCTCTTTTCTGATTAGACTTATTGTGAAAGATGGAAGTATAATAAAATAAATGGAGGTGGCATACTTGTTAAAATGGATTATTCAAATTGCGTTTGTTTTAATAGGTGGAACATTGGGGTTGCTATTCTTACCGCACTTATACGAGCTTTTTAATTTATCTAACAACCCTTGGATTCACAATCCGTATGTATCTGTTTTAGTTGGAGCCATTTTGTTATACGTGGCTGCATTATTTATGACTGACTACTTAGTTAACTTTATCAAGTGGATGGAAGAGCGATTATTAAAAGCGCCCATTGGAGATTTGCTATTCGGAACGCTTGGTCTGGTTACTGGGTTAATCGTTGCCTTTTTCCTTGGTTCTGCGTTTAATAATATCGCTATACTGGGTATTGGATCGGTTGTACAGGTGCTATTGTCTATTGTTTTGGGATACTTAGGTTTCCAAGTCGGTTTTAAAAAACGTGATGAACTGCTTCAAGTTTTTACTCCTTCTAAACAGAATAGTAGCAAAAAGAAAACAGAGGACGAGGATAACCAAGAATTGAGTCTAGGAACTTATAAATTGTTAGATACAAGTGTTATTATCGATGGTCGTATAGCCGATATTTCGGTAACTGGATTTATCGAAGGAGTTCTTGTCGTTCCTCAATTTGTTCTGACGGAGTTACAGCATATTGCCGATTCCTCGGATACGCTTAAAAGAACGAGGGGGCGCCGGGGGTTAGATGTACTGAAGAAACTACAAACAGAGCGAGCTTCTGCTGTGTTAATCGTGGAAGAAGACTTCGAGGATATCCAAGAGGTAGATTTAAAGTTAGTTCGTCTAGCTAAAAAGATGAATGGAATCGTTGTAACGAATGATTTCAATCTAAACAAAGTTTGTGACCTGCATCAAGTGCGTGTTTTGAACATTAATGACTTAGCAAATGCGGTAAAGCCGGTCGTTATTCCCGGGGAAATAATGCATGTTGTCGTTATTAAAGATGGTAAAGAACACAATCAGGGTGTCGCATATTTAGATGATGGAACGATGATCGTTGTGGAAGGTGGTAAGGCATATATTGGACAGGCGATAAACGTAGAAGTGACAAGTGTGCTTCAAACGTCGGCCGGTCGAATGATATTTGCAAAACCACAAGACTCGAAATAATGAAGAAGGGTTGTTTCCTTTGCAAAAGGAATACGCCCTTTTTCTGTGTGATGGAGGTTCAATAGCATGATATATACTGTTTTATTGCCAGCTGCAGGCAGTGGGAAACGAATGGGTGCTGGTCAAAATAAGTTATTTTTAGAACTACGTAATATTCCTATTTTGATACATACTTTACGAGTATTTGACAGTGATCCGAATTGTGAGCAAATAGTATTAGCTGTGAAGAAAGAGGAAAAAATACTTATTGAACAGCTGCTAAAAGAATATTGCATTACGAAGGTCGCTGCAATAGCAGAAGGTGGAGACGAGCGCCAGCATAGTGTATATGCAGCTTTAAAGGCTGTTACATCTGAAGGGATCGTACTCGTTCATGATGCTGCAAGACCGTTTATTCATCAGGAAGTAATACAACAATTAGTGGAAGTTGCAACTGCCACTGGAGCAGCAGTTGCGGCAGTTCGGGCAAAAGATACAATGAAAAAAGTAGAAAATGGTATAATCCAAGAAACAGTCAATCGAGAGAGCTTGTGGATTATTCAAACACCTCAAGCATTCCGGTATACATTACTAGAAAAAGCAGAAAGATTAGCGGAAGCGGAAAATTTTCTTGGAACAGATGAAGCGATGCTTGTAGAAAGATTAGGAGAGCCTGTTCATATTGTTGAAAGTACTTATGATAATGTGAAAATGACAACGAGGGAAGATCTTCTATACGGAGAGGTTATATTAAATAAGCGGGAGCAGGAGGAACAATAATATGATGCGAATTGGACAAGGATTCGATGTACATGAATTTGCGGATAATCGTCCGTTAATTATAGGGGGGATTGAAATCCCTTACGAACGAGGGCTAATTGGTCACTCAGATGCAGATGTACTGCTACATACAATTACAGATGCGGCTTTAGGCGCTATTGGAGAAGGGGATATTGGCAGACATTTCCCAGATACAGACCCAGATTTTAAAGATGCAGATTCGGCAAAGCTACTAGAGCATATTTGGAAGCTGGTAGACGCTCAAGGTTATAAGTTAGGGAATATCGATTGTACAATTATCGCACAAAAGCCAAAAATGGCACCGCATATCGAAACAATTCGAGCGCGCGTAGCAGAGTTACTTCAGGCGGATGTATCGCAGGTTAATGTGAAAGCTACAACAACGGAAAGACTTGGATTTACTGGTCGTGAAGAAGGAATAGCATCGATGGCGACAATATTGCTTCTTAAGAAAGACTAACTTTAAAAAACATATAAGCAATGGTAGAATGAATAAAGTTTACACTTAATTCAGCAAAAGTTAAATTCAAACCCTTGCCTATTTAAGTGAAGCCTCCGGCGGATGGCACAGACTTTGTAGGGAGTATTAGAATGATGTTAGCCTAAAATCGTCGCATCCATGGTACAACGGCTAACTGACCTGCATCATGCAGGCCTAAGCTCAATTCAACATCTGGACACAAATACACCAAGGCTAATTTGATGGAACGAAAACTAGGAGGATATACTTATGACACAAGAAGTTCGCGTACGCTATGCACCAAGTCCAACAGGCTTTTTACATATTGGAGGAGCACGTACAGCATTATTTAACTACTTATATGCAAAGCACCATAATGGTAAATTTATTGTTCGCATTGAAGATACGGATATTGAGCGTAATGTAGAAGGTGGCGAGTTATCGCAACTTGAAAACTTAAAGTGGTTAGGAATCGACTATGATGAGTCTGTAGATATTGGGGGACCTTTTGCACCGTATCGCCAGATGGAGCGTCTAGATATATATACAAAGCATGCAGAAGAAATGTTAGAAAAAGGAAATGCTTATAAATGTTTCTGTTCTTCCGAGGAATTAGAAGCTGAACGTGAAGTACAAAAAGAAAAAGGTATTGCAGCTCCTATGTACAATGGTAAATGCCGTCATTTATCAAAAGAAGAAGTACAAGCAAAAGAAGACGCAGGTCAAGCCTACACGATTCGTATGCGTGTACCGGAAAATGTAACTTATACATTTGAAGACTTAGTTCGTGGATCAGTTACTTTTGAATCTAAAGACGTTGGTGACTGGGTGCTAGTGAAAGCTAATGGGATTCCAACTTACAACTATGCTGTAGTATTAGATGATCACTTTATGGAAATCTCTCATGTATTCCGTGGGGAAGAACATTTATCGAACACACCAAAACAACTAATGGTCTTTGATGCATTCGAATGGGCATGTCCTAAGTACGGTCACATGACATTAATCATCAATGAAAATCGTAAAAAGCTTTCGAAACGTGATGAGTCGATCATTCAATTCGTTACACAGTACAAGGATCTTGGGTATTTACCAGAAGCGATGTTTAACTTCTTTGCATTATTAGGATGGTCTCCAGAAGGAGAAGATGAAATCTTCACCAAAGAGGAATTCATTCAAAACTTTGATGTATCACGTCTTTCTAAATCACCATCGATGTTCGACAAACAAAAACTTACATGGATGAACAACCAATATATTAAACAGCTACCACTTGAAAAAGTAGTAGAGCTTGCATTGCCACATTTACAAAAAGCAGATCTACTTCCGGCTGAATTATCAGAAGACGAACTTACGTGGGCAACAAAGCTAATTGCTCTTTATCATGAGCAAATGAGTTTTGGTGCTGAAATCGTTGAGTTATCTTCATTATTCTTCGATCATGAAATTGCATATACTGAAGAAGCGTCAGAAGTGTTGGCTGGGGAGCAGGTTCCTGATGTAATGGCTGCATTTAAAGTACAACTAGAGGGATTAGAAATCTTTGAGGCGACTGAGATTAAAGCTGCCATTAAAGCAGTGCAAAAAGAAACAGGTCATAAAGGGAAAAATCTGTTCATGCCAATTCGTGTAGTAACAACTGGTCAAATGCACGGGCCAGAGTTAGCTGATGCTATCAGCTTAATCGGGAAAGATAAAGTAATTGCTCGCGTTGCCAAATTTGCAAAACAATAAGATTGACTTTCCGCTTACAAGGTGTGAAAATGGTGATACAAATTCGAAACTGAAATAAATAACCAAGCGAAGACGAGGAGAAGTAAGTAACGCACGTTCTTTAGAGAGGACCATCACCGGCTGAAAGTGGTCTGAACCCATGAGTTACTGAAATGCACCTCTAAGTGTCATGCCGAACTTTTAAGTAGGCTGAACGTATCATCTGCGTTAAAGATGCAAAGTGGGGGAAGTATTCGTATTTTTCCAATCAGAGTGGAACCGCGCTTATTGCGTCTCTGTCTATATATTTATAGACAGAGACTTTTTTTATGGAGAAAAATGAAGGGGGGCAATCTTGTGTTCGAACGAATGAAAGAAGATATTGCAGTGGTATTTGAACAAGATCCAGCAGCAAATAGCAAGCTAGAGGTGGTATTAACATACGCAGGCCTACATGCAATTTGGAGTCACCGAATTGCACACGCATTCTTTAAAAAGAAATTCTTTTTCTTAGCACGTGCCATTTCACAAGTTAGTAGATTTTTTACAGGTATCGAAATTCACCCTGGGGCGACAATTGGGCGACGCTTTTTTATCGACCATGGCTCTGGAGTAGTTATTGGGGAAACCTGTGAAATCGGCGATGATTGCACGATCTACCAAGGTGTCACACTAGGTGGTACCGGAAAAGAAAAAGGGAAGAGACATCCCACTCTTCATAATAATGTGCTAATTGCTACTGGAGCAAAAGTATTAGGATCGATAACAATTGGTGAAAATAGTAAAGTTGGAGCAGGATCAGTTGTATTAAAAGATGTACCTACTAATTCAACTGTTGTTGGCATTCCAGGTGTAGTCGTAATTCAAGATGGTATAAAAGTGAAGCGAAATCTCGATCATCAGGACCTGCCTGATCCGTTTACTGATCGATGTAAACAAATGGAAGCTAAAATAGAAGAGCTTTATAAAGAAATCGACCACTTAACGAAAGAAAAGGAGAGAAATTGGTCATGACAATCCAAATTTTTAATACATTAAAGCGCGAAAAAGAACCGTTTATCCCACTTGAAGAAGGTAAGGTCAAAATGTATGTATGTGGACCAACTGTTTACAATTATATTCATATAGGAAATGCTCGACCTGTAATTGTATATGATACTGTAAGAAAGTATCTACAATATCGTGGGTATGACGTGACATACGTTTCTAACTTCACAGATGTGGATGACAAAATTATTAAAGCGGCCAACGAACTGGGAGAAGAGGTCTCAGAGCTTACGGAACGTTTTATCAACGCTTATTTTGCAGACGTAGAGGCACTTGGTTGCAATCGAGCAGATTCACATCCCCGTGTAACGGATCACATGGATCAAATTATTGAATTTATAAAAATATTAGAGGAAAAAGGGTATGCATACGAATCCCAAGGAGACGTATATTACCGCACGAGAAAATTTGATGGATATGGCAAGCTTTCTCATCAATCTGTAGACGACTTAAAAGTCGGTGCGCGTATTGAAACTGGGGTAAAGAAAGAGGATGCCCTCGATTTTGCACTTTGGAAAGCTGCAAAACCCGGAGAAATATTCTGGGAAAGCCCTTGGGGACAAGGGCGTCCAGGGTGGCATATTGAATGCTCCGTGATGGCTCGCGAAATACTAGGAGATACTATTGATATTCACGCAGGAGGACAGGATTTAACTTTCCCTCACCATGAAAATGAAATTGCTCAGTCAGAAGCAAGAACTGGTAAGACATTCGCAAGATATTGGATGCATAATGGATATATAAATATAGACAATGAAAAAATGTCGAAATCACTCGGAAATTTTGTGTTGGTGAATGATATTCGTCAGCAAATTGATCCTCAAGTATTGCGTCTTTTCATGCTAAGTGTTCACTATCGCAACCCGATTAACTATTCAAAGGAATTGGTGGAGCAGGCAGAGGCAGGTTTAGACCGTATAAGAACTGCTTATGATAACTTAGTTCATCGCTTAGATACCACTGCAAATTTAGGAGACCATGATGATATTTGGTTACAAAAAATTGCAGATGTAAAAGTACAATTTGAAATCGCGATGGATGATGACTTCAATACAGCGAATGGAATTGCGGCTATTTTTGAATTGTCGAAACTTGCGAATACGTATTTACAAGAAAAACAAACCTCTAAAGCTATATTGAAACAATTTATAACTGTAATGGATACATTAACGGCTGTAATAGGGTTAACGTTTGCTAAAGAAAAAGAAGTATTGGATGAAGAAATTGATGCATTGATCGAAGAACGCAATCAGGCAAGAAAGGATCGTAACTTTGCTCGTGCCGATGAAATTAGAGATCAATTAAAAGAGTTAAACATTATTTTGGAAGATACTGCGCAGGGTATCCGATGGAAAAGAGGATAAACTTGTGGAAAATTTAAAACTATCAGATGTAAAACAACTAAATTCTTTGGCACTTGCCTATATGGGTGATGCCGTTTTCGAACAAGTCGTTCGGGAACACCTCATCCGCTCTGGGCGAGTTCGACCAAATATTTTGCACAAAGAAGCTACTAACTATGTATCCGCAAAAGCGCAAGCGACGATTGTAAAGGAAATGCTAGATAAGGGATTTTTATCAGAAGAGGAACAAGCAATCCTTCGAAGAGGGCGTAATGCTAAGTCAGGATCAGTCCCAAAAAATACAGATGTCATTACTTATCATCATAGTACTGCGTTTGAAGCGGTCGTTGGGAGTCTATACTTGAGTGGACAAATGGAGCGTTTGCAAGAAGTGTTACATTTTTCGATTAACTTTATCGATGAACAGAAAGGTGCGAAAAAGTAAATGACAGAGAAAAATGATCAAACAGAGCAAACTGGAGAGCTTATAGCAGGGAAAAATCCTGTAGTTGAAGCCCTTCGTGCGGGCAGAGATATGAACAAAGTTTGGCTTGCTGAAGGCATTCAAAAAAGCGGCGTATCTGAAATTATTCAACTAGCCAAAGACGCTGGGATAATCGTACAGTTCGTACCTAAAAAGAAGCTAGATAACTTAACAGATGCGAATCATCAGGGGATAGTCGCATCTGTTGCTGCATACCGTTATGCGGAATTAGACGAATTATTTGAGCTAGCAGCAAGCAAACAAGAGGATCCTCTTTTTATTATTTTAGATGAACTTGAGGACCCTCATAATCTTGGTTCTATCATGCGAACTGCAGATGCGGTAGGGGCGCATGGAATTATTATTCCGAAAAGAAGAGCGGTCGGCCTAACAGCGGTAGTTGCAAAAGCATCCACGGGAGCAATTGAACATATTCCGGTCTACCGTGCGGGTAATTTAGCACAAACAGTTGATGAGCTTAAAGAACGTGGTATTTGGATTGCTGGAACGGATGCGGAGAAGTCTACTGATTATCGAAATATGGATGCGACACTTCCACTTGCCCTTATTATTGGTAGTGAAGGAAAAGGAATGAGTCGACTGTTAAAAGAAAAATGTGATTTTCTTTACTATTTGCCAATGGTCGGTCATGTTACGAGTCTAAATGCGTCTGTTGCAGCCTCCGTTTTGTTATATGAAATATGGCGCGTAAGAAATCCGCTAAAAGGATAAGAAGATGCAAATTCTACTTGTCGATGGATATAATATCATCGGCGCATGGAGCGAGTTAAGGAAGTTAAAAGAAGTGAAATTACTAGAAGCTAGAGACCGCTTGATCGAGCTGATGGCAGAATACAAAGCATATACAGGTGTTCGAGTGATTGTGGTCTTTGATGCGCACTTAGTACCTGGTGTTGAAAATAAAAAGAAACAATATAACGTAGAAGTTATTTATACGAGAAAAAATGAAATTGCAGATGAACGCATTGAAAAATTGACGAAAGAATTGAGTAGTAGAAGAGTCCAAATATACGTAGCTACATCCGATTTGACCGAGCAACGAGTTATATTTGGTCAAGGGGCTTTACGAAAATCGGCAAGAGAACTGGAAATTGAGATGTTGTCGATTTCCTCCAAAATAACAAAAAAAGTGAAAAGTATTCAGGATGATAAACCCGCTTCTAATATCCCATTAACAACAGAAATTGCAGAAATTTTCGAAAAATGGCGAAGAGGAATGAAATGATTCATTGACGCTATAAAATTCCTTCCTGTATAATTGGAATAATATTCTTGTTAGCTGAGGTGACATCATTGGAAGAGACAGAGCAGAATCTACAATTGGATAGTTTACTAGATGAAGAGCTTGTAGAGATGGTTCATCAAGGAAACACTGAAGCGCTAGACTTTTTAATAACAAAATACCGTTCTTTTGTCCGTATGAAGGGAAGATCATACTTTTTAATAGGGGCTGATAAGGAAGACATTCTCCAGGAAGGAATGATCGGATTGTATAAGGCGATTCGGGATTTTAAAGAAGAGAAACTTGCTTCTTTTCGAGCGTTTGCCGAATTATGTATCACTCGACAAATAATAACCGCTATTAAAACAGCAACTCGTCAAAAACATATTCCGCTAAATTCCTATGTATCATTGGACAAACCTATATACGACGAGGAATCCGATCGAACATTGATGGATATGATTGCTGGTACGGTTATAGATGACCCGGAAGAACTAATCATTAATCGAGAAGACTTTGATTACATGGAGGGCAAGATGGCTGAAATACTAAGTGAGTTGGAACAACAAGTACTCGCCTTATACTTAGATGGCCAATCTTATCAAGAAATTTCCGAAGAATTGAATCGTCATGTAAAATCGATCGACAATGCATTACAACGAGTGAAGCGAAAACTAGAACGCTATATGGAGATTGGTAGTAATTATGCATAACTGGGATTTTGTTGACATGGATTGCGTAAGGTGATAATCTTGAAAAAGACGTATACGCATAAAAAAGGTGATAATATGGCAAAGAAGATCGTCTTAAGTTGTGCCCAGTGTGGCAACCGCAATTACACGGTTCCTGCATCTAAAGAGAATATAACAATCCGAATTGAACGTAAAAAGTATTGTGCACATTGCAATGAGCATACACTTCATAAACAAACGTTATGAAAATAAGATAGATTTTTTGTGTGGGGGTTTAGCTAAAATGGCTAATGTTGGTGGGTTTTTCAAAAATGTAATGACTGAAATGAGAAAAGTAAGTTGGCCTAGACGTAAAGAGCTTACTAAATACACTGTAATTGTACTTGCTACTGTTGTAGTAATGGCTGTATTTTTTGCTGTAGTTGATTTAGGTGTCTCTGAATTGTTCCGTTGGTATTTAGCGTTATAATAAGTAGCATGTAAATATTTGAAAATAGCCCGTCTTATTAAACGAACGGGTTTTTTCATTTGTCTTGAGAAAAGGAGGGGACGGACGACTAGTCCTGACACTATGGAAAAAAATTGGTATGTTGTTCATACGTACTCTGGGTATGAAAACAAAGTAAAAGCAAACTTAGAAAAAAGAGTAGAAACAATGGGTATGTCAGATAAAATATTCCGTGTATATATCCCAGAACAAGAGGAGACGGATTTTAAAGATGGCAAAAAACGTGTCGTTGTTAGAAAAACCTTTCCTGGATATGTTTTTGTAGAACTTATTATGACAGATGATGCTTGGTATGTAGTTAGAAATACACCAGGTGTAACTGGATTCCTTGGTTCTTCAGGCGGCGGAACAAAACCAACACCTTTAGCTCCAGAAGAAGTGCAATCTATGCTGAAACAAATGGGTGATTCTGATCGTGTGGTAGAGGTAGACTTTACAGTCGGTGAGTTAGTTGAAGTATTAGAAGGGCCGTTTGCACACTTCCAAGGTAAAGTAGAAGTGATTGACACAGACAAAGGTAAAGTAACTGTTTCTGTAGATATGTTTGGTCGCGAAACCAATATGGAACTTGATTTCGAACAAGTTATTAAAATATAATTTTTGTTTCCACTTGCTAAAGGTGGAGAATAGTGATATCATTTCAAAGGTCAGACTGAAAATAGGTCTGTATTAATTTTTCTAATGTTATCAGCGCAGAGCTGAGAGACAGATATTTGAGTGGGAGGGGCAACCCAATTACCACATCACGGACTTAAGGAGGTGTGTCTCGTGGCTAAAAAAGTGATTAAAGTTGTTAAATTACAAATTCCTGCTGGTAAAGCAAATCCAGCACCGCCGGTTGGTCCAGCATTGGGTCAAGCAGGTGTTAACATCATGGGATTCTGTAAGGAGTTCAACGCACGTACTGCTGATCAAGCAGGTCTAATCATTCCGGTTGAAATTTCTGTATTTGAAGATCGTTCATTTACTTTCATTACAAAAACTCCGCCGGCAGCAGTGTTACTTAAAGTAGCAGCAGGTATTCAATCTGGATCAGGTGAACCGAACCGCGTAAAAGTGGCGACAGTGAAACGTGAAAAAGTTCGCGAAATCGCAGAACAAAAAATGCCAGATTTAAACGCAGCATCTGTTGAAGCAGCTATGTTAATGGTTGAAGGTACTGCACGCAGCATGGGTATTACGATCGAAGACTAATACTTAATGTGCATTTTGATATGACGCATTGTTTTTTGGAAGGTTGTAGTTGTTCATATAGGATAACTGCAACCTTTACACGTGGGAGGTTTATTCCGCTAAAACCACTATCAAGGAGGACATTTATAATGGCTAACAAAGGCAAAAAGTTACAAGAAGCAGCTAAATTAGTAGAAGCTTCAAAATTATACTCAGCTAAAGAAGCAATTGAGCTTGCGAAAAAAACAAGCACAGTTAACTTCGATGCAACTGTAGAAGTTGCTTTCCGTTTAGGAATCGATACTCGTAAAAATGACCAACAAATCCGTGGAGCAGTAGTTCTTCCAAACGGAACTGGTAAAACTCAACGCGTATTAGTATTCGCTAAAGGTGAAAAGTTAAAAGAAGCAGAAGCTGCTGGTGCAGATTATGTGGGCGATACTGAATATATTAACAAAATCCAACAAGGATGGTTTGACTTCGATGTAATCGTTGCAACACCTGATATGATGGGTGAAGTTGGTAAAATCGGTCGTGTACTTGGACCAAAAGGTTTAATGCCAAACCCTAAAACTGGTACAGTTACATTTGATGTAACAAAAGCTAT
Organism: Psychrobacillus sp. FSL K6-2836; assembly: GCF_038003085.1. Classification (NCBI taxonomy): domain Bacteria; kingdom Bacillati; phylum Bacillota; class Bacilli; order Caryophanales; family Bacillaceae; genus Psychrobacillus; species Psychrobacillus sp. FSL K6-2836. The sequence continues at coordinate 2,373,790 of NZ_JBBOOM010000001.1, forward strand.
CGAAGAGATTAAAGCTGGTAAAGTAGAATACCGTGCTGAAAAAGCAGGGATCATTCACGCTCCTATCGGTAAAGTTTCTTTTGAAGACGATAAATTAGTAGAAAACTTCTTAGCTGTATTTGATGTAATTCAAAAAGCTAAGCCAGCAGCATCTAAAGGTGTTTACATGAAGTCTGTGAATATCACGACTACAATGGGACCAGCTGTAAAAGTTGACGCTCAATCAATTAAATAATAGTTGACAGTTAAAGGTTTATCTGTTAAGATGACCTTTGTTGTTAAATATACATTTGTACCGAAGACAGTAGGAGCAGTAAACTGCTTAATTCCCTACCGAGGACAAGTAAATTCAGATTCTTTTAAGATGATGACTTTCTGCCTCTGTGTCTATTCGTAGAACAGAGGCTTTTCTTTTGTCGGTATAAATGGCCAATTCTTATAGGAGGTGCCAAGATGAACAAAGCAATCGAAACGAAAAAAGTGCAAGTTCAAGAAATTGCTGAAAAGTTTAAAGCTGCTGCTTCCGTAGTAGTTGTTGACTATCGCGGTTTGAACGTTGCGCAAGTAACAGAATTACGTAAACAGCTTCGTGAAGCGGGTGTGGAATTCAAAGTTTACAAAAACTCACTTACACGCCGTGCTACTGAAGTTGCTGGAGTTGACGGGATTAACGAAAGCCTTATTGGTCCAAACGCAGTAGCGTTTTCTAACGAAGACGTAATCGCACCAGCTAAAATCATTAATGATTTTGCTAAAAAGAACGATCAACTTGAGATTAAAGCTGGAATCATCGAAGGAACTGTAGCATCTGCTGAAGATGTGAAAGCATTAGCAGAACTTCCATCACGCGAAGGACTACTTTCTATGCTTCTTTCAGTACTTCAAGCTCCAATGCGCAACTTTGCGCTTGCAACAAAAGCTGTTGCAGAACAAAAAGAAGAACAAGGCGCATAATTTATTACGCGGCTTAAACACTACAAAAAAGGTTAATAACCTAAAATTATCCATAATAGGAGGAAAATAAAATGAATAACGAACAAATCTTAGAAGCTATCAAATCAATGACAGTTCTTGAATTAAACGACTTAGTAAAAGCAATTGAAGAAGAATTCGGTGTTACTGCTGCTGCTCCAATGGCAATGGCTGCTGGTGGCGGAGCTGCTGCTGAAGAAGAAAAAACTGATTTTGATGTAATCCTAGCATCTGCTGGAGATCAAAAAATCAAAGTAATCAAAGTGGTTCGTGAAATCACTGGTCTTGGATTAAAAGAAGCTAAAGAAGTAGTTGATAACGCTCCTAAAGCACTTAAAGAAGGCGTTTCTAAAGACGAAGCAGAAGCTTTCAAAGCACAACTTGAAGAAGTTGGCGCAGGCGTAGAAATCAAGTAATTTTTTACAATTCGAAGAAAAAAGCTCGTCTGTAAACGACGGGCTTTTCTTCGTATGTATTATGGAGGGTGATTCGGTGTCTGATCATTATTACTCTAGGAAACCCCAAACGGAAAGTAAACCGCGCCATTGGAATTTTACATTGCTCGGGTATAATTTTCGGTTTGAAACAGATGCTGGTGTATTTAGTAAGAGCGAAGTAGATTTTGGCTCCCGTGTATTAATTGATGCTTTTGAAGCACCAGATCTAGAAGGTCCAATTTTAGATATAGGTTGTGGATATGGGCCGATAGGTCTTTCTATTGCAAAAGCAAATGAGGGAAGAACAGTTCATTTGGTAGATGTTAACACACGTGCAATCCAACTTGCAGAAAAAAATGCTGCTGCTAACGGGATACAAAATGTACGAATCTATGAAAGTGATGGATTGTCAGCGGTTGACACTGCGAACTTTGCGGCTATTATAACTAATCCACCGATTCGCGCTGGGAAAGAAACTATTTTTCGTTTCTACGATGAATCCTATGAAAAGTTAGTTTCAAAGGGAGAATTGTGGGTTGTGATTCAAAAGAAACAAGGGGCACCATCAACTTTTAGTTACTTAGAAGAGATTTTTGGTCAAGTAGACGTTGTAGATAAAGCTAGAGGTTATTGGATTATCAAAGCTACAAAGATTGACTTGACAAAATCGCTATGATATTATAATAAAATGCAAAAATATTATTTTGAGGACTTATGCCCTTTTGTATAAAATGTACTAGAAATGGGTATACTGGCCGAGAAAAAGTTTGGTTAATCGAAAATGAGCTCTTGTTAAGAACTCGTTTTCTTTTTGTCTTTCGATATCATACACCAAAATGTTCATATCGAAAAGACCTAATATCGCTTTAATTGAGGGGTGAATGAGTTGACAGGTCAACTAGTTCAATACGGACAACACCGCCAACGCAGAAGTTTTGCGCGTATTAGTGAGGTGCTGGAACTACCGAATCTAATCGAAATTCAGACGGCATCTTATGAATGGTTCCTTGAAGAAGGTTTACGTGAAATGTTCAAGGATATTTCACCAATCGAGGACTTTACAGGCAATCTATCACTTGAATTTGTCGACTATAGTTTAAACGAACCGAAATATTCGGTCGACGAATCGAAAGAACGTGACGCAACATACGCAGCTCCACTACGCGTAAAAGTACGTCTCCACAACAAAGAAACGGACGAAGTGAAGGAACAAGATGTCTTTATGGGTGATTTCCCATTAATGACTGAAACTGGAACTTTCGTTATTAACGGAGCTGAGCGCGTAATCGTATCTCAGTTAGTCCGCTCACCAAGTGTTTACTTCCACGATAAAACAGACAAAAACGGTAAAAAAGGTTTTGGATCAACAGTTATTCCGAACCGTGGTGCTTGGTTAGAATATGAAATCGATGCAAAAGACGTAGTTTACGTTCGTATCGATCGCACACGTAAATTACCAGTTACTGTTTTACTTCGCGCATTAGGCTTTGGATCAGATCAAGAAATTATCGATTTAATCGGTGACAATGAATATTTACGTAACACGCTAGAAAAAGATAATACAGAAACGTCTGAAAAAGCGTTACTGGAAATCTATGAGCGTCTACGTCCCGGTGAACCACCAACAGTGGAAAGTGCAAAGAGTCTGCTATACTCTCGCTTCTTTGACCCAAAACGCTATGATTTAGCGAATGTTGGTCGTTACAAAATGAATAAAAAATTGCATATTAAAAATCGCTTGTTTAACCAAACAATAGCCGAAACGCTAGTGGATCCGGAAACAGGAGAGATTTTAGTAGAAGCTGGTACGTTAATTGATCGTCGTGTACTAGATCGTCTAATTCCTCATCTTGAAAACGGCATTGGCTTCAAAACATTATCTCAAGTAGGTGGTGTTTTAGAGGACGATATTACAATCCAATCGATTAAAATTTATGCTCCAAATGATGAAGAGCAAAAAGAAGTTAACGTTATAAGTAATGCGTATGTGGAAACAGAGGTAAAAAACATTACACCAGCTGATATCGTTTCATCTATCGGTTACTTCTTTAACCTTTTGTTCAACGTTGGAAACACGGATGATATTGATCATCTAGGTAACCGTCGTTTACGCTCTGTAGGTGAGTTATTACAAAATCAGTTCCGTATTGGTCTTTCACGTATGGAACGTGTGGTACGTGAGCGTATGTCTATTAACGATACACAATCAATCGTTCCACAACAATTGATCAATATACGTCCAGTTATTGCATCTATCAAAGAATTCTTTGGTAGCTCGCAATTATCTCAGTTCATGGATCAAACGAACCCACTTGCTGAGTTGACACACAAACGCCGTCTATCGGCGCTTGGACCCGGTGGTTTAACACGTGAGCGTGCAGGATTCGAAGTACGTGACGTTCACTACTCTCACTATGGTCGTATGTGTCCGATTGAAACGCCTGAGGGACCAAACATTGGACTTATTAACTCACTTTCAAGTTTTGCGAAAGTGAATAAATTTGGCTTTATTGAAACACCATATCGCCGAGTTGACCCGGAGACGGGGTTAGTTACATCACGTATCGACTATTTAACTGCGGATGAAGAGGATAACTATGTGGTAGCACAAGCGAACTCTCCATTATCTGATGAAGGAGCATTCCTTAAAGAAGAAGTAGTAGGTCGTTTCCGTGGAGATAACACCGTGTTTAGAAAAGAACAAATTGATTACATGGACGTTTCGCCGAAACAAGTCGTTTCTGCTGCAACAGCATGTATTCCGTTCTTGGAAAACGATGACTCCAACCGTGCGCTTATGGGAGCAAACATGCAACGTCAAGCTGTTCCACTATTAAACCCAGAAGCTCCTTTCGTTGGAACTGGTATGGAACATGTGAATGCTCGTGACTCAGGTGCTGCGGTTATTGCGAAATACCACGGAATTGTTGAGCATGTTGAAGCAAAAGAAATTCGTGTTAGACGTATTGAAGAAGTGGATGGTAAAGAAGTTAAAGGTGACTTAACATCTTATAAAGTTCATAAATTTGAGCGTTCAAACCATGGTACATCTATAAATCAACGTCCAATTGTAAAAATTGGTGATCGTGTTAAACCTCTGGATATTCTTGCAGATGGTCCTTCTATGGAACAGGGGGAGCTTGCATTAGGACGTAATGTATTAGTAGCTTTCATGACATGGGACGGATACAACTATGAAGATGCCGTTATTATGAGTGAGCGTCTAGTGAAAGATGATGTATATACTTCCGTGCATATTGAAGAATATGAATCTGAATCACGTGATACAAAACTTGGGCCTGAGGAAATTACGAGAGATATACCAAATGTCGGAGAAGATGCATTGCGCAACTTGGACGACCGTGGAATTATACGTATTGGTGCAGAAGTTCGTGATGGAGATATTCTTGTTGGGAAAGTAACGCCTAAAGGAGTTACAGAACTAACAGCTGAAGAACGTTTACTACATGCAATCTTCGGTGAAAAGGCTCGTGAAGTTCGTGATACTTCTCTACGTGTACCTCATGGTGCAGGCGGGATTGTATTAGACGTAAAAGTATTTAATCGCGAAGATGGCGATGAGTTATCTCCAGGAGTTAACCAATTAGTCCGTGCTTATATCGTTCAAAAACGTAAAATCTCTGTTGGAGATAAAATGGCCGGACGACATGGTAACAAAGGGGTTATCTCGCGTATTCTTCCAGAAGAAGATATGCCATTCCTTCCAGACGGCACACCAGTTGATATCATGTTAAATCCACTTGGCGTACCTTCTCGTATGAATATCGGGCAAGTTTTAGAGCTTCACTTAGGTATGGCTTCGAGACTTCTTGGTATTCATATGGCATCGCCAGTATTTGATGGTGCTAACGAAGAAGACGTATGGAACACAATGGAAGAAGCAGGACTTAACCGTGACGGTAAAACTATCCTTTATGATGGACGTTCAGGTGAACCATTTGATAACCGCGTATCTGTAGGGGTTATGTATATGATCAAACTTGCCCACATGGTAGATGATAAGTTACATGCTCGCTCTACAGGACCTTATTCACTTGTTACGCAACAGCCTCTTGGGGGTAAAGCGCAATTTGGTGGACAGCGTTTCGGAGAGATGGAAGTATGGGCACTAGAAGCTTATGGTGCTGCTTATACGTTACAAGAAATTTTAACAGTAAAATCCGATGACGTTGTTGGACGTGTGAAAACATACGAAGCAATCGTTAAAGGTGAAAGTGTACCAGAACCAGGAGTTCCTGAATCATTCAAAGTATTGATCAAAGAACTACAAAGTTTAGGTATGGATGTTAAGATGCTTACGATCGATGAAGAAGAAATCGAGCTTCGTGATTTAGATGAAGATGATGATATTCCAGCAGCTGATGCACTTGGTATTTTACCAATCGCAACAGAGGAAGAACCAGTTGGAACAGTAGAATAATAAAGAAAAGCGAAAGGTGTCGGTAAAGCCACGACAAGCGCTGGAAGGGTTGAAATAAAGGTGTACTTTACCTTTATTCTTAAACCTGAAGCGACTAGAGTGGCTGGCACCTGAAGTCTAGACAATAAGAAAAGCGTAAGGCGCTACCATGGGCTTGAGCAAATTAAATTCTAGATTAGATTGAACATCAAAAATCGGACAGGTGATACCTGTCCGTATTTCCGTATAAAATTGCATAATGCAGAGCTACTTGGAAAAGTCTTTTAAAAGACACAAGACTAAAGGGAGGTAGGCTCCTTGATAGACGTTAATAATTTTGAGTATATGAAAATTGGTTTAGCTTCACCTGATAAAATCCGTTCATGGTCTTATGGGGAAGTAAAAAAACCTGAAACAATTAACTATCGTACATTAAAACCTGAAAAAGATGGTTTATTCTGTGAACGCATTTTTGGTCCTACAAAAGACTGGGAATGTCATTGCGGTAAATATAAACGCGTTCGTTATAAAGGTGTTGTATGTGACCGTTGTGGAGTAGAGGTAACGCGTGCAAAAGTACGTCGTGAACGTATGGGCCACATCGAATTAGCTGCTCCTGTATCACATATTTGGTATTTCAAAGGTATCCCAAGTCGTATGGGTCTGATTTTGGATATGTCTCCAAGATCACTAGAAGAAGTAATTTACTTTGCTTCTTACGTAGTAATAGAGCCAGCAGATACACCTCTTGAGAAGAAACAATTGCTTTCGGAAAAAGAGTACCGTGCATATCGCGATAAGTTTGGTACTAAGTTTCAAGCTGCAATGGGTGCAGAAGCTATCAAGCGTTTACTTTCAGAAATTGATTTAGAAAGTGAAACAGAACAATTAAAAGAAGAGTTGAAAACAGCTCAAGGTCAGCGTCGTACACGTGCGATTAAACGTTTAGAAGTTGTAGAGTCTTTCCGTAACTCAGGGAACAGACCTGACTGGATGATTTTAGACGTGCTACCAGTAATTCCCCCGGAATTACGTCCAATGGTTCAATTGGATGGTGGACGCTTTGCTACATCGGATTTAAATGATTTATATCGTCGTGTTATTAACCGTAATAACCGTTTAAAACGTCTATTGGATCTTGGTGCTCCTAGTATCATCGTTCAAAATGAAAAACGTATGCTACAAGAAGCTGTTGATGCATTGATTGATAATGGTCGTCGTGGCCGTCCGGTAACAGGACCAGGTAACCGCCCGCTGAAATCACTTTCACATATGTTAAAAGGGAAACAAGGTCGTTTCCGTCAAAATCTACTTGGTAAACGTGTTGACTACTCTGGTCGTTCCGTTATCGTAGTAGGACCAAACTTGAAAATGTATCAATGTGGACTTCCAAAAGAAATGGCAATTGAACTATTCAAACCATTTGTGATGAAAGAACTTGTTGAACGTGGCTTAGCCCACAACATTAAGAGTGCAAAACGTAAAATTGAGCGTATGCATGCTGAAGTATGGGATGTATTAGAAGATGTAATTAGAGAGCATCCGGTTTTACTTAACCGTGCCCCTACTCTTCACCGTCTTGGTATCCAAGCATTCGAACCAACATTAGTGGAAGGTCGCGCAATTCGCCTTCACCCTCTAGTATGTACAGCATATAATGCTGACTTTGATGGTGACCAAATGGCTGTTCACGTTCCTTTATCAGCAGAAGCACAAGCGGAAGCTCGTTTACTAATGCTTGCAGCACAAAACATTTTGAACCCGAAAGATGGGAAACCGGTAGTTACACCATCTCAAGATATGGTTTTAGGAAACTATTACTTAACACTTGAGCGTAAAGGTGCAATGGGCGAAGGTTCAACATTCTATGGTCCACAAGAAGTGCTAATTGCTTATAATACTGGTCATGTACATTTGCATACACGTATCGCAATACCGGCAGCATCAGTAAACAATCAAACATTTACAGAAGAACAAAACAACATGCTATTGTTAACGACTGTAGGTAAAGTAATTTTCAATGAAATACTTCCAGAAACGTTCCCGTACATCAATGAACCGACAGATTTCAATTTACAAATTGAAACTCCGGAGAAATATTTCGTTCCAATGATTACAGATGTGAAAAAGCATATCGAGTCTATGGATCTTGTACAGCCATTCAAGAAGAAAATCCTTGGAAATATCATTGCGGAAGTGTTTAAACGATTCCATATTACAGAAACGTCGAAAATGCTTGACCGTATGAAAGCACTTGGATTCAAATATTCCACTAAAGCTGGTATTACAATTGGTATCTCTGATATCGTCGTACTCCCAGACAAAGGTGAAATTCTTGAAGAAGCACAAGGTAAAGTAGATAAAGTTATTAAGCAATTCCGTCGTGGTCTAATAACGGAAGAAGAGCGTTATGCTAGTGTTATTGGACACTGGAGTAAAGCAAAAGAAGTTATTCAAGATAAACTGATGAAATCACTAGATAACATGAACCCGATCTTCATGATGAGTGACTCAGGTGCCCGTGGTAATGCATCTAACTTTACTCAACTTGCAGGTATGCGCGGACTTATGGCCAATCCGGCTGGTCGAATTATCGAACTTCCGATCAAGTCATCATTCCGTGAAGGGTTAACAGTACTTGAATACTTCATCTCTACACATGGTGCTCGTAAAGGTCTTGCCGATACAGCTCTTAAAACTGCCGATTCAGGTTACTTAACTCGTCGTCTAGTAGACGTTGCGCAAGATGTAATCGTTCGTGAAGATGATTGTGGAACTGACCGTGGATTACTGATCGGCTCACTTATGGAAGGTACGGAAGTTATTGAAGAGTTTGGCGAACGTATTGTAGGTCGTCATGCGAAGAAAACAATCTTCCACCCAACTACAAATGAACTGATTTTAGAAAGAGACGGGTTAATTACACAAGATGTCGCTCGTGTTATTGAAGAAGCAGGTATTAGTGAGTTAACAATTCGCTCTGCATTTACTTGTAATACAAAACACGGTGTTTGTAAAAAATGTTACGGCTTGAACTTAGCTACTGGAGACACAGTTGAAGTAGGAGAAGCAGTTGGTATTATTGCAGCTCAATCAATTGGAGAACCAGGTACGCAGTTAACAATGCGTACGTTCCATACAGGTGGTGTTGCTGGAGACGATATTACACAAGGTCTTCCGCGTATCCAAGAGATTTTCGAAGCTCGTAATCCTAAAGGGCAAGCTGTTATTTCCGAAATTTCAGGTACTGTTACTGAAATTGATGAAATTAGAGAAGGCCAAAAAGAAATTACAATTCAAGGAAATGTAGAAACTCGTAAATACTTGGCACCATACAATGCACGTCTAAAAGTTCAATTAAACGATACAATGCACCGTGGTCAAGTACTTACTGAGGGTTCTGTGGATCCTAAGGAATTGTTGAGAGTTAAAGACGTTTCAACTGTTCAAGAGTACTTATTAAAAGAAGTTCAAAAAGTTTACCGTATGCAAGGGGTAGAAATTGGAGATAAACATATCGAAGTGATGGTACGCCAAATGCTTCGTAAAGTACGTGTGATTGAAGCTGGAGAAACAGACCTACTTCCAGGATCACTACTAGATATCCATCAATTTGCTGAAGCGAACAAGGAAGCAGTATTACAAGCTAAAATTCCTGCAACATGTCGTCCAGTTATCCTTGGTATTACTAAAGCTTCTCTTGAAACAGAATCATTCTTGTCTGCTGCATCATTCCAAGAAACGACTCGTGTTTTAACAGACGCAGCGATTAAAGGAAAACGTGATGAATTATTAGGATTGAAAGAAAACGTAATTATCGGTAAACTAGTTCCGGCTGGTACAGGTATGCAACGTTATCGCCAAATAAAAATCACAGACAATGAAGCAGATGCTGAAAAAGAATTAGTTAACGCTGAGTAAAACAAATGAATATTAGGGAGGAGAAATTATATTTCTCCCTAATATTTTCATGATTATTGTTGACACCTTTTTCAATGAATGATAATATATTTAAGGTTGATAGTTATTTGACTTGTACCTTTGGAGGATATGTAAATGTCTTATGAAAAAGTGAAACAAGCGAAAGAAACAATCATAGGTACAAAGCAAGCAGTAAAAGCAATGAAAAAAGGGCTTGTCAACGAAGTTTATATTGCACTAGATGTAGAAGAGAGAATCATTGAACTAGCACGACTAACAGCCGTGGATAACAATGTTTCGATTAACTATGTTGAGTCTAAAGTAGATCTTGGTAAGGCTTGTGGACTGCGCTTAGCGGCGTCAGTTGTAGCTATTACTGTGTAACAGTTTTTGTGTTAAGCACAAAGACTTTGTTTTTACCCAAAAAATGAACCACCTGGATGTGTGGTATTAACAAGAACAAATGAAGGGAGGAATAATCGATGCCTACAATTAACCAATTGGTACGTAAGCCTCGTCAATCCAAAAGTACGAAATCAAAGTCTCCTGCACTAGGAAGAGGTTATAACAGCTTTAAAAAGGCTGGTACTAACCTTAACTCTCCACAAAAACGTGGGGTTTGTACTCGTGTTGGTACTATGACGCCGAAAAAACCTAACTCAGCACTTCGTAAATATGCGCGTGTACGTTTAACTAATACGTTAGAGGTTACTGCTTATATTCCAGGAGAAGGACACAACCTACAAGAACATAGTGTTGTACTTATCCGCGGAGGAAAAGTAAAAGATTTACCAGGAGTACGTTACCATATCGTACGTGGTGCTCTTGATACTGCTGGTGTTACTGGTCGTATGCAAAGTCGTTCACTTTATGGTGCAAAACGCCCTAAAGAAAAGAAATAATTTAATTAATAATTTGACATTCGTCGAAAGGAGGAAAACACATGCCTCGTAAAGGTCCTGTTTCCAAACGTGACGTGTTACCAGATCCAATTTATAATTCAAAACTAGTAACTCGTTTAATCAATAAAATGATGGTTGACGGTAAAAGAGGTACTTCTCAAAAAATTCTATACGGAGCGTTTGAACTTGTTAAAGAACGTTCTGGTAAAGATGCATTAGAAGTATTTGAAGCTGCTCTAAACAATGTAATGCCAGTTCTAGAAGTTCGTGCTCGTCGTGTTGGTGGTGCTAACTACCAAGTACCGGTTGAAGTACGTCCTGACCGTCGTTCAACACTAGGTCTTCGTTACTTAGTAAACTATTCACGCCTTCGTGGAGAAAAAACAATGGAAGAACGTTTAGCTAACGAAATTCTTGATGCATCTAACAACACTGGTGCTTCAGTTAAAAAACGTGAAGATATGCACAAAATGGCAGAAGCTAATAAAGCATTCGCTCACTATCGTTGGTAAAATCTTTTTTAAAATAAATATAAAATCATACTCTAATCCGAATATGGAAGGAGAAATACAATATGGCTAGAGAGTTCTCCTTAGAAAAAACACGTAATATCGGGATCATGGCTCACATCGATGCTGGTAAAACGACTACTACGGAGCGTATTCTTTATTACACTGGTAAAATCCACAAAATCGGGGAAACTCATGAAGGTGCATCACAGATGGACTGGATGGAGCAAGAACAAGAACGTGGAATCACTATTACTTCAGCTGCAACAACAGCTGCTTGGGATAATCACCGTGTAAATATCATCGATACACCTGGACACGTAGACTTCACTGTTGAAGTTGAACGTTCACTTCGTGTACTTGATGGTGCGGTTACAGTACTGGATGCTCAATCTGGTGTTGAACCACAAACAGAAACAGTATGGCGTCAAGCTACAACTTACGGCGTTCCACGTATTGTTTTCATCAACAAAATGGATAAAACGGGTGCTGACTTCTTATATTCTGTAGGAACTCTACACGATCGTTTACAAGCTAACGCTCATCCAATTCAATTACCAATCGGTGCAGAAGACCAGTTTACTGGAATTATCGACTTAGTAACGATGACTGCTACTTTGTATGGTAATGACTTAGGGACAGATATTCAAGAAGGTGAAATTCCTGAAGAATACAAAGCTCAAGCACAAGAATACCGTGAAAAATTAGTAGAAGCGGTTGCTGAACTTGACGAAGATTTAATGGACAAATATTTAAATGGTGAAGAAATCACGAACGAAGAATTAGTTAACGGTATCCGTAAAGGTACCCTAAACGTAGAATTCTATCCAGTAGTGTGTGGTACTGCATTTAAAAACAAAGGTGTTCAAAAAGTTCTTGACGCAGTTGTTGCATACCTACCATCACCACTTGATATTCCAGCAATGAAAGGAATCGATCCTAATTCTGATGATGAAATTGAACGTCATTCTGACGATTCAGAGCCATTCTCAGCATTAGCATTTAAAGTTATGACTGACCCTTACGTTGGTAAATTAACATTCTTCCGTGTATATTCTGGTACATTACAAGCTGGATCTTACGTTCAAAACTCTACTAAAGGTAAGCGTGAGCGTGTAGGACGTATCCTACAAATGCATGCTAACTCTCGTGAAGAGATTTCAGAAGTACATGCTGGAGATATCGCTGCAGCTGTAGGACTGAAAGATACAACAACTGGAGATACACTGTGTGATGAAAAAGCTTTAGTAATTCTAGAGTCTATGGAATTCCCAGAACCAGTTATTTCTTTATCAGTTGAGCCAAAATCTAAAGCTGACCAAGATAAAATGGGTGCTGCTCTTGTAAAATTAGCAGAAGAAGATCCAACATTCCGCGTTCATACAGACCAAGAAACTGGTCAAGTTATTATCGCTGGTATGGGTGAACTTCACCTTGATATCTTAGTTGACCGTATGCGTCGCGAATTTAAAGTAGAAGCTAACGTAGGTGCTCCTCAAGTATCTTACCGTGAAACTTTCCGCTCTTCAGCAAAAGTTGAAGGTAAATTCGTACGTCAATCAGGTGGACGTGGTCAATTCGGACACGTTTGGATTGAATTCTCTCCAAACGAAGAAGGAAAAGGCTTTGAATTTGAAAATGCTGTTGTCGGTGGGGTAGTTCCACGTGAATACATTCCAGCTGTTGAGGCAGGTCTTCGTGACTCACTTAACAATGGTGTACTTGCTGGATATCCATTAATCGATATTAAAGCAAAATTATACGATGGCTCATATCATGATGTTGACTCGAATGAGATGGCCTTCAAAGTTGCTGCTTCTATGGCATTGAAAAATGCTGTTTCTAAAGTAAACCCAGTAATTCTTGAGCCAATCATGAAAGTTGAAGTTGTTATTCCTGAAGAATATTTAGGAGACATCATGGGTGATATTACTTCACGTCGTGGACGCGTTGAAGGTATGGACGCTCGCGGTAACGCACAAGTTGTACGTTCAATGGTTCCGCTTGCTGAAATGTTCGGATATGCAACGTCTTTACGTTCTAATACGCAAGGACGCGGAGTCTTCTCAATGACATTCGATCACTATGAAGATGTTCCAAAATCAATTTCTGAAGAAATTATCAAAAAAAATAAAGGTGAATAATTGAATTTTCACCAAAATTAAAGTATAACTAATTTGTAGTCTATGAAAGGCAAGGGGCTTTAAGTCCCTTACTTTTATAATAAAAAATCATACAATTACTGAGGAGGACTTCTCTAATGGCTAAAGAAAAATTTGACCGCTCCAAAACACATGCTAACATTGGTACAATCGGACACGTTGACCATGGTAAAACAACTCTAACTGCTGCTATCGCAACAGTTCTTTCTAAAAAAATGGGTGGTACAGCTAGATCATACGCTGACATCGATAACGCACCTGAAGAAAAAGAACGCGGTATCACAATCAATACTTCACACGTTGAGTATGAAACAGCAACTCGTCACTACGCGCACGTAGACTGCCCAGGACATGCTGACTATGTTAAAAACATGATCACAGGTGCAGCACAAATGGACGGAGGAATCTTAGTAGTATCTGCTGCTGATGGCCCGATGCCACAAACTCGTGAGCATATCCTTCTTTCACGTCAAGTAGGTGTTCCTTACCTAGTTGTATTCATGAACAAATGTGATATGGTTGATGACGAAGAATTACTTGAATTAGTTGAAATGGAAATTCGTGACCTTCTTTCTGAATACGACTTCCCAGGCGACGACATTCCTGTAATCAAAGGTTCTGCTCTTAAAGCTCTTGAAGGCGAAGCAGATTGGGAAGAAAAAATCGTTGAATTAATGGACGCTGTAGATAGCTATATCCCAACTCCAGAACGTCAAACTGACAAACCATTCATGATGCCAGTTGAGGATGTATTCTCAATCACTGGTCGTGGTACAGTTGCTACTGGACGTGTTGAGCGTGGCCAAGTTAAAATTGGTGACGTTGTAGACATTATCGGTATTTCTGAAGAAGCAAAATCAACTACTGTAACTGGTGTTGAAATGTTCCGTAAACTTCTTGACTATGCTGAAGCTGGAGATAACATTGGTGCTCTTCTTCGTGGGGTTTCTCGTGATGACATCCAACGTGGTCAAGTATTAGCTAAACCAGGTTCAATTACACCACACACAGACTTCAAAGCTGAAGTTTATGTTCTTTCAAAAGAAGAGGGTGGACGTCATACTCCATTCTTCTCAAACTACCGTCCTCAGTTCTACTTCCGTACAACTGACGTAACTGGTGTTTGTAACTTACCTGAAGGTGTAGAAATGGTTATGCCTGGAGATAACATCGAAATGACTGTATCTCTAATCTCACCTATCGCTCTTGAAGAAGGTACTAAATTCTCTATCCGTGAGGGTGGACGTACTGTAGGCGCTGGTGTAGTTGCTAATATCACTAAGTAATCTATAATTCTTTAATATAAAAACCATCTCGTGACGACGAGATGGTTTTTTTTGTATGAAAAAATAGTGTACACTAGTCAAAAGAGGTGAATTAGTCGATGACGATGAAAGTATTTGTAATTGAAGATGATAATGCCATATTTGAAATGCTTAAAGAAAGATTTGTGCAATGGTCATTTGACGTTAGTAGACCAGAAGATTTTCAAAAAGTAATGTCTACTTTTATCAAGGAAAAACCACATTTTGTTCTTATAGATATTCAATTGCCAGCATATGATGGATTTCATTGGTGTAGAGAAATACGTCGTATATCTAAGGTTCCGATTATTTTCTTGTCTTCGAGAGATCACCCTATGGATATGATCATGGCTATGCAGATGGGTGCGGATGATTTTGTACAAAAACCATTTCATCTCGATGTATTAGTTGCCAAAGTCCAAGCCCTTCTTAGAAGGACAAATGATTACCAAGAAGATTCTATGGATATAAGTAATTGGAATGGGGCTATTATCGATTTTGCAAAAGGTGAAATTACTTATATCGATAAAATGATAGATTTAACGAAAAATGAGTTATTTATATTGCGGGTACTGCTGCAATCTGTGGATAAAATAGTATCGAGAGATGAATTAATGCGAAAACTTTGGGATGATGAGCGCTTTGTTAATGATAATACATTGTCCGTAAACGTTAACCGCCTTCGCTCCAAACTAGAGGAAATTGGACTTGCAGATGTGATTATAACAAAAAAAGGTTTGGGATATATGGCGGTCACTAGGGAGGGATAAAAATTTTGTTCATTTTGTACATCAAAGAAAGAAAGTCATGGATTCTCTTTTTTTTCACTCTACAGATTTGGTTGAATTTCATACTTACTTTGGATGTAGCCTTTATGGAAATCTCCATACTATATATTAACTTTATCAATATCACTGCATTTGTATTCTTTTTTATATGGCGATATTTCCAAGAAACTAAGTATATTAAAGCGTTAGTAAGTAGTTTGACTAACGAAAAAGATTTAGATTTCATACTAGAATCTTTTCCAGATGGATATTCTAGCTTTGAGAAGACACTATCTACTACGATAGATGATCTTGTTTTAGTTGCAAAAGAAGAGCTTAATGGGTTAAAAGTAGAGCATTTAGAAGAAAATGATCACACGCTTGCATGGATTCATGAGGTAAAAACTCCGCTTACTAGCATGAAGCTGATGATAGATTCGTTAGATGATAGAAATGCTCAAAAAAAGCTAGAAGTAGAATGGCTCCGAATCCATCTATTATTAGATCAGCAATTACATAACACAAGACTTTCTTCTATAGAAAAAGATTATATGATTGAAGAAGTAGACATTCAAAAGATATTACACATGGAAATTAAAGAATTTCAAGCATGGTGTATACAGAAAAACATTGGGTTTGACTTAGAAAATTTAGAAGTAAAAGTGTTGTCCGATCAAAAATGGCTAGCCTTTATTGTGAGGCAATTAGTATCCAATGCGGTAAAGTACAGCAATGCGGACAGTGAAATTCATATTCGAACTGCTATAGATGACACAGGTCATATCATTTTAATGATCAGAGACTCTGGGACAGGGATTTCTCAGGCAGATTTACCTAGAATTTTTGAAAAAGCTTTCACGGGAACAAATGGTCGACAAACTACCGCATCTACTGGAATGGGACTTTACTTGGCTAAAAACGTCGCTGAGCAGTTAGGTATCCAAGTACTAGTCTCTTCTAATATTGGAACAGGTTCGACATTTTCTCTTCAATTTCCATTAAAAAATGAGATAGTGAAGATTTTAGGTAGGTGACAAAATTGTCATCTACTTTATTTGTTTGTAACGTAAATCAAACGATTAATGAAAAGAAAAATCGTACAATTAGGTTACTAAGTTGTAGGAGGAACATACATGACTATACTGAGCGGTCGTAAAATAAAGAAAATATATGGCAAGAAGGCAACATCGCAGGAAGTGTTGAAAGGGATTGACTTAGAGGTAACCGAAGGAGAATTCGTAGGAATAATGGGTCCGTCTGGATCTGGAAAGACAACTTTATTGAATGTACTTGCTTCTATAGATAAAGCAACAGAAGGGGTTATCGAAATAGGTGGACATAACCTACGTACAATGAAGGAAAAAGCATTATCCAATTTTCGTAGAGAACAATTAGGTTTTATCTTTCAAGATTACAATTTGTTAGATACATTGACGGTAAAAGAAAATATATTATTGCCACTTTCTATTAGTAAAATCTCTAAACAGGAAGCAGAACAACGCTTTCAGGAAATAACAAGAATATTAGACATTCAGGAACTGGCTAATAAATATCCAAATGAAATATCAGGCGGGCAAAAGCAGAGGACTTCTGCAGCGAGAGCGTTAATAAGTAAGCCTACTATTGTTTTTGCTGATGAACCGACGGGGGCGCTGGATTCTAAAGCTGCTACCACTCTATTGAGTAATTTAGAAAAGATTAATAAAGACAAACAAGTAACTATTATGATGGTAACGCATGATGCTGTCGCAGCTAGTTTTTGCTCCAGAGTATTATTTTTAAAAGATGGTCAGTTATATACCGAATTATATAAAGGAGAGAAGAACCGTAAACAGTTCTTCCAGGAGATAATAAATACACAAGGTGTGCTTGGTGGTGATGGTTATGACGCTTAGTCAACTAGTATTTAGAAGTATGAAGAAAAATATTAGGCACTACTATTTGTACTTCTTCGCATTGATCTTTAGTGTGTCACTGTATTTTTCCTTTGTGACATTACAGTATAATCCAAGTGTTCTCGAAATATCTGAAGGAGTGAAAGCTTCTGCAGGGTTAAAATCTGCTTCTTTTATTCTGCTGTTTGTTGTAGTATTTTTCGTATTATACGCTAATCATTTATTTATGAAGAGGAGAAGCAAGGAGATCGGATTGTACCAGCTAATTGGTATGTCTAAAGGATTAGTGACTAGATTATTAGCTTTGGAAAATATTATTTTATGGGTTGGTGCGATTGGAATCGGTGTTGGAATTGGATTTTTGACATCTCGATTGTTTGCGATGATTTTGCTACGAATTTTAGAAAAGGAAGCAAGTGTTGATTTGCTTTTTTCAGTAGATGCTTTGCAAATGACAATAGTAGTGTTTGTAGCTCTTCTTATTGTAGTACTGATACAGACGATGATTCAAATACGTCGTGTGTCCTTGCTGACGCTTTTTACTGCAACGGCTATTGCGGATACAAAGGTCAAGAGATTTAGTGGTCTACAAATGGGTTTAGGATTAATCGGGCTTCTATTGATCAGTTATGGCTACTATTCTTCAACTAAACTATTCGATATAGAAATTGATAGTGTCAATGCCTTGTTTCTAAGAATGATAATTATTTTAGTGAGTACTATTAGTGGAACGTATTTTGTATTTCGTTTTTCAGTATCTTTTGTTTTGAATGTAATACGTAAACAAAAAAGAGGTCACTTGTCGATTGTAGACGTATTGTCCTTGTCCCCTATCATGCATCGGATGAAATCTAATGCAATGTCACTTACGACCATAACTATTATATCGGCGACTGCATTAGGCATTCTGTGTTTGTCATACATCTCTTATTATTCTGCAGGATCAGTAGCAAGACAGAATATACCGTTTGATTATGTAATACCAAACAATGGCGGTGAAGCATTTATAGCTGCATTAGACGATAGGAATATTCGATATACGGAAACAACTATTGAATTGCTAGATATGGAAGTTGAGACTGCGGAGTTATATACTAGTAAAATTCCTGAGGGTATAAATGTTACGACGAAGAGTCTTATGCCAGTTGCTAAACTTAGTGATGCGCAACAGGTTATAGCTGGACTTGAGTTAAAGGACGGCGAAGCTTATTTAGTAGGATACAGTGATGTAATGGCTGAACTAATAAAGCTAGAACCAAATAATCCTGTTCAAATGACAACCTCTAGTGGAAAACTTGAGATCACAATAAAAGAAATAACAGAGGATTCACTTCTTGCGTATTATCTATCAGGCGGAGGTATGTCGATCGTTGTAAATGACGAGTTATTTGAAACACTTTCGGAAGATAAGCTGATACAACAACAAACATTTTGGAACAAACAAGTCGGTATTGACTTAGAGGATAGTTCACACTTATCAGAAGTTCAGACTATATATGAAGAAACAACTAATGCTGGAATGCTAGAGGTAATGAAAAATACCGGTGAAAGAAGAATCGTGAAAGTAGAAAGTCAAGAAGCTTATCGGAAAGATACGTTGGAAATGATGGGATTAGTAATCTTTGTGACAGGATTTTTAGGTTTAGCATTTTTAATCGCTACTGGTAGCATTTTGTACTTTAAACAAATGAGTGAAGCCGACGAAGAACGCTCGTCTTATACAAATCTACGCAAGATAGGATTTACGACAAATGAATTAATGAAAGGAATTTATATTAAGCAATTGTTTAACTTTGGTGTACCGTTAATCATAGGACTAGCGCATAGTTATTTTGCGGTTAAGTCCGGATGGATGTTCTTTGGTACCGAACTATTAGCTCCCTTATTAATAACGATGGGTGTGTATGTGATTTTATATTCTACTTTTGCATTTTTATCTATCGGGTACTATCGTAAGGTAGTGAACGAATCATTGTAAAAATGAGCCTCTTTGCAACTTTGCGAAGAGGTTTTTATGTTGACATAAAACTTAATAACAAGTAAACTTCTATGTGTTAGTAATCTAGTGTGTGAAAGTGAGTGTTTTATATGAATGCTGTTTTAATTGCAGTAATAGTCATGTTAGTATTGAGTTTACTTCGTATCAATGTAGTATTCTCGTTAATTATAGGAGCCCTTGTAGGAGGGCTTACAGCTGGTCTGTCGGTTGCAGAAACAATTGACGCATTTACAGGTGGGTTAGGTGCTGGAGCGACCATAGCGTTAAGTTATGGGCTGCTAGGGGGCTTTGCCGTCGCTATCTCTAAGACTGGTATACCGGAATTATTAGTAATAGCGATTCTGAAGCTAGTAAAGAGCAAGGGTGACTCGAATAAAACTGGGCTTGTAAAAGCTCTAGTCTTCTTATTGTTACTGTCGATGGCTGTGTTCTCGCAGAACTTGATACCGATTCATATTGCCTTTATCCCATTGTTAGTACCGCCAATCTTAAAAGTGTTGAACATGTTACAAGTGGATCGAAGGTTGATAGCATGTATTCTAGCGTTCGGTTTAATCACTCCGTATATGTTTCTGCCGTATGGATTTGGTGCAATCTATCAAGAAATCGTTGCAACGCAGATGGGGCTATCAGGTTTAGAGATAGCATTAAGTGATATTCCAAAGGCGATGTCGGTTCCAGCTCTGGGAATGGTTTTCGGATTAGTAACGGCGTTTGTTTTATTTCGCAAACCTAGAAACTATAAACAAGAAGCCGTGAAGGTAAGTGAATTAGAGGTAGAAGTGAAGAAAAGTAGTATAATCTTTACTATTATTTCCTTAATAGCAGCTCTGGTTGTTCAGGTTGAGACAGATTCTATGATCGCAGGAGCACTAGCGGGTATCGTTGTACTTTATATTAGTGGTGCTTTAAAAAGGAGAGAGGCAGATGTACTTCTGACAGAAGGTATGCGCATGATGGCGTTCGTTGGTTTCGTGATGATTACAGCAAATGGATTTGCAGCGGTCATTAATGCAACAGGGCATGTGAAAAGCCTTGTGGAAGCATCCTCTAAGCTTTTAGCAGGTAATGTGAGTGTGGCAGTGTTGATCATGCTAGTCATCGGATTGGTCGTGACGATGGGAATAGGTTCGTCGTTTGCTACTATCCCAATTATCGCTGCTATCTTTGTGCCCTTAGCAATGGAACTCGGGTTAAGTCCATTAGCGACAATTGCATTAATAGGTACGGCAGGTGCTTTAGGAGATGCTGGTTCACCAGCGTCCGACTCAACACTCGGACCGACAGCTGGATTAAATGTAGATGGACAGCATAACCATATTTGGGATACTTGTGTTCCGACTTTTCTTTGTTACAATATTCCACTCGTACTTTTCGGATGGATTGCAGTAGTGTTTGTTCTATAATAATAGAAAGAAGAGGCTGGGACAGAACCCCAAAACAGCATTTTTCTCTGTGAGAAAAATGCTGTTTTTTTTGCTGCACAAAATTGATTTCCATTCCAGGGACGCTTTCCACGGGCGTGGCCAGAGCCTGTAGTCTCAGGCGTCACGCTATTCCCGTAGGAGTCGCCCCTCCATTCCAATCAATTTTATTAAATATCCATTATTTAGTAAAGGTTTCTCCTTATCCAATAAAATTTCTACTTCTGTCCCAGTCTCTTTTATTTCAGTAAAAACATAATCATTAGTATAGAAGGAATTGCGTATTACAAAAATATTATCAACCTTATCAGTTGCTATTTTCATTGAAATTTTATATACTAGACAACGGCTTAGAAAAACATAAGTATTATAAAAAAGTAATGCGGTTATAACATTAAAAAGAATTTCGTAAAAACACTTGCGAAATCTTTTTTTATTGTATATAATGTTGAATGTTGGTCTTTGACTGCGATGAAGCGAGAGGTTACCGACACACCCGGCCGCTTTGCCATGGCGAGTGTACGGAAAATTTTCGTGGAGAATGTCTAGAAAATAGGCGAAAAGGAGGGAAAGTAATGGCAAAACAAAAAATTCGTATCCGTTTAAAAGCGTATGATCACAGAATTCTTGATCAATCTGCTGAGAAAATTGTGGAAACTGCTAAACGTTCAGGTGCAAGTGTATCGGGTCCGATTCCACTTCCGACTGAAAGATCTGTTTATACGATTCTTCGTGCTGTTCATAAGTATAAAGATTCTCGTGAGCAATTCGAAATGCGTACGCATAAACGTCTTATCGATATCGTTAACCCAACACCACAAACTGTTGACGCGTTAATGAAGCTTGATTTACCATCTGGCGTTGATATTGAAATCAAACTTTAATGGTAAAAAATAAAAAACACAAATTATTATAGGAGGTGTGACGAATGACCAAAGGAATCTTAGGTAGAAAAATCGGTATGACGCAAGTATTTGCTGAGAACGGTGACTTAATCCCTGTAACTGTTATTGAAGCTACTCCAAACGTAGTACTTCAAAAGAAAACAACTGAAACAGACGGTTACGAAGCTATTCAGTTAGGTTTTGAAGACAAGCGCGAAAAGCTTTCTAATAAACCTGCGAAAGGGCACGTAGCTAAAGCAAGCACTGCTCCTAAGCGCTTCATCCGCGAATTCCGCGGCTTGGATACAGCTAATTACGAAGTTGGTCAAGAAGTCAAGGTAGAAAGTTTTACAGAAGGCGATGTAATTGATGTAACAGGTGTTACTAAAGGTAAAGGTTTCCAAGGTGTTATTAAACGCCACGGACAATCTCGTGGACCAATGGCCCATGGATCTCGTTACCACCGTCGTCCAGGTTCAATGGGGCCAGTTGCTCCGAACCGTGTATTCAAACAAAAGAAATTACCTGGTCAAATGGGTGGACATACAGTAACTATCCAAAACTTAGAAATCGTAAGAGTGGATACTGAACGTAATCTACTATTAGTAAAAGGTAATGTTCCTGGTTCTCGTAAATCATTAGTAGTTGTTAAAGCTGCTATTAAATCGAAATAATTCTCTTAAGAAAGGAGGAAACAGGAATGGCAAAAGTATCATTATTCAATCAAGCAGGCTCTTCAGTTGGTGAAATCGAATTAAACGATAAAGTTTTCGGTATTGAACCAAATGAAGCTGTTTTATTTGAAGCTATCATTTCTCAACGTGCTTCACTTCGTCAAGGTAATCACAAAGTGAAAAACCGTTCTGAAGTTGCTGGTGGTGGACGTAAACCATGGAAACAAAAAGGAACTGGACGTGCTCGTCAAGGTTCTATCCGCTCTCCACAATGGCGTGGTGGTGGTGTTGTTTTCGGACCGACTCCACGTAGTTACAGCTTCAAATTACCTAAAAAAGTACGTCGTTTAGCTCTTCTTTCAGCTCTTTCAACAAAAGCTCGTGAAGAAAGCATTGTAGTACTTGAAGGTTTAGCATTTGATGCACCAAAAACAAAAGAATTCGTGAAAGTGTTATCTAACCTTTCAATCGATAAAAAAGCGTTATTCGTAACTGCTGATTTAGATGAAACAGTAGCATTAGCTGCTCGTAACATCCCTGGAATCACAGTTGTGTCTGCAACAGGCATTAACGTTTTAGATTTAATCGGTCATAACAAACTTGTAATGACTAAAGCTGCAGTAGAAAAAGTAGAGGAGGTGCTTGGATAATGGAAGCACGTGATATTATTAAACGTCCGGTCATTACTGAGCGTTCTTCTGAAGTAATGGCAGATAAAAAGTACACTTTCGAAGTGGACACTCGCGCCAACAAAACTCAAGTTAAATACGCTGTTGAAGAAATTTTCGGAGTAGATGTTGAGAAAGTTAACATCATGAACTACAAAGGGAAATACAAACGCGTAGGTAAATTTGGTGGGTATACAAACAAACGTCGTAAAGCGATTGTTACGTTAACTCTAGAAAGCAAAGAAATCGAGTTATTCGAAATCTAATCCTTTTAATAAGGAATTAATACTCAAGAAGGAGGGAATAACATGGCGATTAGAAAGTATAAACCAACGACAAACGGACGTCGTAACATGACTTCATTAGATTACGCTGAAATCACAACTGACAAGCCAGAGAAATCTCTACTTGCTCCTGTGAAACGTAAAGGCGGCCGTAACAATCAAGGTAAAATTACTGTTCGTCATCATGGTGGTGGACATAAACGTCAATACCGTATCATTGATTTCAAACGAAATAAAGATGGTATACCAGGACGCGTTGCTACTATTGAATATGATCCAAACCGATCTGCGAATATCGCATTAATTAATTATGCGGATGGGGAAAAACGTTACATCCTAGCTCCTAAAGGCTTAGAAGTGGGCATGACAATCGTGTCAGGACCAGAAGCTGATATTAAAGCAGGGAACGCTCTTCCGTTACAAAACATCCCAATGGGTACTACTATCCATAATATCGAAATGAAACCTGGTAAAGGTGGTCAGTTAGTTCGTTCTGCTGGTACATCTGCTCAATTACTTGGTAAAGAAGGTAAATACGTAATCATACGTTTACAATCTGGTGAAGTTCGTTTAATCCTAGGTGTTTGCCGCGCTACAATTGGTGAAGTAGGAAACGAACAACATGAACTTGTGAACATTGGTAAAGCAGGTCGTAATCGTTGGTTAGGCAAACGTCCAACTGTACGTGGATCTGTAATGAACCCGAACGATCACCCACATGGTGGTGGTGAAGGTAAAACTCCAATCGGTCGTAAGTCACCAATGTCTCCATGGGGTAAACCAACTCTTGGATACAAAACTCGTAACAAGAAAAATAAATCCGACAAACTTATCATTCGTCGTCGTAAAAAATAAAGTGGTTTTACTACGGTTCACAGATAGAGCCGTGGTGTTATCACGGAGGGAGGTTTCAGCATGGGTCGTAGCTTGAAAAAAGGACCTTTCGCAGACGATCATTTATTGAAAAAGGTCGATGCACAAAAGGACTCTGAGAAAAAACAAGTGATTAAGACTTGGTCTCGCCGTTCAACAATTTTCCCTACTTTTATCGGTTTAACTATCGCAGTATATGACGGACGTAAACATGTTCCTGTATACGTGACTGAGGATATGGTAGGTCATAAACTAGGCGAGTTTGCACCAACACGCGCTTATAAAAGTCATGGTGCAGATGATAAGAAAACAAGACGCTAATTTGAGAGGAGGTCATTCAAATGTCACAAGCAAAAGCTATTGCTAAAACAGTGCGCATTGCCCCTCGTAAAGTAAGATTAGTCGTTGATTTAATCAGAGGTAAGCAAATCGGTGAAGCAGTTGCGATTTTACAACTTACTCCAAAAGCAGCATCGCCTGTAGTGGAGAAAGTATTGAAATCTGCTGTTGCCAACGCTGAGCACAATTATGATTTAGATGTTAATAACCTAGTTGTTTCTGAAGTCTTCGTTGATGAAGGTCCAACATTAAAACGTTTCCGCCCACGTGCTATGGGACGTGCAAGTGCTATTAACAAACGTACTAGCCACATCACAATCGTGGTATCAGAGAAGAAGGAGGGATAATTCGTGGGTCAAAAAGTACATCCTATAGGATTACGAGTAGGCATCATTCGTGACTGGGAGTCAAAATGGTACGCTGGTAAAGACTATGCAACTCTACTACACGAAGACTTGAAAATCCGTAAGTACATCGAAACTCGTTTAAAAGAAGCTTCTGTTTCTACTGTAGAAATCGAACGCGCTGCAAAACGTGTTAACGTTACAATTCACACTGCTAAACCAGGTATGGTAATCGGTAAAGGTGGTACTGAAGTGGAAGCACTTCGTAAGCACTTAAACGATTTAACTGGTAAACGTGTACACATAAATATTGTTGAAATAAAAAGAGCTGACTTAGATGCTAAATTAGTAGCAGAAAGTATTGCACGCCAATTAGAAGGCCGCGTATCTTTCCGTCGTGCTCAAAAACAAGCAATTCAACGCACAATGCGTTCTGGCGCTAAAGGTATTAAAACTCAAGTATCTGGACGCTTAGGCGGCGCTGACATTGCGCGTGCTGAACATTACAGTGAAGGAACTGTACCACTTCATACATTACGTGCTGACATTGATTATGCACATGCTGAAGCTGACACAACTTATGGTAAGCTAGGCGTTAAAGTATGGATCTATCGTGGTGAAGTCCTTCCAGTTAAGAAGAACTCTGAGGAAGGAGGCAAATAATATGTTAATGCCTAAACGCGTTAAATATCGTCGTGAACACCGTGGTAAAATGCGTGGTGAAGCAAAAGGCGGCAAAGAAATAGCATTCGGTGAATTCGGTTTACAAGCAACTGAAGCAAGCTGGATTACAAGTCGTCAAATTGAATCAGCTCGTATTGCAATGACACGTTACATGAAACGTGGCGGTAAAGTATGGATTAAAATATTCCCTCATAAACCATATACGAAAAAGCCTCTTGAGGTACGTATGGGTTCAGGTAAAGGTGCTCCTGAAGGATGGGTAGCAGTTGTAAAACCTGGAAAAATTATGTTTGAAATAGCTGGCGTTTCTGAAGAAGTTGCTCGTGAAGCATTACGTTTAGCATCACATAAGCTTCCGATTAAATGTAAAATAATCAAACGTCAAGAAATTGGTGGTGAATCTAATGAAAGCTAATGACATCCGTGAACTTACTACTGCAGAAATAGAACAAAAGGTAAAATCACTGAAAGAAGAGCTTTTCAACCTTCGCTTCCAATTGGCGACTGGTCAATTAGAAAACACAGCTCGTATTCGTGAAGTTCGTAAAGCTATCGCGCGTATGAAAACTGTGGTTCGTGAAAGAGAAATCAGTGCAAACAACTGATAAAGGAGGTTTTCTGGCATGACTGAGCGTAATCAACGCAAAGTATACACTGGCCGTGTTGTATCAGATAAAATGGATAAAACAATTTCTGTTTTAATTGAAACTCATAAAAAACACAAGTTATACGGTAAACGTGTTAAGTATTCTAAGAAATTTAAAGCTCATGATGAGCAAAACGAAGCCCAAATCGGAGATATCGTCCGTATCATGGAAACTCGTCCGCTATCAGCTACTAAACGCTTCCGCCTATTGGAAGTTGTAGAAAAAGCGGTTATTATCTAATAATAAGTTCGGAACTAATAAATTCCGAAGGGAGGTTACCTAAGTGATCCAACAAGAAACTCGTATGAAAGTTGCAGACAACTCAGGTGCACGTGAAGTTTTAACTATTAAAGTACTTGGTGGTACTGGACGTAAAACTGCTAATATCGGCGATATCGTCGTATGTACAGTTAAGAAAGCAACACCAGGTGGCGTTGTCAAGAAGGGTGACGTCGTTAAAGCTGTAATCGTTCGCACTAAGAGCGGCGTACGCCGTAAAGACGGAACATATATCAAATTTGATGAAAATGCTTGCGTTATTATCAAAGACGATAAAGGACCGCGTGGAACTCGTATTTTCGGACCAGTTGCTCGTGAATTACGCGACAGCAACTTCATGAAAATCGTATCTTTAGCTCCAGAAGTTCTTT
Source organism: Psychrobacillus sp. FSL K6-2836 (assembly GCF_038003085.1). Lineage (NCBI taxonomy): Bacteria > Bacillati > Bacillota > Bacilli > Caryophanales > Bacillaceae > Psychrobacillus > Psychrobacillus sp. FSL K6-2836. The sequence continues at coordinate 2,400,549 of NZ_JBBOOM010000001.1, forward strand.
AATTTACATGAAAGTGCCAATCAAGGAGGTGCGACAGAATGCATGTTAAAAAAGGCGACAAAGTAATGGTAATCTCAGGTAAAGACAAAGGTAAAACAGGTGTTGTTCTTACTGCTTTTCCTAAGAAAGACCGTGTGTTAGTTGAAGGTGTAAACATCATCAAAAAACATATGAAGCCAAACCAAGCTAATCCGCAAGGAGGAATTGTAAGCCACGAGGCTGCAATCCACGTATCGAATGTTATGTTAATCGACCCAAAAACTGGCGAGCCGACTCGCGTAGGTTCTAAAGTGGAAGATGGCAAAAAAGTTCGTGTTGCGAAAAAATCCGGTGAAATTATTAAATAAGTAAAGAGAAGGGAGGTACACACATGAACCGCCTAAAAGAAAAGTATCTTAAGGAAGTTTCTCCTGCTCTAATGAGCAAGTTTGAATATAACTCAGTAATGCAAGTACCTAAAGTTGATAAAATCGTTATCAATATGGGTGTTGGTGATGCTGTATCTAATACAAAAGCGCTTGACGCTGCTGTAGAAGAATTACAAATCATTTCAGGTCAAAAACCTGTAGTTACGAAAGCTAAAAAATCGATCGCTGGTTTCCGTCTTCGTGAGGGTATGCCAATCGGTGCAAAAGTCACTCTACGTGGAGAGCGTATGTATGACTTCTTGGATAAATTGATCGCTATTTCTCTTCCGCGTGTACGTGACTTCCGTGGTGTTTCTAAAAAAGCATTCGACGGTCGCGGTAACTACACTCTTGGAGTTAAAGAGCAATTAATCTTCCCTGAAATCGATTATGATAAAGTTTCGAAAGTACGCGGTATGGACATCGTAATTGTAACAACTGCGAACTCTGACGAAGAAGCTCGTGAGTTATTAACACAATTCGGTATGCCATTCCAAAAGTAAAATAAGGGAGGCGAAAACGTGGCTAAAAAATCAATGATCGTTAAACAACAACGTACGCCAAAGTTCCAAGTGCAAGCATACACACGCTGTGAGCGTTGTGGACGTCCGCACTCTGTATATCGTAAATTCAAGCTTTGCCGTATTTGTTTCCGTGAACTTGCATACAAGGGACAAATTCCTGGCGTTAAAAAAGCAAGCTGGTAATCCCCTATAACTGGGAAGGAGGTAAATGTAATGACAATGTCAGATCCAATTGCAGATATGCTTACACGCATTCGTAATGCTAACATGGTTCGTCACGAGAAATTAGAAGTTCCTGCTTCAAACCTGAAAAAGGAAATCGCGGAGATTTTAAAACGCGAAGGTTTCATCCGTGATGTTGAATATGTAGAAGATAGCAAACAAGGTATCATCCGTATCTTCTTAAAATATGGTCAAAATGACGAGCGCGTTATCACTGGTTTGAAACGTATTTCAAAACCTGGTCTACGCGTTTACGCTAAAACAAACGAAGTACCTAAAGTATTGAACGGTTTAGGAATTGCTTTAGTTTCTACTTCAAATGGTTTATTAACAGATAAAGAAGCTCGCGCTAAACAAGTTGGCGGAGAAATCGTAGCTTACGTTTGGTAATAATCAACAAACGAATGGAGGTGCAACAAAATGTCTCGAGTAGGTAAAAAACCAATAGAGGTTCCTGCAGAAGTTACTGTAACAGTTAACGCTGAAAACACAGTAGTTGTAAAAGGACCAAAAGGTGAATTAACAAAATCTTTTAACCAAGATATTAAAATTGAGCAAGAAGGTACTGTAATAACTTTAGTGCGTCCTTCAGATTCAAAAGAACACCGTACGATTCATGGAACAACTCGCGCTTTGCTAGCTAACATGATCACTGGTGTATCTGCTGGATTCGAACGTGGACTTGAATTAGTTGGGGTAGGTTACCGTGCACAATTACAAGGAACTAAACTTGTACTTAACGTAGGGTACTCACATCCAGTTGAGTTCACTCCTGAAGATGGACTTGTAGTTGAAGTTCCTTCTAATACAAAAGTTATCGTTCGCGGTATTGATAAAGAACGCGTTGGTGCTTTAGCATCTAACATTCGCCAAGTTCGTCCACCAGAGCCTTATAAAGGTAAAGGTATTCGTTATGAAGGCGAAGTTGTACGCCGCAAAGAAGGTAAAACAGGTAAATAATGCATCTCGCATTAGAAAGGAGTGACCACTGTGATTACGAAACAAGACAAAAATCAAGTTCGTAAGAAACGTCATGCACGTGTTCGTACAAAAATCACGGGTACTACTGAACGTCCACGTTTAAATGTATTCCGTTCTAATAAACATTTATACGCACAACTGATTGATGATACTCAAGGTGTTACAATCGTAAGTGCATCCACTATGGATAAAGATTTCAATGGAACAGCTGGAAATGTAGAAGCTGCTAAATTGATCGGTGAAACAATCGCAAAACGCGCTACAGAAAAAAACATCAAATCTGTTGTATTTGACCGTGGCGGTTACTTATATCATGGACGTGTTAAAGCGTTAGCTGAAGCTGCACGTGAAAACGGCTTAGAATTTTAAGAAGAAGGAGGGACATATTTCATGCGTGGTATTGACCCAAACAAACTTGAACTTGAAGAACGCGTAGTAACGATCAACCGTGTTGCTAAAGTTGTAAAAGGTGGACGTCGTTTCCGTTTTACTGCATTAGTAGTTGTTGGTGACAAAGATGGTCATGTAGGATTTGGTACTGGAAAAGCACAAGAAGTTCCAGACGCTATCCGTAAAGCAGTTGAAGACGCGAAGAAAAACTTAATAGAAGTACCAAGAGTTAAAGGAACTACTCCTCACCTAGTTGTAGGACACTTTGGTGCTGGATCTATTCTAGTTAAACCTGCAGCACCTGGTACAGGAGTTATTGCTGGTGGACCGGTTCGTGCGGTACTTGAATTAGCTGGTATTACTGATATTCTTTCTAAATCACTTGGATCTAACACACCAATCAACATGGTACGTGCTACAATCGAAGGTTTAACTCAATTAAAACGTGCTGAGGACGTTGCTAAATTACGTGGTAAATCAGTAGAAGAACTGTTAGGATAAGGGAGGGAAATTACAATGGCAACTAAATTAGAAATTACCCTTACTAGAAGCTTGATTGGTACTAAACCAGCTCAACGCAAAACAGTAGAAGCTCTTGGATTACGTAAAATGCATCAAACAGTAGAGCATCAAGACAATGCAGCTATCCGCGGGATGGTTGGCAAAGTAGCTCACTTAGTAACAACAAAAGAAATTTAAGGTTTATTTTAAGAATAAGGAGGTGCCACCATATGAAACTTCATGAGTTAAAACCATCAGAAGGATCTCGTTCATCGCGTAAGCGTATCGGACGCGGAATCGGTTCTGGAACTGGTAAAACATCAGGTAAAGGTCATAAAGGTCAAAACGCTCGTTCAGGCGGAGGCGTTCGTCCAGGATTTGAGGGCGGTCAAAACCCGTTATTCCGTCGTTTACCAAAACGTGGATTTACGAATATTAATCGTAAAGAATTCGCAATTGTGAACCTTGACACATTAAATCGTTTCGAAGAAGGCACAGAAGTTACACCTGCTTTATTAATCGAAACAGGTGTTGTGAGCAGTGAGAAATCTGGTATCAAGATTCTAGGTAATGGAACACTTGACAAGAAGTTAACTGTAAGAGCTCATAAATTCTCTGCATCAGCAAAAGAAGCAATTGAGAACGCTGGCGGATCAACAGAGGTGGTTTAATGTTTCAAACAATCTCCAACTTTATGCGTGTGAGAGATATTCGAAATAAAATCATTTTTACATTATTGATGTTAATCGTCTTTCGTATTGGGACATTTGTTCCGGTGCCTTACGTCGATGCCGATGTTTTAAAACAAACAGACCAAATGGGTTTGATTGGTTTCCTTAATACATTTGGTGGTGGAGCCCTTGCTAACTTTTCTATTTTAGCAATGGGTATCATGCCTTACATCACTGCATCCATCATTGTACAATTACTACAAATGGATGTTGTTCCGAAGTTTACAGAGTGGGCTAAGCAAGGTGAAGTCGGAAGACGTAAACTTGCACAATTTACTCGTTACTTCACAATTGTTTTAGCTTTTATTCAAGCGATTGCTATGTCATACGGCTTTAACCGTATGTATAGTGGTTCTTTAATAAAAGAAGACGGTATATTGACATACTTAGTTATTGCTGTTGTTTTGACAGCCGGGACTGCATTTTTAATGTGGTTAGGAGAGCAAATTACCGCTAAAGGTGTTGGTAATGGTATTTCTATTATTATCTTCGCTGGTATTGCTGCTGCCATTCCAAACGCAGTTAACCAAGTGTACGCACAGCAAATTGAAGGTGCAGGCGATGCACTGTTTATCAATATTGTAATAGTACTTTTACTTTTATTAGCGATTGTTGCGGTAACAGTTGGAGTAATTTACGTTCAACAAGCGTTGCGTAAAATTCCAATTCAATACGCGAAGCGTGTTTCTGGTACGACCCAAACGGGTGGTCAACAGACTCACTTGCCTTTAAAAGTTAATGCTGCGGGAGTAATTCCGGTAATTTTTGCTTCAGCGTTCCTTATGGCGCCTCAGTCAATCGTATTATTCTTCGGTCAAAATAATACTACCGATGCTATTACGAGAGCATTAGATTATACACAACCTATTGGTATGACAATTTATATTGCTTTAATCATTGCGTTTACTTACTTCTACGCGTTCATTCAAGTGAACCCGGAGAACGTAGCAGACAACTTGAAAAAGCAAGGTGCGTATATTCCAGGGATTCGTCCAGGGATCAATACACAAAATTATTTAACTAGCGTATTGTATCGATTAACTTTTGTTGGAGCTATATTCTTAGCTATCATTTCTATCATGCCGATGCTATTTGTGAAATATGCGGATCTTCCGCAGTCAGCACAGATTGGCGGTACAAGTTTGTTAATCGTGGTTGGGGTTGCACTCGAAACGATGAAACAGCTAGAATCCCAACTAGTTAAACGTCATTATAAAGGCTTTATGAAATAAGGTAGGTTTTTAGGAACGTTGGTGTTCCTAAAAATCAACTATATAGTCCTGGGGGGCATTTTCGTATGAATATCGTTTTAATGGGTTTACCTGGTGCTGGTAAAGGTACTCAGGCAGATAAAATTGTTGAGAAGTACGCAATCCCTCATATTTCTACAGGCGATATGTTTCGTGCAGCAATTAAAGATGGTACGGAACTAGGTTTGAAAGCAAAATCGTTTATGGATCAAGGTGCCTTGGTGCCCGATGAAGTTACGATTGGTATTGTCCGCGAAAGATTAAGTAAACCAGACTGTGAAAAAGGATTCCTGCTTGATGGTTTCCCTCGTACAGTTCCTCAAGCAGAAGCACTAGATGCTTTACTTTCGGAACTTGATAAATCTATTGAGCATGTGCTTAATATTCAAGTAGAACAAGAAGAATTGATCAAACGTCTAACAGGTCGACGCATTTGTAAAGAATGTGGAACTGCTTATCATTTAGTCTTTAATCCACCTGCCAAAGAGGGAGTATGTGACAAAGATGGTGGCGAGCTTTATCAACGTGCTGACGATAATCCGGAAACGGTAACTAACCGTCTGGAAGTAAATATGAAGCAAACACAACCTTTGCTTGATTTTTATGAAAACAAAGGTGTTTTAACTAATATAGATGGACAGCAGGATATTAAATTAGTATTCGCTGATCTTGATGCTCTGTTACAGGGCAACCGCATATAAATGCCCGGTGCCTGTCGCAGACGACTGAATACCCGGGTAGTATGCAAAGAACGAAAATGTTTTTTTCGAGAGCTGCAAAAGCATATTGCGCCCGGTATACGTTCGGAGGAAAAGAAATGCATCAAAAGCGGGGACTCCCTTGTCCACGTGCATTTTAAATACTTACGGGGTATAATGGGTTTCGTGGAAGCATCTGTGTAACGAACGGGTACTATGGAACTCATCCAACACATTCGTACGAACATGTTGACATGAGGGAGAGTCTACTCCGTGGATTGCTAAAAGCGAAACCTTACGAGTGTCTTTCGAACATCTCTCATGATTTCCAAACATATGCTTGAACGAATAGTTTCGTTCCTACTGAGGCTATACTAACAGCAAATTACGTTTGAGTATTGATGAGAACCTGATTTGTATATAGAAGGGAGACAGGGTTGATGGCGAAAGATGATGTAATTGAAGTCGAAGGAACAGTTGTTGAGACTTTGCCAAACGCGATGTTTAAGGTAGAATTAGAAAACGGTCATACGATACTTGCGCATGTATCGGGTAAAATTCGTATGCATTTCATTCGTATTTTACCTGGAGATAAAGTCACAATTGAACTTTCTCCTTACGATTTAACTCGCGGTCGTATTACGTACCGTTTTAAATAATAATCTTTTGCACTCCGGACTACTAAGGAGGTTAGGTTAGATGAAAGTGAGACCATCTGTGAAACCGATCTGCGAAAAATGTAAGGTAATTCGCCGACGCGGTAAAGTAATGGTAATCTGTGAAAATCCTAAACACAAACAAAGACAAGGATAATAAGAAGGAGGTGCACGACACATATGGCACGTATTGCTGGTGTTGACATTCCACGCGACAAACGCGTTGTTATTGCATTAACATACATTTTTGGAATTGGTAAAACGACTTCTCAAAAAGTATTAGCAGAAGCTGGTATTTCAGAAGAGACACGTGTACGTGATCTTACAGAAGACGAACTAAACAAAATCCGTGAACAAATCGGTGTATATAAAGTAGAAGGTGACCTTCGTCGTGAAGTATCACTAAACATTAAACGATTGATGGAAATCGGTTCATTCCGTGGTATCCGTCACCGTAGAGGCTTACCAGTACGCGGACAAAATACGAAGAACAATGCACGTACTCGTAAAGGTCCACGTAAAACAGTAGCTAACAAGAAAAAATAATCGGTAAAGGAGGTTTCTTCTTAACATGGCACGTAAACAACAAACACGTAAGCGTCGTGTGAAAAAGAATATCGAATCCGGTATTGCTCACATTCGCTCAACATTTAACAACACTATTGTGACTATCACAGACATGCAAGGAAATGCACTTTCTTGGTCAAGTGCTGGAGCTCTTGGATTTAGAGGTTCTCGTAAATCTACTCCATTTGCTGCACAAATGGCTGCAGAAACTGCTGCAAAGACTTCAATGGAACATGGTATTAAAACTTTAGAAGTAACTGTTAAAGGACCAGGTGCTGGTCGTGAAGCGGCAATCCGCGCACTTCAAGCTGCAGGTCTAGAAGTTACAGCAATTAAAGACGTAACACCAGTACCACATAATGGTTGCCGTCCACCAAAACGTCGTCGCGTTTAATAGGTGATACTCAACGTGTTTGAGAACATCATTTATTGTACAGACTGAGGATGTATTAACAGCAATCAGTTAACGATCGAATTCATGATGGAAAGAACCTATACATTCGATGTTTTGAGGGAGGGTAAATTGGAATGATCGAAATCGAAAAACCAAAGATTGAAAGTGTAGAAATCAGCGAAGGTACCAAGTTTGGTAAATTTGTTGTAGAACCGCTAGAACGTGGCTATGGAAATACTTTGGGAAATTCTTTACGACGCATCCTTCTGTCTTCTTTACCAGGAGCTGCAGTTACTTCTATTCAAATTGATGGCGTTTTACACGAGTTTTCAACAATTGAAGGCGTAGTGGAAGATGTAGCATCTATTATTATGAATGTGAAAAAACTAGCTTTGAAAATCTACTCTGACGAGGAAAAGGTCATTGAGATTGATGTTAAAGGTGAGGGAACGATTACTGCTGCTGACATTACACATGACAGTGACGTAGAAATTTTAAACCCGGAACTCTATATTGCTACAATCGGCAAAAATGGTCATTTCCGTATGCGTATGTACGCAGGTCGAGGCCGTGGCTACACTCCTGCTGTTCAAAACAAACGTGAGGATCTTCCTATCGGCGTAATCCCGATCGACTCTATTTATACTCCAGTTTCACGCGTGAATTTCCAAGTGGAAAATACTCGTGTTGGACAATTGTCCAACTTCGATAAACTAACACTTGATGTGTGGACAGATGGCAGCACAGGTCCTAAAGAGGCGATTTCTCTTGGAGCGAAAATTTTAACAGAGCACTTGAATATTTTTGTAGGGATGACTGACGAGGCTCAGACTGCTGAAATCATGGTCGAAAAAGAAGAAGATCAAAAAGAAAAAGTTTTAGAGATGACTATTGAAGAACTTGATCTTTCTGTTCGTTCTTATAATTGCTTAAAACGCGCTGGTATTAATACAGTACTTGAGCTTGCAAGCAAATCAGAAGACGATATGATGAAAGTAAGAAACCTTGGACGTAAATCTTTAGAAGAAGTAAGAGCGAAGTTAGATGAGCTTGGTTTAGGATTACGTAAAGAAGACTAAACGGGTTTTGATATAGCAAGACTTGAATTATTCACCAAAGGAGGGAAACATCCATGGGTTACAGAAAACTTGGACGTACAAGTTCTCAACGTAAAGCGATGTTACGTGACTTAACAACGGACCTAATTATCAATGAGCGTATTCAAACTACTGAAGCACGTGCAAAAGAATTACGTTCTGTTGTTGAAAAAATGATCACTTTAGGTAAACGCGGAGATTTACACGCTCGTCGTCAAGCTGCGGCTTATATTCGTCGTGAGGTCGTTGCTTCTACTGATGAAGAAGGAAACGAATCAACAATCTATGCTTTACAAAAATTGTTTGATGATGTAGCACCACGCTATGCTGATCGTCAAGGCGGTTATACTCGTATTATGAAAGCTGGACCTCGTCGCGGAGACGGAGCACCAGTAGTAGTAATTGAGTTAGTTTAATTTAATTTTCAGACGTTTATTCGTCTGCCAAATTGAAGAGGGTATTTGGTGGGATACTACCGCCCTCTTCTTTTTTCAAAGAGATTTATACGACAATTTAAAAGCAGAGTGTTACGATGAGCGGACTTCTCAAGTTCTTTGAACCTAAAGAAGTAGCGTCTCGTCTAGCTCTACGCACCTCATTTTTCAGATTGGTCTTGAGCAACCAATCTAGAAATAAGTTATAGAAGAGCGCATTTCTCAAAATGAGGTGCGCGCTTTTTTAATTTATCCCGCTTTAACACGCAGTAAAATTTTCGCTAAAGTATTTGGTCTACTCCCAAAACGTAAGTGGAGTTTAACTGCTCGTAAAAGCCCGAGGTAAAACCTGACGAATAAGACGCCACGTCGTATGGCTTCGACTGGGTGACTTGCTTCCTGCTAGCCCCGGGGCAATAGGATGTTGGTCACTTAGGCATTGCCGAAGGACGTTGCGTTGTTTCCCAGTTCAAATTTCAATCTGTTGGGGAAAGCCCCACAGATTGAAGTTTTACTTTATTGTAAAATGTTATAAAATATTAGCACAGCTGAGTTGAGCAGAGGAGGTAAAGGATGAAACGTGAAATTATTTCTTTACAGGAAGTTATATTTACATATGCCGAGGAAGATACAAGAATGCGACCGGCGATACAGAATGTGTCCTATACGATTAATGAAGGTGAATGGGTGGCGATTGTAGGCCATAATGGTTCTGGCAAATCGACATTAGCACGATTAATGAATGGTCTTCTATTTCCTCAGATGGGAACGGTACGAATTTTTGGAGAACCATTAAATGAACATAATTTATGGGAAACTCGCTCTAAAATGGGGATGGTATTTCAAAATCCAGATAACCAATTTGTAGGAGCAACCGTACAAGATGATGTTGCATTTGCATTAGAAAATAACGGAATCCCTTTTGAGGAAATGGTAGAACGAGTACAAGCCTCTTTAGTAAAAGTGAAAATGAGTGACTTTTTGAATAGCGAGCCACATCATTTATCGGGTGGGCAGAAACAAAGGGTTGCCATAGCTGGAGCTATTGCACTTCAACCGAGGATTTTATTGTTAGATGAGGCAACTTCCATGTTAGATCCACAGGGAAGAGAAGAGGTACTGCAAACAGTGCGCCAGTTGAGAGTAGAAACTGACTTAACGGTTATCTCTATTACGCATGATTTAGAAGAAGCGCTTCTCGCTGATCGCGTGATTGTTATGAATCAAGGAGAAAAGTATGCAGAGGGATCACCATATGAGATATTCGAGCGAGGTCAAGAGTTAATCGATTTGGGGTTAGATCTTCCTTTTGCGATGAATATGTCAAGACTACTGCGAGCACAAGGTGTGCAGGTTGTAGCAGACCATATGTCAGAAGAAGAGTTGGTGAATGATTTATGGACATCTCACTTCAACAAGTGAGTTACGCATATGCCAAGGATACACCATTTGAAAAAAGAGCTTTATATGATGTAGATTTACTTATTCCTTCAGGATCCTATCAAGCGATTATTGGTCATACAGGTTCAGGGAAATCTACAGTACTTCAGCATTTAAATGCGTTGCTAAAGCCCACAGAAGGTGTTATTCGCATTGGTAACACAGAAGTAGTAGCAGCTAAAAAGAATAAGAAATTACGAGAGATTAGGCAAAAAGTAGGGATTGTTTTTCAATTTCCAGAGCATCAATTGTTTGATGAAACAGTTTTAAAGGATATTATGTTTGGACCTATGAACTTTGGGGTGCCGGAAGAGGAAGCAAGGCAACGTGCTATAGATTTAGTACGATTACTTGGTTTGCCAGAAGAAGTAATGGAAAAGTCGCCGTTTGACCTGTCTGGAGGACAAATGCGAAGAGTTGCCATAGCTGGAGTCCTTGCGATGAATCCAGAAGTATTAGTACTGGATGAACCAACGGCAGGGCTTGATCCAAGAGGTCGTAAAGAAATAATGGAGCTGTTTTATCGACTTCATCAAGAAAAAGGTTTAACGACCGTTCTTGTAACGCATAGCATGGAAGATGCTGCTAGGTATGCAGATCGGATTGCTATTATGCATGGTGGCAAATGTGTGCTGCAAGGGTTACCGCAGGAGATATTCTCGGATGAGGATCGTTTAATGGATTATCGTTTAGAATTACCTCAATCTATTAAGTTTCAAAAGAAACTAGAAAAGATGATGGGTAAAAAGTTGCCAATACTTTGTTTAACAGAAGAAACTTTAGCAGAAGAACTAGCGCGCATGATGGAAAAGGAGCGTGAAATCTGATGCTTGAAAAAATGATATTCGGTCGCTATATTCCAGGAGACTCTTTTATTCATCGTTTAGATGCTCGGGCAAAGCTGATATTCGTGTTCTTATTTATTATGGTTGTCTTCATTGCAAATGACTGGATTACTTATGGAATTTTACTACTGTTTACTTTTTTAATTATACGATTATCAAAAATTAGGCTATATTTTTTGATTAACGGATTAAAGCCTGTTGTGTTTTTAATCATATTTACGTTTTTATTGCATCTGATTTTCACTCGCGAAGGTTCAATTATCTTTGAATGGAGGTTTATCAAGATTTACGAGGAAGGATTGAAGCAAGGAATTTTCATATCCATCCGCTTTACCGTACTCGTTGTTTTGACGTCTATTCTTACATTAACTACAACACCTATTTCGATTACAGATGCATTAGAAATTTTGTTAAATCCATTAAAAAAATGGAAGCTGCCTGTACATGAATTGGCTCTTATGATGTCTATTTCGTTGAGATTTATACCGACTTTGATGGATGAGACAGATAAGATTATGAAAGCACAGATGGCAAGAGGTTCTGATATGACAACAGGTAGTATGAAGGAGAGGATGAATGCGATTGTTCCGCTTCTAATACCTTTGTTTGTTAGTGCGTTTAAACGTGCGGAGGATTTAGCCACTGCAATGGAAGTAAGAGGCTATAAAGGCGGCGAGGGTCGTACAAGGTACCGAAAGTTAGAATGGGCTACGAGAGACACGCTAATCATCCTTTGTCTTGTCATACTAGCCGCAATACTGATTTACTTTAGAAAATGATAAGGAGGTGTTAGCGTGAGACTTCGAGCGATTATTAGCTATGATGGCAGCCAGTTTTCCGGTTATCAGGTTCAACCGGGAAAACGAACTGTTCAAGTGGAGATAGAACGTGTCTTAGAAACAATTCATAAAGGTGCTGTTGTAAAAATTGTTGCGAGTGGTAGAACAGATGCTGGTGTACATGCAACGGGACAAGTTATTCACTTTGATAGTCCGTTAACATTCCCCTTAGATCGTTGGCGCACAGCTTTAAATGTTCAACTGCCTAGAGATATTCGTATTTTATCAATTGAGCAGGTACCGGATGATTTTCACTCTAGATACCATGCTGTTGGAAAGACATATCGTTATATTTGGTCACTTAGTGAAATACATAGTCCATTTGAGCGTGATTTTTCGGTACATGCCGATCGATATAAACCAGATATTGTATCTATGCAAGAAGCAGCCGGGCATTTATTGGGGACCCATGATTTTTCAAGTTTTTGTGCAGCTAAAACGAATGTAAATGATTTTGTAAGAACTATCTATTCTATTAACTTTGAAGTGAAAAAAGAAACACAACAACTTCATATGGTTATTAGCGGAAGTGGGTTTTTATATAATATGGTGCGTATTATTGCAGGAACATTATGGGAAGTTGGAATTCGAAAAAAAACTGTGGAAAGTATTCCAGAAATCCTATTATCATGTGCTCGAAAGGAAGCAGGGAAAACCGCTCCAGCACACGGTTTGTACCTTGAAAAAGTAGCTTATGAGTGACGAAACAACATCACCAGGTGTTTTACGAAAAATACTTGACTATTTGTTCCATTCGGGGTATGATGATGTATGGTATTTCTAAACCCCACAATATAAGCCCCGAAACTTATTGGTATGAGGATATAGAAAATTTTAGATCGATTATGATTGAATTAGGAGGACAAAATACATGCGTACAACATTCATGGCTAAAGGTCACGAAGTAGAACGTAAATGGTTAGTAGTAGACGCTGAAGGCCAAACTCTTGGTCGTCTAGCTTCAGAAGTTGCAGCTATTTTACGTGGTAAAAACAAACCAACATTCACACCGAACGTTGACACAGGTGATCACGTGATCATTCTTAATGCAGAAAAAATTCATTTAACTGGGAACAAGCTAAATGACAAAATTTACTACCGTCACACTCAATTCTCTGGTGGACTTAAACAACGTACAGCTTTAGAAATGCGTACTAAGTACCCAACGAAAATGCTTGAGTTAGCGATTAAAGGAATGCTTCCTAAAAACTCTTTAGGACGTCAAATGTTCAGTAAGCTTCACGTTTACACTGGAGCAGAACACCCACATGCAGCACAGAAACCAGAAGCATACGAGCTTCGCGGATAATAATTAAGAGGAGGACATTCACTTGGCACAAGTTCAATATATCGGCACTGGTCGCCGTAAAAGTTCAGTAGCACGTGTACGTTTAGTACCGGGCGAAGGAAAAATCGTTATCAACAAACGTGACGTAGAAGATTACGTACCATACGAAACTTTACGTGAAATCATTAAACAACCATTAGTAACTACTCAAACTTTAGGTAGCTACGATGTACACGTAAACGTTAATGGTGGTGGATTCACAGGACAAGCAGGAGCAATCCGTCATGGTATTGCACGTGCACTACTTACAGTAGATCCTGATTTCCGTCCAGCATTGAAATCAGCAGGATTCTTAACACGTGATCCACGTATGAAAGAACGTAAAAAACCAGGACTTAAAGGCGCTCGTCGTGCACCTCAGTTCTCAAAACGTTAATCTTATATTATCAGTTCAAAGCACTTCTCGAGATTTCTCGAGGAGTGCTTTTTTTGTCATGTGAGAAGAAAGATGATTGTCAAAATGTTGAAAAAGTGATTGTATGTATATTTTGAGAGGTGTATATTTAGGAAACGATAATACATTGGGAGGAGAGGAGTAAATGGAATTTACCTCGCAAAGATTAATTTTTCGTCCCTATGAGCAAGGAAACTTTGCCTTTTTATGTTCGATGTTAAATGATCCAGAGATGATGCAGTACATAGGGAATGGTAAAACACGAAATATAGAAGAAGCACATGCATTTTTAGAAAGGATTCAGAGTCACTATGAGAAAAACGAAGAGTTTGGCTTAAAGATGCTTATTCGTAAAAAGGATGGAATTCCAGTGGGCCATGCTGGAATAATACCGCAACAAATTAATGACGTGGATGAGTTAGAAATTGGTTATTGGATCGCTAGAGAATTTTGGGGAAATGGTTATGCAACAGAAGCAGCTAGTACTTTACTTAAAAGAGGAGTTAATCGGTTAGGTATAGATCGTCTGATTTCTCTTATTCAGCCGGAAAACACAAAGTCCAGTAATATAGCCATCAAAAATGGAATGCACTTAGAGAAAGAAGTAATTTTAAAAGGCAAGGCAGTTAGTGTGTATACATATATAAGTAAATAATGATGTAGAAAGAAAAAGAGGAAATGTATGAGAAGTAAATTTAATATTGTAACGAGCACAATTCTTGTTAGTATTTTTATCGCACGTTTTGGAACATTTTTAGTGTTGCCTTATTTAACACTTTTTTTGCTCGATGAGTTTCATTATTCGGGCGTGCAAATTGGAGTGATTATATCGACACTGGCTCTATCTAATTTAGTGATGAGCTTTTTTGTAGGACCATATATTGATAAGTACCCTAAGAATAAAGTCATCATTGTAGGACTCCTTGGATATTTAGGGTGTTATTTCTATTTCCCTTTCATTGAGCATTATGCAGGTTTTATCGCATTTGCTGCTTTGCTTGGAGCGAGTCAGGCAGTTGTGGAGCCAACGTACCGAGTATTGCTGAGTTTATATACAGAGCCAGAAAATCGTCGGTTAATATTTAATATCCGCTATTTTTTGATTAATATATCTGCTGCAATTGCCCCACTGACTTCTGTGTATTTCCAACAGTATGGAATGGAGAATTTGTTTTTTATAGTAGGTCTTATTTTCTTGCTTAATATATGGACGTTCGTCATTATATTTAAAAAGTACCCGTTAAAAAAGGAACCTACTAGCGTAACGAAGACATCAATCTTTCATTCTTTTCATGTCTTTAAAAGGGATACCGCTTTTTCCTTTTTTGTGTTGGCATTAATCTTTATTAGTTTTGGCTACAGTCAGTTTGACTCCACATTCAGTCAATACTTAGGAAAGTCCTTTGATCATGAACTAGCGATACAATATTTTGCATGGCTCATAACTACAAATGCTATTACCGTATTAGTTATTCAATACTTTGTCTATAAGCTCGGAGAATTGATCAGCACGACTACTTCTTTAATGATTGGAAGTGGGTTATTATCCATAGGCTTATTTTCCTTTGGGCAGAGCGACTCGATTTTATGGCTGTTAGTTGCGATGGTTATTTTCACAGCAGGTGAAGTCTTGGTGTTTACAATGGTGGATATCCATTTGGATGGAATGTGTGAGGATCATGAGAAGGGTACTTATTTTGCTCTTTCAGGTGTAAAGTCAGTAGGTCGAATTGCAGGTCCGAGCCTTGGTGGTTTTTTGCTAGATGCGATGAGTAGTGGTGCGATGGTCTTTTTCATTATTTCATTTGTCACGTTAATGGCAATCCCATCGTTCTATTATAGCTCAAAAATACGTGGACAATTCTAATCATACTCTTTGTCCGTTGTACGTATAATGAGTGAAAAAGGAGCGATGAACCTGAAAAAGTGGCTAATTATCTTGGTTTTGTTTTTGATATCCCTTCTTGTAGTTGTGTATGGAACAAAAGCGAGTGATATTGGTTTCTTCTTACCCGAACCAATGAGTGGAGTGAAGATTGTTCTTGATCCAGGGCATGGAGGAATTGATGGAGGAGCTAGTAGTGGAGATACCGTTGAGCGAGATA
Source organism: Psychrobacillus sp. FSL K6-2836 (assembly GCF_038003085.1). NCBI lineage: Bacteria > Bacillati > Bacillota > Bacilli > Caryophanales > Bacillaceae > Psychrobacillus > Psychrobacillus sp. FSL K6-2836. Next base: position 2,416,372 of record NZ_JBBOOM010000001.1, read on the forward strand.
TTACGCTTGCTATGTCTCTAATGTTAGAGAAAAAGTTAAAGGCGCAAGGTGCTACAGTGGTCATGACACGCAGTAAAGAAGGAGATGCAATTGCGGAGCATAGACCAGATGAAGATTTTCCGACCACAAGAGCTAGAAAACGTGCAGATTTATTGTTACGTGAAGAAATTATGAATAACTCAGAGGCGGACTTGGTCATTAGCCTGCATGTGAATGCAGTTCCAGAGGAAAGATGGAGAGGGGCTCAGGTTTTCTATCATGCAGAAGGACACGCGGGTGGAGAACTATTAGCCAAATCTATTCAAGGATCTATTCGAGAAAATATCGGAAACACAGAGCGAGAGGCACTGGCGATTAAACAGGTATATATATTGAAGAAAGCAAATGCTCCAGCAGTGTTAGTAGAAACAGGCTTTTTAAGTAATGATGAAGAGCGAGAATTATTAAAATCTGAAAAGTATCAGAAACAAATGGTGGAAGCTATTTCAGAAGGTGTAGTTAAATTTGTAGAGGATAATATTTACTAAGACTATCTAACGTATGTAGACACTCGATTATGGTATACTATAAGGCGAATAGTTAAACTTAAGGGGAGTGTCTACAGATGATTAATGAGCAACAAGTTCGTGCTTTGATAGGAGCATTAAACGACCCATTTTTACATAGAACACTAGAAGAAACAAACGGGATTTCGGAAGTGTCTATTAAAGAAGAAAAGAATCATGTGAGTGTAAAACTAGCTATAGCTAAGATAAATTCAGCAGAACAAATGCAACTACAAGGGAAAGTCGTAGAAGTATTGAAAGAAGCTGGAGCAGCAACAGTAGGTATTCGTTTTGAAGAGCTACCAAAAGAAGTAATGGAGCAATTCCGAGGGAAAACAAAAGAAAGTGATAACGAAAACCTTTTATCGCCAAATAGCAAAGTGAAGATTATTTCGATTGCGTCTGGTAAAGGTGGAGTTGGTAAGTCTACTGTATCCGTTAACTTGGCAGTTGCACTTGCACGTATAGGTAAAAAAGTAGGACTTGTAGATGCAGATATTTATGGATTTAGTGTACCTGATATGATGGGCGTAAAAGACATTCCGCAAATCATAGAGGACCGTATAATCCCTGTAGAACGTAAAGGCGTTAAAGTTATCTCTATGGGCTTCTTTGTAGAGAACAATACACCAGTTGTATGGCGTGGACCAATGCTTGGAAAAGTATTAGACCAATTTTTCAAGGATGTTGAATGGGGTGAACTAGACTTTTTGCTCCTAGATTTACCACCAGGTACTGGAGATGTGGCTTTAGACATTCACCAAATGCTGCCTGCGTCTAAAGAAATTGTCGTAACAACTCCGCATCCTACAGCGGCATTCGTTGCTGCTAGAGCCGGGGCGATGGCACTTCAAACAGATCATGAAATTCTTGGAGTAATCGAAAATATGTCGTGGTACGAATCAAAATCAACAGGCGAAAAAGAATTTGTATTTGGTAAAGGTGGCGGACCAAAGCTTGCCGAAGAACTTCGCACAGAATTACTTGGGCAACTACCTCTAGGGCAGCCGGACTGGAATGATATCGATTTCGCACCATCAGTTTATGGAGAAACACATAATACGGGAAAAATTTATTTGGAAATTGCACAAAAAATTATCGAAAAAGCATAAAAAAGAGGCCGTTTCCAAAGAGGAGCGGCCTTATTTTTCTTCCTCTTTCTTCTTCTCTTCTTCAGAAGAACCTGCTTCTCCTTCTCCACCTTCAGCTCCACCGCCAGCTTTTTCTGTTTTGCCACCAGCTTCTTCCACTAATTTCTGCCACTTAGCTTGCAGTAACGGACTTTGGATAGTTTCTTCTACAACCTTTTGCATTTCTTTTCGCATATCGCTCGATTCCAATACCTTAGCTAATTCTTTTTTCATCTCGGCTGAACCAAAAAAGGTCTCTAAATCCTTTAAATAAGTAGGATCCTTCATTAAGGCTTTCATCAATTCTTCTTGTTGCTTTACCATACTCTTTGCCATTGTCTCTGAAAACTTTGGATCCGAATAAACTTCTTTCCAAAAATCCTCTGCTTCTTTTGAAAGCATTGTCTGTTCAACAGATGTCTTTACTTGTTCACTGTCTAATACTAGAAGTTCTTTGAATTGAGGATCTGACAATAATGTTCGAATTGCCTTTTTTCCATCCTCTGTTTGCAGAGCATCGATGAACATTTTCTTATTCTCTTCATAAGAAGGCTGAGCAGCGGGAGAACTACAGCTAGCAAGAAGTCCAAGACACATTAATAAGAGTGCAAAGTATTTCATATCCGTCACCGTCCTTTCGATTATTGTTCACATTTGGTTTGGAAATATGTATAGTCAGAAGGAAGAAATAGATTTTTCTTAAAAGGCTTGTTACAATTTACAAAGGAAATAGAAAAGATGGAGGAAATCTCGCTGTGACTATTCGAAATTGGTTTAAATTCTTTCTGAATGCCTTGTTAATCGGTGGTTTAGTAACAGGTATTTTTGGTTTATTTATACGTTGGGACGATGCTTTTTCTACATATTTTGAAGCAGGACAATGGAGTGAATTCTTTGCAGCATTTGCCTTTATGGTAGTAATGGGTTTTACGATTAGTGTCATTGCACAAATGGGTTACTTTGCCTATTTAACGATTCACCAGATGGGAGTCAATATTTTTAGAACTCTTACTTTGTGGAACTGGGTACAGTTATTGATTATTGCATTTGTTATTTTTGATTTAATTATGTTCCGTTTTCGACCAAATGCTGAAACTACCGGACAAATATGGCTATATGTTATCTTACTTGCGGCCTTAATCATTACCTCAGTAGTCGTGGCAATTATTAAAGCAAATCTCACGAAAAAGCATGCGCTTATATCGGCTTTGTTCTTTATGATTGTTGTCTCCACTCTAGAGTGGCTTCCGGTATTAATGGTACGAGCTGACAATGTAGATAGTTGGGTTACGTTGTTATTATTCCCGATTCTTGCAGTTAATGCATACCAATTACTGGCGCTTCCAAAATATAATGCGAAGTCAGAAGTTGATCGTTTGAAATTAGAGGAACGCAGAAAAAAAAGAAGAGAAGCGGCATCGACTAAGAATTAATAAAAGTTGCTCTGACTACAAGTCAGGGCAACTTTTATATTTATATAAATTATTCTGGATAAGTTTTGGTTTTTACTTTTAAACCAAAGATATTTTGTTCAATGCTGATAATTTCTTTAGACTGAACATACTTTGTCAGTTGCTGTATATCTATCCGTTCTTCCTGATGTAGAGGAATAGTGAGAATGTCGCCTTTTTCAAGCCCAGGAACTTTATCGGTCCAGTACTTACTAGAGCTGAGTAAATTAACTTCCTGTTCCCAAGCCTTTTTTTGCAACTCAATAGGAAAATCATAATCGATTGTTCTAAACCAAAGTGGACTTTCACCAATTGCTTGTTCAAAACGTTCAACTTCTTTTTCAAACAAAGTCGGATTTTCCAAATAAGTTGCTCCACTTTTACCCAAAAGACTAATAGGTACATTTTTTTCTTTCATGACCTCTATAATATCCTCAGAGCGTTCAATCCAATCAATACTTATAAAAAAATGAGGGTAAGGAGCTTGCAGATCATTTACAAGTTTTTCTATATCATCCTTTCCAAAAGTTAAATCTATCGTAATTGTATTACCATACGAACCTTTAGAAATAACAGTAGGTTTTTCTGTAAGCTGAAAAACAGGGAGCAGCGAAGAAAAATTTTTCGGTACATTAAACAAAAACAATCCCAAAACTATCAATAAACCAACTAATAAAGCCTTTGTTTTCAAAGAAACACACACCTTTTCAAATCGTTTTAATTAATTTTATGATTTAGTGTTGACATTAATGTTAAAAAGATGTTAAGATACAAAGGTCGCTGAAACAAGACGACAACTTAAACAACATGAACATTGAAAACTGAACATGCAAAACGTTAAGACATACAGCTTATCAGCTAACTTGTTAGAATGATAAGCAAAACAATTTTGACATCATTTAATGATGATGCCAGCAAAACAAAATGAGCTTTTTAAGTTCTCTATTATGGAGAGTTTGATCCTGGCTCAGGACGAACGCTGGCGGCATGCCTAATACATGCAAGTCGAGCGAATGACGAAGAAGCTTGCTTCTTCTGATTTAGCGGCGGACGGGTGAGTAACACGTGGGCAACCTGCCCTGTAGATTGGGATAACTCCGGGAAACCGGGGCTAATACCGAATAATCCATTTCCTCACATGGGGAAATGTTAAAAGACGGTCTCGGCTGTCACTACAGGATGGGCCCGCGGCGCATTAGCTAGTTGGTGAGGTAACGGCTCACCAAGGCGACGATGCGTAGCCGACCTGAGAGGGTGATCGGCCACACTGGGACTGAGACACGGCCCAGACTCCTACGGGAGGCAGCAGTAGGGAATCTTCCACAATGGACGAAAGTCTGATGGAGCAATGCCGCGTGAGTGAAGAAGGTTTTCGGATCGTAAAACTCTGTTGTGAGGGAAGAACAAGTACGAGAGTAACTGCTCGTACCTTGACGGTACCTCATTAGAAAGCCACGGCTAACTACGTGCCAGCAGCCGCGGTAATACGTAGGTGGCAAGCGTTGTCCGGAATTATTGGGCGTAAAGCGCGCGCAGGCGGTCCTTTAAGTCTGATGTGAAATCCCACGGCTCAACCGTGGAAGGTCATTGGAAACTGGGGGACTTGAGTACAGAAGAGGAAAGCGGAATTCCAAGTGTAGCGGTGAAATGCGTAGAGATTTGGAGGAACACCAGTGGCGAAGGCGGCTTTCTGGTCTGTAACTGACGCTGAGGCGCGAAAGCGTGGGGAGCAAACAGGATTAGATACCCTGGTAGTCCACGCCGTAAACGATGAGTGCTAAGTGTTAGGGGGTTTCCGCCCCTTAGTGCTGCAGCTAACGCATTAAGCACTCCGCCTGGGGAGTACGGTCGCAAGACTGAAACTCAAAGGAATTGACGGGGGCCCGCACAAGCGGTGGAGCATGTGGTTTAATTCGAAGCAACGCGAAGAACCTTACCAGGTCTTGACATCCCGCTGACCGCTCTAGAGATAGAGTTTTCCCTTCGGGGACAGCGGTGACAGGTGGTGCATGGTTGTCGTCAGCTCGTGTCGTGAGATGTTGGGTTAAGTCCCGCAACGAGCGCAACCCTTGATCTTAGTTGCCAGCATTCAGTTGGGCACTCTAAGGTGACTGCCGGTGATAAACCGGAGGAAGGTGGGGATGACGTCAAATCATCATGCCCCTTATGACCTGGGCTACACACGTGCTACAATGGACGGTACAGAGGGTCGCAACCCCGCGAGGGTGAGCAAATCCCATAAAACCGTTCTCAGTTCGGATTGTAGGCTGCAACTCGCCTACATGAAGCCGGAATCGCTAGTAATCGTGGATCAGCATGCCACGGTGAATACGTTCCCGGGCCTTGTACACACCGCCCGTCACACCACGAGAGTTTGTAACACCCGAAGTCGGTGGGGTAACCCTTACGGGAGCCAGCCGCCGAAGGTGGGACAGATGATTGGGGTGAAGTCGTAACAAGGTAGCCGTATCGGAAGGTGCGGCTGGATCACCTCCTTTCTAAGGATAATATCGGAATACAGATCTTTATCTGTATCTTAACGTTTTGCAGTTCAGTTTTGAATGTTCATTTTTATATGAAGATTCAACGCTTGTTCTTTGAAAACTGGATAAAACGACATTGAAACAATAAACAACAAGAAATTCTGTTGTGATTATTTACGTAATCATGACGTGTAAGACTTTTTAACTTTTAGGTTAAGTTAATAAGGGCGCACGGTGAATGCCTTGGCACTAGGAGTCGACGAAGGACGGCACTAACACCGATATGCTTCGGGGAGCTGTAAGTGAGCTTTGATCCGGAGATTTCCGAATGGGGAAACCCACTGTTCGTAATGGAGCAGTACATTTGCGTGAATACATAGCGCATCTGAGACACACCCAGGGAACTGAAACATCTAAGTACCTGGAGGAAGAGAAAGAAAAATCGATTCCCTGAGTAGCGGCGAGCGAAACGGGAATAGCCCAAACCAAGAGGCTTGCCTCTTGGGGTTGTAGGACACTCTACATAGAGTTACAAAGGAATGAGTTAGACGAAGCGATCTGGAAAGGTCCGCAGGATAGGGTAAAAGCCCCGTAGTCCAAAATTCATTCTCTCTTGAGTGTATCCTGAGTACGGCGGAACACGTGAAATTCCGTCGGAATCCGGGAGGACCATCTCCCAAGGCTAAATACTACCTAGTGACCGATAGTGAACCAGTACCGTGAGGGAAAGGTGAAAAGCACCCCGGAAGGGGAGTGAAATAGATCCTGAAACCGTGTGCCTACAAGTAGTTAGAGCCCGTTAATGGGTGATAGCGTGCCTTTTGTAGAATGAACCGGCGAGTTACGATTACATGCAAGGTTAAGTTGAGAAGACGGAGCCGCAGCGAAAGCGAGTCTGAATAGGGCGAATGAGTATGTGGTCGTAGACCCGAAACCAGGTGATCTACCCATGTCCAGGATGAAGGTAAGGTAACACTTACTGGAGGTCCGAACCCACGCACGTTGAAAAGTGCGGGGATGAGGTGTGGGTAGCGGAGAAATTCCAATCGAACCTGGAGATAGCTGGTTCTCTCCGAAATAGCTTTAGGGCTAGCCTCAAACGTTAGAATCTTGGAGGTAGAGCACTGTTTGGACTAGGGGCCCATCCCGGGTTACCGAATTCAGACAAACTCCGAATGCCAATGATTTATGTTTGGGAGTCAGACTGCGAGTGATAAGATCCGTAGTCAAGAGGGAAACAGCCCAGACCACCAGCTAAGGTCCCAAAGTATTTGTTAAGTGGAAAAGGATGTGGCGTTGCTTAGACAACCAGGATGTTGGCTTAGAAGCAGCCATCATTTAAAGAGTGCGTAATAGCTCACTGGTCGAGTGACGCTGCGCCGAAAATGTATCGGGGCTAAACAAATCACCGAAGCTGTGGATTGATACCTTTGGTATCAGTGGTAGGAGAGCGTTCTAAGGGCGTTGAAGTCAGACCGGAAGGACTGGTGGAGCGCTTAGAAGTGAGAATGCCGGTATGAGTAGCGAAAGACGGGTGAGAATCCCGTCCACCGTATGACTAAGGTTTCCTGAGGAAGGCTCGTCCGCTCAGGGTTAGTCGGGACCTAAGCCGAGGCCGATAGGCGTAGGCGATGGATAACAGGTTGATATTCCTGTACCACCAAACCACCGTTTGAGTAATGGGGGGACGCAGAAGGATAGGGTAAGCATGCTGTTGGTTATGCATGTCCAAGCAGTAAGGTGTGAATGTAGGCAAATCCGCATTCTATAACATTGAGCTGTGATGGCGAGGACGTATGTCCGGAGTTCCTGATTTCACACTGCCAAGAAAAGCCTCTAGCGAGGTGATAGGTGCCCGTACCGCAAACCGACACAGGTAGTCGAGGAGAGAATCCTAAGGTGAGCGAGAGAACTCTCGTTAAGGAACTCGGCAAAATGACCCCGTAACTTCGGGAGAAGGGGTGCTCTTTAGGGTGAATAGCCTTGAAGAGCCGCAGTGAATAGGCCCAGGCGACTGTTTAGCAAAAACACAGGTCTCTGCAAAACCGTAAGGTGAAGTATAGGGGCTGACGCCTGCCCGGTGCTGGAAGGTTAAGAGGAGTGCTTAGCGCAAGCGAAGGTGCGAATTGAAGCCCCAGTAAACGGCGGCCGTAACTATAACGGTCCTAAGGTAGCGAAATTCCTTGTCGGGTAAGTTCCGACCCGCACGAAAGGCGTAACGATCTGGGCACTGTCTCAACGAGAGACTCGGTGAAATTATAGTACCTGTGAAGATGCAGGTTACCCGCGACAGGACGGAAAGACCCCGTGGAGCTTTACTATAGCTTGATATTGAATTTTGGTGCAACTTGTACAGGATAGGCAGGAGCCATAGAGCCCGGAGCGCCAGCTTCGGAGGAGGCGTCGGTGGGATACTGCCCTGGTTGTATTGAAATTCTAACCCATACCCGTAACCCGGGTAGGAGACAGTGTCAGGCGGGTAGTTTGACTGGGGCGGTCGCCTCCTAAAGTGTAACGGAGGCGCCCAAAGGTTCCCTCAGAATGGTTGGAAATCATTCGAAGAGTGTAAAGGCAGAAGGGAGCTTGACTGCGAGACCTACAAGTCGAGCAGGGTCGAAAGACGGGCTTAGTGATCCGGTGGTTCCGCATGGAAGGGCCATCGCTCAACGGATAAAAGCTACCCCGGGGATAACAGGCTTATCTCCCCCAAGAGTCCACATCGACGGGGAGGTTTGGCACCTCGATGTCGGCTCATCGCATCCTGGGGCTGTAGTCGGTCCCAAGGGTTGGGCTGTTCGCCCATTAAAGCGGTACGCGAGCTGGGTTCAGAACGTCGTGAGACAGTTCGGTCCCTATCCGTCGTGGGCGTAGGAAATTTGAGAGGAGCTGTCCTTAGTACGAGAGGACCGGGATGGACACACCGCTGGTGTACCAGTTGTTCTGCCAAGAGCATCGCTGGGTAGCTATGTGTGGACGGGATAAGTGCTGAAAGCATCTAAGCACGAAGCCCCCCTCAAGATGAGATTTCCCATTACGCAAGTAAGTAAGATCCCTCAAAGACGATGAGGTAGATAGGTTCGGGGTGGAAGCGTGGCGACACGTGCAGCTGACGAATACTAATCGATCGAGGACTTAACCAAATTTGTTTCAGTTCCAATGTCGTTTATCCAGTTTTGAGTGAACAAACACTCTATATATGAGGGTTTCAAGATACAAGCAGTGCTAGGAAACAAGTGAGAGAAAGAAGGAACGTACTAACGTACGTGACTGACGGATCGAATGAAGTTGACAACGCAATGCGCCGTATATTGAAAGCCGAATGAGTCTAGTGATGATGGCGAAGAGGTCACACCCGTTCCCATACCGAACACGGAAGTTAAGCTCTTCAGCGCCGATGGTAGTTGGGGGTCTCCCCCTGTGAGAGTAGGACGTCGCTGGGCACCAAAGAAAAGTCGTTACCGAGTAATTGGTAGCGGCTTTTTTGTGTTAAAAAATAAGCCGTAGGTAGTCTATCTCTATAAGAAAGTATGCGAGAAAGTAGAGGGGCAAAGAGTTCAAGGAAGCAAGTGAGAGAGACTCGGAGCGTATAACATACGCGATAATTGAACGAGTGCGGCTGACAAAAAAATCTGCCGCCCCTCTGCTTTCGCAGCCCCGGCCACAGAAGTAAAGCTCTTGCGCCGATGGTAGTTGGGGGTCTCCTCCTGTGAGAGTAGGACGTCGCTGGGCACCAAAGAAAAGTCGATACCGAGAGATCTCGGTATCGACTTTTTGTATGGATTTGAGTACATAGATAGTCAAAAATGGCTGGATATAAATGTTACTTTAAATATCAAAAAAGAATATTCTTTTTACTACCTTCACATTGGTCTAGTTATGAATAAGTATAGTCTCTTGTAATTAGTGAAGACGTTGTATAACACACGATGATAGGCATGATTGTGTAAATTCATTTCCCAATAGGAGAATTCTCTTGCCGTAAAATAGGGATATAAGCTATAAAAGAATACTTTTTATCAATTCTTTAAATACAGACTTGAAATTTTAAAAAGAGTTGCTATAATTATATTTGTACTTTAAATAGATAAACGTTCCGAAGTAGCTCAGTGGTAGAGCAATCGACTGTTAATCGATCGGTCGTAGGTTCGAGTCCTACCTTCGGAGCCATTTTTTTGTCTTTGCTTCCATAGCTCAGTAGGTAGAGTGCTTCCATGGTAAGGAAGAGGTCACCGGTTCAAATCCGGTTGGAAGCTTCACTACAATTTATTTAAGGAAAAAACTTGTCCTAATGTCAGATATATGATATTATAGTTCTTGTCTGGTTTTGACATAAACAAGCAGTATTTTTATCTGAATGAATAATAGTAGTTCAAGATGGAAAACTATAGTGTACTAGTATTTTTTAAACCCAGGAGGATTAGCTCAGCTGGGAGAGCATCTGCCTTACAAGCAGAGGGTCGGCGGTTCGAGCCCGTCATCCTCCACCATTATATTTAAATTTAGCTTTGGAGGGGTAGCGAAGTGGCTAAACGCGGCGGACTGTAAATCCGCTCCTTAGGGTTCGGCGGTTCGAATCCGTCCCCCTCCACCAGTTATTGGGGTATAGCCAAGCGGTAAGGCAATGGATTTTGATTCCATCATGCCCTGGTTCGAATCCAGGTACCCCAGCCAACCGTATTCTGATATAAAAATTACATGGGGCCTTAGCTCAGCTGGGAGAGCGCCTGCCTTGCACGCAGGAGGTCAGCGGTTCGATCCCGCTAGGCTCCATAAATATTATAGTAAAACTCTTTCAACCCATAGTTGAAAGAGTTTTTTTTTGCAAGAAAAAATACTTTTCAATATAGCGTAGTTTCCTTTATGATGAAATAAAAAAAGTGAGGTGGCTGTTTTGAGTGAGATATTAACTTATGGGGATGTGACTTTACGTCCAATACTAGTTTCGGATTATGAACTATTGTGGAAATTGTATGAACCGGAGATATTTGAATATATGTTAAATAAGATTGAAAGCAAAGAACAGCTAGAACAATGGCTGAATGCTGGAATTTATCAAATGAATGTGGCAAAAACTGCTTTGGCATTTGTAGTAGTAAATACAGATACGAAAGAAATTATGGGCACCACTCGTATTTATGGGGTGGATCAGACAAATTATAGCTGCGAGATAGGCTCTACTTTCTATGGGAAACAATATCAGCGTACGCACGTAAATACAACATGTAAGTACTTACTGTTAAAGTATTGCTTTGAGCAAATAGGTATGATTCGAGTTCAGTTTAAAACAGATGAATTGAATCTGTCTTCTCAAAGGGCAATCGAACGAATTGGCGGTAAAAAAGAGGGTATACTGCGTAATGAACGAATACGATCTAACGGCTCTGCTCGAAATGCGGTTGTATACTCAATCATTGAAAGTGAATGGTCGGAAGTGAAATACAAGCTTGTTCAATTAATGAATAAATATTCGTAATTATGCTTGGTTGAGCCAAACACCATTTAGCATTTACAATGGAAGTAACAACTTAAGGGGGTATAAAATAATGAGTAAATTAAACATTTCAATTATAGGGGTTCCAATGGACCTGGGTCAAAATAGACGAGGCGTCGATATGGGACCAAGTGCAATACGGTATGCGGGCGTAGTAGAAAGACTTCAAGAGCTTGGGCACTCAGTAGATGATGTTGGGGATATTGCGATTGGAAGAAGAGAGACATCTCAAAATACTAAATTACGTAATCTAGAAGAAGTAGTTGCAGCGAATACAATACTTGCTAATCGAGTTCACGATATTATTGGTGAAGGTAATTTTCCGATAGTACTTGGTGGTGATCATAGTATTGCTATAGGTACACTTGCAGGGTTAGCAGATCGTTATGATAATCTAGGAGTTATTTGGTATGATGCTCATGCAGACTTAAATACAGCCGAAACATCTCCTTCTGGAAATATCCATGGGATGCCACTTGCTGTAAGTATTGGCTTAGGTCATGAAGCGCTCGTGAATATTCGAGATTTTGCTCCAAAGATTAAACCAGAGAATGTTGTGATTATTGGTGCTCGTTCAGTTGATCCGGGAGAACGTGATCTTATTAGAGAAAAAGGGATTAAAGTATTCTCCATGCATGAAATTGACAAGCTTGGAATGTCGGAAGTAATGACTCAAACAATTCAGTATTTTAAGGATCGTAAAGTTGATGGGGTTCATCTTTCACTCGATTTAGATGGTTTAGATCCTTTATATACACCTGGGGTAGGAACTCCAGTAGCTGGAGGCATTACATACAGAGAAAGTCATTTAGCGATGGAAATGCTATATGCTTCAGAGATGGTTACTTCAGCTGAATTCGTAGAAGTAAATCCAATTCTCGATGAAAAAAATAAAACGGCTGATGTAGCGGTAGGATTAATGGGGTCACTATTAGGGGAAAGTCTTGTATAAAAATTTTTATTGTAACTAGTAGTGCTCAAAATAGAACGTTAAAACAGGTAAGGTATATCTCTGATAAGAAAAAGCGGACATGCAGTCTGCTTTTTTCTTTTTGATAATCCACACAAAGATGGAAATGTTTGATAATATTAAGATATAAAAAAAATGAAACCTGTTGATACCTTCATACGTATAGGTAAGACAGCCGCATGGAGCGGGGGCGAAATTACACGATGGATGCGTTAGTGAATAAACGAATAAAGCAAATATTAAAGGGCGATAAAGACGCATTCGCGGAGATTGTCGACCTGTATCAGCATAGGTTATATCAAATATGTTATAGGATGCTTGGTAACCGTCATGAGGCAGAGGATATAGCTCAGGAAGCGTTTGTCCGTGCTTTTATTAATATTCATACATTTGATCAAAAAAGAAAGTTTTCAACTTGGCTGTATCGAATTGCAACAAATTTATGTATTGATCGTATTCGGAAAAAGAAGCCGGATTACTATTTAGATGCGGAAGTTAGGGGTACAGAAGGACTTGATATGTATTCGCAAATAGCAGCGACTGATGAACTTCCAGAAGAAGAACTCATGAAGCTTGAACTACAGGAGCGTATACAGTATGAAATTAGTAGACTCCCTGATAAATATAGATCAGCTATCGTATTAAAATATATGGAAGAATTATCTCTGCAAGAAATAAGTGAGATATTAGATTTACCACTTGGAACAGTTAAAACAAGAATTCATAGAGGACGAGAAGCGCTTAGAAAACAGCTAAGCAGACAGCCTCATATCTAATATAGGAGGGAATCAAGATGAATGCGTGTCCAGAACGAATTGTTCACTTTATGCACGAATATTTAGATGGTGAAATCAGCCGTGAACATGAGCTGGAACTTAAATCTCATTTGCAATCATGCAAGGCTTGTCAAGCTCATATGCATGAGTTAAGCAATGTTGTTGCTTTCGTCAAAGGAGCTGCTCATATAGAAGCGCCAAATGATTTCAATCATTCTGTTATAGCTAGGTTACCAAAAGAAAAGTCCCATGCAGGAGTAAGTAAATGGTTGCGACGCCATCCAGTTCTTGCAGCTGCTGCAATGTTCCTTTTGTTGATGAGTAGTGCACTTTTTACAAACTTTAATGATGAGAAACAATTCTCCTTTACTAAACAAGAAAACGTTCTTGTGGAGGGAGAAACGGTTATTATACCCGAAGGACAAGTCGTTAAAGGTGATTTGGTCGTTCGTAACGGGGATGTTCAGATTGACGGAGAATTAGATGGAAACTTAACCATTATCAATGGATCTAAATATATGGCTTCTACTGCAGTAATTACCGGAACTAGTGAAGAAATCAATGAAGCTTTTGATTGGCTATGGTACAACATTAAAGATGGTGCGAAGGAAGTCGTCTCCTTCTTTGAAAAAGATGAGACAAAATAATGAAAAAGTCTATCCGTATATATTTTGGATAGACTTTTTTAGTTCCAAAAGCGAGGGATTTTCGTAATTATGTTATACTTAATTAGAATGGATTAGTGATGAAAAGTGGGGGATGCCACATGTCGTTTATGGAGCAATTTACAGATTTAATGCCAGTAAACGTTATTGTAAATATTTTGGATGTTTTATTTGTATGGTTTGTTATTTATAAAGTTATCACCTTAATAAAAGGAACTAAAGCAGTTCAATTGTTAAAAGGAATTTTTGTCATTGTCATTGCCCGAGTTGTGACTGACTTTTTTGGCTTAAATACGCTTGATTGGTTATTGGATCGAGTAATTGAGTATGGTTTCTTGGCAATTATTATTATTTTCCAACCAGAAATAAGAAGAGCGCTTGAGCAGATAGGTAGAGGAAAGCTATTCTCTAGAAGCACAATGCAAGTGGAAGAAGAGCAAGGTCGACTAATTACAGCAATGACGAAATCGATTAGTTATATGGCTAAAAGACGAATCGGAGCACTCATCTCTATAGAGAGAGAAACTGGTTTGACAGATTATATAGAAACGGGTATCCCGCTAAACTCCTATATCACATCAGAGCTACTTATTAATATATTCATCCCGAACACTCCACTTCATGATGGCGCTGTTATTATTAAAAAAGATACAATTGCTTCAGCAGCTTCCTATTTGCCGCTATCCGAAAGTCCTTTCATATCGAAAGAGCTAGGTACGAGGCATCGAGCTGCAATTGGCTTGAGTGAAGTGACGGATGCTATAACAATTGTTGTTTCAGAAGAAACTGGTGCGATTAGCTTAACTTCAAATGGAGATTTACGAAGAGATTTATCGATAGAGGAATTCGAGTCCCATTTAACTCGCCTTTGGTTTCCAAAGGAGGAGCAAGTAACTTCTTCTAAATGGTTGTGGAGGGGGAAACAAAATGGATAAGATGATGAATAATCCATGGTTCTTGCGAATAATTGCACTAGTATTAGCAATTGCACTTTTTATAAGTGTGAAAAGTGATATAGAAAGAGATAATACTAATAGAAGCAGCAATGATGTCGATGTAATTCGTGATATACCTCTGGAAGTTTATTATGACGATGATAATCTGGTAGTTACTGGTCCACCAAAGACCGTTAACGTAAATGTAGAAGGTCCTAGTCAATTGGTGTTATCGGCTAAATTGATGAAGGATTTTAAAGTATTTGTGGATCTTCGAGAACTAGCTATTGGTACTCATCGAGTTCCGATTGCAACGGAAAACTTCCCTGAAAAACTAAATATACGAACAGATCCTTTGTATGTGGATGTTGTGATCGAAGAGCGTATATCTCGAGAATTTAGCGTAGAAACGGACATGAATGAAAGCCTGTTAGCTGATAACTATGTGGTGAAGTCCTATGAGGTGAAACCACAAAAAGTAACGGTAACAGGAGCAAAAAGTGTTATTAATAGCATAGGTTATGTAAAAGCTACTATTTCAGGAGATCAAGGTATCAATAAGTCCTTTGATCAAGAAACAACGGTTAAAGTACTTGATCTAGACTTAAATAAGCTAGACGTTGTCGTTGAACCAAATTCTGTTCAAGTAAGTGTAAAAATTGAAGAGTATAGTAAAGAGGTACCGATAGCTCTAGTGAAACAAGGTAAACCCAAAGAAGGGGTCACCATAAATGGACTAACTACAAAGACAGAAAAAATTCGATTATATGGACCAAAATCAGTCCTTGATAAAATAGATCAGTTAAATGTCGATGTAGATATAAGTAAAATAGAAAAGTCTGGTAGCTTTGATATGAAACTAGCTGTACCAGAAGGGGTTACGAAATTATCTAAAGAAGCAGTAGAGATTACTGGCGACGTTACAATTACTTCTGACCCTGATGCGGAAGAAACAGATGAACAGGAAGAACCTGTCTCGACAATTACAGAAAAATCATTTGACCAAGTAGCCATCAATGTGAGAGGACTACCAGATAAACTGGTTAGTAATTTCGAAAAACCAGCAGACGGCATCGTCTCGGTTGTTGCAAAAGGAACAGCAGAGGCTTTAGACAAGGTTCAATTAAACAATTTTTCTGTATACGTAGAAGCAACTAATTCGGAGGTGGGAGAAAGCGTTCTTCCAATCCAAGTAGAGGGTTCATCTGATATAGAATGGGAAACTTCTGAACAAGAAGCAGTCCTTACGGTTAAAGAAGCTTAATAGGTTGTACAACAGGTTTTTAAGGAGAGAAGAATAAATGGAAAAATATTTTGGTACAGATGGAGTTAGAGGCGTTGCAAACTCAGAGCTAACACCAGAACTTGCATTTAAATTAGGTAGAGTTGGTGGATATATACTAACGAAGGAAGTAACAGAACGTCCGAAAGTATTGATTGGTCGGGATACTCGTATATCTGGTCACATGCTAGAGGGTGCACTTGTGGCTGGCCTTTTATCCGTAGGGGTTGAGGTAATGCGTCTAGGCGTTGTTAGTACACCTGCAGTAGCTTATTTAACAAGAGCAATGAGTGCAAGTGCTGGTGTGATGATTTCTGCCTCTCATAACCCTGTGGCAGATAACGGTATTAAATTCTTTGGCTCGGATGGATTTAAATTAACTGATGGACAAGAGGAAGAAATTGAGCAGCTATTAGATAGAGATATAGATGAATTACCACGTCCAACCGGAGCAGGTGTCGGAACGGTATCTGATTACTTCGAAGGTGGTCAAAAATACATTCAGTATTTGAAACAAACTATAGATGAAGAATTTGTAGGGATCCATGTAGCCCTGGACTGTGCAAATGGTTCAACATCGTCTCTTGGAACGCACGTATTTGCTGATTTAGATGCAGATCTATCTACAATGGGATCTTCACCAAATGGATTGAATATTAATGATGGCGTCGGTTCTACACATCCAGAAAACTTAGCGAAGTTTGTTCTAGAAAAAGGAGCAGATGTTGGGCTTGCTTTTGACGGAGATGGAGATCGACTAATTGCGGTAGATGAAAAAGGACAAATTGTAGATGGTGACCAAATTATGTATATTTGTGCCAAACATCTACATGCGAATGGACGTCTAAATAACGGGACAGTTGTTTCCACTGTGATGAGTAATATGGGCTTCTATAAAGCATTAGAAACACATGATATGGCAAGTGTTAAAACTGCGGTTGGAGATCGATACGTAGTAGAAGAGATGAAAAAGAATGGCTTCAACCTGGGCGGAGAGCAGTCAGGGCATATTATTTTCCTTGATTATAATACAACGGGTGATGGTTTATTAAGTGGTTTACAGCTCGTGAATATTATGAAAATAACAGGTAAAAAACTTTCTGAGCTTGCTGCCGAAATGACGATCTATCCACAAAAGCTTATTAATGTTCGAGTAACAGATAAACATGCTGTAACGGAAAATGAAAAAGTTGCAGCTATTATTAGTGAAGTAGAAAGTGAAATGGCTGGTAATGGTCGTGTCCTTGTACGTCCATCTGGCACAGAGCCGTTAGTCCGCGTAATGGTAGAAGCAGCAACCGAAGAGGAATGCGAAAGCTACGTAAACCGAATCGTAGAAGTTGTAAAAGCTGAAATGGGTCTAGAAGAATAAGTTTAAAAATCCGACATACATAGTGTGTCGGATTTTTATGTTTACTAGAGTAAATTTAGTGGAATAGTAAGAGTGAACAAACAATTAAGGAGTGAGGAAATGGCTAAGGTAGCAACATTAATCACAAATATGTTTGAAGACGTAGAATACACAGGTCCGGCACAGGCACTAAATGATGCAGGCCATGAAGTATTTGCAATTGAAAAAGAAGCAGGTAAAGAGGTAACAGGAAAAAACGGCGAAGCCACGGTGAAAATCGATTATGGCATTGACGAAGTGAAACCTGAAGACTTTGACGCATTATTTATACCTGGAGGTTTTTCACCAGATATTTTACGAGCAGATGATCGATTTGTTCAATTTGCTAAATATTTTATGGATGAGAAAAAACCAGTGTTTGCAATTTGTCATGGTCCACAATTACTCATCACAGCGAAAACGTTAGATGGTCGAGACGCGACAGGATACACGTCGATAAAAGTGGACTTAGAAAATGCAGGTGCAAAATTTCATGATGAAGAAGTATTCGTTTGCCAAAACCAACTAGTAACAAGCCGGAATCCAGACGATATTCCAGCGTTCAATAGAGAAATTGTAAAGCTGTTAGGTTGATAAAATAAACCTGCAACTGTGGGCATTGGACTCCTGCTGTTTCAAGTTTAGCCTTCAAAATCTGGACGCAATTACGCGGAGGCATAAATCTATATATCTAAAAATGCATCTTCTAATCATTAGAAGGTGCTTTTTTAAATTGCAAGAAAATTCATATTTATTTTAAGGAGTTCTTTTATTATACTTAAGAAATCAAATCATACCTGTAAAAATGGTATAAGAGGGAGTTCTTATGGATTATTTACATCACCCGTTTCAAGGAAAGCGTCATACAGTATTTTCGAAAAAAGGAATGGTTGCGACCTCACAACCTTTAGCTGCACAGGCGGGATTGGATATATTGAAAAAGGGCGGCAATGCAATCGATGCTGCTATAGCTACAGCAGCGGCGCTTACAGTAGTAGAACCCACCTCCAATGGAATTGGGGGAGACGCCTTTGCGTTAGTGTGGACAAAAGACAAGCTCTACGGTTTAAATGCTTCAGGTCCTGCTCCACACTCCATATCTGCCGAAGTGTTAAAAGAAAAAGGATACACCAAAATGCCTGCTTACGGGGTTATACCCGTGACGGTGCCAGGGGTTCCTGCCGCTTGGGCTGCGTTGTCAGAAAGATTTGGAAAACTGTCACTTCAAGAAGTTTTAGAGCCTGCTATTCAATATGCCGAGGAAGGGTATCCATTAACTCCAATACTAGGGAGGTACTGGAGGCTTGCGTATAACAAATATAAAACTACATTTACTTCAAAAGAGTTTAATGCTTGGTTTGAAACCTTTGCACCAAATGGTCGAGTTCCAGAAATAGGAGAGATGTGGAACTCACCTGGTCACGCACGGACACTTCGAGCGATAGGAGAAACGAATGCACGTGATTTCTATGAAGGAGAAATTGCAGAGAAAATTGATAAGTTTATGAAAAAACATGGAGGTTATTTATGCAAAGATGATCTTCTTACATATAAGGTGGAATGGGTAGAGCCTATTTCGGTCGATTATAAAGGTTATGATGTTTGGGAAATCCCACCGAATGGGCAAGGGATGATTGCTTTAATGGCACTAAATGTATACAAAAACTTGGGGGAACCAAAATGGCAAAGTGCGGAGACCATACACCATCAAATAGAAGCGATGAAGCTAGCTTTTACAGATGGTCAGGCGTTTATAACGGAGCCTGCTGAAATGCCGATAAGTATAGAGCACCTGTTATCAGAGGAGTACGCGAAAAATAGATCTAACGTTATAAATGAAGAAGCAGGTAATCCAGAAATTTATGATATCCCTAAAGGCGGGACAGTATATTTAGCTACAGCTGATGAAGAAGGTAATATGGTTTCTTATATCCAAAGTAACTATATGGGATTTGGTTCAGGAATAGTTATTCCAGACACAGGAATTGCCTTGCAAAATAGAGGTCATGACTTCTCTTTAGATGCCTCTCATCCTAATGTGTTAAAACCAGGGAAAAGAACATTTAATACTATCATTCCGGGCTTCCTAAGCAAAGACGGGAAGGCAGTAGGACCATTTGGTGTAATGGGAGGATATATGCAGCCACAGGGGCATTTCCAAGTAGTGACCAATACAATAGATTATTTGTTAAATCCCCAGGCAGCGCTAGATATGCCTCGTTGGCAGTGGATGAAAGGAAAAGTAATTCATGTAGAACCGGAATTCCCAAGCTACCTTTTACAAAATCTTATAGGTAAAGGGCATCAAATTCATGTTGCTTCAGACGGCGGTAGCTTTGGAAGAGGACAGATTATTTGGCGAAACGATGATACAGGAGTTCTTCAGGGAGGAACCGAGTCTCGTACAGATGGATCTATTGCAGCCTGGTAGATTATATGTAAGTAGAGAGCTATTACTTTTGTAATGGCTTCTTTAAGTTGAGTAAATCCTCCTGCACCCATTAAATTGACGAGCATACTATGAACATATATAATGTAGAAGTTGCCAATCTAACATTGGTAACCGCGTAGAAATGGAGGAAAGGTAACGCGTAAAACATAGAAAACAATTATAGCGCCAGAGCTGAAGAAATTGGACGGAAAATCATCTTCAGCAGACGAGGTGGAGGTTATCGAAATTTCGGCGGATGCCTCCCGACCGTATTTGCCCGGTTGTTATTCTTTTTCATAAAACATTCGAGTGATCGGATGACAAGTGGAAAAGAAGGCATTCTTAGCTTAATTGGCTACTACGCGTCTTGTGTAGGGAGCTTATTTTGACATGAATGTAAACGGAGGAATTTAGATTATGTGTGGAATTGTTGGATATATTGGGGAAACAGATGCAAAGGAAATTTTATTAAAAGGGTTAGAAAAATTAGAATACCGAGGCTATGATTCAGCAGGTATTGCTGTATTAAACGAAGATGGTGTAATGGTATTCAAAGAAAAAGGTCGCATTGCAGATTTACGCGACGTAGTAGATATAGAAGTAGGGGCAACAATTGGAATTGGTCATACTCGCTGGGCAACTCACGGCGTACCAAACCATGAAAATGCACACCCTCATCAAAGTACAACAAAACGTTTCACATTAGTGCATAACGGAGTAATTGAAAACTATCATTTGATGAAAAAAGCATATTTATCAGACGTGGAAATGGCTTCTGAAACAGATACAGAAGTAATTGTACAGCTAATAGAGCGTTTTTCTAAGGACGGATTATCTACAATTGATGCACTTCGCAAAACATTGCATTTAATACATGGATCGTATGCTCTTGCATTACTTGATAATGAGGACGAAGATACTATATATGTGGCAAAAAACAAATCACCATTACTAGTAGGGGTTGGAGAAGGATTCAACGTTGTAGCTTCTGATGCAATGGCAATGCTTCAGGTAACAGAGCAGTATGTGGAGCTTCATGACCAAGAAATAGTGATCGTTCGAAAAGATTCTGTAGAAATTCAAACATTGGAAGGCACAAAAGTGGAACGTGCTCCATACAAAGCAGAGCTAGATATGAGCGATATTGAAAAAGGAACATATCCTCACTATATGTTAAAAGAAATCGATGAGCAACCAGCTGTTATTCGTAAAATTATACAAGCGTACCAAAACGAGCAAGGGGAACTTTCAATTGACCCAGCCATTTTAACAGCACTTAAAGATGCTGACCGTCTGTACATCATTGCAGCTGGAACAAGCTTCCATGGTGGACTAATTGGGAAGGAATACTTTGAAAAAATTGCTGGTATCCCAGTAGAAGTGCATATTTCCAGTGAATTTGGGTATAATATGCCACTACTATCAGAAAAACCTATCTTTATGTTCTTAACACAATCAGGGGAAACTGCAGATAGCAGACAAGTTCTGGTGAAGATAAAACAATTAGGGTACCCAACTATCACGATGACAAACGTACCGGGATCTACTCTTTCCCGTGAAGCAGATCATACACTTTTACTACATGCAGGCCCAGAAATTGCCGTTGCTTCTACAAAAGCATATGTAGCACAGGTTGCAGTATTAATGGTAACTGCTTCTGTATATGCACAATCTCAAGGGAAAACTTTAGACTTTGATGTTGTGAAAGAATTAGGAATTGTAGCAAATGCTGTTCAAGCAATTGTAGATTCTAAAGAAGAGATGGAAGAAATTGCAAAAGAATTTTTAGCAACTACTAGAAATGCGTTTTTCATTGGACGTAACGTAGATTTCTACGTAAGCCAAGAAGGTGCATTAAAACTTAAAGAAATTTCATATATTCAAGCAGAAGGCTTTGCTGGTGGAGAACTAAAACACGGTACAATTGCTCTTATCGAAGACGGTACACCAATTATTGCTTTAGCTACTCAACAAGCAGTAAGCCTGAATATCCGTGGTAATGTGAAAGAAGTAGTTGCACGTGGTGCTAATCCATGTATTATTGCAATGGAAGGCCATGAGGAAGAAGGAGATCGCTATGTACTTCCAAAAGTAAACGAGCTCTTCGCTCCACTAGTAGCCGTAATTCCATTACAACTAATCAGCTATTACGCAGCATTACACAGAGACTGCGACGTAGATAAACCTAGAAACCTTGCAAAATCAGTAACTGTGGAATAAAAGAGTTGTAGAGTTCAAAAAAAATTGTAGCTTTGAAATAAAGATTGATCATTTGGAATAAAGATTGATCATTTGTAATAAAGTTTGATCGTTTGGAATAAAGATTGATTAAAATAACCTCTTCGGATATTATATCTGAAAGAGGTTATTTTTGTTTTTTCAGAATATTTAACTTCGGGCTAGTATCTGGATAGAAGTTTTGAATTGTTATTTGATAACTATAAAAAGCTGTTATTTGGGATTATTATTTTAATTAATATTTTGAAGCAATAAACAAATGATTTATGCAAATGAAAATGTAATTGAAACTCAAAAAATTAAGAGATTGAATTAGAACTTAGAAAAAATATTGTTAATGAAAATTAAATATTAGAGGTGAATTATGTCCAAACGTAAACGTTCAACATCGATTGATAAAAAGTTGAAAGACGGTCGCGGACAAGGATTAGGAACGGATTATAAGCCTTGGTTAGTTATTCAAGATTTAGCCTCACTTGGACGCTCTACACGGTTAAATGGTTATAAGATTCCGAGACAATACGAGTTTTTTTCAGATTTGGAACGAAACTACTTTTATTTATTGGAATATTCGGACGATGTAGTCGATATTCGGGAACAGTATCCTTTACTCCCTCGTGAAGAAACAATTGTTATAGCAGATGAATTAGGGATTAAGCATGCTACTGACCCTAAGACCAATGAGCCTATTGTGATGACTACGGATTTTCTTGTAACGACCTCCAAGGATGGACAGCATGAGCACGTAGCCCGCACTTTAAAATATAAGAATGATTTAATGGATGAACGTGTACTTGAAAAGTTTGAAATTGAGCGAGTTTATTGGGAAAGACAAGGTATTGATTGGGGAATTGTAACAGAAATAGAGGTGCCTAAAACAATGGCTCATAATATAGCTTTTGTTCATAACTATGCAGACTTATCCGTGCTGGAGGGCTTTGAGGAATGTAGCACATACGATATTGAAGATATGAGTATCTATTTTCTTCAAATGCTATTAGCTCAGGAAGAGACGGTTAAGGAAATTGCAAAAAAGTTGGAAAACAATTTTGGCCTGGTAGTTGGATGTGGTATTTCTATTTTTAGGCATCTTGTAATGACTAAAGTAATTGATATTGATTTAAGTGAGAAATTAGATATGAATAAAATTCTACACATAAAAGCAGTTCGAACAGATTTTTCTGAGAAGGTGAAAGCAATATGATTTTTTACAATCAGGTATATCAGTATACTGATAAAGAAGAAGAAAGTCGTATTCGCGTAATTGAGACAAATAGTGATGTTACTTATTTCGTAGAACTTCATGGTGTTACATCAATGCCTAAAAAAGCGGCTACAATGGATTTAGAAGCAGAAATACAAAGTGATATATTATTACCTATTCCAGATCCATTTGCTAAAAGTTACTCAGATAAAGATTTAACAAAAAACCAAATTCGAAAACGCGATGAAGATTGGACCATTGTATCTGAAGGATGGGCTAATTTAAAGGATGTTTTTTTAAATAAAAAAATGAGAGATCAAGCATTTGATAAGCTAGCGTTTCAATATAACACTTCCAAAATAAAGGTTAAACGCGTCTTCACCCGCTTTTGGCAACGCGGATTAAATAAAAACGCTTTATTACCTGACTATATGTATTCAGGCGGAAAAGGGAAAGAAAGGACGCTTACAACTGAAGCTAAAGTAGGCCGACCCAGAAGATATACGTCATTAAAAAATGGTATCAATATAACTGAAGAAATAAAAAAACAGTTTAATTACGTCATCAAGAAGTATTATCGGAAAAAAGCACGACCATCTCTTACGGATACTTATAACTATTTATTGAGGGAATTTTATGCTGATAAATATTATGAGGCTAATGTCTTGAAGTACCATGTTTGGGATGCCTCAAGAATACCTACCTACGATCAGTTTTACTATTGGTTTAAAAAATTCGAAAATCCTCAAATAGATATCCAGTTAAGACATAGTTCGAAAGAGTTTGAATTAAAGCACCGTCCTATTTTAAGTAATTCAACACTTGAAACAGATGGTCCCGGAACACGCTTTCAAATTGATGCAACGATTGCAGATGTGTATTTAGTTAGTTCATTTGACCGCTCTTTAATTATTGGACGTCCCATCGTTTATGGGGTGATTGATGTATATTCTCGTATGATTACAGGGGTATATGTTGGGCTAGAAGGTCCATCTTGGCTTGGTGCTATGATGGCGTTAGATAACATGGTAATGAATAAAGTTGAGTTTTGTAATCAGTACGATATACCAATCGGAGAATCACAATGGCCTGCTCATCATCTACCAGAGATTATTATTGCTGATCGTGGTGAATTTGAAGGTTATTCGGTAGAGAATCTTATAAATAACTTAAATATAAAAATTGAAAATACGACTCCTTATCGTGGAGATTTAAAAGGGATTATAGAAAGATATTTCCGTACAATGAATGGAAAGATAAAACGTATGGCTCCCGGATCAATACAGAAAGAATATCGTGAACGAGGTGACCGTGATTATCGTCTAGATGCAAGTTTAAACTTAACTGAATTCACTAAAATCATTATTCATCTTGTATTACACCATAACCAGAAAATTATTGATAAGTATCCATTAGAAAAAGAAATGATGGTGGATAGATTAACAGCTACACCAAGTAATTTGTGGTATTGGGGAATTGGAAATAAAAAAGGTCGACTTCAAACTGTAACCGAACAGAATGTACTTAGGCTGAATTTATTACCTAAAGGAAAAGCCAAAATTACTCGAGCAGGCATAAGATTCAAGGGACTTTCTTATGGTTCTGAAAAAGCATTGAATGAACAATGGTATCTAAAATATAGAAAAAAAAGTATCGAAATCGTCTATGATCCAAGGAATATGAATCAATTATATATTCCTCATGCAGATGGATACAATTTTGATACATGCTATTTACTAGACACAAGTAAACAATTTAAAGGCACATTTTTGGAAGAAATTGAATTTTTTCAAGAACTACGTGAAGAGTTAAAAAAAGAGGAAACAATTAACCAGATAGAAAATACAATTCAAATAGATGCGGAAATTGAATCTATTATTAAAGAAGCAGTAGCTGGAAAGAAAAGTACTGTACCTACTAACGTAAGTAAATCAGAAAAAATTAAAGGTATTCGTGTTAATCGACAGGCAGAAAAAATTATGAACAGAAAACTTGAGAATTTTGATTTAGTAGATAAAGTAAACGAGAAACCGACTCAAGTAGTCGAATTCACATCAAAACCCGCGAAAAGTGAAACGTTACCAAAAAAGTCGAACTCACGTCTAATGGAAAAATTAATGAAGAAGCGAGATGAAGAATTTGAAAAAGGTAATTAATCTTGTTCTAAAAGGGGGTTTTGAGGATGCAGATTATAAAAAACAAGCTTTATTAGAGTATAACAACAATCCCTTTATTGAAGCTCTTCCTCCAATTTTCGATGAGGATGATGTACTTGAACGATTTATGTTAACGCCACGGATTACATTGCAAGATAAGCAGAGTGAAAGGAATATTCGCTATCATGTATTAAAGCGAGTGAAGAATTTCATTCAGCCTTTACCAATTCATTTTGAAGTTGAGCGTCGATTATCAACTTTAATTAGAAGAGGTTACTTAGCGAGAAATCCACTAGATAAAAGCTTCCTAGAGCGAATTAGAGTGTTACATCAATTGCGTGAGGATGGAGAAGAAGCTCATAAGTATATTGATGAACGTCTAAATTATATTCGTTCTACAGCGGATAGCTTATCGATTATTGGTATTTCAGGTATCGGTAAAACAACAGCAATTGAACGATTGTTACTTATGTATCCTCAGGTCATTAAGCATGAAACGTATGAAGGACAGCCATTTAATCGTACTCAAATTGTTTGGCTTAAAATAGATTGTCCTTATGATGGTAGTCTTTCTACGTTGTGCAAAGGCTTTTTTAAGGCAATTGATGATTTACTGGGAACACGTTATTTAGAGAAATTTGGCTATTTGAGTCGTGTTACGTCAACCATGCTTCTTCACATGACTTCATTAGCAAGTATGTATGGGATTGGTGTACTAGTAATAGATGAAATTCAGCACCTTTTGTATTCAAAAAATGACCAAGAAGAAATGTTAAACTTTATTGTAACATTATCAAATACGGTAGGGATTCCAACGGTGCTAATCGGTACATCAAAAGCAGAAAAATTGTTTACGGGTAACTTCCGGCAAGCCCGTCGTGCAGCAAGCGAAGGATCTATTATTTGGGACCGTATGGCTGAGGATAGCGAAGAATGGGAGTTTTTCTTCGAAACATTGTGGGAACTAGAATGTCTGAAAACACGTTCTGAAATCACTGATGATCTAAAAAAGATATTTTATGACGAATGCCAAGGAATAACTTCTGTTGCAGTATGCCTATTTATCTTGGCTCAAGAACGGGCTATGTTTGATGAAGATAATGTTAATGAAATTATTGATTCTACAGTGATCAAAAAGACAGCTAAAGTAGATATGCAAATTATTCAACCTATGTTGAATGCAATTCGTACCAACAATTTAAAAGATATGATGAAATATGAGGATATCATGATTAATTTAGATGAACTGATGATTAATCATAAACGTGATACGGAACTTGAAGGGAAAATTCGTAAAGGATTTACTGAACGCCAAAATACACTAGATTATAGACGACGAGATGTGATTGAAAATTTGAGTATAGAAACCTCAGCATTAGGAATTTTTGACAGTATAAATGTAAATGATATTAGAAATCTCGTAACAAAAATTGTTGAGAATAACCCGATTGAAATAGATTTTAGTTTACTAAAAGCTGATGCAATTCAACAGGCTATTACACTAAACCAGCAAAAGAAAATGAAAAATGTGCCTAAAGTGAAAAGTTTACAATTACTTCCATTATTAGAGCTTAGAACGAAAGCATTAGAGAAAAAGAATAACCCATATGAAGTTTTGCAAAAAAGTGGATATATTAAAAATCCATTACAAGAATTCTATAGTTAATTAACTGAATTATTAAATTTTATTCATCAACTGTTTAAAACCCTAGTTAAATCGACATTATAAAAATAATTCGAATTTAACTAGGGGGTAATTAAGATACTACCATTTTTCACCGACCCTTATCCAGATGAGCTGATTTATTCTGCAATTGCACGTTATCACTTTTATAGTGGCAACATTGATTTCAAAGATACACTAGAAGAAGTTTTTCTAAGTCGCTCTGTGATTCCAAGCATGGAAATAGGAAGTCAGTTTACAGCATTAGCACAGCAAATTGGTTCTAATTATTCTGCTGAAAGTCTAATAGCAGATCATACAATTTATCCATATTATGCATTATTTCTTTCAAAGCAGCGTCAGAGAGAAATAATGGAAGATATTAAAGGTAATGGGCAAGGACTATATACTAGATTAGGTCTGGTAGCAGGGAGCATCTGTAAGAAGGATGGATTCTATTATTGTAATAAATGTGCTAAGAAAGATTTTGACCAATATGGAGAACCGTATATTCATCGTGAGCACCAACTGCAAGGTATCGATTACTGCAGTCATCATGAAATTAAGTTAATAAAATATCCTGTTGATGTCAACAGGCAAAGCAGAATAGAATTTATCCGTTTTGAATTGAAGCACATGGAATTGTCGCCATTAAATGTAGTTGATGAATTTACTAAGATTCAAATTACATTAGCCAAAATGGCATATCAGCTTTTAAAAGTGCCACTGAATGAATTATCTAGAGAAAATACGGCTTTAAAATATAGAGCATTTTTACGAGAACGAAACTTAGTCACAGCCTCGAACCGTATACGACAGAGCAATTTGCATGAAGTCTTCCAAACGAAAATACCTAAAGAGTTTTTGGAGAAATATAGCTCAGCAATTGATGAAAGCAGTGAATATAATTGGTTGAAGGTGCTTACTCGTAATGTGAAGCGTCATGTGCATCCGTTCCGTCACTTACTTATACTGTTTTTCTTAGAGATTGATATATCAAGCATTTTAGAGGTCGATAATGATAAAGGTCCATTTGGTAATGGCCCATGGCCTTGTTTAAATAAGGCTGCTATACATTATAAGCAATCTATTGTTAAAGATGTAGAGGTAACTAGAGATTTCAAAACGAAAAGTCCAATAGGAACATTCGCTTGTACATGTGGCTTTATTTATGCAAGAAAAGGTCCTGATAAAATAGATGAAGATCGGTATCGAATAGGTCGTGTGAAAGTATTTGGGCATGTATGGCAAAAAAAACTACAAGAACTATCAATGAAGAGCTTAAGTATTCGAGCAATTAAGAGAGAACTTAATGTTGATTCAAAGACTGTGAAAAAGTATTTAAAGGGTTCTAATGAAGTAGTAACTAAAAAAAAGTCCAAAGATACATCCTTAATCGAACAATACCTCGTAGAGATAGTTGAAGGTATAAAGAAGTATGAAGAATTAAATCGAACACAAATACGCGAGCGTTTTCCAAAGCAGTATATTTATTTATATAGAAATGATAAGAAACGGCTATATGAACATCTACCTGTAAAGAAAAAGAAAAGTGAGTCAACCAAAATAGTTGATTGGGGAAAGCGTGATAAAGAATATTATATGAAAATTAACCAGCTATATCGAGAGTTAGTCCAATATGAGAAGCCAATTCGAATTACAAAATCAATCATTGGAAAGAAACTAGGAATACTTGCTAACTTAGAGTGTAATTTGAATAAACTACCGCAAACAGAAATATTACTTCAGAGCATTGTTGAATCTGTTCAAGACTTTCAAATACGACGTTGTTGTAAAATTATCGACAAGATGTTAGAAGAAAATAAGTCAGTATTGCTCTGGCAAGTCCAAAGAGTTGGAGGATTAAGATCCTTGTCTTTTATTGAAATAAAAGGAGAGTTAGAAAGTTATATAAAGTATAAATCTTTGGAAAAAGGATCTATTATAGATGAATGAATGGAAATGATTAATACCAAATAAGTTCTTTGGGGGGAGATTTGGATTCTTGCATTTTTTACTGATCCATATAAAGATGAATTGGTCTATTCATCAATAGCACGGTATCATTTCTACAGTGGTAATATTAATTTCAAAGATACTTTAGAAGAATTATTTAGAAGTCGTTCAGTGATCGCGAGTGTGGAGATTGGTAGTAGATTTTCAATTTTAGCTGAACAAATGGGGAAAAATTATTCAGTCGAGGGCTTACTCACTGGACATACAATTTATCCTTATTATGCACCATTTCTTTCGGTTCAACGTCAACAAGAAATTTTAAGTGATGTTAAAGGAAAAGGAATGGGGCTTTATGGGAGGCTTGGAATGGTTGCAGGCAGTATTTGTAGAAAAGACGGACTCTACTACTGCTCATTGTGTGCAAATGAAGATATAGAAAAATGTGGAGAGCCCTACATACATCGTGAACATCAACTACAAGGAATCGAATATTGTGCACACCATGAAATTAAATTAAAAAAATATGCAAATGAACCAAGAATGGGAAGTAGATTTGAGTATATTCGTTTCGATAAAAAAATACTGGATTTGTCAGCCTCTCTAAATAGGGAACATGATGAATTTGCTATCGTTCAACTTAAATTAGCAAAGATGGCATATCAATTGTTCCATATTCCCAATAATAAATTATCGAGAGAGCTCATTGCTCTTAAATATCGAGCTCTCTTTCGAGAACGAAATTTAATTACACTTACAAATAAAGTAAGGAAAAATGAATTATACAGAACTTTTTCCAAGAAATTTCCGAAAGGGTTTTTAGAGAAATATGAATCACCACTAGATGTAACAGATGGTAATAATTGGTTGAACATAATAACGATTAATCTCAAACGCCATATACATCCCTTCAGGCATTTACTAATGATATATTTTTTAGATCAAAACATTGAATCATTTTTAGCGGTTGAACCAGATCAAGGTCCATTTGGAATGGGACCATGGCCATGTCTTAATAAATTTTCAAAACACTTTGAGCAAGATGTAGTGAATAAACTTGTTATCAAAAGAGGCCATAGAACTAAAAATCCTGTAGGTGAATTCTCTTGTTCATGTGGATTTATTTACGCACGAAAAGGTCCTGACAAAACAGCTAACGATAGAAATCGAATAAGCTATATAAAAGATTATGGAGATAGTTGGCGTGCTCAGTTAAAAGAGCTACATAAGGGGGGAGTAAGTATATATAAAATAGCAAAACATTTAGAAGCCTCTCCAAAGGTAATTAGAACTCAACTGGGATATAGTGAAAAATTGAAAGAGGATATTAATTCAATGAATAAAGAAGAATTAATCGAGAAGTATCGTATAGAATTACTTAAGGGCATGAAAAAATTTCCCGATTATAGTAGGACAGAATTATTAGGGAAATTTAAAAAGATTTATAGGTTTTTGTCTAAAAATGATAAAGAATGGTTTAGTAGTAACATTCCAAATAAACAAAAAAAAGTGCAAGTAAAAACGGTTGATTGGAATTTTAGGGATCAGGAATACTATGCGAAGATCAATGTCCTCTACGCGGAATTATTAGCTCTAGACAAACCGGTAAGAATTACACGTGGGATCATAGGGAGAAGATTGAATATACTGTCAAATATTGAAAAGAGACTAGTAATAAAATTACCACATACAAACCGTTTATTAAATGAAATAACTGAATCTGTTCAAGATTTTCAAATTAGACGTTGTCTAAAAGTTATAGATAAATTTTTAGAAGGCGGTGAACTAGTTGTACTTTGGAAGGTACGACAAAAAGCTGGAATAAATTCTTCACATCATTTCAACGAAATAAAACCAATGTTAGAGGAATATTTAAAAGGGAAAAATGGTAAAAATATTTAATGATTTCCCGTTTTTTCAATGCGTCTTTGTTATTTCTCATTCCTCATTCCTTGGGATTCATTCACTATAAATAATAATATACTTAGACTGTATATTGTTATTTAAAACATATTTACAAATAACTAATAAAAAAAGGTTGCAAAATACATATAAGTACAATATTATATAAGTAAATTATTATATGCTAATGATATAAATCATATAAGGAGATGTTATTAGATGGAACTATCAACCCTTGAAATAGAAAAAGCTGCGACTATTTTAAAATTGTTGGGCGATAAAACAAGACTATCAATGCTTAAAATGCTGGATTCACATGATTACTGTGTTTGCGAATTTGTTGAAATATTTAAAGTTAGTCAGCCAGCTATCAGTCAACACGTCAGGAAGTTAAAAGATGCTGGATTGGTTAGAGAAACAAGAAGAGGTCAATGGATTATCTATTCATTGAATAAGGAAAATGATGTGTATCCATTCATCCAAAGTTTGATTCATCATCTACCAAATCAAGATTTCAAATTAAAAGAGTTGGAACAACAGGGTTTACGTATTTCATGTAACTAAAGGAGGTTAGTATTTTGTCAGAAGTTTTTTTAGCAGCATTGATTTTCATCGTAACGCTCATCTTCGTCATCTGGCAACCAAAAGGGTTGAATATCGGTTGGTCTGCTTGTGGTGGAGCTATTATAGCGTTATTAGTAGGGGTTGTAGACTTTGGTGACGTCAATGAAGTAGTTGGCATTACTTGGAACGCAACATTGTCCTTTATTGCAATTATCCTCATTTCTTTGATATTAGATGAGATTGGTTTATTTGAATGGTCTGCATTACACATGGCTAGAGCTGCCAAAAGTAATGGGATTAAGATGTTTATATATGTAAGTGTATTAGGGTCTGTTGTTGCTGCCTTTTTTGCTAATGATGGTGCTGCTTTAATATTAACGCCAATTGTTTTGGCAATGGTTCGAAACTTGAACTTCAATGAAAAAATGATCTTCCCGTTCATTATGGCTAGTGGGTTTATTGCAGATACAACTTCGCTACCATTCGTGGTTAGTAACCTGGTTAACATTGTATCCGCTGATTTCTTTAATATTGGTTTCGTGGAATATGCTTCGAGAATGATTATTCCTAACATATTTTCTCTGATTGCAACAATCAGCGTATTATTATTTTATTTTAGAAAGAGTATTCCAAGAACATATGACTTATCCAAGCTTAGAGAACCGAAAGAAGCTATTAAAGATATAAAAATGTTTCATCTTTCATGGTATGTACTTGCAATATTAGTTATCGGTTACTTTAGTAGCGAATTCATCCAAGTTCCTGTTTCCATAGTAGCTGGATTAATAGCGATATTTTTTATTGTCATGGCAAGAAGAAGTAGTGCTGTCGATACAAGAACAGTTATGAAAGGAGCACCATGGAATATTGTATTTTTCTCCATCGGTATGTATGTGGTTGTATACGGACTTGGGAATGCAGGGCTTACAAGTGTGTTAGCTGGAGTTATTGAAGTAGCTGCAGAACAAGGGCTATTCGTAGCGACGATGTCGATGGGCTTCATTGCCGCCTTCCTATCATCCCTAATGAATAATATGCCAACCGTGATGATTGACGCATTAGCGATTGCAGAAACGAATACTTCTGGTACCATTCGCGAAGCTCTTATTTATGCAAACGTGATTGGATCTGACTTAGGTCCAAAAATTACTCCAATTGGTTCACTTGCAACACTAGTATGGCTTCATGTTTTATCCCAAAAAGGTGTGAAGATATCTTGGGGTACTTATTTTAAAACAGGCATTGTTTTAACAGTCCCTATCTTATTCATTACATTATTAGGTCTATATATTTCGTTATCGTTTTTCTAATATGAGCAATCAAATAATGTAACTCAAAATAAACTAATACTTTTTATAAAGTTAAAACCAAAGGAGATTTCTTACTATGACCAAAAAAACACTTTACTTTTTATGTACAGGAAATTCATGCAGAAGCCAAATGGCAGAAGGCTGGGGGAAAAAATATTTAGGTGATGAGTGGGAAGTTCTTAGTGCGGGTATTGAAGCACATGGTTTAAACCCGAATGCTGTTAAAGCAATGAATGAGATTGGAATCGATATTTCTAATCAGACTTCAGATATCATTGATATGGAAACGTTAAATAATGCGGAGTTTGTTGTTACTCTTTGCGGTGATGCTGCAGATAAATGTCCAATGACACCACCACACGTGAAACGTGATCACTGGGGCTTTGACGACCCTGCAAAAGCAGAGGGAACTGATGAAGAGAAGTGGGCTACCTTCCAACGAGTTCGTGATGAAATTGGAGAAAGAATCAAGAGTTTTGCTGAGACAGGCGAATGATTTCCATAACCAAGAGAATATTCTCTTGGTTCTCTTTTCACTAGGATATAAGTATATGCTTATTTGATATTATATAAGGAGGTTTAATGCATGAAAAAAGTAGAAATTTTTGATCCGGCGATGTGTTGTTCAACTGGAGTATGTGGACCAAGTGTTGACCCAGAATTAACGAGAGTCGCTTCGGCTTTGTATTCACTCGAAAAAAAAGGATTTAATATTACCCGATATCAATTAACAAACAACCCGGATAAGTTTGTTGAAAATGGTGTGGTTAACAATGCATTACATGAAAATGGAACAGATGCTTTGCCAGTAGTTTTAGTAGATGGTGAAATTGTAAAACTAGGAAGTTATCCATCAAACGATGAACTTGCAGAATGGTTTAATGTAGGTTTGGAAGAACTAAAAGAAAAGCCTAAAGGTCGACTTTCTATTAATTTAAATTCACTTTAAAACGGAAAGAAGAGATAATCATGTTTCAAGATTTTCAGCCAAAGAATGTAATAAATACTCCATTTTTATTTTTGACAGGAAAAGGGGGAGTAGGAAAAACTTCCACAGCTTGTGCGACTGCTATTTCATTAGCAGATAAGGGAAAAAATGTCTTATTAATCAGTACAGATCCTGCCTCCAATCTACAAGATGTATTTGGTATCGAACTAACTAACTCACCAAAAGAAGTTCCGAATGTTAATAATCTATATGCATGTAACTTAGACCCAGAGGCTTCAGCGAGAGCCTATCGGGAAAAGGTTGTGGGACCATATCGAGGAAAACTTCCTGAATCTGTAGTCATCACAATGGAAGAACAGTTATCAGGTGCGTGTACTGTGGAAATAGCCGCATTTGATGAGTTTACAAGCTTGTTGACCAACACTGAAGTGGTAAGTCAGTATGATCATGTTATTTTTGATACTGCACCAACTGGGCATACATTACGACTTTTACAACTTCCAACAGCATGGAATGGGTTCCTAGAGGAAAGTACGCATGGAGCATCATGTTTAGGTCCATTATCAGGATTAGCTGGTAAAAAAGATCTCTATTCTAAAGCAGTAGAGGTTTTAGCTAACGCTACTAAAACTACATTAATTTTAGTTACAAGACCAGACGTTTCTTCTCTGTTAGAAGCTGATCGTGCCTCCATAGAACTAAAAGATATAGGGATAAAAAACCAAATTGTTATTGTGAACGGACTTCTTCGTGAGTATCTAAAAGAGGATGAGATATCATCTGCATTTTATCAACGACAAAGAAATTCTTTAAAACAGATGCCCCAAAATTTGAAGCAGTCTGTAATATATTCTTTACCTTTTGTTTCATATTCCTTAACAGGTGTAGAAAACCTTCGTTATCTATTCAAAATGTACACATCATCAACACTTATATCTAACAATCAACCTGAATTAAGTAACCAATCTAAATTAAAGGATATTATAGCTGACTTTTCTTCCTCAGATACAAAGTTAATCTTTACTATGGGTAAAGGTGGAGTCGGAAAAACAACTGTCGCATCAGCAATTGCAGTTGGGTTAGTTGAAAAGGGACATCGTGTCCATTTAACAACAACAGACCCTGCTGCACATCTTAATTATCAATTTCAAAGTAAATTAATGAACCAAAATTTAAGTATCAGTAGTATTGATCCAAAACAAGAAGTAGAAAAATACAAAGCAGATATATTATCTAAGGCAAGTAATGATTTGGATGAAGATGGTATTGCATACCTACAAGAAGATCTAAATTCACCTTGTACGGAGGAAATTGCAGTATTCCGTGCATTTGCTGAAGTTGTGGCTAAAACGGATAATGAAATCGTAGTCATCGATACAGCTCCAACAGGTCATACTTTACTATTGTTAGATGCAGCTCAGTCTTACAGTAAAGAAATAGAGCAATCTACAGGTGAAATACCACAAAGTGTGCAGAATTTGCTTCCTTTACTTCGAGATCCAAAAGTAACTGAGGTTGTTATCGTTACATTGGCTGAAGCAACACCAGTTTTAGAAGCATCACGACTACAGGAAGATCTAAGAAGAGCAAAAATAAGCCCTAAATGGTGGGTTATTAATCAAAGTTTATATGCTACAAATACAACAGATCCAGTATTAAGTGCAAAAGCAATGGGCGAGTTGGAATGGATTCATGAAGTAAATGAAAATAAAGCATCAAACTGTGTCATTATTCCGTGGCTTCATGAAGAAAAAGTTGGATACGAAAAACTTAAAGATTATATTAACTAATTGATGGGTGAATGTAATGACAAAAAAGAATTATCAAGAATTAATTAAAGACCGTATTTTTATTGGCGGTGCCGATGCTGTAGGTGATGTACTCGGAAAAGAAAAAGTAGATACAATATTTGATTTAAGAGCGGAATCGCCAAACGTAAGCTTTAATGAGATTAGTGTACACTGTCCAATCATTGATGATGCAGACCAACAAGACACTTCTATAAAGAACTCAATTGAACAGGTTGTGAATGCATATAATAAAGGGGAAAATGTTTACTTTCACTGCCAGGGTGGAAGTAACCGTACCGGAACAGTGGCGATTGGAACATTACTTACGTTAGGAAAAGCAAACACAATTGAAGAAGCAGAAAAAATAGCTAATACAGTGCGACCGAAAATTAATGTAAAACCAGAAATGAAAGAAGCTTTGAAAAGAATCTTTCCAAATGCATAAAGAAATTTAGGAGGAATATTAAATGAATATTACTGACGGAGCGAAAAAACTACTAGAAAACGTTATAAGCGAAAAAGGTGTAGATGGAATTCGTCTCTTTACTAATACTGGTTGCTGCGGTCCTCAATTTGCATTGTCTTTAGATTCACCACTAGAATCGGATACTATTCAAACTATCAATGGCATTAAGTTAGCGATTGATTCGGAGGTAAGTGATACAGAAGGTCTAACTCTTGATATAGAAGAAAATGACGGAGGTGCAGGGCTAGTTCTTATAGGTGGAAGTAGTTGCTGTTAATGTAAAAGTACTAAGTTATGCTTATGCTTTCAATTAAAGCCAAACTTAAAGCACTGGGTTGTTGGTATTGAATAAGTTATAGGGATAGAAATAAGCTAATAAACTGCAAGCAAGAAACCATTTTAAATTTGCTTGATTAAAATGGTTTCTTTTCTTTATCTTCGGGCTTTTAATAAAATTTGGCTATGTTAAAGCTAAGGGTTGATTTTGTATAGAAAAATGAGCTTGAAGAAGCATTTCCAAGCACATTTTTTTCCGTCTTTTTTACTAGAGCACTCCGTTAGTTGAAGAAAGAACTCAGAATTAGTGTGGATATACTCATTACTATCGATTTACTTCAAACTGTTATCTTCTTTTTATTTCTTAACCAATAAGATGTAATTATGATTAATAACAAGCTAAAAAAGATATACAAGTAAGTCATAGATACTTTTTGGAGAACTCCAAAGACTACAGCAACCTCAAGGATTACTGAAGGTATTTTACCTATAGAGCTTGCAATCATAAAACGCACTCCACTAATAGTTGTCAAAGATGCACCTCCGGTAACTAGACCGGATGGAACAAAGGGTAGAACCCTAAATAGAATAATTAATATAAATACTTTTGTAGGAGAGCTTTTTTTCATAGCTTTAAAAAAAGAATTATTTAACCATTTAGAACGAATTTTAGAGAAGCCCCAACGGTATAGGTGAAACCCGATAAGCGCTCCAAGAATTTCTCCTATAAATGTAAGTACGGAGCCTAATACTAAACCCATAGTATCGATGTTGATTACTGTGATAAAGAAACTTGGCACAAAGCCGATAGCCCCAACGCCCAAGTTTAAGATAAGTAAAAAGAAAAATTTAAGTGCTATGTTCAGTAATGGAATGAGTTGTATATATTCATCCAAAGGTTATAAACCACCTATCGTTAGGAAGTTAGAAATTTCCTTTTTCAATTGTTTATTCTTTGTTTAAACTATCTTCGTTCATCATGATTCTAAAAGTATTTCTATATCTCCAAGATAAAAATATTGCACGAATAAATAGATCGATTGCTATTGAAATCCAAATGCCCGCAATTCCTAAATTAAAGTAAATTCCTAAAAAGTAAATTCCAACAACCCGTATTAACCACATTCCGATGGCTGTACTGTACATCGGACTTTTAGTATCACCGGCGGCTTGTAAAGCACCCGCAAGTACTAGGCCGATGGCTAAAGCTGGTTGTGCGAAAGCATCTATCCTTAAAGCGATGGTAACCATTTTAATTGCTTCTAAATCGTCTGTAAACCACGTCGCCATCCAGGGTGCGCCAAAAAACATAATTATTCCAATAAAACTCATAAAAATAACTGCAATCCCAGCTGTCAGCAAACCATAATGGTATGCTTCTTTAAATTTACCAGCCCCAATATGCATCCCAACTAAAGTAGTTGCAGCAATTGCTAAGCCATATCCAGGCATATATGAGAATGTTTCAATATTTCCAGCAATAGTATGGGCAGCAAATGTCTCCGTTCCAATGTAAACAATTAGTCCAAAATAAAGGACTTGCCCTAATCGCATAGTAAGCCTTTCTATAGCGGCAGGAGCTGATAATTTTAAAATTGGTGCCAGCAATGTACTTGAATCGATTTCGTCGAACAAAGAAAAAGACAGTTCTGATTTTCGAATATAGTAATATAAAGCGAGGGTTCCTAAAATCCTTACAAGTACTGTTGCCCATGCTGCACCAGCAACACCCCAACCAAACCAACCTGCTATTCCAAATATGAAGATATAATCAAGTACAATGTGCAAGATATTCATCCACCAGCTCACATACATAGGTCTTTTTGTATCTCCGCATGCTCGAAGAATACTACCAAACATAAGCATTAGTGAAATAAAAACAGAAGGAACTCCAACAATTGTTAAATAGACAGATCCTAGTTCCATAACCTCTTGTTTTGCTCCAATAAGTGAAAGTAAATTTTTGGAAAAAAAGAGGGAAATCAATCCGAAAATTAGTCCAAAGATAATCGCTAAAATCGTGGATTGTTTTGCTAAAGCCTTGGCCCTATTCATATCCCCAGCCCCAATACTTCTGGAGATGAGAGAAGATGCACCCACACCAATTGCCATGAAGATGGCAATGTAAACAGCTATCACTGCATTCGCAACTCCGACAGCAGTCACTTCGGCTAATCCAAGCCTAGCTACAAACAATGTATCAACAAACCCTACAATGGTTTGAAGAATATTTTCAATCATAGCAGGCACAGCTAAAGCTAAAATAGCGGTAGTTTTTTCTTTCCAAGTCAAATTATTCATTATTTTATCATTGGTCATAATAACTCACCATTTCCTTAGTGAATAAAATTTTCTAATGCCTTCTTAATATCTTGAAGGACTTTTTCTTCTTCTCCATTCCTTACGGCATCCACCAAGCAGCCTTCCATATGGTCAGTTAAAATAATCTTTGCGGCGTTATCTAAAGCTTTGCGTACTGCAGCTATCTGAAGTAGAATATCTGGGCAATCTCGCCCGTTTTGTGTCATTTCTTTAATCGAACGTACATGACCTTCGATTTTTGCTAGTCTGTTTATTACTTGTTTTCTGTTTTTATGAACATGCGAATGATGATCCATTTTCATCCCTTCCTTTTACATAAATATATCCCCCGGGGGGGGGTTAAAGCAAGGCGATATTTAGAATATTTAATTTTTTCAATATAAAAACACCCCTTCGTGGATAGTTGAGTCTACCGATTGAGGGGTGTTCCAATTATATGAGGTCTAATTCAAGTTAAAGTGACTTGTACTTAATTACTTTATGACTTTTACAGAAAAATTATTGGATCGCACATTAACAAACTCTAGTACATCACAAAATTATAAAATAAAGCATTCAATATAGAATATTTTTCATTTTTCTTGTTGAACTAAACTGCTGCGTTAGTTTAAGTGCATTTTTTCACAAACTTTTTAAGATGCAGGCAACCTTCATAAAACCATTTTACGAAAAATCAACCTTTACCTCTAACACAGCCTAAATTTTTTTGTTTTTAAGGGACTTTTATATTCGAAATTGAGATAATTTACAAGAATTTTGATTAAGAAATTGAAATAGATTTTCCTTCTGTTTTATAGGAGGTTGACCAAAGAATTGCTAATAATAAAAATAAGATTGCCCCTCCCCAGTAAATGTAGGAGAAACCATATTCTAAACCTATAATCAAGAAACTAATAAATGGACCAATGGATGCCCCAAGATCTTGAGCAATTGAGTATGAAGTTAAAAATGAAACTACATTTGAGTTCTTTGAAATGTCTAATGCAATTGCATCAACAATTGTCGTTAGAGAGGTTGCTGCAATCATGACAAGAAATGTAAAGAAAATCAATATTAGGATTGGAAGTTCACTAGAAATAATCCCAAACGTCAAACTTGCAAAAATTAGTGACATAATTAATACAGGCACTCTTCCTTTGACCCCATCTGACCAAGTTCCAAAACGTACCCCTAAAAATGGCCCCCATATCCATTGTAGCGATAAAATAATACCAGTTAGAAAAGTTGCACTGATCACAGTTCCGAACAAGGTGACACTTTCTCCATGGTTTTGCTCAATTACAGAACTTAATGTTGACATAAATATCCCTTGAAATAATAAAGTGATACAGAAACCAGTAAAAACAATCCTTCCTCTGTTCTGTTTGAGACTGTTTACAATTGAGTTATCAATAAATACAACCTTATCCTTATTATCCTGCTCATGATCTTTTAATGGAGTTGTTTTAACATATATAAAAATTATAGGTAGAGCTAACAGCGTAAGGCATCCAAAAATAATCGAAACAGTACTTAAACCCAAAATTGGAACTAGCAGCCCTCCTGCTAGCATGCCTACTAAGCTCCCTAATCGATATAGTCCATTGTATAGACCTATTGATTTACCTCTATTATTTTCTTCAGTATTAAAGGCTACAATTGATAAACCTCCAATTCTAAAAAAAGACCATGCAATCCCCCATATTCCACGGAGAATAATCCATGCAATAAATCCATTTAATAGTCCATATCCTAATGTCGTAATACTACCTAATATAATTGCAATTATTAATCCTGTTTTTAAAGTTATCCTATTATATAACCAGCCGACAATTGGATTAAAGGGCAGACGGATAAAGCGGTTAATAGATAGAAGTACTCCAACTTGCCAAATCGAGTCAAGGCCAATTTCTTTCCAATATAAGGGCAAGACAATGTATAACATTGAATCCCCGAGCAGACTTATTGCGGTAATCAAGGCAACAATGACAATTACAGAAGATTTACTTTCCCCTTTGATTGTTCCGGACAATACTAATCACTCCTAATCCCCAGCGTGCTTAATAAAGTTATTTATTTCCCTTTTTTTCTTACGCTTCTTAACTAACCTTCCTTTAGCTGAAGAAGAATAAATTTTAATTGTCAACCAATCACATCCAATCAATTTAAGTATGACCATTTACAGTTCTTTCTTTTAATATATAACAAATAGTTGCATTTTACAAATAAATGATGTATATATTTATTAAGAAAACAATTGATCTTATAGTTGTTTTTTAATCGGTGTTTAAAGTTATACCTTTGTGAGGTTATAATTACATCAATAATTATAACGTGATCTATACAATGTCGAATTATTGGCAGTAACAAATGGTATTCATTATTTATCATTTTAAGAACTTGTAAAATACAAATAAAAAGGAGAGTGTTTGAGTGGAAATTTTAGATACAATAGTCATTGGAGGAGGGCAAGCAGGTCTTGCTTCAGGCTATCATTTGCAGAAAAAAGGGGTTCGATATCTAATTTTGGAATCAAGCAATCAGGTAGGTGGTTCGTGGTCACGTTATTACGACAGTCTTAAACTATTCTCTCCAGCAGGTTATTCATCACTGCCAGGTATGAAATTCCCCGGAGAACAAAGTCTGTATCCGAAGAGAGATGAGGTCGTTCGTTATTTACAGGAATACAAGAGGAAGTTTCAATTGAAAGTTGAAACCAACCAGCGTGTAGAATCTGTTGAAAAAGGTAGTGAAGGTTTTACGATTCGTACGATGACAGGGGATACATTTCAAACACGAACTATCATTAATGCAACCGGTTCGTTTAACAATCCATTCATACCGAATATAGCTGGGCGGGATGGGTTTAAAGGTCTAACTATTCATTCCTCCGAATACAAAAATTCAGAGCCATTTATAAATCAAAGAGTATTGGTTGTGGGACGTGGGAATTCTGCCATTCAGATTGCAGTTGAGCTAGCTGAGGTGAGTCAAACGTCTTTAGCAGTGTTAAGTCCAATTAAGTTTGTAAAACAAAAAGTATGGGGTAAGGATTTGCATTTTTGGTTGAAATTTATTGGTTTTGACAAGTTTCCCTTTTGGCGATTTGGAAAAACAGCACCTAGTTCGAGTGCTGTTAATGATACTGGTAAATACAAAGAGCGAATAATAGCAGGAAAACCAGATCAACAACCGATGTTTACGTCCTTTTATGAAAACGGAGTTATTTGGCCAAACGGGACAAAAGAACAGGTAGATACTGTTATATATGCGACTGGATACAGACCACAGTTACCATATCTTCAAGCGATTGGAGCATTGGATGAGGAGGGTAAGCCATCACATAAAGCGGGTATAAGCGAAGTTCCAGGTCTCTATTATGTGGGAATGGAAGGGCAACGATCCTTTGCTTCTGCTACCTTAAGAGGGGTAGGTCCTGACGCACAATATGTCGTGAAAAAACTATTGCATTATCTTGAACATCGAATGTAATTGGCAAAGTGTTCTCTTAGGTAACCATAGCCAACTGTGAGAAAGTTTGTTACGAGATAAGCCCTACAGTCTATCCCTAACAAGTAAAAGAACATCAAAACAGGAAACCTGAATGCTGCTAGGTAAGTAATTGCAGGAGTTATAAAGCATACAAAAAGAATCCATTTAAGACAATCCATAATGGATTCTTTCAAGTAGTTCAGTAGATATAACAAATTTAATTGGTCTTGGGCAAATAAATTAAAAATCTCCTTCTAATCCGACTAAATTGCTTCTTTTCTCTAATAAAACACTATCTCTCCATTTGCCATTTAATTTCCCTATTTTTTCTCTTATACCTACTTCTCTAAAGCCATTTTTTTTATGTAAGTAAATACTGTTATTATTTTCAGAGAAAATAGAAGCCTGTAAAGTCCAAAATCCCTTCTCTTCAGATAAAGTAATCAAGTTTTTCAAGAGTAAATTGCCGACTCCTTTCCCTTGTGCTTCAGGATGAACATAGACACTAACTTCGCCGACACCTACATAAGCCAAACGACTTGATATCGGTGTAATTTTGCACCAACCTAATATTTTATTTTCGGCTTGTGCAATTAAAGTACATTCAGGTGAAGCATTTAAGATCCATTGTTCATAAGTGGTGGGTGCTATAGTTTCAAATGTAGCTAAACCTGTGGAAATCCCAGCTTCATAAATTTGTTTAATTTCGACCCAATCAGCTTTAATAGCATTTCTAATAATAAAATTCATGTCTGATTCCCCCAATAAAATTAAAAAGTATTTAATGAAATTTTAATGTTATTTGTTGCACATTGCAAGTAAATGGTGTATATATTATAGAAGAGGTGAAAACATGGAAAACAAACGTGAACTATTTCAATTGCTTACTCGTAGGTTTGGACTTCTTAATAAAAATTGTTGTTCAATTGGAGCCGTGGATATATCATCCGTACAAAGTCACATTCTTTATGAAATAGATAAACAATCATCACCATCCATGCAACAGATTGCAGAAACGATAGCGATGGATATAACGACTTTTAGCCGGCAAGTCCAGACTCTTATTAAAATGGAATTAGTAAAGAAAACACCTTCCTCAGCAGACAAAAGGGTATATATTTTATCCCTTACAGTACAAGGTAAATTTGTCGCTACAACCATTGACGAATCGATGAATGCTTATTTAGAGGAAGTATTCTCGCATATGAACGAATTTGAAAGAGAAACAGTTATTCGTTCTATTAAATTACTAAATCAAGCTATGTCCAAATCAAGTGTTTGCTGTACACCTCTACTTTAAGCAAGATTAAGTCTTGCTTAAAAAAATATATATTACTTGCAAAGTGCAATTAATGAGAGCGTTAATATTACTACAACTAAAATTTTATGGAGGTAAGAAAATGAATAACATTGAACTGAAACAAGGAAACACTGGTGGATGCTGCGTACCTGCTGCAAAAATAAATTTAGATGTAGCAAAATCTTCAAACA
Source organism: Psychrobacillus sp. FSL K6-2836 (assembly GCF_038003085.1). Classification (NCBI taxonomy): domain Bacteria; kingdom Bacillati; phylum Bacillota; class Bacilli; order Caryophanales; family Bacillaceae; genus Psychrobacillus; species Psychrobacillus sp. FSL K6-2836. The sequence goes on from NZ_JBBOOM010000001.1 coordinate 2,459,676, forward strand.
AGGAATTACCGATAGCGATTATAGGTGCTGGTCCTGTAGGTTTAGCAGCGGCTGCCCATCTAGCTAATATCGGTGAACGTTTTATATTACTCGAGTCAGGTGATAGTGTTGGGAGTAATATTCTAAACTGGGGACATGTACGGTTATTCTCACCATGGCAGTACAATATTGATAAGATAGCAAAAAAAATTCTAGAAGATCATGATTGGAAAGAACCTGTTTTAAATGACCTTCCATTAGGAAGTGAATTAGTTAACGATTATTTGAAGCCTTTAGCAAATTTACCTGAAATAAAACCTTATCTATTACTAAGTACAAAAGTTGTTTCAATCAGTAAAAAAGGCTTAGATAAAATGAAGTCTGCTAATCGTAAAAAATCGTCCTTTGTTTTATACCTGGAACAAAATGGAGTATCAAAAAGAATTGAAGCCAGGGCAGTCATAGATGCTACGGGAACTTGGTCACATCCAAATCCGATAAATGCCGATAATGTTTGGACAAAAGAAGAAATAGAATTAAAACAACATATATATTATGGTATTCCAGATATTAAAGAGGAGCATAAGGTTAAATACAAAGGCAAAAGAGTAGCTGTTGTAGGTGGCGGTCATTCAGCCATAAACACGATTTTAGAATTATCACAGTTAAATGATGATGTAGAAATTACGTGGATTATGCGAAAGAAAAGCGTAGAAGATGCTTACGGTGGAGAAGATAAAGACGCTCTTGAAGCAAGAGGGGAGTTGGGAAGTCGTATCCACCAATTAGTTGATGGTGGTCAAGTAAAAGTCTATACCCCATTTTTTATTCATCAATTAACTAAAACAAACGATGGAATCGCAATCACTGGAGAATCAGAAGATGGTGAAGAAACACTTTCTCCCGTTGATGAAATCATTGCAAACACAGGCAGCCGTCCAGACTTCTCGTTTGAAAGAGAAATCAGACTAAACATTGATACTGCTACAGAAAGCGTCGAAGCACTTTCTCCATTAATTGATCCAAACCTTCACAGTTGCGGTACTGTTCGACCTCATGGGGAAGAGATATTAAGACAGCCAGAAAAAGACTTTTATATAGTAGGAATGAAAAGTTATGGTCGAGCTCCAACATTCTTAATGGCTACTGGTTATGAACAAGTTAGATCTATTGTGGCCCATTTGACTGGTGATTTTGAATCGGCTAGAAAGGTAGAACTTGATTTGCCGGAAACTGGTGTGTGTAGTGTTAATTTGGGGCCACAAAATTATGCACAATCATGTTGTGGAACTGAGGTATCCAAATGTTAGAGGTGAATTTAAGTGACTGTAAATAATGGTGCTAATTTATCTAAAGATTACTTTATTTCCTACCTAAAACTGGTTAGAGAAGCGAGATCTTTTTCTTTAGAACAAGCACAAGACTATATGGTTAACAACTTTTTTAAAAATAATAATGAAGTTTATGGAAAAGACAGTTACTCCAATTTTTTAAAGGCTATAGAAATATTAAATAATAGAGTTCTCAGCTAATGCAAAGGTAAAACGGGCACTTGATTAGTGTGTAAAATCAAACAACACCGCTCATAACTTTAGAACGGTGTTGTTTATATTTGAATATTAGAGAATCTTGTTCTCGGAATGTTCACGTTACTTAAAGACAATGTTATTGTATGAAATTTGAAAGAGGAATTTTTTTATTATTTACTAATCCTCCATTAAATTCTTGCCATTTTTCCTTTTCTCGCTCTACTGCTCGATTTTGCCATTCAAACCACAGATATGTACACTCGCTACAATGGCTTTCTACACCACTATTATTACTCACATCTCTCCGCGTAAATAGACTCTTTTTGCGACAGCTATAGCAAAAAATTACTTTATCATCTTCTTTTTTTAACATAAATAATTTCCCCTCCTACTTACAACATTTATTGTCCATTATTTAACTATTTATTCTATAATCAAATAATTTTACTAATTAAACTCTATTCACATCACGACACAGTTGTCTTTAATTCGTATTAACTCTTTCAATTACTATAAACTCTGATTTTAAGGCTACCGACTAATGAGGAATTCATTATAATACAATATGTTGAATTATTTTATGTATAAAACACAATATATAGTTAATTTATACCGTTGTATGCTATAATATTATAAAAAATAGAGTATAATTCTGGAAGATTTAAGAGCATTTTAATAAGAAAAGTTATGATTTATTCACTTCTAACTCTATTCCGAAAAGTTAGGAAATAAATTCTATTATTAAAATAATAAGCATGGTGTAGGAGGGATCTTAAACATCAGGTGAATCAAGTTGAAGATACTATACCAACGATATAGCAAGTAAAAAAATGGTTCTTGAAAGCAAGTGCTACCAGTAGCATTTATTTTATCGAATAATAAAATGAAACGAGGAAATAACATGTCGACTTACACTAGAGTAAATATGAGTACATTTATTAAAGACAAAATTAATTTGGACCCTGAAGTGACAAAGAAGGCACGTTCAAGTAGAGATTTCTTACATGAACAATTAGTTGCTCTTCCTGAGAAAACAACTAACTTTCCTAAGTTGTTTTCTAATAGAGAAACTTTTAACTATGGGTCATTCTCGAGACGTACTAAAATTCGTCCACTAGATGATATTGATTTTATGCTTCTTTTTTCAGCAAACGGGACTACTTATTTTCAAGATGGAGGTACCATTAAAATGATTCCACCAGCTACAGCTGAAGAATTATATGTGCTTAGAGATGATAATGGGTATCTTAATTCTAGAAAATTACTAAATAAAATTCGAGATAATATTAATAAAGTTTCACAGTATAAAAACTCTGATATTAATACTCGTAAAGAAGTGGTTACTTTAAAATTAATTAGCTACGATTGGACTTTTGATATTGTTCCAGCTTTTAAAACTAGTGAAGAATCAGACGGACGTTCTTATTATTTAATTCCGGATGGTAATGGCCATTGGCAAAAGACTGACCCTCGAATTGATCAAAATCGAGTAACCAACTTAAATAAATCGATTGATTATAATGTTATAGAATTTATAAGAATTATTAAGTATTGTAATAAAGTACATTCCTCACTAAAACTTTCTTCATATTTAATTGAAAATCTAGTATTGGATTATTTTGAGAATGATGAAGGAGAATTATGGTTAACAAGACCTTATCAATTAATGGGGTTCTTTAAGTATTTGAAAAGTGCAATTTGGAGTGCTGTTTGGGACCCTAAAGAAATTCAAGGTGACCTTAACGATTTAGATTTATCTAAAAAGTATTCTGTAGACTCTAAAGCAAATGAATTTATGGCTGCAGTACAGGATGCTATAGATTTTGAAGATGCCAAGGACTACGAAAATGCTGATAAAAAATGGCGAATTGTTTTCGGGGATGAATATGAATAATACTGGCTACCAATATTTCTCTTCGGCTAACTAATCGAAATAGGCTTGATATTGTGTTTAATAATAGAATCTTATGAACTATTTTATAATGTAATAAAAGAAAGTAGAAAATAATAAAGGAGCAGGGTATTTTGGCATTAATAAAAGACCAAAACAGCGATGAATGTTTAGATTTGTTATCAGCACAAAGAGTCCTTTATAGAGAAGCAAAAAAATTATGGAAATTTTATGGAGGTAGCGTAATTTTATTAAGTTTAATATCTCTTGTAATAACTTTAAAATTTCCACAATATAAAGCGAGTGTTGCATTGGGTAGTTTTATTCTAGCGTTATTTAACATCTTTTTATATAAAAAGTTAATTGAACATAAGGTGCAACAGGCTGCTACTATTCAAGAGGAATTTGATACAGAAGTGTTTGGTCTAAAGTGGAACAAACATATTGTGGGAAAAAAAGTAAGAAAGGAATTAATATATGAAAAAAGTAAAAGTTTATCGATTGTCGAAAGAACAAAGTTACGTGACTGGTATCCTAATGTAAGCAAGATGGAATATCCAGACAGTGTACTAATTTGCCAAAGAACAAACCTTTATTGGGATTTTGAGTTGAGAAAAAAATATGGTTATTTAGTAATTGGAATAACTATTTTAATTATCTTTATATGCTTCATAACAATGTGGATTATAAACAACCCCTTTGTGGATTCTGTTGCTTCATTTGTATTTCCGATTTCTTCAATTTTATTTTTTGGATTCGAAACAGGTATTGGGAACCTAAAATTAGCTGAAAAAAAGGAGAAATATTTAGGCGAGGTAGAATCAATCATTGGATTACCAGATAAATCATTAGAAGAGTGCAGACAAATTCAAGATAAAATATTTATTATGCGAAACAGTAGTTCACTTGTAATAGAATCTCTTTATAAGTGGTTAAAAGAGAGATTTGAGGAAAATATAAAAGTAACTTTATAAGGAAAAAGTCTGTAAAAAAACAGACTTTTTTTATAGATTGGACCATTATTAATAATTATATTTTATAAAAATAAACTCTCTAGTTTTTCTCAGAGGCGTTTTTTATTGGATATTTATGTTGAAATTGCTGTGAAGAGTGTGAATCAATTTACTTTAGCTTACTTGGAGGTTCAAATGGAAAAATCAGTTGAAAGAACAATTGAAGACATAATAGATAAACACCATTTAAGTGATATTTTTCTAAAAAACGAACGAGGTACAGCTGTTCTTAATGCTTTAAGGGTTTTTGAAGATGGTATAAAATTTGCCCCTTCAATATTTGAAGCAAGGGGCTTGATTTCAAAAAAGCTTAGCGATAAGGACTTAGTTATAAATAATTTTATTGATGGTTTAGATCAAACAATTAAATGGATATATGAATGTTGTCCTTATGGTGTCTCTTCTGTAGAAATTGACTATAATGGTAAATTATATTTTGCTGCTTCACAAACTTTTATTCAATCGATGATGTACGGTAGGATATGTGATGGATATACTCTGCTTTCAAGAGGTAGACAAATTGTAGAATATAACGAAGAAAATAACCAGCTTATATTTAAATTTAAAAATGGTGATCAAGGAAAAAGAGAAGCTGCGGACCTTGTTCTTGCACAAAACACAAAAGAGGATAATCTTGTAAAAGCTTTAAAAGCCATTCCAGATAATATTATTAATTGTTTTAATCTTGAAAAAGAAATTTACTTTAACGATCAAGGTTTACAATATGATATATCAGAGGCTAAATTGAATAGTTTTGAATTAATAAGTAAAGCACAAGTTGAATACTTTAGTGAATTACCAGAGGACTGGAAAATGCACGGGTTTACACTAGGAGAATTCAGAAAAGTATGGGAAGTGTTATTAAGAAAATCATTAATACACGAGGCTGCATGTAAATCCTCAAAAAAAGAGGGAGGAGCCATTGAATATATTGTTATGATTACTACATTTGAAGACTTATCTAAAGAAATCACAGATAAATCAAAGGTAGCAAATGAACAAGTAAGGTTAATTTTAGAAACTCTTTTATACGATGCTTCAATCACAAACGGGCATGTAATTTGGCAACCAATTATACCTTTGGATGATATTAATATTGCCATACCACCCAATCTAATAATAAATAGTAATTTTGAGAGAAACTTGATTTATCTCTTAAATAAAATTGCACAAGGTGATTATTCGAGACTCTCTAACCTTAAAGAAGATATAATGTTGGGTGATTTATCTGAAAAATTAAAATATTATTCGAATATTAGTGTTTCTACTGCTAAGAAATTACCAGATCCCTTACCTGATATGGATTTAATTCTTTATGATAAAAATAGAAAGGTTCTTTTCCTTTCTGAAATTAAATGGTTGTTGTCTATTGATTCTATCAAAGAAATTTGTGCAAGGGACAAAGACCTTGAAAAGGGTATTTCGCAGGCAAAGTTAATTAAAGAATACGCCTTGAAAAACACTAGTGATGTCTTAGAGAGAGCTTTTGGGCAGAATGATTTGGAAGTAAACCAAATTTATTCATGCGTGATATCAAAAAACAATATTGGTAGCTCTTTTATTGATTCTTCAGCAAAAATTATTAATGAGGCATCCTTTTTGAAGATATTAGCTGATACAAATGGTGATTTATTAGAAGTTATTCGAATTATTGATAATAATCTCTTCTTGCCAAAGGAGGGAGTAGATTATAATTTGAATGAAATTGAAATAAGTTATGGCAATCAAAATTTTATTGTCCAGTCTGTATCACTTAATACTGAGAAAGTAAATTTGCCCCCCATAAAGAAAGAAGAAGGTAGAATAAAATTAAGAAGAAATGATCCTTGCTTTTGCGGGAAAATAAATGAGAAAACTGGTAAAGTGTATAAATACAAAAAGTGCTGTGGTTGAAATTAGATCTAATTAAAAGTTTTGTTTCTTTTTATCAAGAATTAGTTGAACAGATGAAAAGTCCTTCCCTTTTATCATTAATGGTAAGAGGGGAAGGATTCTGATCAATCTTTTTTACAAAATATAATTATTAGAAATAGAAGTAACACGCATTTTGATCAATCTTTTTTCAAAATGCGTGAGTTTCTTCTATTGTATAATCAACATTTGTAGCAAACTTTTGATCAAACTTTATTCCAAACCAACAAAAATTATAGATGAAATAAAGTCGCGACGTTTTGCCCCTTTGGATATGGTTATCTAAAGGGGCATTTTTATAATGAAGGGAAAGAACATCTGAATTAAAAAGTAGATTAATGAATTGTTAAATTGAAAATAAATTGTTCTGTTAAAGGGACAGTTTGTAGAATAAAGAGGAAAAGCTATTAAGCAATCGAGAAGAAATCTTTAGGAGAAATATGTGATAAAATTAGGAAAAAGGTGGTATGAGATATGAAAATCCATAGAATAGATCATGTGGGTATAATCGTCAATGATCTTCCTGCAGCAAAAGCGTTTTTTCTTGACTGTGGCCTTGAAATGCTAGGGGAAGGAAAAGTGGAAGGCGAGTGGGTGCAGCGAATGGAGCGCATAATGGGGCTTCAAGACGTTAAAGAGGAAGTTGCAATATTGGGAACGCCAGATGGTGACGAAAAAATAGAACTAGTAATGTTGCGAACGCCAGATGGTGACGCAAATATAGAACTAGTAAAATTTCACACACCCGCGGGTGAAAGTGGCATACAGCGTCCTTTAGCAAATACTCTTGGTATCCAGCATATTGCCTTTGATGTAGAAGATATTGAAGCCATGGTTACAAAATTGACCAAAAAAGGCGCAGTACTTATTGGAGAGATACAAAACTACGAAAACGCTTATAAATTATGCTTCGTTAGTGGGCCAGAAGGAATTGTTTTGGAGCTGGCTGAGAAAATCAAGTAAAATGTCCAATCTTATTTATCAAAACAGCAAACTCACTGATAAGAAAAGAAACCACTTTGATCAATCTTTTTTCAAAATGGTTTCTTTTCTTCGGTGGTCTAATAACAATAAGAATTGGTTTGGGTCCTTTTGAATGCAGTGATTGGTGGAGTTACTAAAGCATTGAATTGGAGCAAAATCTGCCCATAAAGGCAACCTCTTGTTAAACGAAACTGCCGTTAGTGTTGAATAAGAATATGACTATAAGGTGTTGTTTATTTTTTGACTTAAAAAATGAACTCGCTTGAGATAGTAATCCCTTTTAGCAGAATCATTTATTAAGTTGGTGAATAATATGGATAACATTAAAGCAGTATCTAGTCGATAAATTGACTGTATAACTTCATCGGTATTTTCGATAATGATTCCACCGATGTATTTATTTACTCTTTGAACACACCATTTTTATCAAAAGCATAATTTCTCTTTTAACTGTTTTTCAAATAATATGAGGATATTTATTTTACTTTACACAAGAAAAAGCCAAGACGATTGGAATCCGCTGTCTTCTAACAAATTCTTCTTCGCTACTAAAATGTTCGCGCTTTGGTGTACCTTCACGTAAATCCAATACTGTAAAACCAGCTTGTCTAAGTGCCATAAAATAATTTTCGATTGTTCGATGATACTTAACGACTATTTGGTCAATCCAAGGTTCTTTTCTTTCCCCCTCATGGAAGTAGTCATCGACAATCCAATTACCGCGTTTATCTCCAGATTGCTTACTAGCAAAAGATGAAGTTGTAAGTGGATGCTGGACACTAAAAGCAAATCTCCCGTTTTCTTTAAGTGTTTTATGAACATCTTGAAACAGGCGGTTAATGTCTGAAACATAATGGATTGCAAATCGAGATGTCACAAGATCAAATGCCTCTTTTGGATAATCATAGGATTCAATTGTTTCAAAATGTATTGTCCCGTTTTGTTCAAGTATGTTAGAGCGTGCCGCTTCCACCATTTGTTCCGAACCTTCTACTCCTATGTAGTTTTTTGCTCCTAAATGAAAGAGTTCTTTTCCAAACGATGCATCACCACACCCTAAATCTAAGACGTCAATATCTTGAATACTTCCAATTAATTCATAGATAATTGGACCTTCAATAGCATTATTTGGACTATCTTGTCTGTTTCTTCTTTTCATGTAATTTGAAAAAAAATCCGTTTGATCGTAAACACTAGCTCCTCTGAATTCCATCAAAACATCTCCCCATCTAATCCTCTTTTACTTTCTTTTTCTTGTAGAAAAAACTAATTTGTAATATCGAGAAAATTATCGCCTAATGCACAAATTAATGTATTCTATCATGTATTTAATGAAAAGAAAAGTAGAAAATTACTTATTCTTTAGAAAAAACGAACATTTATAATTTGACACATATATCCAGTTTACTTGATAGGGCAAACGAGAAAATTGATTGTGAAGACATATCGGAAAATTATTTCAAAACAGGGATATATTTATTGATAATTTTTATAAAATTTTTACAAACAATATCTTTTAGTACTTAAACGAGAAGAAACATTCCAAAATATAAAATTTCACTTCATGCAATGCATTCCTCTAATTGGAAACTGATCATATAGTTTGTGATGTATCTTTTTTGTTGAGCAATTTTACTTCCTCAACTTACAAGGAATGATTTATTGGTCCCAAATACTGTTATGTCTGCTGATCGAATTTATGTTATTCATAAGGACATCCTATTACAAGGAGGTGCGATGAATGGCAATTCGGATTTTAATATTCATACTACTACTTAGTTTTAACTTTTCAATAGGTGCTACTGCTGAAGTTCAACTGAAAGCGGCTTTTATACGAGATCATCAGCTTTGGATGAAAGAGGGCAATAAGGAGACGCAACTTACAACAGATCGACATGTTTCCTTACCAAAGTGGTCAAAGGATGGTCAGTTCCTTGCTTATTTAGCTGGTGATGAGAATGGAGATAACACATATTTGTTTATATATGATTTAAAGAAAAAAGAAAACTATCAGCCATACCAAATTGAAACGAGAAATTTTAAATGGTCTCCAATTTCAAATCAACTAGCTTACACTTCTGAGGGTGTCCTAAACGTTACAAAAACAAAAAATGGACGACCGCAAGGATTTGAGAATGTCTCTTTAGGGGTTAGTGATTTCGAATGGTTTCCAAACGGAAAAGAATTTATCGTTTCATCTCAGTCTAATCTGCTGCCTACTGGATGGGAGCCAGTCCAACTCTTCAAAGTTCCAGTAGATGCCAATCTTGATACAACTAAAATAAAACCTTTTTATATCATTCAAACAAATATGACAGACTTATTTGCAATTGATGCCCAATATTTTAAATGGAGTGCTGATGGTAAGTGGGTTAGCTTTCTAGCAATGCCAACTGCATCTTGGTCCAATGATAGCAATACCTTAGCTGTACTCCCATCAGTAGGAGACCAATTTCAAGTTATTGGAAAGATGCTTTGGTATGAAAACTGGATAAAATGGGCTCCTAGAAAAAATCAACTAGCTTTTATATCTGGTGAAGGCAGGTTTCAGGTTGAAAACAAAAATACCGCCGTTACTAATATTCCTTCCATAAAGGATCGAAAGGAATATACACCTAAAGGATATGTTGATCTGGATTTAGAATGGCTTTCTCCAGATGAAATAATTGTTGCTCGGGCAAAAGAAAACAAGGAATGGAAATTGGGACCAGTTCCGACTATGTTTACAAAGCTGTATATTATTAATATTCAATCGGGAGAACAAAAGCAACTTACCTTTCCACCGAACTATGAAATAGACGATACACCCCAAGTGATTGGGGCAACTATTACATGGTATCGAAAGAGGGATAAGGAAAACCAAGGGGACGTTTGGATTAAAAATGGGGTAAATAATTTAGAACAACAGTGGTTAACAAATGTAGACTCTTCGCCGACTTTTTTCCATAAAAAATAAAAGAAGCATTAACAGTAGTTATAGTGGGGTACCAGTTACATAAAATAATCTGAATTCGAAAAGGAAAGGTACCTAAACAAATTTCACTTAGATATAATATGTGGACAGGTCGTACAATACTTCTGGCTTTTAGTTAAATGAGAGTAACAACAAGTAGTTCTCTTCCTATTGATAGTTTCAAGTTCTCCTTCATAGTATCTTGCTAAAGGATTTTCACTATAATCTCCAAAAAGCTTACTTGCTGTGGGGGAAATGATAAATTGAAAGTCTTCCTGTGCACGAGTTAAAATATCTTGTGAAATTTCTTCCTCTAATATGAACGTTTCATATAGCCAAAAAATGTATACTGCAATGTTTTCCCATAAAACTAACTTAGACACCTTCGTAACATTAGAAAGAGTATTGAGTATTGGTGATATATGCTCTTTAAAAAGCAACTCTATACTATTTGCTCGCCATTGCTGTCTATTTTCTTTAAGAGCTTGTACTTCTAAACGGTGAATATAGAAACAAGGTAGCCAAAGCTCACTGCTATCGTTCGTTTCTAATGAGACATTTTCAAAAGAGATATTTAATCTTTTATTGTTCATCGTCATTGTATACAAATAAATAACAGACAAGAATGCATATCTTTTTAAAAAAATAGATGCTGCAGCTTTTATATTAGTTGCACCAATATGATGTTGAATAGAAACTATATATTCCTTTAAGCATGATTCATCCATGAGCTTAGTCGTTTCAATTGAAAGAAAAGAATTCATTTTTACTGTAGTCAAACGTAATTTTCGGAGCTTATCAAGATGTAAATCCACTTAAACTCCAACTTCCTTAAGAATGCATCTTCCCTTACCGAATGGGATACATAATGGCGTACCAAATAGAGGATCTTTTGTAATCTGACAATCCATACCAAACACATTTTTTACTAATGGACAGCTAATAATATGCTCTGGTTTACCCTGTGCATAGATTTCCCGGTCCTTAATCGCAACTATATTATCCGCATATCTACATGCTAAATTTAAATCGTGTAGCACCATTACAATCGTTCGTTTCTCTGTTTCATTTAGTTCATACAGTAAATCGAGAATCTCAATTTGATGTGTCATATCAAGATAAGTAGTTGGCTCATCCAGTAAGATAATATCTGTATCTTGAGCTAAAGTCATGGCGATCCATGCTCTTTGTCGTTGTCCTCCAGATAAAGAATCCACTGGACGATCCTTTAGGTCTTCAATAGCAGTTGCTTTTAAGGCCATCCTTACTTTTTCTTCATCTTCCTCTGTCCATTGCTTTAACCATGTTTGGTAAGGGTATCTTCCTTGCTTCACTAATTGAAGTACAGTTAATCCTTCAGGAGCAACTGGAGATTGTGGAAGGATAGACATTTGCTTTGCAACATCCTTACTGGCCATTTTAGATATCGCGCTTCCATCTAGCAATACTGCTCCACTTTTGGGCTTTAACAACCGAGCAATCGAACGAAGAAGTGTAGATTTTCCACACCCGTTTCCACCAATGAAAACAGTAATTTCCCCTTTTGGTATTTGAAGATTTAAATCATTTATAATAATACTCTCCCCATACGAGAGGGTTAAATTTTGTGTCTCAATCACTTGTTTCATTTCAATACACTCCTTATCATGGTCATATTATGCATTCCTAGTTTTAAACAATAGATAAATAAAATATGGTGCTCCTATTCCGGCCGTAAATACACCTGCAGGAATTTCCAAAGGAGAAAACATCGTTCTTCCGATTAAATCAGCTAGCATAACTAAGATACCACCGATTAATGCCGAAACAGGTAAAAGTGCTCCAAAAGAAGAGCCTACTAACCTCCTTGCCATATGAGGAGCCATTAAACCGACGAACCCAATACCACCTGCAAACGCTACAGCCCCACCTACAAGAGCAGTACTTATTAGTAATAAGAAGAATCGTTGTCGTTGAATACGACCTCCCACTCCTGTAGCTATATCGTCTCCAAGCTCCAAAATATTTATATTCTTCGCCATAAAGAATGCAATAGTCACGAAAATCACAGTCCACGGCACTAATATAGCTACATTGTTCCAACTAGAACCATATACAGTACCAGTGATCCATATATTTGCCTGACTGGCTCTATAAATAGGTCCCATAATCATCATTAGTGTAGTTAATGCTTGCATGAGTGCTGAAATTCCGATTCCGATAAGCACTATTCTTATAGGAGATACACCATTTTTCCATGCTAGCATGTAAACTAGTAATGCAATTACTGCTGCCCCAATAAATGCAGCTAGGGGTAACCATTTAATGCTTACTGTCAGAGAGTTATTTGCATCACTGAAAAAGGCTAAAAAACTGACAACAGCTACTGATGCTCCACCTGTTAATCCTAAAATGTCGGGTGAAGCCAAAGGGTTTCGAATCATTCCTTGAAGGATTCCACCTGCCACCGCTAAAGCTATCCCAACCATTAGCGCAACAATAATTCTAGGCAAGCGAAAGGATTGAACCACAAGTTGTTCCATTTCGCTTCCGCCGCCAAATAGAACGTACAAGACGGTTAGTGGGCTTAACTTCATATCACCTAAACCTGTGCTGACGATAAAAACAACACCAGTTACTATTAGGAAGCTTATTAATATGAATAGAGCTTTTTTATCTAACAAAAAGGATACTTTTCCTTCTAACTTTCTAAAGCTTTTATATTGATTCATCGTGCATTAAACCCCTTTCTCGCAATGTAGATGAAGAATGGAGTCCCTATGATAGCAGTCATTACACCTACAGGAATTTCTTGTGGCATAATTATATATCTAGCTAATATATCTGCTACAAGTAACAAAACTCCTCCTAAAGCACCTGAAAAAGGTATAAGCCAACGATGATCGATACCAACGATAAATCTAGTAAGATGTGGAATCACAATTCCGATAAACCCAATTGGTCCTGCTATAGCTACCGACCCTCCAGCTAATAGAATGACGATAATAGCAATTATTATTTTTAAAAAACCAGTATTTACACCTAGACCTTTGGCAACATCTTCTCCCATAGATAAAACATTCATTTTAGAAGCTATAAAAACAGATCCTACCCAACCTACCAGTAAATAGGGTAAAACATTTGTTAAAATTTCCATCTTTCTACCTTCAACTGATCCAGCGAGCCAAAATAACACCTGTTCAAAAGCAGCTTCATTTATTACAAGAAAACCTTGCGTAAAAGAAGCAAACATTGCTGACATCGCGGCACCAGCTAATGTCAATTTCATGGGTGTAAGTCCATCTCTTCCTGCTGAACCAATAATATAAACAGCAATTGCGGCTATAGCTGCTCCTAAGAAGGATATCCAAGCGAATGCTTGAAGATTACTTACAGAGAATAGAGTAACAGCTACCACTACTGCAAATCCTGCTCCAGCATTTACGCCAAAAATCCCAGGCGATGCAAGTGGATTTTTCGTGAGAGTTTGCATTAACACTCCTGAAATCGCTAAACTACTTCCAACAGCAGCAGCAATTAGAGCTCTTGGTAATCTAACTGTTTCAATTACTATATGTTCATTAGAGCCATTATTATTTTGAAAAGCATCTAAAACCATCTTCCAAGATGTTTGTGTATATCCGTAAACAATACTTGCGCACATTAATAAGACTAATATTAGAAGTACAATGATTAGTCCAAGTAGTTTTTGTCCATTTGTTTTTAATAACATAATATTAACCTTCCTAGAATCCGTAAAATAATCTATTTATCACCTAGTCTATTGTATGTTATGAGGAGTGTCAATGAACTTGATAATCATTTTCAATTAATTGTTGACATAGGCTAATTTCGGAACTATTATAAAGTTTGTATTGAAAATGATTATCAATAAGGTTTAAATTTGGGAGGCAAGCTAAATGATTAATATGAAACGTTTTTTCGTTATGATTTCTATATTTTCTTTATTTCTATTAGCAGCGTGCGGACAAACAAAAGAAGACACTGCTACAACAGGTGATGAAAACAAAGAAGATACTAGCTATACAGTGGAACATGCAATGGGTACTACAACGATTGAAAAAACGCCCGAAAAGGTTGTAATTCTTACAAACGAAGGTACAGAAGCATTACTTGCATTAGAAGTAACCCCTGTGGGTGCTGTTCAATCTTGGCTAGGTGATCCTTGGTATGATCATATTAAAGAAGACATGACAGACGTAGAAGTTGTGGGTGTAGAGCATGAAGTGAATTTAGAAAAAATAGCAGCCTTAAAACCCGATTTAATTATCGGGAACAAACTACGTCAAGAAGCTGTTTACGAACAGTTAAGTGCAATTGCCCCAACAGTATTTTCTGATACATTACGAGGCGATTGGAAAGATAACTTTACGTTATACTCTAAGGCATTGAATCTTGAAGAAAAAGGAAAAGAAGTATTAAGTCAGTTTGATGCTCATTTAGATGAAGTAAAACAAAATCTAGGAGATAAAGTGGATCAAGAAATTTCTGTGGTACGCTTTATGGCTGGTCAATCTAGAATTTATTATACAGATTCATTTTCAGGAGTTATCTTTGACCAATTAGGATTTAAACGTGCTTCACAGCAAACGGAACTTTTTACTGCTGATAACAAGCTTGGTAACTTAGCAATAGAGGTTGGTAAAGAAGTTATTCCGAAAATGGACGCTGATGTACTTTTCTATTTCACGTATGCACCACAAGGCGATCAAGCAGCATTAGATACTGCAACTGAATGGACGAATGATCCTCTTTGGAAAAATTTAAATGCGGTTAAAAGTGGAAATGTTCATGAAGTAAGCGATGCTGTTTGGAATACAGCAGGTGGTGTTTTAGCAGCAAATATTATGTTAGATGAAATCGAAGATATCTTTAGTAAAAAATAGTATATGTAAAGATAAATATAAATTTTAAAAGAGGCTGGGACAGAACCCCAAAACAGCATTTTTCTCTGTGAGAAAAATGCTGTTTTTTTTGTGCACAAAATTGATTTCCTTTCCAGGACGCTTTCCACGGGCATGGCCTGAGCCAGTAGTCTCAGGCGTCATGCTATTCCCGTAGGAGTCGCCCCTCCATTTCAATCAATTTTATTAGATATCTATTATTTAGTATAGGTTTCTCCTTATCCAATAAAATTTCTACTTCTATCCCAGTCTCTTTTTAAAGTCTACTTTTATTGGGGTATACAGAGGGAGAGTTGGGATACTTGAACAGAATCATCAACAGTTAATACTAAAGAGATTGTTCCTATGCTTTATGATACGGTTCATGTTTGCCTACCTTACTCAATTATGTATATCCCCTATTAGTAATCAAACAAGGTTTCGCAATGACACAAATTAAGTGATTCTCTCAAGATAAATCATTGACTTCGAAAGCTACGCGTATTCCAGATTCAATTGCACCCTGTATCCAACCGTGTGGGAGTGTAGTGTGTGCACCTGCAAAGTGAACACGACCCTCTGGTGTGGCAAGATAAGGGAAAAGTTCTGTTTCCTGTTCTGGCTTGAACATAGTGAATGCTCCACCTGAAAATGGATTTTGCCCCCAACTATAGGATGCTCCCGTAATAAATTCATCATAAACTTGTCGACCATGGATAGTAGCCAAGTTCTGTAAGGCCTGCTGAATTCGTTTCTCTTCACATAAACTTTCCCATGGGAGAGAATCATCCTCCCAAGTATAGCTAGCTAAAATTACTCCTGTCTCGTTCTTACCGATATCATGGCTAGGATAATAACTAAATCGAATGGGCAAATCAGTTGCGGTTTGCCCCCCTTGAATTCCTTGTTTCTCCCAAAATTTATTCTTAAACTGGAGACCTATTTTTGTGGAGGTGGAATAATGGAGTTCACGAATCGCTTTCCACTTATTATGTGAGAATGAATTATGGGGGATAACTTCAACAAATTGCAGAATCGAGAATGGAATGGTCAAAATAGCTATATCGCATGTTGTTTCGAACGATTGTTTCGATTCTGTATGCTCCGAATATATAGTTACTTGGTTATGGTGTTGAATAATTTTGGTCATCTGTTGATTAAAAATGATATTTTCCTTTAATTGTGGAAGAAATGAATTTGGGAGTTGGTCGTTGCCTCCGGTAATTTCATAATACCGAGTAATTGGGTTTAAAAGAATTATAAATTCACGTAATATATCTAGAAATGCGAGCTCTGCTAAGCCCTCGATAGAAAGAAGTACCTTAATCATTTCAATGGCACCAGGCGATAAAGTCACGCCATTAGGGTTATATCTTAGAAATGCATCCATTGAATATTTATCATATTCGTTTATGACCCATTTCCAATTTTCCGGTGGATCTATATTGATAAAATCAATAACAGGTTGAATTACTGATTGTATCAACTCCAAAGCTGTTTTGCCTTTTTCATTAGGTGCGACAGGGTAGTCTAATATATCTGGGTTTTGTTCATACAAGTATTGGCGTGTTATAATTCCGTTCACGTAAATCAAGTCGTTAGGTGTACTGTTTATAAATGGATTTATTGGTAAATTGAATTTTTTTATGTATTCTAAAGTTAAATTATGAGTGGATGGTATCCGCATGGCACCAGCTTCCATATACTGACCGTTAATAAAAGGGAAGCGTTTCGTGTATATTCGTCCCCCCACTCTTTCAGAAGCTTCAATTATGGTTACGGTATGTCCGGCTTCTTTTAATAGCGAGGCAGCAACTAATCCTGACATACCTGCGCCAACAATAAGTATTCTCTTTGAGTTTTGTTTTTTACTTAATCCCTGGTGAATCATTGAAACCATTTGGTCGGGGGTTACATGAGAAAACAAGGGTGTCATACTCTTTCACCTTTCACCTTAGACTTAAAATAACCAACAAATTTTTTAAGGGTTACAATTTAGTCTATTCTTCCAAATAAATTTCTATGTGAAAATAATCTTAGAAATATGGAAATACTTTAACATTTTTAAAAAAATATCCGGTTTAATTATTGACAAAAGAGAAAGAAGAATATAATGTGTATATATGAACATATCATCATATATTAGTTTTATATATTAAACGGAGGGATTATAATGGCGGATAATCATGACCATGCAAATGGTGCAAACAAGAAAGTATTACTGATTTCATTTTTCATTATTACGGTCTATATGATTGTTGAAGCAATAGGGGGGTATCTGACAAACAGCTTGGCGCTTCTTTCAGACGCAGGACATATGCTAAGCGATGCTGTATCACTTGGGATTGCCCTACTGGCATTTACATTTAGTGCAAAAGCAGCCAATGCAAGTAAAACCTATGGGTATAAGCGTTTTGAAATATTAGCGGCAGTCCTAAACGGAGTCACGTTAATTTTGATTGCACTTTTTATCTTTTATGAGGCAATTGAACGTTTTGCTAATCCCCCTGAAGTAGCCACAAGTGGAATGCTAATTATCAGTAGTATTGGCCTAGGTGTAAACATCCTTGTCGCTTGGATTATGATGCGAGGCAGTGATACGCAAGACAACCTGAATATGCGTGGGGCATTTCTTCACGTGATCAGCGATATGCTAGGCTCTGTAGGTGCTATTATTGCAGCTTTACTAATCATGTTCTTTGGTTGGGGATGGGCCGATCCATTAGCTAGTGTCATTGTCGCTATACTAGTTTTACGCAGTGGTTACTTTGTAACGAAAGCTTCACTAAATGTATTGATGGAGGGAACACCTCAAAATGTAAGTGTAGACGAAATCGTTGAAACAATTAGGAAGGAAAAGGAAATTTTAGGTGTTCATGATTTACACATTTGGTCAATTACAAGCGGTTTAAATGCACTTTCTTGCCATGTGGTGGTTGAGGAACAAATGACGATTGCAGAAAGCGAAAAACTACTTCGTAAAATCGAACATGATTTAGAGCATAAAAATATTCAACATGTGACCCTTCAACTAGAAACAGTAGCACATAAACATGATAACTCCATTTTATGTACAGTAAAGGCAAAGGCGCTAGATGCACATGCACACCACAATCACTAACATGATGTATATCGGCTCTTAATACTCAAACTTATAGCAGGGGGTATAATGGAATGGAAAAGGAAGTAAAAGCTAACACACATGAATTAGATGAAGAAACTCTTTTTGTCGTATCCCAGACGTTTAAAGCGTTAGGTGATCCAACACGTATACGTATATTAAATCTGCTATGCTGCGAGGAGTATTCTGTGAATGACATTGCAGAGGCACTAAATTTAGGTCAGTCCACAGTGTCTCACCAGCTCCGTTTTTTGAAAAATTTACGTTTAGTAAAGTTTCGACGTGAAGGAACAACCTTGTATTATTCAAGCGATGATGACCATATTATGAATCTGTTGCATCAGGCGATTGATCATGCAAAACATTAATAATAATAGGCTTGGTGTATCAGGCTAGAAATATAAAAGGGCTTAAGATTAGGTCCTTTTTCTTTGCTTATAAAACATCCACAGGATTTTCTAAGTCATAAATGCTTACTCAATCCATATATAATAAAGCATCACACTTTACATACCCCCTGCAGGTACTATATAATGTAAATAATAAGAAATAGGAGGTTGATGAGTTGGACAATTTAATAGAAGAGAATACAAATACGTCTGATCAGTCTTGTAGAAAAAGTCATCATCCTGAGCATGTAAAAAAAGATTTAACGAATCGATTAAATCGTATTGAAGGTCAGGTCCGAGGGATAAAAGGCATGGTAGAAAAGGACGTCTATTGTGATGATATTATCACGCAACTTTCTGCAACTCAGTCAGCTCTGAATAGCGTAGCCAAAGTACTTTTACAAGGGCATTTAAAGGGCTGTGTAGTGGATAGACTAGCAGAAGGTGACGATGAAGTACTAGATGAATTATTAGTTACAATTCAAAAATTAATGAAAAAATAAGAGGAGGAATTTTAAATGGTCAACCAAGTAACATTAAACGTACAAGGAATGTCATGTGGTCACTGCGTTAGTTCCGTTGAAGGCAGTGTAGGAAAGTTAGATGGAGTAAACGAAGTAAAAGTTCATTTAGAATCAGGAAAAGTGGACGTTACATTTGAAGAGGATAAAATATCACTAGATGTTATTAAAGAAACAATTGATGATCAAGGATACGATGTAGTTTAAGTCGAAAAGAGTGCTATGAAAGCACTCTTTTTTTGGGGATAAATTTATATCTCTTGGCAATATTGAATGCATTACAACCTTAAAAAGTTAGCCTTAAAAACTAAAAGAGACTGGGACAGAACCCCAAAACAGCATTTTTCTCTGTGAGAAAAATGCTGTTTTTTTGCTGTGCACAAAATTGATTTCCATTCCAGGGACGCTTTCCACGGGCGTGGCCTGAGCCTGTAGTCTCAGGCGTCACGCTATTCCCGTAGGAGTCGCCCCTCCATTCCAATCAATTTTATTAACTATCCATTATTTAGTAAAGGTTTCTCCTTATCCAATAAAATTTCTACTTCTGTCCCAGTCTCTTTAATATAAAAAATCTCAACTATTTTATCGAGTATACCAGTAATATCGAGAAAAACGAGGATAATTACTAATGGAATAATGTATTTCATTATAAAAAACCAAATATTAAATGCAGTAGCACCTAAACGAGAATGCTGTAATAGTTCCTCTCGTAAAGTGCTTTTCTCTATCTTATGTGAGACGAAAATAGAGATTAAAAGTACGCCTAACGGCATTAAAATATTACTAACTAAATAATCGGCAGAATCAAATATACTTTTCGAGAAAATTAGAAAATCAGCAAAAATACTATAGGATAATGCAGAAGGAATTCCAACTATAAAAATTAGAGCACCAATTATAAACGTATACTTAGTTCGCTTTTCTGTTTTCCCCTTAACAATAGCCGCCACAATTATTTCTAACATCGAAAATGCGGAAGTTAATGTTGCAAATAAAAATAATGCTAAAAAACCTATTAAGAAAACTTCTCCTAAAACAATTTGATCAAATACAGCCGGCAATACAACAAACAGTAAACCTGGTCCTTCAGCTGGTTCTAAGCCTAGTGAGAATACAGCCGGGAAAATTGCTAAACCTGCCAATAAAGCAATCAATAAATTCATTGAAACGATTGAAATAGCTGGTTGTATTAAACTCTCTTTTTTAGAAAGATACGAACTATAAGTAACCATGACTGACACACCGACACTTAAAGAGAAGAAGGCCTGACCCATTGCAAATAGGACACTTTCAGATGTGATATTTGAAAAGTCGGGTGCTAGAAAGAACTTCACACCCCCCATAGCGTTATCAAGTGTTAGGGAGCGAATGATTAGAACGATAAATAGTCCAAATAAAGCGGGCATCAAAATTTTATTTACTTTTTCAATTCCATTTTGAATTCCCTTAGCTACCACTAAAACTGTAATAGCTAAGAATACAAATTGAGCAACAATAACCAAAAGAGGGTTTCCAATCGTTATGTTAAACACAGATCCATAATCTGCACCCTCAGTAATTATTCCACCAAACAGACCTTTTGTAATATATATAACAATCCAGCCACCAATTACACTATAAAAAGACAATAAAAGAAAACAGGTGAATACCCCTAATCTTCCAATCCAATGCCAACTAGTATTAGGGGCAAGAATACGATACGCGCTAATTGCTTCTTTTTGCGTACTTCTACCAATAACAAACTCTGCTAATAATAACGGGAAGCCCATAAACAAAGAAAATAATATAAAAAGAAGAAAGAATGCGCCTCCTCCACTTATACCTGTAACGTAAGGGAGCTTCCATATTGCACCTACTCCAATAGCTGATCCTGCAGCTGATAAGATAAAACCAATCTTTGATGACCATTGCTCTTTTGTTTGCAAACTAACCAATCCAATCCATTTTTATTACGTCTTCTAATCCATTGTTAAAAGACAAAAAAGCCACGTCTCTATCTTTTACGATAGGGACGTGGCTGTTCACGCGGTACCACCCTAATTGGAAACAAATATATGTTTCCCACTTGGTAAAATAACGGTTTAATCCGTTTTATACTACGTTCTTTAAAATATAGTATAAAAAAAGCTCCAAGAATGAAGTTCACCTAATCTTTGTATCAGTTTTCACCAACCACTGATTCTCTTCTAACAGGGAGACCGGCTTAATAATGTTCTTTTCTTCGCTTGTTTAATATAAATAATATTAAACGAAATTATAGTATGATAACACCAATAGGTCAACCTTTTATTTAGTAGTAAACTCTTTGCCATCGGATTATTACTCGGCAATCGCTTCGTACCACTACATTCAGAGTTATTTTCCAAGTTTCTAAACTTTTCTGAAAAGAAATTTTAGAAATGAATCTTGAATCTTAACTAAGGATAACGTCCAGAAATTTTCCTTTGCAACATTGAACGAAAAGCTTGTTACAAATTATCAAATCCAAATGAGAGTAGCTTGTATGTCTCGCGAAAACGAGCGTCATCACTTTTAGTACCCATTACTACTGAAATAAGTCGTTTGTCTCCTTGCTTTGCTGTTCCTGCAAAGCAATATCCGGCAGTTTCTGTGTACCCAGTTTTTAAGCCATCTACCAGATTAAAATATAGGTCTTGATTTTCAGGATATAGCATAGAATTTGAATTCTTTAAGTTTGTACTATCGTATGCTAATTCATATTCAAGCAAATTTGTTGTTTCCACTACTTCAGGGAAATCACTTAATAACTGATAGGCTAATATTGCAACGTCCTCTGCTGTCATCATGTTCTCAGAGCCGTCTGTATTTACTAATCCAGTTGAGTTTACAAAGTTAGTTTTGGAAGAAAGACCAATTTCTTTTGCCTTTTTATTCATTAGTTCTGCAAATCTTTTCTCAGTGCCTGCTACATGCTCTGCTAAAGCTCTTGTAGCATTATTTGCTGAGGAGATGACCATTGCACTATATAAATCACGAACTGTTAGAGCATCATTGTCTTTAACATAAATTTTCACCGCTTGTGGATCCATATTATTAGCACTGTGTGAAATTTCAACCAGATCATCCCATTTAATATTTCCATTTTGAATTTGCTCCTGAACTATATATTCTGTCATTAATTTAGACATACTTGCAACAGGGAAGGCACTGTTTGCATCTTGTTTCAGTAATATTTCTCCCGAAGAAGCATCCATTAATATTGCTGCTTGTCCTTTTATGTTAGGTGCTTTTAATGATGAATGTATGAAGGTTGTTGAGGGGCCGGAAACCTCTATTATCTCGTTCATGAAACTTTGAACTTGACTGCTCTGACTAAACTTATAAATCCCTATATAGCACACCGACAAAATGATTAAGGTAATAAAAAAATTAACTTTCCTTTTTATCTTTCTGCGTTTCATCCTCTTTCCTCCGTTTCTTCTCCTTAATATTCATTAACATAACCATATTGTAGCTATTTGATATAAAAAAAAGGGAAAGAAAAGCTAAATAATTTCTTAAGATTAATGAGAAAATAGTTTTTCGAAAGTATCTATGTTTATAATATAAGAAGAATTTTGGAATAGGTGGTGATGTCTTGTGGCAGAGGCTATTTTAATAATAGATGACGATAAAGATATTACGAAATTACTACGAATTTATTTAGAGGCGGAACATTACGAGGTCCATTTATCCCATGATGGTGAAGAAGGATTAAATATGCTTAAAAGGCATTCAGTTGATTTAATAATTCTAGATGTGATGATGCCGAAAAAGGACGGTATTTTAGTTTGTCGTGAAATTCGACAAGATAACCAGACTGTTCCAATTTTAATGTTAAGCGCAAAGGCAGAGGACATGGATAAAATATATGGGCTCACTACAGGTGCGGATGATTACCTTATTAAACCCTTTAATCCTTTGGAGTTTATAGCTCGAGTGAAAGCTTTGTTAAGACGATCTGGATATTTAAAAAGCAACTCTCCTAAGGAAGGTTTGATCTATGGTCCTTTAGTAATAAATAAACAGAATCATACTGTAAGTATTGATGATACCCCATTAAAATTGACCTCAATTGAATTCGATATATTATGCCTACTCTGCAGTAAGCCTGGCCGTGTTTTTAGTTCTGAAGATATCTTTCAATTGGTATGGAATGAACAGGAAATCTATTCAAGTAAAACGGTAATGGTACATATAAGTAACTTAAGAGCAAAACTAGACAGAGTGTTAAAAGGAGAAAAAATGATTGTAACTGTTTGGGGAGTTGGTTATAAAATTGACTATTAAGTCGGTGTTAAGTGAATTGATTTTTTTCTCGAGGTGGCGCATTGTTACTGGGATTATTCTATCTGTTATTTTGTCGGCAATTTCTTTATTTATAATTAAAAATGCAGTGGTAGGCTATGTTAATACCTCAGTTGTTGGTAGCGGATTGGTTACCGAGTTCGTTACTTTAGTTGGTAAGAGAAGGGTTGAAAATATTCTTTATTCGCCCTGGCCTTTCCTTTTTGAACAGTTAAGTTTTTTAATAGTATTTAGTTTCTATTTTAGCTTATTTTACCTACATGAAAAAAGAAGGCAGTTTTTTATATCCTTCGATCAGCTAGTTACAGAAACTAAAAAGTATGTAAGTAGTCCAGAAATTGGGTTCAGTCCTGGCTACCGGGATGAAAGATTGTTACAACTAACAGAAAGTATAAATATGATTATAAGTAAAATGGATACACTGAGACAGGAAGAACGGAATGCTCAGAGAACAAAAAACGATCTTATTACGAATGTCTCTCACGATCTGCGTACTCCTTTGACTTCTATCATTGGTTACCTGTCACTTATTACGGAAGATAAATATAGAGATGAAGTAGAGCTAAGGTACTACATTGATATTGTCTATGAGAAGTCAACATTATTGCATAGGCTAATTCATGATTTATTTGAATATACGAGAGTACAAAATCATCAGCTTAAAGTAAATAAGGAACCTTTAAATATAAAGGAAATGCTTGGACAACTTGTTGAACATTATCGTATTGAGTTAGAGCAGATGCAGTATGTTTGTATTGAGAATTATAGTTCTGAACCACTTATAACCAAAGCCGATGGTAATCTTCTTATTCGTGTTTTTGAGAACCTACTGTCGAACGCTTTAAAATACGGGATAAGGAAAAAACAAATTGATATATCTGCTACTCAAAGAAATAATAACATCTTAGTAGAAGTGACAAGTTACGGGAATCCGATCCCTGCTATGGACTTACCTCATATATTCGAAAGGTTTTATCAGGTGGATAAATCACGCGGCATGCATACTGAAAGCTCAGGATTAGGACTTGCTATTGCTAAAAGTATTGTGGAAATACATGAGGGAGAAATACAGGTAAAGAGCGACGAGGAAAAAACAGTCTTTTCCGTTTATCTGAAGCAGTTTACTAGTGTGGACAAAATCTAAAATGAAGTATCCCTTTGGTTTAATTGTTTCATCAATTTCCTTAGAGGATGGGAAAATCGGTTATAACTAGATTTAATAAGTGAAATGAAGTTAAGGCCCATTTGTATGTACAAATGGGCCTTTTAAGTACATATTAAGCTATTACTCGCTAGACTTTGTGTTTGAGTATTTTAACGTATTCACTATCTTTTTGCATATTTCTTACCATAGGTCATATAACGCCACATTTTCTCCAATGGTCCCATAGAAAAGAATTTGAACCAGGCTATACTAAAGACTATCTGAATAGCATAGATCAAGATTGCAATATAGATAATATCCTTTGGGGAAACTACATCAAGACCAATAAGTGAAATGATAATTGTTCCTATAATGCTTTGAGCAATATAATTTGTAAAAGCCATTTGGCCGACAAATGAGATTGGTTTCAGAAATTTCAAGACATGTTTTTTTTCTAACAATAAAAATAATGTTGATAAGTAAAACAAGGTCGTCGGTATTGTCCCTAAAGTAATAAGTAAATCTACATTATTGTCTCCGCTTTGAAAAGCATTCCAAATCCACAGTGAGAAAGGGATGAACAAAAGAAAAGTTCCAGCTTGCATCCATCGAATCTGTTTGGACAAACTTTGTATCTGTACAAGCCAACCTGCTTTAGCAGTTAAAAAACCAGCCAAAAACATTATGAATATTAGTATTAAATCGTTAGAAAAGAATTCTAAGATTGGTAAGAGCAGTTTCGGAGTAGGCAAGAAAATCATTAATACTAGAGAAACTAGGTGGATAGTTGTCATTCCAACAAGCCACTTTTTGATGGTAGAAACTCTAGCGCGATAAAAAGGGATTAAAAACAACCCAACAATCGAGTATACGTGTAGAATTGTTCCCCAAAATATGATTGAATGTATGATCCCAAGAAGTAAGAGAGTTAGTAGACGTCTTACCATTCGTAATCTAGGTTTGTCTCCGCGTTTTTCCGCTCTTGAAGCAAAAATAAATAGACCTGCTCCAAATAGGAAAGAAAAAATGGAAAAGAATTTCTTCTCTACTATGATAGCTATTAGTTGGTGGATAACTCCATTAACACCACTATAATCTGGTAGCGGTTGTCCTTCTATAATAATTTTATACGCTCCGACATTTATCAGGAGTATACCAAAAAGGGCAATTCCACGAATAATGTCTAATGAAATAATTCTTTCTTTTTTTGAAATGGACGGATTCATTATAATTCTCCTTTAAGTTTTATATTACTCTGCTTAAAGGTTAGTATAATTTTCGAACCTTACATTATATTAATAGCAACCTTACAGCAACCTTAAAGCTTTTAAGGTGAATTGGTCTTTTTTAAATTCAAGTATAATAAAAAGGGGCATTGAGAATTTTAAAAAATATTAATGGTATTAAAAACGAATATATTTTACCGAAATAAATTTCATATAAAAGCACATGTTATTATGTAGGTTATAAATATCTTCAAGGAGAAGGTGAGAGAGAAATTGACAGCATATACACAACCAATCTATGTAGCAGCCATCTTTTTTGTCATATTAGCATTTATGTTATTTATTCCATGGCTCGTTTATACATATAGAAAGTATAATCACTTTCCACTTTCTATCACATTTATTACTTTTTCTTTTATCTTTTACTTTCTATCAGCACTATTTCTAGTATTACTGCCATTGCCGGAAGTACGTGATACATGTTCGATTCAAAAACCTGATACACAGCATTTTTCACTAATACCATTTCAATTTGTGGTGAATACCTTTGAAAATAGTGGTATAGTCTTGTCGCAACCAATAACTTATATTTTGTTATTTAAACAACCTTCATTTTTTCAAGCACTTTTCAATTTCCTGCTATTGTTACCATTTGGGGTTTATTTGCGTTATTTTTTCCAAGTGAAAAGATATTGGAAGAAAGCTTTGGGCTTCACCTTTCTTCTGACGCTATTTTACGAAGTAACACAGGTAACTGGTATTTATGGGATTTATAATTGTGCTTATCGAATTTTTGATGTAGATGATCTAATGTTAAATACGACAGGAGGGCTACTTGGCTTCTTTATTGCTCCTGCTGTGTTAGCGTTATTTCCGTCGAAGCAGAAGGTTAATGAAAAAGCAGATGAACTATTAGCTCATGATGAGGTAAAAATGATGTCTGTGTTACTGGCATTAATCATTGATCTTTTCATTAGTAAAACGATCAGCAAAATAGTTTTAAGCATGACCTATGCCAATGAGGTTAGTGACTTTGTTGTGAATACAGTTGTCCTATTTGTAATGTTTTTTATCGTTCCATTACTTTGGGGTGGATATACAGTTGGTACGAAGATCATGCGGTTTCGATATGACAGTAAAGTTTCTAAAGCAGAAACAAACAAGCGATTGTTTAAGCGTTTTGGTGCTATCTACGCTATGTATTTTATAACTGTTATAGCGAGAACTTTGAATAATGTGCTAGTGCCGATGGACACCATTTATTATAAATTATCCGTCTTTTTATCATTGGGTGCCTGGGGTATCTATTTGATATTAACGATAGTGTTATTCATTCATACTTTGTTAGTCCTATTAAGTAAAGGAAAACGCCGTTTCTATTTCGATGAAGCATCTGATTTATATTCAACCAGAAAACAATAATGTAAAACCCGATTTCTAGTTAATAGAAATCGGGTTTTTTCGGATTTAAGCTTGCTGTAAGGTTGGCATAAAATTGCTGTAAGGATGAGCATTTATAGTATACATATCGACAAAATTGATGAGGTGAAAAAAATGGAATCGTTATTAAAAGTAGAAAATGTAAAAAAAATATATGGTAAATCCAATGCAGCATACACTGCATTAGAAAATATATCATTCGATATTCAAGAGGGAGAGTTTGTAGGGATTATGGGTCCTTCAGGAGCAGGGAAGTCAACTCTGCTGAATATGTTGGCAACAATTGATTCGCCGACTGAAGGAAAGATATATATGAACAATACGAGTATCCACGATATGAAAGAAGATGCGTTAGCCGATTTCAGACGTGATAATCTGGGTTTTATATTCCAGGATTACAATTTGTTAGACTCTCTTACTGTAAAGGAAAATATATTATTGCCACTGGCAATTGCGAAAGTTCCAGCAAAAAAAATTAATAGCTTAGTGACTAATATTGCTAAAGTATTTGGTATTGAAGACTTACTAGATAAATATCCATACCAAATTTCTGGAGGTCAAAAACAAAGAACAGCAGCTGCAAGAGCACTTGTGACGGAGCCTGTAATGATTTTGGCAGACGAGCCAACAGGTGCACTGGATTCAAAATCAGCGACAGATCTATTAGAAAGTTTAAATAAGCTAAATGAAAATAATAATTCTACCATCATGATGGTGACACATGATGCATATGCCGCAAGCTTCTGTCGACGTATTATTTTCATCAAGGATGGTACGCTTTCTACAGAAATTTACCGTCGAGACAAAACACGAAAAGCTTTCTTCCAAGAAATTTTGGACGTACTTGCAACAATTGGGGGTGAGGTAGATGACGTTATTTAGTCTAGCTAGAAAGAACATTGCACGAAACTTTTCCCAATATTTTTTATATATCGCATCTATGGTGTTTAGTATTGTTATCTACTTTACATTTGTGACATTAAAATACAGCGATACGATTGCAGAACAAACAGCTTCCTCACAAAAATTGGATTCACTGATGAGCGGTGCAGCAGTCATTCTCCTACTCTTCGTTGCCGTATTTATAGCCTATTCGAACTCGTTCTTCATGAAGAAACGAAAAAAAGAAGTGGCATTGTATGCATTGCTAGGTGTTCGTAAACGGCAGATTGGCTTTATGCTCTTTTTTGAAAATTTATTATTAGGCTTGGTTTCATTAGTAGTTGGTGTTGGACTTGGTTTTCTTTGTTCAAAAGGGTTTATGACCATTTTGATTCATTTAATGGGGTATGATGTCATCGCACCATTTACATTTTCGGAACAGGCAGCTTTGAATACCACTGTTGTGTTTCTAGCAATTTTCTTAGTAACATCGTTCCAAGGCTATCGTTTAATCTATCAGTTTAAACTCATCGATTTATTTCATGCATCGAAAAAAGGAGAGGTGACTCCGAAGCCTTCTATGACGGTAGCCACAATTGGATTATTACTAATATCTACCGGTTATTGGTTGGCGCTTCAAGATATTATTACTTCAAAAGTGTGGCAAGCAGTCGGCTTTTTAATGATAGCGCTAATCATTTTAACAACCGTCATTGTCGGTACATTTCTATTGTTCCATAGTGTTACTGGTTTTGTATTAACTGTGATGAAGAAAAATGAGAAATGGCTGTGGAAAGGGCTTCACTTAATGACAATTTCCCAACTATTATATCGTATCCGAGGGAATGCACGTACATTGACCGTCATCGCAGTATTAAGTGCTACAACCGTAACAGCAGGAGGAGCAGTGTATGGTCTTTATTACAACGTAAACGACCAAGTTACGAGCGCTAATCCGAATACTTTTATGTATGAGCAAACGGATGAAAAAATCGATCAAAAGGTCAGCGCAGCCCTAACAGATTTGACGTACGATGAAAATATCGAGGCCTTATCTGTCACATTTAATACGGAACAATTAAGCTCAGCGGTTAATGCATCGGATAAAAGAATTTATACGGTTATCAATGAAAAAACATACAACAAAATAGCGGCAATTCAACAAAAAGAGAAACTATCTGTTAATGAGCGCAATGCAGTTATTTTAGACATTGGGTATGATGAAAGATTCTCTCCAAAGTATAAAGGTAAAACTATTTCTACAGAAAGCGGCACTGAGATTACATTCCAAAGCTTTAAAAAACAAACAGTTTTAAATTCCGGGACATCCGGTATTGTAGTGGTAGTATCAAACAATCATTTTAAAGCGCTACAAAAAGAAGGAGAAGCATTAAAATACCGAGTCATCGGTGTGGACCAAGCTTCTGTAGATTTATCTAAAAAGATTGCAAGTTATTTACCTGAAGAAGCACAATTTTCAAGTGCTCCCCAGGACTTCCAAACAGGTATTGAGAGTGTAGGCTCCTTGCTCTTTATCGGTAGTTTCCTTGGTTTAGTATTTTTAGCGGCAACAGGAAGTATCATTTACTTTAAAGTATTAACGGAGGCGGAGGAAGATAAATCTCAATACAATATGCTTCATAAAATGGGTGTTGGTGCAAAGGATATTCGTAGATCCATTGCTTCTCAGGTATTCGTCATCTTTTTTGTCCCATTAGCAATAGGATTATTACACAGTGCTATCGCTTTAAAAGCCTTCTCTAGTTTACTTATGATGGACCTCGGAAAACCAGTATTAATCTGGATGATTGCTTATACGATTATCTATGGACTGTATTATATCTTAACAGTAGCTTCTTACAATCGGATTATCACACAAAATAATAGAACAGAAGGATGATAGAGATGAAAAAATTTCTAATAGTAGTGGGTGTTTTATTTACACTAGTAATAGGAGTATTTGCATTCACAAAAATAGATTTTAACCGCATGAATGCAAACAATTATTATTTGCAAATTACTGAGGATGGCATACCGCATGAGGAAAAACTAGATGATGGTTCCATTATGACTTCCTATTCTTATCGACTAGATGCTACAAATGCGGATGGTAAAACTATTCCGTTAGAATTCACAGCAATTAAAAATCTTCGAAAAGATGCCTACTTGAAAATGTACGTAAAGAAAGGTGATCAAGTATCCTCTTACGATGAAGTGAAACTAGAAGAAATACCGAAAAAAGCACAAAAATGATTAGAATAGAAAAAAGGGCTGTCTCCTATAAAAAGTGGAGAACAGTCCTTTTTTCTATAAAAGTATTGTTATAGTTGTTCCTTTGTTTTCTGAGCTATTCAAGTCTACTTTTCCGTTATGAGCTAAGATAATATCACGTGCAATCGCCATTCCTAAACCCGTCCCATGTGTGCTAGTAGTATTTGTACCTCGATAGTAGCGTTCGAAAACTTGATCCATGTCTTTAGAAGAGATTCCTCTACCATTATCAGCGATGGTAATTTGTGTATGGAATGCTGAGGCTGTGGATATGTTATTAGATTTTTGCTCTTGTCCACAATGTGGATAAACACTATCAATTTGTATTTTTACTGCAACTTGTTCATTGTTATGCACAAGTGCATTGTAGATAAAGTTAACGATTGCCCGTTTCAATAACCTTTTATCCACTTTATGCACGGCTTTGTCCACATTAGCCACAAATTCAACATCTCGATCGCCAAATTGTGGATCATTTAATAGTTCAATCGTCATTTCACGTATTACGGCAATAATATTTACTTCTTCTAAATGCATGGGAAGTTTTTTATTGCGCAAGCGCATCGTTAAATTTAAATCATCTAGTAGATCACTCATGTATTTGGACTGCCTATTTATAATAGATGTATATTCATACAATTCTTCTTCTGTTAAATCTTTGGCACTATCTTGCATTAATTCGGCATATCCATGAATAGAGGCGAGTGGTGTCTTCATATCGTGCGAAACATTGCTGATCCATTCTTCACGCATTTGGTCAAGTTGATTACGTTCTTTCTCATATTGATCAAGCTTTAGCGAGAGTTCATTCATATTGCGAAATACATCTTCATACACACCATGTGGTATGGGCATTTTTTTAAAGCGTCTTTCGCGTAGCTGATGGATTCCATCTATTAAAATGTGAAGGGGACCTGTTAATCTTTTTCCGAATATAAATCCAACTATTAATGCAATGAAAATATCAACTGTTAGAATTAGTAAAAGTACGATATTAATGTTTTTAAGGACCTGTCCGTAATCATAGGTAAATACATATCGGTCAATTTTTTGATTTTTAATTCCTATTAAATAAGTAAAGTGATGAGCCTCTCCTATAAAAACTGTAGTCTTTCCATCTACTTCTTGATATTTATACGTTTGAACAACTTCAATTGGAGAATACTTTTTTTGTAAATTCTCAGGAGTATAAAAAGCTGCTACTTGGTCACCATTATTATTCAAAAATTGTATCCAAGCATTCAGTTCCCTTAGTTTTTCTAAACCTTTTTCATTGACCATTGGTTTGTCGTGTTGCAGTGCTATATATTGTGAAAAATTTCTGCTAAAGTTTTCAGCAGACCCTTCGTCTGTTTCAAAATTATTCATTGATTTATAGATGAGTAAGGATAAAAGTATAATTGTATTCACAACCCCTACAATCACAACAATTGTAACAACGGATCCCAAAAAGCGCCGTGTCAATTTCCACTTCATTTTCCTTCACCCCTTGGTATGTAGTTTATAGCCAAGCCCTTTAACGGTTAATATAAAGGAAGGATTGGAAGGCTCTACCTCAATTTTTTCTCGTAATCGACGAATATGTACCATTACCGTATTATCAGAACCAAAAAAGTTATCATCCCACACATGCTCAAATAAGGTTTCCTTACTTAGAATCTGATTCGGATGATGCATAAAACAGCTCATAAGTCCGATTTCTTTTGCAGTAAGCTCAATTGTTTTTCCATCTTTCTGCAATTCTGTTTCACTTGCACTGAGCTCAAAAGGACCAACTTGCAAACTTTTCGGAGTCACATTTTCCTCTGAAAAACCAGCCCGCCTTAGCTGAGCCTTCACCCGATATGCCACTTCTTTGGGACTAAATGGCTTGGTGATATAATCATCACCACCAATCGCCAGCCCTAAAAGCTTATCAATTTCCTCATCCCTCGCGGACATAAATAAAATCGGGACATTGGAAACCTCACGAATTTTCTTGCATAAGTCGTAGCCTTCGCCATCTGGTAGCATAATATCTAACAATACAAGTGCTGGATTAAACTTTTGAAACTTTTCCCATCCATCTGCAACCGATCCTGCTGTTACAACATTCGTAATGCTTTCTTTGTATAAAACTTTCTCAAGGAGACGTGCCAAGTCTTCCTCATCGTCAATGATTAAAATCCACTGCTTACTATCCACGTTTTCACCTCCGAAACAATAATATTTATCTACATTATAGCAATGTTCCCTATATTCGAAACCGTTTTGAATAGCGTTTAAATTGTGTGGGACACTACAAAATTTTAAACTTCTTGAAAAAATGTCTAAGCTACAGGAAAATTCGTTCCTAGTGTCTATAATTAAATTTTTACTGAGGTGTAATAGCAAGATAACGAAATAATTACTTAACCCGGGTCGCTTCCTGATAGAGTATTTCAATTCCACTTTTTAGTTCTTCATGAGAACAATAAGCGAATGACAAACGAATATGTTGTGTATCATTTGGTGCATAAATATATCCTGGGTTGATGAGCACCTTTTTTTTTAGTAGATTCATGAATAAATCTGTTGTTACAATCGGCTCTTTAAATTTTAGCCAAATATAAAACCCGCCTAGAGGAGGTTCCCAAGTAGCTATGTCCTTAAAATATTGGTTTAATAAGCGATTCATAAAATCCGCACGACGTTTCAATTCTTTTTTTAAATAGTTTATATGTCTTTCATATAATCCAGTACGTAACCAATATTCAACAATTTGTTGGGAAATGGCACTTGAACCGTAATCCATTTGCATTTTAATATCTGCTAATCGTTTAATAACAGGTGTTGAGCCAATCACCCAACCGATTCGGAGGCCAGGACTCAAGGTTTTTGATACACTGCCAATATAGAGTACTTGCCCTGCTCTATCAAAGGACTTTATCGCTGGAGTCGGCTTGCCAAAAAGTAATTCAAAATATACATCGTCTTCAATTATTGGTAATTGTCCTGATTCACATAAATCATATAAACCTTTTTTCTCTTCTAAAGTCATACAGATACCTGTTGGATTATGGAGTGTGGGAATTGTATATAAAATAGCCTGTCTTTTTTTACGAATTCGTTGGATCGTTTCAGTAGTAAATTGATTTTCCGAAAGGCTAAATAAATTTATACCAAAAGATTGGAAAGTATGAATAGAATTTAAATAAGAAAAGGGCTTTTGAAAAACGAAAGAACCTGTTTCTAGTAAACCAAGAGCAATTAGTTGAAGTGCCTGAAGACCACCGGAGACGATGCAAATATTCTCAGGTGTCGTTATAATTCCTCTTTTTTTTACATATTCGCAAATCGCTTTGCGCAAAGCCAAACTTCCTTGAGGGGAAGAATAGCCAATTTCCTTACCGTCAAAATTTAGATGGTTTAGTGAGGAATGGATATCAGTAGTCGGTAATAACGTTGGGCTTAGTTCGCCTGTACCTAGTCGAATAACGGAGTTATCTTGTTCAAATTCATTAATCAGTTGAATCGTTTGATAGTTGGATTTATGAATACTAGTTTCAATATATTGCTGCCAGTTAGGCTGTTTTTGTTTTAAAAAAATATTCCACGAATCATTTGTCACAAACGTAGCAGAGCCAGCTCTAGAGGATAATAATCCATCTGCCTTTAGGTCATCAATCGCTTCTTGTAGCGTACTACGATTGACACCAAGTGATAGCGCTAGTTGGCGTTGTGGTGGCAATTTTGTTTCGATTGGCCACTCACCACTTTGAATTTGTTTTATCATCCACTCACTTATTTGCTTAGATAAGCTGATTGGTAACGATCGATTTGGTTGCCACTGCATATTTAATTCCTCCATTAAAAATTGGGTGGAAATTCGACCATCCAATTGGACCTTTTCTATATTTATATCATAGGTATGATGGAGAAGAAAGGAGTTGTAAAGATGGAACCTATCATTCATGGTGTTCTTTTAGCATTTGGGCTTATACTGCCTTTAGGTGTACAAAATATATTTGTATTTACACAAGGTGTCACTCAACCAAGTCTGCTTAGAGCACTCCCTGCTGTGTTAACAGCAGCAATCTGTGACACAGTATTAATCGTACTCGCCATTTTAGGATTATCATTAATCGTTTTGCAATCTGAGTCTCTAAGGATTATTTTGTTAGTTGCAGGAATTCTATTTCTTTTATATATGGGAAAAGTGATTTGGTCTTCGAAAGCTATGAACATATCAGGAAAAGAAGCATTGCCTCTGAAGAAACAAATTGTTTTTGCACTATCCGTGTCCTTCCTAAATCCACATGCATTATTAGATACAATCGGTGTAATTGGTACAAGTGCTGTAAAGTATAGTGGACAACAACTACTTTTCTTCACTGTTGCTTGTGTCTTTATATCTTGGATTTGGTTTTTCGGCTTAGCAGTTTTAGGTGCCACATTGAAAAAAATAAACATAAGTAGTCAAATATTCATTTTATTTAATAAATGTTCAGCAATCTTTATTTGGGGAACAGCTATTTATTTACTAATAAGCCTTTGTTTAGAGTAACTTTCCTAGGGAGTTTCTGAAGGGGCTAATTAAATGAATGGAATAAAATAATAAAAAGGTTTTATGAGATAGTTATAGAATAATATGTTAAAACAAAGAGCGATTTTATATTGGAGGTATTGAATGAACGATACGAAATTGGTTAGTTTAGGAAGTGTTTCATTTCAGCTAAAGGAACAACATGATTTCGAATGGCTCACATTTCTTGGGAAAGTTTTTTGTGTTTTTGACGAACAGGATTCTGGAAATATTTGTTTTGGTATAGATATAGATGGTGTAAAAAGGTTTGTAAAATATGCAGGGGCAAAGACTCTAGAGTATACGGGACAACCTAAAGATGCAGTAGCAAGATTAAAGCAGTCAGTTCATCTTTATGAAGTGTTGAAGCATCCATATTTGATAAATTTAATAGATCATTTTCAAATCGCTGAGGGATATGCATTAGTATTTGATTGGTTTGATGGAGAGTGTCTTCATTCCCATTGGTCTTTTCCACCTCCTCAAAAATATACACATCCTGACTCACCATTTTTTCGATATAAACAATTATCTGTTGAAACTCGATTAGAATCACTGAAATGTATTTTTGAATTTCATGTATATGTAGAGAAGCGAAATTATGTAGCGATTGATTTTTATGATGGAAGTATTTTATATAATTTCGAGAACAATAGTACAAGGATTTGTGATATTGACTTTTATAAGAAAAAACCATTTAAAAATACAAGGGGAAGACTATGGGGTTCATCCAGATTTATGTCACCTGAAGAATTTGAATTAGGTGCTGAAATTGATGAAAGAACTAACGTTTTTAATATGGGTGCAATTGCATTTGGACTGTTGGGTGGAGAAATGGACCGCTCGATTTTAAAGTGGGAGGCTAGTTTAGAACTTTACGAAGTAGCTATGAAAGCAGTTCAGAAAGATAAAAAGGACAGATATTCAACAGTAGAAGAATTCTTCTGTGAATGGGAATCAGCAGCAGCTTTGTAAAAACCAGTGATATAATTGGCACGGATGGCAACCATTATCGATTCATCTTTGTCCAATTAACGAATGATACAGATGTTCTGATCTCTCAATTATTAAAAGTAAGAAAGGGACATGGGAAGAGACAAAAATTGATCCATCTAAATTTATTGAAAAATAAAAGGAATTGGCAAAATTGGTTGTCTAAATTTATTTTACAACAGGATAAAATAATGTATATTTCCGTAGTACATTTACTAGAATAAATCCCTACGTCTGATAAATATGTAAAGCTATTAGAACTTCTAAAATATTTGTTTACAAGTTCGATACTTCGGAGTATTATTACCTTCAGTTTCATATTTCGAAATCGCTAAATCCATTTGGAACGGGGGAACCATTCGTGGCTACCAAACCGCATGGGGTGAATCCTACGATAGTAGGGAGGGCTACTCTTTTGCCCTAATCCGACAGCTAACTCCGTAAGCGTTGTGAGAGAGGAATTGGAGCTAGTGAGAATGATTCTATGTCCACTAGGCTATTACCTATGCCTTGTGGGCTTTTTGTTGTTCCATTCCAAATAACAATTAGATCTGATTTTCACCTTCTTTAAAGAAATAAGGTTTTTCAAATTTGTTTCTAGGAAGTGTTCATATGCAAACTATTAAAAAGAAAAGAAGAACTATTTCACCACCTGTTATTATTGCTGGGAGTTTTTTGTTTTTAATATTTGTAGGGACCCTTTTGTTAAAATTACCTATTGCGACAACCACCCACGTATCATGGATAGATGCATTATTCGTGGTTACATCGGCAACAACAGTGACAGGGCTTAGTGTATTTGACCCTGGTACAACATTGACTGTATTTGGGGAAGTTGTACTAATGATTCTTATTCAATGTGGTGGTATTGGTTTAATGACGTTTGCTGTAGCTATCCTAATACTCTTAAACAAGAAAATAGGTCTTCAAAACCGTATTTATATACAAGAGTCATTCAATCAAAATTCAGTAGGCGGCATTATAAAGCTAGTGAAGTTAATTTTAACGTTTGTTCTATCGGTACAACTGTTTGCGGCATCCGTTTTGACTCTTCACTGGATACCAACTTTTGGATTTAAGGAAGCACTATATTTAAGTGTTTTTCATGTAATTTCTGCATTTAATAATGCTGGTTTTGCCTTGTTCCCTGATAACCTGATTGGCTTTGCACATGACCCTATTGTGAATATCGTATTATCGTTATTATTTATAATTGGTGGAATCGGATTTACCGTAGTAGTTGATATTCAACAGAAAAAGTCATTTAAGAAATGGTCCCTTCATACGAAAATGATGGTTGTCGGAACTATACTTATCAATGTTATAGCTATTACCTTTGTTTTCGTACTGGAGTATAATAATCCAGCAACAATTGGCTCTATGCCATTACAAGATAAATTAATGGTATCCTACTTTCAAGGAGTGACCCCTCGTACTGCAGGGTTTAATACATTAAATTACGGTGATCTGGAGGATCCCACAATCCTTTTTACTATGGTTTTAATGTTTATAGGAGCAGGTAGTGCATCGACAGCATCTGGGATTAAGCTAACTACGTTTATGGTAATAGTTTTAGCTACAGTTTCTTTTTTACGTAAACGTAGTGAACCAGAATTATTTGGAAGATCTATCCGTCTCGAGACAGTAATACGATCTCTAGCGATATCAACGATTAGTTTATTCATAGTCTTTTTCTTTGTGTTTTTATTGACTATTACTGAAAAGATACCTTTCTTACCTCTGGCGTTTGAAGTTGTATCGGCTTTTGGAACTGTTGGACTATCAATGGGAATCACGGCACAAATTAGTGATATAGGTGAAGTACTTTTATGTATGGTAATGTTTATCGGACGAATTGGTCCTTTAACTTTGTTTTTTATACTCATGAAACCAAAAAATGTTCATTATCGTTACCCGTATGATCAAGTATTTACAGGATAGTTTCAAATATAGTGAATTTGTAAAATACCTAAAAAGAGCCTTTCTACTTGAGAATTGAGAAATAGTAGGAGGGCTCTTTCCATAAATATATTATTTAATGTCTTCTCTATTTTTCAAGAAAGCATAGCCAGTTAAAGAAGTAACGCAGATGATTGCTCCAATGATTAAATATAGGCTTCGTATTGCGATAAATTGAACACTTATAGTGGCAAATAGAATACCAAGTGGGAGCATAAGCCGCATGATCAATAGACGCACCGATGTAACTTTTCCCATGAGTTGATTTGGGATTCGCTGTTGAATTAATGTGATGTTATAAATATTGAAAATCGCAATAACAATTCCCGCAATTGCCTCCGTTACTAGGGCCAAGGAATACCATGGAGTAAACGCTAGCGATAAATAAGTACAGCCACCGATAAACAGGGCACTAAATAATACCCCCACCCCACTCCACCGCTTCAGTTTAGAGCTAAGTAAAGCCCCAATTATATAACCAACCGGGAAACCTGCCATAAAGAATCCATAAGCTACAGTTGGCTGCTCTAACACTGTTGTAATATAAGGGAGTGTTGTTACAATTGTTACCCCAACCCCGAATTGAACAAAACCGAAGAAAACACCTAACCAAACAATTAATGGCTGCTCAAAATAAGAATTTAATCCTTCCTTAAAATCCTGAATCCAAGGTTTTCGGACCTCATGCTTTAAATGCCTTTCGTTTATTTGTAACAAATTATATGTACTTAATAAAAATGCTACTGAGATAATAACTAACAGCCAGTTCACCTCAATAAAGTCTACTAACACTCCTGCACTAATTGGTCCCATTACTGCCATCACTTGACGAACACTTTCAAGAGATGCATTTGCTTTTCCAAGCTGTTCTTTCTCGACAATCGTCGGTAAAATGGATTGATTGGCAGGGGTGAATATAGGCATTATCAATCCAACAATAACCTGAACGATATAAATGAGTGAAACGGAGAACCAATCGGAGAACAAAGTAATCGCTAATACCATCGCGAGAATAGCTCGGACTAATTGGCACCAAATCATCGTATACTTACGACTCCACCGATCAATATATGGCCCTATAAATAGCTGCATAAAAAAAGATGGAATGTAATAGATTAACCACACTAAACCAAGTGCAGTTGCAGAACCAGTATGTTCATAAATTAATATAGAATTGCAAAAAGTAAAAAACGCACCACCAAGTTCGGAGGTGGCACTACTTAACCAGATAGATCGAAAGCTTTTGTTTAACTTCATATCGTTCACATCCTTTAACTTCTACTATCTTCTACAATGACTGTCTTTTTTCCTTTCCCCGTTTGGTAATAAATGAGATATAATGGCGGTACTAGACATAGAGAAATGGATGTGGATAAATGCAAAATAATATTCTGCTCGTAGAAGACGACAAAGAAATTAGTGAACTAGTAGCTAGTCATTTACAACGGGAAAATTTTCGAGTATTAACTGCATTTAATGGAGAGGAAGCTTTAACTCTTTTTAAAAGTGAAGAGCTTGATTTGATTTTGCTAGATCTGATGCTACCAAGATTAAGTGGAATGGAAGTATTAAAGGAAGTAAGAGCTACAAGTATGATTCCTATTTTAATCATTTCGGCGAAAGGTAACGAGTTGGATAAAGCGTTAGGTCTTGGATTTGGAGCAGATGATTATATTAGCAAACCTTTTTCTATGATTGAACTAACCGCTAGGGTACAAGCTGCTATTCGTAGGGCTACGCAGTACACATCAGGAAATAATCGAATTACTTCGCAAACGTTAAACTACCAAGAGCTTACGCTGAACTTAAATACCTTTTCCGCAGAAGTTGAAGGACAGCATGTTCAACTCACATCCAAAGAGTTCTATATATTAAAACTTTTTATGAGTAATCCAAGTAGGGTGTTCACGAAGGAGCAGATTTACCATTTAATTTGGAATGATGATTATTACGGTAATGAAAACGTCATTAATGTTCATATTAGACGGCTCCGAGAAAAAGTTGAAAAAAACCCTTCTACTCCGAAGTACATCCAAACAATATGGGGTATTGGATACAAATTGGGAGATAAATAGATGATTGCTATTTTAATTTTTATTATTATTTTCCTTCTAATACTGAATGGTCTTCAATACTTTTTTAGAGCTAAGATGAATAAGAGCCTTAAGGAAATACACGAAAAGTTATCAGACATTATAAAAAATGAGTCAGCGGAAAAGGTGTTAATACAAACCGATCAGGAGGCTGTTAAGCTTGTACTTATCCAAATAAATCGTTTCTTAAGCTATAACCAAAAAGTAAGAGCGGATTATGCAAAGGCAAAAGAAAGCTCCAGTAAAATGCTATCAAACATGTCTCATGATCTGAAGACACCACTCACGGTTATTTTAGGGTATGTGGAAAAATTGAACCTGAATGAAAATATGAACGAAGATGAACGAAAAGAGGTAAGTAACAAACTTTATCAAAAAACGAAAGATGTTATCGATTTACTGAACCAATTTTTTGACCTTGTAAAAATAGATGCAGATGACTATGCAATTCCGTTAAAACAGGTAGCAATCAATGAAGTATGTCGGAAAACGGTGTTGGAATTTTATGAATTATTACAATCCAAAGGTATTCAAGTAGAGTTAAATATTCCCGAACAACCACTCTATATTCTTGGAAATGAAGATGCTTTAAGTCGAATATTTAGCAATCTCATCTCGAATTCTATTCGATATGGAAGTGATGGCGGTACATTCGGCATGACGGTTCAAGAGGAAGAAGAATTTGTAACAGTGGATATTTGGGATAATGGGAGAGGAATAGCAGCGGTACATCAAGATCGCGTATTTGAAAGGTTATATACTTTAGATGATGCTAGAAATCCTGAGTTTCAAGGAAGTGGCTTGGGCTTAAGCATTACAAAGCGCTTAACAGAGGCGATGAAAGGATCGATTCATTTAAGCAGTAAGCCATACGAAAAAACAGTGTTTAGCTGCATTTTCAAACGAATTACATATTAAAGCTTGGAAGGGATGTCCTACTGGAACGACCTTCTTTTTTTAATGGCATATGGAAAAAGCAAAGTACTATTCTTAAGGAATTTGTAAGGAATAGTACAGAAAAAAGATACCTTTGCCGATTATGATAGATATAGAAGTGAGGGGGATAAGGATGAATTACGCAATTCAGACAAGTGGATTAACGAAAACAGTAAAAGGAAAAACATTAATTTCGGATATAAATTTGCACGTAAAAAAAGGAGAAATATATGGGTTTTTAGGGCAAAATGGAACCGGTAAAACAACGATTATGAAAATGCTGACTGGAATAACAACACCTACTAGCGGGGAAATTTTATTGTTCAATCAAAAACTGACAGAAAAAACGAAAACAGTATTAAAACGCGTGGGGAGCGTTATAGAATATCCAATCTTCTATGAGCATTTAACCGCAATAGAGAATATGAAATTGCATGGAGAATACTTAGGGTTTTATGACGATAATGAAATTAGTGAGGCCTTAGATATGGTGCAGCTGAAAGATAACAAAGACAAAGTTGTGAAGGACTTTTCACTGGGGATGAAGCAACGATTAGGAATTGCTAGAGCCATCGTCATGAAGCCAGAACTCATTATTCTGGATGAACCAACAAATGGTCTAGATCCAAT
The DNA here is from genome assembly GCF_038003085.1 of Psychrobacillus sp. FSL K6-2836. Classification (NCBI taxonomy): domain Bacteria; kingdom Bacillati; phylum Bacillota; class Bacilli; order Caryophanales; family Bacillaceae; genus Psychrobacillus; species Psychrobacillus sp. FSL K6-2836. The sequence continues at coordinate 2,501,275 of NZ_JBBOOM010000001.1, forward strand.
CGGTATTAAGGATATACGAAAATTAATCATAATGTTGAATAGGGAGTATGGAATAACTTTTTTACTTTCCAGTCATATTCTTGGAGAAATGGAACAGGTTGTTGATAGAGTAGGAGTCATTAAGGATGGTAAATTGTTGAACGAAGTTACTTTAGCAGATATTCGTAAGAAACGAACGGAGTATATAGAACTGATGACTTCGAATATGGAAAGAGCACTCTATTTACTCGAAAGCAAATTACAAATTTTCAATCTCAAAATGATTTCTAATAATCGAATTCGTATATATGATTTAACCCATTCGCAAAACACCATTTCCAAAATGCTTATAATTCATGATGTGGAAATTGAAGAAATGCAAAAACACACGAGTTCGTTGGAAGATTACTTTTATGAGCAGATTAATGGGGGGAGCGAACTTGATTAAACTTATTCTATTAGAAGGAAAAAAGTTAAAGCGATATACGGTTATTGGTGAAGTGATAATCTACTGGCTTATCCTAATGTTTTTACCGTTTTTCTTTATAAAGCAAGTTAGTGCAGATTTTGGTCATAGCTTTACAACGGTAATGGAGCTTAATAAGGCAATTCAAACAGGGCTAATTCTCTTCGGAGCTTCTCTTATCAATCAGGTGTTTATTGATGAATACAAGAATAAAACCATCTCTCTTGCATATGGTTATCCAATCAATAGAAAAACACTATTTACAGCGAAAATTCTCTTTATCGGTCTTCTTGTTTTCCTCGTTACAATTATTTCCTTTTTGTTGACAGGATTGTCCACCTACGTAATTGATCAAATACACCCCATTATTATGGGGGAATTTAATCCAGATGATTTACTCCTCTACTTTAAGGACATGATAATTCGATCTTTTGAGGTTACAATCATTAGTTTTATACCTCTTTATTTCCTAGGGATATGGAAAAGGCTCACGATTCCAACTGTACTATGTGCAATATTAATCATGCAATTACTTAACTTCGCTCCGATGTTTAATCTGAATCTGAACCTTTTATTTGTAGTATTTTTCTTATTAGGAGGACTTAGTATAATTCTCTCGATTTTCAAGGTGGAGAAGGTTGGGGAGATATAACTGAGATTGAGTCTTGGGGAAAAAGTATAATAAGTAAAGTTGGGTCTGACCATTCATGTGGGCTGACCCGATTTTTTGTTTTATCAGTTTATTAAGCTCTTATTAAAAAAGGAAATATCTCCCTGGATGTAGTATATATACTAATAAGCTATAAAGGGGGAAGTGCGAATGTACTATTATTTTGAAGGGCTTGTTATTAGGGAAGGGACAAAAGGGATTCCTGCTGAATATGTGGAGGAACTCTTTAAAGATGCCGGATGGAGTAAGCAAACCCCGGATTGGCAGAAAGAAAAATTCACGCTTATTTTTGAAAATTCAACATGGGCATATACTGTTTGGGACGGCGAAAAAATGATTGGGATGGTCAGAGTCATTTCCGATCAAATAATGGCAGCAAATATTATGGATTTAGTTGTGCAATCGGAATATCGAGGGAAAGGTATTGGCCAAAAGCTTGTGGAATTATGTGTACAAAAGCTTCCTCATGGTGATTGGTTTGCCCATACTTCTGCAAATAACTTTAGCTTTTATGAGAAATGCGGTTTTGAGGTAAAGGATATATTCCAGCATGGAACTTGTACTTACTATGGTTATATACAGGCAAGAAAAGATGGGCATAGATAAAGGGAGAAAGACATTTTATGAATAGATTAGGGAGTGTTCTAGATGAAGTATTTAAATTCAAGTGTTATAGGATTTAAAGATATGAAGGTACCATATACGATGTATGGGAAGACGGACAACGCAAAGTGTTTAGTAATCTTTCTTCCAGGCTCAAATTATACGGTTAATAGTCCTATATTTCACTTTTTGGGTGAGCTCATATTCAATCAGTCCCTGCATATTTTAGAAGTTAATTTTCCATACAAAGATGAATTTTATGATGATTTAAGTCAGGAAGATTTATACAAAGCAGTGGTAATGGATGCAAAATTAGTAATAGATAAGGTTCTTGAATCTCACTCCTATGAAAACTTTTTGTTTATTGGTAAATCAATCGGAACAATAGCGATGAGCTCCGAGCTAAATAGGACTATTTTTAAACAGGCAAAGGGAATATGGTTAACGCCGCTAATAAATAGAACCGATGTATTAAATGCAATAAGTGAAACTCCAAATAAAGGATTATGCATACTTGGAGATAAAGATAAAATTTATTCCGAGGAAGTTTGGAGGAAAGTAAAGAAGAATGAGCATATTACAACGAGACTGATACGGAATGCTAATCATAGACTAGAACATCAGGAAGATTTTTATAAATCCTTTGATTTATTAAAAAGTATTGTAACTGATATAGAAGATTTTTTATTGAGGGAAGTGGTAGATAATGAGTGAACGATGGGAAACTAAGAAGGAAGTTAGGAAGAAACGTAGAAAATATAGTGACCAATACACATTTGGTGACTTTATGTTTGATGTTTTCTTTTGGATACCAGAATTACTTTTCCTTCCTTTCCGATTGATTTTCTGGTTAGTTAGAGGGGTAGGAAGATTGATATGGAATCTGTTTGATGGTATATAATAGGGTTTAAAGTAAGGAGTGATGTATATGTGGAATTATATGGCCTTTGAAGAGTTAAGTCCTTTGGAGTTACAACGTATTTATAAAGAGAGAGTGGCTGTTTTTGTAGTGGAGCAGAATTGCCCATATCCAGAAGTAGACGATGTGGACCTAATAAGCGCACATATTTTTAAAGAGGAAAACAATGAATTATGTGCATACATGCGTGTGTTTCCAGAAGAGGATAATATCCATATTGGGAGAGTACTAGTGGCCGGGAATTATCGTAAATCTGGATTAGGTAGAGAGCTTGTAGCGAGGGGACTGGAATATATAGAAACTATTTATCCAGGAATGCCTATCTATGCACAGGCTCAAGCGCATTTGGAAGAATTCTATCGGTCCTTTGGTTTTGAAACAGTGTCGGAAGTATATTTAGAAGATAATATTCCGCATATTGATATGGTTATCCCGGCTAGAGAAATAGAATAGCAATTCTACATAAGTAAAACGGCTCCTTTCTAATTAGGGGCCGTTTTTATAAGGAAAAAAATTGTCGAATCGCAAGTTACAGGTTGCTAATCGCAACATTGTGTCCTCAAATCGCAAGTCAACTTGTTTGTTGTTGAGCTTTTTTTGTTTTATGAAGCGTGTGTGCAGTTCCCCACTCATGCATGGCTACTAAAATGGGTTCTAAGCTTTTTCCATATTCACTAATGGAATATTCCACTTTTGGGGGGACCTGAGCGTAGACATTACGAGTGATAATATCCTCTTCCTCTAACTCTCGAAGCTGTTTTGTTAGCATTTTTTGAGTAATGCCAGGTACACTACGTTTTAAATCACTAAATCTCTTTGTACCTTCTTGTAAAAGTATCAATAAAATAATCGGTTTCCATTTTCCTACTAAGATACCTAAAGCATCATCCACTTTACATAGCTCTGGTTGCATATCCATAGTGCAGTCTCCTCTAACTAGTATCATTTTGTATACTATACCACTTTTTTGTGCGTACTTACTAAAGTTGAATTTCAATACTATACTACTATATGAGAAGTAATAATTTTAGGAGAATCTTTTTAAATAGAAGGGTGAGGTAAATGGAAAAGTATCGAATTGATCAAAGCAAAGGATTGGAATTTGGGCTATATACATTAGGCGATCATATGCCGAATCCACACACAGGAGAACGTATTTCTGCAACGCAGCGCCTACATGAAATTATCGAATTGGCAAAGCTGGCAGAACAAGCAGGAATAGATTTCTTCAGTGTTGGAGAAAGTCATCAGGAGTACTTTGCAACACAGGCTCACACAGTTGTTTTAGCAGCAATTGCACAAGCAACCAATACGATAAAAATTGCGAGTTCATCGTCGATCATAAGTACGTCTGATCCAGTTCGAGTCTATGAAGACTTTGCAACAATAGATCTTCTATCCAGGGGGCGTGCAGAAATTGTAGCTGGGCGTGCATCTAGAATAGGTCTATTCGAATTATTAGGATACGATGTTCGATATTACGAAGAGTTATACGAAGAAAAGTTCGAGTTATTATTGAAGATCAATAAAGAAAATGTCATCAATTGGAGCGGACAATTCCGTGCACCATTGAAAGATGCAAGCGTTATACCGCGTCCACAAGAAGGCTCGTTGCCTATTTGGCGAGCAGTAGGTGGACATCCTGCAAGTGCGATTAAGGCAGGCCATGCTGGTGTGCCAATGTTTTTGGCTACTTTAGGAGGACCTGCATCCTCTTTCAAACGCTCGATTGATGCATATCGAGATGCTGCTAAGAGCAGTGGCCATGATCCTTCCAAGCTTCCAGTTGCTACAGCGGGGTTCTTCTATGCGGCGGAAACGACGCAACAGGCACAAAACGAATATTATCCTTATATCAATGAAGGAATGAAATTATCGAATGGCAGTGGTTATCCAAAAGATGCATTTGCTCTAGGCGCGGATCCTCATAATGTCATGAATATCGGTAGCCCCCAGCAGATCATTGAAAAAATTCTTTATCAGTATGAAGTATTTGGCCATCAACGATATATCGGACAAATGGATTTTGGCGGTGTACCATTTGAAAAACTGTTGAAGAACATAGAAATAATCGGCAATGAAATTTTACCTGCTATTAAAAAATACACAGCTAAATAGTATTTGTTGAATAGTAAAAAAACCTATGGTAAAATGAAATTCACTTAAAAGAAATGGAGGTTTTCCTTTTGACAGCATCTATGAGACTTAGAATCCAAACTTTGAACCGTTAATTGAATAGGATCAAGGACTCTGCGTTAGTGTGGAGTAAATGGGATTAGTCTGTCTTTTGGGAAAACTTTATTTTACGTTTATCAAAAAGAGGGGGAATCTACCCTCTTTTTTGTTGTCTAAAAATAGTTATATACTTAACCTTTTTCGATTCGAGCAAAAAGACCTTACCATTTACTTTTCAAGCAGAAATATATAAGAAAAGGTCGTGAAGAAAATGAATACGGAATATGAAAATTGGAAAAGGAATATTATTATCTTTTTAAGTAGCCAAACGATATCGCTTTTTGGTTCCTCATTGGTCCAATATGCGATTATGTGGCATGTAACACTTACTACAAAGTCAGGAATGATGATGACACTGTTTATACTCTGTGGATTCATCCCAACCTTTATTTTATCTCCATTTGCAGGAGTTTGGGCAGATCGCTACAATCGAAAGATGCTCATTATCTTATCGGATGGTCTGATTGCTACTGCAACTCTCGTAATGGCAATTGTCTTTTTAATGGGATACGATGCTATTTGGCTCCTGTTTGCTATGGCAGCTGTTCGAGCGATAGGAACAGGTATTCAAGGTCCAGCAGTTGGGGCTATTTTGCCACAAATTGTTCCGGAGGATAAACTTACGAAGGTAAGCGGAACTAACGGTAGTATACAAGCAATTATTATGTTTGTGTCTCCTATGGTGAGTGCAGCATTGCTAACGATGACTACATTAGAAATGATTTTCTTTGTAGATGTTGTCACTGCAGCTTTAGCAATTGCCACTTTGCTCGTATTTTTGAAAATTCCAGCACATGCGAAGGCATCTATGGAACAAACGACTAGTTATCTCGCTGATTTTAAAGAAGGGTTAACATATATTAATAAGCATGCCTTTCTAAAAAAATTCTTTTTGTTTTTTGCGTTATTTTTCATTTTGATGGCGCCAGCCGCATTTTTAACTCCACTACAAGTGACGCGTAGCTTTGGAGATGATGTATGGCGATTAACTGCCATTGAAATTGCCTTTTCTATTGGGATGATGGCAGGTGGGGCAATTATTGCTTCGTGGGGTGGTTTTACCAACAAAGTGCATACAATGACACTTGCTAGTATTGTTATGGGTATTTGTACGATTGCACTAGGAATTATGCCTATCTTTTGGGCTTACTTACTATTCATGGCGATATTCGGGGTGTCTATGCCAGTGTTTAATACACCAACTACAGTTTTAATCCAGGAGCGAGTTGAAGGTGATTACCTTGGTAGAATATTTGGTGTGTTTGGAATGATCGCGACTTCCATGATGCCGATAGGGATGCTCATCTTTGGACCTATGGCAGATATCGTGAGAGTAGAATGGATTTTACTAGGAACAGGAATTCTCATGTTAATATTGGGACTGTTATTAGGGAAAAATAAAGTTCTATTAAAAGCAGGAGAACCTGTTGTTGTTCAAGAGTCAGCTGATTTAACTTCATAATATATATGAACACCTTGGGACGGCTAGTAAATCGTTTCAAGGTGTTTTTTTAGTATGCAACTAAGTTTTATAAGAGTTTGACTAACCTCCACATAACCTCATTTAACTACCACAAAAGTTCGACCATCCACCACATAAACTAATAGTCGCCACATAACCCAATCTAACTACCACATAACCCGATCTAACCGCCACATAACCCAATCTAACTACCACATATCTCAGTATTTTATGCCAGAATTCAATTTCAATTATTGGGAATAAAAAAACATCTAATTGAAGATACAATTTATTTTATCTCGTCTGCTAATGCCTGAAGCTTTTCTCTATCTAATATTTTGTAGCCCATTTTCATTTTTTCTATAATCCCTGCTTCAGATAATTGAGCAAATGTATGAAGTAAGTGGCGGTATGATACGCCAAAGTATTCACTAATTTCCGTATGCTTTTCCTTGTACATGTTCTGGTGTGAGGACAAAAGTATAAATTCAGCTAGTTTGTTTTCCAATGGATACGCTTGATGCTTTGTATATTTTGCAGAATGCACCGTCGACTTATTGCTTAAAAATACACATAAATACCTTAGAAAATGAGCATCTGCTAATAATTTTTCTTTGCATTTTTCTATTGCGATTCCAATACAAATGGATTTTGAGCTAGTTTGAATGCTTTTCGAATACTTTTCTTCATTTAGCATTTCGATTTCTCCCATAAATATTGGTGAAGTTAAAAAGTTTATCAATGAAACCTTTCCGTTTTTATGGGTTACATAGAGCTTTGCCTTGCCTTCCACCATATAAAAAAGATATTCAGGTTCTGCACCTTCTTGAACGATAAAATCACCTTTGTTGAATTGAAATACCTGAACAAAGGGAGAAATGTCAAAAGAAAAAAATGACTGAAATGCATAGTTTTCTAAATAATATGCTTGTTCTATTCTATCTAGTGTATTCATATTTGATCTTCCTCCTCTCAAATATATGAGATATCTCCTATTATTATAATTTGACTCATGCTATCATTCAATCTAGCGAATGGAGGTAGTTGTAAATGATTAACAATCAACGCTGGCTTTCCCAAAGTTTTTTCACTTTCTTTTTCACTTGGGGAATCTTTTTACCTTACTGGACTGGTTGGTTAGTGAATGATAAAAATTTAACCGTTGCTGATGCGAGTATGATTATGGCTTTTGGCTTAATCGCCCGTGCAGCCTCCACCATGTTTGTTTTTCCTTTTATGTCCAAATATATGAGTAATAAAAAAATAATACTCAGTTTAACTATACTGTCCCTACTCGCAACGATTTTGTATATTCCTGCAAAATCTAGCATAGTGCTACTTATTATTACTTTATTATTCAGTTTAGTGTATCCAACCTTACTTCCTGCAATTGAAAGTAGTGCCTCTGCACTTGTGCAACAGGCAAAGATTCATTATGGAAAAAGTCGTTCCTATGGATCAATCGGATTTGTTATTGCGGTTTTAATTATTAGTATTTTAACTGGATTTTGGGGAGAGCAAGCAATTCTATGGAGTATGCTTGTTGGATTAGTTATTTTATTGATGAAGCTATGTATGCCAACTCCGGCTATTTTACTTACGAAACCAACTGTAGAAGATAGAAAAGAAAAGCTATCGATGAAGGAATTATGGAAGGTCAAAACATTTCCTGTTGTATTGGTTATCGTATTTTTACTACAGGGTGCTCATGCGGCCTATTACAATTATGGATATATCTATTTACAAGAATTGCAAGTGAATTCGTTTTATATTGGAATGATTATTAACATTGCCGTACTTTTTGAGGTTTTGTATTTTTTGAAGGCAGATAGCTTTTTAGCTAAATGGAGACCTTCCTCGTTACTCTTATTAGCTGGGATCGGATCTACACTACGCTGGGTCTTAATCTTTATGTTCCCAAATGTCGGTATTTTTATTGTTTCACAGGCATTGCACGCTCTGTCTTTTGGGATGGCGCATATTGCTTTCATCCGTTATTTAAATTCATCCTTACCGAAACACCAAATTGCCAATGCGCAGGGTATTTATTCGGGATTGGCTTTAAGTTTAAGCACAGCTGTTCTAACATTCGCTGGGGGATATCTATATGAAATCCAACCAGGTTTATCTTTTCTAGGAATGGTTTTATGTACTATTCCGGCAATCATTATTATTCTTGCCACACGTAGAAGGTTAAATTACTAAGCTAATGAAATTGTGAAGAAATAGTGAACTAATATAATAATAATATTCATTTCGAATTCAAAGTAATTGCAAGTCTACTAAAAAATCTGTTAGCATTACAGATGTTATTATAAACATTGGAGGAATTTAAAGTGAATATTTTAGTAGTTAAAGCAAACAACCGCCCTTCTGCAGAAGGTATTTCTAGCAGAATGTACGATACATTTATGGAAAATTTAGAAGGTGCAAACGTAACAACTTATGATGTGTTTGCAGAAGACATGCCTTTTATCGGACAAGACCTTTTTAATGCATTCGGTAAATTATCAGATGGATTAGAGTTAACAGAATTAGAAGCTCGTTTAATCGCTGCTAAACAAAAAGCAATGGACGCTATAACTGCTGCTGATGTAGTAGTATTTGCATTCCCGTTATGGAACTTAACGATTCCAGCACCATTACAAGTATTTATCGACTATATTTACCAAGCTGGCTTCTCTTTCAAATATGATGAAAATGGTCAAGCAGTACAATTATTAACTGACAAAAAAGCAGTTATCTTAAATGCTCGTGGTGGTATTTATTCTTCACCAGAAGCAGCACCAATGGAAATGGCAGTTAACTACATGAAAAATGTATTAGGTGGCGTTTTCGGTATGCAAATCGTAGATGAAGTAATAATCGAAGGACATAATGCGATGCCTGCACAAGCAGATGCAATCGTTGCAGAAGGTTTAGAAAAAGTTAAAGCTGCTGCTGCAAAACTTTCTAAACAATTAGTATAAAAATATTAATAGGCGTTCATGGAGTCTTTCCCAAGACTTTATGAACGCTTTTTCTATTTTGAATTCTACAATCGAATTGTTCAATAACAATTCAACTTAAACTATCTAGGAAAACTGGATAATCATACTTCCCAATTCCTTATAAAAAAGTTTATATCATAAGGATTAAGGGCATCTTTTATATATATGGAATATAAAGGAGAGGTTAGTAATGGGAAAAACAGTTGCTGAAGTAATATTGGATCAGCTGTCTCACTATGGAGTTAAGCGTATTTATGGTGTCACGGGAGATACAATCATTGGACTATTGGATGCATTAGCTAAACAGGATAAGATTGAATTTATTGCAGTGAAACATGAATCAGTTGCAGCATTTATGGCTTCTGCTGAGGCAAAGCTGACCGGAAAACTTGCTGTTTGTACGTCTACGATGGGTCCAGGAGCAACGAACCTTCTCAACGGGTTAGGAGATGCCTATGCGGATAAGGCACCGGTACTAGCACTGACAGGTCAAGCACCATTAAATAAAATTGGAACAGACTTTCAGCAATATGTAGACCAGCAAGAGCTTTTTAAGCCATTTGCTAGTTACTCGGCAAATTTAGCAAGTGAAGATGCAGTTGTTGAATTACTACAAAAAGCTACTCAAATTTCATTGCAACAACGTGCTGTTACGCATATATCTATTCCAAAGGATTTATTTGAAAAAGAAACTCAGGTAAAGGCTCGACCGCTTCCTAAAGTAATCGAGGGAGCAGAGACGTTCCAAAGGGATGATTTGACAGAAGTAGCTACCCTGATGAAAACGGCAAAGCTCCCAATGATTTTAGCTGGTGCAGGAGCTCAGAAAGCTACGGAGGCAATCGTGAGTTTATCTAAGATATGGGGAGCTGGTATTATTACGAGCTTCGGTGGGAAAGGGCTTTTTGAGGAAGCAACACCGTATCTTCTCCAAGGAATTGGTGAAGGAGGAAATCCACATACTTCAGAAGTTTTTAAAGAGGCCGATGTTATACTTCTTGCAGGTGTATCCTGGTGGCCGGAAGGTTATGTTCCTAAAAAGGCTAGAATTATTCAAATTGATACACATATAGAAAGTGCTACAAGTGGTATTCCTGTAGAACTAGCTATTAAAGGCAAAACAGAGCAAGTCGTTCCACTACTACAGGAATTTATCGATGGATATGAGCCGAATAACGAATGGCTTAATCGTATCGAACAAATAAAAACAAAATGGGCCAATGAGAACGAACAGGAAGGGGAAAATAACGATTACCCACTACATCCTTCACGTATTGTTCGAGCGTTAGAGAGATCAGTTGCGGAAGACGCCATACTAGCAATAGATACCGGAGATGTAACGGTATGGATGAATCGTAATTTCCGTCAAAGCAAGCAAACCATGCTGTTTTCTGGTTATTGGCGCTCTATGGGGTTTGGGTTACCAGCAGCAATCGCAGCTAAAATGGAGAAACCAGATAAACAAGTCGTTGCTATCGTTGGAGATGGTGGTCTCGAAATGGTGCTTGCAGACCTTTTGACTGCCACTCGTTACAATTTAGATATTACAGTTTTTGTGTTTAATAATGGCTCTTTACAAATGGAAAGCGACAAAATTCAAGCTGCAGGTTTAAAGGAAGTAGGAACTAAACTAACAAATCCTGATTTTGTAAAGGTAGCAGAGGCATGTGGTTGGACAGCATTTGGAGTCGAAGTAGAGGAAGAGTTAGAATCTACTATCCAAAACGCAATTGGAACAGGGGGACCAACTTTAGTTAATATACTAACTGCTCAAGCGTTCTTTCCAGAAACGGAATAAATGGCATCAGGTTAGGTTGAAATAAGCATGCAGGTTAGTAATAACTATTCCTCATAAAAAAGCGATATCTCCATTGAAATTGGAATGGGGATATCGCTTTTGTTGGTGTCTAACTCCAGCGTCCAGCGCCTAGCCCTGCGAGAATGTCGGATAAAGGAAAAGGACGCCTTTACCGTCATTTTTCCAACGCTTGCTCCTGCGCAAAGCTCGTCGCAGTAAAACATGTGCTCTTGCGCAAGCTAGTCGCAGAAGAACGTTGTCGGGGCTCACATAGGTGCTTCGACTTTTCGAGTTAAAACATTGGGAATACATATGAGATTAAGAACCAAAGGACACCAAAGAATATGATTAAATATGCAACGTATTTGATGAAAGTAGCGCCAACCATTCCGGAATCGGTTCTTTCCTCGCGATGTACTTCTACACGTTTTTCTTCCTCCATTTTAGTTCACTCCTACCGTTATTGTCTTATAGATTAGGTACCCATCGGAAGAATGTGGTAAACATCTAGACACAAATAGAGTAGTCAAGTAGTTGAATGGAGACTAGCAATACATTAGAATGGAGACTAATAAGTGAATGGAGGAATAATATATGGAGGCATTACCAAATTGTCCAAAATGTAATTCAGCATATACATATGAAGATGGAAGTAACCTTGTCTGTCCAGAATGTGCACACGAATGGTCACAGCAGGCATTAAGTGATAGTAATGAGGAACAACAAATTGTAAAAGACTCAAATGGAAATGTCTTAAATGACGGAGATGCAGTAACGGTCATTAAAGATTTAAAGGTAAAAGGAAGTTCTTCTACGTTAAAACAAGGTACTAAAGTAAAAAGCATCCGTTTAGTAGAAGGAGATCATAACATCGACTGCAAAATTGATGGGTTCGGTGCGATGAAACTAAAATCGGAATTCGTGAAAAAGATTTAAAAAAAGAATTGTAGGTGTAATATTATATGATTAAAACAACACTTGGACAATTAAGGATCGCAGGCATTTTAGATGGTATATCCCTAGTAATCCTTCTATTTATAGCAATGCCACTTAAGTATTGGATGGATATACCAATGGCAGTTACGATTGCTGGCTCTGTCCATGGTTTTATCTTTGTGGCGTATGTGCTTGTTATTTTATATGCACAAATACGATTAAGATGGAATATTATTTGGTCTATGTTAGCTTTAGCAGTAGCATTTATTCCTTTCGGCAATTTTCTCTATGACTGGCAATTAAAAAAGATGGAACCGCGTTTCCAAAACTAAAATGAGGTTGGGACAGAACCCCAAAACAGCATTTTCTCTTGAGAAAAATGCTTTTTTTTTTGCTGTGCACAAAATTGATTTCCATTCCAGGGACGCTTTCCACGGGCGTGGCCTGAGCCTGTAGTCTCAGGCGTCACGCTATTCCCGTAGGAGTCGCCCCTCCATTTCAATCAATTTTATTAAATATCCATTATTTAGTAAAGGTTTCTCTTTATCCAATAAAATTTCTACTTCTGTCCCAGTCTCGTATTTCAAATCTTTCTTATATCAAGCCCATTTTGCCTCGCAAATCAATCGCTGTTTTTGAAATCTCAATACCTGTAACATTTAGTCCATTTACAATAAAAACCTTTGTATTTTTACCACACCCTATACCAAGTGCTGGTATATCCTTAATATTTCTTTAACAATTGGTATTCATCTTTTTAAAAACTTTAGTTACTCACTAATTTTAGCTAAATACTCTCCAGCCACTAGCATTCTGGAGCCGTACCAAAACATTTCGCCATCAACTAAAATTATTTCCGTATGAGGGAGAAATGCTTGGAACTCAGCTAGATGCTTTTCTTTAAACGGAAATGGTTCAGAGGCAAGTAACAGTTTATCGAGCTGGGCATTTGCAAGCTGCTCTTTTGTCACCGCAGGATATCTTGACTCTTCATTTGTGAAAGGGTTTTGAAAGCCCATTGTATTTAGCACATCATTTATATAAGTAGAACCACCTACAACCATATAAGGTTTTCGCCAAATAACATATGCAGCTTTTCCATTCTTTTTACTTTCAATAGTTTGAAAAGATTTTTGGGAGGAAGCTAAAAGAAGGCTTGCAGCATCTTCAGTTTTAGTAACCTCACCTAGTGTAGTGATAAATCTATATGCATCTTGTATGGATTTTACCTCTAATACAAAAACGGGTGCTATTTTTTCAAGCTCCAGTACCATTTCTTCCGTATTTTCCTCTTTCTCTGCCAGGATGAGATCTGGTTGAAGCTCTTTTACTTTTTCAAGAATGACCTCTTTTGTTCCACCAACAATCGGTACTTGGTCAACTATGTCTTTAGGAAAGATACAATATTTCGTCCTCCCTACAATTTTCTTCTCCAAGCCTAGAGAGAAAAGTGTTTCTGTAATAGCGGGGCATATGGAAACAATACGTTTAGGCGACTTAGGAAGAACTGCTTTTCTACCAAGGTGATCCGTTACTTCGTGTGTCATCATACTCCTCCTTTAATAATTCCATTATGTATTTAGTTCGTTGAAGGTAAAGAATTCTCCTTTACATTTCGATAAAATAAATAAAAACCAAGGAGGTCCATTAGACACTCCTGGTTTTCGAGCTTGCATAATTATTTTTTCTTCTTGTCCTCATTCAATTTCTTTTGTCTCTCTGTTTTTCTTTCTTCTAAAGCATTTGTATTGATCATTGTTTTCCCTAAAGTGAGTAATGTAATAAACATCACTCCTGTACCTACAACCAGGTAAAGCATTGTGAATATTTTACCTAAATCGGTGGTAGGTGATAAGTTTGTATTCACACCAGTTGGGATTAGACTTACAACGCAGAAGTATATGGCGTCTAGGACACCCCATCCTTCTTTTTTCGTGTAGAAGAGGGTACCAGAAAGAATTATAAGAAATAAAGTAGTAAAGAGAGACAAGAACATAGGATTTTTAAAAGACTTCACTAAAGCTTCTAGAAATCTTTTTACAGTTAACACAAAGGACAACATACTAATTTCACCTACATATTAGATTTGTATTTATGTAGTATATCAATAAATGTCCCACTCTACTTAGAATAAGTATAGAGATTCCTTATTAGATTGTACGACACGACACAAATTGGATTAACTGTTGTGTGTAAAGCTTTCCCATTCTTCTCGTAATATCCCCATCCGAATCGAATCATAGTAATGCCCATTATAATAACGTACTTTACGGATACGTGCTTCCATCGTCATTCCCAGTTTTTCGCCAACCCGGATCATCCGCTGGTTACCTGACCAAGTTGTATATCCAACTCGAACAAGAGGTAAAGTAGTAAATAAGTGATTCATCCAAAGGCTTAGTGCGCGGGTACCTAAACCTTTTCCCCAGCTACCAGCTTCATGAAATCCAATGCCCATTTCCAACCATCTGGAAGGTTCATGCTCCCAATAATAAGAAACAATTCCTCTTAGCACACCATCTACTTCGATTCCCCAGAAGTCTTCACGATCAATATATGAATCAGCCTTCTCCATAAATTTGTCATATGGTACTGATTTATATTCATAGTAGGGGGCATCCCACTTTTTCCACTCTGGCTTTTCATCCTTGCACATTAATTCCCATAGTCGAGTTAAATCTTCGTGTTTAATAGGTCTGATAACTAATTCTTTGTCTTGATACAAAATTATTCCTCTTTTCATTCCGTAGTTTTTTTATAGGTTTATTGGATTGAAAAGAGATGGAAAATTATCCTTTACTTCTCAATCACCTGTAGAACGTTGTTCATATTGACCACTCCTTTATAGTTATTTAAATTAAGTATATATAATAGTTCGGAAAATTCATATATTTAACAGGAATAAAAGTAGAAATGGCGAATTTAAAGTAGTGAGGTGAGAGGATGACTATTTATCTAATCAGGCATTGTAAAGCAACAGGACAAGAGCCATTGGCGGGGTTAACTAACGAAGGAAAAGAAAATGCTTTAGAGCTGGTTCCTATTTTAGAGAAATTTCGCATCGACCATATTATTTCCAGTCCATATAAAAGAGCGCTGCAAACAATTAAGCCATTTTCGGAAAGTAAAAGAATCCCTATTATAATAGATGAAAATTTACAAGAACGGGTGCTTAGTTCTGATCCTATGGAGGATTGGTTAGAACAACTGGAAAGAACATTTATAGAGAGAGATTTAATATTTTTAGGTGGAGAGTCTAGTAATCACGCATTAACACGTATAAGAAAAGTGTTGGATGAGGTTTTCGAAAATGAGCAAATGGAGCACGTTGCAATCGTTTCTCATGGAAATATATTGTCCTTGCTCATTAATCACTATGATCCAACGTTTGGATTTGCTCAATGGCAACAGATGAAAAACCCAGATATTTTTGCGCTAGAGCAAGATAATGGCATGATAAGTATAAACAGAATGGAACAATAAAAAAATCCTGTGTATATAATGACAGGATTTAAGACTTAATTATTATAATTCTTTCGTGCTAGGTGGAATTCGGTTACCGCTCATTTGTCGTTCTTGTTCTTGCTCAGCAATAATATCGTTATCCTCAGCGTTATCTCGTGTAACTTTTTGGGTAAGGATTGCTCCAACTGCGACTAAAATCATGACTGCAATATAATATCCTTTTTCATTTAGCTGCAAATTGTCTGCATTATAAAGACCAATGCTGAACATGAACACACCGGCAAATAACGTAAAGTAAGCGAGTACCGTAAACGCCATCGTATTTCTTCTGCGGTACTTTTTTTGATTCATGTCATAATCCCCTTTAGATTGGTTTTCACTACTATTGTATGTATATTATTCTATCAGAAATGAATGAAGATGTGAAATATTCAAAAAATAATATATTTGTAAAGTAAGGAGTATCAAAGTGTCTTTATCCAAAAAGGTGTTTTGTTTTCTGTGCTTGTCATGCAGTAGTACCAATCCGCTAAATTACCGTAGAGTTGATGATGGGGAATCACTCATGAAGGATTTTTATATCCATTCGGATATTACAAATTTTTATGGCAAATAAAGGTGGAGAGAATATGATTCAAACAGATGAGTTGAATATTAGAGCTATGAGCGAAAGCGACTATCCTTACATGGCAAAATGGCTAAATGATGATTTGGTCATAGATTATTACGGTCCAAGGCTTACATTAGAAGAAGTGATTGCTAAGTATGGTCCGAGAATCAACAAAGAGCATTACCCTGCATCGTGGAATATAAAGATAAACCGATAGGCTATATACAATATTATAGAACCCCTAAAGATCAATTGGAAATGTACGGTTATTCGGTGGAAGAGTCTATCTATGGAATTGACCAATTTATCGGAGAAACAGAATTATGGGGTAAAGGGATAGGAACTCAGATGATTAGTGGTTTGTTAGGGTGCTTGAGTTCGAAGAATGGTGTTTCTAAGGTGGTTCTAGATGTTAAAAGTACAAATTTACAGGCTATAAAATGCTACGAAAAATGTGGTTTTCGAATTGTGAAAAGTTTAGAAGATGATCACTTTTTAATGGAATGGATGATATCTTGAAAATAGATGATTTAAAAAAAGAGTTCTTGTCGCTACAGTCATTCATTTATTTTGACGAAAATGATTTTCTGCGGGAAAAATGCTCCGATGAGGTTGCATTACAAAAGGTAATAAGGGATTTTGAGAAAGCAATTTTCGAAGGTACCAATCGATCTCAAACAGAGGAGTTAATATTTCTATATGGCACTATAGGAAACTTGTATCGTATAAAAGGAGAAATGAAACCTGCGATTGAAGTACTGTCTAAAGCAGTTGAATTAAGTGAAGGGAATAAACAGATAAGTAATCTGATTCGCCTGGGAGAAGCGTTGAAATATGCAGACCAATACCAGCAGGCTCTGAGTATATTTAATGCTGTGATAAATCAATGTAAGCAGGAACATTCACAGCTTTTAGACTTTGCTTATCAGCACAAAGGGAAATGTCTATTAGAGCTAGAAGAAATAAGTGAGGCGTATGAGTGTTTCCAAAAAGCAATGGATCTAAGAGTACGAAAAGGAGATGAATCACTTATCGATTCAACACAAAAGGCATTAAATTTTGTTAAACATCATGGGGGATTAGAATGAACTTAAATATACTAGAGCATTCAGAAATACAAACTTTAACCTCTAGATTAAATGCAATTCAATCAATCCAGGGGAATCCTATGGGGGTCCACCAGTTAGTAAAAGGCATAACCCATGCTTTTGCTGTTAAACATATTCCAGGTCCAGCCTTTAATACGGTTCGAGGATTGAATGAACAAGATCTCTTACATATAGAAGAAATCTTTCGTTTCTATGAGAATCTTTCGATTAATTTTCGTGTCGAGATTGCTCCTCCGAACAGTTCCGAACTGTTATTTAGAAAACTAGCTGAGCTGGGGTTGTATCAGTCTGGCTTTCATGCATCTTTTATAGGAGAAATTAAAGACCTAAAGAGGAGCATACCGCCCTCTCTAGAAATTCGGTCTCTAAAGAAAGATGAATTTGATTTATTTGCTTCGATTTACGTAGCTGCATTCGGGCTTCTCGCTTTTATTCAAGATGGGATCAAGCAAAACAATGAAGTTCTATTTGAAGTTCCGGGCTGGGAATTTTACGTTGCATATAAGCAAGAGGTTCCAGTCGGAATTGCGGTTCTATATGTGCAAGGAGAACTCGCAACTTTAGCGGCGGCTGCAACTTTACCCAGTTATCGGAATATGGGAGTACAGTCTGAATTGCTTCAAAAGCGGATTGAAATAGCAATGGAAAAAGGAGCACGGTATATAACTAGTGAGGCTGCATACGGAAGTGGAAGTCATCGAAATATGAAACGAGCAGGACTTAAACTTGCCTATACAAAAGCAATATGGAGCAAATTTTAAGGGGGGGATTACATGTTTTATAGAAGAAAGTTTTATATTGTAAAAGAGGTTTTTGTGGAAAACTTTAATAGACTTTTCAATGAAATTAATTTACCAAATCAGCTAAAGAACGGTTCTCGATTAGTTGGAAGATGGATGCTTGATGCAAAAGAAAATAATGTGGAAGTATTTGCTATATGGGAATACGATAGCTACGAGGATTATGTGAGAATTGAGTCCAACATAAGATGCGACCAAGAACATGTAGCCCGTGTGAAAAATTGGTATGACGAGCATGGTGGAAAAGAGTATGTACAACAAACATTCTTTGTAGAAGTTAAAAATGAAGCTTTAAGTTGTACAGTCAATATAGGTTAGATAGAGGTGATAGTAACATGAAAAGTATCTTAGCATTTGAGACCTCCGAGGAAGCCGTTAAATATGAAAATATTACAAAAGAATTAATGGCAAAACTAAAAAGTTATCAGCAAATATTGGAACAGAATTTTGAATTGGCGACTATTCCTAAGGGAGTACTCTGGACAAAGGGGGAGCTGGCAACTACTACATTTTCGACTATACCAATACCAGCATTCACAAGAGAAGATTTCATTTATATGTCCCCGATTTTGAAAGAGTGGCAAAACCTATTGGTCTCTCAATTGGATGGTAAGGTCATGCCCCATATTCAAAGTTTTTATGAAAACTTTAGTAATGATCAATTATTTGTCATTCTGGCCCATGAACTAACGCATCATATTGACTTGTTCGTAGATGAATTTGAGGATGACCGACATGATAGTATTTGGTTTGAAGAAGGAATGTGCTTTTATTTGCCTAGAAAGTATTGTTTAACTGAAGAACAATTTGAAGAAATAACTGCTATTGAACTAGAGTTAGTTAACATTTTTACAGAAGACTATGGTGAGAATGATTTGGATGATTTCGGTTCGATGTCTTACCAGGGGTCACTTTCAAGTATTATGTTTGATTATTGGAGAAGTTATCTAAAGGTTAAATTACTTGTTGAAAAGATGAATGGGGATATACCTAGTGTATTTAAGCTGTATAAAGAGTGGCATAAAGAAGGAAGAGAAACTTCATTAGTCCAGTATTTTGAAGATATTTTAAAAAAATCAGAAGAGGTGTTGTTATGAAACAAGCATTATTAATCATTGATGCACAACAGGAGTTAATAGAAGGGAATGACCAGGAGGGGAGTGTATTTCAAAAAGAACAGCTAATTGAAAATATTAATTTAGTAATTACAAAAGCTACTGAATCAGAAGCTTTGGTAGTTTTTGTTAGGGATACAGATGTGGCAGAAGGAAAAGGTGAAGGGTTCCAGGTACACAGGGATATTACTATACCAACAGACTCAAAGACATTCGATAAAGCTGCAACTAACTCATTTTATGGAACAGGTTTAAAAGAATTTTTAGAGGATCAGGATGTTAAGCATGTAGTTATTATGGGCTGCAAAACGGAGCATTGCATAGATACGGCAGTACGCACTGCAACCGTATCACAATTGGATGTAACGTTAGTTGGAGATGGACATTCAACAACAGGTTCATCAGTTCTTACAGCAGAGCAAATCATTAATCACCATAATATAATACTACATGGACATTATAATGTAGATAATTTTTCAATGGTTAGAAATACTGCCGAGGATTTGTTTCAGCCAGAACATGATACGCATCGATAAGTGATATGTTAAAAATATTTTTGGTGAGCGTACCTTTTCAGTCTATTTTTCCGTTTATATAAGTGAAAGACAAATTTGAAGGAGGGGTAAACATGCGGCCGCTTGTTGAAAAAACTCCGAATGAATTGAATGAGGAATTTGAGCTGGCTATTAAGCCTTTTATGCACAGTTTAAGAAAGTATTGTTTATCCCTAACGCGTACTAAATGGGATGGAGAAGACTTAATGCAGGAGACGATAGAAAAAGCATATATTAGCTGGATGAAAATGCCTAAGCAAATGACAAAGTCCTATTTGTTTCGAATAGCCTCCAATGCTTGGATCGACAAACATCGTAAACGAAAAATAGATGAAAATCTGCACCAAGACATGTCCAATTATAACTATCAAGAGGGACCTTCAGAAGAGTTATTTACAAAAATCTATGCATTACTACATGAACTGTCTGCAAAACAAAGGATAGTGGTATTACTTATCATGGGTTTTGGCTACTCATCGAAAGAAACTGCGAGCTTACTTTCGGTTAGTGAAGGTTCTATTAAAGCTGCTCTTAATAGGGCTAGGAAAAATGCAAGGCGAAGATACAATGAATCCTTTCAATATGATGTTGAAGACGAAACGACTATGTCTTATTTACAGGCATGGAGCAGTGGCGATCCGAATGCCGTTATTCGTGTTTACCAGAATAATCAGCAACAACCGTATATGCGAAGCGGAAAAAGAGCTCCTGTTTCCAAAAGCCACTCTATCGTTCAGTCTTACGTACAGGGTAACTCTTCTTATGTGCTAATCTCATTCCTACAGAAAAATGGCGAAGTGCTAATTGTTCCGTTCTATCAACCAGAAGTAGCTAGGTTATTATCTCAGTTTACTTTTTGGAAAGAAGAGGAGCTTTTAGCTATAGCATAGAAAGGAGAAAGAAAATGTCTAATCTTATTCCATATGTTGTAGAGCAAACAGGACATGGAGAGCGTTCTTATGATATTTATTCGAGACTATTGAAGGATCGCATTATTTTCCTTGGATCCGAAATCAATGACGTCGTTGCAAATAATATCGTGGCTCAGCTGTTATTTTTAGAAGCAGATGATCCCGAAAAGGATATTTCTTTATATATCAATAGTCCAGGAGGTTCGGTAAGTTCCGGATTTGCGATTTATGATACGATGCAAATCATTAAACCAGATGTCCGTACGATTTGTACGGGAATGGCTGCCTCGTTTGGTGCAACCATATTAGTTGCAGGTGCAAAAGGTAAACGTTTTGCCTTGCCAAACAGTGAAATTATGATCCATCAACCACTCGGAGGAGCACAAGGCCAAGCGAGTGATATTGAAATCAGTGCTAGACGTATACTTCTGATGAAAGAAAGGATTAATCGTATTTTTTCAGAACGAACAGGTCAAAGCGTTGAAAAAATAGCCAAAGACTCCGATCGTGATTATTTCATGACAGCAGAAGAAGCAATGAGTTACGGCATTATCGATCAAATTGTATAACGATATAAAACTCTTCACCCTACTTGGTGAGGAGTTTTTTTAACCTATGGCAGTTAAGACTACAGCAATGCCATTAAAGACAGCGTGTATAATCATTCCAGGATATATAGATTTAGTTTTTTCATACGTCCAAGAAAATATAGCACCTGAAAGGAAATTGATTGGCAAGGCATTATAGGTAGGAATATGTACAAGTGTGAATACAAAAGAACTTAGTAATATCCCAGCTTGCACCCCCCACTTGACTCTAAACCATCTATAAAGAAAGCCTCGATAGAAAATCTCCTCATAAACAGGAGAAATGATAGCAGCTGAGACGAAAGCGATGATAATTGACCAGATTCCCATATTATTTTGTAGGCTTTCTGTCTTTGTATTTTCTGTAGTCCCACCAAGGAGCTCCATTAAAATAACGATTACTAAACTAATTACTATTAAAAATCCAGTCCAAAATACAATAGACTTCCAATATGAGGTTTGGAAATTGTTGAAGCCGACAGCTCGCCATGAGAGGTTATGTGGTCTCAATGCAATGACAGAAACTCCTACAGTAAAAATTATAGCCATAAAAAGTCCTGTTAACGTGCCTGCATAAAGACTGTCTTCAAACAAAACGTATAAAGCTTCCTGTAACAGGTTCTCCATAACAATAGGGACAAATAGGAAGGTGATCAATAACAGTAGTACGAGTTCTTTCCAAGACCAATACATCGATTTAAAAGAAAATTCTTTCATTTTATAATTCCTCCAATAACTAAATATGTTATTTTTAGAATAAGTGGTGACGTAACGTTACCTGCAAGACATTTTATCTGGGGGGATGAATTTGGTTAACTACACTACAGGAGAGGTATCAAAAAAACTTCATATCTCTGTTCGTACTATTCGGTATTACGATCAAATAAATTTACTTAAACCAACGATGATTCACGAAAGTGGTAAACGGCTTTATTCTGAAGACGACCTATTATTACTCGAAAAGATTACTTTGTTAAAAGCAGCTTCGCTTCCGCTAAAGGATATACAGCAGATTATCGAGCGAGTTTCCACTGCTAACATACTTCAGTTGCACCAAGAACGACTAAAGACAGATATACAACAATTACAGAAATCCCTTGAGCATACAAACACTTTACTCAATATTATGAAGCTAGAAGGGACACTTAGGTGGGAAGAATTAGTACCGCTTTTCCAACAACATCAAACATATAGTAAGGAAGATGTATGGAAGAAAATATTTGATGAAGAGGAAAGAGCAACTTTAAAGTCTAGCTTGCCGAAATTAGAAGCAGATCCAAATGACATAGTGAAATGGATCAATCTTATGAAACGAATAGAAATTTGTTTGGCAGAAGGGAAATCACCGAATTCTCCAGAAGGAAAAATTATAGCAGAAGATATCCACATCTTATCGAGTACTACATTTGCTAATGAAGATCTGGCCGATAAATTCTGGGAAGTTCGAAAATCAGAAGATGCATCCGAAGCGTTAGGTCTCTATCCTGTTCGCCAGGAAATACTTCAGTTTATAGAAGAAGCGAGTAAAGGTATTTCTGTTTCTACGTCGAAATAATTTAGTAATAAATAAATTACGGGGTGATAGTTGTGTTTAATGAGTTAGAGATTGAGCGGTTAACTTCTATAAGTGAACATTCTGAGGAACTTTCAGAGCTGCTTATACAAGTGGTAGGAGATGGGGGATCTATTGGTTTCTTACCGCCATTGGAGTTAGTGGATGCGATGAAATACTGGGAAGAAGTGTTGAGCCCAAATGTATTTTTATTTGTTGCTAAACTAAACAATCGAATCATCGGTAGTATCCAGTTACATATATGCACTAAGCCGAACGGACTTCACAGGGCAGAGATAGCCAAGCTGATGACCCATCCACATTATCGCCGAAAAGGCGTTGGTCGTCTTCTGATAGAAAAAGCAGAAGAGATTGCTGTGAAAGAGAAAAAGTCGTTATTAGTTCTAGATACAAGGGAAGGTGATCCTTCAAACCATTTATATAATAATTTAGGCTATATAAAAGCTGGGAAAATTCCTAACTATGCAAAATCAGTAAGCGGAGAATTGCATGGTACTAATATATATTATAAGGAATTAGAATCTTTTTAATGTAGAATCAATAATAGATAACCTAATCATAGAGATTGATTTTTTTAGTGAGTAGGAAGATATCAATTTTATATAGGTAAAAGGAAATGCATACAAGTGTTTGTATGCATTTTTTTTATTTTAGTGAGTAAATAGACTTGATTATTTAGTTGTATTTTAATGAAAAAAAGAATTTATATGTAACTTTATGCCCTCACAGTAAGTCGCAACTGTAGAGTTTATGACTATGTTTGTAGAAAAAATAGAAGTTATGAAGAATCCGTTTCCCGCAAATTTAGCTAAAGTATAATTATGTTAATCTTCTATCACTAACTAATTATCCATGAAGGAGAACCAGAAGGAAATATAAACTAATTAACTATAAGGAGGTACTTATTTCTAAATTTTTAGGTATATAAGTTTATAAGAATGAACAGTATTCTTGGGGCGACGTTAAAGGGGTGCTAACGCTGAAAAAAGTTGTAGGAATTATTTTAGTATTTTTTGTTCTACTAGGATCCAGTACCATTTATGCCAGTGGCTTGCCACGAAACTCCCTTTCTAAATGGTATGATCAATCGTTCCAAAAGGAGAGTGAAGGAAAAGTTGCTTTAGATAAAGTAGAAAAAACCTTTGAAGAAGTAAATACTTTTATATTGGAAACATTAGAAAGTTATCAAACTACTATTCAAGAGATAATTGAATATCAGATAAAAGATTCAAAGGCAGGTATCGAAGAGTATCAACAGGAAGTTAAAAGCCAATTAGACGATGCAGTTTTTGAGTTAAAGGAAGAAAAAATCGGTGACTATATTGACAATGAAGCAATAGAAAAAGAAATTGATCAAGATATTGATGAAGTGTTAATAGAAGTTTTTGGTAAGTAGGACTCATTCATAAAAAAACTATATTATAAGGGGATATTCATATGTTGAAAACAGTTAAGGGAAAAGTAATCGCAGGAACAGTAGCAGTAACACTATTCGCAGGAGCAGGAGTAGCTTTCGGGGCATCCGATGCAGGAACAAATTTGCAAACTTGGTTTAAGTCTCAATTTACTACTGCTAAAGCAGATATGAAATCAGATGTTCAAATTTATGCTAACGAACAAAAAGAAGTATTAAAGGCAGAGTTTAATACATTAAAACAAGGGGCTACTAATGATATTAACGGAAGTAAAGAATCATCCAGTTTAACGGCGATCACAAACATTGATAATGAACTTGATAAACACATTGGTTCGATTGACACGAAAAAAGTAGAGATTGAAGGTTATATGACAAGTCAATTTGCAACAATCCTTGAAAATGCTGAGGACAAAATTTATGATGCTGGGACAGAGTATTCAAAAAAAGCTTCAGACAAGATGTATGAACATACTGGTGAAGTAGGTTCTGCAGCTCTTGAAACACTGAATACTGAACTTACAAAGAAGAAAGATGAAGCTCTTGAAGAGTTACGGGTTGCAATTGAGACGGCAAAATCTGAACTTCAAACACAGTTAAATGACCAAACATATGATACTACGGAAGAAATTAAGGATTTAATTGATACGAGAGTTGGAGAAGTTCGTATTTGGGTTACTTTCATGACAGACTTTGCGATACAAGAACAAGAAGAGGCTATTGATACTAAAGCTCTAGAATTAGAGAATGCTGCTAAAACAGCAATGCAGGGTCTTATTGACGGTATTTAAAAAATAGTTTTAATAATAAACAAGGGCCTTCCTATTTTGAGGCCCTTATTCTTCTGATTGGAGGAAAAGACATGCTAAGTAAAATAGAAAAATATAAAACTATGCACCCTTTAAGAAAACTATTAATTATACTTGGAGCAATATTTTTAAGTGTTAGCCTTGGAAGCAGTGTTAAAACTGCTCTAGCAGATGTAGACGTTCAACTATTAATGGCAAACTGGTTCTCGAAAAAACAAGATGAATCAATTAAAGAAATAGATTATGCGATTGCAACTGAAAGAGACGCGTTAATGGGACAATTAAAAGAACAATTAAAAGCAGAAATGCAATTAGCCGAGGAACAACTTGCTGAGTTCACAGCTACTCAAAAACAAACTCGTATTGCAGCGTTACAAGAATATGCTAATAACATAAAAGCAGGAATGACCATTGATAATAGTGAACAAGAAGCTGCGATTATGAAAAACATAGATATCATTTTAGAAAATGCAAAAGCGCAATTAGATGGTCAAGTCGCTCAGTTAAAGTTAATGCCTGTACCAATACCTGAGGCAGCACCGATACCTGCTCCAGTGGTTGTTCCGGAAGCAACTCCGATTCCAGAAACACCGCCAGCTCCTATAGAGGAAACGAAACCAGTACCTGATACTGAGGTAATCCCGAAAACAGAAACACCACCGAATCAAGAAGAGGATACATCGATACCTCCTGTGCGAGAAGAACCTTTCGTAAACCAATCTATGGAGACAGATGTTGTATCGGGAACGGAATAGTTTGTTGTTCTAAATAATTCAAAATTACAATGAATACTTTCTGTCACTGATGAATCATACTACTTTCTAAAAATAAAATACCAGGTAAATTAACAACTAATATTGTTGATTTACCTGGTTTTTATATTTTGGAGTAAAAATAATTACTTTAAAGAGAAAAAAGTGTTGCTTTAAAACGTAATTTAATTTACTATTAAAAGTAACGAAGGAGGGGTAGTGTGGAAGATATAAGATTGAATGTAGCCTTACTAAGGAGAAAGGTACCTAATTTGACTACAGCAGCGAAATCAATAGGAATTAGACCTGCGACTGTCTCAAATTTATGTACTGGGAAAATTGATTTGGGAAAAGCGGAGGTTAGGACCCTTGTTGGACTGGCTTCTTTAGCAAATTGCACAGTGGATGAATTAATCATACGGGGGGAGAAGTTGAATATGATTGAAACCAAAATTAAAGCATTAGACTTTTTTGCGCCATTAGTGAAAGAGGGGACAACGGGTTTAGTTGCACGACCGGGAATGGGCCAGCTTGTTATTCTTGCAGAACTTATGCACAGATTTAAGGATAGCGATTATACGACAGTATTTTTATTGCCTCAAAAACATCGCAATGAGCTTGAAACAGAAGGTATTACTGGGTTAGCGAATTATTTAACTGAATCCATTGGAGAGACATTTTCAAAGTTGTCGGAAATTTCTGGGGATATCCTGTTGATAACCGATAGGAGTTATGTGGTTTCTGGTCAGTTATTAGATCTACAAGAAAAAATGATCACTGATGGAGTTAAAAACGTTACAACCATTCTTTTGGACCTTTCTGGAGAAGTTGTTGATGAGGATATACCTTTTGGACCTCTAGAAACAGTATGGCAATTGGATGCTGACCTTGCAGCGCGTCATCTCTATCCCGCTATTCAACCTATTATTTCTACTTCGTCACTTGTGGAAGGAGTGGACGTAGATCAACGACACTTTAACTTAAGACAGAGAGCACAGAAATTACTAAGACGTTATAAGGAGCTTCGATCATTGGTTGTTGTCCATGGGTTAGATAAAATTCGAAATAATGAATTGGAAATCTACGAACGTGGAGAACTTTTAGAAGCCTATTTTACGCAACCTTTTTATGTTGCAGAGTCCTTTACGGGTCATACTGGGCAAGAGGTTTCACTTTCTCAAACACTGCAAGATGTCGAATATATTTTAGATGGCAAGGCTGATGAACAATCGGTAGATAGTCTTAAGTATGTAGGTAACCTAAAGTAAAGAAGATAACTTTAAAACAGCAGCTGTAAATTTTCAGCTGCTGTTTTGGCGTTCATCGGCATTACGGAGCACTTTGGGGGGAACTCATGACCTCTCGAGAGAAACTAACCATGCACAATGGCAATCTTGGAATAAGCAAAGCAATTGAGTAGAAGTTTAAATCCTCACCTATAAGGAAAAGCTAATCTAAAAAAGGGTGTTAAAAATGACGACTTCCATAGGCACTTCCTCTGACCTCAAACAAAACCCTCATAAAAAAGCATACGCAAAGCAGAATATGTGGACAGGTATTTTGTTTGGACTAGGGATTGTAGCATTTATAGATGAAGTAGTTTTTCATCAACTTCTTCACTGGCATCATTTTTACGATAAATCCACTACGGATATTGGACTGGTGTCGGATGGGATTTTTCATGCGTTTAGCTTTATAGCTACGATAGGAGCATCATTTCTACTAGCAGATCTTCATAGACGACATGCATTTTGGTTGAAGAGATGGATTGGCGGAATACTTCTAGGGGCAGGTGTGTTTCAACTTTATGACGGAATCATTCAACATAAATGGATGGGTTTGCATCAAATCCGTTACGAGGTTGATATTCTTCCATACGATTTAGTATGGAATATTTTGGCTGCTTTTATGATTGTTGTTGGGGCTATTCTGATCTATCGTACAAAATCATGAACGGAGGAACAGAGATTCGATGCATACCCATGAACATTATTCAGCAGCAGATATTCTCCAGATTTCACTAGCGATTCCTTTTTTATTGTTATTCCTTTTTTATATTGTGGCAGTATGGCTGTCCAATCGAAAGAAAAAAACATGGCCAGTTTACCGAGTTGTTGCATGGAGTTTTGGCGTACTATGTGCAATGCTCGCTATAATTGGTCCTATTGCAGATATGGCGCACACGGATTTTTCTGCCCATATGATTAGCCATATATTGCTTGGTATGTTGGCGCCAATTTTGATTGCGTTAGGTGCCCCAATAACGCTTCTGCTGCGAACGATTAGTGTACATAAAGCAAGGAAGTTGACTACAATTTTACGCAGTCGTCCTTTGCATTTTGTTCAGCATCCTATTATTGCTTCCTTACTAAACGTAGGTGGATTATGTGTACTTTACACAACTGATTTGTTTCTTATGATGCACGAGAATATGCTGCTATATGTAATTATCCATGTCCATGTTTTTCTAGCTGGGTATGTATTTACGATTTCTATTATTTACGTTGATTTAGCCCCACTAAGAAAAAGTTATTTATACCGGACAGTCGTCTTTCTTTTTGCTTTAGCAGGTCATTCCATTTTATCTAAATATATTTATGCAAATCCTCCAAATGGGGTTTCAAAAGATCAAGCAGAATTAGGTAGCATGATTATGTACTACGGTGGAGATACTGTAGAGATAGGGTTAGTTTCTATACTGTTTTATCAATGGTACAAAAAAAGTCGCCCTATATTCAGTAATAGAAAGGATGGGTTTATTATAAGTAATACTAAAAAAATTACAGTAGTTGGAACAGATATTGAAGAAGTTAAAAGATTAAATGCAAATGCTGGCATGAGTTATCGTGAAATAAATGAATGGTTTGCAAAGCAACAATCCAAGGCACATACACCACCTAAACAAAGATAAATCATTTATGGAAGGGGATGATTTCCAATGTATTTGAAAGCCTTTTTAATGAAGTTTGTCATGATTACTGTGTTGTTATGGGTTGTTTTATGAATCTTTTTTGACGTGTCTTTTACAGACATACTCATTACTAGTGTGGTTCTCTCAGTAGTAGGATATGTAGGAGACGTCTATTTATTACCTAAAATAGGGAATGTATGGGCAGCAATAGGCGATTTTGTTATAGCTTATGCAGTTATTTACTTTCTGGGATCCTATATATATGAGCAACCTATAGCTCTAGGGACAGCTTCTTTTATATCTGCATTGTTATTAATGGTAGGAGAACTCTTTTTACATCGATATATGGACACAAATATATTCGAACCGAGGAAAGCTAACCCCGAAGAAAAAGCGGGGTATTACCAGCGGACGAACTTACAAACTGAATTTGCGGAGGAAATAGATACGGATTCTATTGCTAATCAAGGAAAAGAAAAAAACACTAATAAAAAATATAAATAAGAAGTAAGTATATTATCCCTTCATCGGACCATTCTAATATGGTCAGGGAGGTGAGCGGCCATGGGAAACAATAATAACCGAAATAATAACAACAATAATCGTAATAACAACAATCAAAATAATCCAGCTGAGTTCGGTGAGGATTTCAACTTTGACAATTTAAACGAGCAAAACAAAAATGAACAAAATAAAAACAACAACCAAAATGAACGTAATAATAACCGTAATAACAACAATAACAATAATTTTAAGTAATAATTAGCTTTTAAATACAGTCATTCCTAAAGGAAATTTTAGGAATGACTGTATTTTTGGTTTATGAATTGAACTAGTAAGGTAAAGAAGAATAATAACTAAATGGAGGGTGAATGAAATGGATAGTTTAGTGATTCGACCTTTGGATATTACTGATGCATACATGAATTATCTATTTCCATTCTCTTTTCGAGAAAAAGATCGGCAAAAGTTAATGGAGCAGCTCGAAATGCATCATTTCACCTTTTTCACTTTAGACAAAGAAGAACTACAAGACAAATATTATGGAAATAATATAAAAATCATACATGAGGAATTGGATCAGTTCTTTTTGCCGTTCATTGAAGATAAACTATTCCCTGCTAAAACGGATAATAGGGGCTTTTTGCGCTACTCAAAGGTTATAGAAGAATCTTTTATATATGAAGTGAATGACAACAAAACCAATTTTATCATTAACAGTGTGGATATTATTTTATGTCCTTTTGGTATTGGTATAATCACCATAAGGACTGCTATGGATCAAGAACAGGAAACATTGACGAATATATTGGACCATATAGCTCATTTTCGCGTGCTAGAGCCTAAGCTTGCTTTCGACAAAGGTTCTAAAATTCACCAAGAAAACAAAGTGTTCCAAACTACAAACGAGCTTGTTTTTGATTATATATGTCAGCCTGTAAAACCGTTTATCATCCATAACGAAAAGCTAGCTGGATATTATGGTAGCCTTCCATACTTTGAAGATGAACGAATGCATAGTTCTCTATTTTTGATCGCGAACAATAAATCTGAAATTACTGAAGATCAGTTGTTTCGCTTGGCTCATTTAGATGGAAAGGATATAAGTGGAAATGAGTTTATCTCAAGCTCCAATCCAGATTATGTGAAGCGATATGTTCAAAATCGCATTCATGATCGCTGGGCTCCATATACATATACAATTTCTTCAGAGCACACCCAGGTTACTCTTTCTATAAAGAAAAAAGAGCAATTAGAGCAGAAAATTTCTCAATTTATGAGTGTGTATTATTATAATTTAATGCTTCATTACTACTATAAAATTATGCTGTTGAAGGTTTCTTTTGAGCATAGTGAAGTTAGTTGGGCAAAGGATAAAAGATATGTGGAAGAGTTAATCGAACTCATATCAAAATTCAATTCACGATATTATTTTGAAGAGGTTTCTGCTAGAACGGAAGGGAAAGAGCTAACGAAGAAGTTACGAGAAGTATTCCGTTTACAGAATCTTTTCGAGGAAGTAAAACAAACTGTAGATGAGCTATACCGTGCTCAAGACAATCAATCGGACAAACGGCATAATTCACTGTTATTTATGTTAACTATTTTTACAGTAGTTTCTGGTATTTATGGGATGAATCTCGTCATTGAGGATTGGAAGGGGAAAACAGATTGGGCAAAGGTGTCTGGTTATTCCTTTTTTGAATGGATAGCACTTATTACATCGTTAACTGGAATTGGCCTAGCTGTCGTCTTAATTGGTTACACAGGTGGCAAACGAATTTATGATAGATATAGAAAATGGAAAAGAGATCATTACTAAGAGGCTGGGACAGAAACAGCATTTTTCTCTGTGAGAAAAATGCTGTTTTTTTGCTGTGCACAAAATTGATTTCCATTCCAGGGACGCTTTCCACAGGCGTGGCCTGAGCCTGTAGTCTCAGGCGTCACGCTATTCCCGTAGGAGTCGCCCCTCCATTCCAATCAATTTTATTAAATATCCATTATTTAGTAAAGGTTTCTCCTTATCCAATAAAATTTCTACTTCTGTCCCAGACTCTTTTACATTTCCTATTTCAAGCTATATCCAGTATATTAGTTTATATCATATAGAAAAATAAAAGAACGGGGTAAAAAAGTGAATCAAGCAAATACATCTAAATCAATTGTGTTACCATTAATCATTTCTATTATAGCGATTTCGTTTGCGGCCATTTTTGTCAAGTGGTCTCATGCACCCGCTAGTATATTAAGTATGTATCGAATGATTTTAGCGGCTCTTTTGTTACTGCCAGTCGTTTGGTTTAAGAGGCGAGAGTTTAAGAAACTAACGAACAAAGAATGGCTACTGCTGTTTGTTGCAGGTATGTTCTTAGCTTTACATTTTGCCTTATGGTTCGGATCTTTAAAACTGACAACGGTTGCAAGCTCAACCATTATTCTTGCACTACAGCCTATTATCGCGTTGATTGGTGGTGTCATATTATTTAAAGAAAGAACGACGAAATCAGCACTGTTGACCATGGGTATTGCGGTAATTGGGGCAGTGATGGTTGGTTGGGGAGATTTTGGACTGAGTAGGAATGCCATTCTGGGAGATATTCTTTCTTTTCTTAGTGTTATTGCTGTTGTTGGATATTTATTGATTGGTCAAAAAGCGGTGAAAAAAGTTTCTCATTGGATTTATAGCTTCACTGTTTTTGGATTTGCAGCCATTGCACTCGTTGTCTATAACTTACTGACTGGCGTTGTAATGGGAGGTTATGATTTAAAGGAATGGGGAATTTTCGTATTGTTGGCAGTTGTACCGACAATTTCTCACTTGATAAACAACTGGCTAATGAATTATGTGACTGCCACAACAATATCTATGAGTATTTTAGGAGAACCAGTAGGGGCAACCATCCTTGCTGCTATTTTCCTAGGTGAGCGACTAGTAGGTTGGCAAATTGTTGGTGGTGTATTAGTGCTCATTGGTGTGTTTTTGTTTATCTTACAGCAGATGAATCGGTATCCGAAAAGAAAAATGCAAAAAACTAGACAATCTTAACGAGTCTGGTTTTTTGCATAATTTAGTTTGTGTTAAATTATATGACGTTTGGTTTAATTTGATATACATTTTTTACTTCAGAAAGTTGCCTTCTACTAATAATTCTTTAATCTCTTGTTTAGACATTAGTTTTTGTTTCGTGTCTATTAAAACAGCGGGTACAGACGAATTTTCGTTGGTAGAATTTGAGGCAGAAATTTTTATCAAATCTTTGTTAAATATGGTGGCCATTGGTATTTCGTTTTCTGCGATTAACACCTCATGGGTCTTTTCTCCAACTCGAGCACCGATTTCTAGGATGTGGACATCTTCTTTGTGATAATACTCAATAAGTACTTCAGCTAAGTCGAGTATATTACAAGCATTCATATGCATAACAAAGATCTCTCCTCCATTTCCTAATTCTGTAGCCTGAAGAAGAGTTTTGATCGCTTGATGTGGTGTGACAAAATACCGTGTCATTCTTTTATCGGTAATACGGATTTGGTTTTCTTCTTCTAGTTGTTTGATGAAAATTGGTAATACACTGCCACTGCTTCCAAGCACATTCCCTCCTCGAATGCATAAGAACCTAGTAGGCGAGCCCATTTCGTTTGCATGCAGAATCAGCTTTTCCCCAAGTGCCTTCGTCATACCATACGTATTAGCTGGGTCTGCTGCTTTATCTGTAGAAACGTAGATTACTTTTTTTACTTGGTTCTTTATGGAAGCTTCAATTACATTCTGCGTTCCAACTATATTCGTTTTAATAGATTCTAGAGGATTCTCCTCACAGACAGGTACATGTTTAAGTGCTGCTAAGTGAAACACATAATCTACTCCAACGCAGGCTGCGGAAAGAGCATTTTCATCTCGTATATCCCCTATATTAAATTGTAGTCTTGTATCTTCAAAATTTCTTCGCATCATGACTTGTCTATTTTCATTTCTTGAAAAGATAATAATTTTCCTAGGGTCAAGAAGAAGAAGTTGTTTGATTAGTTCAATTCCCCATGAGCCTGTCCCCCCGGTTATCAATATTGTTGCATTGGTAAACACTATTTTTCCTCCCTAATAATTGATTTAATTTTTTAGATTCATTCGATACATTTGATCACGTACGCAAACGAATCCCGCTTAACACCTCTTTCCATAAGTCATGATTTCCTTCCCATGTATCCTGATTAGGAAATTCAATCGAACAAACTTTTTCTAAAGGCCAACTTTTTTCTACAATTCCTTGGACATATGTGTGGTTAATGAGTAAAATGCTGAAGTCGTGTTTTACTAATCTAGAAAGGACATCTTGTAAAACTGCAGTGTCCTCTAACGATCCTTCTGTTCGGACAAATAATATTCGTTTAGCATTATCCATTTCGGAAAGAAAGCGTCTGATTCTTCGTTCATACTTTTCCATTACTTCCGCATAGGCACCTAGATAAGTTAGTGTATTTTTTTCTCCATCAAAATCGTGATTCGAAACAAGATTATAGCCATCATCTGAAACGCATATAAACGAATCAGCATATCCGACAACACGTAGATTGTCATATTCGAGGAAACCTATAAATCGATTTTCTAATAGCGTATTTACTTGGGATAGTTCAGGACTAGCCATCCAATCTAGTACGCCTGAGTATGGTCTCAAGTTGTGTTTTTTCAGTTGGATGGATGCTAAGCAGAGATCTCCTAGACTAAATATGGCATCATATTCTCCTTTAAGTTGACTTAAATCCATTTGTTTCACCCCCCTTTTGTCTTGAACTACAAAGGCATCATATACACCTTATTTAATAGTTAATGCAGCAAAGTGAAAGAGAGCAGGGGCTAGTTTCCTATACATGGAAAATATTTTATGCAGTGTGAAAGGTAACCTCGGAATTTTTCCGAGGTTATCTCATTGAAGTGAGTTAAGGAGTAGGGGGTAGGGGATTACTTCCAGTTAAAATGTATTCTGTTTGTTGTTTGGTAATAGTAATGACGCTATTTGTATTTAATAGAACATCCAGTAAACTATCTTCAATCGTGGTAAATTGGATACTGCTATACAAGTCTCCATTTGCTATCGTAAATAACAAAATTCCATTTAAAAAACTATCTGTCTCGTTTCCATAGGTAATAGTAACGGTCTCTCCAGCTTCTAATGTAAAAGATTCTGAGCCATCTTGGTTCACGGGATTTTCACCAGCTCTGATGAACAGTGTAACCTGAAAGTTTGCTGTTGTTTCATTAATGAACGTTTTTGTACCTGCCATAGGTTTCCCTCCTTTCAAACAAAGATAGTCTATCCTATTCTCGTTTGTAAGATTGCTACGGGAAAAACAGTATAAATATAATCTTCTTCAAATAAAAAAAGACAGGTTACCCTGTCTATTCAGATACTATCTCTGGATGAAAGTTGACTGTCTCCATAATAATTGGTGTACCCTTAGGAATTTCGGAAGCTTCTGAGAGAGAGATAAGTAAGGAGCCTATTCCATCCTCTCCGGCAGTATAAGAGAAGTTTTCATCCATCTGTAGTACCCCATTTATATATACATTAAAATAGCTATTATTTAAATTTAGGGTTGGTAATGATTGTGTCGTTTCACCTTGATCATCTAAAAAATCCGAAGCACTAATCTTATGGGTGGTAACATCTGTTATTGTTTCTGGTACCTCATGAAAATAACGAGCGACAGTGGGTGAAGTTGAAATAGTTTGTTTAGGGGTTATAGCTAATTTAACAATTTTTAAAGCCAAGCGTGTTCCTCCTTTTTATTTCTCTTTCAACATATGACTCAATACGAGAAGGAGTTATGGGCGGATGAGTATTTCTTGAAAAATGAGAAAAAGGTCCTAAGGTAAACACATTTTTGATTTTAAATGGATACACTAACTTTACTTCAGTTGGTAGGAGGGAAGAAATGAAAAACCAACCGTATGTTCCACGGAAAGCGACTGCTTATTTTTCACAGCCCTTAATCATTCCTTTAACGGTAAATAAGGCAGAGTCCAAGGTGGTAAACCATAGAGAGGTTATTACGACTGAATTTTTTGTGTTAGCCGATGGTGTAAAGAAAGTATATACAGAACAGGATGCTATTACTGGTTACGGTAATCAACAGATTGTGAATCCGGTAACTGTTTCCTACATGAATCTTTTTATTAACGGGGTTTTGCAGCCGAAAGTAAATTATCGAGTAACTGAGGGAAGGTTGGTCTTATTAACAGAGGACGCACCTGAAAAGGGTTGTCCTATTATTCTTCAAATGATTCGAATTTAATAGCCCACACACAATAGAGCTAATAGAAATAAGTATAGAGCATGCGGTTAAAACGGGGAGATGTATAACTTGAAAATCTTGCTAGCCACATATTGGTCTATTCCCCATTTAGGTGGAGTTTGGAACTATATGGTTCAATTGAAAAAGAAGTTAGAACAGCTTGGGCATGAAGTTCACATGCTTGGATATGATGAGGAAAATTTGAATATCCATATGATAGGTACAGATAAAAAAGTATCAAGAGACAAGTTGTTGCCTTTACTTCAAGCCAAAATAAATAAGGATAATTATCCGGAAATTTATGAAAATAAATTAGTCCAATACACAGAGTTTCAACGATATATCTTCGAATTAGGAACAGCTTATTTTGGTTTAGATAGTTATGATTTGATACACACCCAGGATGTTATTGCTACAGCCTGTATTGATCGAATTCGTCCCAAACATATACCAATGGTTGCTACTTTACACGGTTCCGTAGCGCATGAAATTCATCATCAATTAACTACTATCCATAAAACACCTAATTCTTATATTGCAAGAGCCTATTACGATGATTTAGAACAACTAGGAGCAAATACAGCGGAAATAACTATTGTAGCGAACAACTGGTTGAAAAATATATTAATCGATGAATTTAAAGTGGCAGAGGAACAGATAAAAATATTACGTTATGGCTTTGATACTGAAAACTTTATAAAGCAAATGAAAGTAAAAACACTTATTACACCACCCAAAAACAAGAAGGTGATCATCTATACTGGAAGACTTACTGACTTAAAAGGGATTCAATATTTGCTAGAGGCTTTAGGGAAGCTAAAAAAGGAACGCCAAGATTGGGTTTGTTGGATAGTTGGGTCGGGGGATGGAGAATCTAAACTTCGAGTTAAAAGTAAGGTGCTTGGTTTAGATGATTATGTTCAATTTCTAGGTAGACGTGACGATGTTCCGGCTTTATTGGGAAAAGCCGATGTTTATGTATTGCCAACATTGTTAGAAAACCAGCCACTGTCACTAATCGAAGCGCAGATTGCAGGGAAAGCTACAATAGTCAGTGATGTTGGCGGTCTGCCTGAAATGGTACAACATAAGGTGACGGGATTATTGACGCCTCCTGGGGATTCTAATATGTTGTTTGAAAACTTAAATTTACTTCTAAGCAATGATCAGCTTCGAAAGAAATTGGGAACTAATGCAAAAAAATGGGGAATGACACATTGGTCTATTGATCAAGGGATAAAAAGTTTACTAGAAATGTATAATGAGGCTGTTTCAATGAGGAAGAATGGTGATCAAGATGTCTCGCACAATTCAATACATTAAACTTTTTTTTCTCGCTCTTTTTTACAAATGTAAAAACTGGTGGCAGAGCATTTGGAATTCTAAAAAATCCTCGGCTGTATCGGAAAAAATAAAAGAAGAAACTATTACTTCATCGGAGAATTATAACTCCAGGTTTTCTAGTAATGGAATAGAGTCAGAGGTAGCTATTATTAAAGAGGTTTGGGATCAGATAGACAGTTCCATTCCAAAGGAAACAGTGTTTCCGAATCCTTCTACCGTTGACTTGTTTAAACCGATGAAATCAGATTACTATAATTTGTTGTTTCCGTATTCACCTGCTACTCCAAATTTATTTGTGGATCGTTCTATATGGGCAGATATTCTTAGTCATTTGCCGGAGGAGTATGAGATTCCTCCAACTATAACGATAAAATTGATGAAACCGATGAGTAGTGTGTATTACGAGAATATTTTCTCTACCTCAAAATCGAATACGAAAGTGTTTGTAGATAATCGGGTTTGGGAAGAAATTATGAAAAATGTTCCTAGCTCCTATATGATTCCAGATGTTAAAACGAACATAGGTGTATGGACAAAACGACAAAACATGGCTACACCCATCATTATGAAGCACCAATTTAGCAAGTCTTCATAAAAAATTATCCTTTAATGAATGATTCTCTTATGATTCATTCATTTTTTTATAGATTCAAAAATATAACATCTTACTTATTATCTGTCTAACTCCTACAGCAAGCCCGTCTGAGTAGCTTCAGAATCAGCAAAGGCAAAGGACGCTAGACGGCTGTCGCAACCAATATCACTAAATATTCACTCGGAATAATATAGCAAAACGTCTGTCCATAGCCCTTTGGAAATGCTAAAAACAAGTTTTGACCTTAAAGGACCGGGCATCTTTTTTGCTCGGTTTTCTTATGCTCTAGGAAGTTATAAAATCTTTTGCATGTGGATAACTACTTTACAAGTGATTCTCCCTCCAGACTCCAGCGTCTAGCCCTTCGAGTCGCTTCAGACTTGCGAATAAGGGCAAAGAGCCCTTCATCGCAAGTCTTCCAGCGCTTGTCAGGGCTTACATAGTCGCTTGCGCTTTTGTTCGTGGCTTTCGCGATTCTGCCGACTCTTAATTGAAATAATGGTTACCTATCCATATTTCTCAGGCGTAAGTATCCATCTTTTTATTCAACTTGCATATATTATGGAAAAGGCAAAAGGAGTTTGAATATGAAAGTAATAGTTTCAGGGGGGGCAGGCTTCATAGGCTCTCATCTTGTTGACGCACTTATAGACAGAGGTATTGAAGTTCATATTATAGATAATATGTTATCTGGACAGAAGAGAAATATTAATCTACAAGCACAATTACATGTCGTCGATATATGCAGCGAGGATGCAAGTGAAATCATTATGAATATCCAACCAGATGCATTTTATCACTTAGCTGCACAAGCGGATGTTGGAAAATCGGTACAATATCCCAAATATGATGGAGATGTAAATATTATTGGGACACTAAATATGCTAGAGGCTTGCCGCAAAGCAAAAGTGGGGAAATTTATATTTGCAAGTACCTCGGCTGTATACGGAAATGTAAAAAACGAACTACTTTCGGAAGAAGAGATCACAGTCCCTGCTTCTTTTTATGGATTGTCCAAGTTAACTGCCGAGTCTTACATAAGGCTTTTCTATGAGCTTTATAGACAGTCTTATACAATTTTAAGATACGCCAATGTATACGGTCCACGGCAACTGCCTAAAGGAGAGGGTGGTGTTGTGTCAGTATTCTTCGATCGACTTAGTAAAGGCGGACATATTAATGTGCATGGAGATGGAGAGCAAACCAGAGATTTTATTTACGTAAAGGATATTGTTGCTGCCAACATTGCGGCGCTGGAGAATGGTGATCAAGAAACGATACAGGTAAGTACATCACAAAAGACTTCCATCAATGAAATACTTTCCTTATTAACAAACATCCACGGAATGTCCATTTCAAGAGAATTTACAGCGCCAAGAGAAGGGGATATTAAGCATAGCTGTTTGTGCAATAAAAAAGCTAGAAATCTATTAAACTGGAAGCCAATGTATACAATAGAAGATGGATTGAAAGAAACTTATGCATTTTATCAGCTATTGAAAAGTGATGCTACTATTGCAAATTTTGAGAACGAGCAATTGGGATGACTAAGTTGAAATTATTAATAACAGGTGCAACAGGATTTACAGGTATTCATGCCTGTCGTCATTTCCAGCAAGCGGGATACGAAGTAATTGGCGTCTCTAGACATCCGTTTAAAATAGATAGTGATCAAACTCGTTTCGAATCATGTGACCTAACCGATAAAAATGAATTAACCAAACTGATACAAAAGAACAAGCCAGACAGAGTCCTTCATTTAGCTGGGCAAAATCATGTATCCTCGTCCTGGATAAATCCAATTACCTCTTTAGAAATAAATACAATGTCCACTGCGTATCTACTAGAAGCAATTCGACAGCATACTTCTAACTGTAAGGTTCTAGTCGTTGGATCTGCACTTCAATATGATGTAAATGATATTACATCCCTAAAACATCCATATAGCTTGAGTAAAACATTACAAGTGTTGGTAGCGCAATCATGGGAATTACTATATGAAATGAATATCGTCATTGCTAGGCCCTCTAATTTAATTGGTCCTGGAAAGTCTAACGGGGTTTGCTCGCTTTTAGCTAGAAGGGTAGCAGAAATGGAATTACTTGGCGCAGAAAAAGTGCTCATAGTAAATAATTTATTGGCACAACGAGATTTTCTCGATGTTCGTGATGCAGTTACGGGTTATGAAGTTCTATTTAATAAGGGGGATTCAGGTAGTGTACATGATATAACCTCGGGATTGTCCAGAAATTTAAAAGAAATCACAAGTAGTTTGCGGACCATTTCTAGCGTTGATTTCGAAATAGAATCTGAAGAAAACAAATTAGAAGAGAAAGTCAGCATACCTCCTTCAGATCTTTTACTAGAGAATATGCCTGCTTTAATCCCATTTGAAAAATCGATAGAAGATATTCTAAATTATCAGCGCAGCTTGCTGCTATAGATGGTAAAATCTATAGGAGAAGCTAGTTTCGTTAGCAGTGCTCATGAATTTATATAATTCATGAGCACTGCTTCTAGTATGAGTAGAATTTCATATAATGATTTAGATGAAAAAGGTGACTTTCATGAACTTATCAGCAATGCTCCAAATGGCACTTTCTATGGCTATATTTGGTTCTATCGGATTTTTCACGGGAAAAACTGGTATCCCGGCAGCAGAATTGGTCTTTGTTCGTTGTGTATGCGCTACAGTTTTTTTAGGCTTTTGTTGGTTAATTACCGGTCAATATAAAGTGGAAGTTTGGAAGAAGTCAGAAATTTTACAGACACTAGTCTGTGGGGTATTTTTAGTGCTGAACTGGGTATTTCTATTTATAGCTTTCGAAAAAATGTCCATTACGATAGCTATCTCTATATATAATCTTGCACCAATCTTTGTTTTAATATTAGGAACTATATTTTTGAAGGAAAAGATGACAATACAATCATTACTAGCGATAATTGTCTGCTTCTTTGGTAGTGTTTGTATTATAGGGTATGACGGTCTTGGGACGTTCTCAGACTTTATAGGTTCAGGGTTTGGATGGGCTATACTTTCTGCATTTTGCTATGCAATGACCATGTTGCTTGGTAAGGGGATTAGCGGATTAAGTGCCTTTGCGATGACATTTATACAGACGGGAATCGGAATTGTGTTGCTATTTCCTTTTATGGACTTTGATGTGTTTCAAGGCTTGACCAAATCCAATTGGTTGTACATATTAGGGACGGGCTTAATACATACAGGTTTTGTATATTATTTATTTTTTAATAGTTTAAGAAAGTTATCGACGGTTGTTATCTCTGCTTTAGTTTTTGTAGATCCTATTGTTGCAATTTTATTAGATACAATTTTATTAGATTTCCGTCCTTCCGTATTGCAAACCATCGGAATATTGCTTGTATTTGGAGGGATTATTTATACTTTAATTGGACCGAAGCCAATTATTCATAAGGAAGCTTAACGAAAAAAACGTTTCCCGGGAAATAATTAAGTCGAGTTATGTTATATTTTTAAACAGGAGGGATGATCGTGGCTAACTATACATACGAACAACCCATTGATATTGAGGAGACTCCGAAAACCTCTGTTTATAACGAAAAGGGAGAAATCGTTTATACATTTCAACGATATTATTCGAATAGATTAAAGAAAAGACTAG
Organism: Psychrobacillus sp. FSL K6-2836; assembly: GCF_038003085.1. Taxonomy (NCBI): domain Bacteria; kingdom Bacillati; phylum Bacillota; class Bacilli; order Caryophanales; family Bacillaceae; genus Psychrobacillus; species Psychrobacillus sp. FSL K6-2836. The sequence goes on from NZ_JBBOOM010000001.1 coordinate 2,542,321, forward strand.
ATAAGGCAATGGATTACCGCTACTTTCTTTGGTATAACGTATACGATACAAAAGGTCAGTTAATATTTATGTGTAAGAAAATGTCTCGTAAAGGAAAGGTCTATTTTGAAGCGTATGACAAAATCGAGCATAAGAAATATATAGTTGCATACGACAAGTGGAAGGAGCTCGTGCCAGATTTACTAATCACAGATGGAATTATACAGATTAGATTAGATAAGGAAATGGAAGATTGGTCAAAGTTTGTTTATAATGACAATGAGATTGCAAGGTGGAAAGCAAATATTGATGAGGTATTTAAAATTCAACTTGAGGTGTATGACGATTCTCCTGTAAATAATGCAGCATTCTTTATCGCAATTTGTCAGTGTGCTTTGTTTATAGGTTCCTAACGAAAATATTAACTCAAAAACTTTACAGTTCAATTTTAACTAGAGGAGTGAGTAGTATGAGTATTTACGATATTAAAGTAAAAAAGTCGGATGGCGAAGAGTATGAGTTAAATGAGTACAAAGGAAAACCAATGCTCATCGTTAACACAGCTACTAAATGTGGACTAAGCGGCCAGTTTGATGGGCTTGAAAAAATATATAACGAGTTTAAGGATGATGGACTCGTTGTGCTAGGCTTCCCTTCAAACCAATTTAAACAAGAGTTAGGTAACGCGGAAGAAGCGGAGCAGGCATGTCGAATGAGCTATGGCGTCACTTTTCCTATGCATGAAATGACCAAGCTTAATGGAAAAAATGCTCACCCGCTATTTCAACATTTAACTACTAATAGTAAGGGGATTCTATCGAAAAATATCAAATGGAATTTCACTAAATTTCTTGTCGATAAAAACGGCGTTATTATTAAAAGATACGCTCCAACAGATAGTCCAGAATCGATAAAAACAGACATTGAAAAAATAGTTACCTAAAAATCATAATATCTAAGTAGACTCCATTCAACTTTTTTATGTTTAAACTTGAGAGAGAAAAGGAATAATAGAAAAAAAGATGAAATGGGGAAAAAATATGGGGAAATTAGTAGAAAAGGAACAAATACTTCTAGCATATTATGTTTGTAACTTTTTAGAAAAAAATGACGAAAATGCAAATGAACTAGGGGAAGTTTTAACAAATGCATTAGGAGATAATTTGACCAGCATACAGGGAGAACTAAATGATATAGGGTTGTTGAGTGACCATGATCGTATGATTACCAATGAAGGGATATTATATATAGATAATATATTACACATTCAATCCGATGCGGTAGAGCGCAACAAATTAGCATATGTAAAGGATAACCTTTTGACATATGAAATAGAGTTATCTGTTCCAGAAATCAGAGAATATATTCATAAACATGTAGGTATTGAATAATATATATTGCACGTTTGACTTTTTGCAAATAGTCGAACGTGTATTTTTGTATGACAGGAAAAGTCTGTACTTAACAGGCTCGTGTATTCCGATTATAATCCTATAGGAGAAATTCAATTTCTGTGGTAAGATTCTTCTTATTGAAAATTACAGGATAAAGAAGGAGTTACATTGGTAATCACTAAAAAGAACAATTTAGGCGAAAGGTTAAGCTTATTTACTTTGACTTGGCCGATATTTTTAGAAGTATTCTTATTTATGTTAATGGGGATTGCAGATACATTTATGCTCAGTGCCCTTTCGGATGATGCCGTATCAGGAGTAGGAGCAGCAAATCAGTACATTCATATAGCTATCCTAGTATTAGAGGTTGTCGGAAATGGTGCGGCAATTGTTGTTTCTCAATATTTAGGCTCAAAGCGATATATAGAAGCATCGAAAATTTCAGGCTTAGCAGTAACACTAAATTTATGTGTGGGGATTCTCCTTAGTGTTGGGTTTATTATATTTTCTAAAAGTATGATGACAGCAATGAATCTACAAGGTGATGTGCTAGTCCATGCTCATCAATATTTGACGATAGTCGGCGGGGCCATTTTTTTACAGGCCATTATTAATGCACTTGCAGCTATTATTCGTGTGCATGGTTATACGAAGCAGACAATGTTTGTTTCCCTTGGGATGAATATTATCCATGTTATAGGAAACTATGTATTGATTTTTGGGAAATTTGGTTTTCCAGAATTAGGTGTACAAGGTGCTGCTATTTCATCTGTACTAAGTCGTTTCATAGCTTTACTTGTCTTCTTCTGGTTGTTGTACCGAGTGATGGAGTATCGGGTACAGGTTCATTATTATTTCACTCTCTCTAAAGAGTATATTACGAAGATTTTACGGATTGGTCTTCCATCCGCATTTGAACAGATCTTATATCAAGGCTGTCAAATTGTCTTCTTATACTACGTTACCTATTTGGGAGCGGAATCATTGGCAGCAAGGCAATATGCTGTGAATATATCGATGTTCACGTACTTGTTTGCTATCGCAATTGGAATGGGAACTGCTATTATTGTCGGAAGGTTTGTAGGCGCAAATGAAAAAGATGAAGCTTATAAGTCGGTATGGTTTAGTGTGAAATGGGCTATTATTTTTACCGTAACAATGGTAACAATCGTCATTGTTCTGCGGTATCCATTAATGGGTCTCTTCACGGACAATAAAGAAATTATTGAGATAGGTGCATCTGTACTGTTACTAAGTTTTCTATTAGAAACCGGACGGACGATAAACATTGTGATTATCAATTCCTTGCGTGCTGCAGGAGATGCAAGCTTCCCAGTATTGATGGGAGCCTTGTCTATGGTAATGATGAGTTTGCCATTAGGTTATTTATTGATATTTGTCCTCGACCTTGGGTTAGTTGGAGTTTGGCTAGCAATAGCAGCAGATGAATGGACTCGCGCTACAATTATGTTCTTTAGATGGAAAAGTAGACGCTGGGAAAAGTTTGCTCTTGTACAGCCGACGCTAGAGAAAGATGGACTAAGAGATAGCTAGGCAGATTCCTACCTAGTTATCTCTTGGTCTTTTTTTTAGAAAGTATATAAATTTATGGTGCGCGAGCCCGGTGTTTCTAAAAAATCATTCAATAGTATAGCTACAAGACTTTACAAAGCACTTCGGAAACGATAGAAATAGGTTTTGATCGTAAAGGGCACCCTGTGTTACTACACCATGCAGGAAAAACAGAACAGCGTGGAAGGTCATGACTTAGTCACTACCCTCCACGCTTGTTTTTATGTTAACAAATCGATAGTACTTCTAATTTTTTTAGCTGTTCTACTGCTTGTCTCAATACGTCTATATCCTGTACTAATGCAACGCGAACGTAGCCTGCGCCAGCGGACCCAAAAACGGTTCCAGGAACTATTACGACTCCAGTTTGATCAATTACTTCAAAGACGAAATCCCTGTCATTCATCTCATACGGATATTTTGCCCAAACGAACATCCCCCCAGTAGAAGGAGCGACTTTCCACCCAAGATCAGTTAATGCGTTTGTGAGGAAATGATGCCTCTCAGAAAATATCATACGCAAACGTTCTGTTATCTCTTCTGCATGGTTTAAGACAACAATCCCTGCTTCCTGAATAGGACCGTAAATCCCAAAATCTAAATTCGATTTTAGTTGCTTCATAATATTAATCATCTCTGCGTTTCCAGCAATATATGCAATCCGAGTACCAGCAAGGCTAAAGCTTTTCGATAAAGAGTTGATCTCCATCCCTACTTCTAATGCTCCCGGTGTTGAGAGGAAGCTGCTTGGTGAATTCCCAGTAAAATAGAATTCTGAATAAGCTGCATCATGTAGAACAGCTATATTGTATTTATTGGCAAAGGCAACAACTTTCTCAAAGAAAATTGGATCAGGCATTGCGGGCACTGGATTTCCAGGTAAATTTAATATCATTAGTTTTGCCTTCATTGCAATCTCTTCAGGTATTACATCTAAATCAGGTAAAAACTTATTTTCTTCTAATAGTTCCATATAATAGGGTGCTGCACCAGCAAGTTTAATGCCAGCATCATAAGCTACATAACCAGGATTTGTCGTTAGAATAATATCTCCTTCATCACAAAAGGCAATTGGGAGATGGACAAGTCCTTCCTGTGAACCCATCGTTTGAACAATCTGCGTTTCTGGATCCAATAGAACATTGGAGCGACGTTTATAATAATCTGCAACTGCCTCATTGAAGCGTTTTGTTCCAGTAAGAGTATAGCCATATGAATCTGTTGCATAGCTAAGATCTGATAATACTTTTCTAGCACGTTCATCTGGTGGAAGGTCAGGACTACCTAGGCTTAAATCATATAGGTCAAAGCCTTGAGCTTGCTTGGCAGCTGCGGCGGCTTTCAAATCCCCAAAAATTGCTTTTTCAAATAATGACATTTTAGTAGATGGTTGAACCTTCAATATAAGCACTCCTAACGCTATATAAAATTTTATGTTTTATCATATCATAATTTTCAATAAAATTGTGAGAAACATGAAATGCAATATATTACAGATAGTAGTGAATCACTAAATTATTTACGACTAATACAGAGGAAGTTATAAAACCAACTGAAAAAGCTACCACCTCTCACGGATAGATGTTGCTTTTCGTTAGATAAAAAAACAAGTTTTATAGCAACAATCTTTATAAAAGGAAAAGATGCGCTAATTTAAATCATGTCGAATGATTAAAAGTGGATGGATTTGTATATCCTTTTTTAAGAAGTTCCGAGTAAGATCATTATCTTAAAGGAGACAATGGATATGACAGAAAAACCAAAGAATTATTCAAGAAGAGACTTTCTAAAAACGACAGGGATTGCTACTGGAGCTTTAATAGGTGGCGGATTAATTGGTGGCTTAGTTGGATTAAATGCAAATAAGACAGACCAAAATGTAGCGGATACAGGCAATACTCATCACGAAATGGCAACTAACCAGGGATTTCAATTCTTTCAAACTCAGAGAGAGTTTGATGTGCTTTCAAATGCTACTGAACGGATTTTGCCAAAAGATGATTTAGGACCAGGAGCAATTGATTTAGGGGTTGCTTATTTTATCGATCGTCAACTAGCAGCGCAGTATGGGAGTAATACAAAAGAGTATATGCATGGACCATTTGCTGTAGGTGCTAAAACCCAAGGCTATCAGAGTCGTTTGACAAGAGCATCCATTTTTAGGCAAGGAATTGCTAAGCTAGAAGATGAGGCTAACAATAGATTCGACAAAGGATTTTCTGATTTAGAAGCTGAGCAAATGGATGAGATTTTAACCGCTTTTCAAAACGATGAGATAGCTATGACGGGAGTTACTTCAGCATTTTTCTTTCGCTTGCTTCGAACGGCAACATTAGAAGGGGCCTATGCAGACCCAATGTACGGGGGTAATCGAAACATGGAAGGCTGGAAAATGAAAGAGTTCCCTGGTCATCAAATGGCATATATAGATGTAATTGAAAAGGATAAATTCCAAAAAATTGAGCCAAAGTCACTTGGCGGAATGTAAAAGAAAGTAGAGGGATAAACTTATGGCGACTTCATTACCAAAAGTAGATGTCGTGATCGTTGGTTTAGGTTGGACTGGCGGAATCATTGCGGCAGAATGTGCAAAAGCAGGATTAAAGGTGATTGGTTTAGAAAGAGGAAGAAAACGAGGAACAGAGGACTACCAGAAAATACATGATGAATACCGTTATGCTGTTCGTTATGAATTGATGCAGGACCTAGCAAAAGAGACCATTACCATTCGAAATAACCGAAAGATGCCTGCATTGCCAATGAGACAGTTAAGCTCTTTTTTACTCGGTGAGGGGCTAGGGGGTTCAGGAACACATTGGAATGGGCATACATGGAGATTTTATCCGTATGATTTTCAAATTAAAACGATGACAGACGCAAAATATGGTCCAAATAAACTATCCAGTGATTATTTAATTCAAGATTGGGGCGTTACCTACGATGAGTTAGAACCTTATTTTTATAAGTATGATCAGACAGCAGGTATTTCTGGGGAAGATAAAAATCCATTTTGGGGGAAGAGAGCTCAGGACTTTCCAACACCTCCTATGAAAAAAACTCCCATCTTAAAGAAATTTGAGGGAGCAACCAAATCACTAGGATATTCTCCTTTTATGCTACCTTCTGCTAATTTATCAGAAGCATACACAAATCCAGATGGGGAGTTCATAAATGCATGTCAATACTGTGGTTTCTGTGAGCGATTTGGTTGTGAATATGGAGCCAAAACATCACCTGAAATAACAGTTATACCTACCGCTATGAAAACTGGGAAATTTGAAGCAAGGTTTCATGCGAATGTATTAGAAGTCATAAAAAGTGGGAATAAGGTGACTGGTGTTAAGTATTTGGATACTGAGTCTGGAGAAGAATTTATCCAAGAAGCCGAGGTAGTTGTTCTGGCAAGTTACGTTATGAATAACGCCAAGTTGCTCATGGTATCTAATATTGGAGAACAATACGACCCTGAAACTGGGAAGGGGACACTCGGAAAAAATTATTGCTATCAAATTTTACCTGGTGCAACTGGATACTTTGAAGACCAAATGAACACATTTATGGGGGCGGGGGCCCTTGGCATGTCGATCGATGATTATAATGCGGACAACTTTGATCACAGTGATTTAGACTTTATTCATGGCGGTAGTATTTCCATCACGCAAACCGGATTTAGACCAATCGAAACAAATCCAATTCAACGAGGTACACCAACTTGGGGAGCAGAGTTTAAGAAAAATTCTATCTACAATTACACTCGCACATTATCGGTTGGAGCTCAAGGTGCATCTATGCCACATAAGGAAAATTACTTGTCACTAGACAGTAAGTACAAGGATGCTTATGGGGTACCGCTACTTCAAATGACATATAACTTTACGGATCAGGATAGAGCCTTGCATAAATATATTACAGAAATATCCACAAATATTATGAAGGAAATGGGAGCGAAAACGGTAGAAGGTAAGGATGTCATTACGGATTACGATATTGTTGGCTACCAAACAACTCATAATACGGGAGGGACTATTATGGGAGCTAGTCCTGAAAATAGTGTAGTAAATCCGTTTTTACAACACTGGGATGCAGAAAATTTGTTTGTAGTTGGTGCAGGAAACTTCCCGCATAACGGAGGGTATAATCCGACAGGAACAGTGGCTGCACTAGCTTATAAGAGCGCAGAAGGAATTATTAAATATAGTAAATCGGGTGGTTCGCTGGTTTAATTATTAAACAGGATTGAAAAGCTATCAGCTCCTACAAAGGATTCTGGTAGCTTTTTTTAAGAAAGTATAAAAAAGTGATCTCTTAACACTGTTTTCATGGTACTTTTAAAAAAAATAATACTACTGATTTTCGTGTCATGCGGACGCTTTCGGCGGGCGTTGCTTCAGCCTCCTCGCTGGAAAACATATGCTCCTGCGGTTACTCGTCGCAAAGACATTGCCCAAACAAAGTTTGACCAATGTCTTCGCTGCGGGGTCTTCAACTAACGCCTTTCCCGCTGGAGTCGCCGCCTTCCACTACAATCAATTAAGTGAGTAGAACCCAACAAGAAGACTTAGCATGGCTTATCGCTAAGATAATATGTTTAGATGAAGTTAATGTATAGTAGACGCACTGTAATATTTATTTAAATTATTAGTGGAAATAAAGAGAAATAATTAGTGTTTACCAAATAATGAAGCGAAATAGCTCACGAAATTGTATCTTCGTGAGCTTTCTCTATGAATAAGAAGGTAGCTTTTCTCTAGTTATCCAAAAATGCACTTACCTGTTTCTAAGAGTTGATGAAGGGCGACGGACAGACAAAAGCCATAACATTACCGAGCAAAAAGCTACTGGTCATGAGCTTAGTCACGACCAGTAGCTTCAAAAATTCAATCGGTAATAATATAGCAAAAGTCTGTTCAAAGTCTGTTCAGTGCCCTTCGAAAGCGATAGAAACAGGTTTTGAACTAAAAGGATTGGGTTTCTTTTTCCCGTTTTTTGGGGGGCGTGAATGAAAAAATTATCTTCCTGTAATAGGCAATCAACGTTAGAGCTCTGTATTATCGTTCATATTATATAAATACAGTAAGTATGGATGAAAATAGGTGGTTAATTTATGAAGTCGATTGTGTTCATCGGAAGTTATAACTCTGGTACAAGTAAAGAGGCTCTAATGGTTGCAAGTGAAATGGGGTACTGGGTTGTTTTGTTTACTGATAAGAACAACCAGTGGGATTACATGGAAGCAAATGAAACTCTATTTATTAAAAACTTGTTTGACGAACAGCTAGTGATGAAAAAAATAGCTGAACTACAAAGGGAAGGGAAGGAAATATGCGCTTGCTTTAGTTTCATTGATCCCTATGTTTCTTATTCGATACGTCTATCTAATCGGTTAGGCGTTGGTAGGGCCTCATTGGAATCAATAATTTTAATGGAAGATAAAATAGCTATAAGAGAAAAGTTTAAGCATTTATCTGTGTCCCCTCATTACTGGATAGTTCATCCAGACAGTCCCCTTCAAAGTTTAGACGCAGAGCTTGAACCCAATCTCCCTTTAATAATAAAAGCACCTGTATCGAATGGCTCTAAGGACGTGTTAAAGGTCGAAACATTAGAGAATTTAGCAAAAAATATAATTGACTTGCAAAAAAGATATCCAACTAAATGCTTGCTAATTGAGGAATTTTTACAAGGACCGCAGTACTTGATTGAATTGGTGGTCCATCAAGATGAGATAAAATTTATAGAGATAATAGAACAAGAAGTAATATATAATGGAAAATTTATTGTCATGGCTTATAAATATCCAGCAATGTTAGAAGAGGAAATACTAAATAGGCTCCGTTTGCATATATCGAGCATTATTGAACAAATAGGATTTTCTAACGGATCATGTCATATGGAGATGAAACTTGTCCAAGGTGAATGGAAACTGATAGAAATTAATCCGAGAATGTCCGGTGGTGCCATGAACAGAATTATTGAAGAAGGTACTGGTATTAATCTTCTAAAAGAAATATTAAAAGTTTATTTAGGAGAAGAGTTTTCTTTTATAAAAACGAGAAAAAAGTATGTATATGCTAGGTATTTAACGATAGAAAAAAGAGGTAAATTACTAAGAGTTATTGGTAAAGAACGGGCATTAGAGCATGATGATATTAAATATATTCATATAAAACCGAAAATTGGAAGAGTTCTTAAAAGACCTTATTCAATGGGTGATCGATACGCTTGTATCGTTGCAGCATCCGAATCCGCAAAACAAGCAGAGGAGAATACTTTAGCGGCAGCTAAGGAGATAAAGTTTTATATGGAGCCTTTTTAATAGAACTAAAACAATATTAATAGTGTAGGAGGGAGTGAACTATTAATTGTCCAGTGAAAGATGTAATTATATATGTGAGGCGTTCTACGAATTAAAATTACTTCAAGATTTTTTACAAGACTCTCAAACAAAGTTTTTCGGAAATTTACTAGCTAAAATAGTAGGTACCGATACTATTCCCTTTCTACTTACAACAACAAAAGGAGACTTACTAACAATAAGCAGTGTGCAGGATGGATTTGAAACTAACTACTTCAGAATTGAACTCGTTGATTTAGAAAAATGCTGTGTAACAATTTCACTACTGCGACCAATAGATATTGAAGGTAATGTGTCCAATGCTCCTTGTGATGTGGTTAGATTAGAGAAAACATCTATTTGCAGGGTTATTGATACAAACTTCATCTGTGCCATCCAAACTTTGGAGACCAAAATGTTAACAAGGAAAATTATTATTGAGCCTAAATGGTAGTGATAAACTTATCCCTTTGAAATTCTGAGGGTTTTTTTAATGATAGAGGATATTTTATATAAAAACTGAACGTTTGTCCGTATACAAGAAATAATTGTCGAATCTAATACTTATAAAGCGATGTTAAATTTTGTTTTTTTATCATCCATTGGGGTAATATTGCAAAGTTTAAATAGACTAAATATAAAGGAGATTAAAATGATAACAATAGGAATGTTACATCATCGAAAAGATCCTAAAACAGTCATCAAGTCATATGCGTATGCGGCTGTTGCGAGGGCCGAGGGAATTAACTTTTTTTTCTTTTCACCAGGAACAGTAAATTTTGTAAACAGAACAATTAGGGGTCAAGTGTATGAGAATGGAAACTGGCGTGAGAGAATAATGCCTTTCCCTGATGTAATATATAATGCTGGGAGCCCCGAAAAGTTAATAAAGTCAAAAGAAATAATTAACAAATTGAAAAGTTCTATTCCATTCACCACGAACTCAATCGGAAACAAGTGGAATATCAGTGAGAGATTAAAAGAGGCGAAGGAATTTACAAACTACTTAATTCCTACAGAAATTATAAAGGATTTAGAAACTTTTTATAAGTATATTTCTTCCTTTCACAAAGTTGTTTTTAAACCAATTGACGGAAGAAAAGGAAAAGGAATTTATTTCATTCATAAAGCAGACGAGAAGTATGAAGTAAGAAAGGATTCTGTAAGTACAACTTATACTAAAGAACAGTTAAACGATATCCTCATAGAAAAGCTATCCACAGAGACCTTTATTGTTCAGCCTTATATACACTCCCTTACAAAGTCCGGTCAAGTGTTTGACTTCAGGCTTCATGTACAAAAAAATGGAGAAGGAAAATGGGTAATTACCACTATCTATCCAAGAATTGCACCATCGGGATCAATTATTGCTAATATTAATAATGGGGGATATACAAATTACCTTGATCCTTTCTTGCAACAAGAGTTTAAAGAAGAAGCATTTAATATTAAACGTATGCTGGAGCACTTTTCTTTGTCGCTAGCGAATCATTTAGATGAAATTCAAATGATGAAGTATGGGGAAGTAATTGATGAAATCGGAATCGATATCGGATTAGATGAGAATTTAAAAATTTGGATTTATGAGGTTAACTGGCGACCGGGTTGCCCACCAGCATTCTATTTAGAATTAGACGTAGTAGTGAATTCTATAAGATATGCAAAGTTTATAGCTGAAAATCAAGCTAAAATAAACAAAGAGATAACCGAGAGTAAGAAGAACAACAGAAAAGAAAAAGTGGATCTTCCAATCATTGCGATAACTGGAAGTGCTGGAAAAACAACGTCTAAAGCATTTCTTGCATCTATCTTATCAAAAAAATGGACTATTTTTGAGTCTAAGGATTATTGGAATACGACGGAGCATACAAAAAAACACGCAGCAGCTATTAATGACACGCATGAAGCAGTTGTTCTAGAATATGGGATGGCCTACCCTGGGGTAATAACGGAGCATTGCAGCATTATACAGCCAACTATTAGTATAGTAACAAATATTGGTCTTGCACATGTAGGAAACTTCGATAGTGATATAAAAAAAGTAGCCCATGCAAAATCCGAATTAATTCATGGTATGGACCAATCTGGTATTTTAATTTTAAACAAGGATGATGATAATTCAAAGTATCTGGAGACCGATCAATTTAAAGGAAAAATAATGACTGTTGGTATAAAATCTCCAGCGAACTACAGAGCATATGATGTTAAATACGAGGAAAATGGAATGAGTTTTAAGATAAAGCTACAACGTCGGGAAATTACATTGTTTATTCCTATATTGGGTGAACATCATGTATATAATGCATTGAATGCAATTGCTGTTGCAGATTACTTGGGCTTTACGCCAATGGAAATTAAAGCTGGACTTATTTTTAGAAAACCACCAAGAAGATTAACGATCTACAATTGCCGTGACAACATAACAGTCATCGATGACACTGTTCATTCACATCCACAAGGGGTAAGAGCTGCGCTTGATGTACTAACTAATATTAGGGGTAATCGAAAAATAGCTATTATAGGTCAAATGCGAGAATTGGGAGACCTAAGAGAGCAAGAATATAGTAAAGTTGGCGATTATGTGCATGAAAAGGGAATTGACATTTTAATCACATACGGATTTCGCACGGAAGAAATTGGAGCAGAGGCACTTAAAAAGGGCTTTCCAGCAAAGAATATTTATCACTACACTAACAAGGACCAAATGCATGAATTATTAAAAAAGATAGTGACAAAGGATGATACAATTTTAGTTAAGGGAGCAAGTAAAACAAATATGTTTGATACTGTTCATTTTTTAGATCAATTCTTCAAAGTATAGTCATTTAAATTCAAAATAATAGCTATAAGCAAATAAAAAATGAGAGCACTTATTAGGTGTCCTCATTTTCTTTAGGTTTTAGATGGAATTCAATTTGGTTAATAGCTGTATTTGCATGATCTTTAGCTTCTTTTAAGCTAGTGCCTGTTGCAATTACATATGCATATCGGTGTCCCATTGATAGCGGTGGAACTAGTAGAGACCCTTTTTTAGTTTTTACATAGACCTCAACGACTCCAGGGGAATTCTTTGCTCTCCCTTTTCCTGTAACTTTTTCGAGGATCCCTCTTTCTTCTGAGACAAAATATTTAGTAAATACATGTTGGTGATGTTTTGGAGTAAGGTTTGGTTTTTCGCCTAAAAATAGCTTAAGCGTTTCTTCTACTAAACTAATTCCGAATGCTGCGTGTAGCATCTTATTCATTGCTCCACCAGAAATCCTTGGGTTAATCTCAATGAGTTTCCAACCGTTTTTAGATAAACGTAGTTCGAGGTGCAATGCGCCATTTTCAATACTAAATGCCTTAGTAATTGAATGAAGAACGTCTTCTAGTCCTTTTTTTATTTTTTCTGGAACATCCACTAGAACTCCATATCCTGTAATGATAAACCTTTTTCCTCTAGTTATTTCCTGTTCAATAACTCCAACAATATGAGCAGTTTTATTGTAAACGACGGCTTCAATTAAAAATTGATCACCTCCAATATATTCTTCCAAGATTATCGTTTCTTTTGGATTTTTACTACGGAGAATGTCAATGTTTTTTTCCAGTTGTACTTTTCTTTTCGCTAGGAGTACGTCTTTAGAACCTGTAGATTTCGGTGACTTAACTATAATAGGTAAACCTAAATTCTCAATTATTGAGTTTGTTGAAATAATATCATTTGGCTTGATAGATATAAATCTAGGTGTGTAAGATTCTTTTTGAAGAAACTGTCGGGTTTCCTCTTTGTCCTCCATCATTTTAATTGCTTTGGACGAATTATTATTCTTACAAAATTCATCACAAAGAGTGGAAGCTATATGAACATAAGGATCTACAAAACTCACGATTGTTTTGACATCTACACCTTTAGTCTGAAGCATAGATATTTCCTCTCTCATTTCCTCCAAGCTACTTGTATCCACAAAAGTCATTTTATGAACATCTTTATATTCCTTCCTTTGTTGAAACTGCTTATCATTATTTGTAAAAAGAATTGTAAAGTACCCCAATTTTTCAGCTGCTTTAATAGCTTCTCTACTGGAGCCTGATTTATTTGTACTTATAAAAATAATTGCTTTCACCCGGCTCACTCCCTTTTAAACAGACTCTTCTTATATGTATGACTGACCATAAAAGATACATGGTTATATATCCCATTATTTTTTTAATAATTATCCAAACAACTTATAAATTTAAACATATTATGAGTGTGAGAGGAGGTGTTTAAAATTATGAAAGTCCATAATGTTAGTGATATTAGGGAAATAATTTCTGGTGAATTAGTACAAGGTTCGGATAATACGGAAGTTTATTATGGTGCCTACCGATTAAAACAAATTAAGAATAAAAATACAATTCTTTTTATAAGTAAACGGATTGTAGATTGGAAAAGTCTGAAGAAATTTTTTCCAATGGTACTTGTGACAGAGAGAAAGTATAACAAAGAGGAGATACCGGACAATATAACAGTTATATATGTTTTGAATTCAGAAGAAGCATATTGGAAATTTATACACCACTATAGGAATCTATTTGATATTCCAGTAGTTGCTATAACAGGCACTGCCGGAAAAACAACTACAAAAGAAATGATTAAGCATATTTTATCCTTTGACCGAGAGGTGACTGCTACAAACCGTACTAGTAATTCACGTACAGCCTTTTTACAGTATCTTTTGAATATTGGAGAATGCACAGAGGCCGCCGTATTTGAAACAGCTGTAGGTGCACCTGGTGATGTCCTAAATGCTGGGGAATATTTCAAACCGACAATTGGAATTATTACAAATGTAGGAGCCCATCACTTAAATTATTGCAAAACGCTTGAGGGCTATATTGAGGCGAAGGGTGAAATGGTCGAAATAATTGATCCATCAGGAGTATTAATTATTAATGGAGATGATCTAAATACCCGAAAAATCGATGTAAAAAAGTTCTTAGGTAAAATAATCAGGGTTGGGAGAAACTCATATTGCCACTTTAAAATTACTAATAGTGAATACTCTAAAGATGGTATGCAGTTTAGTGTTCAGCACAAAAATAGAAATTATCAAGTTTTTGTACCCGGATTTGGTGAGCATCAGGTTTACAATGCTCTTTTTGCACTTGCTGCGGTTAATGAAATGGGTGTAAGTATCCCGGAAGCCGCAAAAAGGTTGAAATCATTTAAGAAGTATAATAAACAGCTTCAGATAGTAGATGGGATCAATGGATCTATCATATTAGATGATACATGGAGTATTACAACGACATCATTGGATGCAGCTTTAAAGGTGCTCAATGAAGTGAAATTAAGGAAAAAAAGAATAGCGGTAATTGGAACGATTACAGATTTAGGGTCTTGGGGCTATATTATTCACGAAGAAGCTGGAAAAATTGTTTATCAAAATGGGGTTGATGTATTAATCACGATTGGCTATCATGCAAGTATCATTGCTGATCATGCAGTAAAATTAGGTTTAAATTCCCAAGTCTATAAATTTAATAATAGTACACTTGTTTATGGTTTATTAAATGAGATTGCAGATGCCGATACAATAATTCTTATTAAAGGTGATATGTATATGAAGCCTATAATAGAATTAGCTGCTAAGTTAAGGAAAAAATAGATAAATCTTTTTATCGGAGCCAATTATATAAAGTAAATGGACAAACCGCCTTGCCATAATAATATTGGTATTCATATCTTACAATATTCTTAGTGAAAGGAGGGAAGGGGATGGGAACAATTTGTCCTTGTGGAGTATTAGTGGATGCATTTTCTGAAGATAATAACGTTAGATTTAACGGACAGACTGGTACGATTGAAGGTAACCTCACGTACCTAGCGAATGTTTGTGTAACGAGATTGACCAATTCTACACTTTCTTTAGTCTTTGAAGATACAGAAACTCCAAACCAAAATAATTTCACTTTTACGGCCAACGAAATAACTTCTGTTGTATGTAGAAGAGAAGGTCAGAACTGTGTAGTAACGGTAACCGGTACAGGAACCGTAAATGGAGAGGAATTTCCATTCGAAGCAGTGTTTAGAGATCAAGTTGCTTCAGCGGCGGTTGATGATGTCCAAAGCTTCGTAATAACTGGTTTCTTTGACCAAAATGGAGCTGCTCCAGTTGAACAAGGTTCCATTATAGCTTTAGGCTGTCAGGAACTATAATTTCAAAAACCCTTGGTGATTATTACCAAGGGTTTTTGGAGCAAGTGTAGGTCTTACGCTAAACCCTTCTGACATTGACGCCTGTATATTACTTTTTAAATTCACAAAATAACTAGAGGGAAGTTTTTTTACTGAATAGGATATAAAAGTATCAATATTAAGGAGGCGTACAAAATGGGAGTAAGTAGGGGAAGACTTAGTCAATATAAACTATTACAAAAAGAAAAACGATTGCAAAAACACCTAGTGAAAACTGTTCTATTTTCCAGACAAGAACTTTTCTCCCTTTTGGATCAGTATAATACTGTTGTTGTAAAACCTTCTTATGGTCCTGGAAATTTTATAATTTCTTTCGTAAATAATAAATACCAAATTAAATCGACAAATAAAATGATCACTATAACCAATAAGGAAGATATGTTTGAGTATATAAACCAATATGAAATAAAACAAAAATATTATATTATTCAACCTCTTCAACCTGCAAGGACCCCTTACCAATTCTTTGTCACTGTCCATCGTAAAAATTCTACTTCTAATTGGTGTGTAACTTCTATAACGAAATGTTCAGACTCCAAGATTCTTATAAAAAATACTCAGCAGTACTTTTTTGAAAAATACAAAGGACTTTCTTATATCGTGGCCAATAAACTTGGAAAGTCCTTTCCAACCTGTAATACGATTGTAGTTGAGGTTATCACTGATGATAAGAAGAACATAGGAATCTGTGAAGCAATCCTTCATTTTTCAATTAGTAAGTGGGATCAGTATCAATCACTTAGAGGACCCTTAATACCAAAGACGGATTTACTAACGAGTTCAACGTTTAGGGGTTATGTAAAAAGATACAATGAAGTAATTATTAAGCCTTGTAATGGCCAGCATGGGGTAGGAGTTGTACAAATAAAAAGAACACAGCATCAATCGTATGAAATTCATTCTGGTATTAGCATTATAACTAAACCAAATATAGATGAAGCTTATAAATATGCTATGGATACTATTTACACCTCTAATAAGGATTATATCATCCAAGAAAAAGTACAATTGGCTACAATTGACGAATGTTCATTGGACGTTAGAGTAATTGCTCAAAAGTATGAATCCGGATGGAACGTAACGGGCAAAATAGTAAAACTGGCTGGGAAAGGTTTTATTGTCACAAATGCTGCTCAGAAGCTACTCACTTTAGAGGATGCTATACAAGATTCCACTATTCTTTCAAAAAATAGTGAAGCTTTTCATAAAAAAATAGATGAAGTTTGTCTGTCGGCTGCAAATCGACTGGATAAAAAAAATATAGGTTTGAAGATCATTGGATTTGATGTTGGGATTACTGATGAAGGAGACATATGGATTATTGAAGGGAATTATGTCCCCGACCTAACGATGTTCAAAGAGCATAAAGACCAAAATGTATATATGAATATATTGAAAATAAATAATAGAAAAAAATGAACTTTATAAAAGAGGAAAACGAAAGGAGGTATATTTCTTGAAAATGCTAATGGCCTCATTGGCAATTGAATGAAATAGAACAGAAGGAATTGGTCGAGAGTATAAAGGAAATCTCTATTTCAGCAGCTCAAGTTATAGCCTCAGAGTATGCTTCTAGAGAATACAGAATTGATTTGGGGTTAAATGCCGAAACTAAACCAATTATTTTTAATACTCATGGAATTAGCGGATTTGCAAATCCTAGATGGCAAATCCATTTGGAGAAAAATTGTAGAAATTAGGAAACTGCAGAATGGTGAATGAGATTTACACGTAAGTATAGCTCATATAAAACTTGAGAGAGGAGGTATTTTATTGAAGTCTTTACAAGTAAAAGAGATTAGGGATTTAATCCAAGGTGAGCTAATAAGTGGTTCTGAACTTTGGTATGTCAGAAATGCTATCTATTATAAACGACACGAACTTACGACACGAAATACGCTAATGTTTGTTAGCAGAAGCGATTCTATAAACTGGCAAGAAATAGATAATAAGGGACCATCTCTTGTGATTACCGATAAACCTAAAGAGGAAATGAAAGGTGCAATGTCAAATACTACAGTAATAAAAGTTAAAAGTCTCGTGCAAGCATATTGGGGATTCATGGATTATTATCGAAAACTTTTTCACATTCCAGTTGTAGCTATAACAGGTACATGTGGTAAAACGACAACGAAGGAAATGATTAAACATATACTAAGTGAAGATAGGAATGTTCATGCATCTATAAGCAGTAAGAATGAACCAAGGCAATCCCTACCTTATTTGGTGGGTATCAATGACCGAACCGAAGCGGCAGTTTTTGAGCTTGGATTGGGTAACTCGGGTAATATAAAACATCAGTGTATGATTTATCAGCCGACAATTGGGATAATTACTAATATTGGCGTTCATCATTTAGATGGTTGTGGTAATCTCGAAGGGTATATAAAAGCTAAGTCAGAAATAGTAGATGGAGTGTCAAAAGACGGTACACTAATCATAAACGCAGATGATATAAATACGAAGAAAGTGTCATTACGTAATTTTAAGGGGAAAATTATTTACTTTGGAAGTAGTCAAAAATCTGATTTCAGAGCATCGGATGTAAAGTTTACAAATAAGGGCATGAGTTTTTCTTTTCATTTTTCAAATAAAACATTTAAAGCTTTCATCTCTGGATACGGAGAACATCAGGTTTATAATGCACTTGCTGCGCTTGCAGCTATTCACGTAATGGGGATGGATTTGGAGGATGCAATTCCTCGTCTAGCGACATTTCAAAATATGACCAGACACCTTGAATTTTCAAATGGAATTGGTGGAAGTACAATAATTGATGATACATGGACAAATAATCCTACTTCCGTTGAGGCAGCATTAAATGTATTAGATACAATTGGGGTAGATAAAAACGTTATTTTAGTACTCGGTGATATTAATCGATTAGGAAACTTTGAAAAAAAGTATCATGCAGAAATCGGTAGCCTTGTTGCAAAAAGGAATATTCATAGTTTGATAACTATAGGAAGCAAAGCAGAAGAAATTGCAAGGCAGGCGTTAAAAGAAGGTACTAAGGCGGATGTCCATATATTCCAAAATGTACAAGGAGTAATGGAAGTTTTAAAACCAAAGTTGAATTATCAAACAATTTTGTTGATTAAGGGGCCAATGTCAAGCAGGTCTATGATTGATTTTGCTAATAGTTTAAAAAAGAATAATGCGTAGACTAGCTTAACATTTCCCTCCAAGATGATGGTTTTCGACGACTTTAATTCTATGGGGAGCTTCACTTGTTTTCTATTAAAATAAAAATAACGTTAGTGAAGTCCCATCACCTTCTCCAATAATCTGGAGAAGGTGATTTTTTCACCAACGTTATAAATTATAGAACCTAAATTCCATAAAATCATCAAAAAAGAGAGTCTTGTCGTGACGTAGTCGCGACAAGACTCTCAAATAAATCATTCGATAATAATAAATTGCAAGAAGTCTGTCCAAAGCACTTCGAAAAAGCTAGAAACAGCTTTTGAGCTAAAAGGACCGGTTTTCTTTTACCCAGTTAACTAACCATATTAGTGGATGTGGTCTGCTTAGAAAACACGTTTTGCAGTAATATAATGCTTCTTGTAATAATCTACAAATAGAACTCTTGATGTGACCCCATTTGAACTAGGGACAATAATACGATGATCTCCTGCATAGATACCTACCACTGTTGGATTGCTTGATCCCACCACACTATTAAAGTAAATTAGATCACCTTTCTTCAAGTTAGCTTTAGAAACTGTGGTTCCTTTTTTCATTAATTCTTTAATATTTGTAGTTCTTAATGTGACTCCGTTTGTTTTATAAATATAGTCTACAAACCCAGTCGCCGTAAAACGTAAGGACGACGGACTATTAACAGTACCCATAGTCACTTTATCTTTTAAACTATAAGCTTTAGTAACAATATTATCCCCTTTAGTTGCTGGGTTAGAAGGGAGTAGAGTAGGTAACACTCTTCGTGCTGTAATATAATTATCTTTATAATATGGCTTGCTATCTAAATCAGAAATGACAATGTTTTGTTTAGGGTCTGCCATATGGATGACTTTATTGTCACCTATATACATAGCTACGTGATTAGGAATACTTCCGCCTCTGCTATCAAAGAAAAGCAAATCCCCTTTTTGCAATTGACTCTTTGCAACATATGAACCCTGTTTCATCATATAGTCTTCATTGTATGTAGCTAAGTCAACTCCATTTTTTTCGAATATATACATGAGAAAAGTTGCACATGAAAATTTGTAAGGATAAGTAGGCTTGTACACAGTATTGCTATACGTAGACTTACCGATTAAACTTTTTGCAGTTTGTATTAATTGGTCTGCTTTAGCTTCTACTGCTTGCTGGTTATTTTGAGAATTTATTGTTGCAGCCGAGGCTTTGTATTCATTATGATCAACAGGGACAATTCCACTTATTGTACTTAAACTGATAACAGCTGTTAATGTAGTGATAACTAATTGTTTTTTCATTGTTTACCTCCTAGAATCTTTTGCCCCTTGATTTTAGCATGTAAAAGTAATGGGACCATGTGGGAAATAAATCCACTTCACTTTTATTACAACTAAAACTCTTACATTTAGAAGACTCAGGTAGAATGTTTACAGTTTCTTTACAAATATTACAACCAGAAGACAGGGCAAAACACAAAATGATTTATTACAATCAGGAGAGTTTATGGTATGATTAAACTAATAACCAGGTGCTAATAACAGGTATAATATATGTGAATAATAAATTGGAGGTACTTATGAGAGACTTAATTCAATTAAAAGGTAAAAATATTGTTGTTATGGGTGTTGCAAATGAGCGTAGCCTAGCATGGGGAGTAGCGAAGTCGTTATTTGAAGTAGGCGCAAATGTTGTTTTTACATACCGTAAAGAACGTTCCCTTGGAAAAATAGAAAAGTTATTGAAAGATAATAATTTAGAGGCAAAACTAGTAGTAGAATGTGATGTAAATAATGATGATAGTATTAAGGCTGCATTCCAACAAATTGGAGAGGAAGCTGGAGTAATCCATGGTGTAGTACACTCTGTTGCCTTTGCACATGCGGAAGATTTAAAAGGTGACTTTTTACAAACTTCAAGAGAAGGCTATGCTTTTGCACAAGATACAAGTGCTTATTCGCTTATTGCTGCAGCCAGAGAAGCAACGCCTTTTATGACCGAAGGTGGATCTATCGTAACAATGACATACTTAGGTGCTGAACGTGTACTAGAAGGCTATAATGTAATGGGGATCGCCAAAGCATCTCTAGAAGCATCTGTTAAGTATTTGGCTTTGGACCTAGGGAAAAACAATGTACGTATAAATGCTGTTTCTGCTGGAGCAGTTCGCACATTGGCTGCAAAAGGAATCTCTTCTTTCAATACGATTTTGCACCAAATTGAAGAAAAGTCACCATTAAAAAGAAACGTGACGCAACAAGAAGTAGGAGATATGACCGTTGCACTATTAAGTAATTTATCAAGTGGTGTAACAGGTGAAGTTATCTTTGTAGATTCTGGCTATAATATTATGGGTTAAATTAATATCAATCATAAAAGCGGCGGAAAATGATTTAGTCATTTTCCGCCGCTTCTTAGATAATAAGTATATACAAAAATATAGCGTGAACACTGGATTCATGGGACTTTAAAGAATAAATAATACAGTGATTTCCGTTACATGTGGAGAACAAAGGCTAAGTGCGCCACGTCCTGTGGCAAAGCCTTTGTGACCAACATCCTGTTGGCCTCCGCGGGCGAGGTCGAGCCTCCTCGTTGAAAACATATGCTCCTGGGGTTACTCGTCGCAAAGACATTGACCAAATAAAGTTTGGCCAATGTCTTCGCTACGCTCCCTGCGGGGTCTCGACTTTCTCGCTTATCCCGCTAGTGTCACCACATTTCACTCCAATCATTTAAGTGAGTAGTACTCTACTAAAAGGTTTAGCGTAGCCTCTAGCTTAGACAATAAGAATAGTCAAAGTTAATAAAGGGATAAAACCGTCTGTCCGGTAAGGAATACTATTTTATCATGAAAGAAGAAAGTAGATCTCCTTTTATCGGAGTCTATTTCATCCTTATTTATTTTAGGATAAAACATGTATATTTAGGCGGTTTTCTATCCAATTATTCGTCTATATAAGGTGGACCTAGTTGATTGGAGCACAGTGCGGCGACTCCAGTGGGAACAGCGCGAGCTGAAGACCCTAGATTGAGCGTAAGCGAGGGAAGCTGCTGAAGCCGTGCCCACGGAAAGCGTCCGCTCGGAGTGGAAGTCAACGGCATATCTGCCTTTCTGTTCTTAGAAGACCAGCTTCTTATTGTCCTAAATATGAAACGTATAATCCTCTGGTAATACGCGTTTTAAGAATTTCTTCGTGCGTTCTTCTTTTGGACTTACGAAAATATCATGAGGTGTACCTTCCTCAACTACTGCTCCACCATCCATAAAGATAACTCGGTTTGCGACATCTTTTGCAAAGGACATTTCATGTGTAACGACTAACATAGTAGTACCTTCATTGGCAATATTTTTCATGACTGTTAGTACTTCTCCAACCAACTCGGGGTCTAGTGCAGAGGTTGGTTCATCAAATAGAATAATATCGGGGTTTAATGCTACTGCTCGTGCGATTCCAACACGCTGCTGCTGACCACCGGAAAGCTGACTAGGATAGGAATCATGTTTGTCAGATAAACCTACCTTGTCCAGAGCTTTTTTTCCAATATCAATTGCTTCGGATTTAGGTATTTTACGACCGATGATGAGACCCTCTGTTACATTTTCGAGAGCAGTTTTATTATTGAATAAATTATAATTTTGAAATACGAAAGCTGTTTTTTGTCGGATGGTGTGGATATCTTTTTTAGAGGCATCATGCAAATTTACTTGTAAATCGCCAAAAGTTGCCTTACCACTATCGGCTTTTTCTAAAAAGTTGATGCAACGTAATAATGTCGTTTTTCCAGATCCACTAGGACCAAGAATGACTACTACATCACCTTTATCAATGGATAGGTCTACTCCCTTTAATATCTCATTTTTTCCAAATGATTTATGAATATCATTGATCTTTAACATTCGATACCCCTCCTTAAGCGCTCACATATTTGTATCTGCGTAGGCGTTTTTCATATAGTTTAAATCCGTATTCGACAAGGCTGCACAGAATAATATATACAAGGAAAATATCTATATAAGCTTCCACATAGTTATAACCTACGTTTGCTGCTACTTTTGCCTTTAATGTGATTTCCTGTAGAGACATTGCATAACCGAGTGATGTAGCTTTTATTAGATTTACGGTAGCTGTACAAATATTTGGCATTGCCACGACTAGCGCTTGAGGTATAATGATTCGGCGGTAGGCTTGGAAATTTGAGAGGCCAACTGATTGCGCTGCTTCTAGCTGTCCTTTGTTGACAGTACTTAAAGCTGATCTAAATACTTCAATTAATATGGCGGTTGTGCTGAAAGAAAAAACGATAAAAGCGTACCAAATAGGGTTGATATCGTAGACGTTTATATTGATGTTGTATCTTTCAAAGAAAAGAGAGAGTATTAAAGGTACGCTTGCATAAACGATAAATATTTGAATAATAATTGGCGTACCTCTTACGAAGGAAACGTATATCCTTGAGAACCAGTTTAATACGGGCACTTGATTGATGCGTGTTAAAGCCAATAAAAAGCCTAAAGGTAGTGCAATAAGCAAAGCTACAATCGTAACAAGAAGCGTAATTGGCACACCGGATAATGCAACAAAGAATGTGTCTATTAAAAATGTATAATTTAAACCTTCCGACATTATTTACACTCCTTAATTTGTGTTAATCGTATGCTTTCCTTTGCTAAATACTTTTTCAAGCTTTCCAAAGAATTTTTCGATAATTATAGATAAAACCCAGTAAACAATCGCAAGAGCGATGAAAATTTCTAAAGCATGCGTATTATAGTTTGCTGCAATGATTAAATTTGCTTTACCAACGATATCGATTAAGCCGATCGTATAAGCAAGAGACCCCTCCTGAAGTAATGCGATAAGACCATTTCCAAAGTTAGGCAATGCAACGACCAATGCCTGTGGAAAAATGATCCGTCTATACGCTTGAAAGGGACTTAAACCAACGCTAACAGCGGCTTCAAATTGCCCTTTTTCGATGGACTCATAGGCAGACCTAATAACCTCCGACATAATAGCTGCAAATTGTAGGGTGAAGGTAATGACTACAAATACTGCTGTATTTAAATCATGTAAATACAATCCGAAATTATCGGCTATGGCAGGCACACCGTAATACACTAAAAATAGTAGCACGATAGATGGAGTACATCTTAAAATGGTTGTATAGAAATTTGCTATTTTTTGAGCAATTTTACTCTTCCCAAGCTTCATCACAGCAAGGATCAAACCGAGAAAAGTCCCGAAAATAATGGACAATCCTGCAACCATAAAAGTTACTTTTAAAAATGGTAGCAATACTGGTAGTGAATTCCATATGTATGCTATATCAAAGTATTTTTCCATATTACGCATTATTCCCCCCATAAAATTTTGAAAGGCTGCCAGCGCATCCTACGCTAAACAGCCTCTATAGGAATCCTATCTTATCCCGCATCAACGGGCAGTATAACTCACACATCAAGGCATGGACTAAGCAACAAAGCATAAGTGGGAGATCAATTGCCCGTAAAAGCCCGAATGGTAAAACTAACAATAAGTGGGATGAAGAACTCCTCTGATTGAAGTTTCACTTTATCTTTCTACTTGATCTAATACTTCAAAAAGATCTCGACCATAGAATTCTGTGCTAAGTTCATTCGTTTTCTTTTCTTCTTGTAATTGTTTAATAGCCTTGTCATATGCATCAGCAAATTTTTGTTCTTTTTTGTTGAATAATGGCCACGTCTTAATAACAGCGAACTCATTGTAAACAACTTCATCTTTTAAGTTGTAATAAGGTCCAGTTTCATCTAAAACTTGTTTTTGGAATGGTCCTTCAATAATAACTCCACCGTCAACGCGACCTTCATTGACCCATTGAACTACGTCTACAGTAAACGCATCACCTGCGTCTAGTTTAACTGAGTTATCAGGGTTTGCTTTGTTGTATTCGTCAATTACTGTATATTGGGCATTATTTGCGGCAATAGGTGCTAAAGAGTATCCAGCGGATGCAAAATCCTCTAAAGTTTTAATACCTTCATTTTCTTTTTTTAATACTAGACCAGCACTACTTAACCCAAGAAACTCTTTAGGATAGATAAACTTCTCTGTGCGCTCCTCTGTAAAAAATGCATTTTTTACTCCAACCTGGAATTTACCTTGTTCTACTCCGATTAATAGATCATCACTTGTAGTACCTACATATTCAAATTCATATTCAGGAAGTAATTCGTCAACTAATTTCATAACCTCTACGTCGTATCCAGTAGCATTTCCTTTATCATCTAACCAAGAGATAGGTTTGGAAGCCATGTCGTATGCTACTTTTACCTTACGAACATCTCCACCTTCTGATGAAGTAGAAGCCTCTCCAGAATTACAAGCTGCTAAAATTGCAATGGAAGCAAATCCAACTACCGCCAATTTAAAATACTTATTCATATTCATTCTCCTTATCGTTTTACTAAGTTTTTATTTTTATCCCGCTTTTACGGGCAGTATGACTATCGTTTCAAGACATGGCAAAAGTAACAAAAAGGTAATGGTAGATCAACTGCCCGTAAAAGCCCGCCGTAGAACATAGACGAAAAGCGCGACGTCGTGTGGCTTCGTCTATGTGACTCGCATCCTGCGAGCCTCGAGCCAACAGGATGTTGGCCACTCAGGCATTGCCGCACGATGCGGCGTAATTTGCCTGAGTTCCGTTAACAATCAGCGTGGGACCACTGATTGAAGTTTCACTTTTACTTCTTCTAAAGCTGAAAGTGCCAGTTTTTTAATCGTCATATCATCCATAGGAGGATTATGGAGTCCTGCTCGGACATCGCGGTAATAACGTTGTAGTGGATTTGTTCTCTGCAAACTTTTGGCGCCAACTAAACGCATCGCCTTATCGACAATAGTGATAGCTGAATTAGTAACAATATGCTTCGCTACGCTTACTTCGTTGGATAGTAGTTCTTTTGTAGACTCATTGTCATAGGCAGAGGCAACTCCGTAAATGACTAATCTAGCCTTCGTAAGTTCTAAATCTATTTCTCCAATGAGCTGCTGAACATTTGGCAGCTGTGCTATAGGTCCATTCAGGCTATTCGGTGAATGTGTATTCGCAAAATGTACTGCGTAGTCTCTTGCTGCCTGAGCGATCCCGAGATAGGTCGCAGGTATATGTAGCAACCAACCATTTATCTTCCCGCCATTAGCGAATTCAGGGAGCTCTACCAAATACGACTCATGAACGATTACGTTATTTAGTACTAAGTCATTACTACTAGTTCCGCGCATGGATACAACATCCCAGGTTTCTTCAATGGAAAGACCTTCTGTATTACGAGGAATAAGGAAGAAACCGACTCTTTCTTTTTCCTCAATCCAAGCAGATGTTAAAAAATAGGAAAGTACTGGGGAAGCGGTCGTGTATATTTTACGTCCATTTAATACCCAAGAATCTCCGTTTTTTATGGCAGTAGTTCCAGGTCTACCCCCCCGTGTTGGACTTCCGGTTTGAGCTTCACTAACGGAACGATTTACGAGTGCACCATTTAATACTTCTGCTGCAAAAAAGTCTAGTTTCTCCTTCGTCCAAAGTTTGTTTTCGAATAGTTCACCAACAACACCTAAGCTCCAACCTACAGATAAAGCCGTATTGGCATCAAAGCTAGCAAGTGTTTCTTGTAAAAGAACCATATCGTAGACAGAAAATCCATTACCGCCATATGATTCGGGTAGAGTAAGGCTTGCATATCCAAGCTTGATCAAATCCTCCACGTTTTCTTTTGGAAAAATAGATTGCTCATCAATTTCAGCGGATTTACTTTTAAATTTATCTTCTAACTCATATAAACGTTTGATCCATAGTTGCTGTTTTTCCGTTTTGATGTACAGGTTATTCAAAGTTGTCGTCTCCTTTAATTTTTATTATTCATATTAGTTAAGTAGGTATTAAGGGAAATAAAAAACCCTTCCCAGAACGAAAAGAGTAAGTAGTTTTGTGCACTTATCTCTCAAGTTTCTTGCTGGAAGTAGCACCATACCATTGATTTGGCGGTTGCTGAAGCATCATCGGACCAGTCCCTAAGCTTCTCTTAATAAGTAGTATGGAGTTGTTGAAACAATCTTACTACTTCATCTAGATGAAGTCAATAGCAATTCCGATAAATTTAATCGGAATTGATAATAGATTTTATTTAAAGGGTTTTTGAAAGTTCATACAGGGTAATAAAAAAGAGAAGATAAAAATAGAGGAGGAGATAGCTTGGATAAGAAAGTAAATGGAAACAACAAAAATGAACAATTAGAAGAATTCCGTGTGGATGATCAAGGTCAAGCTATGACTACGAATCAGGGTCTAAAAATATCTGAGGATGAATTTTCTTTAAAAGCAGGAGAACGAGGACCCACTTTGATAGAAGATTTTCATTTCCGTGAAAAGATGACGCATTTTGATCATGAGCGAATTCCAGAACGTGTAGTGCATGCTAGAGGATATGCGGCTCATGGAGAGTTTGAGCTATACGAATCAGCGAGTGAATTTACAAAAGCGAAATTCTTACAAACACCTGGTACAAAGACTCCTGTATTTGTAAGATTTTCTACTGTGGCAGGATCACGTGGTTCTGGTGAGTTAGCGCGGGATGCTAGAGGATTTGCGACGAAGTTTTATACCGAAGAAGGGAATTATGATTTAGTAGGAAATAATATTCCGGTCTTTTTCATTCAAGATGCTATTAAATTCCCGGACCTGGTCCATGCCTTGAAACCAGAACCACACAATGAAATACCACAAGCAGCTACTGCTCATGATACGTTCTGGGATTTTGTTGCCAACAATCAGGAAACGGCGCATATGATAATGTGGGCTATGTCGGATCGTGCGATTCCACGTAGTTTCCGCATGATGGAAGGGTTCGGTGTAAATACATACCGATTCATAAACGAGGCAGGTAAATCCCATTTTGTGAAATTTCATTGGAAACCTTTACTGGGTACCCATTCGGTTGTATGGGATGAAGCACAAAAGCTAAATGGGAAAGATCCGGATTTCCATCGTCGTGACCTATATGATGCGATTGATAATGGTGACTATCCAGAGTATGAATTTGGGGTCCAACTAATTGCAGAGGAAGATGAATTTAAATTTGATTTTGATATTTTAGACCCAACTAAACTATGGCCCGAGGAAGAAATTCCGGTGAAAATTTTAGGGAAGATGACATTAAATCGTAACGTAGATAATGTATTTGCCGAAACAGAGCAAGTTGCATTTCATCCAGGAAGTGTTGTACCAGGAATAGATTTCTCAAATGATCCGCTACTTCAGGGGCGATTGTTCTCCTATACAGATACACAATTAATCCGTCTTGGTGGACCTAATTTTCATGAACTACCGATAAACAGACCTGTTTGCCCATTCCATAACAACCAACGTGATGGATATGGTAGGCAATCGATTAATGTAGGAAGAGTGAGCTACCATAAAAACTCTCTTGCTGGAAATACCCCAGCACCTGTTAGTGAAGCGGAAGGCGGGTATACGCATTATCAGGAAAAGATAGATGCTCGTAAAGTTCGAGCTCGAAGTGAGAGCTTTAAAGATCATTTCTCACAAGCTACGTTATTTTGGAATAGCATGAGTGATCCAGAAAAAGAACATATTATTAGTGCATTCAGCTTCGAGCTTGGTAAATGTAAAGAATTGACCGTTCGTCAACAAGTACTGGAAATGTTTGCACATGTAGATTTTGACTTAGCGAGTAAGGTAGCAGAAAATTTAGGACTAGTAGTGCAAGGCGTAAGTACTTCTAATAATACAAAATCTTCCCCAGCACTTAGTCAATTAAATACCATTATGAAAGCCCAAACACGTAAAATTGCTGTGTTAGTGGGAGAAGGGTTTGACGAGGATTTAGCTATGATTCTTGCAGACTTAAAAGCAGAAGGAACAATGCCGGAAATAGTGAGTGATCATCATGGATCAGTTACTGGAGCAGATGGGACGCTACTACCGGTAGACCATACATTCTTAACTGCTGATTCTGTATTGTTTGATGCAGTGTATGTAGCAAGCTCGCATGGTAAAACAGCTATGTTTGAAAAAGAGGCTTCATATTTCATCAAGGAAGCCTATGCACATTTCAAGCCGATCGGTGCTACATTTAGTGGAGAACAACTAGTCGATAATCTTCACTTTACTGGTCAAGCCGGCGTTCTCTGCAAAGAAACTGGAAAGAGCTTTGTGGATAGTTTCTTGAAAGCTATTGCTACGCATCGTTTCTGGAATCGAGTAGTATAAAATACTTTTAAATCGGGCATGTCCTATAGGGCATGCCTTTTTACATAGAATACGATATTAATATAATTATCTATTCCCGAGGAACACAAAAAAATATAGTGTATAACAAAAGTAACTATTCACTAATACTGGAAGGAAAGTTGTCTCAGGAAATAGAAAGAGTAATAAGGAAAGTCAAAGGAGGAAAATTTCATGCACTACGTAATAATCGGTGGGGATGCAGCAGGGATGAGTGCAGCAATGGAAATTGTACGTAACGATCCAGGTGCTCAAATTACAACGTTGGAAAAAGGGCATATCTATTCCTATGGGCAGTGTGGCTTACCCTATGTAGTTGGAAAGCATGTACCTTCTTCAACAGATGTCATAGCTCGAAGTGTTGAAATGTTCCGAAGTAAATATGGTATTGATGCAAAAACAGGATACGAAGTGACGAATGTCGATCCGATAAATAAAACAGTGTCAGGGAACATACTGCAAACGAGAGATAACTTCATATTAAATTATGATCGATTACTAATAGCAACAGGCGCTACCCCAGTAATTCCTGAATGGGATGGTAGTCATTTATTAGGGATTCATACGATTAAAACGATTCCAAATACAGAGGCGATTATTGCTGATTTAGAAAATGTTCAACAGGTTACTATTATTGGTGGAGGATATATCGGATTAGAAATGGCCGAAAACTTTGTGAGTATTGGGAAAAAGGTACGCATTATTCAAAGAGGCAATCAGCTTGCAGGCATATTTGATGGCGATGTAGCATGTTTAATACATGAACATGCAAAGGCTAATAGCGTGGAAGTATTATTAAATGAGGAAGTCCAATCATTAACGGGAGATACTCGAGTAAATAGGATAATAACAGATAAAGGAAGCTATCCTACTGACTTAGTATTGGTAGCTGTTGGGGTTAAACCGACAACTGAATTTCTAGAGGAAACTGGCATTCAAATGCATCCAAATGGAGCAATTGTAGTAAATAATCATTTAGAAACGAATGTGGAAAGTATTTATGCAGCAGGAGATTGTGCAACTCATTTTCATCGTATTAAACAACTGAATGATTATATCCCTTTAGGAACAACTGCAAATAAACAAGGTAGAATGGCAGGATTAAATATGATTGGTCGAATGACTGAGTTTAAAGGAATAGTTGGCACATCCATCATGAAATTTTTTGATTTGGCGCTTGGAAAAACTGGCTTGTCTGAGAAAGAAGCAGAGCAGCTTGGTATTTCATATGATGTGCACGTTCAGGAAGCTACGGACATCGCAGGTTATTATCCTGGAAAGGAAACGATGCATATAAAATTGATTTTTCGTAAGGAAGGTAAACAGCTATTAGGTGGTCAAATTATTGGAGGAAATGGTGTAGATAAAAGAATTGATGTATTAGCAACCGCCCTTCATCATCGAATGACCTTTTCTGAGTTATTGGATCTTGATCTTGCATATGCTCCTCCGTTTAATGGTGTTTGGGATCCGTTACAGCAAATGGCGAAGCGAAACAATACAAAAAAATAAAAAAGTAATGTTGACTATTTGAATTTTGTTGCATATACTAAGAAAAATAAAAGTAACAAGCGAAGAAAAGGACATGAATCATTTTAAATTTTCTTATCAGAGAATAGGGTCACCGACTGAAAGCCCTTAAAGAAAAGTGAATGATTTACCACCTTGGAGCAATTATGGTGAACACATATATGTAATTATCCATAATCGGGAAACCGTTATCTTGTATGAGCGCAAGCATCTTTTTGATGTTGCAAATTAGGGTGGAACCACGACCACACTCGTCCCTTTACCGGGATGAGTGTGGTCTTTTTGTATTTTAATATTCAAGCGAAGAAAAGGACATGGATCATTTTATATTTTCTTATCAGAGAATGGGGTCACCGACTGAAAGCCCCTAAAGAAAAACAAATGATTTACCACCTTGGAGCAATTATGGTGAACGCATTTATGTAATTATCCATAATCGGGAAACCGTTATCTTATATGAGCGCAACTGCTTTTTGTGTTGCAAATTAGGGTGGAACCACGACCACACTCGTCCCTTTACCAGGGATGGGTGTGGTTTTTTTATTGTTTTTTTTATCAAAAATAAGGAGGAGTTTATATGTCAGTGAAAGCAGAAGAAAGAGTAAGTCATCAAAATTTAGGGCAGCAATTAGAGCTATTTATGTCGATGGAGGAAGCACCAGGAATGCCGTTTTATCTACCAAAAGGGATGATATTGCGAAATATACTTGAAAATCTGTGGAGAGAGAAGCATCAACGAGCAGGCTACCAAGAGATTAAAACTCCCATTATGATGAAGCAGGAGCTTTGGGAAAAATCAGGACATTGGGATCACTATCATGAGAATATGTACTTTGCAGATGTAGATGATCAAAAATATGCGATTAAACCAATGAATTGCCCAGGAGCAGTATTAATTTTTAACAGTAAGCGAAGAAGCTACCGAGAGCTACCGATTAGATATGCAGAACTTGGATTAGTACATCGCCATGAGCTTTCTGGATCGTTGAATGGATTATTGCGTGTTAGGGCATTCACTCAGGATGATGCTCATCTATTTGTTTTGGAGGAGCAGGTTGAAAGTGAAATAGCTAAGGTGCTAGACCTTGTAGATGAATTTTACTCAGAATTTGGCTTTAGTTATAAGGTAGAGCTATCCACTCGACCAGAAAATTATATGGGTTCAGCTGAGGCTTGGGATCAAGCGGAGCATGCGCTTGAAACAGTTCTTCAGCATAAGCAGGTAGAATACCAGGTAAATGAGGGGGATGGGGCATTTTATGGTCCGAAAATTGATTTTCATATATTAGATGCCTTGGGGCGTAGCTGGCAATGTGGAACTGTTCAGCTCGACTTTCAAATGCCTGAGAAGTTTGGCTGCAGGTATATCGACGAAGACAATCAATTACAACAACCGATTATGATCCATCGAGCAATTTTCGGCTCCATTGAACGCTTTATAGCTATTCTTTTAGAGCATTTTCAAGGTAGTTTTCCACTGTGGTTATCGCCGATTCAAGTTAAAGTACTGCCAATTTCAGATGCACATAGCGAGTATGCAGAGAGTATAAAACAACAACTTGTGCAGAAGGGGTATCGAGTGGAGATAGACAATCGGGTAGAAAAAATTGGCTTGAAAATTCGGGAAGCAGCTATGCAAAAGCATCCTTATATGCTCATTATAGGTGATGAAGAAAAGGAAAATAATGCAGTTTCTGTTCGGAAACACAAAGTAGGTGTTTTAGGTGAAATGAGTATTTCGGAATTTATAGAGGGATTAAGCGTGGAAAAGAAAATATAAATACAAAATGCATCTCATTACAACAAGGATTTTCGGTAGTATATAACGAATGAAGCTATTACGGAGGTCGTTGAATGGGAAAGTGGATATTATTATTGGGAGGTCTCGCTATTCTATCTGGTAATGCCTGGGGAATCTATTCTATGTATCAGCCGAGAGTAGGACCTATTGGAAACGGAGAAATTGCGAACCATATTTGGGTCAGTATCTTTTTAAGTATTTTAGCAGGATTAATAGCTATTGCTCAATTTGTAGTTTTACTTCTTTATGATAATCATAAAAAGAGATTTCCAAGATTGGAAACAGAACGATTTTTATTGCGACCGATTGAAGCCAGTGACGCAAAGGAAGTATTTCATTATTTTTCACAAGATGAGGTCACAAAGTATTATGATTTGAATACGTTTAAGGACATAAAGGAAGCGAAAATGTTAATAGAAAATTGGCAAAAGCGATACCATAAAAAAGAGGGGTTTCGCTGGGGGATTGCTACAAAGGAAGACAATGAAATTATTGGTAGCTGTGGTTATCACAATTGGGAGAAGGAACATTTTAAAGCAGAGATTGGTTTTGAAGTGACTCCAGAGTTTTGGAAAAAAGGGGTTATGACAGAGGTTTTGCAGCCCGTTTTACGTTTCGGTTTCGAGACGATGGAGTTAAATCGAATTGAAGCACTCTTTGATCCTGAAAATATAGCATCACAAAAAACATTAGAAAAAGCAGACTTTGTATATGAAGGTACTTTGCGAAAAGCAGCGTTTGAAAAAGGACATTTTTGTGATGCGGCAATTTGCTCCTTATTAAAAGAAGAGTTTGTGCAGTAGTGCAAGCTCTTTTATATCACAGGATACATTTTGAGCATGGAGCGATAGGGGAGTGAATCATGAAGCAATCATTACCACAGGAGGTACATCAATTAATGCAAGCTTTTTTGCATTTATTGAATACATATTTCTCAAAGGATTTAATGGAAGGGGTCTATATTTATGGATCTACTGCATTAGGGGCTTTTGAACAGGGAAAGAGCGATATTGATTTTATTGTTTTATTGAAGCGAACAGTAAACAAACAAGAAATAGAAATTCTAAAAGATATTCATATTCAATTATCTAATGAAAACATCGGAGCACGTTTGGATGGAATGTATGTATTAAAAGATGATATTGGAAAAATAAATGATAGTTTAGCTCCTTATCCTTACTGCTCGGATGGGTGTCTAGAGGTTGGTCATTGGGATATTAATCATGTAACTTGGTGGGTTTTAAAGGAGTACGGAATTGTACTACAAGGAACACCAATTATAGAGCTAGATATTGCGACTAAGTGGGAAGATGTCTTCAATACATTAAAATATAATATAAATGAGTATTGGTACTGTAAAGCGAAAGAAGTAAAGATTTCAGTATCGGATGAAATGGTGGAATCCAGTACTGCTACTATTTGTAGGATTCTTTACTCCTTAGAGAATGGTCAAATTATTTCCAAGAAAAGAGCATTGGAAACAGGCTTGAAGACGTTGCCTGAACATTGGCATCTATTATTGAAAGAAGGATGGAGAATTCGTACGTCTGTGCATTCAAAATCATTGTTTGATACAGAATCCCTTCGTGCAGAAGCTTGTCGAGAATTCGTTTTATATGCACATGAATTATGTAAGGAAAGATATTTTTCGGAGGTATAAGGATGGAGTATAGACAATTAGTAGCTGAAGATGCGAGTGCATATTGGAAGTTAAGATTAGAAGCATTACAAAATAGCCCAGAAGCATTTGGCACGAGCTATGAAGAAGCAATTCAACGGGACAACCCAATTGAACGAGTAAAGGACAATTTAAAGGTAAAGGGAAATTATACGTTTGGGGCATTCGATCAGTATAAACTAATCGGAATGGTCACTCTTTTGCAGGAGAGTAGCTTGAAGATGATGCATCGAGCTAATATTTTCGCTATGTATGTAAGTCCAACTGGCAGAGGAAAAGGTATTGGTAAAGCTCTAATGGAATTGGCAATTGAACAAGCAAAAGTAAGCAGGGAAATTGAAAAGATAAACCTATCCGTAGTTTCAAGTAATGAGGCAGCAAAGAATCTG
This sequence comes from Psychrobacillus sp. FSL K6-2836, assembly GCF_038003085.1. Taxonomy (NCBI): domain Bacteria; kingdom Bacillati; phylum Bacillota; class Bacilli; order Caryophanales; family Bacillaceae; genus Psychrobacillus; species Psychrobacillus sp. FSL K6-2836. The sequence continues at coordinate 2,576,682 of NZ_JBBOOM010000001.1, forward strand.
TATCTTCAATTAGGTTTTAAGGTATTTGGGACAGAAGAGATGGCATTGAAGGTAGGGAATACTTTTTACGAAGAACAGCATATGTCGTTAATCTTGAAATGAAAGTAAGGGGGAAGTGAAATAAATACTCACATCCATTGGCGGACACTTATGCATTAATAGCAAAGACAGGAGAATAATATGAAAGAATTAACAGAAGAAATAAGAACGTTTCGGGATGAGCGAGGTTGGGGAGGAAATCATGATGCACGTAGTCTTGCGATTTCAATTTCTTTAGAAGCAAGCGAATTATTAGAGCATTTTCAATGGCTTACTGCAGAGGATGCAATAAAAAAAGACAAGCAGGCAATTACTGATGAAGCAGCAGATGTATTCATTTATCTTTTACAATTTGCTGATGTTCTTGGGATTGACTTAAAGGAAGCTGCACAGCAAAAAATGAAGAAAAATGCATTGAAATATCCAGTGCATAAGGATTAACTTAAGGTAAGATACAGCTTTCGATAAGCGAATATCCGTGTGGTATACATGTTATTTTAGTGATAATGGAGCTTAAAGAAAAAACGTTGACCCATTCATCATCAGTCAACGTTTTTTCTATGCTTAAACCATTGAAAAAATGTCAGCAACACTAAAGCAGCAATTGCCCCGGATGTATCCAGCATGACATCTTGAAGAGAAGCCGTCCGACCGCTTGTAAAAGATTGACGAAATTCATCGGTAATAGCAAGAAGCATAGTGATCACAATCGTTGTAACCTTACGATACTTAAATCTAGGCAACGCAATATAAATGGCTAAAGCAATTATTCCAAAATAAATGAAATGTGTTCCTTTTCGTATTAAAAACTCCACAAAAGCATAGTATCCACGCTCCTCCACCGAAACGAGAATACCCCAGTATGGAATTTGAAAAAGACTTAAAAAAGATTCCAGTGGTTTGTTAGGGAGCCATGCTTTTAGGATATCCTGCATAGATTGCTGTTCAGCTGTCTGCCCTGATGCTAAAAATACAACAACCAGTAATAGTAAAAGAGGTATAAGTTTTTTCATATAATGACATTAGCATAAAAGTGAAGAACTTTCATGTGTGAAAATAATTGTCCGTATTATAACGAAATTTACCATTCTTGAAAGAAGACCCCCGTCTCCATGAGTAGGAGAGAGATGAATTTCGGTTGTCGTTAGCCGAAGTTGTTTCAATTTCGACTCTATCTTAACAAGAAAAAGAGGGGCAGCAAACTTACTTGAAGGAGGGCAAGCATTAATGCTTTAATGCCTGTAGATAATTGTAGCTTTAGTAAAAAGTTTGGTTGAGTTCAGGATATGTGTGGAGTTTCGAGGTAGCTTAATTTGAAATAATATCCAGGTTAAATATGAAGACCCAAGGGACACTCGTGGTCCTTGGGTCTTTGCTGTTATTTAATCGGTATCCAAATTTCGGAATAACAATTTGCGCTAGTCGGATCGTCATCGGAATACACTTCTAACTCTGGTGTTCCTGCAGGCTTATACGGATTGGATGGAAACCACTCGGAATATATCTGTTTCCATGTGTTCTGCATGGCATCTGGCATCGCGCCGTGTACCTCGAACACAACCCACTTGGATGCAGGGATTGTGATTGCTGATAAGTTTTCTGGTACTTCGCCTACATGATCTGTTGCAATCCAATAATCAATTAAGCTATTCTCTTGGTATGCTGCGTCTGCAACGCAAACACCAAGTACCCCTTTAATTCCTCCATTATTTAATTGGAACAGCAAATCATCTGTACCATCTGCATGTACATCATCCCAAAACAAAGGAATACCTTGTGTGTTTTCCCCATTCTTGCAGTTATACGTTCTTTTCACTCCAATAGCTTGAAAGCTTTCTTTTTCTACAATTTTGTACTTCATCGGCTCTACCCCCTTCAAATTTACCTGAATGATCAGGCGGTTATAGGAATTTATTTTCCCAATATTTTTTCTCGCTTCACTAGGCGTTATCCCGTGTTGTTTACGGAATGCTTTTGTGAAAGATTCAGGAGTGTCATAGCCGTATTTGTAGGAGACATCGATTACTTTATTGTCCGTATTCAGCAATTCTTGAGCAGCTAAAGTTAGTCGTCTTCTTCGAATATAGTCTCCGAGGGACATATCCGTTAAGATAGAAAAAGTACGCTGAAAATGAAAAACAGAAGAATTTGCTTCCTTTGCAATTTGTTCCATTGATAAATCCTCGAGTAAATGATCCTCCATATAGCTTATTGCTTGTTGAATCGACTCTACCCATCCCACTGGCTTCACTCCTTATATGTATCTTAATAGAAAGTCTGAAAGTCATCCTGTCATTTTGTGCGAACGTTGGACGGTTTAATACTTCGTAATTAGTTCGATAATTTCTTTAGGACGTACATCCAGTGATGACAGGTCTTTAATATTTAACCAAATCGGTTCATAGCCGCCTCTTTGGGAAGATGGATCGGTATATTCTTCACCAATTCCGGGTCCAAATTTCCCGCCTATTATATCTGCTAGAAAAAAGTGTTGAGTGCCACTTTGTTCAAGAATTTTAAAAGGTCGCTGGATTCTTACATGTACACCAATCTCTTCATATGTTTCACGAATCGCTGCTTGCTCTGGAGTCTCTCCTTTTTCTAATCCTCCACCCGGAAACACGTAATACGTCATGTGAGGTTTCGTTCGTTTGATGAGTGCTACTTGACCATTTTCAATAATAATAGTTGCTCCACGATCTCTCATTTTTTCTCACCATCCTATGGAAATAAAGGTATATTATATTATATAGTGAATGAAGACAAAGAAGATATAAAAAGGGGTGCTTAAATGGAAATTTTGAATATCCAAAAGCGATCTGATTTGTTTGAGGAATCAGTGAAAATATTTTGGGGGCAGTGGGGAAATGAAACAAACTATGATTTTTACAAAGACTGTATGAGACATTCAAGTATGGAAAAGGATGCTATACCAAGATTTTATATTGCTATAGAGGACAATGAAATTATTGGTACATATGCATTACTTAGAAATGACATTAATAGCAGACAAGATTTATTTCCTTGGTTAGGCTGCTTATATGTGAAACCGGAGCATAGGGGAAGGTCAATAGGTAAAATTCTTTTAGAGCACGGGTTGAACGTGACTGCACGACTAGGGTATGAAAAGCTATATTTATCTAGTGATTTAGAAGAATACTATGAAAACTATGGTTGGGTGAATTCAACAATTACGTACGGTCCCTTTGGTGGCTCTATTAAGGTTTATGAAAAAGAGACAGAGTTAAAGATTTAAACAACAGGAGGGGCTATCTAGATGATAGGTCCTCCTTTTGTTTATGATCAATTTATAATGAGTTTTAAAGGATATTTTCAATATTTGTCTAATAGTATGAGTAGAACATATTGAAAAAGGAGGGCTTGAGTGGAGAAGAGTGAACTTCTTGAAAAGCGAATAGAGCAATTAGAAGAACGGGTTCGATTTTTAGAAGAGCAAATACATACTAAACCAAATATTTCTCAACCCGAGCGACCTATCATACAGGATCAGCAACAAGTGAGACAGCCTGTTGAATGGGATATACTTATCTTTCAGAAAATATTGCCGCCCTTATTTATTGTCGTATTTATAATAGGAATAATTTGGGGATTCAAAGCGGTATCGGACTACGGTTTTCTACAGCCATTCGTAAAAGTAGTCATTGGTTTTGTTGTTGGTTTTGCATTAATTGCGTTGGGTATATGGCAAACTAAAAGAAGTCGAAAGAATTTAGGGCATATGCTTCTTGGTGGTTCTATTCCAATCCTAATGTTGACCACTTTTGCAATGCATCAGCTGTATAATATATCTGGACCAACAGTAGCTTTTATTTTCAATGGTCTTTGGATTTCATTGGGAGTATTTCTAACCTATAAGTACCGCTCACAAGGAATTGGGATTGTTGCTACAGTTGGAGGGGTATTTGTACCTTTTTTGATAAACAGTACTTCACCAAATATTCCGTTGTTTTCTTTTTACGAAACGGTTCTTTTTACAGTATTTCTATGGATTTCCCTAAAATATTCTTACAAGGCTTTATACTATGTTTCGATCATTTTCTTACAGGTAGCGATATTAGTTTTCTTTATTTTTGCAAGTGTACCTGACGTGTATAAATGGATCGCAATGCTTCCAATATTCGTACAACATTTTGCGTTATTGGTTAGTCTTTTGAAGACGAAGCAGGTGTTAAAGGAACAAGCGTATATGCTATTTTCAATTATGTTATTAACTGCTTTATGGGTTAGTGTAGTATTTACGGATAATGAAGCAACAGTTTTAATGATAATTATTACGTTCGTCTACGGGATTTGTTATTATGCATTTCAAAAGGATTCGATACGTGCTCCTATTTTTATAGCGGGTGGGTCCATTGCTGTGTTAAATATAATGCAGCTCCAAGTTGATAATTTACTGTTTGAAGGAATAATTGGATTGAGCTTTATATACTTATTCGTATATAAGAAATACAAGCATATGTTACACCTAATTCTTATGTGTATTAGTTATATCGTGGCTTTCTACTATGTGCTATCTTTTTCGATTATGAGCTGGGTATCGTGGGAAATGCTACACTGGACAGTATTTATAGTAGGTACAGTTTATGGGGTATATTTGCTAGCGAGTATTTTTATAGAGAAAACTCTTTTAAATATCGGAGTTCCATATGTTGCAGTTTTACTTTTATACTATTTGCATATGATTGCTGTCTTAGTTTCAGGGGACACCGGAAGCAATATGGAGCGAGTCATTACCAGTTCATTATGGATTATCGTGGCTATACTATATATGGTATTAAGTCGTTTTTCGTTGCCACAAGGTAAGTACGTCGGTGTTGGTATTCTGTTTGTGACGTTAGCGAAAGTCATATTGTTTGATATCTCATTTGTATCTGTAGCTATTAAGGCGTTATTATTTATAGTACTAGGAGTGGTTGGATTACTCGTGTCACGAGCTTATTATAAAAAGTAGTTATCGAGAGGGGATAAGAAAAAATGGCTAAATACGAAGCAAAGATGAAAGAAACAGACGCTAATGTAATTGAATTTATAGAGGCAGTTGATCATCCAAAGAAACGTGAAGACGCATACAAGTTATTAGAAATCTTTGAACAGACCTCCGGTTACGAAGCTAAAATGTGGGGACCGAGCATTATTGGTTTTGGGAATTATCATTATAAATACGCTTCAGGTCACGAAGGAGATGCTCCTTTAGTAGGCTTCTCGCCAAGAAAGGCAAAGATTAGTTTATATATTACGACTGGGGACACGGCGCGAGAAGAAGCGCTCAAACGCTTCGGAAAATATACAGCAGGAAAATCATGTGTATATATAAACAAAGTGGATGATGTAGATGTGGATGTTTTAAAGGAAATGATTACAAAATCTATTGCATTTCTGCAAGAATTATATCCAAACCAGTAGTAGGTTAATGGAAGTTAATGTATTTATTTTGCTAGTTTATCGGGCTTTCGTGTATAATGTTACAGTATAAAATTTAGCTTAGCGAAAGAGAGTGGGACTTATGGGTCGTAAGTGGAATAATATTAAAGAAAAGAAAGCTTCCAAAGACGCTAATACTAGCCGCATTTATGCGAAATTTGGTCGTGAAATATATGTTGCTGCAAGACAAGGTGAGCCTGATCCTACTTCTAACCAAGCATTAAAAGTAGTACTAGAACGTGCAAAAACATACAGTGTGCCTAAGCATATTATTGATAAAGCGATTGAAAAAGCAAAAGGTGGATCAGAAGAAAGCTTCGATGAGCTTCGTTATGAAGGTTTCGGACCAAGCGGTTCTATGGTAATCGTTGATGCACTTACAAATAACGTTAACCGTACTGCATCTGATGTACGTGCTGCATTTGGCAAAAATGGCGGTAATATGGGTGTTAGTGGTTCAGTTGCTTATATGTTTGATGCAACTGCAGTTATTGGGTTAGAAGGAAAAACTGCTGATGACGTATTAGAAATCTTAATGGAAGCAGACGTTGACGCACGGGATATTTTAGAAGAGGAAGATGCAGTTATCGTCTATGCAGAGCCGGATCAATTCCATGCTGTACAGGAAGCATTAAGAGCTGCAGGTGTAACTGACTTCACAGTAGCGGAACTAACAATGCTTGCTCAAAACGATATTGCATTAGATGCAGACGCTCAAGCACAATTCGAGAAAATGATCGATGCTATTGAAGATTTAGAAGATGTTCAACAAGTTTACCACAATGTAGATTTGGGAGAATAATAGAAGATTAGGCTGTTTCAAAGTGTTTTTCTGCTTTGGAGCAGCCTTTTTGTTTATTACTTAAATAGGGGAACTGAAAGGGAGATGAAACGTCAACTTCTTCAAGGAGGTTATTGCTTGAATAGTAAAAATACTTTTCGTTTTGGTGTTGTCTTTATATTATCTATATCTATTTTATTTCCAATTAAGTCATTAGCAGATTGGGCATATGCATTTGTTGTATGGGATGACTACGTATATGTTATTACCGATGAACAAGTAAGTGAGGTTGATAAAAAAATCGGACATGTGACGAAGTCTTCGGATAGAGAAGGAACCTATTCTGGTAATTTCTCAAATGCCTATCCGAAGGGAACTAAGTATTATTCCATCCAAGGGATAAGCACGGATGAAGCCATTGCTGTACAGAAGGACAATGGAACATTTATTAAAGCGGTGATAGATGGGGAGTACGCTGGTAACAAATATGGTATAAGCAATCTGATTTCTCTAATTTTCATTGGCGCAATTTTACTAGTTATTATTTCAATTGTAAGAACTAATTATTATGGGAAAAGGAGAGAGGGATGAAAAGAAAACTAAAGATAATTCTTCTTGTAGTAGGCGTACCGATTACTTTGAGTGTAGTTCTACTAGGAATCTTAGTGTATACATTTTTCATAAGTATGGAAAGTCTTCCAAAAGGAGAATTTCTTACGGAGGAATCATCACCAGATGGTAAATATACGTTAAAAGCTTATGTTACAAATGGGGGAGCCACGACTTCCTATGCTATTCGTGGTGAGCTTGTTTTTAATGAAAAAAATGAAGAAACCAAAAATATATACTGGAATTACAGAGAAGAAGTTGCAGAAATTTCTTGGGTGGATAATGATACTGTAATTATCAATAATCGTACTTTAAATGTTCCCAAGGAAAAATATGATTTTAGATTTCATTAGCGGAGGGATCTGATGAAAAAAGTAATTTGTCTACTCATGATGCTGGCCATCTTAATGTTAGTGGGCTGTACTAAAAATGAAACAGTAGAAAAACTGACAAGAGTGGATGTTTTTCATGTAACTGTAGACGGTAATTATGCAGATGAAATAATTATTGCTGATGTGAACAAAATCGATGAATTAACCCAAGTATTCAATCGGATTGAATGGGAAAGAAATGTTAAAGCAGAAATGTCGAGAAGAGAGAATGTAAAAGCAGTTCTTTTTTTAGAGGATGACGTAAATATGCCTGAGCGTTTAGTGGAATACTTTGTTTGGTTTGAAAGCAACGGTACCTCTACGATTATTGAAGGCGATTCTTATGGGAGGTTAGACAAAGAGGGAACAAGTATATTAAAAGATGTCTTTGAATTTGAAGACAAATAAACAGCCTTTCCAGTTTCGATGGAAAGGCTGTTTTTTAAGTTAATTATGAAGGTATATACTTTTTAGTCAGCGTCTGTCTAGCTCCGACGCCTAGCCCCTCGAGTCGCTTCAGAATTTCAGCAAAGGCAAAAAACGCCTTAACGGAAATCCTTCCAGCGCTTGTCGGGGCTGACATAGGCGCCTCCGCTTTTAAAGTTATGCTGCTGATTTCTTTCTACGATAGTTCCATTGTTGAAATTGGAATCGCATGAAACAACCGATACAAAACCCTGCGATGGCGATAGATGCAGCAAGGCCTACCATAATTGTTGCGATATTAAATAATAATGACCAGCCTAGTAAAAAACTGATACTGGCTACCAACAAAAAGCCCACTGCAAGCCATTGATTGAATCTAAGCTGCCCATAGTCTTCTTGTGTATATTGATTGGCAGGTTTAGATAAAAATCGTTTTGCCACAGCTAGTATTGGATGAAACCCTGTTAATAAACTTGATAAATTTGCAACTAACGGAATAAGTAATACCCACGCTGATTGAGTTAGAAGTGCAATGATTACAAATAGAACAATCGTCCATTGATTGACCATTACGAGAGGTTTCGGAATTGTTTCCATTTTAAAACCTACTTTTCTTATTGGATTTACTTCATTATATGGTGATAGCCAAAAAAAGTAAATAGAAGTATATATACTGACATATTTCCTGGGAAATTGGCAAAGTATGATTGAAAACGACAGTCCACATAAGATACACAATAAAAGCAGCCCCTAATTAGGAGCTGCCTTCTAAATTATTTCTTTTTTAATTCATTTATTTTCTTAGTTAATTGATTAAATTGTATATCTAGCATGCTATATTTAGGGTCATTATTCTTTAAAAAACTAAGTTCTCCTAGTACTGCCTGTCGCTCTGTTTCTAATGTTAAGAGTTCTTTTTCGAGTAGTGATTCATTGTTTTTATGCATCCATTCGTTATAGTTCATCTCCAGCTTTCGAATTGATTTATTTTCAAAAACAAGCAATTTATTCGTTAGCTTTTCTAAGAAATATCGATCATGTGTTACGAGTAAAATGGTCCCGGGATAAGTGGAAAGTGTCTTTTCTAATTGCTCACGAGAAGGAAGATCTAAGTGGTTCGTCGGTTCATCTAAAAGTAAAACATCCTTTTGGTCGAGCATGAACTCCATTAGTTTCAGCTTCACTCGTTCTCCCATGCTCATTGTAGATATAGGACGGGACCAGTGTTCTTTGGAAAAACCTAAGTTCGTCATGAGTGTTTGGATAAGCCCTCTTACCTCAAAGTCAGGCGGTCCAAAAAATTCAAATGGTGTTTGTTCTTCGGGTAAGTCAAAAACAGTTTGACGTAAATAGCCAATATTCATGGATTCAGATTTCCAAAGGTCTCCCTGAAAGCTTTCTTCTCCTAATAGCATACGGAAAAATGTCGATTTTCCGCTACCATTTGAACCTAATAACCCTACACGTTCCTGCGCCTGTATGGTGAAAGATGTGTTCAGAAAGAGTGTTCTTTTTTCAAAGTCTTTCCTCAAATTCTTTGCTTCTATGACACGTTTCCCTTTTTTCTTGTTTCCATCAATGGAAAACAACACTTCTTTTTCTTCATCCGGCTTATCAACGGTGTTCTTGGTAAGTTCCAGTTCTAGTCGTTTCTTTTTGGAGCGAATCTGGATATCCATTTTTTTCGCTTTAACACGATAATATTCCTTGTTAAATTCATGCTTGGTGGATTCTGCATGTGCTTTGGATGACCAGTTTTTTAGCTCAGAAATTTGTTTCTCCACCTGCTGTATTTTAGACTGTTGGGCATCATATTGCCTTTGCTGTGTCAGGAGTTTCTCTGCTTTTTTATCTCTATAAGTTGAATAATTTCCTGCGTAAACTGTCAGTCTTTTATTTTCAACTTCCCAGATATAATCGGCTACTTCATCTAAGAAATAACGATCATGTGAAACTAAAATGATTGTGCCATTGTAGGAGCAAATTTGTTTTTTTAAATAAGATAAGCTATCTTGATCTAAATGATTAGTAGGTTCATCTAGCAATAATACTTGCGAGTTCTCTGCAAAAACACGAGACAACCTTCTTTTCATCTTTTCCCCGCCACTCAGTTGAGCATATTCTCTTCCCTCTGGAACACTCCATTTACTGAAGTAGGCTAATTCATCATGTTCGTATTCTATTTGACTAAAGTGTTCATCTTCCTGCTGAAAGTAGCTTATAGAAGGGGAATTCCCAATCCATTCCACCTTGCCGCTAGCAGGAAGTATTTCATTAGAAAGAACGGAAAGCAAGGACGATTTACCTTGACCGTTTCCACCAACAATTCCAATCACGACATCTGATGGAATATCTCCTTTTACGTTCTGTAATACCTCATCATCACCAAATGTAATGCTTATATCCATTAGTTTTCCTAATAATGTCATACAAACAACTCCTCTTTGGAGGGATAAAAAAATCCCTCCGAATAATACGGAAGGATGTTGCTGACCATGAAGCATATACGAAAAAACGCTACACAATCATTACAGTGTAGAGAATATCATTCGTATTATTTTGAATAATGGGCAGACTAATCCTATTTCCGTTTGCGTATAAAATATTTTGTTCTGCAGGAAGCAGTAAATATTATGCAAGAAATAAGATTAAATAATCATAGTCCACCCATCGTCCCTTCAAATTTGTTAATAGAATTATAACATATTTTTTATATAACTGTCTTTAATAATGGAAAGAAGTGAGTAATGTATAAAAGTTATAAGAAAATATGAATTTTCAATTTTTATTTTGTGGAATGAATATAAATTCGTGATTTTTAATAAAAATTCCTGTAGAATAGACACATATTTGAGGAGGTATGGAAAATGAAACAACTAGATGCAAACGAGATTATTTCATATATTCAACACGCAAAGAAATCAACACAGGTGAAAGTATACATAAAAGGAAACGGCATAGATCAGATTTCTTTCGGGGAACAAACAAAAGTGTTTGGTGAAGGAAATTCGCTAGTATTATTTGGAGAATGGTCTGAAATCGAATCGGTTTTAAATGAATATAAAAATCAAATTGAAGACGTAGTAGTAGAAAATGAAAGTCGTAACTCTGCTATTCCACTTTTAGATTTAAAGGGGATAAATGCACGTATCGAGCCAGGTGCTGTTATTCGAGATCAAGTTAGTATCGGAGATAATAGTGTTATTATGATGGGCGCACTTATTAATATTGGGGCAGTCATTGGAGAAGGTACGATGATTGATATGGGCGCAGTTCTAGGTGGACGAGCGACTGTAGGGAAAAACTGTCATATTGGTGCTGGTGCAGTGCTAGCGGGTGTAATTGAGCCACCTTCTGCAACTCCTGTCATTATCGAAGATGACGTATTAATTGGTGCAAACGTTGTAGTTCTTGAAGGATGTAGAGTTGGTAAAGGTGCAGTTGTAGCTGCCGGAGCCATTGTTACTAAGGACATCCCTCCATATACGGTAGCTGTTGGAGCACCTGCTAAAGTGATTAAAGAAATTGATGACCAAACTAGATCGAAAACCGAAATTATGCAAGAATTGCGTCAGCTGTAAGTTGGTGGACGATGAAAACCTTACAAGATATTCGGAGAGACTTACATCGCATACCTGAATTAGGTTTTGAAGAAGTAAAAACACAAAGTTATTTATTGGAGCAAATTCGTGCACTCCCACAGGATAGACTAACAATCACTACGTGGAAAACAGGTATAGTTGTGAAAATAGAGGGAACTGAACCTACACAAACAATCGGTTGGAGAACGGACATAGATGGTCTTCCGATAACAGAAGTGACTGGACTTCCATTCGAATCCAGTCATCCTGGGAAAATGCATGCCTGTGGTCATGATGTGCATATGACGGTGGCATTGGGTTTACTCGGAAAACTAGTAGAAAATCCTATAAAAGATCATATAGTTATTCTATTTCAACCGGCAGAAGAAAGTCCAGGTGGTGCACTTCCAATGCGTGAATGGTTGAAAGAAGAGCAGCCAGCGTTGATGCCCGATAAAATATTTGCCTTCCATGTAGCGCCAGAATATCCTGTTGGTACGGTAGCTACACGTCCAGGCTTACTGTTTGCTAATACATCTGAATTGTTTATCGATGTAATTGGCAAGGAAGGGCATGCGGCATTTCCGCATCAAGCAAGAGATATGTCCGTTGCAGCCGCGACACTATTATTGCAACTACAGACAATTGTAAGTCGTTCAGTCAATCCAATGGATCCCGCAGTTCTTACGATTGGGAAGTTCACCTCTGGAACAGTGCAGAATATTATTTCTGGTCATGCTCGTCTTGAGGGTACTATTCGTACGATGGATGCAGGAACGATGACGATCATTAAAGAAAAAATCGAATCATTTTGTCGAGCAGCAGAAATTGGTTTTGAATGTGACATTCATATAGACTACGGTTCGTCCTATTATCAGGTTAAAAATAATGAGGCACTTGCGAACGAGTTTTTGGCATTTGCGGAAGCAAACCCGGCAACTAACGCCATTTTATGTGATGCAGCTATGACTGGCGAAGACTTTGGTTATTTCCTACAAGAAATACCGGGGCTATTATTTTGGGCTGGAGTTAACTCGTCATATGGACTGCATCATCCTAAGCTAAGTCCGGATGAAGCTGTAATTGACTATCTTGTGCCATTTATCGATGCTTATTTTCGTGAAATTTCAAGTTAGTAAAAAGAGGCGGGACAGAAGTAGAAATTTTATTGGATAAGGAGAAACCTTTACTAAATAATGGATATTTAATAAAGTAGATTGGAATGGAGGGGCGTCTCCTACGGGAATAGCGTGATGCCTGAGACTACAGGCTCAGGCCACGCCCGTGAAAAGCGTCCCTGGAATGGAAATCAATTTTGTGCACAGCAAAAAAACAGCATTTTTCTCACAGAGAAAAATGCTGTTTTGGGGTTCTGTCCCAGGCTCTTTTTAAATTAGATTTTTATAAAAGAGTATATGAATTATCATGCTTCGAACCTAGTGTTCAATCTTAGCGAGAAGCTTTGGTAAATCTAGCTGTTAAGTTCTATTCTACTCACTTAATTGATTGAAGTGAAAGGTGGCGATTCCAGTGGTATGAGCTCATCGCTCACCCCACGGAAAGTGTCCACCTGAAACGGAAATCAGCGGTATCATAAATTTTAAAAGTACTACATGCAGTATTTTTAATTTCAATCCACTAGTTGAACATTATATTCCTTAAACCAAATATGCAACTGTACTAGATATGCAAGAAGCTGTGGACCAGACATTAACTGACCAAACCATGGTACTTTAAATGCTTCTCCATTCGATTCGACTAAATCAGCCAAGCGTTGCTTTTGAAAAAGCTCGTGCAGAATAGAGTTTTTATCTTGCAACTGTTCCTTCAACAGACTACTCACAATACCTGTATAAACAGGATTATGCGTTTTGGGATATGGACTTTTTTTGCGATAAAGTACATCGTATGGCAGACTCCCTTGAAATGCCTTTCGTAGAATACCTTTCTCCTGATTGCCAACCATTTTGTATTCCCACGGAATATTCCATGCATACTCCACCAACCGATGATCCGCAAATGGCACACGCACCTCTAAACTAGCACCCATACTCATACGATCTTTTCTATCTAAAAGAGTAGTCATGAACCACGTCATATTCATATAAAACAGTTCCCGTCTTTTTGCTTCTACATCTGTTTCACCCTCTAAAAGTGGAGTTTCAGCTAAAGTTGTATCATATGCATTTTGTACATATTCTTCAATTTGTAATTTACCTTGCCAACTATCATTCAATAACTGGAAACGTTCGTTAGTAGATCGTATCCAAGGAAATCCTTTTTCTGCGTTTCCTACTTGATGGAACCAAGGATAGCCGCCAAATATTTCGTCCGCACATTCTCCAGATAAGCCTACCGTAAAGTCCTGCTTAATCTCCCTGCAAAACCATAGTAAAGAAGAATCGATATCTGCCATTCCGGGAAGGTCTCGTACGTGTACAGCCTCTTTTAGATATTCTGCTAGTTTTTGTTGGGTAATAATAGAGAAATGATGTTTTGTATCTAGATGGTTTGTCACCTTTTGAATCCAAGGAAGGTCATTTGAAGGTTGAAATGTATTGCCTTGAAAATGGTGATCATTATCTTGATAGTCAATGGAGTAAGTATGCAGAGGAGATTTCGAATTCCGTGAATAGGATTTGGCAGCAATTGATGTAATTATACTAGAATCCAAACCACCAGACAGGAATGTGCAAAGTGGTACGTCTGATACAAGTTGTCTTTCTACAGCATCGGTTACTAGGAATTGAACTTTTTCAATTGTTTCGTCTAAAGAATCTGTATGCTTCTTGCTTTCTACATTCCAGTACCGCCAAGTCCGAAGCCCGTTACGAGTTAAGCTTAGTGCATGGGCAGGGCGTAATTCATTTATGTCCTTGTATACTCCAGAGCCAGGGGGACGTGATGGACCTAATCCAATAATTTCTGCAAGGCCCTGACGATTGATGATTGGAGATATAGCAGGGTGTGCAAAGAGCGACTTTTGCTCTGAACCAAAAAGGAATCCTCCATTTTTTTCGGTATAAAAAAGTGGTTTAACTCCCAAGCGATCTCGTGCTATAAATAATTTTTGTTCGGTTTCATCCCAAATGGCAAAAGCAAATATACCGTTAAAGTAGTCAACGCATTTTTCCTTCCACTCAATATAAGAGGTCAATAAAACCTCGGTATCCGAATGACCAGAGAAGGAATGCCCACGTTTCAATAATTCTGTCCTGAGATAGTCTGTATTATATAGTTCTCCATTATACGTAAGTGTATATTCACTTGTTTGATAGTTTTTAGTCATTGGTTGTTTTCCACCAACAGGATCTACTACTGTTAGACGGCGATGTCCAAACAAGGCGTGCGGAGAACTCCAAATATTATCATCATCTGGGCCGCGCTTCTTTAAGGTTTCCGTCATCTTTGCAACTGCCGATACTTCGTTTCTCAAATCCCTTTGAAAATGAATCCATCCTGTAATTCCACACATATATGCATCCCTTCTTTCATCCATTATTTTATGCAAAAAATCAAAGATTGTATCAAAAATAATCGCAAAGGTGGATACCTTCGCGATTATTTCGATGTAATAATATTAAGTTGTTACCTTTAGCACGGTTTTTATTTTTTGAATTATACCTCCACTACTATAAGTTAAAACACTTCGTTTGTAGAAGGATAAGCTTAGTAGGAATAGTAGAATTACAGTCACAATTAGTATAGACATGGACAGGATTGGTTCAAATGAGGATATATCTGTTGCCCCAATTCGCAATGGCATTACCATACCTGATGTGAATGGAATATAAGAGAACACCTTAATCAGCAGCGTATCAGGGCTTGCCATACCTGAGATTAACACGTAGAATCCAATAATTCCAACCATCATCGCTGGCATCATTGCCTGACTCGATTCCTCAACCTTGGAAACTAGTGATCCTAATAATGCACCTAGTATTAAGTATAAAATGATAGTTATCAATAAAAATGCTACTGAGTATCCGATAAATGCAAGGGATAATTCGTTGGCAATTTCCTGGACAACATCCCATTTAGAGCCTCCGTCAATCAGTGCAAATAACAATCCTTGAATGAGTAATAACCCTCCGATTTGTGTTAACGCTAGAAGAAATGTTCCGGTTAATTTTGCCATAAAATGTGTAGATGGCTTTACACTAGCAAGTAAAACCTCTAGAACACGTGAACCTTTTTCGGAAGCGACATCAGTTGTAATCATTGATAAAAATGTCATAACAAATGAATAAATTAGAAAGCCTATTAAAAAGGAAGCGCCAATTCCTGCAGCCTTCTCATCCTCACTTTTACCTGAGGCAGATTGCTTATCAAGATTTTTCATCGTGATTGTAGTTTCGGATTGAAGAATTTTATCTGCTTGCTCAGCTGTTAAATTTAGCTGCTGCACTTCATATATTTTCCCTGCATATTGTAGAGTTGAAGAAAGGCTTTGCTGATCATTAAATGTCAGTGGTTCAAAGGTGGCGATTTCTGCTATCAATGAATTGTCCTGATCCTCAACGAAAATTACAGCGGCATAGTCCCCATTGACTACTTGTTTTTCTACCTGTTCTACCTCATCTGTTGGAAAGGTAAATTCTATGTCGTTCGTCGAATCAAATAAAGCCTCGATTTCCATATCTGTTTCGTTGATTAGAGCAATTTGTAGTGCGTCTTCCTGGAAAAATGCTTCTTTAATGTCAGACCAGAACATAACCCCACTGATAACCGCAACATATAGTACGATAGAAAAGATAAATGATTTCGCTTTTACTTTTTGAACATATAGCTGCTTAACTAATAACCAGAACTTAGACATGCGTACCACCTACCTTATCCTTGAAAATTTCCTCTAATGATAAATAATCCAAACTGAACTTCTCTATATATTTCCCATTAGAGACATAGTCAAAGATAGACTGCGCATGCGATTCATCCTCAAGCGTTAATGTATAATGATCTTTGCCTACTTGAATATCTCTTACACCATGTAATCCTGCTAGAACTTCTTTTGGAATTTCTGTCCGTATCGTTAGTTTTGTTTTTCCGTATTGTTTCTTTAAATCCAATAAACTTCCCGAAAACAAAGACACACCCCGTTTCAGTAAGCATAAATGGTCACAAAGCTCTTCCACATTATCCATTTGGTGACTAGAAAATAATATAGTCGTCCCCTTACGCTTTAAGTCTAGAATTGCTTGCTTTAGTAGATCCATATTTACAGGATCCAATCCACTGAAAGGCTCATCTAATATTAGAAACTCTGGTTGATGTATAAAGCTAGCGATTAATTGGACCTTTTGTTGGTTTCCTTTAGATAAAGTTTCCGCTTTAGCCTTTCGCTTATCATCTAATTCAAAACGATTAATCCAATAATCTACTTCTTTTTTTAGTTCTTTTCTATGTTTACCTCTTAGCTCTCCGAAGAAGTATAGTTGATCTTCCACTGTCATAGCTGGAAAGATGCCGCGCTCCTCAGGTAAGTAACCTAGAATATCCCTATTAATCGAATTTATATGCTGCCCATTCCACGTAATACTTCCTTCAGTCGTTTCCTGTAAGTCTAAAATCATGCGAAATGTCGTTGTTTTACCAGCACCATTTTGCCCGATCAATCCAAATATTTCTCCTTTTTCAATTGCAAAGGATAGACTATTAACAGCGACGAAGTCTTGATATCTCTTAGTTACTTGGTTGATTGATAACGTCATATTCAAACTCCTATCTATTTTCTCTTTTTATTTAATACGAGTGAGCATTAAAAATGTTTCATTTAAATTGTAACGTTTTTGTAAATAAGCCCGTCAAATGGTAAGAGAAGTAAAAAAAGGAGAGATTCGATGAAGAAAATTTATGGAGCTATCGTAATGATTTTAATGTTAGGGCTTATAGGGAGCCAAGGAGTGTATGCACAAAGTGGGGATGCAAAAGTAGAAGCAACTAACTTTGTTAAAGCATCTGGAGTTATAACTAAAGTGGAGGAAAAAGAGGACACTGTCACAATAACTGTAGAAACAGCTGACAAAGAGCAGCAGATAACTTTTTACAACGTAACGAGCGAAA
This sequence comes from Psychrobacillus sp. FSL K6-2836, assembly GCF_038003085.1. Classification (NCBI taxonomy): domain Bacteria; kingdom Bacillati; phylum Bacillota; class Bacilli; order Caryophanales; family Bacillaceae; genus Psychrobacillus; species Psychrobacillus sp. FSL K6-2836. The sequence continues at coordinate 2,593,994 of NZ_JBBOOM010000001.1, forward strand.
CGCTTGTATACAATAGTGGATCAACGAAAAAAATGGAGCATTCAGCATTCCAAAAAGGCCAGCAAATAGATGCCTACTATGACAAAGATAAACCGATGCTCATGATATATCCACCGCAAATTTCACCTGAATTAGTGATTGTACATGATGATAAAGTATTCGGTTCCGTTAAAGTAGGGAAATTTGACGAAGAACTACGTAGTTTAGATAATGAATTGAACTTGAATGTGGATAATGAAACTATTTTAGAAAATGCTGAAGGAGAAAAAATAGAACGACAAGACTTAAGTGGAGAAGAGCTTATTGTATTCTATACGATGGCTACAAAAAGCATTCCAGCTCAAACTACTCCAAGTAAAATAGTAGCAATCTCTTCTGGGGAAGTAGAGGACGCTTCAAATTTCATGAAATTTGAAGGAGTTATAACAGAAATAACAAACGATAATAATCAGCTAGCACTAACAGTAGTCACAGAAGAGGATGAACCAATCACGACTATCTTCACACTAGATAAAAATGTCCTGTTCTTCAATGGGACAAAGGCAGTGCCAGTTAAAAAAGAATCCTTTAAAAAAGGCCAAAAAATAGAAGCTTACTACGATAAAAATAAGCCAATGATTTTGATTTATCCAGCAAGAATAACTCCAGAAATTCTCGTAGTTCATGATAAAGAAAAATTCGATTTTGTGAAAGTGGCAAAGTTTGACCAAAACTTGATTAGTTTAGATCGAGAGCTTCAATTGAACATTTCCAAAGAGACTGACATACGTAATGAAAAAGGAGAAGCAATAACTCAGGAGGATTTAGAGGGAAAAGAGCTAATCATATTTTATAATAGAGCTACAAAAAGTATTCCAGCTCAAACAGCTCCAACAAAGATTGTTGCTGTAAATTACCTTTCACCTGAACTGAAACAAATTATAAATGATGATCATTTTATACAAAATGGGATAAAAATGATTCCGATACGTAAAGTAGCCGAACAACTTGGATATGAAGTGGAAAATAACGCAAACTCAGCGCAAAAGAAAGTAACTCTTACAAAAGGGAACAGTTCTATCCAACTTATTCGTGATACGAAATCTTACAGCTACAATAAAAGCCTGCGGTTATTTTTAGAACAACCAGTGTTAAAAAATAAGAAAACATATGTATCAGAAGAAATCTTGGATATTTTGCAATAAAATCAAACCCATCCTTCTCTAGTTGAGAAGGATGGGTTTTATGTTCAAGAATAAGAAGTATATAAAAATGAAACGTGAACACTGGGTTCATTGTACTTAAAAAAATTAATAAAACTGCTGATTTCCGTCTCAGGTCGTGTGGCAACGCCTTCGTGCCCAACATCCTGTTGACCTCCGCAGGGGGAGAGATTAGCCATCACCGTCGCTTCGCGTACGTTGTGATGGCTAATCTGTCTCACTCATCCTGCTAGAGTCGCCACCTTCCATTACAATCAATTAAATTAGTGGTACTTAACAAGAAGTTTGAGCAAAGCCTATTGCTAAGACGATTGGATTATTTTAAGTTAATGTAGGGACAATACCAACCTGTAATTTGTTGCCATCCATACTAGTTGATTGAAGCGCAGGTGGTGACTTCTGTGGGAATAGAAAAGGCTAAGCGAACCAAATCGTGTGGCAACGACTTCGTGAACATCCTGTTGGCCACAGGAGACTGAAGACGTGCTAAGCGAAAAGCATCCGCCGTAGCGGAAATCAACGGTGTTGCTAGGGTTAGTCTTCTTAAAAGGGCAGGGCGTCTTTTTGCCCGGTTTTCCTTAGATTGAGAGTAAAACAGGCTGTGGGTCATTCATAATCATCAGTAAAGCAATCTCCATAAATAAAACGTTGCATATGCTTCCCAACCGGACCAGTGCTGAGCCAACTGCATAATTTCGCTCTTAGAGGGCTTGGTTTGTGATCCATTTACCTGTTTAATAGCATTATGTAGTCCAACATCATCAATAGGAAAAGCGGAAGGAAATCTTAAGCAGCGCATTAATACGTAATTAGCGGTCCACGGTCCTATCCCACGAATTTGAGTAAGAACCTTTTCAGCTTTTTTTACATCATTTTCTACAAGAAGCATTTCTTTTGTCAGTACACCTTTATAGATTAAATTGGCCACTTCTATTAAATACTCACATTTTTTTACGGTCATTTTTAATCCAATTAAATCCTGTACAGTCAGATTTGCAATAGCATCAGGTGTTGGAAATAACCAATAGTCGTGCCCTTCAAAATGAATAGAATGACCATAAGTTTCCACTAAACGACGCTTTAATGTATAGGCATAAGTTAGGTTGATCTGCTGACCGAGTATACCCCATGTCATCGCTTCAAATAAATCAGGAATGCCCATAATACGTAGCCCATTAAATTGTTTTGATGCCTGCGACAATATAGGGTCAGCAGAAGCCAAAATATAAAATGGCTGCAAATCCACTTTTAGATCAAACCATTCAATTATATAAGCTATCACCTCTTCGCGACTGCTTTTACTTTCAGGTCGTGTGAGATTTAAAAATTCGATTGTTAGAATTTGATCTTCCGAGTTGCTTATTTCTATTAATGTGGTGCAGGAACCTAGTGATATCGCTTTTCGAATTTTATTGTCTCGAATATGAAATAAGCATTCATTAGTTGATCTGGCGAGATATTGAAGATTCTTAGAAAAGCTAAATCCATTCGGAGTATGTAATAGTATTTTGTCGTCTATTTCCTCCCAAAACAAGTTGTTCCACCTCTTTTATATGTTCTACTTATTATTCGGAAAATGAGTTATGTTAAAAGTATACTAGAAGTAAGGTAGAGGTGGTACCAAATATATATAAAAGAAGGTGGAGGAGATAACACGTGGAAATACGTAGAATAGATGAAGCATACCCAATGGATCTATTGTTACTGGCAGATCCTTCTGAAAAGCTTATAAAGCAATACCTAGAACGGGGGAAATGCTATATCGGCGAAGAAGACGGAGAAATAGTGGGCGTATTTGTATTACTTTCAACTAGACCCGAAACCGTAGAACTCATTAATATTGCGATAGTGGAGCAGCATCAAGGTAAGGGCTTTGGAAAAGCACTCGTAATAGATGCTATTAATAAGGCAAAGGAACAGGGGTATAAAGTAATTGAAGTTGGAACCGGCAATTCGAGTATTGATCAGCTAGCCCTCTATCAAAAATGTGGTTTTCGAATTATCGGAGTGGACATTGATTTCTTCACTTTCCACTATGAAGAGGAAATTATTGAAAATGGCATCCCGTGTGTGGATATGATTCGACTAGCGCAATTATTATAAAGTAAGAAAGTATATAATTTTGCCTTCCATAATTCCAGTATTCCTACCAGGTATTTTGGAGAATATACTGCTGATTTCCGTTTCAGGCGGGCGCTTGCCACTACAATCAAGTAAGTAATTGGTTCTCAACGAGAAGATTTAGCATAGGATTTTAATGTCATTTATTTAACCCATTAATGAGCAAAAGGGAAAGTAGCGTATTTTTAGAGTGTTGGAATTAAAGAGAAATAGTAAGTGTATGCCCAATAAAGAAGGAGAGGTGCGCCCGAAATTGTATCTTCGGGTGCTTTTTCTATTTGTAGGAAAGAATTTCTTCCTCCCAAAAATATTTATAACCTGTTTCCAAAAGTTGTACGGGGGAGACGGTCAGGCAAACTTCGTTAGATTAAAAAAGAGAGGATGATCGTGGTATCAGTCACAATCATCTTCTCTAACAGTCGGTATTAATATAAAGACAAGCATATCCAAAGCCCTTCGAAAGCCGAGGAAACAAGTTTTGACTCTGAACGATGCTTTCCCTTTTCCTAATTGGTATGTAGTAATTCTAAAATATGTTTAAGGTTACTGGCTGGAATTTGACCAGGTGCAGATGATGCTACACCAGCACCGAATGTTGCTGCAGAACCGAAGACCTCACCTGCTAATCGACTTATTACCCCGGTAGAAGCCATGGACATGGTGATAATTGGGCGGTCTGCAAATAATGAGTGCATCGTATGTGTCGCATCTAGTAGTGTCAAAACATCTGATGGGTTGCTAGGCATTACGGCAATTTTGACTATATGCGCACCCAACTCCTGCATCTCTCTGAGTCTCCACACGATTTCTTCCTTTTCCGGAGTCTTCTCAAAGTCATGATTAGACATAATAATCTTAACGTCATTTTCTTTTGCACTTTCCATAATTTCATTCACGTTAGGTGAAAACAACTCTACATCTATTAAATCTATTTCCTTCGTTTTCATCATTTCCACAAGAAGTGTTTCGTAGTATGAATCCTCGATGATTTTATTGCCGCCCTCACGATGTGTTCTAAAAGTGAATAACAGCGGGATAGGGTATAGCTCTTCCCGAATGATAGAAAGTGTTTGTTTTACTTTAGTTAAATCTTCAATATCCCCTAACAAATCTGCACGCCATTCGACAATATCTAAATTTATTTGTTTAATTGTTTTTATTTCCAAAAGGAGCTCTTCTAGAGTTTTCCCCATTATCGGAACAATGACTTTTGGTATACCTTTTCCTATATGAATATCTCTAATTGAAACAACTTTCATAAAAGTATCCCCCCCAGCGGTGTTTTAGGTTATATTAACATACAAAGATAAAAGGAGGACAATTATATGAATTTTCAGCGTTATGAAAATGTAGAGGCATTCGCAAACCGAGTAACCCCATTTTTGGAAGAAAATGAAGATAGATTTAGCCTATTTCTTGGAGTTCTAGAAAGAATAAAAGCTGGTGCATACGAAAATCCTTACATGGCAATTATAGAAGAAAACGGTCAATTACTAGCAATCTTTCAAATGACTCCACCACATCCTTTAAATATAATATTTGTTGATGAACATCAAATATCAACTTGTACTGATTTATGTATAACTGAATTAATCAATCATTCCGTACCGGTAGAATCAATTATCAGTGTAAAGGAATGGGCTTTTCAGTTTGCACAAAAGTGGCAAGAAAAAACGGGTGGGAAATACTCTATGATGATGGATCAAGGGCTCTATAGACTTGACCAAGTAGAGCAATCACTAGAATTGAGCCCCGGCACATGGCGGTATGCCACAGCTAACGATGCACTGCTTTTAGAGAAATGGTACAGTCAGTTTGAACAAGATACTGGGCTACCAAAAACAGCTCCAGTAGAAGTAAAAAAACGTGTGAAAACTATGTTAGATGGAAAGGAAGTCTTCTTATGGGAAGACCAAGGGGAAGTTGTATCCATGATGAAAAAGGCAAGACCAACAACAAATGGTATTACAGTTTCTCTTGTTTTTACACCGGCAGAAAAAAGAAGAAAAGGGTATGGGCGGTCGATGGTAGCCGCTGTTAGTAAAGAGTTATTGAAGGAATTTAAGTTTTGTGTGCTATACACAGATATGATGAACCCCACATCGAACAAAATCTATCAGGAAATAGGTTATCAGAAGCTCGTAGATTCTGTTCATTTGAAATTGGAAACAAAATAGTAATACTATTTTACGTTTAGGTAAATGAAAGATACCTTATAATAGGGGGTAGACGAAGGACGGGGAGTAGCAGCCCTCTTCATCTACCCTCATCTTTTTTGTTATCCTCTATTTCTTCTAAAGATTCTTGGTATTCCTCTTCAATATCAGTTGTTTTGTATATAAAAGGTTCATGGTTATAGTCAGTCCGTTTTCCATACCGAAGCATTTCATAAATAATCAGTCCGTTATTCGGCATGCCATTTACTGTTCTCATCGGAATAATATCAAACAAAACATAGTAAAAAGCATAAAATACAAAGCGATTCCAAAACGTTTTATGTTCTTCTAACAGCCCGTTTGCTAATAATGCATTTAATAATAGGGCCACAGAAAGATTCATGAAGATTGGACCTGCGTAAATACATATATATGCTAGCTTACTTTTCCTTCTTAAAGAGTCATATGAAAACCAGCTAAATAGATGATAATATTTTCGAACATCAATTATCCAAAACTTGAAAACCCGTGGTCCAGAACCAATAGTTAATCTTGGATTCTTCACACCAAAAATCTCACTTGCTATCAAGTAACCTGTTTCTCGCAGAAATACAACTATAGGCAAAATGATAAATGCTGAAATTACCAAAGATAGTAAATCCGAAAATCCAAACATTTTATCGCAACTCTCTATAAATGTGATGTTGTCTATAAAATACCCGATTTATGTACGAACGAACCTTGAAATAATCACCAACTAATATTTACGTGAATTATTAATGCTAATTTTTGCTCCAACGTAATTTCATATTTCGAATCTAGCGTAACGATGCGGAAACAGATAGACGATTTCTACAAGTAAAATGTCCCTATTTTATTTTCCCTCATTATATTCAAGTTTGAAGTAATTCCGAAGTAAGAATGCAACCCATTTGCAACTAGGATAGCTTTGAATATTTTTTAAAAGACCTTCTACTACAGCAGGGCTTAGAGAGGGTTCTAGTATATGATGCTTTAACAAAGTAAGCGATTCTTTTTCAAGTGGCTCCTCTACTTCTTTTAAATTCTGCTCTAAGATTTCAAGCAGTTGATCAGTCGTTACTTCCGTATGAGTCAACCGTTTTAACTGGAAAATTTCTTCGGTGATAAATGGAATTGTAGCGTGTGTCGCAAGCAGGTTTGTTTTTTCTACTAATGATTGCGCGAGCTGATCCAAATCTACTGGGACATTATTGAATAGAATTAATTCCGAATAAATACTGATGAAACCTTTAATACAATATACTAAATCATGTTTTGTGTTTTCGATCTTTTCCCCAAATAACCTTTCCATCAAAGTAAGGATAGTTTTTTCTAGTAATCGATCATAATAATGAAATTTTATAACGAGCTCCTTATTAAATGATTGGGACTGTTCTTTCATCAAAATCTTAGCAAAATTGGAATGCTTTTGAGTGGATTGGAACATGGTAAAGTAAAATTCATATAATGTTTTCTCATCATTTTGGGTCGTTGTGACCTGATAGTCAGTATCTGAAATCATTTGACTCATAAATTGGTCGATTAATGCTAATATCAATTCATCTTTTGATTTGAAAGACAAATAGAAAGCACCTTTAGAAATCCCACAGTGTTCTGTGATTTGTTGAACAGAAGTAAGTTCAAATCCTTGTTGTGCAAAAAGCTCTAATGCTTTTTCCATTATTAATTGTTTTTTACCCATCTGAAACTACCGCTCCTAGTTCATATTATTGACAACTGACTAATAAGTCATTATTATAAGTAATTGAGAAATTAAAGTCAATTAGGGGTAGGTGTAAGAGTGAAAGGTTTAGTTAATTTTGTCCTGCACAATAAATTAGCAGTATGGCTACTTACAATTATTATCACAGTATCCGGTATTTATTCAGGAACACGTATGAACATGGAAACAATTCCAGATATTTCAATCCCGTATTTAATGGTAATGGATGTCTATCCTGGTGCAACACCTGAGCAGGTAATGGAAGATGTATCCATGCCTTTGGAAAAAGTAGTAGAAAACCTTGAGGGTGTAAAATCCGTTTATTCTAATTCCAATTCGAATATGGCAAGTATTCAAGTGGAATATGAATATGGTGAGGATATGGACGAAGCAAATCGTGCATTAAAGTCAGCATTAGAGTCGGTAAAATTACCTGAAGGAGCACAGGAACCAATTGTCACTGCTCTTAGCATGAATATGATGCCTGTTGTGGCATTAAGTGTTAGTAGTACGACAGAAGACATTGTGGAGTTAACTTCTACAGTTTCAGATCTATTAGTTCCTAAAATTGAGAAAATTGATGGTGTGGCTTCTGCAACTATTGCAGGTCAGCATATAGAGGAAGTTCAGCTTACTTATAACGATGAAAAAATGGCTGAGCTAGGCATAACAGAAGATAGTGTAAAACAAATGATTCAAGCAAGTGACTTAGCTGTATCATTGGGTCTTTATGAATTTGAAGAAGGTGAAGAAGCTGTTTCAGTAGATGGCAAGTTCATGACTTCAGAAGAATTAAAAGAAATGCTAATTCCAGTAACACCATCTGCAACGAATCCATCACCATTTGTGAAACTTAGCGATATCGCTTCAATAGAGGAAGTAGGTAGAGTCCAATCTGTTTCACGCACAAACGGCGAGGATGCTATTGCAATTCAAATTGTTAAAGGACAACAAGCTAATACAGTTGACGTTGTAAATAGTGTGAAAGAACTGATTGAAGAGGAACAGAAAAATATTGATGGTCTTGTTATTGATATATCTCTTGACCAAGGTGAACCAATTGAAAAATCGGTTATTACGATGATTGAAAAAGCCTTATTTGGTGGTTTGATTGCAGTATTAATCATATTACTTTTCTTACGTGATTTTAAATCAACGGTAATTTCAATTGTATCTATTCCAGTATCTATTTTCATGGCGTTACTATTATTAAACTGGATGGATATTACATTGAATATTATGACTCTCGGGGCTATTACAGTTGCGATAGGACGGGTAATAGATGACTCCATTGTAGTAGTGGAAAATATTTATCGTCGTCTTCATTTAAAAGACGAAAAATTATCAGGTCGTGCGCTTGTACGTGAAGCAACTATTGAAATGTTCAAACCTATTATGTCATCAACACTAGTTACGGTTGCAGTATTTGCGCCATTACTATTTGTTGGTGGTATGGTCGGAGAATTGTTTATGCCATTCGCATTAACAATGACGTTTGCACTTGGGGCATCGTTGATCGTGGCTATTACAATTGTTCCGGCATTGTCTCACTTCTTATTTAAAAAGAAATTATATGGTGAAAAGAAAGAAAGTAATCATAAAGAAGTAGGTAAACTGGCTAATGGCTATAAGCGTGTATTGGAATGGACGCTTAACCATAAAGTCATTACATCTATCGTTTCTATTGTATTATTAGTTGGTAGTTTAGCTTTGACTCCATTAATCGGCTTTAGCTTCATGGGAAGTGAAGAAGAAAAAGTTATGTATTTAACGTATACACCGGAGGCTGGTGAGTTAAAGGATGATACGTTAGCTAATGTTGCAGTAGTAGAAGAAGAGTTATTAAAAAGGGACGATATTGATATTCTTCAAGTGTCAGTGACGGATAGCGATAGTGCTGATCCAGCAGCTGCGATGATGGGTGGCGGAGCAGGTGGTGCATTAATGTACCTAATCTTCGATCCAGAAATGGAAAACTTCCCAGAGGTACGTGAAGAAATCGAAGAGTATGCATTTAATATTGGTCAAACGGGCGAGTGGAAGAGCCAAAACTTCTCCGCTATGTCGATGTCATCAAATGAAGTTAGCTACACATTCTACAGTGAAGATTTAGATAAACTAAGTGAAGCTGTAAAAATGGTAGAAGATGTAATGAATGAAAATGATGGCTTAGAAGAAGTTACTTCTAGTGCTGAGGATGCATATGTAGAATATACATTCAAAGTAGAACAAGATGAATTGCTTCAGTATGGTTTAACAACTGGTCAGATCGTTATGATGTTAAGTCCTACAGCTACACAGGATGTACTCACGACTGTTGAAAAAGATGGCAATACGCTAGATGTGATTGTTCAGCAAGAAAAAGCAGAGCAACCGAAATCTGTAGATGATATTTTAGCTACAGAAGTACCTACAGCATTGGGTACGACAATGCCTCTTTCTGAGTTGGTAACAGTAGAAGAAGGAACAACACTTAATACTCTTGCACGTAGTAAAGGGGAGTATTATGCAACTGTTTCTGGAACAATCCTTGGAGATGATATTTCAGTCGCAACATCTGAAGTAGATGAAGCAATTGATAAATTAGACTTGCCTAAAGGAGTGACTGTCGGTGTAGCTGGTGTAGCTGCTGATATGACTGAAACATTTACACAGCTTGGAATAGCAATGCTTGCGGCTATTGCAATCGTGTACTTTATCTTAGTTGTAACATTCCGTGAGGGTGTAGCACCTTTTGCTATATTGTTCTCATTACCATTTGCAGTAATTGGTTCATTCGTTGGTTTATTAATCGCAGGAGAAACTATTTCTGTATCGGTTATGATGGGTATGCTCATGTTAATCGGTATCGTAGTCACAAATGCGATTGTACTTGTGGATCGAGTTATTCATATGGAACGTGATGGCATGAGTATGCGTGAAGCTATTCTAGAAGCCGGAGCAACTCGTCTCCGTCCTATTCTAATGACAGCAATTGCAACGATTGGTGCATTGATACCATTAGCTATTGGTTCAGGTGGCGGTGGCGGTTTAATCTCGAAAGGTCTTGGTATTACAGTAATCGGTGGTTTGATAAGTTCAACGTTATTAACGTTAATTGTTGTGCCAATCGTTTATGAAATACTATCGAAATTATTCAAGAAAAACCGTAAGGAAGTAGAAGAAAACTAACAAAAAAAGCCCTTGTTCAAAGCCCTTCAAGACATCCATTGTCTTGAAGGGCTTTTTGTGGGGGGATAAGGTACAAAAAAGTGGAAAATTCTTTAGTTGGAACTTTGAAAGGCGTATTGCGATACACTCTAAAAGCGTTTCGACTTGCGATTTGCAACTATGACCTTGCGATTTTAACAAGGCTTATTGCGATTATGGAAGTAAATTCATTCCTCTAGTTTTAACATGTCGGCTTTTTATACTAACTCTAGTTTAGTTGGAATAGTTAAAAATCAATATGTCATGTGACGTTAGGCAGTGGAACAAAAGAAAGTAACAGGACTAAAAAAGACGGGGTCATGACATCAGTCACGATACCCCGCTGTTTCTCTTATTTATAAACCATCGTTCCGCTTTTCTTTTCTACTGTTATTTTCCCGTTATCTGAAGAAAGACGGACTTTGTTTGTTCCATTGCCAAATATAGTGCGAGAATTCTTTTCACCGAACACGCTTATTTTGCCAAAATCTACTTTTGTATGAATGGATACGTCCGTTGGGTCGTTTTCTGTTTCTACTAAAATACTTCCGTTGTCTGTCTCCAGTTCAATCATTCGATCCAAGCTAGTAGTTAGTAGCTCGATTCTACCGTTATCGGTTTTTCCTATAATATTCCCGTTTACGTATTGCATTATAATTCTTCCGTTATCGGTCTCCGTATGAACTTGCTCGGCATCAATATTTCGTAGTTCAATTCTACCGTTGTCTGTTTGGGCAGTGAACTTATCTGCTTGCATTTTCTCTATTTCAATACGCCCATTATCTGTTTCTACCTCAAGAATGTTCGCAGCAAATTCTTTTAATCCGATACTCCCGTTATCTGATGTTGCTTTAATATTTTTCCCGAGTATTTTTTCTGCTCGAATTCGTCCATTATCTGTTTTCATAATAATTGTTGTATAGACCTTTTTAGGCAGAGCAACGTTTACTCTCAGCTCTTTTATCAAAAATAGGAAGCTAAATAATTTAAACTTTTTGGTTTTTAATCGAATCGATAATGTGTCGTTTACTATATCTGTAGTCAATTCTAATTTATCATGCTCTCCTATTAACTCAATAGTAGTTTCTTCTGTTTCCGAAGGGACTACGTATAAAGAGCCAAAGTCGATATCCATCATTACATTCGAAAAATTCGAGTGAGGGACTTTAATGATTTCGTTGCTTGAGGTAATTTTCTCTGGAATTTGAACTTGGTTCTCGGAAAGCTCCTCCGCAATTTCTTTAGGTGACCCTAAGGAGGCTGCAATTTCACTATCTGATTTTCCATCTTCTCGCCCATTTGAGAAATACTCTTTAATGTCAGAAAGAATATCATTTCTCTCCTCAACTGGAAGCCTCGTTAAAGCAAGTTCTAATTCATTTAAAAATTGTTGTTCAGTCATTTTTTACACCCTCTTCAATTAGATTATTTACGCCAGTTGTAAAGCTTTCCCATTCTTTTAGCTGTTCATGTAAGTAGGAGCGACCCAAATCAGTTAGCTTGTAGTATTTACGAGGGGGACCTTCTGTGGACTCCTGTAAATAGGTAGTAAAATAGCCTTCCTTCGTCAACCGCCTCAATAATGGGTATACGGATCCTTCTGAAATCGAGATCTGATCGGATATTTTTTGGACTAGCTCATACCCGTATCGGTCCTGTTTATCCAATAAAACAAGCACACATAAATTTAAAACTCCTTTTTTAAATTGAATATTCATCATTTATTTCCTCCTTTCGCTACTACACAATGAACAGTACCTTAGATAGAATATATCACATACTATTATCTTATGCAAGGTACTGGATTAAATGCAATTATAATTTTTAAAACTGTCAGTTATAATTAGAGAGAATGAAAGGAAGTTGTAGGATGAACCCTTTTACTAAAAAAGTAATTCATATTATAAAATCTATTCCATCAGGAAAAGTGATGACGTATGGACAAATTGCAAAAGTTGCAGGAAGCCCTAGAGGAGCAAGACAGGTTGTTCGTGTTTTACATTCTATGAGTGCCAAATATAATCTTCCTTGGCACCGTGTGATTAATGCGAAAGGGGAAATTGTTATAGCTGATGAAGAATCGGCATACTCACAAAAAGTGATGCTAGAAGTGGAAGGAGTCCATTTTTCTGCCAGTGGACGTGTAGATTTAAAAAAATCACGTTATGAACTCAATGTAGTAGAGGAAGATTGGATATAAAGAGAGGAAGTGGAGGTTTATGTTTAGCTGGAAAGGTGCAGCAGGTATTTGTGTAAATGATCAGAAGGATGTGTTAATGGTACTTCAAGCAGCTCCGGGAGAAGATAAGAAATGGACAGTGCCATCAGGTACGCTTGAAGAAGGCGAAACATTAGAGGAATGCTGTATAAGAGAATTCAGCGAGGAAACTGGATTCATAGTGAAAACGTTGGACAAGGTACATAATAAAAGTGGAGTTATTAGTACGCATGGCATCTCTTACTATGTGGACTACTTTTTAGTAGAAATAATAAGCGGTGAAATAACAATTCAGGATCCAGATGAATTTATACATGAAATTGCTTGGAAGTCACTTGAGGAAATCCAAGACTTAGATCTTGCTTATCCAGAGGATATCCACATAATCGAGAAAGTATTAAAAAATGCTGCAGATAAACTTCCAAATTAGGAAGAGGGTTGGATATTATTAAAATCGTATTAATAATAATCTGGGCTATTGTTTTTCTTTATTTATTGAACATACTCGAAATAGAGAAAAGTTTGTTCAACTATATTATTGCCTTCTTTTTTTTATTGGGTGGTGTCTATGTAATAAATAAGATATATAAAATGATATCTACAAAAAACTAGAAGACATGAGCCTTCTAGTTTTTTGTCCCGAGTTACAATCAGTGGTGGCTGAAGAAAACCCTCATTGTTTGAAGTTTCACTTTGTGTAAATAACAATCGCATCCCGTAAAAATGCAGTTGCACCCGATTGTACTTTATCGTAATAAGCGGTAAAGCGTTCGTCAGCCACGTACATTTCTGCAAGACCAACATGCGCCTCTTTAGAGTATTGATCCCAGTAAAAGCAAAGCCATTGTTTATGCAAGTCTGCTGCTTTTTGAGCCAGTTCACCTGCAGGATCTCCAGTATCCATAGCAGATTTTAAATTGTTAAACAGTTGCTCTTCTAATTTTTGAATTTCCTCATATTGCTCGTTTGTCATTTCCTTTACTTTTGCATTGGACTTATTCACAGCATCCTCGCCGTACTTTTCTCGAATTTCTTTTCCGTATTTCTTCTCATTGTCATCGACAAGTTTTTGTTTGAAGCCTTCAAATTTTTCTTTATCCGTCATGCTTATCTCCCTTTCTGTTTGCCTAATTGATTTATCCACATTGTTGATAAGTGCATCTAGTTGCGCCCTTTTTTCAAGCAGTTTTTCACGATGATCTCGAAGTGCCTGGGTTCCGTCAAATGTAGGGGAAGTCATGATTTCTTTAATGCTATCTAAATTTACCCCAAGTTCGCGGTAAAACAGTATTTGCTGCAGTCGATCTACTTCAGTAGTTCCGTATATACGATACCCAGATGAGTTGATGCGTGCCGGTTTAAGTAGTCCAATCTCATCGTAATATCGAAGTGTCCTCGTACTGATACCAGCAAGCTGACCAAGCTTTTGTACGGTGTATTCCACCTTATCACCTCCTAATACGTTCAGTTTAAACCTTTACGTAGCGTTAAGGTCAAGCGGTAATTGTTCAATCATTTTACTTTGATTATAATGAGAGAATAAGTAAGGAGGAAATCACATGACAACGATAGGATTTGTAAGACATGGTGTCACAGCGTGGAATAAAGAAGGGAGAGCACAGGGGAACACAGATGTACCTTTAGATGAAGAAGGAATCCAAATGGCAGAGCAAGCAGCAGAAAGAATACAGTTCGAGGAATGGGACGTCATTTATACAAGTCCACTCATCCGTGCTAAGAAAACAGCTGAAATAATTGCAAAGAAACTTCCGGGTATCGACTTTATCCAAGATAAACGTCTAGGAGAAATTGGTGGAGGCATAATCGAAGGAACGACTGAAGCTGAACGGATTGCTAAATGGGGACTAGATTGGAGAAATCAGGATATTGGCTTTGAGCCGGAAGATGTTATTATTTCTCGTGGGATGTCCTTTATAGAAGAAATAAAACAAAATTACCCGGGAAAACGAGTGCTCGTAGTTAGTCATGGTGGCTTCATAAGTAGATTATTATATGCACTTGTTCCAGACGGTGAATTTTCTCGTGATATCGGCAACACTTCTGTTACAATTGTGGAACTGGGGAATCATGAAAACGTTTGTCATTTATTTAACTGTATGAAACATTTAGAAGTGAAAGAGGTGCAATGATGAGGGATGCTTCCTACTATATAAAGAATTTAGGGTTAGAGCCACATCCAGAAGGAGGGTATTTTCAAAGTAGTTATTATTCCAAGAATCCTAACGGTAATGGGAAATTGTATACGAGTATCTATTTTCTATTAGGTGCTGGGGATGTGTCCCATTTTCACCGATTAAAGTCGGATGAGCTATGGTATTTCCATGATGGTAGCTCACTTTTAGTACATGTAATTGATGAGGAAGGTAATTATGTGGAACATAAGCTTGGCTTAGATATAGAAAATGGGGAAGTTCCTCAAGTGTTGGTGCCCAAAAATACTATTTTTGGATCTTCCGTTATGGAGGGTGGTACATTTTCACTCGTCGGATGCATGGTAGCACCGGGATTTGAATACGATGATTTTGAACTTTTTACGCAAAAGGAATTGTTACATGATTATCCTCAACATAAAGAAATTATTTATAAAATGGCTTATGAAACATTGCCAGAGTCTGAGTAGTGTATGAAACGCCCTTCAGTACTTATTACCGAAGGGCGTTTGAACTTATTTATCTTTTTCTGTTTGCTCAGTAGCTGAGTCAGAATTCTTTTTAATAGGTAAGGCAGTTAAGTCGATTAGCTCTATAACAGAATTACCTTCTCCTGCAGGTCCGCAAATTCCAGTTTCTATATCACATATCATAGTGTCTTTATTAGACATAACTTTTCCTCTTTTCATTCATTTTATAATATCAAAGTTCAACTAGTACTATATTTGAGAAGTAAAAATATATCAAATATAACGCTTTATATTTTAGTTAAATTACAGGGATATTGGTTAGGCTTATGGAAGTAGGGATAAGCTCATCATTTGTTTGGAGGTTTTATGATGACGAAGAAAGTAGTAATACTTCTTCTATTGTTTTTAGTAATTGCCATAATTGTAATGCTCAAAGAACCTAATGGAGATGGAAATGTGCGGGAGGGAGTGCCGTTAGAAGTGTCTTCAGATACGGAAACCATTGTATCTCTCTTGTTTGAACTTGCGGAAAAAGGACAAACGATTAATTCGCCTTTTATCGTAGGAGAAACCACCATTCAAAAAGTGCATGAACTATGGGGGGATCCAGAGCGAAAAAGTGAAAATGCTAGTGCCATTTATGAGGAGTTTCTATCTAACGATGCTTCAGTAGGTCATCGATCTGAAGTTGTTTTTGATATACGCTCCAGTTCACCTGAAATCCAACAAATCCATCTCGAGGATATTAAATCCATTAAAGGGGAACCGGATAAAATTAGAAGCTATCAGGATGACCAAGTAGATCAAACGATACTTATATATGACGTCACAAAGAACATTCAATTGAAATGGATACTGCCTAAGCCAACGCAGGAAAATCCAAATCCAGTGGTTCATCATATTTCCGTTTTCACAGAAATTGAAGAATCAGTCTCCTTATCCGATTTAAGTCTAGAAGAAAAAGTCGGGCAAATGATATTTGCAGGGATAAAAGGAACCGTCATTACAAATGAAACAAAGAAAATCATATCTACACATCAAGTGGGCGGTATTATTTTGTTCAAGGATAATTTAAAGAATGCGGATCAATCTGTTTCCTTATTAAATTCGATAAAAGAAGAAAATATTAAGAATAAAGTTCCGCTATTTTTAGGTGTAGATGAAGAAGGGGGTAGAGTTGCTAGGCTACCGGACTTAACTAAGCTACCGACAAGCGAATATCTAGGAAAGCAAAATGATGCTGCGCTTTCTTATAATATCGGAAAACTATTAGGAAAAGAATTAAGTGCATTTGGTTTTAACTTAGACTTTGCTCCTGTCCTTGATATAAATAGTAATCCAGACAATCCGATTATTGGAGACCGATCCTTTGGAACTGATGCGGAGATAGTAAGTAAGCTTGGGCTGCAGCTGATGAAAGGTATTCAAAGTGAGCAGGTCATTTCGGTCGTAAAGCATTTCCCGGGTCATGGCGACACTGCTGTAGATTCCCATAAAGAGCTACCAATAATTCAAAAAAGTTTAGCGGATTTACATGCACTTGAGTTAATACCTTTTACCCGAGCAATAGAGCAAGGTGTGGAGGTCATTATGATGGGTCATATTTTACTGCCGAAAATAGATTCTACATACCCAGCTTCCATATCTAAGGTCATTATTACCGATGTGTTGAGGGAACAACTAGATTATGAAGGTGTTATCATAACAGATGACATGACGATGAAAGCAATCTTAAATAACTTTGAAATAAGTGAAGCAGCCGTATCTGCAGTAAAAGCAGGGAATGACATTGTGTTAGTAGCACATGACTACGCAAATGTAAAAAAAGTGAAAGAGGCAATACTCCAAGCGATAGAAGCTGGAGAAATTACAGAACAAAGAATTGATGAAAGCGTGAAACGAGTTCTCGCTATTAAAAAGAAATATAATTTGAGTAATAAACAACTAGATGGGGTAAATATACAGGAGTTGAACCAATCAATTAATGAAACATTAGGGAGATGATTTAATGAAAACTACTAATTCTAACATTGTTTATAAAGAGGAAGGCCAAGGAGAAACGCTACTACTAATCCACGGATTTTGTGGCAGCTCCGAATATTGGAGTAAAGTAATGCCTAAGCTTTCCGAAAGCTTTAGAGTAATTGCAATCGACCTTCCTGGACATGGAGAATCTGAAGGTTACGACAGCGTGCAGGAAATAGACCAATACGCATCAGTTATAAAGGACTTTTTAGAAGAATTAGGAATAGAGAAAGCAACGATGTTCGGTCATTCATTAGGAGGCTATATCACATTGGCCTTCGCAGAAAGATATAGTGAATATTTAAATGGCTTCTCTTTAATTCATTCCACAGGATTTCCTGACTCTGCAGAAGCAAAGGAAGGAAGAATTACGTCTGCTGAAAAAATAGAGCAGGATGGTATCGATTCCTTCATTGACGGGCTAGTTCCCAAGCTGTTTGCTCCAGATAATGTGGAAACCTACAAACAATCCATCGAGGACGTGAAGAAGGTTGGTTATGGAACTCCCGCACAAGGAGCAAAAAATGCACTTAATGCGATGAAAGAAAGAAAGGATCGTACCGAAGTTTTGGCAAATACTAAGCTACCTGTACTTTTAATAGCTGGTGAAAATGACCAACTTATTCCAACTGACAAGACATTTACAGCAAGTGGAAAAAATATCAAGCAAGTAGTCATAAAGGGCACAGGGCATATGAGTATGTATGAGGCACCAGAAGAACTGTGTAATGCCATTCTAACTTATTTAAAGTAGGCATAGAAAAAAGGAGCGATAACAAGTGAATATGTCACTTTTTGTCGCTTCTTTAGTTTGTGGTGTTTACTTCTTAAATCCCATTTTCCCTTAAGCTAATATACAACGAGCCGTTTGTTTGTAATTGTGCATAAAACACGTCACTAACTGAATCTACTCCATGTTTTCTTAGTTTCTTCATAACCCATTCTTCGGTTAAATCTAATTCATCTAGATTCTTTTTTACAATTTTACCATCAGCTATTATTTCAGAGGGTATAAATAAAGGAAGAGTAAGTGGTACTTTAACATCCTGTTTTGTAGCTTCTTGCAAACCAACTTTTTTCATCACGCTTAATTCACCGTTCGTTTCAAGAACAGCATAATGTACGTCCTGAATAGAAAAAATAGATTGCTCTCTTAGCATCATTAATACATCGTCCATATGTAAACGTGCTGACTTTAAAGACTTTGTACTGATTTCACCGTCTTTTATGACAATGGTAGGCTCATCATCAATCCATGTTCGGATTGTAGGGAATTTCAAAGATATATAACTCATTAATAACGTGAGGACCGTCCACCAAATAAGTGCAATCAATCCATCAAGAAAGGGTGTTTCATGTTGGGAGGCAATTTCGGCAGCAATAGAACCGACTGTTATACCGGTAATATAGTGGAAAAAAGTGAGTTGGCTCAGTTGTTTCTTTCCTAATAGTCTTGCTAATATAAGCAACACTATGAAGGAAAGGGTGGATCTCAAAATCATTTCCCAAAAGTTCATTTCGAAAAAGGTCTCCATATTTTTCGTATAACCTCGTTTCATTTCGACATAATGCTTAGTGTTGCCATGAATTTTGTTACTATTCTATCTATGATGAAATAATTTTGTCGAGTTTGAGCTATAATAACTTTAATTGTTTATACATTAGAAAGAATGTGAAAATATGTCCAAGTTGAACTCCAGTCACAAAATGGGTAATCCAGTATATCCCATAATGTTCGCAATAGGAGTATGTCACCTATTTAATGACACGTTGCAGGCGGTAATTCCTGCAATGTTTCCTGTATTAGAATCGGAACTAGGTCTTACATTTACCCAGCTAGGTTTAATCTCATTTGTATTAAATATTGTTGCATCGGTTCTACAGCCGATTGTAGGATTTATAAGTGATAAAAAACCTATGCCTTATGCATTACCGCTTGGGATGTTGTGCTCCTTAGTTGGGATGGCAGGATTAGCCCTTGCACCAGAGTATTGGGTGATTCTCGTATCGGTAATATTTTTAGGGTTGGGTTCAGCAGTATTTCATCCAGAAGGATCGCGGGTATCCTTTATGGCAGCGGGATCTAAACGAGGACTCTCACAATCTATTTATCAAGTGGGAGGAAATTCTGGACAAGCACTTGCTCCGCTTATAAGTGCATTTATACTAGTGCCTTTGGGTCAAAAAGGAGCAGCACTATTTTTAGTTGTTGCCGCAGTGGGGATATTCCTATTATCGAAGATTTCTGCATGGTATAAAAAGCAGTTGGAGGCGGAGAAGCTTTCCAAAAGAAAGAGAACGCTTCTCTCTTCACTCCCAGCTTTAACTAAAAAACAAGTCGGTGTGGCCTTAACTCTTTTGATGGTCTTAATTTTTGCTCGCTCCTTTTATGTTACCAATATGACCAATTTTTATATTTTTCATTTGATGGAGAACTATGGTATGACTATAAAAGAAGGGCAGTTAATTATTTTTATCTTTCTGGCATTAGGGGCAGTAGGGACTTTTTTCGGTGGACCTATGGCGGATCGAATGGGAAGAAGAAATGTCATTATATTGTCAATGGCGGTCCCAATCCCATTAAGTCTATTACTACCGTACGTACCTGTTTGGGCAATTATATTGTTGCTCATTGCGATAGGATTTTTCATCATGCTAAGCTTCTCGGTAACTGTCGTTTATGCGCAGGAGCTTGTACCGAGTAAAATTGGGACGATGGCTGGGTTAACTGTGGGTCTAGCATTTGGAATGGGAGCTATTGGAGCAGTGGTAATCGGGATGTTAATGGATTATGTAGGTGTTTACACGACCATGATTGTCGTTTCGACGTTACCAATAATAGGGTTAGTGGCACTGGCACTACCCAAGGACCGAAAAATAACGATGTGAAATTAATGAAAAGCGAGTGATTAGCCGTTTTTTTAAAGAAAGTATAAAAAGATGTGCCGTGAACACTGGATTCATAGGACTATAAAAATGAATAATACTGTGATTTCCGTTTCAGGTGGACGCTTTCCGCGGGCGAGGCCGAGCCTCCTCAGGCCAACAGGATGTTGGTCACGAAGGCGTTGCCACACGAGGTGGCGCTCTTAGCCTTTGTTCCCTTGAAACGCTCCCTGCGGGGTCTCGACTTTCTCGCTGTTCCCGCTGAAGTCGCCACCTTTCACTACAATCAACTAGTGTGTAGTACTCCACTATAAGATTTGCATAGCTTATCACTTAGATAATAAAATTGTTCAAATTTAAGAAAGTGATAAAATTATTTGTAATCTCTTTTGAATTAGAAGTGCGATTATCCAATGATAGTTGAAGAAAACAGATTTTCTTTTATACTAGTGCATATAAAGAAAAGTAGTAAGTGGTTACCAAATAAAGAAGCGAAAGAGCGAACGAAATTGCATCTTCGAGAGCTTACTCTATGAATTAGAAAGTATCTTATCCTTAATTATCCAAAAAAGCACTAACCTGTTTCTAAAAGTTGTAGAAGGGCGACGGTCAGACAAACGCCATAAGATTACCGAAAAAAAAGGGAATGCTGGTTGTGACGTACGTCACAACCAGCATCCCTAAAAGTTCACATGGTAATAATATAGCGACAAGTCTGTCCAAAGCATTTCGGAAACGTTAGAAACAGGTTTTGAACTTAAAGGACCGGGCAACTTTTTGTCTGGTTTTTGTAATGCTTTTTATTGTATCCCTATGCTTTTAAGCTACACCCATCCGGAACTTGAGTTGGATCAGTAACAAGATTTTCTTGTATATGAACTTGGTGCATTTTGTTGTTATGCATAAATTTGAAAATACCGTTTTCAAAATCTGTTCCGATTTCTTTGAAGAAAATACCTTCTTGGCACATATTCTTCTCACAAGTGAAGGAGACTTTATAAGAATCTCCGTCTGCCACTAAATAAGCACGGACTCCTTTTTCGAAAATGCCATCTTCTTCATCTTTAATGTAACGGGCAACCGAAACAACATGGAAGTCCACGAAAGGAATTTCTTTTAACAAGACATTCATGAATGATCCCTTTGTTATTTCTTCCCATCTGCTTTGTGCGGTTTGTCCTATAATAATTTGAGTTATATTTAAACCATGGGCCACTTCTTTAATAACTTTTGGAGAAGGACGTTTTTCGTTATCACGAATGATAAACTCTTCAACATCCAACTCATCCGCCAAATTTTTCCACTGTTCAATATATCCAGATTTCTCAGCATCGAATGCATCATATGGTAGTGGATCAACTGTTAGTATATATAGTGGACAATCTAGCATACTTGCCATTTTATGTCCTCTTCTAATTAGTCGCTCTCCATTTGGCCCGTAGTATACGCAAACAAGTATACTCTCATCCATTCGACCTTTTACGCGTTTCACGGTTGTACACACCTCTTTTTTGTTTTCCTCTATCTATTTTTCGTGTAATTTTCTACTGAATAACTATATGCTTCAAAACACTTAAAGTGCGTTGTCTCTATCTTTCATGTATAATTATTAAATGCATGTATAGTAGTATAACTACATCCCACTCCATACATAATATGCATTTGCTATTTACACAAGCAAGCTATATATCCTAAATTCTACTGTATTTTGTAGGGTCTCATATGGAATCCTATTATGCTACTAGTTGCTAGGATAGTCAAGTCTATACTGTAAAAAAATTTCTCCCCCCACACTACCCAATCCTAATTCTTAATTAACCAATAGGAGGTTAAAATTTGTTTTCTATAAATTTAGTTATATTAATCCCATTTATAGCAGCCGCACTTATGCCTTTTTTATACAGGCGATTTAATAAGATTCACCTTGGTTGGTTTGTATTAATCGTACCTATTACTTTGTTTGTCATACTTGCTAGGCTAATTCCCTCGGTAGCAGGTGGTAAAACTTATGTCCATACCTATGAATGGATTCCCACATTAGATTTTAACTTCACTACATATTTAGATGGACTAAGTATGATATTTGCTCTATTAATCACAGGCGTTGGAAGCTTAGTTATTTTATATTCCATTTTTTATCTTTCATCTAAAGAATCCTTACAACATTTTTATTGTTATTTATTATTATTTATGGGTGCCATGCTTGGAGTTGTTTTTTCTGATAACTTAATGGTGTTATATGTTTTTTGGGAGTTAACGAGTGTTTCTTCGTTCCTGTTAATCGCCTTTTGGAATCATCGACAAGCCTCTAGACAGGGTGCACAAAAAGCAATGCTAATCACTGTAAGTGGCGGAATTGCTATGCTGGTTGGTTTTATCATGTTACATACGATGACTGGTTCTTTCAGTATTCGAGAAATAATTGCTAATGTGAGTGAGTTTAGCGACCACGCATTGTTCATACCTGCGATGATTTTAGTATTGCTGGGTGCATTTACGAAATCAGCACAATTTCCTTTCCATATTTGGCTACCGGATGCTATGGAGGCACCAACCCCTGTTAGTGCTTATTTACACTCGGCAACGATGGTGAAGGCAGGTATATATTTGGTGGCCCGTTTCACGCCAGTTTTTGGAGCTGATGAAGTATGGTTTTGGGTAGTAAGTGTAGTTGGGATGATTACTCTATTTTGGGGTTCCTTTAATGCTGTCCGACAAACCGATCTGAAAGCATTACTAGCGTTTTCTACTATTAGTCAGCTTGGGCTAATCATGAGCTTGCTTGGTTTAGGGTCGATAGCATTACAGTTTGGCTATTCTGCTGATTCAGTTCTGTACACACAAGCAACATTTGCTGCTTTATTTCACTTGATCAATCATTCAACTTTTAAAGGTGCATTGTTTATGGTCGTTGGAATTCTCGATCACGAGTTAGGAACAAGGGACGTTCGAAGACTAGGTGGATTAATGACATTCATGCCATTTACATTTACCGTCGCTTTAATAGGAAGTTTATCGATGGCCGGTTTACCACCGTTCAATGGATTCCTTAGTAAGGAAATGTTCTTTGCAGCAACTGTACATATTATGGAAGTAGATATTTTCTCTTTACCATCGTTCGGAATTATCTTCCCAGTTGTAGCTTGGATCGCTAGTGTATTTACATTTGTTTACTGTGTGATTATCGTTTTTAAAGCATTTCTTGGTAAACCTCAGCCAGAAAAATTGGATAAACCTATTCATGAAGCACCTATTGGAATGTTAATATCTCCAATGATTCTTGCCGCTTTAGTTGTTGGTATTTTCTTCTTTCCAAATCTATTAGGTAAATATATATTACAACCGGCTATGGGCAGTATTTATCCAACTTTTGGAGACGCAGCAGACTTAACACCAAAAATATCAGCATGGCATGGAGTGCAACCTGAATTACTCATGACTATTGCAGTTATTATAGTAGGTGCTATTCTATTTAAATTCCTTAAATTATGGAAACCAATCTATGGATTGTTTTCTTCTCGCTTCACATTGAATGCACTTTATAATAATTTGTTGGCGTCCTCCGTTAGCAAATCCAATATAGTAACTAATCGCTATATGAACGGATTATTACGACATTATTTAATGTATATTTTTGTATTCTTTGTATTGGCTGTAGGTGGGTATTTGTTTTATTCAAGAGCGTTTTCGTTTGATATTTCAACAAATGCAACTTTCAGAGTCTATGAAGTGTGTTTAGTTGCTATTATGGCGATTGCGGCGTTATCTATGCTATTTGCTAAGTCACGTATGACAGCGACATTGTTGAATGGAGTATTAGGCTACTCAATTGCTATCTTTTTTGTTATTTTCCGGGCTCCAGACTTAGCCTTAACCCAGTTAGTCGTTGAATCTGTTACCACTGCATTATTCCTATTAGCTTTTTCTCATTTACCGGATTGGAAAATGGAAAAGCTTCCAAAAGGAACAAAAGTAGTCAATGGAATAATATCGATAGCGGTCGGATTAGTAGTTGTTTTAGTTGGATTATCAGTAGTAGATTTCAATCAATTCGATACTAT
Source organism: Psychrobacillus sp. FSL K6-2836 (assembly GCF_038003085.1). Taxonomy (NCBI): domain Bacteria; kingdom Bacillati; phylum Bacillota; class Bacilli; order Caryophanales; family Bacillaceae; genus Psychrobacillus; species Psychrobacillus sp. FSL K6-2836. The sequence goes on from NZ_JBBOOM010000001.1 coordinate 2,618,237, forward strand.
TTCTAGCTACTTTGAAGATGCTTATGAATTAGCTGGAGGAGCAAATATCGTAAATGCTATATTGGGAGATTTCCGTGGTTTTGATACGATGCTCGAAGTGGTCGTACTATTTATAGCGGGTTTAGGTGTGTATTCGATGATTAAGCTAAAAGCAAAAAAGGAGGATGAAAACATTGAAGATCAATGATGTCATACTCCGTACAGTTAGTAGAATTGTTGTATTTATCATTTTAACATTCGGTGTGTATTTGTTTATGTCTGGTCATAATACACCGGGTGGGGGATTTATCGGTGGACTAGTTCTAGCATCCGCAATTGTATTGCTATATTTGTCTACGGACATTGAAACGGTCAAAAAGAGTCTACCGCTAGATTTTAAATATGTTGCTGCGTTTGGCGTATTATTAGCTACATCCACAGGATTTGGATCCATATTGTTTGGAGTTCCATTCATGTCTCAAACCTTTGCCTATTTTGATTTGCCTGTTTTTGGAGAAACAGAACTGACGACGGTGACTATATTTGAAGCGGGTGTAGCTTTAACGGTTGTAGGTGTACTAGTAACGATTATTTTAAGCATAAGTGAGGATGGTGGATAACGAATGGAAACATTGATCATTATGTTAATAGGGATTTTAGTTGCCGTTGCCACATATCTAATCCTCTCTAGAAATATAATTCGAATAATTTTAGGAACCGCTGTATTTTCCCATGCAGTACATTTGCTCATATTAACGATGGGGAACTTAAAGCAAGGGAATGTTCCCTTATTAAAAGAAGCAGATGCACCTTATACTGATGCCTTGCCACAGGCACTAATATTAACTGCTATCGTGATTAGCTTTGCAGTAACAGCTTTCATACTTGTACTAGCCTACCGTACTTATCAGGATGTTGGTACGGATGATCTCGATGAATTGAGAGGGGCAAGTGATGAATAATTTAATTGTTTTACCGTTGATCATTCCTATTATGGTTGGGATTGTATTGGTATTTTTACGACCATATGTGAAATTGCAGCGTATTATCAGTTTAATAACGATGATTGGCATTGCAGGGATAAGTATAATTATTTTAAATAGTGTTCAGACAGATGGAATTATACGATTAGATTTTGCTGGATGGGAGCCTCCATTTGGAATTCTATTTGTTGCAGATTCCTTTGCAATGTTACTCGTACTTACTGCAAGTATAGTTACAGCTATCTGTTTAATCTATGCATTTTCTTCCATTGGAGAAAGACATGAAAAAATGTACTTCTACCCATTTGTGTTATTTTTAGTTGCAGGAGTTAATGGATCGTTTTTAACTGGGGATCTATTTAATCTGTTTGTCTGTTTTGAAGTTATGCTATTAGCCTCTTATGTATTAGTTACTCTGGGAGGGACAAAACCACAGCTGAGAGAAGCGGTAAAGTATGTAGTGATTAATGTTCTTGCTTCATGGTTCTTCTTAGTAGCCCTTGCCTATTTGTATGGTACGGTTGGTACTTTAAATATGGCTCATATATCAGAAAGAGTGGCGGAGGCGGGACAAGGACCTTTACTTACAACAATAAGTATTTTGTTTTTAATAGTATTTAGTTTAAAAGCTGGGTTATTACTATTCTTTTGGCTTCCAGGATCCTATTCTGTCCCACCAACTGCGGTTGCCGCATTATTTGGTGCTTTACTAACAAAGGTAGGAATATATGCACTTTTCCGGACATTTACGCTCATATTCTACCACGAGCCACTAATATCCCACACATTAATTGGGATAATGGCGGGAATTACATTGATTGTCGGATGTATGGGGGCAATTGCTTTTAAGGATGTTCGATTAATCGTTTCTTATAATGTGGTAATAGCTGTTGGATTTATAATGATCGGTCTGGCTGTTGGAACCGAAACGTCTATTGCTGGATCTATCTACTACGTAATTCATGACATGTTTGCAAAAGCTATGTTATTTTTACTAGCTGGTACGATGATTTACTTAACTGGTAAATCAAAAATAGATGAAATGAGTGGACTAATACGAAACTATCCTCTATTTGGATGGATGTTCTTCCTGGTCACCTGTTCATTGGCAGGTATCCCGCCGTTAAGTGGATTTGTAGGTAAAATTTTAGTAGGACAAGGTGCTAGCGAATCAGGTTCTTACATATTACTAGCATTGGCTTTTATCTCCAGTATAGTTGTGCTTTACTCGCTTCTTCGGATTTTCTTAAATACTATATTTGGGGAAACTATTATTAGTCTTGAAGAAGAAAAACCTATGAAAATGGGAATGATTATACCAATTGTACTGTTGGGAATTGCAACGGTTTCATTAGGACTTGGAGCAGAGTTTATATCCGACTATGTTACGGACGCAGCTCATACTCTTTCTAATCCATCCGTGTATATTGATGCAGTAATGGGAGGAAATAAGTGATGGGAGAGGTGAGAATATGCCAGCACAGTTTTTACTAAACCTATTCATAGCATTTTTGTGGACAACATTAAAGGACGAAGATGAACTAAAGATGACGACATTTTTTAGTGGTTTCATCGTAGGGATCTTCATAATTTTCTTAATGCATCGCTTTTTTGGGACTCAGTTTTATTTGAGAAGATTATTCTCCCTTATTAAGTTGATTTTCATATTTATATCAGAATTAGCTCAGTCGAGTCTACTAATAAGTAAACAAATATTAAATCCACGTTGGGACCTAAAGCCTGGAATTTTCACATATAAAACAGAGCTAAAAGGAGACTGGGAAATTACCACTCTAGCAATGTTGTTAACGTTGACTCCTGGTTCTGTTGTGATGGAAGTGAACCCAGAAGGGGATATGTTTTACATCCATGCGATGGATATAGAACAGTCTAAAGCAGATGTATTGCGATCCATAACTAAATTTGAGAGAGCAATAATGGAGGTGACCCGCTAATGATTGAAAAAATACTGTTGGCTTCTCTAACATTATTTGCTATATCTATTGCAATTGCTCTATTTCGTATCATTAAAGGTCCTTCTATGCCAGATCGAGCAGTAGCTTTAGACATGATTGGTGTAAATCTCATATCAATGATTGCTATTATTTCGATTGTCTTAAAAACAAAGGCATTTTTAGAGGCTATTCTTATACTTGGTATACTTGCTTTTATCAGTACAATTGCCATTTCCAAGTATATTGAAAGGGGGGCTATTATTGAGCATAAGTCAGATGATTGAGCTTGTTGCTGTTGTTATCATTTTTTTAGGAAGTGTCATGAGTGTGATTAGTGCCTTCGGGATCATCCGCCTTCCAGATGTCTATACACGATCACACGCAGCTACAAAAAGCTCAACCGTAGCAGTATTGTTGTCCCTATCTGGAGCCTTTATATATTTTTGGGTAAGTGAAAATTTTATAAGTGTGCGTCTTATACTAGGTATATTATTTGTATTTTTGACTGCCCCTGTCGCAGGGCACTTACTAACGCGAGCAGCGTATCGGTCGAAAGTGGAGCTTACTGAAAATTCCTCAGATGATGCTTTAAAGGAAGTATTATTTCCAGAGGATAAATCATAAAAGAAAAGCTATACGATTGGAGAGATCTCCGATTGTATAGCTTTTTTACTTAAAGTAGGTTCTGTTAAACAATGCCACTGATTTACGTTCTAGGCGGACGTTTTCTAGATAAGCGAGGGCAGAGTCGGCTTCCACTTTTTTGCACTTAAAAGGAACTTATGATTTTCTTAGATTTATATAAAGAGAGATTGGGTTTAATGTTCAAGGGGTTAATGTATAAGTTCTAGTTATTTAAGAAGGTAATTTTTGTTAAATTTTTGCTAGGAATATAGACTCATTAATAAGATGGAATATGAGATATTATTCAAAGGGCAAGGCGTTTGAGTATCATAACTATTAGTTGGAAATATGTCAATTTAACTATATATATTTGTGAAAATAAAAGAAATGTTCAATTAATTTCGTCTAATATATTGCATTCTACTGATTTCCATAGTATTATCAACTTTGATATATTGCATACGGGCGTGATAGAAAAAGTCATTTGTATAGCATTCATAGCAAACATCTAGAAAACACAAGAAATGATTATTTCTTATATCACAGGAGGTACAACAAAATGAAGACTAAATTATCATTCTCTAATCATTTAGTGATTGGAGTTATGCTATTTGCATTATTTTTTGGAGCTGGGAATTTAATCTTTCCAGCGAGTTTAGGACAAAACGCAGGGACACATGTTTGGATAGCGGTCATTGGTTTCTTGCTAACTGGAATTGGGTTGCCGTTTTTAGGTACTTTAGCAATGGGATTCTCAGGAAGTAAAAATTTACAGGACCTTTCTAGTAGAGTACATCCTGTCTTTGCGGTAATCTTTACCTCACTTCTTTACTTAACAATAGGACCATTTTTTGCTTTGCCAAGAACAGGAGCCGTTTCATTTGAGGTTGGTATTCTGCCATTCTTGAATCAAGAACATGCTCAAATTGGATTATTAGTCTTTACTCTTGTTTTCTTCGGACTCACATTATGGCTATCATTAAATCCATCAAAAATGGTGGATAATGTCGGGAAATATCTTTCTCCTGGAATTATAATAGGATTATTCTTCTTATTACTATTTGTAATTTTTAAGCCAATGGGAGCCTTTGAAGAACCGCAGGGGAACTATGTAACAAATGCCTTTATGACTGGATTTACAGAAGGTTATAATACGATGGACGCATTAGCATCCTTAGTATTTGGTATTATCGTAATTCAAGCAATTCGTTCCATGGGTGTGACATCGACAAAAGGAATCCTTGTTGCTACAGCGAAATCAGGCGGAATTGCTATTTTATTCTTAGGATTAATTTATGCTGGAATTGCTTATCTAGGGGCTACTAGTGTGAACCTATATGGACTATTTGAAAATGGTGGTCCAGTATTAAGTGCTGCATCGGAGCATTATTTCGGGTCATTTGGAGCTATACTTTTATCTGTTATCATCTTCTTGGCGTGTCTAACGACAAGTATTGGTCTGACTACTGCATGTAGCGAATACTTCCACACGTTAATGCCAAAGATTAGTTATAAAGCATTTGTCATTTTCTTTAGTGTATTCACATGTATCATTGCAAACTTTGGATTGTCTAATATTATTACGTATTCCATTCCAGTACTAATGTTATTGTACCCATTAGCGATTGTATTGATATTCTTAACCTTCTTATCACCATTGTTTAATCACGCAAGACTAGTTTACGTTAGTGTAATGTTCGTAACGTTCTTAATAAGTATTGTAGACGGTTTAAAAGCTCTTTGTGGATCGTTAGAAATTGAGTATTTTAGCTGGTTACAGCCAATCGTAAGTTTTTACGAGAACGTATTGCCATTTTATAGTGTAGGTTTAGGATGGTTAATGCCTTTCGTAGTAGTAACGCTCGTGACAGGAATCATTGCGAGATTTGAAAAAACGGACATAAAGTCAGTGTAATTAAAAGGTGACCATGGAGGTTGTGAAAGCAACTCTTACATGGTCACCTTTTTTATTATTCAAGCCACTGTTTATACTCTGTTGGACATTCTTGCTCTATATGTCAGTTAAACCAGTTGTTACATTTTCCTTACTAACATTCACTAGTGTTACATTAGATTTCTCGTTATTGGCAATATTCAAGGTTGCTTCTAGTATTTTGCTATTCATATCGGATTCATCTATAGCGACAAGATTATTCATTATCCTTTCATTCCAAAACTATATTTTTTACTGTAGTGCAGGACCTATATATCGCTCTCTGGCTGCACCAAGACCAAATATAAAGAGTAGGATCGATGCGCCAACCAATATTAAAAGTGGAATCGTCCAGCTATTAGTTGCATCATGTATAAAACCAAATAGGGTTGGGCCAACAGCCGCAAGCAGGTATCCAATCGATTGAGCCATACCTGATAATTCCGCAGCCTGTTGCGCATTCCTTGTGCGTAAGCCAAAAAACATCATGGATAGGCTAAATGCGAAGCCTCCTCCTATGCCTAGAGCGATGATCCACAAAACGATTAATTTAGAACTACCGTATAGTAACCCAAACGTCCCGATTAAAAGTAAAATCGATGTAATAGTCACTAACGAACGTTGACCGGACATGCGTCCAGCAATGACCGGGACGATGAAAGTAAAAGGAAGAAGAGCTAAAAGCATAACGGAAAGCATCAAGCCGGACTGACTCGAATTCAATCCCTGCTGCTTAAGAATTTCTGGCAGCCATGCAACAAGTACATAAAAGATCATGGATTGCAGTCCCATAAACAGGGTTACCTGCCACGCTAGTGCCGAACCCCACAAATTCACATGACTGTCAGCCGTTTTATTATGAACGGTATCCCTTTTTACGTTACGATGTTTCATCTGTGGTAACCAAAATAAAATAGATATAAAGCTTAAAACGCCCCAAATTTCCAATGCACCTTTCCAGCCAAATCCCATTCCAAGGGCAATAGGAACGCTTACACCAGACGCTATTGCTCCAAATAAATTCATAGAAATGGAATATACACCCGTCATTAAGCCAATGCGTTCAGGAAATTCACGTTTGATCAGGCCAGGTAACAATACATTACCGACGGAGATAGCCAAACCAAGAACAGCCGTACCGACATATAAAGCAACAACTCCTGAAAGGGAACGTATAATAATACCAACAGTCAGAAAGACAATGGAACCAAAAATAATTCGTTCCACCCCAAGTTTTTGTCCCAATTTAGGTACAATAGGTGAAAGAAGCGCAAAAGCTAATAACGGCAGGGTGGTAACCATTCCTGCCAATGTATTTGAAATATTCATATCATCCTTGATAAGACCAACTATTGGTCCTACTGAGGTTAAAGATGCCCGTAAGTTAGCAGCAATAAATACAATACCAACAATCATTATCCAAACGGCAGATTTGCCAACAGTTGAGATGGCTCCTTTATTCTCCTTTTTAATTATTTGGTCCATTGAACTCATCCTAGTTCCTCCTAGCTTTTTGAAAAACTCATATATTGTAGTTTGTTCATTATGATTTACTGTAAAGATGAATGATATAAGAAAGAACATATTTTCATAACTAACCACAATTGGTATATTATAATATATAATTCACTAATTAATAAATACTATAATATATTTATTTGAGTTTGTCTATCCTTAAATAGAGAACTGTTTTAAATAAATTAAAAAAATGCCCCAATCCATTAGGTGGATTGAAGCATTACTTGTATCAGGATAAGCTAGGAGAAAAGAAATTTAGATTCCGTATTTCAATATGATATGGAGAACAACAACATCGTTGGTATGATTGGCATATGAATGTGTGCCATCTGTAGAAAAACTAATCGAATCATATTGATTCAAGATATATGAATCATTATTAACATTAATTGTAATTGTTCCGGACATGATAGTTGCAAGTTCAGTTGTATTATGATGATGTTTTTCCGGATGGTAGGAGCTATTTGGCTGTAAATAAGCACGGTACATTTCCATATCATTATTTGTATTTTGAAAAATTGGCTCAATTGCCCAGTTATTTCCGTCCCCAACAATTCTTAGCCCTTCCCCGGCCCGAGAGAGATTCACATTATTTTCAGTTGAGAATAAAGCCATAAGTGGAATGGATAAGCTTTTTGAGATTTTCCATAACATCCCTATTGTTGGATTTGTTTCTCCGCGTTCTATATTTCCTAGCGTAAGCTTACTCACACCCGATAATTCTGATAAATCTTCAAGACTTAAACGCTTTTCTTTACGAAGTTTTTTAAGTACTGCTCCTACTTGTAAAACAACTTGTTTTGGATCCTCAGTTTCTAAATTCATTTTAAGTCACCCTTTGCAATATCATGGGAAAATATAAAATAAAATAATTTTTTTAATATTATAGTGGATAAAATAATAATGAACAAACCAACTTATATATTATCATATACAAAAAGGGTAATTATATCTATAAAGTATGCCCCCTGCCACGCTTTTCTTACTATTCTACTGTTTGGGTGCTGTTAAGAAATTGATTCTCAACAATAGACCCTAACCCAATGAATCAACTTTGATTTGTCGTATGCCCTAGATTCTACTTTTCTTCTATTTTAAAATTCTTCTATTGTATAAATCCAATTTGCACGCATTACTTCTGCTAGTTCCTTGGTGTTGTTTTCGCGGAATGCACGAATTAGATTCTCGTGTTGCTCAACAGAATATTCTCGTAAGACAATTTTTTCATAGTAAAACAATCTACGTACATGTGCTTGAAGCATTTCTACCATGGAATGTATGTATGGATTATTGGCAGTATCAACAATGAGCTGATGAAACTCTTCATCTACTCTTAGGGCTGTAGTAAATTCTTTTGCTTGTAGAGCTTCGGAGAATTCTCTATTTTTTTCTTCTAATAGACTTAGTGCTTCTTCATCCATATTAGGACTCGCAAGCTCCGCTGCAAGCGCTTGCAATACTGCCAATGGCGGCAAGAGATTATTAATATCCTCTTTTTCTACTGGTGTGACCTGTGTTGCTCTCCCTGGTTGCATCGTTACAAAGCCTTGAGACTCCAAAAGTTGTAAGGATTCTCGAATGGGCGTTCTACTCACCCCTAAAGCTTGTGCAAGTTCGATATCGTTTAGCTTCTCATCTGGTTGTAAAGTACCGTCTATAATCCATTGTTGTAGCTGGTTGAAAGCATGTAGCTTAGCAGTTGTACGAACAGGCTTAGTATGATTAACTGGAATAGGCATAAAACGATTCCCCCCTTCAATTATCTTAATTGTATAACAATATTATACAACATATTATACAATATATCGCACAGAATTGGTAAAAATTTATTCTACTAGTAATTGTACGGTAATAGATTTCACATCAATGACGGATTGCTCCTTCATAATTTCTTGCATAATAACTTCTTTAAAATAGTTTATACTAGTTTCTAATGGGATATGAAGAATTTTTCTTAAAGCTGTTTCATACATATTCACAAATTCAATATCCGTATTTCCACGTTGTAATTCAGCAAAGGCTTCATATACTTGATCCAATTTATCAGCTAACTCAAGTAAACGGCCTTCAATAGTATCGTCTTTTCCTTCTTTCATTCGGTCAAAAAATACAGGCTGAAATTCTTTTGGGATCTCATCCAATATGAACTTCTCCATCATTTTTTCTTCTACATGAGTTAGCATTTGTTTAAGCTCAGGAGATGCGTGCTTAACTGGTGTTTTAATGTCTCCGATAAAAATTTCAGCGAAATCATGGTTGATCGTTTTTTCGTAAAGTGATTTCCAATTAATAGTCGCACCGTTATTCTCTTCTAGTGTTGCAAAAAACATAGCGTATTGAGAAACTTTCCATGAATGAGCAGCGACATTATGCTCTTCAAATTTAAAACGTCCGGGACATCGGATAATTCTTTCTAAATCGTTCATGCTCATAAAAAATTTATGTATACCCATTAACAACCACTCCCTTAATATTAATCATACTGCAAAAACAAAAAAATACCATACTAAAACACTCTGAATGGAAGGTGAGATAAAATGATTCCCTCTTTGATAAACCAATTAACTTATATCTCCAATACAATAACCCAGTTATTTGATTATATAGACGAAAAGCTACTTTCTAAACGTCCTATTGAAAATAAAATGTCTGTTTGGGAAGTTTGTGTGCATCTTGCTCAAATACCCCAGGCAGATTTAAATATTTGCAAAGGATATAACATAGATCAAATGCAGTTATATTATGAAGAAAGTAAACCAGTTAATATACAAACTGCTAAAGAACAATTTTTGGAAGGTATCCAGGAGGTTATGAAGCACATAGATCAACTTACGGAGGAAGCATTCTCAAAGGAATTTACCACCTATTGGGGAAGCAAGTATCGCCTAGAAGAGTGGTTTCTACAAATCATGAATCACTTAGTTCATCATCGTATGCAACTGTATTCGTATTTGCTTGTATTAAAGGTAGATGTGCAAGTTGTTTTATTTCGCTGATTTTTGGGTAATCCTTAAGTAACCCAAGGAGGAATTTAAATGACAAAATACGATAAATTAAAAAATACATTAGAAAAGCGCTTTAAAGAGTTAGAGCACCAGAAGCAAAATGAAGAAGAGTTTGAAACGACTGAGTTATCCAACTATGACAATCATCCTGCGGATAATGCGACTGATTTAACCGATCAGCATACTCGATTGGCATTAAATAGACACTTTGATGAGGAAATGGTAGATATTGAAAAAGCATTAGCTGCTATCCAGGAAGGTACATACGGGAAATGTGCGGAATGTGGGGAAGAAATCCCACTTGCTCGTTTAGAAGCTGTTCCTACAGCGCTGACTTGTGTAGAGCATGCTCATCAAGAGGTCAATGAAGAAATTCGTCCTGTAGAAGAATCGCTTTTAAATTCTACTACAGATCAGCCTGTGGAGGATGAAGACGATAGACTTCGCGATTATTCCAACAGCTTTGAGACACTAGAAGAGGTTGGTTCATCTGATACACCACAAGACAAGCAGTGAAATGGATAGAGGTGTCCTTAAGTTCTTACTAGACTTTAGGGCATTTTTTGAGGTAAGTATATAAAAATATGCGGAGAACACTGAGTTCATGATACTTGAGTGAATGAATAATACTGTGATTTCCGTTACAGATGGACGCGTTCCGCAGGCGCAGCTTCAATCTCCTCGTCACTGCGTTCCTGCCGGAGTCGCCACCTTGCACTACCATCAATATAATGTGTAGTATGCAGGCAAAAAGATAGAGCATAGGCTATCGCTTAGATGATAATAGTGGTCAAAGTTAATATAGTGATAAAACCATCTGTTGAATCAAAGGTACTATTCTGTTATGAAGGATGATGAAAGTAGATTTCCTTTTTTACTAGTGGAACTCAAGAGAGATAGTAAGTAGTTACTAAATAAAGAATCCAAATAGCGAACGAAACTGCATCTTCGTGAGCTTGCTCTATGAATAAGAAAGTATCTTTTCTCTAGTTATCCAAAAACGCACTTACCTGTTTCTGAGGGTTGTAAGAGGTCGAAGTATAGACAAACGCCATAAGATTACCGAAAAAAAGGGATGCTGGTAGGTTATGAGGGTCACAACCTACCAGCATCCCTAAAAATTCACTCGGTAATCATATAGTAAAATGTCTGTCCAAAGCCCTTTGAATACGATAGTAACAGGTTTGACCTTAAAGGACTGGTCATCTTTTTTGCCCAGTTTTTTTGTGTTGGGATTGAAATATTTAGTTCATGTAACGATAAGATAAAATATTTAGAGAGCCGATTAAGCGATTTTCAGTAGTGATTATAGTACACTAGGGGAAAGGAGTGGATCCTATGCCAGCTATCGTTTTGTTTGATGGAGAATGCAATTTTTGTGATGCGAGTGTGCAGTTTATAATTAAGCGAGATCCTAAAGGATATTTCCAGTTTGCGGCGCAGCAAAGTGATATCGGGGTAACGCTCAGGACTAAGTATGCTGTACCTGACACTTTGGATAGTATATTAGTTATTGATCAACATAAGGTGTATAACTCATCAGATGCTGCACTCCAAATTAGCAAACATTTAAATGGGCTTTGGAGGTACTTACATGTGCTGAAGGTAATTCCTAAACCTATACGCAACGTAGTATATAAATTCATAGCAAAAAATCGTTATGCATGGTTTGGGAAAAAAGATAGCTGTATGATTCCACCTCCCGAGATTCGAAATCGTTTCCTGTAACAATGTATCATTGTATGCTGTGCATCAGATAATATAGATTAAATAGTTATGAGGTGAAATGGTATGAATAGTGAAATATACGATGTAACAATTATTGGTGGTGGTCCAACAGGTTTGTTCGCTTCGTTTTATGGAGGATTACGTGATTTAAAAGTGAAGATTATTGATAGTCTTCCACAGCTAGGCGGACAATTGATGGAGCTCTATCCTGATAAATATATTTATGATATCGGTGGTCTTCCGAAAATTTTAGCAAAAGATTTAGTAGCAAATTTAGAAGAGCAGGCTGCCTATAGTAATCCAACCATTTGCTTAGAGGAAACAGCAATAGCGTTAGAGAAGCTGCCAGATTATTTTGCGTTAACAACGGATAAAAATGTGCATTATTCCAAAACGATTTTACTTACTTCTGGGATTGGTTCATTTCAGCCGCGTAAGTTAAATGTTCCAGGAGCTGCTGAGTATGAAGGGAAAAACCTTCATTATAAAGTAAAAAATTTGGAGAATTTCCGGGATTCAAATGTACTTGTATTAGGTGGAGGAGATTCTGCACTCGACTGGTCCTTAATGTTAGAGGACGTTGCTTCGAACGTGACCATTTGTCATCGAAAAGAGCAATTTACTGCCCATGAAATGACCATTCAACAGCTTCAAAATTCTACTGTACAGGTCAAAACACCATATGCAATAAAAGAAGTAATTGGCGATGGCGAAGGAATCCAAGAAGTCGTGATTGTCGGTAAGGATAAAACCGAGGAAAGCATTGCAGTAGACCATGTTTTAGTGAACTACGGAAATGTTGCATCCCTCGGGCCCTTAAAGAACTGGGGTCTGGAAATGGAGAAAAATTCTGTAGTAGTCAATGAAAAAATGGAAACAAGTGTAGAAGGAATATATGCTGCTGGTGATGTATGTACGCATGATGGGAAAGTAAAACTGATTGCAGTAGGATTTGGAGAGGTTCCAATTGCTATTAGCCATATTAAAGCATTCATAGATCCAAAAGCACGTGTACAACCAAAGCACAGTACAAGTATTTTTGAAGAAGTAAAATAGAAAAGCGTGTGCGCCTATGTATTGGAAGTCAGTTTAAGTTTACGACATCGTGTCGCGACGACTGACTGACCCGAATCGTTCGGCCTTGAAATCCTGAAGTGACTCAGGCGGGCTAGGCGCTGGAGCTAGACAGAGAAAATCCCATGTTCCTCTATTACGAGAACATGGGATTTCATCTTATCTAAAAAATGCTTTGTCGATATTGTATTTCGATTTTTGAGTATTGATAGCGTATGTTTCGTAAATTTCACGATCCATTGCCTCTTCTACAATACAAACACTGATTTTGTACACTTCATCACGATGTTTAATCATCGGTGAAACATTGTCTTCAAAGTGTTTTTTAATACGCTGTCTAATTTTACGCGCTTTACCAACGAATAAAAGTTCATCATTCTTATTGTAGAAAAAGAAAATGCCACCTTTATCACGAGGGATTTGATGGAAGTCGATAAATCCATGAATTGCTGGGATTTCTATTTCGCCTTCTTTTAGTACTTGTTCACGTTGTGTGATGGTTACAGTTGGTTTTGGTAATTCAATTTTAATCATGCGCTCACGTCCTCTTATTGTCTATCCTTTAGTATATCAGAACTGGACTGCAATATCTATTCGAAAGGTATTTTGATGGTGGCAGGATTATTTAAAACAAGTGACGAAATTAATTACATAATACTATTTGGAGGTATGAACATGATTAGAAACATAGAAGACTTTTTAACCGATTGGCAGCATGAAAGTGATTCGACTCTGAAAATTTTAGAAGCATTGACAGATGAGTCATTACAGCAAAGAGTGTCCGAAGAAGGGCGTACCCTCGGTAAGCTTGCGTGGCATCTCGTTACAAGTATAGATGAAATGATAGGGAGAACTGGACTGCAATTTTCCGCAACTCCACATGAAACACCCCAGCCATTGACTGCGAAAGAAATGGTGGAGGCATATAGAGAGTCTAGTAATTCAATTGTTAAGGCTATAAAAGAACAATGGACGGATGAAAGCCTTATAGAAGAAAAAGATATGTACGGAGAACTATGGACAGTTGCGACCGTTTTGCAAACCTTAATCTACCATCAAATACATCACCGTGGGCAGATGACGATACTTATGCGACAAGCCGGATTACCAGTTCCGGGTATGTATGGACCATCGAAGGATGAATGGCTGGCATTTGGTGAAGAAGCACCAGAGTGATTATTGAATGCTCAAGATTTTAGGAGGATAAGATGAAAGTTTATGATTTACACTGTGATGTACTTTACAAATTAGCAAAAGCGGAGAATACTATTTCATTTGCAGATTCTCCAAAACTCCAAGCAAGTAAAAAAGCGTTGGAGGCTGGAGGAATTGCACTTCAAGTGTTTGCGGTATTTGTTTCGGAAGGATTTCCTAAGGAACAGTTATTCTTGGAGGCAATTCGTCAAATTGAGTTTTTCCACACGGAAATTGTGGGGAAGGATGACAATATTATCTCCATATATGAATGGGAGCAACTTGGATCACTAAAAGAAGGACAAATTGGAGCCGTCTTATCACTAGAAGGACTTGATATGATAGACGGAGACATGCATAAGCTGAAGCTATTACTATCTCACGGTGTGAAATTAGTCGGTCTTACTTGGAATGGAGCAAACAAATTAGCGGATGGTTCTTCCGAAGAATCTAGTACTGGGTTAACCCCATTTGGAGAAGAAGTCGTGACTTTGTTGAACGAGCAAAATATAATTGTTGATGTTTCTCATTTGAGTGAACAATCTTTTTGGGATGTTCTTCCTAAAGCGAAATGGCTGATGGCAAGTCATTCCAATGCAAAGGCTCTATGCAACTCCTCAAGAAACTTAACTGACAATCAAATAAAAGCACTAATTGCCAAAAATAGTCCTATCCATGTTGTATATTATCCACCATTTATAAATGATACTAAGAAGTCAGTAGAGATAAAGGACTTGGTGGAGCATATAGAACATATCATTTCTCTTGGTGGTAAGCATCTTGTAGGTTTAGGTTCCGACTTTGATGGGATTAGTGAATTTGTATTAGGTTTGGAAGATGCATCCAAAACACAAAATATAGTAAGAGAATTATTAGAAAGCTATACAATGGAGGAAGTTGAAGGGTTCACATCACAAAATTTCGAACGATTCGTGATGCGAATTAGCAAGGAGGCATAAATTTGGGGAGCTTACCAGATTGGTTTTTTGCAGTAGCGATTGCAGTTGTTATTTGTTTCGTTATTTTAGCGGAGTGGTGGACGCGAAGAGGGTAAAGAGTGTGCTATACTAGGTAAATGAAAAAACGTATAGGAAGAGGAATCACATGCTAACATTTGAAGAAAAAGAAGCAATTATTCAAGAATTTACGGAGCTTACTCGTAAAGAAGTATCGATGAAACGAGTAAATTATCATTACGAAAAGAGTTTATATGAAAAAACAACTGTTGTTTATCACCTTCATCCGAATGGAAATGGCTTTGTTTATGTTGGAGATCTTCCTCAATATGAAGCAGCTGACGATAAAGGGCTATTGAATATTCGTGAAGCTTCTGCTGAAGAGCTTAGAACAATTATTAAAGACTCGATTGCTTATCTTTCAACAGAGGAAGAAGAGCAGCAAGATGAGGAAATAGAAGAGGTTTGGAAAAACAAAGAAGATTCTAAGTTAACGCTATTACAAGAAGATACACTATGGAATATCTATCATGGGTATAATTTAGAGGAAAGCTTTGGATCATATAGTGAAGCAAAAACTTACCTTTTAGAAGAGGGCTTCCGTCTAGATAGCAAAAGATAAGGGGGTTCCTATTATGAAAGGGAAGTATACGGTAGGAATAGTAATTAGTATCATACTAATTGCAATTGGTGCGAGCTTTTATTTTATTATGCAGTTTTTTGAAGATAATCCTACTCAACCGCAACAACCAACAACATACACAGAGGGAATTATTATCGATATTCAAGATACCTCTATTTTAGTAATTGGTGGTTTATCAGTTGATGAGGCCAAAAATATGTCGGTGGAAGAAGCACTGGAAGCTGGTAATGACGCTATATGGTTTTCTTTGACTATGGATCAGCGTAGTCGATTAAAGTTACACGATGAAGTGAAGGTTGGATATACCACTCTTGAAGAATCATACCCTGCTCAAGGGACGGCCAAGACGATTGAAAAGATAAATGAATGATAATGAAGAACCGATATGGCGTAGATGACACTCTCGTTACATCGGTTTTTTTACTCTGTTGGGAAGCTTACAATTTCACTGGCTAAGTGTATCTAACATTAAGTTCCTTTTAAGAAGAGTTTAAATTTGAACTAGTAATTGTAGTTTGACGATTGAAAAGTTAAATGAATAAAATACTGAAGCTATCTGCCACCAGTTTCCAAAGGTGGATGGTAGCTTTGTTGTTTACTTACATGGATAAATCATGTTAGTCTATTGCTTATGTATTAGTATTGTGGAAGAAAGAGGTATGAGATGACGAAGGATCAACGAAAGAAATTATTTATATTAATGATTAATATGTTTATTGCTATTGGGAGTTTTGGTATTATTATTCCCATTTTACCTGCTTATTTAAAATCTATCGATCAAGGCGGGCTAGCGGCAGGTCTAATAATTTCCATATTTGCTGGAGCACAGCTTGTGATGTCTCCGATTGCCGGTAAATGGGCAGATAAATACGGGAGAAGAATTATGATTATCGCTGGTCTCAGCGGACTTGCTCTATCTATGTTTGTATTTTACTTCTCAGATTCTATCGGTATCTTGTATGTTTCTCGTGCCATTGGGGGAGTTGGTGCAGCGTTATTAGTTCCAGCCATTTTTGCATATGTGGCGGATATTACTTCGATGGACCAGCGTGCAAAGGGAAATAGTTTAATATCTGCTGCAATGTCCTTGGGTATAGTAGTAGGGCCTGGTATTGGTGGGTTCTTGGCGGAATTTGGCTTAAAAATGCCACTTCTCGTTTCTGCTTTGGTAGGTGTTGTGGCAGTTATCTTTTCCACTTTTGTTCTGAAGGAAAGTAAGCCAGCAGACGTAGGTGTTCCTGAGGGTAAATCAGAACCAATGATAAAAGAAATTGCACAATCATTTAAAAAGCCTTACTTTATCCCGCTTGTTATTACATTAGTAATGAGCTTTGGATTACTTGCCTATGAATCGGTTCTAGGTCTATTTGTTGATGATCAGTTCGGTGCCTCACCGCAGGATATTGCCTGGATGATCACAGCAACTGGAATTGTGAGTGTAATTATTCAATTGTTTGTGGTGGATAAAGTTGTTCGACGTTTCGGTGAAGCAAATGTGTTGAGAATCTTTTTAGGTGTAGCCGCTTTTGGTTTCCTACTTTCGATTTTAATATCGAGCTATGCATTTTTCTTTGTAATTACGATGATCATTTTCCTATCTACTTCCATTTTGCGTCCAGTGCTGACAACATTAATCTCTAAATTAGCTGGAAACGAACAAGGATTTGCGATGGGTATGAACAATGCATATATGAGTATAGGAAATGTATTAGGTCCATTGCTTGCCGGGGTACTATATGATGTGAATATTATTTATCCGTTCATATTAGGGCTAGTCGTATTAGTAATAACGACGATTGGTTCTATTATTTGGAAGGGTACGAAGAAAATAGCGTAAGAAAAGCTGCTCCTGGATATGGAGCAGCTTTTTTTGAAAGATAAGTATATAAAAATGTCCCGTGAACACTCGGTCCGCGGGACTTGAAAGAATGATTAATGCTGTGATTTCCGTTTAGCTCTTCGAAAACGACAGAAACAGGTTTTGATCTTAAAGGACTGGCCGTTTTTTTGCCCGGTTTTTATTTAATTGGAAAAACTTAATCTACTTGTATCGGAATATGTTTGAACTCGACGACATCGAATAGTCCGCTATCTGTCAGTTTTAGTTCTGGAATTACAGGAAGGCTGATAAAAGATAATGTTAAGAATAAATGGAAATCTAAATCTGGATGAAGTATATAAAGTGCTTCATGCAATTTTTCTAATTCCAGTGCGATTTCTTTAGCTGGACGATTTGTCATTAAACCTGCAATAGGTAAAGAAAGGGAGGCGAGAACCTTTCCTTCTTGGACGATAACGAATCCGCCTTGAATTTGTTCTAATTCTTGGCTGGCTTTTAACATATCCTCATCGTTCGTGCCTAAGACGATGAGATTATGTGAGTCATGTGCGATGGTAGTCGCAATAGCACCTTGCTTCAAACCGAAGCCATGTACGATTCCCAGACCTATTGTTCCGAGAGAGTGATGGCGTTCAATAACGGCAAGCTTAAGTAAATCCTGCTTTACACTTGTTGTGAATAGGCCGTTTACTACTGGAACTTTCATTACTTTTTTTTTCGTAGTAATTTGGTTTGGCATAATTTCCATAACATTAGCCGTTCCGTCATTAGTAAAAGGAATGGCAAAAGAATCTATCGACAAATTAGGCAGTTTCACTGTACTAGTTAGGCGAGTGGATGGTTCCTGTATATTGTATTCCTCCATAATCATTCCTTGATGTTGTGAAACTTTTACTCCATTTTTCCAAACGGCAATGGCTCTTAAATCATCTAAGCTTTCAACTAATAAGAAATCGGCAATATAACCAGGGGCAAGAGCTCCTTTATCGGTTAGTTGGTAACATTCAGCTGCGTTAAGTGTCGCTAACTGAATGGCCTGGAGAGGCTCCATTCCATCATTTATAGCTAGTCGGATTGCGTGATTGATGCTGCCTTCTTCGAGGAGCTCATCTAAATGCTTGTCATCTGTACAAAATAAGAATCGGCGAGCGTTATGAGTATTAACGGCAGGTAGTAGATCTCGTATATTTTTCGCTGCAGAGCCTTCTCTCATCAAGACATACATTCCTTGGGAAACTCTGTCTAATGCCTCGTCAGCAGTAACGCATTCATGATCTGTTTGAATACCTGCTGCGCGGTAACCTGTAATTTGCTCTGAGTTAAGTCCAGAGCCATGACCATCAATTATTACTTTCGCGTCCATGGCCATTTTTAGTTTGTCCATCATTTTAGACTCCGCAGATAGTACAGCGGGGAAGTCCATTACTTCTGCTAGTCCTAGAACTGCATCATTTTCAAGGAAGGGGTGCAAGTCACTTGCCTGAAGAATAGCGCCTGCGTGTTCCATAGGAGTTGCGGGAACACTGGATGGAAGCATCACATGAATATCCATTTCGCTATTTGTTGCATCATCAAGCATAAATTGAATCCCTTCCGATCCAGCTACATTGGCTATCTCATGCGGGTCCGTAATAACGGTTGTAATACCATGGGGGAGTAATATACGACCAAATTCAGCAGGAGTGACCATGGAAGATTCTATATGAATATGTCCGTCTATCAATCCGGGAATGACATACTTTCCTTCTGCATCTTCTTCGAGCACAGCTTCATAACTTCCTGTAGCATCAATTGCAACAATCATGCCATCCGAAACTACTATGTCTGCCTTTATCCATCTTAGTGAAAATACATCTGCAACAGTAGCATTTCGAAGGATAAAATCTGCAGATTGTTTTTGTTGTGAAACAAGAATCCTTTTCTCAAGTTGCTCTTTTTCTATAGTCATTAAATTGTACTCCTTTTTTGAATAGTTCTACACATTATACTGGTGTTCAGTAAAAACAGGAAGTTATAATATGGGTAGGATACATAAAGGAGGAAATTTTATGGTTTATCGTAAAACCAAGTATGCAAATATAGCGATTGCTTTACTTTTCCTAGTTCTTTCTACCAACTTTTTAATCTACCAATCCTCTGTACAGGACTATTTGTCTCTGCAACTCAATACTGGTGCTGTAGTAGGATCACTAATTGATTTAGCCATTGTAGTGCCACTTTTAATGTATGCAGCCTTTAAATTATCCATCAAGCAAACAATTGGAATAATCGTGGCTGGTCTAGTTATAGCAAGAATATTCATACCTAACGAGTTTTTTTCCCCGTTTACTGGAATACTTTACGCAGGCATCGTAATAGAGATGCTATTAATAATCGCAGAAATGATATTAATCTTTTTAGTCATTTGGAAAATACCCAAAATTCGATTACAAATGAAACAAGCGAATGAGGGAGTATTATTCAGTTTACTTCCATCGGTTGAAAAAATAGTGACTAAAAATATATTAATTCGGGTTGTGATGTCCGAATTTCTAATGATGTATTATGCATTTTTTTCATGGAAGAAGAAAGCTCCTAATCATGAAGGTGTTGTAACAATGCATAAAAAAACAAGTGCAATTGCCATCCATATGATGCTGATTCATGCAATTCTTATTGAAACAATAGGGCTCCATTGGTGGTTGCATGATAAATCCCTTATCCTATCAATTATATTATTAATCTTAAATATATACTCAGTGTTCTTCTTTTTGGCAGAAATTCAAATTATGAAATTATATCCTTTGGAAGTTAAAAACGGAAAACTGTATATTTCACAGGGTCTTAGCACCAGAATTATTGTTCCTCTTAACTTGATCAAAGAAGTAAACTGGGGAGCAAAAGTTCCAAATAAGAATACGGTACAGTTTGTATATAAAGATTTTGAACCTGTTGAACCGCAAGCAATTATACACCTCAGTATGCCAATTGAGGTAACAATGTTTATGGGGATGAAAAAAAGTATAACCGAATTTGCAATTCGTGTAGATGAACCGGACCGACTGAAGTTAATTCTTTCAAATGAAGAGGATACTAATCATTTGACCTAGAAATAAGCATCCGTTATAATTATCTCAAATTCAAGATAATTGAAAGGGAGTTATAACATGAACCATGTTTTTTATAAAGGTGAGGATTCCTCGCGACCAACACTATTACTTTTACACGGAACAGGTGGAAATGAGCATGATTTAGTTGGCCTTGGTAAAGAAATAGATACGGCCGCTAATATTTTGAGTGTGCGCGGAAATGTTTTAGAAAATGGAATGCCACGATTCTTTAAACGTTTAGCGGAAGGGGTCTTTGATTTAGAAGATTTACAGCTTAGAACGGAAGAATTGAAAAAATTCATCGATGAAGCAGCGGTAAAGTATGAATTTGATCGAGATAATGTAGTGGCGATTGGTTATTCCAACGGTGCCAATATTGCTGCAAATATTTTATTTGAATATGAAAATGTACTGAAGGGTTCCATTTTACATCACCCAATGGTTCCTAGACGTGGTGTAGAATTACCGGATATGCCAAAAACTCCTGTATTCATCGGAGCTGGTAAAAATGATCAGATGTGTCCAGCAACAGAATCAGAGGATCTACAGGACTTGCTGCAAGGAGCGGGAGCAGAGGTAGAGCTTTACTGGCATGCATATGGTCACCAATTAACTCAAGATGAAGTGCAAGCAGCGAAACAATGGTACCAGTCGAAATTCTAAAAAATATAGCCAAGCAGACTCGCTCTGCTTGGCTTTCTACATACTGGGAGTGATTTTCTATGGAAAAGTTATCTGTTAAGCAAGTAAACATCTTACTACACCATTACTTGACAAGTTAATGTAGTTTTTTTGCTTTATAAGGCCCTTTTCTAAAAGGAAGCCACCAGTTCCATTTACCGAAAAGCTTCATTAAACTTGGAACAAGCAATAACCTAATGATAGATGCATCTATCGCTACGGCAATCGCAATACCAACACCAATCTGTTTAACAGGCATTACCTCTGTAAATGCAAAGGCTCCCGTTATAACAATCATGATTAGGGCTGCAGATGTAATGATCTTACTTGTTGAAGTCAAACCATCAACAGTTGCTAATGTATTATTTTGGTGCTTTAAATATTCCTCCTGTATACGAGAGATTAAAAATACCTCGTAGTCCATACTTAAACCAAATACGAGACTAAATACAATAACAGGAATGATTAATGCAATCGTAGTTTCTTCGATTCCAAAATGTCCATATTGGAATATATATACGAGAATTCCAAAAGTGGAAGCTAGACCAATGATGTTCATAATAATCGCTTTCAATGGTATTAGAATAGAACGGAACGCAATCATTAAAATGATAAAAGTAGAGCCTAAAATAATTGCTAATAGCCAACCTACTTTGTCGAATATTTCATCAAAAATTTCTTGATTGAATTTAGGTTGGCCACCTAGCTTAAAGTCGACGCCTAAATCTTTTTCTGACCATTCTCGTACCCAGTCCTGTGCCTCATCGGAAGAACCGTTTAAATTTAGGGTTACTGGTACTAGTAATTTATTGTCTTGAACAAATGTATCTATTAAAGGTGTTAGTTGAGCTTCGACTTCTGGCACCATTAAGCTTTGTTCCCATTGCTCTACGGTTGGGATCTCACTTACTGTGAAAATTGTATTAACCGACTTGACATAATTATCTGCGAGTAACTCATTTTCTATGTTTTTTATGTCCTCTAAGCCAGCAGTATTATCCCAGCCATCTGATCGATCGGCAATCATGTAAACAGTGGACTGTTCGCCTAAACCAAATTGTTGGTCCATTAGCTCATAGGCTTCTCTAGAATCATAAGACTCTGGAAGGGAGTCCACTTGAGGAATAGTCAATTCCATATTCTTTACTGGTATTATCCCAATTCCTAAAATAATTAATGCAACAAGTATTAATGTGACAGGACGTTTCATAACAAACGAGGCGAAGTTGCGCCATCTAGTTGTAGCACCTGGTTTTACACGAATAATCGTCCATTTGTTGATACGTTCTTTTAAAAGCATTAATAGAGCGGGGAGCAAAGTAATAGACGCCAATACCGCAATAGTTACGACGAGCATTCCACCTAATGCAATGTTTTGGAATATCTCGACTTGCATGACAAGCATTGCTCCTAAACCTATAAATACACATATTGCAGAGAATATGATGGATCGTCCAGCTGTTTGAATAGCAGTTTGTACTGCATCTGCTATCGAATTCTTAGCAAGCTCTTCTTTATAGCGATTGATGAGTAATAGGGCAAAATCGATGCTTAATGCCAATCCAAGCATCGGGATAATGTTCATAACAAAAATCGACAAATCCATCGTCTCACTAAATAAGGTCATCACTCCGAAAGCGGAGACCACCGTTACAATTCCAATGGCAAGTGGGATAAACGCTGCAACGACACTACCAAATGCAAGTAGTAATACAATAATAGCTATCGGTAAGCCTATTGCCTCTGCACTAGCTAAGTCTTTTTGACTGGCACTATTAATGTCTTTGTTAATAGCAGCACCACCTGTCAACGTAACTCCTTGCTCTCCGTCAATAGCTTCCCTGATGTCATCAACTGCACCAGTCATATCAGCATCGGAGTCGAAGTGGAGCATGGCATAGGCAACATGATCTTTATATAAAGAGTCATCCTCTAAAGGAGATTGAATAGACTCTGCAAGATTTAGCTGTTCTATCTCATTTAATGTGTCTTCGATCGTACTATTGGAGGTTTGATCAAAAACGACAAATAGGGACTCTGCTGGAAAATCAAATGTTTTCGTTAATTCCTCCATCACTTCTGCATGTTCTCCGTCTGTACTAAATCCATCGCCCTCTAATAGACCTGGCAAACGAATAGCCAACACTGCCAAAATTACAAATATAAGTAACCAAATACCTAATATCGCCTTATAGTGACGTGTCACTATATTGGACAAGCCTGTCATAAAATTCCTCCTCAAATAAAGCCTAGTTACATTGTAAAACAAAGTGATATAAAGATACTAATATAATGATAGAATATGAGTAGTAATTCTACAGGAGGGATTCCATTGAAGGTAGCAGCACCAAAAATATCAAAATCATTGCAAGAGCTTGATGTGCAAAAAGCACTTTTAGAAGATTATTATGTATCAGATGGACTAGTTACTGAGCTGGAGTTAGATGAGGAGCAAGAGGATAAAATTGTTTTTGATCAAATTTATTTTCGGGATATCTCTATGGAAGGTGTCCGTTTTCAGCAAGTAGAGTTTGTTGACTGTATTTTTGAAAAATGTGACCTATCCAATGTCGATTTTGGGAACGCGGTATTCCATCGAGTAGAAATCCTGAGCTCGAAGCTAGTAGGAGCCAATATATCCCAAAGTAGAATGACCGAAGTGAAGATAGTAGATTCGGTTGCAAACTATGTGAGTATGAGTTTTTCTAAATTGAAAAAAGTATCCTTCTCTAAAATTGCATTCAACCGTGCGGATTTTATAGAGGCTACATTTGATAAGGTGAATTTTGAAGGCTGTGAATTAAATGAAGCGAATTTTACAGATACTGCTTTATCTGGAGTCGATTTAAGTTCGAATACGTATGAACAACTATCCGTATCATTAGATAAAATGCAAGGTTGTACGGTCTCCACGGAACAAGCAATCGGCTTTGCAAAATCACTGGGTTTAAAGATCAAAGAATAAAGAGCGGTCTGTTGTTATACGAGAGTGTACAGGTCCTATGCGAGAGAGATTTGCTGTTATACGAGAGCGAACTGGTTCTATATGAGAGAGACCTTGCTATACGAGAGTAATCAGCTCCTATACGAGAGCGTGCATGTTATACGAGAGTAATCCACTGATATACGAGAGAACCCGTACCATTCATAGCTATCCAAACAAAAAATAATCCCTTGTCCGCAAAGACAAGGGATCATTACATTAGAAGAATAAATTTAATACTTGGAATATAATACCCGCCATAACAGCTGAAATAGGTAAAGTGATAATCCACGTTAAGACAATTTTTTTAGCAACTCCCCATTTTACACCCTTCACACGTTGTGCTGATCCAACCCCCATAATAGCGGAAGAAATAACATGTGTAGTGGAAACTGGTAAATGAATAGTGGTAGCACCGAAAATAATCATTGCAGAAGACAAGTCAGCAGCTGCCCCGTTAATAGGACGTATTTTCATAATTTTACCACCAACAGTTTTAATAATTTTATACCCACCAATAGAAGTACCAAGGCCCATTGCAGTAGCTGCAGCAATACGAACCCATAATTGAATATCGTCATTTGTTTGCCATTCGGCTGCGATTAAAGCCATTGTAATAATACCCATCGCTTTTTGCGCATCGTTCGTACCATGCGTAAAGGATTGAAGGGCAGCCGTACCAATTTGGAATATACGGAACCTCTTGTTTGTCCCATATAAACTCCCGTTTTTAAAAATAACTTTAAATAATGACATCATTAAAAAGCCGACAGCAAGGGCTAAAAATGGTGAAATGAGTAACGCTTGAATGATTTTGATGAAACCTTCCCAGTTCAAAATTGCAAAGCCAGCAGATGAAACTGCCGCTCCGGCGATAGAGCCGATTAACGTATGAGAAGAACTGGAAGGAATCCCGAAATACCATGTAACTAGATTCCAGATAATCGCTGAGAGTAATGCCGCTAAAATAATAAGCGAACCATTTTGCAAGGCAAAAGGATCCACAATATCTTTTGTAATCGTTTTAGCTACTCCAGTAAATGTTAAAGCACCAACAAAGTTCATTATTGCTGCCATTAGTACAGCCACTCTAGGCTTTAGAGCTCTTGTTGATACGGATGTGGCAATGGCGTTTGCTGTATCATGAAATCCATTGATAAAGTCAAATGCAAGAGCAAAGACTACTACTAGAATGGTTAATATAAATATTGTTTCCATAAGCGTATACTCCTACGCATTTCGCATAATAATTGTTTCCAACGTATTAGCTACGTTTTGGCAATAATCAGCGATTTCTTCTAGTTGTTCATATATATCTTTGAATTGAATAATGCGTATAGGATCTTTTTCGTTCAAGAATAATTGTTTAATCGATGAGCGAAGCACCTCATCACATTTTCTTTCATAATCTTTTATAAGTATAGAATGTTCATGCATTTTCAGAAGTTTTTTAGTAGCTAAGAGTTCCATCGCTTTAACGATTTCATCCGTGCTTTTCACAATATAACCTAAGAATGTGCGCATAGATTCATCAATTTCAATCAATGAAAACATTTCCAAGTGAGCTGTGAAATTATCAATACCATCCAAAATGTCATCCATACGAATCGCAAGTTCAAGAATATCTTCACGTTCAATTGGTGTCATAAAGGATTTATTTAACATAACGATCAATTCATGTATTAAAGTATCTCCCGCTGTTTCGTAATTTTTTAAGTGAACGCTGATTTCTTTTAAATCTGCAACCGTATTAATACGAAAATCATCTGCATAATGAGCGCTATCACGTACGTTTTCTGCAATTTTTAATAGAGATACGAAAAATGGATCTGGTTTTTTTGAACTAATCATAAAAGCCTCCTGGACTTAATTAATATGTTTACTTTTTCCTCAAATAGCATACCAAAAAAAATACAAAATCAACACAATTTTTACTCTAGATTATCGAAATTTACAATACTGTAACATTAGAACTCGAAAATAGAACAAATAAGCCCATTTTTAGTCGAAAAACGTCGTTTTTTGTCAGAATTGATAGAATTTAAATGTAATTGAAACGATGAATTACATTGCTATTATAAAAAAGGAAATATATGAAACTTTCTGAAAGTATTTCCGTATATATTACTAAGTTAACTTTAAACGTGGAAAGGGGTGAGTGAAATAGAACAAGTCTATTTATATGGATTAATCGGTATAGGTTTAATCACTATTTTGTATGTGTTGTTTGCAGATGCAATCGATGGAATGGATGGCGGCATTTTCAATCCGACAACGATTCTTTCTTTCTTATTATTTATATGTGCATCCGGTTTTATACTATTAAAACTAACGGATTGGGACGAGAAATTTGTTATTATGGCAGCTCTCATTATTTCTAGTATATTAACTTTCTTACTTTACTTCTTTATATTAGTTCCGCTTGCATCAGCAGAGGTTTCCACAGCATATACAAACGAATCTCTGCAAGGTCAAGTTGGAAGAGTCATAATTCCGATACCATCAGATGGGTTTGGAGAAATAGTAATAGAAACGGTAAGTGGAGTAATTTCTAAAAGAGCAGCAGGCTATGACAATGAAGAAATTGAGTACGATAAACAGGTACTTATCATAGATTTTGATAATGGAACTTTTTTAGTAAAGGAATACTTACCGTTAGTATAGATAAAAGGGGGAATTAGAAATGCAAATGGAAATGTTGATAGTTATTGGGATAGTAGTGTTTGTTATAGTTGCAATGTTAGCTGTTTTTATTACAAAATATCGTACGGTAGGACCAGATGAGGCGCTAATTGTAACAGGGAGCTATTTAGGATCTAAGAATGTCCATACAGACGATTCTGGTAATCGCATTAAAATTATTCGTGGTGGAGGTACATTTATATTTCCAGTGTTCCAACAAGCTGAACCGCTAAGCTTACTTTCTAGTAAATTAGAAGTTACTACACCAGAAGTATATACTGAGCAAGGTGTTCCTGTAATGGCGGATGGAACGGCAATTTTTAAAATTGGTGGTTCTATTTCGGAAATCGCTACTGCTGCGGAACAGTTTTTAGGTAAATCAAAGGCAGACCGTGAAAACGAAGCGAAGGAAGTATTGGAAGGTCATCTACGTTCTATCTTAGGCTCCATGACCGTAGAGGAAATTTACAAAAATCGAGATAAATTTTCGCAGGAAGTACAACGTGTAGCCTCCCAGGATTTAGCGAAAATGGGGTTAATCATTGTATCTTTTACAATTAAAGATGTACGTGATAAAAACGGATATTTGGACTCCCTAGGAAAGCCGAGAATTGCGCAAGTTAAGCGTGACGCGGATATCGCAACAGCGGAGGCAGAAAAAGAAACACGTATTAAACGTGCAGAAGCCTCTAAGGATGCGCAGAGAGCTGAAATCGAAAGAGCAACAGAAATTGCTGAAGCGGAAAAAGACAACCAACTGAAGGTTGCGGAATATCGCCGTGAGCAAGACATTGCTAAAGCTCGTGCTGACCAAGCATATGAACTTGAAACTGCACGGTCAAAGCAAGAAGTAACCGAGCAAGAAATGCAAATTCAAATTATTGAACGTCAAAAGCAAATAGAGCTAGAAGAAAAAGAAATTCTAAGAAGAGAGAAGCAATATGACTCTGAAGTGAAGAAAAAAGCCGATGCAGATCGTTATGCTATTGAACAAAATGCAGAAGCTTCTAAGTCACGTGAGATAGCAGAGGCAGATGCAGAGAAGTATCGAATTGAAGCAAAAGCAAAAGCGGATGCAGAGAAGGTTCGTTTAGATGGTCAAGCAAAAGCGGATTCACAACGAGCACAAGGGGAGTCAGAGGCCGATGTTATTCGACTTAAAGGACTTGCAGAGGCAGAAGCAAAACGTAAGATAGCTGAGGCTTTTGAAATGTACGGTCAAGCGGCTGTTCTCGATATGATTGTTCATATGCTTCCTGAATACGCTAAGCAAATTGCTAGTCCACTTTCAAATATCGACAAAATTACGGTTGTCGACACTGGTGGCGGAGAGGGTGGAGGGGCCAACAAAGTCACCTCTTATGCAACGAACTTGATGTCTACTCTTCAAGAAACGCTAAAGGCCTCCTCTGGAATCGATGTAAAGGAAATGCTAGAAAGCTATGCGGGGAAAGGAAATGTTCGTCCAAGTATAGAACGGTTAACGGAAGAAATAAAAAGTATAAATGAAACTCCATAACGTTTTAAGGCAAAAAACCTATGAAAATATTCATAGGTTCTTTTTATTGTATTTCATTTAAGTTGTTTGAATTGTATAATAAAAGCAGATAAAGCAGAATGTTGTCATAAGTATAGGGGGTAAAATATGCTAACAGTTGAACAGATAAAGGATATACGGATGAAAGCATATCTTCCAAGAGTATTTACAGATCAATCGGTTACTACATTTCTTGGAA
Organism: Psychrobacillus sp. FSL K6-2836; assembly: GCF_038003085.1. Taxonomy (NCBI): domain Bacteria; kingdom Bacillati; phylum Bacillota; class Bacilli; order Caryophanales; family Bacillaceae; genus Psychrobacillus; species Psychrobacillus sp. FSL K6-2836. Next base: position 2,646,840 of record NZ_JBBOOM010000001.1, read on the forward strand.
GTGCAGAAAATATTTCTTACTCTTTATACACATTGTTTCCTAATACAACTACTTGGTTCTATTATAACTCAAATAATTCTGCTGATTTTGTGGAGCGTTATACAATTTTAAATGGTGTTTTAGAAATAGAGCTGGATGGTCAAAAGTCGACACTGCATAGAGGTGATGTAATTGATTTAAATGAGTGCGGCGGGATTATCACTTGTAATACAGAATCACATGTGGAGATATTATTTGAAATGACTTCCTCGAGATTTGATAAAAGCTTTTCAGAGCGTGAGATAATTCAACGAGATGCTAAGCGAATTCAAGAAGTGGACGGGTATACTTATCATCATTGCTCACGAATCTGTGATTATTCTATTGAACTATGGAAAAGAATGAAACCAAAAGGACAAGGGGTTGCTATTCTAACGGTGGGTTCCTATTTTCACGATATTGGTAAGCTAGCAATCCCTATAGAAATATTGAACAAAACGGGTAAACTAACAGAAGATGAATGGAAAGTCATTAAAATGCATACAACTTTAGGGGCAGAGATGATGCGCAATCATGAAATAGAGCGAATGCGTAAAGCCGCTTTTATTGTAGAAGAACATCATGAAAGGTATGATGGAAAGGGATATCCATATGGTTTAATAGGGAATGAAATTTCCATAGAAGCTTCTATCGTTTCGGTGGTGGATGCATTCGATGCAATGACCACGAATCGGGTATACCGTAAGGCAATGACGACTGAGGAGGCCATTCAAGAGATGAAAGATGGAAGAGGCACTCAATTTCACCCTGAGGTAGTGGATGAATTTTTGGCAATGCTTGAAGAAAAACAAAATAAATGGATTTAAAAGGAGCGAGGTTAATGTCTTATCGTATTGAGCATGACTCTATGGGGGAAATTAAAGTTCCAGAAGATAGTCTTTGGGGAGCACAAACGCAAAGATCCAAACAAAACTTTAAAATTGGTATAGAAAAGATGCCAATTGGGGTAGTTCATGGTTTGGCCCTTTTAAAAAAATCTGCAGCAATCGTTAGTCATTCGCTAGGAAACCTATCAGAAGCAAAAAAAGATGCTATCGCAGAAGCAGCAGATGAAATACTAGCTGGGAAACTAGATGCGCATTTTCCGTTAGTTGTTTGGCAAACAGGTAGTGGTACACAATCTAATATGAATGTAAATGAAGTTATCGCTCATAGAGGAAACCAAATACTTGAGGAAAAGGGGAGCGAAGAACGTCTTCATCCTAACGATGATGTGAACAAATCACAAAGCTCTAACGACACCTTCCCAACAGCGCTTCATATCGCAGGAGTACTTGCAGTAGAGAACCAGCTACTACCAGCAATTGGTGTATTGAAGGAAACGCTGGGCAAAAAATCCGAACAATTTATGGACATTGTCAAAATCGGTCGTACACATTTACAGGATGCAACACCTCTTTCACTTGGACAAGAGTTTAGTGGATGGCATAGAATGTTAGAAAAATCAGCGAAAATGATTTCACAAAGTGTAGAAGATATGAAGGAGCTTGCAATCGGTGGAACAGCTGTTGGTACAGGATTAAATGCGCCAAAAGGCTTTGGTGACCAAGTGGCGGCTGAAATTTCTAAAGCTCTAGGAATCGAATTTACATCAGCCAAAAACAAGTTCCATTCTTTAACAAGCTATGATGATGTTGTTTACGTCCACGGGGCAGTAAAGGCATTAGCAGCTGACTTGATGAAAATTGCGAATGATGTTCGCTTACTAGCAAGTGGTCCTCGCTCGGGAATTGGTGAAATCTCAATACCGGAAAATGAACCAGGAAGCTCCATTATGCCAGGTAAAGTAAACCCAACCCAAAGTGAAGCAATGACAATGGTTGTTGCACAAGTAATGGGTAATGACACAACCATCAGCTTTGCAGCAAGCCAAGGGAATTATCAATTGAATGTATTTAAACCAGTTATCATTCACAATTTCTTACAATCAGTTGGGTTATTAAGTGATGCCATTCTAAGCTTCAATAATAATTGTGCAGTTGGAATTGAACCTAACCTAGATACGATTAAGCATCACGTAGATAACTCACTAATGTTAGTAACTGCGTTGAATCCATATATTGGATATGAAAATGCAGCTAAAATCGCAAAACATGCCCATAAAAACGGAACAACATTAAAAGAGGCGGCAATCGAATTAGATCTTCTGACTGCTGATAAATTCGATGAAATTGTCCGACCTGAAAATATGATTTAAGAGGTAATTATGAAAAAAATATTATTTATTCTATTAAGCTGTATATTAGTGCTATCGGCATGTGGTAAGGAAAATGAGCAAGAAAATCATGAAGAGCACGAGGGTCACGTAGGTCATTTAGAAAATGGCGATTTGCAAGAAACTACAGCATCAACAGATGTTTTGCCAGCTTTCTTAGAAACACAGTCCGAGGACATGAAGCTTGTCTATCAAGCCGCTGCAAAGGCAAATGATGTGCTAAAGTGGATGCCTTGCTATTGTGGCTGCGGAGATAGTGCAGGTCACGAAAGTAATTTCAACTGCTTCGTTCATGAAATAAAAGAAAATGGGGAAGTCGTTTGGGATGATCATGGAACTCGTTGTGCAGCCTGCCTAGAAACGGCTATCACATCCATCCAGATGATCCAAGAAGGAAAGTCACTAGTAGAAATTCGTAATACAATCGATGAAACATATAAGGAAGGGTATGCGGCACCAACCAAAACACCAATGCCTTCATAAAAAAAAAACTGCTCCTTTTCACATATTGTGAGAAGGAGCGTTTTTTGTGAGTGTTATTTTGAAAATCGGTTAAATCAGTCCGATTATTGGTTGGATAAGCAAGTAACCGGCTGAATATAAATGATAATCGTTCGAATATCATTGGAATCACTTAATATAATAATCACTAATTAACTCTTCCTTTATAACATCCGTTGGTATTTCAAATGTAATAACGCCCATACTACCTGGCGCCACTTCATATTTATCGAAGGAAATGGTTAGCTTATGATCTGAAGTAATAGAGAATGTTTGGTCTGGTCGAATGGTATCAAAACCATCAAAACTATCTTCTTCACCGGCAATCCAGTACATGTTCATTTCATCTGCAGCCATTTCTTTTTTCATTTCACCCTTAATATACGTGGAGATTGTCTCGATGTATCCTTTGTCGTCTTTAAATAGACTAGGTAATGTGATAAGGACTTCATTTTTTTTATCAATCGTATCTATCCTCATCGTTGTAGATGAAGAACCTACTATATTCACTGCGTAGCGGCTAATCGATAGAATCTCATCTGTATCCGTCACTACTTCATACGTAGATGCGACACCAAGATGACCACCGCCCGCTTCCTTCAAAGCCTCCATCTCTTTTTGGAAGCCTTCATAAAGTTCTTTGTTTTCTGCAATATATTTTTCATTTAGACTATTTTCTAATTCTTTATTAGTTAGTCCAGTTACATTTGGTGTTTTCAAGTCCGCGTTATATGTGTCCTCTTCTATAGTTATTTCTTGTATCGAAACGACTTGAACGATGGATCCAAGAATAGGCACTACGGAAAGTGATTGGGCAAGGGCAGGGTTCATATTAACGCTTGCTACAAAGATTGCTGCAGCTGCAACAACTCCAATTCCAAACTTTTTGAAAGACGGTTTTTTCTTCGATTGTTCTCTTTTTACAGTTTGAACGGATTTACTTACTACTTGCTTTAGCTCTGTTGGTATTTCAATATCATTATATTGTTTTTTAGAATCATTTAATTTACTCATACTTTCACCTTCTCTTCCATATTGGTGCGTAATTTCCTTAAAGCAGCATATAATCTTGTTTTGATTGTGTTTTGGTTTACACCAAGCATCTTCGCAATATCCTCTATTTTCATATCCTCAAAAAAACGAAGGATAATTAGAGTTTTCTGTTCCGGTGTTAAATGATCGATTGCCTCGTACAGGTCGATATCTGGTACATCCATTTCCTGGGATGGTAAATGAAAGTCTAAAACTTCATCCTCCACTACAACCATTCGTTTGTTTTTATGAATAAAATCTATGGAAGTATTTATTAATATACGATAAAACCACGTTTTCAAATATTGAGTTTGCTCAAGAGAATCAATCGATCTTAAAGCTTTCATAATACTGTCTTGGATAATATCCAAGGCAGATTCCTTATTTTTTACATAGCTATAGGCCAGCCGATAATGGGCATGTTGGTTTTCAACTATATAATTTTCCACTTGCTGAAACTTTTCTGATTTTGTCATGACAGGGGTGTGCTCCTTTTTCTAACTGTAACGTTCGAACGTACTAAATATTAGACGGGGTTGGCTGAAAGAAAGTTTGCCTTTTATTAATTTAAATGATAAAGCTTCTGCTTGACGAAAATTACTTCAACTGTTATGGTTATACACATAAGTATATAACCATATAAGTGATAAGGAGAGAGGTTTTTGTAGTGAGCACAATTTTCGACCATGACAAACCGATCTATTTGCAAATACGAGAAAAAATCGAAGATCAAATTGTAAACGATCAATTAAAAGAGGGGGAGCAGGCACCTTCTACGAATCAATTGGTTAGCTTTTACAAGATTAATCATGCAACCGTATCAAAAGGGGTCAATCAATTAGTAGAAGAAGGAATATTATTTAAAAAAAGAGGGATAGGGATGTTCGTAGCAGAAGGAGCTAAAGGGATGCTAGTCCAAAAACGGAAAGACGCATTCGTAGATGATTATATCGTGGGTCTAGTGAGAGAAGCCGAGAAATTAGGTATAACCGAAAACGAAATCGTCGAGCTATTAAGCAAAGTGAAAAGGAGTGATTCTCAATGACTTTAAATGTTTCAGTAAACAATTTAGGCTTAACCTATGGTTCCTACTCCGCATTAAAGGATGTTTCGTTCATGCTAAATGAGCCAAAAGTTTACGGGCTATTAGGTAGAAATGGTGCTGGAAAAACATCTCTACTTTCTATCTTGGCTTCATTCCGCGAGCAAACAAGTGGAACTGTCACAATAGGTGGCGAAGCCCCATTCGAAAATGCGGAAATAATGCAACATGTATCTTTCATCTTCAATAAAGACTATAAAGAGGAATCAGATAATGTAAAAGAAACACTAGAGTATGTAGCGCGATACCGTTCACAGTTTGATGCAAAGTACGCTGACTATTTAGTGCAAAAGTTCAAACTCCCGTTAAAAAAACCAATAAAAGAATTCTCAAAGGGTATGCAGTCTGCGCTAAACGTAACGATTGGCCTAGCAAGCAGGTCCCCGATTACGATATTTGATGAGGCCTACCTTGGGATGGATGCCCCAACTAGAGATATATTTTACCGTGAATTGTTAGAGGACCAATCAAACCACCCGCGCATCATTATATTATCTACACATCTTGTATCCGAAATGGATTACTTGTTTGATGAAGTAATCATTTTGCATAAAGGAAGTATTGTATTGCAAGAGGATTTTGAGTCACTAATAACAAAAGGGTCCTCCATTACAGGTGCGACCGAGATTGTAGATGAATTTGTACGCCCGATGAAACAGTTAAATACTCAACAATTGGGGAATACGAAGTCCGTTATGGTATATGGAGAACTGAATGATCGTGACCGAAAAGCGGCTCAGCAAAAGGGACTTGAGGTTGGTCCAATTTCACTTCAAGATCTGTTTATACATTTGACAGAGGGGGATGACTAAGTTGAAAAAAGCATCGATTTTTCCGAAGGTAGCAACAGATTTGTTCTGGGTCCAACTATTTTGGGCATTTGGCTTCTTAGGAATAATGTTCGCAATTCATATAGTAAAAATAGTCTTAGCTATTAACAATGATAATGATATAGAATTGTATTTTGTCTCGACATTTGTAGCGTCTAATATATTCATGCTTGTAGTGGGTATAATTTCATCATATGGCTTTTTGCCTCACTACGTCAGTAATGGTGTAACAAGAAAAGATTATTTTAAAGGAGCAGCACTTGCTTCTATAGGGCTTTCTATTGCGCTTCCAGTGATTTCAGGTATAGTCTCTGTAATTGAATTACTTGTCTTGAAAATATTTAATATGTCTACTATATTTTCGACGACTTTTGGAGAAAAAGTCGACGTAGAGGACGATGGAATTATTAGTGAAATCATTCAATCCATTATTATAGCTCCTTATGTCGACCCTCAAAGTAGCTGGTTGTTAGCGATCTTCATCGTTACTTTAAACCTTTTAACGTTTTATCTACTAGGTTGGTTAATAGGAAGTGCTTTTTATCGTTTTGGTGTTGTAATCGGGATAGTGTTTATCGCAATTTCAATTGTCTTGGTCCTTTTAGAGAATGCATTATTAAGTATAGGGTTAGGACTTCCGGTAGCAGACAGATTCTCCTCGTACGACTTTTCGTTACCTATATCCATACTAGGAATAGTAGTAATGATAATTATAGTTCTATGGCTCATCCGCCAGCTTACGAAGAGAGTGGCTATTAAAATGTAATAAAGTGATGTGAGTGTACGAAGTGAAAACTTTGTGCACTTTTTTTATTTTAAAGGAAGAAAGTATATAAAAATGTCCTATGATTACTGGGTTCACTAAACTTTCAAGGCGGAATAATCCCTATGATTTACGTTACATGTGGACGCTTTCCGCGGGCGAGGTCGAGCCTCCTCATTCGCTACGCTCCTTGCGGGGTCTCGACTTTCTCGCTTATCCCGCTGGAGTCGCCAAATTTCACTACAATCAATTAAGTGAGTAGTACTAAGATTTAACATAGCCTCTCGCTCAGATGAAAAGAGTAGACGAGCCCGGTTAGGAATCCTATTTTAATGAAAGGAAAAAGTAGATTTTCTTTTACAAGTGTCCATTTCATCATTACTTATTTTAAGATAAAACACGTATATTTATGTGGTTTTATATCCAATTATGCGTTTAGTTAAAGTGGACCTAGTTGATTGGAGAGCAGGGCGGCGACTCCAGTGGGAACAGCGCGAGCTGAAGACCCTGGACTAAGCGTAGCGAAAATCTTTTTTGCGACGAGCTTGCGCAGGAGCAAGGGAAGCGGCTGAAGACGTGCCCACGGAAAGCGTCCGCTCGGAGCGGAAATCAGCGGCATATCTACGTTTCTGTTCTTAAAGGACGGGGCATCTTCTTGCTCGGTTTTTCTTATTATCTAGTTCCGGACGCCAACCCCTCGAGTCGTTACAGAATGTCGGATAAAGGCAAAGTACGCCTTTACCGTCATTCTTCCAACGCTAGTCGAGGCCAACGGGCGTCCTCCACATTTCAAACTATCTTAAGAATTTCTTCATTTTTATCCTTCTAGAATGTTAAGAAATGGCGGGTACAATGAGTGAAGTAGCGAAACGGGAGGGTAAATAATGATACAAGTAAATCAAGTGAATCATACATTTCTAATAGGAAAAAAAGGAAAAGAGAAAAAAGTGCCGGTTTTAAAAGGTTTATCATTCGAAGTGGAAAAGGGAGAAATCGTGGCTATTGTAGGGAAAAGTGGCTCTGGCAAGTCGACTTTGCTACACACAATAGCGGGATTTATGAGTCCCGAACAAGGTTCAATTACAGTGAATGGGCAAGAAACAGCTAATTTAAATGAAACGGAAAGAGCGGCGTTTCGCTTAAACAATTTCGGCTTCATCTTTCAAAACTTTCAACTGATGCCTGGATTAACCGCTTTTGAAAATGTAGAGCTACCTTTGAAGCTAAAGGGTATATCCCCGAAGGAAAGAAAAGCAAGTGTCGGGCAAATGATGGACAAGGTAGGGCTAACAGAGGTTGGAGACCATTATCCAAATGAATTATCTGGAGGACAGCAGCAACGTGTAAGTATTGCACGTGCCCTAATTACTAACCCACCTATACTGTTTGCAGATGAGCCAACTGGAAGTCTAGATTCCGAAACCGAGCAGGATATTTTATTGTTAATACAAAAATTAAATCAAACACTAGGCGTAACATTTGTGATGATCACGCACGACGAGGAAGTAGCAAGCATTGCACATAGAACATTTAAAATGCGTGACGGGGAATTAGTGAAAGGAGACACTAAACATGTTATTTAAAGATCAAGTCGACTTTGTTCGACAACATATTAAGAAAAATAAGTTACGTGTATTTATGACAGTGCTTGCCGCAACAATGGGCTGTGCGTTTTTAATCGTGTTAGCTTCGATTGGATTTGGTATACAAGATACTATGCGCAACGAAATCCTCCAAGATCAAGCCATCACGGAAGTAGAAGTTTACCCGAATGAAAATGAAGAATTAAATCTGCAAGAAATCAAATCTGTACCATATGTGGGCGCAATCGTTCAAAGAACAAGCATGGAAGTTATGACAACCTTCCATTTAGAGGACCGTACGATACAAGGAAACTTGCAATTAACTGATATGAAAGAGGAAGAACAATCAAACCTTAAATTATCAGAAGGACGATTACCACAAAATGAATCGGAAATAGTAGTAGGGTACCACTTTGCACAGAATTTATGGACAGATGAAGACCGTGCAAAAATGGAAGAAGTTGTTGAAGAGGCAGATCTTCCAAAGGGTTATGAAAAGTCGGTTATCGGCGAAACAGTTTCATTGTCATTGCAATCATATGATTCAGATAATACTTTCCCAGAAAAATGGAATTTTACAGTTGTAGGTGTAATGGATAATCCAGCAAAAGACTGGATTGTAGATCAAAGCATTTTAATGGATAAATCATGGCTACCAGAATTAACAGGAGCTTATGAAGCAAATGTAGAAGAAATTCCGGAAAACTTTACTTACACAACTACTAAAATCTATACATCTAGTTTAGAGCATGTGAAATCAGTAACAAAAGACTTAAAGGATATGGGCTATAGCGTCTATTCTGTATCAGAGCAATTAGAGCAAATCGATGTATTCTTTATGGCATTTAAAATTGGATTAATCTTCGTTGGAACAATTGCAATTCTTATATCATCTATTGGTATTTTCAACACAATGACAATGGCAGTAACTGAAAGAACTCGTGAAATTGGCGTGATGAAAGCAATTGGAGCTAGCCCTAAACTAATTCAACGATTGTTCTTAATGGAAAGTGCATGGATTGGCATAATTGGTACTGTCCTTGCGGTCATCATTTCATATGCAGTGAGCTATCTTGCTAACTGGCTGCTACCAATGGTTGTTGGGGCTGCATTAGGGGAGGATGGACTTCAAGACTTATCTATTACATTTTCATTAATCCCTTGGCAGCTAGTAGTTTTAGCGTCTGCTATTAGTATCGGAGTAGCAATGATCTCCGGCTGGAGACCAGCACGCAAAGCAACTAAAATTGACGTGATTCAAGCATTACGTCAGGAATTATAAAAGAAAAGAGTAAGTAAGAAGTGTCTTAAGACATTTCTTACTTACTCTTTTTCAAGAGATAGGAAAGTAACGCACTAATCTGTTTCTAAGCGTTGCAGAAGGGCGACGGACAGACGAACGCCATAAGGTTACCGAAAAAAAGGATGCTGGTTGGTTGTGACGGATGTCACAACCAACCAGCATCTCTAAAAATTCACGGGGTAATAATATAGCGACAAGTTCTGTCCAAAGCACTTCGGAAACGCTAGAAACAGATTTTGTGCTTAGAGGACCGGGAATCTTTTTTGCTCAGTTTTTCCTATCCAGAAATCGTAAAATAAGCAATGAAAAGTACAAATACAACTATTGCATTTATTAAATTATATTTAGTTCTAGAAATCGTTTGATCGAATCTATCAGATTTCTTAATAAATACAATACCAAGATAGGTTATGAAAATCGCTAAAAACAATGAGAAAATGGGAGGCATCGCATAAACGCGAGCATCGATAAAGTGCACAATGATAATTGCGATCGCCATTGCTACACCATAAGCAACTTTTTTAATTGTTGGTTCTTTCATCATAGGATCCTCCAGCGACGTGGTATTTCAATCGTTATCAATTCAAATAATCCTTTAATTCATTCTCCAAAAACGGCTTTGCATTTAGCATCTGTTTAAATTGCTGATAACTGGTCATTTGTTCAGAAGTAGGTTTTTTGCCCGTCTTATAAGCACGTATCAATATGTTCTTTGGTGTGTTTTCCATATCGATAAACTCTACTAATTGTGCTTCGTATCCAACCATATTCAAAATCTCTGCTCGTATGGAATCCGTTGCTAAAGCTGCAAAGCGTTCTTTAATTAGTCCATGTTTCAACATAATATCTAAACCCGGTGCATTTAGCTGTGTATTTAATTCGTGTTGGCAGCAAGGTACGCTTAATATAACGCTCGCATCCCATTTAACAGCTCTTGCAAGTGCCATATCTGTTGCAACGTCGCAGGCATGAAGCGTGACAACCATATCCACAGCAGTTTCGTCATTATAGTCATTAATATCTCCAACTAAAAATTCTAGCTGATCGTATCCTAAATCATCTGCAATTTGTGCACATTCTTCAATGACTTCCTTTTTCAAATCAAGCCCAGTAACTCGGATATCAAGTCCTTTTTCGATTTTTAAATAATGATATAATGCGAATGTTAAATACGATTTACCTGATCCAAAATCGAGAATTCGAACGGTTTTATCCTTGGGGAGGTAGGCAAGTGTATCATCGATAAATTCGATAAAGCGATTAATTTGTTTAAACTTGTCATACTTTTGCTTTTTGACTTTTCCATCAGATGTCTGCACACCTAATCGTATAAGAAAAGGGTATGGTGTATGCTCATCCAACAAATAATTTTTTTTACGGTTATGGGAAAGGTCTACCGCTTTTGTGGCTGCTGATTTTTCTGATTTCCACATCACTTTGTTTTTCTTAGAAAGCTGAGCCTGTACTTTTTCTGCTTTGAAATCTATATGAAGCTGACGGAACTGTTCTAAGAGCTCATCTAATGTTTCTGTAAATGCATCTAAAGCAATATTTTCATGCTTCAATATTCGCTCGTACTGATATTCAAGCTGGATATGATACGTATTTTTTATCTCAATCGGTTTTAATTTTACTCGTTTCACTTCATTAGACTTTGCACGTGGTTGACTAATGGTTGCACTGACTAACTGCTTCGTTACAATTTGCTCAAGCAAGTATTCTTTCATTTCCTGAAATTCCATAATATCGCCTACTTTTTCGTAATATACTTGGAAATAGTGTATCACATCGACTTCATTTATTATAAGTAAGTGTTTTGCCAGTCAGTCCGAACAAAATAGTGAGCACAGGACAAAGCAAACAGAAAAAGGCGAACGGCAAGTAGTCAATCGTTGATATAGATAAAACATCTGTGATGAAAATCCCGCATACGCTCCAAGGTACCAGTGGATTTACTACTGTACCTGCATCCTCCATCACACGAGCCAGGTTTTTGTTTGCTAATCCGACTTTTTGAAAATGGGCTTGGAATGTTTCACCTGTTAATAAAATCGATAAATATTGCTCACCGATAAGCACATTTACCCCAATAGCAGTAAATGCTGTAGCTGAAATAACCTTCCCAACACTTGTTAGTAAACTTTCCACTTTTCGCAATAAACTTTGCACGATACCTAAGGTAAATAAAAGACCCCCCATGCTTAGAGCCAGTAAGACAAGTGAAATAGTGAACATCATACTAGACATTCCGCCTCTAGAAAGTAAGGAGTCAATCGCTGCTATACCTGTTTGAGATGTATAACCACTAAATAGGATGTTTAATACTTCACTTGCAGTAAAAAACTGATGGAAATATGCAACAGCTATTGCACTAGCAGACGTCAATGCAAGAGCTAAAATAGCTGGTACTTTTTTAAAAGAAAGCACAATAAGAAAAACTAAAGGCAGCAATGAGTACCAATGAATCATACCAGTTTGAAGTAGTCCATCTTTTAGTACATTTATCTGTTCTAGCTGCTGGATTTCCTTATTAGGTGAAAGTATTGCATAGCCAATTATCGCTATAAAAAAAGCGGGAATTGTAGTCCAGCCCATATTTCGGATATGCTCAAATAAATCAACTCGAACAATGGCAGATGCTAGATTCGTTGTATCTGATAATGGGGACATCTTATCTCCGAAAAAGGCACCTGATACAACAGCCCCCGCAGTTATAGCCAATGAAATATCCATAGCACTTGCTATACCGACAAATGCAACCCCTATAGTTGCGACGGTTGTTAATGAACTTCCAATAGATAACCCAATGACGCAAGTAACTAAAAAGACAATTGCAAAGAAAAAATGTGGAGAAATGAATTGAAATCCTATAAAAATAAGCGTTGGAATAGTTCCGCCAATCATCCAGCTACTTATTAAAATTCCTATAAAGAAAAAGATGAAAACTGCTCCGAGCCCTGTTTTAGCCCCTTCTATGAGTCCTACTTCCAATGAGCTGAATGACACCTTTTTTATGAGTCCATACATTATTAAAAGCAAAATAGCAAATAAAATGGGCATATGAGGTACAGCCTCAAATTCTATAATACAAACAGCCATTAAAGTAATGATTAATAAAATAAGAAACAATGCCTCTTTAAAAGGAGGCGTAATCGTAGATGAAATTCGAAACATTATATAACCTCCTAAATTAATTTTCACACTTTGTCGATTCAACGCTTTCAATCGTTAAAGTAATTAGGATTTTACCATGTTTCAACAGACTGTCAATTAGAAAATGAAATGTCTATTTCATCAGAATTTTATGATAAAATAGAATATATATAAACCTCAAAGGGGTGATTGGTTTGTTAAATGAAAAAACAGTTGGGGAAATTGTTAAAGAAGCAGCAAGAAAATTTCCAGACACAGAAGCGTATGTGTATCCGGAACTTGGTATTCGAAAAACATATAAAGAATTTGATGAAGAAACAGATGAGCTTGCAAAAGCCTTTATCGGTATGGGTATTCAAAAAGGAGAGCATGTGGCTATTTGGTCTGACAATAAGAGAGAGTGGTTACTTAGCCAATTCGCAACAGGAAAAATGGGTGCAGTTCTAGTAACAGTGAACACAAATTATCAAGAGAAAGAACTAGAATATCTATTGCAGCAATCTGATGCTACAACTCTTATATTATGTGAATCTTATAAAGGAACTTCCTATTTAGATATTGTACGTGCAATATGCCCGGAAATCATTCAGTCGGAAAAAGGCAATATTCACTCCGAAAAGTTTCCACATTTTAAGCGTGTTATTGTAATGAGTGAGAATGAGTATAAAGGCATGTATACATGGTCGGAGCTATTGGCACTTGCTGATGAGGTTGCGGACGAAACACTGGAATTCGCTTTAAATTCACTTCACAACGATGAGGTTATTAATATTCAATATACTTCTGGAACTACTGGCTTTCCTAAAGGCGTTATGCTATCTCATAAAAACATAGTAAATAACGGACAACTTGTGGGAGATTATATATATTTGACGGAAAAAGACCGTCTTTGTATTCCAGTGCCGTTTTTCCATTGTTTTGGGTGTGTAATGGGAACAATCGCATCCGTCACACATGGGACTACAATGGTCATTATCGAACAGTTCGATCCTGGAAAAGTACTTAAAATAGTACAGGATGAAAAATGTACTGCGTTGCACGGGGTACCGACAATGTTTATCGCAGAATTGAATCATCCTGACTTTAATCAGTTTAAATTGAATACGCTGCGAACAGGTATTATGGCAGGATCCATTTGTCCAATCGAAGTGATGAAAAAAGTGATGGATGACATGGGTGCAACCGAAATAACAATAGCTTATGGACAAACGGAAGCATCTCCAGTCATTACACAAACGAAGACAGATGATCCCATTGAAAAACGTGTGTCATCAGTTGGTCAGGCACACCCAGGAGTAGAGGTTAAAATTATCGACCCAGTAACTGGAGATGATACACCAGCAGGAGTTCCTGGAGAGCTTTGTACACGAGGTTATTTAGTGATGAAGGGCTATTATAAAAACGATCAAGCAACCAAGTCGGCAATCGACAACAATGGCTGGCTTCACACAGGTGATATTGCGGTGATGGATGAGGAAGGATATATCGATATAACAGGACGTATTAAAGATATGGTCATCCGTGGCGGAGAAAACATCTATCCAAAAGAAGTAGAGGAATTTTTATATCAGCACCCTAAGGTCCAGGACGTACAGGTAGTTGGAGTACCAGATCCAAAATACGGGGAAGAGCTTATGGCATGGGTTATCTTAAAAAATGGTCAGCAAATAACTTCTGATGAGTTAAAGGAATACTGCAAAGGGAAAATTTCATTTCATAAAATACCGAAGTATGTAGAATTTATTGAGGCATATCCGATGACAGCTTCAGGAAAAATCCAAAAATTCCTCCTTCGTGAAATGTCTAAGGAGAAGACCGAGGCATAATTCGAATTATTTCCTGGGAAATCGACAAGATTCATGTAACCAGAATAAGAAAACAAATCCAATAGGAGGAATAACTTTAAGTGAATGCAAATTTCATAATGCGATTCAAAGCGTTTATGCTTGATTACTTGCTTATATTTGCCTACTTGGTTGTGCTTGCTATCTTTAATATATTAATATTTCCATCTGTGCAGAGTTTATTTAGTGGCTCACTTGTAGTAGCACAAGTCACAGGATTTCTAATGGTGACTTTGCCGGTTTCACTATATTTTATTATAAGTGACTCAGTGATAGGGAGACAGTCCCTTGGAAAGAGATATATGGGGATTAAAGTAGTCAATGAACGGTATGAAGCTATTACGATACTCCATGCCATTTGTAGAACCATTCTGAAATTTCTTCCTTGGGAGCTTTCGCATTATCTAGTTTATCGTCTAGTTTACCTCGGAGATGCAGAAGTTCCATTAAATTACTATATCGTTGGTGGGATTATCTATACGCTTATGTTTGCATATATCCTAACAACGCTATTTACTAAAAGAAAAAAATCCCTTTATGATATTGTTGTCAGGACACAAGTTATAAAGGCCGAATCTTAGAAAAGATGAGAGCATCCGTTTTTCAAATCGATGCTCTTAACATTTATTGATATACTGATAATATGGGAATTATTGAATGGAGGTTCTACCTTGTATTTGGATCATATCGTTCATAGTGTAACGAAAAAACCAATAGAAGTAACTGAGGATTGGACTAATAAAGGTATCCATGCAGTAGTGGGTGGTCAACATACTCAGTGGGGAACATATAACGCACTTCTCTATACAAAAACTAGCTATATTGAATGGCTTGCAGCAGAATATGAAGAAATTGCAAAAAATGCTAATCATCCTTTAATAAATCTTATGCTCCATGACTTGAATACGAGTGGATCAGGGTTCAATACAATTTGCATTCGCACTACGACTATAGATAATCTTTGTAATCAGCTAGAGGAGCGGGGTATAAAAACATCGGGAGTTCTACATGCTGAAAGGAAGACGACTAGTGGATTAGTACGTAAGTGGAAAATGCTATTTTTACAAGAAGAAATTAGTAACGATTTACCTTTTCCGTTCTTTATAGAATGGGAGGAGAGCGATGATACCAGATACCATTTGCTTCAAGAGGATGGAACAATCGATAAAAGCAATTTAGAGTTAACTATTACTGCTTGTGAGTTTCAAGTTCGAAATCCGAGGGAAGTAATGAATAAATGGAAAAGGTATTTTCAACTGATCGAGCAGGATGAACAAACATTACTGTTGGAAAATACTCGATTAATATTTAAACAAAGTACAAATGAAGATAAAGAGCGACTTGTAAGCATTAATATAGAGGGTGCTAATCTACAGGAAGAAATCATTTACGAACAAGCAATCTATCGGTTTCTTTAAAAGGAGAAAATAAATGGATGAATTAATAGAAAAGGCAATACTCGTTGCCGTTAAACTACAAAAAGATGAACATTTTGAATATGAATTGGAAGAACTGCACAATTTAGCAGAGGCACTAGATGTGGAGGTAGTTGGGGAAGTAACGCAAAATCTTGAACGAGTTACCTCTTCCCATTACGTTGGCACAGGTAAGGTAGAAGAAATTAAGAACTTTTATGAAGAAACAGGTGCTAATCTTGTAATATTCAATGATGAGCTATCTCCATCACAAATAAGAAATCTAGAACGCGACTTAGATTGCAAAGTTATCGATCGTACAATGCTAATCCTAGATATCTTTGCTCGTCGTGCAAAATCGAATGAGGCACAAATGCAAGTTGATTTGGCGCAACTTCAATATATGCTTCCACGTCTTGTGGGACTCCGAGCATCTCTTGGTCGACAAGGAGGAGGAACTGGCGGCGGATTCAAAAACCGTGGCGCCGGGGAAACAAAACTAGAGCTTGATAGACGTAAAATCGAAGACCAAATTGCTAAGCTTAAAAGAGACCTTGAACATGCAAAAGATCAACGAGAAACACAACGGAAGCAACGTAAGAAAAACGCAATTCCTGTGGTGTCCTTAGTAGGTTATACGAATGCTGGTAAGTCGACAATTATGAACCAATTACTCAACAAAGTTGGGCAAACGGAATCGAAGCAAGTATTTGAAAAGGACATGCTTTTTGCCACTCTAGAAACTTCCGTAAGGCAGATTAAACTTCCGGACCAAAAAGAATTCTTACTAACCGACACAGTAGGATTTGTTAGTAAGCTTCCTCATCACTTAGTGAAAGCTTTTCGCTCCACATTGGAAGAGGCTCGTGATGCGGATTTACTTCTACATGTAGTAGACGTCTCGAATGATGAACATCGCTTTATGATGGACATTACGAATGATACACTGCATGCTGTCGGTGTGGAGGATGTACCAACAATTTATGTATACAATAAATCGGATTTAGCTGATATGAAATACCCACATATTGCTGGAGATAATATTTGGATTTCTGCGAAAGAGGGAGCAGGACTGGATGAATTATTAGAGATTATTAAAAAGCATATTTTTTCTAATTATGTCCGCTGCTCACTACTGATCCCGTTTGATCGTGGGGATATTGTATCTTACCTAAACGAGCATGCATCAGTTTCCTCTACCTCGTATGAAGAAGAGGGTACTGTCGTACAGGTAGAATTGAAAAAGTCAGATTATGATCGCTTTCAAGAATTTTTATTTGTTCAATAGATAGAATCACTAGAATGTAGCAAAGAATCGCTAGAATGCCGCAGAGAATCGCTAGAATGTAAAAAAGAATCACTAGAATGCAGAAGAGATTCAGTGGGTATAAATAAAAAAGTTGTCTCGCCAGTGGTTTCCAACTGGGGGACAACTTTTTATTTCACATTAAACCTCTTGAAACTGTATATTATGCAGTCTAGCAAATATACCATCCTGTGCTACTAAATCACTGTAGGTTCCATCCTCCGCAATCCCGTCTTCTGTTACGACAAGTACACGGTCTGCATCACGAATAGTTGCCAGTCTATGTGCAATAATAAGTGTAGTACGATTTTCAGCAAGCTCCATTAAAGACTTCTGAATGAATCGTTCTGTTTCTGTATCAAGAGCAGATGTAGCCTCATCCAAAATTAGAATTGGTGGGTTTTTCAGGAACATACGCGCTATCGCTAGACGTTGTTTCTGTCCACCTGATAACTTAAGTCCTCGTTCCCCGATTTGTGTATCATAGCCTTCTGGAAGAGAAGCGATCATATCCTCTAAATGTGCCTTTTTGGCAGCATCACGAATTTCTGCTTCACTAGCATCTTTTTTACCGTAAGCGATATTTTCACGAATGGACCCTGTAAACAAGAACACGTCTTGTTGTACAATCCCAATCTGTGAACGTAATGATTTCATTGTAATATCTTGAATGTTCAATCCGTCAACAGAGATGACACCCTCTTGAACATCGTAAAATCTTGGGATTAGTGAACAAATAGTAGTTTTTCCTGCGCCAGATGGACCTACAAAAGCGATGGTTTCTCCTGCTTTAATAGACAAATTAATATTATCTAATACAGGTTTATGTTCATCGTATCGGAAACCAACCTGTTCAAAAGTTATATCCCCTTTTAAATGCTGAACAGTAAGTGCATTAGGTTTGTCCTGAATTTCAGGATCCTGTTCAACTAGCTCTAAGAAACGTTTGAACCCAGCCATTCCTTTTGGATACAGCTCAAGTAGTGCAGTAATTTTATCCACAGGTTTGATCAACACATTGACATATAACACAAAGCTTACAAGCTCTCCGTATTTAAGAACGCCCTTGTACGTAAACCAAGCTCCTACAACAAGCACGACCAATGTAACAAGCCGAGTTAACATATAGATACTGGAATGTGTACCGGCCATCACTTTATAGGCAACCAACTTAGCTAAACGGAATTGACCATTATCTTCTTTAAAACGAGCTATTTCAAAATTTTCATTTGTAAAAGATTGAACGACACGAACACCAGAAACACTGTCTTCTACTCGTGCATTTACATCGGCAATTTTCCCGTACATGTTTTTCCAAGCTTTATTCATCATAATGTTACCATACGTTGCTACGACGGATAAGACTGGCACCATGACGATAGCGATAATCGCAAGTTCAGGATTTATATTGTACATAATCGTAAATGCCCCGATTACTGTCATAAATGCGATGAACAAATCCTCAGGACCGTGATGGGCAAGTTCACCAATATCAAAAAGATCATTCGTGATACGACTCATAATATGACCTGTCTTAGTGTTGTCGAAGAATCGAAACGACTGACGCTGAACATGATTGAATAGCTGCTGTCTCATGTCAGTTTCGATATTAATCCCGAGCTTATGTCCAAAGTAACTCACAACATACTGTAGAAAAGTACTGAATATGTAGACTACTAATAGTAGAATACTAATTCGTGTAATCATGCCCCAATCACCAGTAGGCAACAATTCATCGATAAACCATTTAACTGCTAATGGATATACAAGCTCTAAAATTGCGACAAATACAGCACTGCTGAAGTCAATGATAAAAAGTCGCTTATGCGGTTTGTAATATGAGAAAAACTTCTTGAGCATTAAAATCGCTCCTTCCTTCTGTCATAACGACTATTATAACTAACAATTTCAAAAGTCGAAATAATTAAATTCGATAGAATAAATAAAAATTCCAATTTTCGTCAATTTACTTGAAGTAAATCATCTGAAATTGTTGATTTTACTCTTTTTTTAATAGTAATCTTCCTAATTTAAATATAAAAGGTTTTTTGACAATTGAAAAAGGGAAGTTTATAATAATTGTCTTGTTAGTTTAAGGTATTAGGTAACTCTTTATATGCTCTGACTATATTAAGTGGAGTTTATTCCTAATATTCTCAAAATTAGAAAAGAG
Organism: Psychrobacillus sp. FSL K6-2836; assembly: GCF_038003085.1. Classification (NCBI taxonomy): domain Bacteria; kingdom Bacillati; phylum Bacillota; class Bacilli; order Caryophanales; family Bacillaceae; genus Psychrobacillus; species Psychrobacillus sp. FSL K6-2836. The sequence goes on from NZ_JBBOOM010000001.1 coordinate 2,666,099, forward strand.
GTAAAAAGAATGGCATCAAGAGAAGAGATTGTTAAATCTGTCCCTCAAAAAGGGTTTTTTGGTCATCCGAAAGGATTACTATCATTGTTTTTCACGGAATTTTGGGAGCGCTTTTCCTACTATGGAATGCGTGCCATATTAATTTACTACATGTATTACGAAGTGACGCAGGGTGGACTAGGTTTAGAGCGTTCAACTGCTAACTCAATTATGTCTGTCTATGGTTCACTGGTATACATGTCCGGGATTATTGGTGGTTGGATAGCCGACCGCCTATTCGGTACAACCAAAACCGTTTTCTACGGTGGAGTCCTAATCATGTTTGGTCATATTGTCTTGGCATTTCCTGGAGGAGTGACTACTCTATTTGTGTCAATGGCACTGATTATCATTGGGACAGGCTTGCTGAAACCAAACATTTCAAGCATTATCGGGGATCTATACTCGAAAGAAGATACTCGCCGTGATTCAGGATTTAGTATTTTCTACATGGGTATTAACATGGGGGCATTTATCGCACCTTTAATCGTTGGGACTATTGGTCTTGAATATAACTTCCATTTAGGATTCGGAATTGCCGCAATAGGTATGGCATTAGGATTAATCGTATTTTTGATCACGAAAAAGAAATATCTGGGATTAGCAGGTACATATGTGCCAAACCCAATGTCTAAAGAAGAACGTAAAAAAGTATTAACGAGAATTGGTATTGCTATAGTTATTATTCTGGTCGTTGGGTTTATATTGATCCAACAAGGTATTTTAACGATTGCTGGATTCATCATGACAGTCTCTATTCTAGGTATCGTTATTCCTACATTGTACTTTATCGTTATGTATAGAAGCAGTAAAACAACTGAGGATGAAAAGTCTCGATTACTTGCATACATTCCATTATTTGTTGCAGCTATGATGTTCTGGGCTATTCAAGAGCAAGGATCGAACATTTTAGCTCAATACGCAGATGAACGAGTAGATTTAATGATTGGATCATTTGAGATTTCACCTGCCTGGTTCCAATCACTAAATCCATTATTTATAATTACGCTTGCACCAGTGTTTGCTTGGATGTGGGTAAAATTAGGGGACAGACAACCATCTACACCTAAGAAATTCTCATTTGGTTTGTTCTTTGCGGGGATGTCCTTTATCGTCATGATCATTCCAGCCTACTTCAATGGAACAGACTCTCTAGTTAGTCCTTTCTGGCTTGTACTGAGCTTTTTCCTTGTAGTATTAGGTGAATTATTATTGTCACCAGTTGGATTATCTGCTACTACAAAGCTTGCACCAGGAGCATTTGCTGCTCAAACAATGAGTTTATGGTTCATGACGAACGCATCGGCGCAAGCTATCAATGCTCAAGTAGTTAAATTTTATACACCGGAAAACGAAATTATCTACTTCGGTGTTATTGGAGCAGTAGCTCTAATTATCGGTTTCTTACTCTACTTTATGACTCCATTGATCCAAAAATATATGCGTGGCGTTAAGTAGAATAAAATACCTATTAAAGGGAGTCTTTCTTCCTGTTATTACCTGTTATTATTATAAAAGTGAAACTATTTAAATAACCATCCCGTAAAGTAAGTATCTTACTGAGAAGGGATGATTATTTTTATGAAAAAATGGACAGCACTATTATCGGTAGTAACCTTATCATTAGGTTTGGCTGCTTGTAACGAAACCGCAACTCCGGTGCAAGAAAAAGAGGTAACGGAAACTAGTAAACTCACTTTACAAGAAGTATATGACAAGTCAATGAAAGCCTCAAAAGAGCTAAAAAGCGTAAAAGGTTCGATAGATATGAAACAGACAATGACTATTCCAAGTGAAGAAATGACTTTGGATATTCAATCAGTGATGGATATGGAATATATAATAGAACCTATGCAAATGCACCAAAAGGGTACAACTACTATGTTGGGCGTTGGTGAAGGTGGAGAATCTCAGGAGACTGAGATGGAGACTTATATTACAGAAGATGCCATGTATATGTATGAAGGCACCACTGCACAATGGATGAAGTTTCCTCAGGAAATGGTAGACCAAATGTTAAGTACTACAAAACAAACTGATCCTGCAACTCAACTGCAGCCTTTACAAGAGTATTTAGAACAAGTGGAATTTGAACAAGACGATGAAAATTATATTTTAACACTTGAGGGTAGTGGGGAAGAGTTTACGAGTCTTGTGCAAGATCAGGTAGATGAAGCACTTCAAAGTCTAACTACAGAAGAAAATGTTAACTTAGACTTTGCTATTCATTCGATTGAATACTTAGTTCATATTGATAAAAAATCATTCCAAACGAACAAATTAGATATGATTATAGATATGGACATGACAATAGAAGGCGAAACGGTGAACATGCAATTGAATGCTAAAACCAACTTCTCTAATTTCAATGAAATAGATGAGATTGTCGTTCCTCAAGAAATTATTGATGGTGCAACTGAACTTTAAATGAATAGTTTACATTTAAAAGGCTATTGTAATTGTTGCGAAAAATCAACAATTGCAGTAGTCTTTTTGAATTAGGGGCAGAATGTAGTAAAATAGAATAGGACTAAAATAGATTGAAACGGCATATACGTGTATGGTCAATTGAAAATCATTTTCATCTAATCGTTGACTTAAATGGTCGAGATGCTATAATTAAACTGTCACTAATTGATAATGATTTTCAATACCGTCTATATACAAAAAGAATGACAAGGATAGTTTTGAAGGTCTCTAATTATGCAAAGTCTTAGTAGAAAAAGTTTGTATCACCAACTACTGCTGGGACGTTTGATGCAACTAGATTAGGAATATCGATAATAGTATTTGCTAATACATAGTACTTATATTTGTTCCGCTAGTTGGGCTAGTGTAGGGAAGATTTTATCTTCAATATATAATAAAATATTTACTCAGTGTTGAGAATAATTTTCAATAGCATCTGAGAATAAAAGAAATATGGGGTTTAAAATGAGACTGTGGATGCTGATTGTTACAGTAATCATCCTGTCAGTAATTTCGCTATTTATTGGTGCGATTGACATAAAGCCAAGTGATTTGCTTAATTGGGAATCATTAGAAACACAAATTTTCTTAATGAGTCGTTTACCAAGATTATTAGCTATAATTTTAGCTGGCGCAGGGATGGGTATTGCAGGTTTGATAATGCAAAGTTTAAGTAGAAACAAATTTGTATCGCCAACAACGGCTGGTACGTTAGATGCAGCAAAACTAGGGATTATCATATCAATGATGTTCTTTACAGGTATGTCATATATTGGACAAATTGCTTTTAGTTTTGCATTTGCTTTAATAGGTACATTTATTTTTATGCAGTTGCTTGAACGAATTAAGTTCAAAGATGCTGTGTTTGTACCACTTATTGGTATTATGTACGGAAATGTTATAGGAGCACTATCTACTTTCCTAGCGTATGAAGGGAACATGCTACAAAATGTTGATGCATTTTTTCAGGGGAGCTTCACGCTAGTTGTTTCTGGACGCTATGAGCTTCTTTATGTAGCTGTACCAGCAATTATTATTGCTTATATTTACGCCAATAAATTTACCGTAGCGGGTATGGGTGAGGATTTTGCTAAAAATCTCGGCTTAAGCTATCGTACGGTATTGAATATCGGGTTAATTATTGTTGCTGTTATTTCGACGACAGTCATTTTAACTGTGGGTGTTATCCCGTTTTTAGGATTAATAGTACCAAATCTTGTTTCCCTTTATTTAGGGGATAATTTACGTAAAACAATACCACACACCATTTTTATGGGTGCAGCATTTTTATTGTTCTGTGATATTATTAGCCGCTTAATCGTACATCCATTTGAAATTCCGGTAAATACAACTGTTGCAGTAATCGGTAGTGCGATCTTCTTAATTATGTTGTTTAGGGGGAAAGCATATGCGAAAAAATAGTACGAAGTTAATTTTATTATCGGTTATTGCGCTCATTTTTATGATGTTATTTGCCTTTTACGATATTCAAGGTGGTTTTAGTTATGCATTTCCAAAACGTTTAGAACGAATGTTTGCGATGATTATTACAGGTACTGCAATCGCTTATGCAACAGTTGCGTTCCAAACCGTAACCCACAATAGGCTATTAACACCATCGGTTATGGGTATTGACTCCATGTACAATATAGTTCAAACGATTATTTATTTTGCCTTAGGATCATCTTCTATTTTTGTTGTAAGCCGTTATTTAAACTTTGGAGTATCAATTATTGCTATGGTTTTGTTCGCTTTAATTTTATATCGCTTCTTATTTCGTGCAGATAAGTATCCGATTTTCTTATTGCTATTGGCAGGTATGATCATCGGTACATTGCTTGGAAGCTTAGTTACCTTTATGCAAGTAATTATTGATCCAGTAGAGTATGAAAGCTTACAAGCTAGATTGTTTGCTAGCTTTATGAATGTAAAAACAGAATTGTTATTTTTATCAGCAGGTATTTTAGTATTAGCATTTCTTTATGGCACACGCATATTACATAAATTAGATGTTATGGCTTTAGGGCGTGATAATGCCATGAACTTAGGTATTGACTATGACAAGATGGTTTTACGAATTCTAATTTTGTCATCGATTTTAATAGCAGTATCGACAGCGTTAGTAGGACCAATTACGTTTTTAGGGTTAATCGTTTCCAACTTAGCGTATCAATATTTTGCTACATACAAACACTCGGTTTTAATTATAGGAGCAAGTTTAATTAGTATCATTGCATTAGTCGGCGGTCAATTTTTAGTGCTACACGTATTTAATTTAACGACAACGATTAGTGTAATTATTAACTTTATCGGCGGTCTTTACTTTATTTACTTATTACTAAAGGAAAGTAGGAAAGCAGCATGATAGAAATTAAAGGGCTCTCTAAAAGCTTTGGGAAAAAAATTGTAGTTGAAGATGTTACTTTAAAAATTCAATCAAAAGCCATTACGTCCTTTATTGGACCTAATGGTGCGGGGAAATCAACGTTATTGTCAATGGTAAGTCGTTTGTTAGATGCGGATACAGGTGAAGTATTGTTAGACCAATCAGATGTAAAGAAAATGAAATCAGATAAATTTGCGAAGCGTGTTGCAATTTTAAAGCAATCAAATCATTTAAATATTCGTTTAACTGTTCGAGAGCTTGTAGCCTTTGGTCGGTATCCTTACTCAAAAGGGCGTTTGAACGAAGAAGATAATAAGTTTGTGGATCAAGCGTTGGAGTATATGAATTTAACTGATATGCAAGATAAGTTTTTAGATGAGCTTTCAGGTGGACAAAAGCAGCGCGCATTTATATCTATGGTTATTGCGCAAGATACTGAATACATTTTACTGGATGAACCATTAAACAATCTAGACATGAAGCATTCTGTTCAGATCATGAAAATTCTACGTAAATTAGTAGATGATTTAGGGAAAACAGTAGTTATCGTATTGCATGATATTAACTTTGCCTCTGTTTATTCAGATCGTATCGTTGCGTTAAAGGATGGTCGTTTAGTAAAAGATGGTCCAACAGATGAGATTATCAACTCAGATTCTTTACGCGAAGTGTATGATATGCATATTCCTGTTCAAGTGCAAGATGGCTGTAGAATCTGTGTCTATTTTAATTCGCATAATTAATTTTAAGAAAGTAATTGACAATTGAAGCAAACTAAACTAGAATTTGGTTTAGTTGATTGAGAATGATTTTCATTATCATTTTCAAAATGAAAGAGTTTTATTAGGAGGAGAAATTTAGTATGAAGAAGTGGAATATTATAACTGCTGCAGCATTAGCATTAATGTTAGCTGCTTGTGGATCAGAAGAAACAGAGACACCAAAAGCAGGTGACACCAACGAAGCAAGTGAAACAGAAAAAGAAGTAGTGGAAGAGTCAGCGTTTCCAATGACAGTATCTTCGTTAACTACTGCTCGCGAAACAGAAGAAGGTGCTTCAGTTACTTTTGAAGACATTACGTTAGAAGAAGAGCCAAAGCGCATCATCTCTTTGGACTATGGTTTCTTAGATACACTTGACGCACTAGGAGTTGAAGGTATCGTAGGTGTAGCAGCTGGTGGTGGTAAAGGGAATATTCCAGAACACTTAAAAGAAAAATATGCACCAAGCGATGAAATTGCTGATGTTGGTACATTAAAAGCAATCGACTTCGAAGCAGTTGCAGCTGCAAACCCAGATATCATTTTTATGTCAGGGCGCCAAACTCCATTCTATGAAGAGTTAAAAGAAATTACACCAAATGTGGTATTTATCGGTTCCGATAATTCGAACTATATTGATGCAGTTTATGAAACAGTTGACTTAGCCGCAAACATGTTTGGTAAAGTTGAAAAAGGTGAAGAGTTAAAAGCTGAATTACAAGAAAAAGTTGATGCTGTAAAAGAAAAAGCAGCTGGCTATGAAAATGCATTAGTTGCAATGTATAACGACAAAAAAATCTCTGGCTTCGATAATAGTGCAGAATCTCGTTTCGCATATGTGTACAATGATTTTGGTTTCAAACCAGCAACAACTGATATTAAAGCATCTTCCCACGGGTCTGACTTTTCTTATGAGTCATTACTTTCTGTAGATCCAGAAGTATTATTAATCGTTGACCGTACAGTTTCGGATGTAGAAACGATTAAAGCAGATATCGAAAATGATATTATTAAACAAACACGTGCTTATAAAGAAGGTAAAATCGTATACTTAGACGGTACGAACTGGTACTTCTCAAGCAACGGTGTAACAACTGAGGCAGCTAAACTACAAGAAATCTTAGATGAATTAAAATAATCCATTCTAAAGAAGAGCTATCCTATTCGTGTATACGAGTAAGGTAGCTCTTTTCTTGACTATAATAGAAATCAAATTAATCTATTTTACCAATCAGATGGAAAAGTAGTTTTTTCTTAGGTGAGTTTTTAGCTGTATTCATTGTACAACCTAAAATTTTTAACATATAATTTGGTTAATGGATAGGAGGGTTTTTGTTATGAGGAAATGGTTTTATCCACTTAGCCTAGTAACATTATTAGGATTTGCTGTCCTGTTATTATATTTCAGTTCGAAAGAAATAGCGCAGCTCGACTATCAGATGTCCCAGTTGTTTGGTGATAATAAAGTGATTGGATTATTCCATTACTTAGGGGAAACTAAATTTATTGTATTTATAACGCTTATATTAATTATTTATCTATGGTTTCGGTCAAGAAACTATCGGGGAATGCTGTTTGTTGTACTTTCCATAGGATTTGGAAATGTTCTAAATCAAATGCTCAAAAAATGGGTTGAAAGAGAACGTCCGGATGTTCCACAACAGATAGAAACCTTTAGTTTTCCGTCCGGGCATGCGATGGTTGGACTTTTATGTTTGTTTACGATTGCTTACTTTTTAACAGAGCATCAATCGAGTAGACTAAAACAGGTTCTAATCTGGACAATCACCATATCTATCACCATGATGGTAGGGCTATCTCGTATTGCGGAACATCGACATTATGCTTCAGATGTAATAGCTGGATGGATGATTGGATATTCTTGGTTTGTAATCGTAGCATTGTGGTATGAATATAGAAACAGAGTTTTTAAAAAGTATACACAGTAAAAACCTTTCCTTGTTGGAAAGGTTTTTTTAAGAGGAGTGAGATACATGTTTGAAATACCAGAGGAGCTTGTTAAACTTGGGGTCGAACGTATAGCAGGATTTCCTGTTGAAGGATTTGTTAAAGGGAAGGGACCAAAAAAACCAAGTATTTTACTAATAGGTGAAGCTCCTGGAGAGAATGAAGCGATAAAAGGAGTGCCATTTATCGGTAGAGCTGGTGACGAGTTAAATAAGTCATTAGAAAGTATTGGATTGACCCGAGAAGACGTATACATGACAAGCGCAGTTCGCAGCCGTCCATATGTGTGGAGAGAAAAGAAGACACGAAATGGCGAGTTAATACAAAAAAAGTATAATCGCCCACCTACTCAATTAGAAGTAGTGGCACATGCACCAATATTAGATTATGAAATAAAAAATATTGTGCCTCATATTATTGTTACGTTAGGAAATGTTGGTTTACAACGTTTATTGGGAAAAGATGCAAAGGTATCTATATTGCATGGTGAATTGCTTCATAGACCAATACGGCATTTGAAATCCCTGGATTCTGCTGAATTTATATGGTCTGCTGAAAGTTATATGATAATTCCTACCTACCATCCAGCCTCTGTGTTTTATAGACCGTCCAATCGAGACTTTCTCAAGCAGGATTGGGATAGTATTGGAAATTATTTATCGAATAGGAGTTTTTGATTTTATCTTAGACGAATTAAAGGACTCTTAATTGACTAATTGTATACCTTTGTATACAATATTGATATAGTATACAAACGTATACAAAGGAGGCGTTGATATGAGAAGTGAATCACATCCTAGAGGTAGACATGGTCACCATGACGAACATCATCGTGAAGGACGACGCAGAGGAAGACCAGAACAAGTAGATATAGAGAAAAAACACGGTGCTAAAACGTTCCGACGAGGTAGAGCATTAGCATTTTATGATCTGATGAATATGAAGTCCAATGCATTAAAGAAACAACTAGAAACTCCTGAATTACAATCAATTAATCCAATTATAGTTGGTGAATTGAAGGCAGTAGAAACACTAATGGAAGAGTTTGCACAGCTATTTGAACTATATGAAGTAGAAGAAACAACTCAAGAGATTGTTAATGAAGAGAAGTCAATTGATACACATAGCTAAAGAGACAGAATATACAGAGATATTTTAAATGGAGGAATGGAAATGTTAGTACAAATTCGTAAATGGACAGTGACAGAAGGAAATGCTGATAAAATTCTAGAACGCTTTAATAAAAAACCAGATCAAGGTCCATCGTTAATTGAGCAACGTGAAGGTTTCATCGGGCGTGAGTTATTAGTGAAAAATGTTCGTCGCGGTGAAGAAGAAGTATTAATGATTGTTCGTTGGGAATCAGAAGAGGCTTGGAAAGCATGGGAAAAAAGTCCAGAGCATATTGCGGGGCATAAAAAGAAAATTAAAGAACATGGTGGAAAACCACCGCAGCCTGAATATGTAATTGCTATGGAGCACGGTAGTTACACTGTTGTGGAATAGAATAATAGCGGTTTTCACGTAATAAAAATACTTATATTAAAATCTAGCATTGGATTAAGTGTCTCAAACACTTTTTCTGATGCTTTTTTAAAAGATAAGAAAGGATAAAAAAATGTAGCGTGAACACCGGGTTCATGGGACTTGAAATAATGAATAATACAGCTGATTTCCGTTTCAGGTGGAGTACAAAGGCTAAGTGCGCCACGTCGCGATCGCAACGCCTTCGTGACCAACATCCTGTTGGCCTCCGCAGGGTGAGCGATAAGCCATCACCGCCGCTCCGCGTTCGCCTGAGATGTCTTATCTGTCTCACTGATCCTGCCGGAGTCGCCACCTTCCCCTACAATCAAGCAGTGTGTACTACTCCACTAGAAGATTTAGTCAACCTTATCGCTTAGATAATAAGATTGTTCAAATTTTAAAGAGTGATCAAATTATTTGTAATCGCTTTTGAATTAGAAATGCTATTATTTGATAAGAGATGAAGGAAGTAGAATTTCTATTATATAAGTGGAAGTATAGAGAAATAGTAAGTGTTTACCTTATAAAGAAGCGAAATAGCGAACGAAATTGCATCTTCGGGGCCCACACGATGTGGGTCAGGCAGTCGTTGCGAAATGTTTTTTTATTTTGCGACGAGCTTTGCGCAGGAGCGCCACGATGTCGCGTACTTAGACTGTCATCTTCTCTATGAATGGGGAAGTATCTTTTCTCTAGTTATCCAAAAATGCACTTACCTGTTTTTAAGAGTTATAAAAGGACGCCGGACAGAAAAAGTAAAACTTCATTCCGTGGGGGCTTCATCCCCACGGAATGTTAGTTGAACCATTCGGGCTTTTTACGGGCAGTTATCTCCCACTTATGCTTTTTGTCGCTTAGGTCAAACATTTAAATGGGAGTGTACTGCCCGTTAAAACGGGACTAACGCTATAAGATTACCGGAAAAATGGATGCTAGTTGGTTGTGACGGAGGTCACAACCAACTAGCATCTCTAAAAATTCACTCGGTAATCATATAGCAAACATGTCTGTCCAAAGCCCTTCGAGAAGGATAGAAATAGGTTTTGAACTTAAAGGACCGGGCGTCTTTTTGCTCGGTTTTTCTTATTTAGAAGAAGTAGATAGGAGGAAGTTAAAACTTTAAAACGACTTGTTATAGGTTAAATCTAGCTCAGTTAGGCAACAAATTGAGGAGCAGGATGTTTCTTTTAAAGGTTTCAAGAAATTTTCCAATTGATCATAGGTAAAAAAATAATGTTTTCGTTAGTTGAAAAGAGTTGCACGAAGGAAACATTTTGCGTATAATAAATGAAAATCGATTAAATAGAAAGAAGTTGGGTCAATGGATGGAAATGTAGCTTTTGCTTTGTTACTTACATTATTTGCTGGTCTTGCAACAGGGATTGGTAGTCTGCTATCTTTATTGACATCTCGCACGAATACAAAATTTTTATCAGTTGCATTAGGTTTCTCAGCGGGTGTCATGATTTATGTATCCTTAGTAGAGATTTTCGTGAAGGCTAAGGATTCTCTCGTAGCAGAACTTGGAGCGACTAATGGGTATTGGATGACATTAGTTGGTTTCTTCGGTGGGATGGTAGTAATTGCGGTAATAGATCGATTAATACCTACTCTTGGTAATCCCCATGAGGTTAAAAGTGTAGAAGATATGGATGTAAAGTTAAGCAACCCAGAGCATACCAAATTGATGAAAATGGGTGTTTTCACAGCTCTTGCCATAGGAATTCATAATTTTCCTGAAGGAATTGCAACCTTCGCATCTGCTTTGCAAGATCCCAATTTAGGTATTGCAATTGCTATTGCGGTAGCAATTCATAATATTCCAGAAGGGATTGCGGTAGCAGTACCAATATACTTTGCAACAGGAAGTCGAAAAAAAGCCTTTAAATTATCCTTCTTATCTGGTTTAGCTGAACCAGTTGGAGCATTCGTCGCTTATTTAATACTGATGCCTTATTTAAATGGAGTAGTATTTGGAGTAGTATTTGCAGCAGTAGCAGGAATTATGGTCTTTATTTCATTGGATGAATTACTACCAGCAGCGAAAAAATATGATGAAACTCATTTATCTATTTACGGAGTCGTTGCAGGAATGCTCGTAATGGCCCTAAGTCTTGTATTATTAGCTTAACAATAAAAAAAGGCAGTGTAGCTTCTCTTAGGAGAGAGTAGCTAGCACTGCCTTTAATAATTGATCGGAAACGTATAAAAACTTCAACCTGTAGAAAACTTTCTGTAAGTATACTTACTTCACCGCTTAACGAGTAGGTTCAGCGTTTTTTACCGAAACAATTGTTCCTGTACGATTCATAGGTACTGCGACGAGGTTGAAATCTGGGAACTGTCCTTTTAACTTAGAGATGAATTCTACTTCTGTTCCTTTTTCAACAAGCGACAGGAGGGTAGGTCCTGCACCACTTATACAAGTTCCATATGCACCTGCATTTTTAGCAGCGATTTTTATATCCTTACTCTGTGGGATTAAATCGAGTCGGTATGGCTCGTGAAATAAATCCTGTTCCATATAAGTTCCAGCTTGTTCAAATGCTTGTGATAGAAAGGCTGCAGTTAACAAATTTGCGGTTGCACTTGCCTGTGCTGCCTCTAGACGAGTATAAGTATCTGGCAATGCTTGTCTTGCCTTAGCAGTTTTTAACTCGAAATTTGGGATAAAAAGAACAAATGATGCATCGATATGATTGGCATGAAATACATTTATCTCCCCATTCTCTGCATTAGAGGAAATGGTAAAGCCCCCATAAATGGAAGCAGCTGCGTTATCAGGATGTCCCTCCATTATAGTCGCAACTTTTAATTTGTCTTGGGTAGTTAGGTGTAATTCCATGACTTGGTTGGCTAATTCAACCCCAGCGACAATGGCAGAAGCACTGCTCCCCATACCACGTGCTAGCGGAATTTCACTCTTCACTCTCACTGTGCATGGAGGAAGTGAAAAACCGTGTAGCTCAGCAGTTTTTTCAGCAGCTTGGACAATTAAGTGATCCTGTGGGTTTGGAACATCGGGAAGATTATCCGTTAAATTAATGATTTTCCAATCAGATCCTAATTCGACTTCAAGCTCTAAATATTTATCTAGGGCGATACCGATGGAGTCAAATCCTGGTCCAAGGTTCGCTGTACTTGCCGGTATTGATATACACCAAACCATTATGCCAGCACCTCCTCGATAAATGCACGTAGAGCTGGTGCATTACTTTCTAGTTTATGTGGCTCAGCAACTTTTACGTCAATTGCAGTTTGTGGATCTTTTAAACCGTTGCCAGTTAATACTGCAACTACTTTGCTTCCTGCTTTAATTTTTCCGTTTTTTACTGAACGTAATAGACCTGCGATAGAAGCACATGAGCCAGGTTCTGCGAAGACACCCTCTCTACTTGCAATTAGTTTATACGCTTCGATAATTTCATCATCCGTTACAGCTTCGATGACACCATCAGATTCATCACGTGCTGCTTCTGCGCCTTTCCAGCTAGCTGGATTACCGATACGAATTGCAGTAGCGATTGTTTCAGGGAATTCGATAGGTTTTCCTTGTACGATGGCAGCAGAGCCCTCAGCTTCAAAGCCAAAGATTTGAGGTAGACCTGTTTGTTTTTTCTCGTTATATTCTTTAAACCCTTTCCAGTAAGCAGTAATATTACCTGCGTTTCCTACTGGTATTGCTAGATAGTCAGGTGCAGTACCTAACACATCGCAAATTTCAAAAGCTGCTGTTTTTTGCCCTTCAATACGATAGGGGTTAACAGAATTCACTAGTGTAATTGGAGATGTTTCGCTTATTGCACGGACCATATCAAGCGCCACATCAAAGTTTCCTTCTATTTGAATAACTTCTGCTCCGTACATATATGCTTGAGCTAACTTCCCGGCTGCTACTTTCCCTTCTGGAATAACAATAACTGCTCGCATTCCAGCACGAGCTGCATAAGCAGCTGCCGCAGCTGAAGTGTTACCTGTAGAAGCACAAATAACTGCTTTACTTCCTTCTTCTTTTGCCTTTGCAACAGCAAACACCATGCCTCTATCTTTAAAAGAACCAGTGGGATTTGCTCCTTCTACCTTTACGTATAATTCGATGCCTAATTCTTTTGATAAATTCTCCAGCTTAATAAGAGGCGTATTACCCTCCAGTAAAGTCAATTTAGGGGTATTTTCTGTTACTGGTAGAAACTCTTTATACTCTTCTATTAATCCTTGCCAAGCCATGATGTATTCCGCCTCTCTGTTCTTCTTGAAGAAACATATGTATTTGTATAAAGGACATTTTACTCTAATAAAGTGTAAAAAACAAGATAAAATTTATATTGTAACTTTGTTGTACCTTGCGTATACTAAACAAGTAAACTAAAAACTTTACAGGTGTAAAGACAGGGGTTGGATATACAGCTATGAAAGAACAAAAAAAGATATCTAAAAATAAACTATTGGGGATTGCAGGGCTTGCATGGATGTTCGATGCAATGGATGTTGGAATACTATCATTTGTAATAGCAGCCTTAGCAGTAGACTGGAATTTATCTCCAGAACAGATGGGGTGGATCGGGAGTGTCAACTCTATTGGGATGGCAGTAGGAGCTCTCGTATTTGGAGTTTTTGCAGATAAAGTAGGCCGAAAAAAAATATTTATGATTACACTACTGATGTTCTCTATCGCAAGTGGACTGTCCGCTCTAACGACAACATTAGCTGCATTTCTACTTTTACGATTTTTTGTAGGAATGGGACTCGGAGGAGAACTTCCCGTAGCATCAACATTAGTATCTGAAAGTGTGGAAGCTAAAGAACGTGGAAAAGTAGTGGTTTTATTAGAAAGTTTTTGGGCGGCAGGATGGATTATTTCCGCAATAATTGCCTATTTTATAATTCCTGATTACGGCTGGAGGGTTGCTTTAATAATCACAGCATTACCAGCATTTTATGCAATTTATTTGAGGATAAAATTACCCGATTCCCCAAAATATACGGAGAAAAAATCGGAATCTAGAAGTATTATGCAAAACATGAGTGAAGTTTGGTCAAAGAAATACGCGAAGCGAACATTAATGTTATGGATTGTTTGGTTTACAGTTGTGTTTTCCTATTATGGAATGTTCTTATGGCTACCAAGTGTTATGGTCATTAAAGGATTCACCCTCATTAAAAGTTTTGAATATGTATTAATCATGACCATAGCTCAATTACCAGGTTATTTCTCAGCAGCATGGTTAATCGAGAAGGCGGGAAGGAAATTTGTGTTAGTCACCTATTTATTGGGAACTGCGGCAAGTGCATTCGTCTTTGGCTCTGCAGAGACAACAACATTATTGATGGTTTCAGGAATTCTTTTATCATTCTTTAACCTTGGGGCATGGGGAGCGTTATATGCTTATTCCCCAGAGCAATATCCAACAGTCATTCGAGCAACCGGTTCTGGTATGGCTGCCTCTGTTGGGCGTATAGGAGGGATTTTGGGACCATTGTTGGTTGGAACTCTCGTAATGCGAGGCTATGAAATCGGTTATATCTTCACCATTTTCTGTATTGCAATCGTTATTGGAGTATTAGCAGTATTGTTCCTAGGTACGGAAACAAAACAAGTAGAATTAGAATAGATGCAGGAGGCTGGGACATAATTAGTTTCAGTTTACGCAAAAAGAGAAATTGCACAGTGCGATTTCTCTTTTTACATTTTATTTTGAAAATATCCTACGAGACGTTATCCTCGTACCGCGTATTTTCTTAAATTTGTGGCCATGAATGCGACCCCAATTTCATTTTCAATCCACGACTTTCCACGAAATTGTACAAAACATTGGCGAAACAGTTCTTTCATATCTGGATGTACACGGAAACGGTTAATAGTGCGCCTCGTATGATGCTAAAACTGATTTTATGTGGGTACACACAATCCACTTTTTCAGGTCGTAAAATGGAGGATCTGATGAAAGATAGTATTCGCATGATGTGGCTAGCCCAAGGGTATGAGATGATACGATAGGCAACCTGTATGATGAATGAAAGGAGCGAAAGCTTCATTTGGAATACTTTCGACTAAATGGTGGATGGAAAAGGCAATATCATTTTTTTGTAATTTCACTTCTAAATCTAGCGGTAAAATGAGTTGATTCATGTTATAATTTTTAAACATAAGGACACTTCTTTCGTTTAGAATTTGGTAGTAGGATACTAAAATTTTAACAGAAGATGTCCTTTTTTGTTGCCTGAAATTATGTAGAGATTAACTGAATATAGAAGAAATATTAGTTGTGCGGAGTGAAGGCGGCGACTCCCAGGGGACAAGCGCGTGGGAGAGACTACAGGCTCGACCCGTGCCCCCAGGAAAGCGTCCGCCGTAACGGAGAACAACGGCTACGAAGTAGACATAAAAATAAAGCAGTTCAAATTTTACTCATCGTAAAATTTGAACTGCTTTTAATTTTGAGGTGGGTTTTGTCCGAGCCTCTTTTGTTTTGCCTGCAGGTGAAAACATAGTAAAATGGAATAATGGCTAAACTAATGGGGAACAAGAATTTCTAATGACCGCACCGATTAAAAAATACCGAACAACATAGGAGTATACCAACATGAATAACAAACAGCTGACCGCACAGCAAGTAATAGACTTAATTCCTACTAATGCAGATATTATTCTTCCACTTACAAATGGAGAACCACATAAACTGTTGGATATTTTAGAGGATCATGCTCATCAATTGAATAATGTAAGAGTCCATCAATTGCTTGCATTACAATCTAGGGAGTATATGAATGGCGCCTTTCCAGGACAGCTACATCATGTCTCTTATTTTTTAAGTGGGGCGACAAGAAAACAGTTTCATCAAGGATTGGTGGACTTAGTTCCAAATCATTTTCATGAAATGCCACGTATATTAAAAAGCTCTACAAATCTGTCGGTGATTATGGCTGTAGCTTCGCCAATGGACGAGTTTGGTTACTTTTCCTTGGGGACACAGGCAGATATAGTGAGTGAATTTATCGGTACAGTCCCGTTTATATTAGAGGTGAACCAACATATGCCTCGTACATTTGGTCAAAATCAAATCCATATTAGTCAAATTGCCGGATTTGTTGAAAATAATCGTCCTTTATTCGAGGATGTTGCAGTTCCTATTGGCGAGAAGGATATTAAAATAGCTGAGTATGTAACGGATACGATTAGAAATGGGGACTCTCTGCAAATTGGTATTGGCTCTATTCCAAATGCCGTAGTGAGCTTATTAAAAAGTCATCGTCATTTAGGCATTCATACTGAAATGTTCGTCGATGGAATTGTGGATTTAGTACAAGCAGGAGCTATTGATGGAACACAAAAGTTTACGAATAAAGGGAAAATCATTGCTACATTTGCCCATGGATCAAAGAAAATGTATGACTTCCTTGATAATAATCCCGCTGTGGAGTTTTTACCTGTAAGTATTGTGAATGATCCTCGAGAAATTGCCAAGGAAGAGCGTATTGTTTCGATTAATGCGACTACAGAGGTCGACTTATTTGGGCAATGTGCATCCGAAACGGTTGCCGGAAATTACTATTCTTCTACAGGAGGACAGGCAGACTTCGCTCGTGGTGTACGTTTTGCTAAAGAAGGGAAAGGGTTTGTATGTATGACTTCTACAGCTAAAAATGATGAAATATCTCGTATAAAGCTTAGTCTAAGTCCAGGATCAGTAGTAACGACATCTAAAAATGATGTGGATATGATTGTTACGGAGTACGGTGTAGCTAAAATGTTCGGAAAGCCAATTTCAGAACGTGCGAAACAACTTATATCGATTGCTCATCCTAAGTTTAGAGAAGAGTTAACATTCGAAGCGAAAAAAATGGGGTTTATTTAAAATGAAGCCAATTAACGCTAGTTTTTTTCAACAGCCAACTTTAGAACTTGCTCGCCAATTATTAGGAAATTATATTGTCCATGAGCATCCAAGTGGGCTACTTATTGGGAAAATCGTTGAAACTGAAGCGTATATGGGACCTGACGACCAAGCAGCACATAGTTTTGGGAATAGAAGGACAAAGCGGACTGAGGTTATGTTTGGAGAGCCAGGATTAATATACTCGTATCAAATGCATACCCATACGCTCATCAACGTCGTTGCGGCACCTTTGGACATTCCCAATGCGATATTAATACGTGCTGTGGAACCAATAGAGGGCTTAGAACTGATGAAGCAATTCCGTAACGACCTTCCGATGAAACAATGGACAAATGGCCCAGGAAAGCTAACAAAAGCTATGGCTATATCCATGGAACACTATGGATCACATTGGACAGATAAGCCCTTATATATGGCAGAAGGGGAGCGGGTAACCTCTGTATCCACTGGTCCAAGAATAGGTATTCAAAACAGTGGAGAGGCCGTCCATTACCCGTATAGATTCTGGGAAACAGATAATCCATTCGTATCGAAAATGAGATAACCAGAGATGACCTGGAAATAGGTCCTCTCTGGTTTTATTATGTAGCATAAGACTAGTTATTAAAAGTAAGGAGTTAACTTTCGAAAACTTAGATCAGTATTAAGTGATTGTTTTAAAACTCGTTTCCAAATTGTTTCTAAGAGTTGTAGAAGGACGACGGATAGACAAATGCCATAAGATTACCGAAAAAAAGCGATATTGGTTGTGAAGGAAGTCACAACCAATATCACTAAAAATTCGCTCGGTAATAATATAGCAAAATATCTGTCCAAAGCCCTTCGAAAACTATAGAAACAGGTTTAGAACTTATAGAACCAAGCATGTCTTTTGCCCGATTTTTCTTAGTATGTACGTACTTGTGAGATAAGCTGGATATAAGAAGGATTATTGATGGGTTCGATTAAAATCGGACCCATTGAACCGCTATAACTCAATCTTATTTCTTCTTCTTTAATCACTTTTAAAGCGTCCATTAAGAAACTTGCATCAAGTGAAATTTTTAAATCTGACTCGCCGGTGATTTCTTTAATAGGTTGTGTTTCTTCTATTATTCCTATCTCAGAGAAGAAAGAGGTAATTTTAAGGTCGTTTTTACTTTCCACTTCTATGTGTACGTTATTATTTCGCCACTCACTAGCAAAGAGGCAGGCTCGATCAATACCTCGTAAAAACTGTTTGGTGTTTAAAGTAATAATCGTTTTAGCCTCTTTTGGAAATAATCCCGATGTGTTAGGATAACTACCTTCAATAAGGCTTGAATACAGTGTTAGATTATCGGATTTAAATAATATATATTTATCCGAAAAATAAATAGTAATCATGTGAACTTCATTTTTAATTAACTTAGAAAGCTCACGTAAACTTGTTTCCGAGATAATAAACGATCCTTCAAAGTCGGATACTAATGAATACTTTCTTAATGCTAGACGTTGTGAATTTGTAGCAACAAATGAAAGCTCATTTTCTGATAAGGTTATATTTACTCCTGTTAGAACAGGTCTAGACATGTTGTTAGAAACAGCAAACATAGTTTGCTCCATGATTTCTAACAGCTTATTGCTTGGAATACTTATATGTTTTGATAAATCGATGTCCGGGAGAGTAGGATATTCTTCCGAACTAAAGCCATTTAAACGGATAATGATTTCTTCCGATTGTATAGTCACCAGTTGTTTCTCTTGCATTTTAATATGAATGTCACTGGGTAACTTTTTTATGATTTCACTTAAATGCTTTGCCGATAAAACAACGCTACCTGTTTCAATGACCTCCAAAACGCTATTGTCATTCAATGTTAGTGGAATAACCCTCTCAATAGCTATTACTGAGTTACTTCCACTTAGGATTAAATGATCGATATTAACTACTAACTTTATCCCAGATAAGACTGGTAAAAGAGTCTTCGTTGATACTCCTTTACTAACATCTAAAATTGCTTTGTTAAAACAATCCTTATTGATTTTAAACTCCAACATATTATTCACCCCATCAAAGTAACAATTCGACACTATAATACAAATTCCTTTTTACAAATAAAGAGACTTCCAAAAGTTGATATTTGGAAGTCTGTCTTGGAACATGTTAAACAGATTTAAATCTGTTTCCCCATATAGTATTCATCTACGAATTGGTCATGAATAATTAAAGCGTTTTTTCGTGTACCCTCTAACTCAAACCCAAGCTTCTTATAGAGTTTTTGTGCATTAATATTTTCTTTAATAACAGTAAGTTCAAGCTTAGAAATGCCAGATCCTTTTGCCCACTTTTCTCCTTGAAGCATTAGAGAAGATGCAATTCCCTTCTTAGAAAAATCTTGCTTGACCCCAATAACTACAGATGCCCTATGTACAGCACGTGGAGCTGGGCCTCCAATAAACTGTACATAGCCTGCATATTGGCCGTTCATAATAGCTAAAAGCAAAATAGAGTTAGGTGAAGTTTTCCATGTATTCATGCTTTTGCGGATACTTTGAACTGTTAATTGTCTATCAGATTTTCCGAATAACATAAAATCTGTTTCTGCAAAAATAGTTTCCTGTAAGTTTATAAAAGGACGAGCATCCTCTAAATCCGCTTCCCGAATAATAAGAATGTCTTGATTGTTATTATCATCAGATTTACGTTCATCGGTCTCATGTAAAACACTGTGAAAATGAATTGCTTTTCCAAGATCAACCCTTTTTACGGAATAACCTGAATCTGTCCATGCAAAATAATGAAGTGCAGGTGGCTTCGTTTTTTTCCACCAACTACTACTTAAATAAGCGGCATTAGGAAGAACATGCCCAATAATTGCTTCGATTTCAACGTATGTTAATATAATTTCTTTATTAGTCGATTGTTTAAAAAAGTCAGCCAGTGGGATGTATTTGCTCTCGGAATTTTTGGGCATTAGACATATTCACTCATTTCTTCTCAAGGTATGAAATATATCCTAATTATAACATTATTGTTGATAAATAAACATAACTTAAAATCTATCCAACAGTAAAATTATTCCAAAACAAAAAGCATTACCTCATATAGAAGTAACACTTTTCATAAAAATGATTAAGCTTTTACTAATTCTAATTGCATTGCCGGTCCGAAGAATTCGAAATGAATATTTTCATTTGGAACTCCTAGCTCTAATAAGTGATTGATCATTGCTTCCATAAATCCTGCTGGACCACATACATAAACATCGCCGTTTACAATAGCATGTTCTTTTAGAACATCTTTCGTGATAAAGCCATCGCCACTTTCAGAGTATAGCGATACATATTTTGCATCATCCATGTTTTCCATCAAAGAGCGAATATCTTTATCAAATGGATGTAAGCTTTCGTTACGGGCACTATAGATAAAGGATACTGAACGACTCGGATTGTTTTTCGCAATCGTCTCGAACATACTCATCATCGGTGTGATTCCAACACCACCACTTACGAAAGTGACTGGTGTAGCTTTTGATGGATCTAATATGAAATCTCCAGCTGGTGCAGTAAGCTCTACTTTGTCCCCAACATTCACATTATTGTGAAGATGAACCGATACTTTACCTTCCGGGTTATTTTCGTCTTCTTTTTTCACAGAAATACGGAATGATTCACTATCTGTCGCTTTGGATAAGCTATATTGTCTATTCATCAAATACTTTTCTCCTGGAAGACTTACACGAATAGTGATAAATTGACCAGGCTCATAAGATGGTAATACAGAGCCATCAGCAGGTTTCAAATAGAATGAAGTGATATTATCGCTTTCTTTTACTTTGTCAGCAATAACAAAATCCTTGAAGAATCTCCAACCTCCTTGTTTAGATTCAGTTGCAGTATACATTTCTTCCTCAATGCCGATAAATGCAGCTGCAATAACTCCATAAGCCTCTGCCCAAGCATTGATAATATCATCCGTTGCTGCATCCCCTAGTACCTCTTTAATAGCACCAAGTAAAAATTCTCCAACAATTGGATAATGTTCAGGTTTAATACCTAAACTCACATGTTTTTGACCAATCTGTTTTACTACAGGAATGATTGCTGCAAGATTATCAATATGAACAGCAGCAGCGTACACTGTGTTCGCTAAAGCAGTTTGTTGACGGCCTTTTGCTTGGTTGGCATGATTGAATATATTTAATAGTTCTGGATGAGCTTCAAACATATTTTTGTAAAAAGCAGTAGTAATAGCTACACCGTGTACTTCTAAAACTGGTGCTGTAGATTTGACGATATCAATTGTTTGTTGAGATAACATTTATAAACACGTCCTTTTCTTTTGATTACAAACACAATATACTCCTGATAAATTTTAAAAGCAATATATAAAATACATCTTTAATAAATCAGACACATTTATACCACAATGTTGTCAAAATAGTTATAATGATATGGAAGAATGGCGGTGGCAATATGAGAATGACTATGTATACAGATTTCTCACTTCGCGTGTTAATATACCTTGGAGCACAAGAAAAAGAAAAACTTTCTACGATTCAGGCTATATCAGATGCTTATGGAATATCCAAAAACCATCTGATGAAAGTAACCCATGAGCTTGGGAAACTAGGTTATATAGATACGGTTAGAGGAAGAGGCGGCGGTATCCGTTTAGCAATGGAGCCAGAAGCTATAAATATAGGACAGGTTGTAAGACATACCGAAGACGACTTTCATCTTGTTGAATGCTTTGATTGTCAGACGAATAGTTGTGCTATTACATCAGTTTGTGGATTACGAGCAGCATTACGCTTAGCACTGAATGCCTATCTACAGGTGTTAGATGGATATACACTGTCAGATTTCTTACATCAAAAGCATAAATTAGCGGATTTACTTTTCAATGACACTCAAGATGTATGATAGAATATAGTCGGAAATAGATTTTAGGAGGATTATTCATGGAAAAAGTACTCGTTTTTGGTCACAAAAACCCTGATACAGACACAATTACATCTGCTATCGTTTATGCACACTTAAAAAATCAGATCGGTGTGGAAGCAGAAGCAGTTCGTTTAGGCGATTTAAATAATGAAACAAAGTTCGCATTAGAGAAATTCGGTTTCGGCACGCCAAGACTTATAGAAAACGTATCAACAGAAGCGAGAAAGGTGATTTTAGTTGATCACAATGAAAAACAACAAAGTGCAGATGGTATCGAAGAGGTTCTAGTAACAGAGGTAATCGATCACCACCGTATTGCAAATTTTGAAACAGCTGATCCACTATACTACCGCGCAGAGCCAGTAGGTTGTACAGCTACTATTATAAATAAAATCTATAAAGAAAAAGGCGTAGAAGTACCTGCAAATATTGCAGGATTAATGCTATCTGCAATTGTTTCAGACACATTATTATTTAAATCACCTACTTGCACAGAGGAAGATATAGCTGCTGCAAGAGAGTTAGAGGAAATTGCTGGAGTGGGTGTTGAAGAGTACGGTCTTGCAATGCTAAAAGCAGGAGCAGATTTGAGTGATAAGAGCTTAGAGGACCTACTTACGCTAGATGCGAAAGAGTTTGGTATGGGTGAGTCTAAGGTAATCATTGCACAAGTAAACGCAGTAGACGTCAATGATGTGATGAATCGTCAAGCGGAACTAGAAGAGTTAATAACTCGTGAAATCCAAGAAAAAGAATTAGATCTATTTTTCTTTGTCGTAACAGATATCCTTAATAACGACTCCGTAGCATTAGCTCTTGGAAAACTAGCATTAAAAGCAGAAGCTGCATTCAGCGTAAAATTTGAAAACAATACAGCTCTTCTAAAAGGTGTAGTATCTCGTAAAAAACAAGTAGTACCAGCCTTAACAGAAGCTTTAACAGAATAAGAAAAACTAAAAAACGATGCAATTTGCATCGTTTTTTCTATATCATAGAGTATTTCATCTATTTATTGTATTGATGCTGGCAATATCCGCATACGTACTACATGGCAACCACACATCAATATAGAAAGTCACACTTTAGACTGGTTTTTAATGTCGGGTAGCATTTTACTTGCTTTGATATGTCGTTTATTTGCGCTCAGGGAGAAATTACTTGCTTTACTCCCACGTTACTTGAGCTGGATGGCTATATACTTGCTGAAGAAGGGGTTTTACTTGTGAAACGGAATATTTATCCAATATGAATGTACCTCTGTCAATCAATAGAATGTGTTATTTTCACATATAAAGACGGACCATCTAAGCCGACAAGCAGTAATTTTGAATTCAAGATTTAATCCTATTACAATGTAGAAGAGGTGATGATGAAAATGAAAATTGAAGTTTGGTCCGATTTCGTATGTCCTTTTTGTTATATCGGTAAAAGAAGATTAGAAGAAGCTTTAGAAAAAACCGGTTTTAATTCACAAGCACAAGTAGAGTTTAAAAGCTTTGAATTAGATCCAAATACACCAAAACAATCTGATAGAACTATGTATGAAGTGCTTGCAGAAAAATATGGTTCTACTGTGGAAGCTGCTAAAACGATGACGGCTGGAGTAGTAGAACAAGCAAAAACTGTAGGGCTAGATTATAATTTTGAAGCAATGAAGCCTGCCAATACTTTAGATGCACATCGATTAGTAAAATGGGCATCTGCACAAGGTAAAGCAAAAGAAGCAAATGAGTTATTGCTACATGCATACTTTATCGAGGGTAAAGAGATTGGAAATAATGATGTACTTCTTGATCTGATCGAATCACTTGATCTATCTAGAGAAGAAGCAGAAAAAGTCTTGAACTCCAAAGAGTATTTAGCAGATGTACGTATAGACATTGCTAAAGCAGGGCAAATCGGTGTCCGGGGAGTACCTTTCTTTGTTATAAACGACAAATATGCTATTTCAGGAGCTCAACCAACAGAAACATTCGTAGGAGCGCTACAAAAAGTGGCGGAAGAAGAAGGATTGTAGGCTAAAATAAAATGATGCCCAATTCAACCAATAGGGGAATCCACTATTGGTTTTTCTTATGGAAAAAAGGGTATAGAAAAAAAGTTAACAAAAAATTGGAGGAGAAACTATGGACTGGATTGAAAGTATGGTTGACTCAGTAAATAATGTTCTATGGAGTAATATACTGATCGCCTTGTTAATCATAGCGGGACTTTACTTTACCATTGGTACGAAATTTGTACAATTTCGTTTGTTTGGAGAGATGTTTCGATTGATTGTCGAAAAGAAAGAAGAGAAGGGTGGAGTTTCACCTTTTCAAGCTTTTACAATTAGTACAGCTTCACGTGTTGGGACTGGGAATATTACTGGTGTAGCACTCGCAATTGGTGTTGGTGGCCCAGGGGCTGTTTTTTGGATGTGGGTAATTGCTGTAATTGGTATGGCAACTGCTTTTATCGAAAGTACACTTGCACAAGTTTATAAGGTGAAGGACGGAGATACGTTTAGAGGTGGACCGGCGTATTATATGGAGAAAGCATTAGGTACTCGTAAATTAGCTATTATATTTAGTATTTTATTAACGCTGTGCTTTGGTTTTATATTTAATGCGGTTCAGTCTAATACGATATCGGCTTCCGTAGGAGAAGTATTTAGTATTCCTCCGTATGTAATAGGGATTTTGTTAGTGTTGCTAACGGCAACAATTATTTTTGGTGGTGTACATAGAATTGTTAAGGTGACTCAAATCATCGTGCCAGTAATGGCTATATTTTACTTAATAGTTGCCATATACGTTGTGGTGACTAATTTCTCAGAAATACCTACAGTACTTAGTTTGATCCTTACGGAGGCGTTTGGTCTTCGAGAAGCAGTAGGAGGCACTTTGGGTGCGGCAATCATGCAAGGTGTACGTCGTGGGTTATTCTCCAATGAGGCTGGGATGGGTAGTGTGCCAAATGCGGCAGCTACTGCAAGTATATCTCATCCAGCAAAACAGGGCTTAGTACAAAGTCTTGGAGTATTTTTTGATACGATTATCATATGTTCGGCAACTGCATTCATTATTATTTTGGCAGGTCTCTATAAGACAGGAGAAAGTGATGGAATTGTGTTAACGCAAAATTCGTTGGCAGAACATGTTGGAAG
Organism: Psychrobacillus sp. FSL K6-2836; assembly: GCF_038003085.1. Lineage (NCBI taxonomy): Bacteria > Bacillati > Bacillota > Bacilli > Caryophanales > Bacillaceae > Psychrobacillus > Psychrobacillus sp. FSL K6-2836. The sequence goes on from NZ_JBBOOM010000001.1 coordinate 2,691,201, forward strand.
TTGGGCACCATATTTCGTAGCGATAGCTATTATCTTCTTTGCTTTCAGTTCTATAATAGGAAATTATTATTACGGTGAGACGAATATTGAATTTATCAATACACATAAGGGGTGGATGACTGGTTACCGCGTGCTAGTGTTAGCGATGGTCATGTTCGGATCTCTTGCACATGTACAACTAGTTTGGAACTTAGCAGATCTATTCATGGGACTAATGGCGATGCTGAATATTGCTGTGATACTGCTCCTTGGCAAAACAGCATTCCGTGTGCTCAATGATTACACGAAGCAACGAAAAAAAGGAGAAAATCCGGTATTTTATGCAAAAACAATTCCTGGTCTAAAGAACACGGAGTGCTGGGGGAAAGAGGATCGGTGATTTGAAAAGCGCAATTACAAATACAAGTCATTCACAAAAAACGTGCAGCCCAAATTGAGCCTGCACGTTTTTATTTTCTTTCAAATGAGTGATATCTTGTACCTTGGAAAGTCAGTATACCTAAGTCATCCTCTGCAAGCATCCCATAATCTGTGCCGTTAAGACGCAATTCCAAACGATCGCCACTATCAAATTGAAAAGTAACATAGTAGGAAGTCGATGCTGAACTATCGCCCGAACCACCACTCGTTTTAGAGCGTTTAGTCACTACTTGAGCGGGTACAGATAACTTAGGAGAGTTATTATTTTTACTCCACTGCGTTAAACCCTGAATAATCGCAAAAATAATAAGCCCCAAAATTAATAAAAATACTATCACAAAAAATATAGGCATCCCAGCAACAAAGAACCCAAAACTATCCATCTTCATACCCCTAACTTATAACTGTTTTTCTTTTATACGCAAAATATTGAATAAAGTTTCATCAATAGATAGACACTGTAGAAAAAGGAGGAAATATATTGTCAGATCAAATTTTACCTAAGGAATCTAAATCCTACTGGAGAGTAAATAATGACCTTCAGCTATATCCTAAAATAAATAATAATATCGAAACGGATATTGTCATTGTCGGCGCTGGCCTCACAGGTATTACCGCAGCATATTTGCTTAGTGGTAGCGGACGAAAGGTGATAGTAGTGGAGGGTAGTCGGATATTGGAAGGAACTACGGGATTCACAACTGCCAAGGTGACCGCGCAGCATGGTCCCATCTATCAGCAACTGATTACTACCTTTGGAGAAGAAAAGGCACGGCTATACTATGACGCAAATACAGAAGCCAAAGAGTTTATAAAACAGACGATTGAACAATTGGGCATACACTGCGAATACGAAACGTTGCCTGCCTATATTTATGCAGATACCGAGGTTGGTATAGAAAAAGTGGAAAAGGAAATGGAGGCTTACAGCACTCTTGGCATAGAAGGAGCAACCTTAACGAAGGATACCGGACTACCTTATACAGTGAAGCAAGCACTTAAGTTAGAAGACCAAGGCCAGTTCCATCCGATAAAATACGCAAAGGCATTAATGGATAAAGCAATAGAGAATGGAGTACAGTTTTTTGAAGAGTCTCGTGCAAAGACCGTTAAGTCTAACACAGTAGAACTAATGGAAGGTCAGCTAATTCGTGCAAACAAAATATTAGTTTGCAGTCATTTCCCATTTAATGATGGAGATGGATTATACTTTGCTCGGATGCATTCAGAACGTTCCTACGCACTAGCTTCTATTGCACCGACTAATTATCCAAAAGGTATGTATATAAATGTAGAGAAACCTACAAGATCTGTACGGACAGCATTAGGTAATGATGGAAAAAGGTATTTGATAATTGGAGGAGAAGGTCATGTAACTGGTCGATTCGAAGGCGATACAAATGAGAATACCGAAACTCTCGCAGCTTTTGGTCGAGAACAGTTTAAGGTGAAAAATTATGATTATCGCTGGTCTGCTCAAGATTTAGTTACTTTAGATCAGCTACCATATGTCGGTGCGATGACAGCAGGAAAGTCAGATGTATTAGTGGCAACCGGATATGCAAAATGGGGAATGACCAACAGTACGGTTGCCGCAAGAATCATGGCTGATCTTGTATTGGAAAGGGAAAACCGCTATATAGAACTTTATAACCCATCCCGCTCTAAACTGAAAAAAGAAGATATAACAAGCTTCGCAAAGACCAATGCAAGTGTTGCAAAAGAACTAGTTAAAGGGAAAACAGAACTGGTAGATTTGAAGCTTGAGGATTTAAAAAATGGTAGTGGTGATCTAATAATGCTAGATGGTAAAAAGGTCGGCGCTTACAAGGATGACCAAGGAAAAGTTTATTTAGTAAAACCGGCATGCACTCATATGGGGTGTAATGTTTCCTTTAATAATGCGGAAAGCTCATGGGATTGTCCATGTCATGGATCCAGGTTTAGTTATAAGGGAGACGTATTAGAGGGTCCTGCATTTGAACCATTAGAAAAAGTGGAATATGTCGACTGATAGTAATTAGAATATACGATTCCATAATAGCTGATAACAAGGAGTTACCTAAATTATATTGGGTAACTCCTTTTACTATTGTTTTTAATCGATATATCGATTAAAATTACCGATATATATAAAGGAGTTGGTTTACATGAAAAGACGTAGAGGATTTGTTCAGATGGCAATCCTGCATCTATTGGAGGAAGCATCGATGCATGGCTACCAAATAATGAAGGAATTAGAAGTTAGGTCGGGAGGACATTATTCAGCCAGTGCGGGAACGGTATACCCTGCACTTCAAGAATTACTAGAGCAGGAAATGATAGAACTCGAACCTTCATCCGATAAAAAGACTTATTGCATTCAAGAAAAGGGGAAAAGTCGATTGCTGGAGTTTGCAAATCGCAAAGAGGGGTCATTTTGGAGCAACTGGGAGGCTCGGTGGATTTGGCAAAACTCTGAAGAAGCTATTCATCTAAAAGAGATAATTGATTTGTGGGAGGCTGAGCTTAGAAAGGCGATAAAGCAAACCCGGAGCACTCCCGAGAATTCACCAAAACTTATTGCGTTTATGAAAGAAATAACAGAACGATTACAGACAGAGGACTATTAGGGAGTGAGATTTTATGAAATCCTTTAGGAAACTACTTCCTTATGTTAAACCATATATGCTTTTTGCTATTTTAGCGCCAATTTTTATGTGTATTGAAGTGGCGATGGATTTATTATCACCGACAATCATGCAGCATATTATTGATGATGGTATTGCTAATGATGATACAGCTTATGTCGTGAAACTTGGTGTTCTAATGCTTGTTACTGCAGTCATTGGGCTGGTAGGTGGAGCAGGGTGTACGATATATAGCACTAGAGCAGCAGTAAATTTTGCGGCTGATATTCGAAGAGATGTATTCAAAATGACTGAGAAGTTTTCAAGTAAAAATATGGACAATATTGGTGTAGGGAAATTAATAACGATTGTGACAAATGACATAACTGCTGTCCAACAAGCACTTATGATGACACTTCGTGTTTTTGTAAGAGGACCGCTATTATTTATAGGAGCAGTTGCGATTGTTTGGTTTACCGCTAGAGAGCTATTCCCTGTGCTATTGGTTGTTATTCCAATACTAATTGTTTTAATCTACTTTTTCTCTTATAAAACAGGAAAATTATTTGAAAGAGTACAAAAAGCTATGGACAAAGTGAATACGAAGCTTCAAGAAACGTTTGCGGGGATACGTGTGATTAAATCATTCAATCGACAAGATTATGAGATAAAAGCATTTAAAGGTGTAAATGAAGAGTTAACGAAACGTAATATGTCGGCAGAACAGGTGATTCTCACACTAATGCCCGTTATGCTATTTATCGTTAATATTGGTGTAGTAATTGGGATGTGGATGGGTGCTATAAAAGTAAATGAGGGAACGCTAGAGGTCGGAGTTATTTTAGCGTTCACCAACTATTTAACGATTATTATGAACGGGTTGGTATCTAGTAGTCATGTATTAATGCAGATTACGAGATCATTCACATCTGCTGGTCGAATTCAACAAGTTTTGGAAACAAAAATTGATGTAACTGACCCTATTAAACCTGTATCGGACAACGACATCAAGGGAGAGATAGAGTTTAAATCAGTCAATTTTAGTTATAGCAAAAATGGGGAATATGTATTAAAGGATATTTCGTTTCATGTGAATAGTGGAGAAACGATTGGAATTATAGGACCTACAGGAAGTGGGAAGTCAACACTTATCAAACTTCTTCCTAGATTGTATGATCCAGATTTAGGGGAGATATTGATAGATGGAATAAACATAAAAGAGTATTCTATTGAGAGTTTAAGAAGTTTGATCGGGTTTGTACCTCAAAAGGCAACGTTATTTGCAGGATCAATAGAAGAAAATATACGCTTCGGTAAAGAAGAGGCAACTTTAGCGGACATGGAAAAAGCAGCTAACTCAGCAGCTGCCAGTGAATTTATAGAAAAAGTAGATGGGCAGTTTTCCCATGAGCTTATGCAAGGGGCTACAAATCTGTCTGGTGGCCAAAAACAGCGTTTATCGATGGCCCGCTCGTTTATCCGTCAACCGAAAATACTAGTATTAGATGACTCGACTTCTGCCATAGATGCAATATCTGAAGTTCAGGTACAACAAGCACTTGGGCAGTATCTATCGGATACAACTGTATTCATCGTATCATCCAAAGTCTCTTCCATTATAAACACCGATCGAATTCTTGTAATGGAGGATGGAATGGTTGTAGCAAGTGGTACACATGATGAACTGATTGAAACTAGCGAGATTTACCTCAGTATTTATGCAACCCAAAGTGGAAAGGAGGTCCTTTCCTATGAGTAAAGCTTCTGCTCAACCAGCCTCTAATGCAATTGGTCGTGCAAGAGGTCCAAGAGGATTTGGTGGACCGGTAGAAAAAGCAAAAGATAAAAAAGGTACGTTAAAACGAATCTGGCGATATATGGAGAAACAAAAAATTGCTATTGTTGTTTCAATTATATTGGTTGTAATATCTACTCTATTAAACTTGTTGGTTCCTTATATGATTGGTGTCACCATTGATGAGTATATAATTCCAAAGGATATGGACGGAACACTACGTTTCTTAGTAATATTAGCAATTGTGTACACAGCAGCTGCTATGTTTACTTGGCTACAGAACTTTTTAATGGTTCGAGTGTCTTTGAAAACAATTAGGTCACTACGCCAAGATTTATATGAAAAGTTTCAAACTCTGTCATTGCGGTTTTTCGATAAACGTACGCATGGAGACCTTATGAGTCGCGTTACGAATGATATTGAAAGTTTGAATAACGCATTAAGTCAAAGTGTAATTCAAATTATTTCTACTATAATGATGGTGACAGGTGTAACGATAGCGATGTTTATGCTTAACTGGGTGTTGGCTATAGTGTCACTGTTAGTGGTTCCATTAGTTATTTTTACAACGAAAAAGATAATCACCTATAGTAGTAGCAACTTCATCAAAAGACAACGTGATTTAGGTGAGCTAAATGGTTTTATAGAAGAAGCCATTTCAGGAAATGAAGTAATTACCCTTTTTGGGCAAGAAGAAAAGAATTTCAACAAGTTCTCGATAGTTAATGAACGACTTCGTCACTCAGCAACTGCTGCTGATACTGTATCGGGATTTCTAGGACCTATCAACAACTTTATCAACAATTTAGGTCTTGCTTTAATTATTGGAATTGGGGCTGTGATGACAGTACAAGAATTGGCAACAGTTGGTATCATTGCAGCATTTGTTAATTATTCAAGACAATTCTTTAGACCAATTAATCAGCTTTCAACTTTATTGAATACCTTTCAGTCTGCTATAGCAGGAGCTGAACGAGTATTTGAAATAATGGATGAAGCTCCGGATCTTCAAAACCAGGAAAACGCACTTACAATAGATACTTTAAAAGGAGACATTACATTTTCCAATGTTGACTTTTCTTATGAGACTGGAAAACCGATTTTGAAGAATATTAGCTTTGACGCTAGAGCAGGAGAAAAGATTGCTTTAGTAGGTCCAACAGGATCAGGAAAAACTACAATCATTAATTTGCTCATGCGTTTTTATGAGATAGACTCTGGAGATATTAAAATCGATGGGGTATCTATCAGTGAATATGAAATAAGTAAGCTTCGTGAAAAAATTGGTATTGTTTTACAAGATACTTTTCTATTTTCAAGCTCCATTTTAGAAAATATACGCTACGGTAGACTAGAAGCAACCGATGAGGAAGTAATAGAGGCTGCTAAACTGGCATCTGCTCATCGATTTATCAAGCATTTACCCGATAAGTATGACACACAGATTACTGGGAATGGGTCCAATTTAAGTCAAGGACAGCGCCAATTATTAGCGATTGCTCGTGCCATTTTAGCAGATTCAGATATACTAATTCTAGATGAAGCAACTTCCAGTATCGATACGAAAACAGAAATAGATATCCAGCAAGGCCTAAATCGTCTATCGGAAGGGCGTACCAGTTTTGTCATAGCCCATCGGTTAAAAACGATTGAAAACGCTGATAAAATCTTAGTCATTCACCAAGGTAATTTAATCGAGGTGGGGACACATAAAGAGCTATTGGAACAACGAGGTTTTTACTCCGAGCTATATGAAAGCCAGTTTAATATTTGAACTAACATAAGGATGAAAGTGAGAACAAAAAATGTGATTTAAGTGCATCTTTTCTACGATACTTTCACACATGAAATATATAGCATTACATGTGCTCACATAATAGAGTTATAAGTAAGAGGTGAGCGCAATGTATAAAATTTTTTCTGTCAAACTATTATTCGAACACATTTCGTTATCTAGTACTATGTCAAACAAAATATATGAAGAGACCATTAATATCATACGGGCTGTAAAATTAGAGGATGTTGATCGTCTAGTTAAGGCACATTATAAAGATGTCACCTATAAAAACATTTTTGGGGAAGAAACGACGATAAAGCTCGTAATGATTCTCGACGTCTTTGAACTTGTAGACAATATTGAGGAAACCTTGGAATTTGTAGAGGTATACAGCCAGCATATTATTGTGGATGAAGAAGTGACGGTTGAATAAGACTTCCTAAAGCTAATAGTATTTAACAGATAAAAACGAGTCCATCTTTAGAAGAGGGCTCGTTTTTATGTTTCACTAAATCTGATTCTGTGTTTAGATAAACTCGTCAACAGAAGTAATTTTTGGTTTGTCATCTTCTCCCAGATGGTTTGAACTTAAAACTGGAAGCGTGAATAGAACGCAACAAAATAGAACTCCAAATACAATTTTCTTCATGACAATTCCTCCCAACTAGTTACTTTTGATTGCTTCAAATGAAAATGAAACCCTAATTCGTAGTAAATTGATGCTTGCTTATATTGTTTAGTTTCAGCTAATCGCTTAGCTAATACGTAGCAATAAATCATACAGTTTTTATAATCCTGCTTACCTCCGAAATAGTCCAAAGCTTTCTTGAAAATGGGGATAAGTTCTTGTTTCTCCAGTAATATCGCTCCATATACGGAGAAGTGGTTTGAATAGAGATCCTTTTTGCTATTGGACAAATGCTCGATAGTCTCTATCCCTTTTTGCAGCCATACTAATGCATTCTGCAAATCATCAATTTTATGATATTCTTTCAAAATAGATAGAATAGTCACAATTTTATCATCAGGACTATGCTTCGCATCCAAACTATAAAAAAAGTGCAGCAATGCTTGTTCAGACTCTTTTTGCAGCGAGTAGCAAGAGCCTAAATTATGCTCAATCATTCCATTGAACTCAGAGGATTCTATTTTTGAATTGATATCTCTAGCCTTTTCAAAAGTAGTGAGTGCTTCCTTTAAGAGGCCAGTATGTTTTTGTGCAATACCAAGGATTATTAAACACTCCATCGATCGTTCGATTAAAATTTCTTGATTGAAATAGGAAATGGCTTCCTTTACATAATCGATTGCTAGAATGTAGCGAGATTCGGATAAAAGTGATAACCCAGATATGTAATATAATTCTGCCATCTCCCAGTCTTCCATTCGAAAGCCTTTTATCAATTGAAAAACTTCTTTAAAAATCTGAGAGGCATGGCTAAACTGATTATCTTGATAGGCGGTAATACCTTGAATCGTGTAGAGATAAAATAACTGTTCAATAGTCATTTCTTTTTTGAATTCTTCTAAAATGTAGACATTACTTTTCATATCCACTGCTTCAGGTAACATGAGCATCAAGCGAGCTTCTAACAAAAGGAGGGTTAGTCGTTCTTCTTCTAGCGGATGTTCTACAATATAAAGATGAATTTCGGAAAGAAGCGTTTTAGCCAACTTTTTATCTCGAGAGTTTAGTACTTGCTTGAACTTTAGTTTAAACTGAACAATCTTTTTTTCATTTTGATCGCCATTCGATGAGTCTAAAGAAATATTCAATCTCATCAGAATATGATTTTTTATGTCTTCACTTGGAATGACTAATCCGTTTTCAATTCTGCTCAAGTAAGAGGGGACACAAATACCGGTAGCTAATGCTTCTTGCTTTATATTCTGTCTCTGCCGCTCTAACTTGATCAATTGTCCTAGGTTCATCTAATCTACACCCTTTTTTAAGCCAATAAATAGGAAAACAAATCCAATTATATAAATAAGATACCATATTCTAGTTAGAAAAACATAGAAAGCTTTCATTAAGAAAGTAACGATGAAAAAGCGCAGAAAATCGATGTTTTTTACAAGATACTTTCACAGGTGGAGATTATAATATTGAAAATTACAGTGTCTTCACAGAATTAACTCAGACTACAGATTTCCGTTTCAGGTGGAAGTACAAAGGCTAAGTGCGCCACATCGCGATCGCAACGTCTTCGTGACCAACATCCTGTTGGCCTCCGCAAGGGTGAGCGTATAAGCTGTCACCGCCTTACGCGTTCGTTGTGATGTCTTATCGCGTAGTACTACTTTAGAAGATTTGGCAAAGCGTATCGCTTAGATAATAAGATTAGCTCAAGTTAATGTAGGGATATAAAGATTTGTAATTGCTGATGAAGTAGAGATACTGTTATTCAATGATAGATGGAGGCAGGCAGTTTTCTTTTTACTGGTGGAGATAAAGAGGAATAGTAAGTGTTTACTAAATAAAGAAGCGAAATAGCTCACGAAATTGTATCTTCGTGAGCTTCCTTTAAAAATAGGAAAGTGGCTTCTCTCTAGTTATCCAAAAACGCACAAACCTGTTTCTAATAGTTGTAGAAGGGCACGGACAGACAGGCAACTGCCATAAGATTACCAGCCTTTTTAAAAATCAAACGGTAATCTTATAGCAAAACGTCTGTCCAAAGCACTTCGAAAACGATAGAAACAGGTTTTGACCTTAAAGGGCTGGGCATGTTTTTTCCTGGTTTTCTTAATGTCCATAAATAATTTCAAACAGTTTTGTACCGAAATATTATAATCTTGGATCGACTGGATCTGATTCCATTGCTAAAGTAGCTAAAACGCATTCATGCACACGTTCAATCGAGTCACCATTGACGAAACGTTTTATACCATCTATACCTAACGCAAATTCTTTTAGTGCAAGTTTTTGCTTTTTACCTGTATTTCGTTTCTTCAATCGTTCTAAGTTTGCAGGACTTAAATAATCCATCCCGTAAATGATATGCAAATATTTACGACCTCTTACTTTAATAGCTGGCTGTATTAGTCTTCCTCTAGATGTTGGGATATAAAATTCAGGCTTAATAACGATTCCCTCATGTCCTTCTTTTGTCATTTCTTCCCACCAAGTGATTACTTCTAATTCACTCGCTGCATCAGAAATGGTTTTATATTCAGTTGTCACAAAAAGAGATGAATCCTTAGCGAATTCCTTATTCATTTCCATATGCCATGTATGGGGCTTATGAAAAAATGATACATTACTGTGAGCAAGCACATGAAACGGTGCAATTTGAATAGTATTTGTCCCTTCAATATCCCAGCAATACTTTTGGAACACTTCTTTAAATGTCTCTGCATTCGCAAGTTTTTCCTTGTATTCTACTAGCCAGTTCTTCACATCCACATGTTTGGAACTATTTAGCTTTTCTAATAGTTTCTTTCGATCTAAAATTGCATTTTCCGAAACATGAGCATATTGACTGCTAATTAGTTCTTTAGCTTTTAAATTCCAAGGCATAATTTCTGTATCTAATAATACATAGTCCGTTTCATACTTTTCAAAATACCCTTTTCGAGTCAACTCTTCGTTTAACTCTCGTAAAACTTTTTGTTCTGTTATCTTATCAAAAAATCTTCTTCCAGTTCTCGAGTAGATTACACCTTCTATTTCCCAACCGATGAACTTTTTCGCTGATTCTTTATCTTTAAATAAAAGTAGTACTGCACGACTGCCCATATGCTTCTTCTCAGCGATCAACGTTTCAATCCCATGACTCCGATAATATTCAATAGCTTCTTTTGGATGCTCTAAGAAATCGGGAAGCTTTGAAGTTTCCGGAGTAGGACTCATTGTTGGTGGAATATAAAGCAGTTGTTCGATTGGAACCGTATAATGAGAGACGGTGTCTATAGCAGATTTAACGATATCCTGATGAACCTTAATATCTCCTAAAAGTTCAGTCTGTACGGAATATCCGTCAATAAACTTCCCTATATTTGGTGCATCAAAACGTTTCTTTTCCCATTCCTGCAATGGATTATCTAATGGACCAGAATAATCATTCGCGGCTTTTACAGAAACGAATTCCTCTTCGGGATATCGAAACGCTGTTAGCTTACCACCAAAAACAACGCCTTGATCGATATTAATCGTATTATTTATCACAAGTGGCTGTAGTTTTGGGTCATGTCCCCAAATGATAACTATGCTCCCTTTATGATGGACAAACCAATCGTCCCGGATTGGCTTTCCTTTTTCATTCAAACCACTTGTATCTCCATATCGACAAAAATCTTGAATATCAGGTGATTGTTTACCAATAAACTCATCTTTAATTCCGGCATGGGTACATACTGCGGTAGGAGTACCATTTTTCATTAATACATAATGAGAAGGAGAACGAAGTAGGAAATTTTTCAACATTTCCTTTGTTTCCGTTGTCTTCTCTATCCCATGAGCCTTCTCATATTCTTTAAATTCTTCTTCTACTTTCTCGTCCCCATAATTTAATGTTACATTTCGTCCATCAAGCCAACGGGCAATTTTCCAACCATGGTTGCTGTCCGTCATATATGCCAATCCTTGTTCGACATGTCGTTGGAAAAACAGCATCGTTTTTAGTGATTCTGGTCCTCTGCTCATAACATCACCAACAGACATAAACTTTCTACCCTTTGGATGGATATATAATGCATCATCGCTTTCCTTGTAACCAAGTTTTTTCAAAAGGGCAATAAATTCATCATAGCAGCCATGTATATCTCCAATTAAATCAATACCATACTCCACATCGACCAGTAGAGGATGATCCATCCGCACAAGCCCAATTTCTTCTTCCGCATTGATGGAATAGATTGATTTGAACCCTTCTTTTTTTATGGAACGTTTTTCCCGCTTTAAATTTTGATACTGCTGTTTTACTTTTTTCTTTCCACGAGGTTGTTCTCGTTGTTCATCACGTTCAAGTAGTGTTTCTTGTGGAATATCTAATACAACTGCAACAATTGGTACATGATGTTTTCGAGCTAACGCTATATATTTTTTTCGATCATCTGAGAAAATATGTGTTGCATCTATAAATGTTAATTTATTTAATCGACATCTAGCTTCGATTACATTATCCATCATATGGAAGGCTTCTTTTGATATAGTATAGTATTGGTCGTAGAGACTATCTGCCTCATCTTTTGGTCTGCCTGTCCATTCAATAAAATTCGTATCGCCCACAACTAAACGATAATCATCAGAACTTATCACTTCCGATGGTAAAATAGTTTCTTCACGGATCCAGTTGTTTAGCAATGTTGTTTTTCCACTATTGGACGCGCCGATTAGAAGGACAATCCCTGAACTTGGTATTGTTATTTTCATGAATGCTTCTCCTTCCTGATAAACGTGCACATTTGAGTAGGAAAACCATGGGTTTCATCCTCATCCCCAATACCTTCAAACGACAGCTCGTAGCGTTCAGAGTGATTCATACGAAGACACCATTTCTTAAATTCTTCTCTTGTCCATTCAAAACGATGATCATTATGTCGCATAGAATCAACCATTTGATAAACATGATTATATTCCTTGTTTGGTGTAGTAATGATTAAAGAAGCTGGGTAATAATGTTCTAAAATTAGATCCATTGCTTTTGGTAATCTTTCTTCATCGATGTGCTCAATCACTTCACAAAGGATGATGACATCTTTGTTTTTTAAGCGTTCATCAAAGTAAAAAAGAGAGCCCCAAATCATTTTTGGTTCGACAAAGCCTTTTTGATCCTTTATCTTTTCAAATCGTTTCAATGCTTTTAATCTTGCAATTTCACTTGGTTCCACGGCAAAAATCTCCCGAACCTCTTCAACAAAACCTAGTCGAGCAGATAATTTACCTTCACCAGATCCAAAATCGACAATCTTATTTTTTACGGGTAGTTTTCTAACTGAATCCACAATTCTTTCGTAACGAAGCTCATTCAGCGGTATAGGATGAATTTGCTTTTCAGAATTATCCTGTTCTTCAAGTTGACTATAGATTTCCTTAAAACGTAAAGCTTTACGGACGATAAACTCTTTCTGGGGATGATCCTCAAGCCAGCCCTCACCGTACCGTTTTAGCTTTTCAATTTCTGATTCATCAATAAAATAATGTTTATAGTTGTCCAACACCGGAATGAGTATAAATAGCTGTTGGAGCCCTTTTTGAAGGGAAGTTTGACTAGACAAAGTGATAAAACATGCAGAACTTCTTTCTTTTAAACGAAAGGAATAATCCGTTTCTGCATACTCAACTCTGACATCATAACCCAATGGTTCAAATAGATTCCGAATTTCATGTTCACTTAACTCAGTTGCAACCGGTCCAAAACTAAAGACAAAAGGAAAACGGTAATCCACCCATTTTGTATATTCTTCTTTTGGCTTCCCGTTTAAAGCAGTACCAAGTGCATTTCGGATGAGTGACATAAAGATGCTGCTTACTACAAATTCACGATCGTTAATATAATGGGTTATGTCATATGCATTCGAAGAATGATTTACAAGGGCTAGTGGATCTGGCGACACGAAAATAGTCAGCTCAAGTTCTGTATCAGTTACTACATTATAAAACATTCTAATGTGATGACCTTTATGGTTCCGTTCATATATATTATTAGGGTTTTTAGCAAGAAGATAAGTAATAGCTTCTACATTTTCACCTGTTGCTCTAATTGTTAGCTGCATAATGAACCTCCATCTTAGTTAATCAAACTTTTCACTCTTAGTTGTTAGTTATGATAACACAGAATTGTCGAGGAATTCGAGAAGTAGAGGCTTATACGTTTTTAACTTATAAAACTCCAATGAGCCAAGTCTAAAGACTGTGCTCATTGGAGTTTCTATTTCACGACAATCCTTGCCCATGTGTAAATTCTTTGTATAGTTTGTGGTGTGCAAGAAGCTCTTCATGTGTGCCTTTTCCTGTGATTTTCCCTTGCTCTAAGAATAAGATTTGGTCGGCATGAATAATTGTTGCGAGTCTATGAGCAATGATCAGGGTGGTTCGACCTTCCATTAATCGTTCGAGCGCTTCTTGTACGGATGCTTCTGAACCACTATCTAGGTTAGAGGTTGCCTCGTCTAATAATAATATTTTAGGATCATGTAAGAGTGCACGTGCAATAGCGATCCGTTGGCGTTGTCCACCTGATAGCTTGATGCCCCGTTCTCCAACGAGTGTGTCGTATTTGTCTGACAGTTCCTCTATAAAATCTATAGCATTTGCTGCCTCAGCTGCTTGGATTATTTTCTCCATTGGAGGATTTTCCGTCATTCCATACGTCATATTCGATAAAATAGTGCCGCTCATTAAGGGACTTTCCTGAGAGACGTAGCCAATTTTAGAGCGCCAGGCATGTAAAGATAACCTGGTAATTGGTGATCCATCGAATAAAATGGTTCCAGAATCAGGTTCATAAAATCGTTCAAGCAAGGAGAAAATAGTAGTTTTTCCTCCACCACTAGGTCCAACAAAAGCAGTAACGGTTCCTGGCTGTGCTGTTAAGGAAATACCATCTATTACTTTCTTCTCAGGGCCATAAGAAAAATGGACATCTTCAAATGTTATAACTCCATCTTTTAAAGGTTTTGGTGCTTCTAGTTCTGCTGTTTCAGCATCCATATAGAATATTTCTTGGATACGCTCCGTTGCTCCAACTGCTTTTTGGAAAGAGGTAAAGAATGTTGCCATCTGTGCAAAAGGAACAATAATGTTTACTAAGTAAAAGATGATTGCAACGAGATCTCCGGCAGATAAGATTCCTTTAGATACCTGTAAACCGCCATAACCTAAAATGACGACTAAAATTGCCATCATGATGAGCGTCATAAAAGGGGAGATGAATGCTTGTATCTTCGCTTCTTTCAAGCCAAATCGATATAAGTTTTGAATGGCCTCATTTCCTCTAACAGTTTCCGTTTTCTCTGCCTGGTAAGATTTTACTAACCGGATTTCAGATAGCACTCGCCCTAAAAGTCCTGAAAACGAAGCCATTTCTTTTTGGGTAGACTTTGATACTTTGTGCATCATCGTGCCAAGTGGCATCATGATTGCTATACTTAGCGGAACACTAATAAGCATGATCAACGTCATTTTCCAATCAATAAAAAATAAGATAATAACGGACCCTATAATTGTAATAATTCCAGACACGAAATTTACTAAATGATCCGTAATAAGTGATTTCAACGTCGTCGTATCTTGAGTAATACGACTCATCGTTTCGCCACTTTCATTTTGATCGTAGTAGGGAACAGGAAGATGGAGTACTTTGCTCCATAGTTTTTTACGAAGATCCGCGACGATAAATTCACCGATATAAGATAATAAGTAAAATGAAAATCCGCCTGAAATCGCCTGCAAAAGGAATACGACGAGTAAAACGCCAATCATTTTCCAATTGAAAGCAGTAGTTGTTAGCGTATCAACTAAATCTTTTGTAACAAGAGGTACGATTAATCCAATAACAGTACTTAAGAGGGATAGAACAATTGCTATAATTGTTATCTTTACTGGCCACTTAAGACTTTTGAGTAACTGGAAAAATCCTTTGGTAGATGTTTTCATAGTAAACTCCTATTTTTTTGCATAAAAAAACAATCGTCTTGAAATTTGGCAAGATAATTCTATCTAGATATAGTTTGTGCTTCATATATCGACTGCTTCTGTAAATCTAAAATAACTGGATCCGCTGTTTCTAGTAAACTTGCCTGTTTGGATTGAAGGTCTAGACGCATTTTCTCTGTTTCCACTAAAAAATTATTGTATCGAAGTTTTTCTAGTTCAATTTCGTCCTTAACGATTTGTGCTCGTACTTTTTGTGATTTTCGTAAATGATTTGTCCAAATTGCGGATAGTGGTATTGAAAAAGTCAATATGATTGCT
This sequence comes from Psychrobacillus sp. FSL K6-2836, assembly GCF_038003085.1. NCBI lineage: Bacteria > Bacillati > Bacillota > Bacilli > Caryophanales > Bacillaceae > Psychrobacillus > Psychrobacillus sp. FSL K6-2836. The sequence goes on from NZ_JBBOOM010000001.1 coordinate 2,706,719, forward strand.
ACGAAACCGAGACCTATTCCTAATAAATCTTCCATTAATATCTCTCCAATTCTATATTTTATAATCTATATTATATACGATTCTCTATAAAAATAGTTCCAAAAGTCAGACGATAATTTCCGCACAAAAAAAGGCAGAGAAAACTATGAATCTGTTTTCTCTACCAGAATGCATTTTTGACTTTATTTATTCAAATATGCCCAAGCATACTGCGCATACAGTTCAGCACCAGTAGAAAGTGCATCCTCATCTATATTAAAGTTGCCATGATGATGAGCCCACTCCGTATCCTTTTCAGAGTTTCCACTACCGACAAATGCAAAGCTACCAGGAGCTTTTGTTAAAAATGCAGAGAAATCCTCTCCACCCATTGTCGGCTTCTCATTGAAAACTACTTCTGATCCAAATGCTGCTGAAGCTACCTGTTGGACAAGTTTAGCACTTTCCTCATCATTATCTACAGCATCTGTGCCTCTTATATATTCAACTTTAGCGGTTGCTCCGTAAATAGCTGCCACGCTTTCCGCATATTGGGTAATAGATTTTTCAATATGATCCCGAGTAGCTGGCTGGAACGTACGGACAGTTCCTTCTATCTCTGCATTCTCCGCAATAACATTAAATCGTGTACCAACGACCATTTTACCAACTGTTAGAACAGCGGGGCTTTGTGGGTCAATCGTTCTGGAAATGACTGTTTGAATGTTCATAACGAAAGACGAAGCAACAAGAGCTGCATCGATACAAGCCTCTGGAATGGCACCGTGACCACCGCGACCCTTGAATGTCACTTTGAAGATATCAGCTGCAGCGAAAGAAGGACCTGGTGTACAGGAAACCTTATTTGTCGGCATTTGAGACCAAATATGAATGCCGAAAACATTATCAACATTCTCCATAGCGCCTTGGTTGACCATAGCCTGTGCACCTTGTGCTATTTCCTCTGCTGGCTGGAATAAGAAGCGTACATTACCGGGAAGCTGATCTTTTACCTCTGAAAGTGCCTTTGCTGCTATTAATAGCATAGAGGTATGTGCATCATGACCACATGCATGCATATTACCTTCTATTTTAGAGGCGTAAGGGACATGCTTGTTAAGCTGCTGAACAGCAAGGGCATCCATATCTCCTCGAAGAGCAACTGTTTTTCCTCCTGCTGCCCCTTTAATTTCTGCGATAACTCCGGTAGGTTCAGTTTTTCGATAAGAGATTCCTAGATTATCTAAATACTCGCATACAAACTGAGTTGTTTTGAATTCCTCAAATGATAGCTCAGGCTCGCTGTGCAATTTTCTACGTAATTGAGTTAGTTCTTCTCTATTATTTTTGATTGATTCTTTTATTTTATTGTTAATCATGCTGTTCCCTCCGTTAATCATAATGCCGTTTCATCTATAATCATTGTTCAATATGTTTTTTTACTTTCTTCAAACACTACTTATAAGAATCCTACGAAAATACCTGCTAGAATAACAGATACGATGGTCACACTAATGAATCCACCTACAAGCATTGGAGGAAGCATGTAACTAGTTAAAACTTCTCTTTCTTTTTCATCCTCTGTTAAAGATTTAATAACTTCATTTGTAATGATGTAATCAGCAGGAAATCCGTAAAGTGCTGTTAAAGAAACTGCAAAAGCCATGTTTTTGCTAACTTTCAGGATTTTTCCAATGATGAAGGAGAAGATGTACATTCCGATTACTCCTATAACAATTGTTCCTACAAGTGGATAAAGTAGTTCCATAATCATTGAAGGGGTAGCATTTTTCAAAGCATCGAAAACAAAGAGCATTAATACTAAAATACAAATACCGAAGCTGTTTGCTTTTTGTAGGACATTGCTTTCTAAGAAACCAAAACTTCCCGCGATAATACCAAATAACAAGCAAACTACAAAAGGACTAATTTCTATAATAGGATTTAAAAGAGTAGATACCCCATAAGCAAGGAAACCGACGAAAGCTAGACGGAACAGCTTAAAATAATCCGTATTATATTTGGCTGGTAACTTACTAAACATTTTGAGTTCTTCTTTTGGTTTTTCAGCTTCACCGTTATTTTGTCCTGCAATAGTAATCTCACCGAAACGGAACTTTTGAAGAAGGTCTTTTCCTTCTTTTTTTAGAACGATTGAAGTAAGTGGATATCCGGCGAATCCTTGCATAACGTAAATGACAATTGCGAAAACCGACAAAGTGGTAAGACCCGCATTTGCAGCACCTTCTGACATGATGAGAGCAGAAACGACACCTCCTACTAATGGGGGGATTGCAACAATGATAGTTTCAACTCCAAACAATACAGTTCCAATTGTGAATAATGCGACAATTATACCTAAAATTCCAGCTAGTGAAATTAGTATAGTTTTCCATTGTTCCTTTAGTTGTTTAAGAGAAAGTAATGTACCCATATTTGTGATTAGAAGATAAATCATCATAGTTGCAACTACTGGTGGTACACCAGCTATCGAAACGATTTCCTTTGGGAAGAAAGTCCAATAACCAATAATGAAAAGAACAGCAGCTACGAAAACAGAAGGAATCCAAGCCTTAGTCCGTATGGAAACAAAGTCTCCAATAAATAAAATAGCAACGACAATAACTAAAGCAAGCATTTGGGACATAATATTCCGCCCTTTCAGAAAATAAGATAATTCATACAATAACACATTTTTTTAACATTATAAAGTATGCAATATATTTCGTAATATTCAGTTAATTTTAGTTGGTATTAAACTTGTGAACCGGTGATTTTATAGTACAAACAAAAAAGCTATCCAAAAGGATAGCTTTTTCCATTTACAACAATTATTGAGCTGGGTTTAACTCAAGTTCAACAGTGATTTTAATGTCTTCGCCAACTAGAACGCCGCCAGTTTCTAAAGCTTGGTTCCAAGTTAAACCAAATTCTTTACGATTTACTTTTGTATCTGCAGAGAAAGCTACTACTTCTTGACCCCATGGATTAGTACCTTTACCGCCGTATTCAACGTCAAATGTTACTGGTTTTGTAACGTCTTTAATCGTAAGGTCACCAGTTACGTCATATTCACCATCGTCTGTTTTCTTAATATCAGTTGCCACAAATTTGATGCTTGGGTAGGTTTCTGCATCAAAGAAATCTCCAGAGCGTAAGTGGTTATCGCGATCTTCGTTGTTTGAGTTGATTGATTTTACTTCAATATCAAAGCTAATTGTAGCACCGGTTAAATCTTCGGCATTACCATCTAAGTCTGCTGTGAAATTTGTGAATGATCCTTTTACTTTTGAAACCATCATGTGTTTTACTGAAAAGTCGATTGTAGAATGTGCAGCGTCGAGATTAAATTTTGTCATTGTTAATTTCCTCCTAAGGATTGTTTTTTTTAGTATAAAACAATATTGTTTTGAAATCAAGAGTTTTTATTTCGAAACAATATAATAAAACCATAATTTACTGTACCTTTTTCTCTAAAGGGTAAACTTTTAGTTACTTTATGTAACTAAATGTAGATTAATATCTTGGTTACGTCAAGTAATTAAATTACTTAATTTTACAAAGTGAGAAAAAAAGAATATAATAGGAAGTAATAGAGGTGAATCAGATGAAAGAAACGTTATTATGTCCACGTTTATCAAAGGCAATGGAGTTGCTAGGAAAAAGATGGACGGCGCTAATCGTGCACCAACTAATGGATGGAGCAAAAAGATTTAATGAAATTGAGTCGTCACTTCCTATTAGTGGGCGTTTGTTATCAGAGCGTTTAAAGGAACTTGAAAAAGAGGGAATAGTTGAAAGAACTGTCTTTTCCGAGGTACCTATACGGGTAGAATATAACTTGACGGAGAAAGGTCTTGCGCTAAAAGAAGTAGTTGGCGGAATCGAGACTTGGTCTAAAGAATGGTTATAGCAGTTTCGCTTGATATATTATGAGTGAAAATGCATACTATGTAAGGGTAACAGGTTAAAGTAGAAAGGATTGTCTCTCTTTGAATAAACAAAAATGGTTTCAAAGCTTAAACGAAAAGTTAAATCCGGAAAATATTAAAATAGATGAAGCATTGAATTTGCATACAGTAACTAAAATGGGTGGTAAGGCAGACTTATTTGTTACACCTTCAACTCAAGATGAGGCAGCCTTTGTCGTTCAATATGCATATGAACATAATATACCGTTATTACTACTTGGAAACGGCTCAAATATGGTCGTTCGTGATGGTGGAGTACGAGGAATTGTACTACGGCTAGAAAATTTAAATAAAATCATAATTGATGGTAACCGTGTGATTGCCGAGAGTGGTGCTGATATAATTGATGTATCAAAGGCGGCAGCGCAGGAATCCCTAACAGGCTTAGAATTTGCTTGTGGTATTCCCGGCTCTATTGGTGGGGCAATGGCGATGAATGCAGGAGCATACGGCGGAGAAATCCAAGATATAATTGTGCAATGTACAGTGCTGACTCCGGCTGGAGAAAAGCTTGTTCTTTCAAAAGAGCAATTAGAGCTAGGGTATCGAAAGAGTATTATTACGAAGCAAGGCTATTATGTATTATCAACGGAGTTTTTATTGGAAAAAGGAAATCAAGAACAGATTGATGCTAAAATTGCGGATCTTACTTTTCAACGAGAATCGAAGCAACCATTAGAATATCCTTCTGCTGGTAGTGTATTCAAACGACCACCAGGATATTTTGCAGGAAAGCTCATTCAAGACAGTGGCTTACAGGGTAAAGGCTTTGGTGGAGCAGAGGTATCCACGAAGCATGCCGGCTTTATCGTCAATAAAAATAATGCTACTGCAACCGATTATATTAGCACGATTGAAATGGTGAAAAAAACAGTAAAAGAAAACTTTGGTGTCGAGCTAGAGCTAGAAGTAAAAATTGTTGGAGAAAATATAGACTAATACAAGCCTAGACCTATGAATATAATTATTCATGGGTCTTTTTTTATATGGATCCAACATATCGGATTTATACGAGAGTGATGCATGTGTTAACGAGAGAGATATAAAGCTATACGAGAGCAACTCAATGCTATACAAGAGAGCTTTACTCAAACGAGAGAGATATAATGCTATACGAGAATGATTCATGTGCAAACGAGAGAGTTCTAGTTCTATACGAGATAGATAGGATGCTTGTGCTTCAAGAATGCAACCAGTTGTATTAATATCCTACAAGTTTGTTCAGTAAAGGGAAGGGAAATTTTAAAAAAAGTCGAATACTGTAAAAGAACAAAGGGGGTAGGGCATATGAGAAAAGGGTGGAAAATAACTGCCTGGATTATAGGTATTATTGTTGTATTAGCAATTATTATCGTTATTGGGTTGAACAAGTATTTATCTAGCACGAAAGCAATTATTGAAGGGGAACTTACGATGGAAGTACTGGACTCGGATGTAAAAGTTGTACGTGACGCAGAAGGGGTTCCGCATATTACTGCACAATCAGATGCTGATCTTTATCGATCGCAAGGATTCGTGCAAGCGCAGGATAGGCTTTTTCAAATGGACTTGGCTAGAAGGCAAGCTAGCGGGCGTTTGGCAGAAGTTGTAGGGGGAGCTGCTGTTGATACCGACAAGTTTTTTTTAACCTTCAGCTTACGTGATGCTGCCGAGAAATCTTATGATGGATATAGTGAGGAAGCGAAGGAAGTATTAAAGTGGTATGCAGAAGGAGTCAATGATTTTATCGAATTTGCAAAAAAAGAAAATAAACTAAGCTATGAATTTAAGTTACTAGGGTACGAGCCAGAAGAATGGACTCCAACTGACTCACTAACGATTGGGAAATATATGGCATATGATTTAGGAGGAAACTGGTCAACACTTGCAATCAGACATTGGGCTCTAACCGAGTTAGATGAAGAAAAGGCGAAGGAGCTTTTTATAACTTATCCTGAAAATGCCCAATCAATTATTGAGGCGAATATTAGCAAACCAGTAAATGTGAGTGGTTACTTTAACTCGTCGGTTCTACAGAATGAATTTAATGGTAGTAATAACTGGGTAGTAAGTGGAGAAAAGACAGCTAGTGGGCTTCCTTTACTTGCAGATGATCCACATTTAGGGTTGAGTACGCCTTCCATTTGGTATCAAATGCATTTAGAGTCCCCAGAACAAAATGTGAGTGGGGTTATATTTGCTGGTGTTCCTGGTATCATTCTTGGTCATAACGAAGAGGTTGCTTGGGGAGTAACGAATGTTGGGCCAGATGTACAGGATCTTTATATTGAAACACCAAATCCAGATGATCGTACACAATTTTTATACGAAGGGGAATGGGAGCAAGCGGAAGTTCGTCACTCACCTATTAAAGTAAAAGGACAGGATGACGTTCCATTTGAAGTAGTGGTGACTAGACATGGCCCTATAATTTCGGATGTCTTATTCAAAGATGAGGAAGCATCTGCATTATTTTCCATGCAATGGACCGCGTTAGAACCTACGCTAGAATTACAAGCAATTTTAAAAATGAATAAATCATCGAGCTGGGAAGAGTTTGAAATAGCTTTGGAGGACTTCCATGCACCTGCGCAAAACTTTGTGTTTGCAGCCAAAGATGGGACGATTGCATATAAAGCGAATGGTAAGGTACCTCTAAGGAAGACGGGGAATGGTCAATTGCCTGTACCTGGAGACTCTGCAGACTACGGTTGGGAAGGCTTTGTTCCTTATGACGAACTTCCAATAGTTGTGAACCCTGAGGAAGGCTTTATAGCAACTGCAAACAATGAGGTCGTGGATGATTCCTATCCATATCATATTACTAATTTTTGGGCTCAATCGTATCGATATGAGCGAATAGCAGAAGTACTTGAAAGTAAATCAGACCTCACTAAAGAAGATATGATGAAACTACAAATGGATCAAACAAATTTATACGCTAAAGAGTTTTTGACACAAATGCTTGGATCGGTTGAAAACCTAGATGCTAAGGGTAAATATAAAGAAATTCTTGCTTTGCTGAAGCAGTGGGATCAAGTCGATGATAAGGACCAAGCAGCGCCACTCGTGTTTCATAAATGGATGAAGGAGCTACCACAAACTTTGCTAGAGGAAGAAATGCCTGAAGATGTATATTCGATGCTACCTGGTAAAGGTAATATTTCGGATCAATTATTACGAAAAGGCTACAATAGCGAGCAAAGTGCTTGGCTAGAAACGTACGGTGGTGTAGACAAATGGGTATATGATTCATTTGTAGAAGCTACAGAAGAAATATCTGAAGAGTTTGGTTCGAACGAAAAGAAATGGAAATGGGGAGATTACCACCAGCTAACGTTTGATCATCCGCTAGGAGGGGCTTCTCCCATTTTAGCTTATCTACTAAATCCAGACCCGGTACCAATTGGAGGTTCCAATATTACAGTTCAAGCAGCTGGTTACGGAGAGGATGGAAAAGTGGATCACGGAGCGTCTTGGCGATTTGTGGCAGATTTGGCTAATCTAAATGAGGCCTATCATATTGTGGGACCGGGACAAAGTGGTCACATGAAATCCGAATGGTATCATAGCCAAGTGGATGATTGGGCAGAAGGAAACTATCATGCGACTGTGATAGATGGGAATATTCAAGAAGGATATGAATTGATACTGAAAGCTAATTAAATGAAGCAGTCGAAGATTAACTATCTTCGGCTGCTTTATTTATATTCCAATAAATTATCACTTCCCTTCACTTTTTAGACAAATTTATATTTAATTAGTTGAATTTAAGAATTTTGTATTTGATTTTAAAAGTAAAATAGATTATTGTATCAATATAGTTTAATTAAAGTACTTTTATTAGAGTACTTTTTGTGAAGGTGTTATACTAAATTTGTTTAATATGAGGAAGGAAGCAAAGAATGAAATTTGTAGAGTTTTTAAAAACTAAAGGTGCAATTGCATCGATCTTTATGGCAATATTTTATGCAGTAGCCATGTTAGGTATTTTCTTGCCAGGTTATACAGCTATACCAGGGAATATTGATCAATTACCGATAGCCATTGTTAATGATGATGAAGGCGAATATGGTAAAATGATCGCAAAAAATCTAGGAGAGCAACTACCATTTGAAGAAATCCAAACTGATATAACAAATAAAGTAGCATTAAAAGAATTAGAAAAAAATGATATAGCTTTAGTTGTACATATCCCTAAAACATTCTCAGCGGACATGGAAAACGGAGAAATATCCTCGAGTATTGACTTCACGGTAAACGAAGCGGGAGCAACAGTTGTTTCTTCAACAATGACTTCGATTGTAACAGAAATTAATAACCAACTAAGTACACAGTTTTCACAACAAACAGCACAAGGTGTGTTAATGAATTTTAACGTTCCAGAGGAACAAGCTGTTGAAATGGCGGATATGATTGAGAACTCCTATGTAGGAAATTTCATAACAATTAATGAGATTCCAGATGGTATGCATAATAATATGCTGCCAATGTTCTTAACGATGGCTGGTTATACAGGTGCAATGATCGGTGCAATGCAGTTAGTTGGATCATTTAAAGCGAGCCGTGGGAAAGCTAGTAAAACTAGGTTATTCATATATGTCCAATTAACAGCAATATTAATTGGAGTTGTCTCTTCACTTGCTGCTGCTGGTGTTACATATTTAGTAAATGAGCCAAGTGGCGACATATTACTAAGTCTTCTAGCTCACCAAGTATTGAATTACATGGTAGCGTTTAATTTCACTGCAATTTTCATATTCCTAATAGGCGAAGGCGGTATGATTTTAAACCTACCGATTTTATTAATACAAACATTAGCGAATGGGGCTACTATCTCGCGTGACATGATGTACGCACCATATGAATGGATGAGCTACATTTCACCAATGTATTATTCCGTACAAGCGTACTTTGCCAGTATGTATGGTAGCATAAGCCCAGCACCCTACATTTGGGGAATGATAGCTGTAGGTTTAGGAGCAATGTTGATTAATATATTCATCGTGTGGATTTTCCACAAACCTTTACCAGTAACGGAATTAGAGGAGAAAGTCAAAGTAGAAAATGAGAAGGTTAGTACTGAAGTAATAGCCTAGTTTTGTTACAATTGAAGTAAATCTCGCCAAAAGGGGCGTAATCAATGGCAATCCAAATTTATATTTTGAGTAAACTGATGAAGGATAACAGTTATCCATATAAACTAAAAAAAGAGCTTTCAGAACCTATTCCATTGGATAAACTTGGTGGGTTAACAGAAAGCAAACTGTATTATCATTTCGAAACATTAGCTAAAAAAGGTTTAATTGAAGCATTTGAAACTATTAAAGAAGAACATAGACCAGATAAGCAAGTATTTGCTATTACTGCAAAAGGTCGTGAAGAATTACCCAAAAAAATTTATAAGTTGTTTGAAACTGCAGATACGATTAGTGAGATGCTCGTTGGCATCGCAAGTATTGAATATGTAGAACGTGATAAAGTAGTAGAAATACTAGAAAAGAAATTGGATAATTATATTGTACGTTGGGAACAGATTACAAATTATGATACGCACGTGCAAGTAGGTAGCGGTAAAGAAAAACTTTTGGAACTTATTGGTGGATACATGGAGACTAAAGTAGAGCACGCTACTTTTTGGCTTAAAGAATTAATTAAACGTATTGAACAGAATGAAATTTAATTGCTCTAAACCTAATAAAGAGAAACGCTTATCGAATCGATAAGTGTTTTTTTGTACATGTAAATATATAATTTTCTATTTCATAAATGGTTTAGACAGGTAAAGGGACAGAGGGGGGAATTGACGGAACAAAATGATCAGTCGGAAGTGTTAGGTGGATATCTTCTATGAGCACTGTTTCAATTGAAGTCATTGCTAGATTTGAGCAACGTCAAGGGGAAGAAGATACAGTCATGCTTGCATCAGCAGCAACTGTTAGTATTGCAATGGGCGGAGCAGGAACAACCGACGCAGCACTTAAAAACAGCGGACGTGGCATTAATGGATGGTGATTGAAAAAAATTGCCTTATATAATCCGATTGAGTCGAAAAGCATTGCATATTATTAAAGAAAATATTATGTTTGCATTAGGATTAAAAGTAATTGCACTGCTCCTCATTATTCCAGGATGGTTAACTTTATGGATTGCCATCTTTACAGATATGGGCGGGTACTGACCGTTAATGCGGGATGAAGGTAAATAAATAGCACGTACGGAGGCGGTAAAATGAAGCTTACGGAATGGACGATGGAAGAACAAGAGCAGCTGATCCACTTTATGACGACAAATAGTTGGCCGTATCATGGAAACTCGCACCCAGCAAGGGAGCTAATAGAGAAAACGATTGAAGAGGGTGGATATCAATCGGATGAAGTGAAAACCTTTTGGATTGAAAACGAAGCAAATGAAAAAGTCGGATTCGTTAAAATTTATGATTTACAAGATGAAATTCCCCTTTTTGATTTGCGCATTGCTGATCATGCTCGGGGGAGCGGCTATGGACCAAATGCATTAAAGCTTGTTGCAGAGTATGTATTCCAACTGCCAGAAGCAAAAATTCGTTTAGAAGGACATACGCGACAGGATAATTTTGCAATGCGAAAAACGTTTGAGCGAGCTGGATTTGTAAAAGAAGCTCAGCTGCGTCAAGCATGGTTCTCTCCTAAAGAGGATTCCTACTATGATGCAGTGACCTATGGTCTGACGAGAGAGGATTTCTTAAAAGGGACTGCCACTCCAGTGAAATGGGATGAAGATTTTCATAAACCTTTACCTGTTAAAGAAGAGCTTTCTTTTCCTGAGGAATTTTACACAGAGCATTTGTTGATACGTGCACCTAAAGTGGAAGACGCCGAAGAAATTTGGAAGGCGGTAATCAATTCGGATACAGCATTAAAAGAATGGATGCCGTGGGCGCAAAAAAAGCAGACATTGGAACAAATCACTACTAACTTACGCCAAGCGGTTGCAGATTTTATTACTCGAAAGGATTTACGGCTTCAGCTGTATTTAAGAGAAACGGGTGAATTTGTAGGTGCTTCAGGATTACATCGAATAGATTGGGATGTTCGTAAATTTGAAATTGGCTATTGGATTGATAGTAAGTTTGAAGGGAAAGGTTTAATGACGGAAGCCTGTGAACGTATAACTCAATTTGCATTTGAGGAATTACATGCCAATCGAGTAGAAATACGTTGTGATAGTGAAAATGTCCGGAGTCGCTCTGTTGCAATTAGAGCTGGATATACATTGGAAGGCATACTACAAAACGATTCTTTATCTGCGGATGGGAAAAAGTTGAGAGATACATGTATATACGCTAAAGTTAGGCAATGGCAATAGTCCAATTTAACAATATTGACAATATAAGAGTAGATAATTTAAAGTTTAACCAATCTTCTACTCTTTTGGATGCTAGCTATAAGTAAATGAAAGATAGAAAAAGGTGTTGCCAGTTCGGCAACACCTTTCTTTACACTGATCTTTTTCCAGTGATTAATTGAACAACAAAAATAATACCTGCAATAATTAATAGTGCGTGAATAAGTCCTCCGCCAATCTTCAATACTAAACCAAGTAACCAAAGTACGATTAATACGACGATAATTCCCCATAAAAGTTTACCCATTGTATATTCATCCTTTCTATATTTTATTTAGCAGTCATGTTGATATTAAAATTTTACCCTTTTGGGTATAGTATTAAACATGCTTCCATTATTTATGCATGAAAGGAGTGGAGTCATTGCTAACGAATGTGATGCAAGAAATAGTTCATAGTTTGGTCAGATTATTGATGAGAGGTTCTGAATACCAAACCTTCTGCAAATGTGAACAATGCGAACGAGATATTATCGCATTGAGTTTAAATACATTACCAGCTCATTATGTTACAACAGAAAAAGGAAGAAGCGCCGTTTTCGAACGCTTAAACACACCAGAAAACTTAGAATGGATCAACAAAAGAATTATCCACTCCATTTACGTTGTGGGAAAGTACCCACATCGCAACTAGAACCTTGTCTGTATTTGATAAGGTTTTTCATATGTCCCGATATCAATAAGTAATTGCTTTTTACTCAGACTCTGTCTAGTTCCAGCGCCTAGCCCCTCGAGTCGTTTCAGACTTGCGGGGCTGACATAGGCGCCTGCACATTTAGAAATATAGGAAAAAATATCTATAATTGTGATAGGGTCTTTATTGTAGTAAAATATATAGAGCAATGATGAGAGGAAGATAAATATGCCAACACCAAGCATGGAAGACCATATTGAACAAATTTATTTGTTGATAGAGCAAAAAGGATATGCTCGTGTGTCTGATATTGCAGAAGCATTGTCTGTATTACCATCTTCCGTAACCAAAATGGTACAAAAATTAGATAAAGACGGCTTCTTAATATATGAAAAGTATCGTGGACTAACTCTTACCGCAAAAGGGATGAAACTTGGTAAAAAACTAGTGAAAAGGCATGAACTTTTAGAAGATTTCTTACGCATTATCGGTGTAAAAGAAGAGAATATTTACAATGATGTAGAAGGAATAGAACACCATTTAAGTTGGAACTCCATCGACCGTATTGCAGATTTAGTATTATTTTTAGAAGAGAATCCAGCATTACAGTCAAAGCTCTTGGAATTAGAAGACACGGATAGAGAGTAATTTTCATTTGAGTTTTTGAAATGACAAATGCAGCATACATACAACCTCCTGAGAAGGATATGGGGTCCGGTTTTGAAAGTAAAGGATTCATTGCGCTTTTGTGTTCATGAATTTATAACTATGGTTTATGATTCAGATGATTCGGTTATAGGGAAGTAGCACAAACTGTGACGTAGTCTGATAACGTTTTATATATTCAAAAATAGCAGGTAAAGATCAGTACCATATATGGTCAGAAGGAGAGCGGTAATTTTGATAGGAACAGCATCAGGAGAAATAGTAAAATTACAAGTGAAAGAACAAGATGGATCGAAATGGATTTTAAATTATGATGGAATTGATATTCCGTTAAATGCATCTGAAGCACCGGAAGACTTAGAGCTTGGTTCCACAATTGAAGCATTCTTGTTTGTGGACAGACGTGGGAATCTCTCTGCCACAACGCAACTTCCATCTATCCAAAAGGGCACATACGGTTGGGCGCGTGTCATTAAAGTAGCAGATAGGGAAGGTGTATTTGTCGATATAGGTACGGCCAAGGAAGTTCAGGTAAAAGAAGACGATTTACCAAAGATAAAAGAATTATGGCCAGCTGTTGGTGATCATTTATATATGACGCTCCGTACAGATAAAGATGGTGAGTTATTCGGTCGTTTAGCTACCGAGGATAGAGTAGAGGAGTTATATATAGATGCTCCAACGACATTATTCAATCAGAATCTTCAAGCACGTGCGTATCGTTTGCTACCAGTAGGTACTTTTTTGCTAAGTGTTCCAGAAAACTATCGTATTTTTGTGCATGAGTCAGAACGACTAAATGAACCAAGACTAGGGGAAGATTTGACTGTTCGAATTATTGATGTGAAAGAGGATGGATCATTGAATGGTTCACTGCTACCACGTAGACATGAACGTTTAGAGGACGATGCAGAATCTATATTCCGTTATTTAAATGATGTCGGCGGTAAAATGCCATTTACAGATAAGTCATCTCCAGATGAAATTCAAGAAATGTTCAGCATGAGTAAAGCGGCGTTCAAACGTGCCCTTGGTAAACTGATGAAAGATAAAAAAATTGTTCAAGAAGATGGTTGGACACAATTGAAAATGTAATTCATATGGAGTAAAAGGAATCGATTAGTCGGAACTTTTTACTCCTATTTTCGTATTATTGAAGGAATAGAAGGGAAAGGGGTAATAGAATGAAGAAATTGTTATTGCCATTCATTACAGCGATGTTATTAATTGGTATGGTTATCGCACCTACTTCTTCAATGGCAGATTCAGATGGCTCCACTGAAGAAGTTGTAAACGAAAAATTTGGTGCACCTATTGTGGTATATGGTGGAAACCTAACTGCTGAACAAAAAGATAGCGTAAAGAAAAGCTTGAGATTAACAGATAAATCAGATGTTCAAGAAATAGAAGTAACTGGTCAGGATCTAGCAACTTATTTGCAAGATGGAGACGCATCTGCAAGAATGTTCTCTTCTGCTAAGATTACAAGAAAAGATGCAGGAAAAGGTCTAGTGATAAGCATTGTGACGCCAGATGATATTACAGAAGTAACAACTGAAATGTATGCAAATGCAATGCTTACGGCTGGAATTCAGGATGCAGTAGTAGAAATTGCTGCACCTAAACCTGTGACTGGTCATTCAGCCTTAGTAGGAATATACAAAGCTTATGAGGTTACAGGTGAAAAACTAGATCCAGAGCGTACAGATGTAGCAAATGACGAACTATCCATTGCTACTAATTTAGCAAAAGAAGCGGGTATTGATGAAGCGAAGGTAAGTGAGTTACTAACGGAAATTAAAAAGCAGATTGCTGAACAAAATCCAGTTTCCCGTGAAGAAGTGGAGAAAATTGTTTCCGAACAATTAGCCAATCTAAAAATTGAGCTTTCAGAGAAAGATCGCCAACTATTAATCGATTTAATGGACCGGATTCGTCAATTAGATATCGATTTCAGTCAGTGGTCAGAGGAACTGAATGATTTAAGTAAAACCATAGAAGATAAAATAGCTGAAATTGTCGACAATGAAGGATTTTGGGAAGGTGTCAAAAACTTCTTTAAAGATCTAATTGATTCGATTCGCTCTATCTTCAACTGATATGTGAGCCCTCCGTCTATTTTTAGACAGGAGGGTTTTGTTTGATGTAGTAAAGTAATGGATAGATACTCACTCTCATAGGTATTGTTTCTCTCGCATAGCAGGAGGGCTCTCTTATATTCACTTTATTTGCAAAAGGTTCAATCCTTTGTTAATATAACAAATAATATATCTTGAATTCGAAATAATTATTAAAAGGAGGAAAACAAATGAAATTAGCAGGAATCCACCACGTCTCAGCAATTACTGCTGATGCTGATAAAAACCATGACTTCTATACAAGAATATTAGGAATGCGATTAGTAAAAAAAAGCGTAAATCAGGATAATCCTTCGTCCTATCATTTATTTTACGCAGATGCGGTAGGCTCACCAGGAACAGATATGACATACTTTGACATACCACAAGCAGGAAGAACATATCCTGGGGTATCCAGTATTAGTAATACAGGCTTTCGTGTAAAAAGTGAGGAAGCCCTGCAATTTTGGAAAAATAGATTTGTGAAACTGGGTGTATCACATGATTCCATAACAGAACGATTTGGTCGTAGTACGCTTTATTTTGAAGATTTTGAAGGGGCAAGGCATATGCTAGTTGTCGACGATGGGACTGGAATTCCCTATGGTGAAGCTTGGGTTAAAGAGGAAATTTCAGCTGACAATGCAATTGTTGGCCTAGGTCCAATCAAACTAACTGTCCGAAAACCAGCGTCTACAAAAAAAGTATTAACAGAAATACTTGGCTTTGAGTTAGCGGGGTCTTATCCATCCGACATCAGGGAAATGCCATGTATCGAGGTTTATACGACAGGAAAAGGCGGCCCAGCTGGCGAAGTACATGTGGAGACACGTACAGATTTACCAATGGAGCGACCTGGACGCGGAAGTGTACATCATGTAGCGTTTCGAATTCCCACAATGGAGGATTATCCTAAATGGGAGGAGCGTTTACGCGAAAATGGTTTTACAACGTCTGGGTTAGTGGACCGATACTATTTCAAGGCAATCTATTTCAGAGAACCGAATGGTATTTTGTTTGAGCTGTCTACGGATGAGCCAGGATTCGATACAGATGAACCAATGGAAACTTTAGGAGAAAGATTAGCACTACCACCTTTTCTAGAAACAAGAAGAACGGAAATTGAAGCAAAGTTGCGTCCGTTGTCAATCAATAAATAAATATGCTAAAATTCAGAAAAGGAGTGGTTGAAGATGGAATTTCAATTCAAAGAATTAGGAAACGAAGTATATGCCTATCAATATATACAGGATGGAGAAAGACTTGGGGAAATTACCTGGACGTTACTTGGGGATGTAATGGTGATGGATCACACTTATGTTTCTGATAAACTAAGAGGTCAGGGAGTTGCTAAGAAATTATTAGATAGCGCTGCTTCTTATGCGAGAGAGCAGGAGCTAAAGATGGAGCCGGTTTGCTCATATGTAGTAGCAGCCTTCTCAAAATCTGCCGAATATGATGATGTAAAAGCATAAAACAAAAAGGCAATCCGCTTCTTTATAGAAAAGGATTGCCTTTTTACAATAATCTTATTAAATTTGTGTAAAAAATACTAAAATTCCTGTTAATGCAGATGCACCTGCCAACGTATAAAGGAAATCTGATTGGCTAAAAATTAATTTTTTTTCCATGAAACTCATCCTCTCTATTCTCGTTAATAGTTTATTAATACCCTTGTCCTTGAATTTTTAAACAGGTTTAAACTATATTATGAAGGGGACTTTAAAATTATACGAAACTTTTTCAAGTATTTATCGTAGAATTAAAAGGAACATATAAAAAGGAGGGGACTGAATTCTATGTCGCGTACGGGAGAAATAGTATTAGGTGTTATTAGTGCACTTATGACATTACTTAGCATTGTTTTAGTAACAATTTTGGTGATAAGTGGAAGCAATGTATTGAAAGATGAGGCTTTCACAACTGAATTCCAGAACGTCATTGCCGAGGAACCAACTATGACGGAATCTGATTTGCAAATGATAGACGATAATATGCACTTAGTTATTGATGCGTTTAACATATTTGGCTGGGTGTTTATCATCATTCTTGTGATTAGCTTAATCTTGAATATTATCGGAATAGTTTCTATTTCAAAAAACAAAAACCCGAAGTTAGCAGGAATTATGTTCATCATAGCAGGTCTATTTGCTGGTATACTATCACCAACATCTCTTCTATTGTATATCGCGGCAATCATGTGCTTTGTCCGCAAACCACCAGTTCAACTCCAAGAGGAATTCTATACGACAGAGAAGACACTTTAATTCACAAAAACACCGACCTAATAGGCCGGTGTTTTCAATAGATATACATATTTAGCTGTAGTTAAAGGATGTCCTTCAAAATATTCATCGAATTCTTCTAAACACTCGAAGCCGAAACTTTCATAAAAATGACGAGCGCTATCATTTTCGCTTTCAACATAAACAAATAGTTGTCGACCAGCTGGCATCTCATTTAGCCCAGCTAATAATAGTTTTTTCCCATATCCAATGTGTTTGTACTCAGGTAATACATAAATTGCGGTTAGTTCTGCATCTCCATCTTCGTCCACATATGTAAAATTGGCAAAACCAATAGGCTTACCTTCATATTCAGCGACTAAGAAAATAGTTTTTTCTATTCTTTTGACTAGCATCATAGGGGAATAAGCTTTTTCTAAAAAAAGCGTTTGTATGTCAATAGGTATAATATTTTTATATGTATCGTTCCAACTGACCTTTGCGATCTGTTGAATCATCGAAATATCATCTAACGTAGTCGCCCTAATCATTTGAAATCACCTCTGAATTCTTTTTGTAATCATAACAAAAATAACTATAATCTTCTACAAATATATAGAATTAAAATCAATTAGAAATCAAAATGTAATATAAAATGGGAAAACTATTAATTTGGTACTTAACTCTCCCCAAAAATTAGTTTGTTTAATAGGTGTGAACTTATTTAAAGTAGGGTATATAAACTATATATAAACTTGGAGGTAATTATGATGGCAAAAAACAAATCACTTTTATTGGCAGGATTAGCAGCAGGAGCTTATGCGTATTTTAGTAAAAAAGAGAATCGTGATAAAGCAATGGTAGCATTTAATAATACAAAATCTAAAGTGAATGCTTACATAGACTCGCAGAAACATCAAAAGTCTGATTTAACGGTAGCGGGGCATCCAGATCCTCATGATATACCAGATAACAAAATGGTGGATGAAGGGGCTATGACAAGTGTTCAGTACTATAATGAAGAGGTGCAGGACAAGTCTAAGAAGTCTTCTAAGGATACTGCAGATGCAGAAAAGAAACCTAATCTTAATGATCAAATAACATTATAATGCATAATAAAAGAGGCAGGGACAGAAGTAGAAATTTTATTGGATAAGGAGAAACCTTTACTAAATAATGGATATTTAATAAAATTGATTGAAATGGAGGGGCGACTCCTACGGGAATAGCGTGACGCCTGAGACTACAGGCTCAGGCCACGCCCGTGGAAAGCGTCCCTGAAATGGAAATCAATTTTGTACACAGCAAAAAAAACAGCATTTTTCTCACAGAGAAAAATGCTGTTTTGGGGTTCTGTCCCAGCCTCTTTTTAAAAACATTATATAAAAATGTCCCGTGAACACTGGCTTTTTGGGACTTTAATGAAGGAATAGTAATGTTGATTTCCGTTTCAGGTGGAGTACAAAGGCTAAGTGCGCCACGTCGCGATCGTAACGCCTTCGTGACCAACATTCTGTTGGCGCATATCTATATTTCTGTTCTTAAAGGACCAGGCATCTTTTCTGCCCGGTTTTTCTTATTATTTCCTCCAGGCAAGTGCCAAGATAGACACAAAGATCAATATAACTCCTGTCATCGTAAATCCGCCCGTGGCATCTAGTTCCAGAAAACCAGTAATACTTGATCCCACAACGACACCAATAGAGAAGAATGCATAGAAATAGCCGTATGCCTTACCACGGTATGACTGTTCGCTGGAATCGATTAAAAGTGAGTTAATAGAAGGAAATAGAAACGCAAACCCAATTCCATATAACCCCATGCAGATGTAAAGTAAGTTCAGTGAGTCAGTATATCCAAGTAATAACATACTGATTCCCATGATGCCCATCCCAAAAGCAAGCGTATAGACGGGCTTTACACGATCAAATATTCGATTGATTGGTAGAATAAACACTAAAATTGCCACCAAACCAAACGTACTTAATAGTAACCCACTTGTTTTAGTGTCAAATCCAAGATGTAATACCTTTAAAGGTAGCATATATGCTAAAACCCCTTGTGAAAACATTAAGAAAAAGGCACCTGCAAATGATTTAACTATTCCATTCTGTTGAAATATAAAGCGAACTGAATGAGAAGAGGAAGCCTCCTTTTCCTTTCTTTCAATAGCAATTTTTTTTAACAAAACTAAAGATAATATACTTAATACAAGCATAATGAAACCTGTTATCCCTAAAACAAATAGCTCACCTTTTTTACTAGCGAGAATTCCGCTAGTTGCTGGACCTGCGATTGCAGCAAGTCCAACAAAGGCTCCAGATAGTGCAACTCCTTTACCACGGTTATTCTTTGAAGTTTTATTGGCCGAATAGGTAAACGCTGCAGGTACAATTAGTCCTGCAACTAAACCGTGTAAAAAACGTATAACTAATAGACCAATAGGATCGCTGGCAAATTGGTAAAGGAATAAAGCAAAGCTCGTCGCAAACAGACCGATGATTAATATATAAAAGGGTCCTTTTCTATCGGTTAAAAACCCAGAAACAATATTGCCGATTGTATTCGAAAGAGAGTACATTCCTACGACTAAACCGGTTATAAATGGCGTAGCACCAAGTGATTCTGCATACGGACTCATAATTGGAAGTTGGGAAAATAAATCGAAAAACGAGAAAAAAATAATAATATATACGAAAAAGTGCATCGTTGCTCCTCATTTCTATAATGAACATTACTTATAGTTTAGCATTTATTTGTAGTAAAACGGTATAGTCTTGTAGAACAACTACATCATATATCTATTGAATAAATGGAGATGCTTTATTTAGGTATTTGGAAGGGTGCACTCTTGCTTTCACTAGTTGTCTTAACGAATTCAGTGGAAGGATTTAAAAAAATGGTAAATTTGTAGGGATAAATGATGGAAAGTTATATATTTATATTATAAAACAGGCAGGATTAGCTTCTATAGATAGAATGGTTGATAAAATATTATTTGGAGCAATATAAGATGATAATGTAGCTGAAGTGATCGCATCGATCCATTTATTTATCGAATCAGAAAAACCTTTATATTGTAATGTAGATGGGGGTGTAGGAGATTGTACACTATTGAAAATAAAAGTATTGCACAAACATATAAAAATGCTAATTTCCCAAAAAAATTGAAACTTAACAGTTGAAAAAACTCTTAATTTCCAGGATAATGATATAGAATAATTCAACATACCTAATAGGTCGAAGTAATCAATAAGACCTAATTGGAGAGAAAAAGAGGGACATATGAGGACTGTAGAAAAGCAATTTTTAGAGAACTTCTCCAAAGTATATAATAATGAAATTGGCTCGATAATAAAAGTGGAGGGTTTTGATTCTTTCTTAGAATTAGAAGAACAGCTATTTCAAAAAATGTTTTCCTTTGAAATAACTGAAGCGAAACAAATTTTAAGAAGCATGATCGATATATTAATAGCTAGAACACGTAAGAATATGATTCTAAACGTAAAGTATTATTACATACAATTATCAGCTGTTATGGCAAGAAAGTTAAATGAAAGTCAGGTACCAGCTGATAAAGTGATGGCATTCAATATTGCGTGTGTAGAAACGATTGAAACGAAAATGAGTGACGCACAATTCTTACTATGCGCGGATGAACTTGTAGAATTTTTTGTGATGGTAATAACCGAAAGGAAAAAACCATCATTTGGGCATCAAACTGTTAACAAAGTAATCCTCTACATTAATGATGAAATAGAGTCAAATCTTACGGTAGAGGATATTGCCATACATTTTAATATAAGTACTAGTCATCTTTCTCGTATCTTTAGAGAACATACGGGTGTGACGCTTGTGGAATATTTAAATGTTCGTAAAGTGGAAGAATGTCAATACTTTCTAAGGAATACAAATAAAGCTATATCCGACATTTCGAATAGTTTTCATTTTTGCAATCAAAGCTATTTCACCCGCATATTCAAAAAGTATACAGGATTAACTCCGAAGCAATATCGAGATAACCAAGAATATCCAAGTTTTAAATATAATTTTCCTAATGAACAAAAATCTGTTTAAATATTTTGGATTAAATTTGATAAATAGCTTCATAGTAAGGTATACTTCTTTATAGTTTGATGAGTGAAGGTGAATAGATTTGAAAAAGAAGATTAGTTTATTTTCTATTCTTGTATTTGCGGCATTAGTGCTTAGTGGATGTTCTGGAGTAGAAAACAAAGAAGGTACCTTTTATAATATTTTTGTTCGACCTTTTGAATTTCTTATACATTTCTTTGGAGAAATGTTCAATGGTAGTTACGGATTAGCGATTATAGCTATTACCGTGCTGATTCGACTTGCTCTTATGCCTTTAATGCTTAAAAATTATAAAAATCAACAAGGCATGAAACAAAAAATGGACAAGCTGAAACCAGAAATGGACGATATCCAAAAGAGACTAAAAGAGACAAAAGATAAAGAACAGCAAATGGCTCTACAACAAGAAATGATGGGATTATATCGTAAGCATGGAGTAAACCCACTAAACATGGGTTGTCTGCCAATGATTATTCAGATGCCTATAGTTATGGGATTGTATTTTGCGATTCTATATTCTGCCGAAATTAAAGCGCATCCATTTTTATGGTTTAACTTAGGTACTCCTGATATTGCGATGACACTTATTGCTGGGGCAGTTTATTTCATACAAGCAAAAGTTTCATTATGGACAGTCCCTGAACAGCAACAGAAACAAATGAAGATGATGATTTATATTTCGCCTATTATGATTATGTTTATTTCCTTCAGTTCTATGGCTGCATTGCCAGTATATTGGGCTGTTGGAGGACTATTACTAATATTCCAAACATATTTGGGGCGTAAATTCTACTCAAATCATCCAGAAAAAGCAGAAGAATCTGTATAACATGAAAACGAAGCGCTTGCTGCTTCGTTTTTTTCTTGAGTGTCCAGACTTCGGTACCTTTCTAGGTGCTTACGCTTTTCTTAGGAGGTGTAATAGATGAAAAGAAATTGGATTTTTGGTCTACTGATCGCTGCAGTGAGTATTTCTGCATTAGTTTTTATCATTAAAGGAAATATTAATATGGCTGTTTTGTTTATGACAGCAATCTTTGCATTAAGTAACGGCTTTCGAGCGATAAGCTTTAAGGAAAAAGGGTTCGTCAAAGAGGCGAAATGGATGAAGGGTATGTCCATTTTGTTTGCAGTCCTATTTTTTGTCGTATTATTTTTATTATTTTTTTGATAAGAGCGTATTTACCTATAGCAGGTAGATGCGCTTTTCCTTATTTAGGAGGATTCTTTTATCGGAAACGATGGTTATAATTATTTTGTGAAAGTTCGATTAGGATATGAGTATAGTTATCGGAAAAATGTTAAACTAGAAATAACGTAATAAGAAAGAAGGAAGTCCGAAAATATGCAATCTAGATATAATTTGTTACAAGAAAAAAAGAAGAGAAAATGGCCGTATATTGTTTCCGGAACTGTTGCAGGACTACTGATTGGAATAACGGTAGTGTGGGTGGCGATGAATGATTGGAATATAGATAAAAGTATAGAGGAACTTCGTAATCTAACCGAGGTAAAACAGACGGTTGAAGAGGACGGAACGGGAGAATCTATTATAGAGGAGCCTATCGCAGAAGAACCAGTACAGGAAATCCCTGTTAAGGAGGAGCCTGTTGTGGAAGAAGTAGATATGTCTGGGGCAAAAGGCTACGTTGGTCATGAAATACTGCCTGAGGAACCGACAGTAAAAGAAGGTATAGTAATTGCTAGTAAAAAGTATCCTCTTCCTTCAACTTATGCACCTGGTGAAAGCAAAGAAGCAAGAGCAGCATTTCAAGAAATGGCAGCGGAGGCTACTTTGTCTGGATACGAACTTATAGCATTCAGTACGTATCGATCTTTTGACTATCAAACTCAGTTGTATGATCGCTACGTAACGAATGATGGGCAAGAGGCGGCGGATCGTTATAGTGCGCGTCCTGGATATTCTGAACATCAAACTGGACTTGCTTTTGATATCGGAGAACAACATTTTGAGCAACATTTTGCAAGGGAAAGCTTCGGTGAAACAGAAGCCGGCAAATGGGTGGCTGCCAATGCTCATAAGTATGGATTTATCATGCGTTATCCTAATGGTGCAGAAAAAATTACAGGCTATATGTATGAGCCGTGGCACTTCCGTTATATTGGTGAAGAACTAGCGCTTAAAGTATATGAAGCTAACGTAACATTAGAAGAGTTCCTGGATCTCTAATTGCCCCAAGAATTAGAATATAGAAAAGAGTTTTCCATCTAAGGAAACCTCTTTTTGAAAGAATGAAGAATATAAGATGTCTCGTGAATAAGGTGTTCATGGTACTTTAAAGAATGAATACCACTAGTGTTTTCCGTTGCAGGTGGATGCGTAAGCACAATAGTCGTCACCCTTCCCCACAATCAATTAGTGTGTAGTACTCCACTATAAGGTTTAGTTTAGCTTATCGCTTAGAGGAGACCAGAAATTGTATCTTCTGGCGCTGATTCTAAGTATAGGGAAGTATCTTTTCTCAAGTTACCAAAAAATGCACTAATCTGTTTCCGAAAGTTTTGGAGGGGCGACAGACAGGTGCAAGCCATAAGATTACCGAAAAAAGAGAGGCAGATCGTGACTTCAGTCACGATCTGCCTCTTAAAAAATCAACCGGTAATAATATAGCGACAACTCTGTCTAAAGCACTTCGAAAACGATAGATACAGGTTTGACCTTAAAGGGTGCTTACTGTTCCTTATAAGTCATAGTTTTATTAAAGTATTGGTGAAATCAAACGAGCTAATGACTCTTTGAATTTAATCATTCTTGTTCTTTCTTCATATATCTCTGCCGTCATCTCTGTAGATAACTTCATATCCTCTTCAAATGTCTCTGCTAACTGATGAGAAGTTTCACGATCATATATAAATGCATTTACTTCAAAATTCAATTTAAAACTTCGCACATCAATATTTGCTGTGCCCACTGTAGAAGCTTCATCATCAATTACAATCATTTTTGTATGCAAAAATCCATTTTGGTAAATATACACTTTAGCTCCTGCTTTTATTAAATCGCCTACATATGAATAAGTTGCCCAGTAAACAAAAATATGATCAGGTTTATTTGGAATCATGATTCTTACATCAATGCCGGAAAGACATGCGATGCGTAACGTATCCATGAAGCTAGCATCTGGGATGAAGTATGGAGATTGAATATAAATATACTTTTTGGCCATCATAATTAACTTAAGGTATCCATTTTTTATTTGCTCCCATTCGGAATCGGGTCCACTAGAAACAATTTGTAAACCAACGGAACCTTTCATCGGAATAGCTGGGAAAAATATATCAGAATACTCAATATCATGCTCTGCTGAGGCTTGGTTCCAATCGAGAATGAATCGAGTTTGAAGCGGATGCACGGAACTACCTTCAATACGTAAATGCGTATCACGCCAATAACCAAATTTCTTTTTTAGTCCAAGATATTCATCGCCGACATTAAATCCTCCGATATACCCGATTCGTCCATCTATTACGACGATTTTCCGGTGATTCCGGTAATTCATGCGTGGATTGATCAGTGGAAAGATAGAAGGGAAGAATGCTTCTACACGACCACCTAGTGCAATTAATTCTTTAAATTGTCTCTTTCTTAAGAAACGTGATCCGGTATCATCGTATAAGATTCTTACTTTTACCCCTTGTTTGGCCTTTGCTAACAGAGCCTGATAAATTTGCTGCCCTAGGGAATCTAATCGGAATATATAGTATTGGATGTGGATATGATCCTTCGCTTGTCCAATATCGTGTAGAAGTGCATCAAATTTTTCTCGTCCATCAGTGAAAATTTCCACTTTATTGTCTTGAGTTAAGACGGCTTGGTTATTATGTAAATGCATGACGATTAACTCTTTGTAGTGCATTGCATCATCTAAACGAAAATCGAAGGAGTCATCTTCAATAGCCTCCATTTGAAATTCAATGAGCTTATCGATACCAATCTTGTTTTTTCCTTCCCAGCGGAATAATGTTTTTTTACGTAGCTTTCTACCAAACAATAAATAAATACCAAATCCTAAAATAGGTATGAAGAAAAGGACTAAAATCCATGCCCAAGTAGCAGAGGCATCTCGACGTTCTAAAAATATTAGAGCAATCGCCAAAGAAATATTTAATATTAAAATGCCGGAAACGATAATACCATAAAAACTTGCTATCAAATTTTCACCCCCGGTGCCTGTCTAATGATTCATTTATTTATTTATTTCTAGTATAGCTGATTTGTCTCAAAGAAAGTAGGGAAGACATATATTAATTAGAAAGTAATTCCTACTTGACCCATAGGGATAAAAGTATTATTATATGATGAGCACAAGAGATGGAGGACATTATATGAATTTATTATTTGTTATTCTTAACATAGTAGCTTTACTACTATTAGTTGGGGTATTAATCATAATGCAGAAAAAACATGTTTCATTTTCGAAGCGTGTATTTACAGCTCTAGGATTAGGTATTGTACTAGGGTTAGTATTGAATCTTGCCTACGGGGTAGATTCGGAAGTATTAGCGGAAACAGTGCCTTGGTACAATCTGATTGGTACTGGTTACGTAAAATTATTACAAATGATTGTTATGCCATTAGTATTCATCTCTATTTTAGGGGCGTTTACAAAAATTACGATTGGTAAAAATTTTGGTAAAATGGCGGCGATTATTTTAAGTTTCTTAATAGGAACAACTGCCATTGCTGCTGTTATTGGTATTAGCTCTGCGGCAATATTCGATTTGAATGCAGAACAAATCATTCAAGGGGATGCAGAAACAGAACGTGCAGAATACTATGAAGGTCGCTCTGCAGAAGTTGCAGATAAAGCACTTCCAGACCAAATGTTAGACTTATTGCCTGCAAATCCATTTTTAGATTTCACGGGAGCACGTCCAACATCAACTATCGGTGTAGTTATCTTTGCGGCATTTTTAGGGTTTGCTTATTTAGGAATTGCACGTAAAGAGAAAGAAACGGCAGCAATTATTAAAACAGGCATCGATGCTGTTTACAAATTAATTATGCGAGTAGTAACACTAGTACTTCGTTTAACTCCATACGGAATTTTAGCAATTATTGCAAGAACCGTTGCAACATCTGATTTTGGTGCCATATACAATTTAGGTAAGTTTGTTCTTGCTTCATATGTTGCGTTAGCGGTAATGTTCGCAATTCATTTATTGATCATTTCACTTTCTGGATTAAATCCAATAACGTATGTGAAAAAAGCAGCAGAACCATTAATCTTTGCGTTTACCTCACGTTCAAGTGCTGGTACGCTACCGATTAATATCAATACACAAACAACTAAAATGGGTGTATCAGAAGGGGTGGCAAACTTCTCTGGTTCGTTCGGTTTATCAATAGGACAAAATGGATGTGCTGGTATTTATCCAGCGATGCTAGCATTTATGATAGCTCCATCAGTAGGTATCAATCCGTTAAATCCAATGTTCATCTTAACTGTAGTCGCAGTAGTAGCGATTAGCTCGTTTGGTGTAGCAGGAGTCGGGGGCGGTGCAACATTTGCTGCGATTCTAGTTCTATCCGCACTAAATTTACCAGTTGCATTAGCAGGGCTTCTAGTATCTGTAGAACCATTAATCGACATGGGACGTACCGCAGTAAATGTAAGTGGATCTATGACAGCTGGTGTCGCAACTGCGAAAATCACTGGTGAACTAGATAAAGACCTATACAATACACCTTTAGACAAAATCGCAACAGACGAAGCATAAAATAATTAGAAGAGTCTGGGACAGAACCCCAAAACAGCATTTTTCTCTGTGAGAAAAATGCTGTTTTTTTGCTGTGCACAAAATTGATTTCCATTCCAGGGACGCTTTCCACGGGCGTGGCCTGAGCCTGTAGTCTCAGGCGTCACGCTATTCCCGTAGGAGTCGCCCCTCCATTCCAATCAATTTTATTAACTATCCATTATTTAGTAAAGGTTTCTCCTTATCCAATAAAAATTCTACTTCTGTCCCAGTTTCTTATTGAAGATATAAAAAATCACCCCTTGAACTCAAGGCCCGGTCCTTTAAAATCAAAACCTGTTTCTATCGTTTCCGAAGGGCTTTGGACAGACATTTTACTATATGATTACCAAGCGAATTTTTAGGGATATTGGTTGTGACTGAAGTCACAACCAATATCCCTTTTTTTCGGTAATCTTATGGCGTTTGCCTGTCCGTCGCCCTACTGCAACTCTTAGAAAACAGGTTAGTTCGTTTCTGGATAACTAGAGAAAAGCTAATTTCCTATTCATAGAGAAGATGACAGTCTAAGTACGCGACATCGTGGTGCTCCTGCGCAAAGCTCGTCGCAAAATAAAAAAACATTTCGCAACGACTGCCTGACCCACATCGTGGGGGCCCGACGATGCAATTTGGTTCGCTATATCGCTTCTTTATTGGAAAACACTTACTACTTCTCTTTATTTCCACTAGGATAAAAGAAAATTTACTTTCTTCCTCGACCATTGGATAATCGCATTTCTAATGCATCTTTTTTGCGCGGTTTTTCTTATATTTAAAAATACACTCTCAGAGGTAACCTTTAATCTTTGTGAATACAAAATATTTAAAAAATTTTTACATAAACTGGTGTAGTAGTTTGCTATAATCGATTTAACTAGGTTGTAAGGAGATGGGAAAATGCTTCAAGCAATAAATCTTTCAAAAAAGTTTAAAACAAAGGAAGTAGTAAGAGCGATTAATATGGAACTGTTGGCAGGGGAATCAGTAGGGCTATTAGGTCCAAATGGAGCAGGGAAATCGACAACTATTTCCATGCTTTCTTCTCTAGTCGTACCGACAAGTGGTGAAATATTATGGGATGAAAAGTCCATTGCGAAAGATCCAGAGCCTTTGCGTAAAACATTAGGTGTGGTTCCTCAAGAAATAGCTTTATATCCCGAGCTTTCCGCAAGAGAAAATCTAGCTTTTTTCGGAAGAATATACGGGTTAAAAGGTGAACTTTTAGAAACTCGGATAACGGAAGTGCTTATGAAAATTGGATTGTCTGAAAGGCAAAAGGATATCGTTAAAACTTTTTCAGGTGGGATGAAAAGACGTCTAAACATCGGGGCAGCTCTTCTACACAAGCCTTCTATGTTAATCATGGACGAACCGACTGTCGGGATTGACCCTCAATCGAGGACGTATATTTTAGAAACTGTAAAACAGTTTGTGGAAGAGGGAATGACCCTTTTATATACCAGTCACTATATGGAAGAAGTAGAAATGCTATGTGACAAAATTTATATTATGGATCAAGGAGAAATAATTGCATATGGTACAAAAGAAGAGCTTAAAGCGCTAGTCTCTGATAACCAAACAATTGAATTGAAATTGAATTTACTTACGGAGAATTTTGAAAAAGCCTTGAAGAAACAGTTCCCAAAAGCTACTCTTCGAATAGAAGAAGAGATACTGACGATTTCAATGTCCAAAAATGAAGAGCCACTAGCTACTATTTTTGCGATTGCTGCATCAAATAATGTAGTGATAACCTCTGCAATTGTCAAAGTGCCATCTCTGGAAGATGTGTTTTTGCATTTGACCGGAAAAGCACTGAGAGATTGAGAGGGGAGACTTGAGTCATGCTGTTTAGTTTAATTGCAAAACAAATGAAAATGCTTATCCGAAATAAGCAACCGTTAATTATTTTGTTAGTTATGCCACTCGTTTTAATAACAATTCTTTCAAATGCGTTAGGAAGTATAATGGATGGCGGAGAAGAAGCGGCCATTCAAGCGAATTTACTCATAGTAGATGATTCATCATGGACTCAAGAGAAAGAAGCAATTAAGCTTTTTCTTGAACGAGAAGGAGTCACGGGCCCACCCTTGGATGCTTTGCTCAAGCAGTTTAAAAGTAGTGATCCAGTTGAATTATTAAAAGACACCATTTTGGCTTCAGATGAAATGAAAAAGTATATTGCAGTGGACTATAAACAGACAGTTGATTTAAAGGCTGCAAGGCAGGATGAAAATTTAGATGGCATACTAAATATTCCAACTGATTTTCGTCTGAATTATATTAAATCAGCGTACTTTAACAATGGGAACTTTGCTGAACTATCTTTATACTTAAACCAAGATAATGACATTCGTGCGTCCATAATTCAATCTGTTCTAGCAGATTGGCAAAGTGGATATACGCAATCAGCAGCACTATTAGAGGCTAATTTATCACCTCAGGAGATAATGAATAATCTCAGCAGTGTTGAGAAAATAGAGCAGGTTTTAGAGGCAAATGAGCGGAAGATTCCTGCATCTATTTACTACACAGTTGGGATGTTAGTGATGTTCGCGTTATATATTCCTGCTTTTCTAGCAGGCTTTGCTCTGCAGGAAGTACAGTGGAAAGTATATGACCGTATTTTATTGGCTGGAGTCTCGCCTATTTTATATACACTTTCGATTTTCTTTACAGGAACACTAGTAGCCTTTATCCAACAAGCGATTATGCTAATATTTGGGATGTTAGTATTAGGAATAGAGTGGATTAGCTTAGAAGGCATGACCGTTATTGTTGTTAGCTATAGTGTATTTGTTGGTGCATTATCAGCATTAATGACAACTCTCCAGTTTCGAACAAAAACAGAAGGTATTGCGAATGTGTTCAACGGGTTATTCATCACGGTATTTTCCTTCCTAGGTGGATCTTTCTTTAACATCCGAGATATTTCTGAAGTGCTTGGGAAAATTGGAGACTTAACTCCAAATGGAGCAACGATGTCTGCCGTACTATCTATACAAAAAGGTCAGGATTTATCAGTTATTTGGCCATTTATGTTTGCTCTATATATACTTGTCGTTGTTTGTATATTACTTTCCATTGTTTTCTTTCCGAGAAGAGGTGTGGCAGAATGACGGGAATATGGATTGCTAGATTTCAAAATTTGATACGTAAGCCTGTCGTTTTAATCATGATGACGGTAATGACCTTAGTAATGGCATATTTAGTAGGAGGCACCAGTAATGGGAAGATGAGTATATCAGTGTCAGTGGATGGCTCTGAAACGACTCAAGCCGTACTAGAAAAACTAAAGGAAGAGGAAGGATATTCCCTCCGAGAAAATACAGAAGAAGAGCTACAACAAAAAGCAAAAGAAGATATTCGAATGATCGGTATTGCATTGAAAGAAACATCTTATACCATTTTTTCTGCCTCGGATTCAGATAGTGTGAGAAATCTATCTCTAATAGTTGAATCTGCTTATAGTGATATTAGTTTTAAACAACAAGTAATTCAGGCAGGAGGAGAGGGTGCATGGGCAGAGTTAGAAGTGAGTTTGCGAGAAAACCAAGCATTCCTCATTCAAACAGAGGCAATGGATGAGTCAGAGGTCTTTCGTTACGATAATGCTCTTCAAAGCTTGTTTGGTTTTATGTTATTCTTTGTTTTTTATACGGTGTCCATTAATGTTCAATTTATATTAGATGATAAGCGTTCGGGTGTATGGAATCGTTTGAAGCTAGCATCGATTAGTAGATTCCAATTATACTTTGGGCATCTTTCTTTTAGTTATATTATTGGGCTTGTGCAAGTGCTCCTAGTCCTGTTCATTTTCCGATATGTATTAGGGACTAATATGTACGATGGTTTTTGGAAAGTAGTGATTATTGCTGCTTTCTATGTATTGCTTGTAATGGCGTTCTCTGTTTTTGTAATCTCTTTAGTGAAAACAGTAAGCCAAAGTAGTGTTGTCATTTCTCTTGTCGCAGTGGCATTTGCAATGATTGGCGGAGCGTACTGGCCTCTGGAAATAGTCCAATCGGAGGGATTACTTGCGATGAAATGGATTTCCCCTATTTATTATGCGATGGAGTCTATGAAACGAGTGACGATTTACGAGGGAACTTTAAGTAGTGTTTGGACGTATGTAAGTATGATGGTTGTTATTGCACTATTACTGTTGGTAGTAGGAATTACTTTATTGGAAAAAAGAACGGAACGCTATCATTCCAGTGAATAAATGGGGGAGACGCGGATGTATTGGTGTAAAATTGCTAGAACGGAAAAAGAATTTGAAGCTATCGCACGACTAAATTATGAAACGTTTGTGGAAGAGATACCACAGCATGAGCCGGATCCTAGTGGGATGCGGGTCGATGCGTTTCATCATGAAAATGTATACGTCATTGTTCTAAAGAATCAGGAGTTAGCGGGGATGGTGGCGTTTCGAGCTGCGCGTCCCTTTTCACTCGATTTAAAGCTTGGTCCGGTGGAAGAATTCCTTCCAAAGGATGCATTAACCGGATCGCTATGTGAAGTAAGATTAATGGCTGTTGATAAGGCACATCGAAACGGACGAGTGTTCTATTACTTAGCACGTGCTCTATCCGATTACGCTTATGAAAATGGATACGGAGCAGCTGTAATATCGGGAACTGTAAGGGAACAGAAATTATATAATCAGCTTGGTTTTGAACCTTTTGCAGATCCAGTGGGTACAGAGGAAGCCAAATTTATCCCAATGGTACTAACTAGAGATCGTTTCGACCTTTCCGTCGCAGCTCGATTTAAACAAAAGAGATATTCTTTTTATCCGGGACCTGTGGAACAGTCTGAAGCAATTCAGCAAGCATTCTCTGTTCGACCTGTGTCTCATCGAACACATGAGTTTAAAGTCATGCTAGAACGAGTAAGGAAAGATCTATTATCGATGAGTGGTACAGCATATGCACACTTGTTATTAGGCAGTGGCACGCTTGCAAATGAGGCAATGATTGCGCAGATACACGTATTGGGAGAGAAGGGCTTAATCGTCAAAAACGGAGCCTTTGGAGATCGGTTGGAAAACCAAGCGGAACGTTGGCAGCTATCTTTTGATGTCGCATCTTTCGAATGGGGACAGCCCTATAGCCTGAAGCATATTGAGGAGAAATTGGCTTCCGGGGCATACAGTTGGCTCTTAATGGTACATGGCGAGACATCTACTGGTATGTTAAATAGCTTGGAAGAAATAACGATACTATGTAACCAATATAATGTGTTGCTATGTGTGGATTGTGTAAGTTCTTTTGGGGCACTTCCATTTAATATGGAAAACGTGTACCTAGCTACTGGTGTCAGTGGGAAAGCGATTGGTACAATGAGCGGATTAGCCTTTGTATTTGCTAACTCAGAAATAACGTCTAGTTATAATATTCCTGCGTATTTAGATCTGGGGTTAAGTGTTAATAATGGAATACCTTTTACGATGCCCTCCCAGTTTGTACATAGTTTAGAGGTTGCGTTAAAGTCCTATGAAAATGGAGTAAGGTACGATTTGTTACATAGCCGCATGCAATTTGTCGAACAGGAAGTGTCTAAGCATGGAATTGAATTGCTTTCGGATAACCATTATCCGATGATTTTCACATGGAAAGAGGAAAAGTTTCCGTATCTAGCGGAGGATGCAAGAATGTCCGGATTCGACCTTCACTATAAAAGTGATTATTTAATCGCAAAGGGTTTGCTGCAAATATCCTGTATTCAACCAGATTTTGAAAACGCCTGGGTGAAGTTCATGGATTGGCTAGATAACTACCGCTTATACCAAGGAAACTTTTAATGTCTCGTCAGATTTTAATTGTGAGAATCTAATAGAGAAAGGGCCGATGAGGCTGGGACAGAACCCCAAAACAGCATTTTTCTCTGTGAGAAAAATGCTGTTTTTTTGCTGTTCACAAAATTGATTTCCATTCCAGGAACGCTTTCCACGGGCGTGGCCTGAGCCTGTAGTCTCAGGCGTCACGCTATTCCCGTAGGAGTCGCCCCTCCATTCCAACCAATTTTAATCCAATAAAATTTCTACTTCTGTCCCAGCCTCATTAGTCCTTTTCAAACGCAATAAGATTACTGAGAAAAGAGAGGCTAGTCGTGACGTCAGTCACGACTAGCCTCTCTTAAAAATCAATCGATAATCATATAGCAAACTGTCCTGTTCTAAGACCATCGAAAACGATAGAAACAGGTTTTGATCTTGAAGGACCGGGCATTTTATTCCCGATTTTTCTTATACGAACTTTTCAATCACACTATCTTTAGGGAACTGTTTTTGTATATTACGTAAGTATATAAGAAATGTTAGTTCTATAATGAAAGAAGCAATAATAACGATAATCATTAATGGGATACTTATATTCATTGAAATGTTCATAAAAAAAGACTGGGTTAATGATGTACTAAGCATTATGACCATATACCAGGTGAACATTCTATTTGTTCTAAAAAGCGCTTCATCTGTAGGAAGTAATTTAGCAACGCCAAGTAGTAAGATGAATAGGTAATAAACGAGCACTATTTTGACTAAAGCTAACAAACTTGGGTAATGTTTAAGCCACTCAATTTGCTGAATCATCTGATCGTTTAAGAAGAAATTAGGAACAGATATTATAGCTAAAACAATGCATAGTATTTTTAATTTATCATATGATTGAGACGATAAAGTTGCGATTTGCTTAATACCGTTATATATGAAGATGTAGCCAATAAAATCTGGTAGAATATCTACAATAATTTGTATCTTTAAAAAAACGAATAGAAAGCCAATAATGAGTTGCTTGAATCCCTGTCTCATTTATGCTCACCCCTTGCTTTCTGGACGATGTCATTAACATCCTGATTTAAAAGATAGGGTTCAATTAGTAGAGGGAAAGTATGGCTAAAGGATTCTCTTGATTCCGTTATGCCCGACCACTCATTGACAACATTTACGTAAGAATCGCTATACTTTGTTTGAAATATTAGTGCAACGGAATCACCTTTCTGAATTTTTAAAGGCCACTCTATATCAGTGTATAGTGGAGCGGCTATATCCTCCCATTTCTTGTTCACCAGTTTCTCAACTTGTGCATTGGTGGAGGTATCGGATAATAACTGCACTTTAAGCGCTACCTGATTTTTTAGTGAATCTGGTAGTATAATCGCATCCATCCTAACAGTTTCGGTTGCCTCAAACAAATTTCCTTGAATCCCTTGGTTGCTTCCAAACCCAGCAGTACTCGAAATGTAATTCGTTTCACTAAGTGGTGTTCTGAAATTTAGCTTTTCCAATTGGACAGGTACAACCTGACCATTTGTAAAACGAGCGTATAGCTCATTGGATTGAAACCCTTTTACAATTTGTTTCAATGATAGCTCATCAAATGTAAAACTTGCTTGTTTCAAATATTGATGAGTAAAATGCTGCCTGTATGATTGAGCAGTCACATCCCCAAACCATGGGAAAAAATTTTGTTCATTGCTATAGGTAAATCCATCGGCTATTAGGGATTCTAACTCTACCACTTCACTGCTATTAGTCAAATAAAATAACGAGAAATTGGTTTTTTCAGAAGATGGAATATCAATGTAAGCATTTAATACGACGGGTTCTTTTAATTGATGCAGTTCAAAGTAAACTATATTAGCAATCCAGCTTATTAAAATAGTAATAACAATACCCCAAAACCAATTTTTCTTCAATAATCTGATCCCCCCTATAAACGCATCATTACTTTCTCATACGTAGTATGGATAAATTTTTTATATGGTGTGTCTGGCATCTTTTCAATGTTGGTCATTGCATCTTTTACAGCAAATACTGCCTTTTCAACTTGGTTTAGTTCTAGATAGCATAATGCAATGTATGCATCCTTTTCATAGAAAATAGATAAATCGATTGGATGGTGGACGACGTTAGGAATTTTCACCTCATTGAGTTTGTCCAATGCTTCAGTAATTCTTCCTAAACCGTATAAAGTCTTAGCTCTTTCAAGTTGGTAGTAGTGAGTAAATAATTTTATATTAATCTGGTCAAGAGAGAATTTATGGTATAAAGCATCTGCTTCTAGATACATTTTTTTGTAGGTATTTAAGTAATGTAGATTAGCATAATGGATAAAAGCTTTAGAATCCTCGTCATCGGCAAATTCACTATAGGCTTCCAGTTTTTTTAAATAATAGTTCATTTTTTCTACATTTTCTTCCATCATTGCATGTGCTGCTGCTAGTCTAAATAGATTATCTATTTGTTTAAATATTTTATGTTCATTGGAATAGAGAATAGCATCGTTCATCACTTGAATGGCCTCTGTATTCATTCCTACTGAAAAGTAAAGTACTGCTTCTAAATAGTCATAATCCATTCGTGATAATGGATCAATCCATAGAGGGTTTTCGTCCAGTTTTTTTCGTTCCTCTAACAAAACATCTAGCGCGATTTGATATTGGTGATTCATAAATGGAATTATTGCAAGATTTCTTCTTATGTCAGCGCTTTTAGTAATCATATGTAAGTCTTCATACATTTTTGCAACCTTTTTCATTAACGCAACAGACTCATCTGGAGAAAAATAAGCTAAGCATCTTCCGTATATATCGAGTAAACGCGTTGCCTCATACCCTTGAGTTAGTTTTGGTATATATGGTTCTATTAGATTTTTCACCTGTTTAAGCTCATCTGCAAACTCATAATCCTTTGTGTTGAGTAATAATTCTGCTTGATCTATTACATTTCGCAACTCTTGTCCGCTTATTTCTTCCAGTAACTCAGTTACTTCAACACCAAGCTGTGAAGCGATATAGTTTAAGCTTTCCATAGAAGGATTTGCTTTGTTGTTTTCTATTAAACTGAGCATGCCTTTAGTTAACTCTGTGCCTGCTAAATTTTCAAGCGTCAGTTTCTGTTGTTTACGTAATGTACGAATGCGTTCGCCTAATGTGGACATTTTTTCACCTCTTATTAAGTTTAATTATATTAAACTTTTAGTTGAATTGGAAGGATAATTATGGTATTCTTTGTTTAATCAAATTAAACTTTTAGATAATTCTTAAAACGAAGGGGTAGGGAAGATGGATGAAATATTAAAGCTTAAAAAGGCGACGTACCACTTGTGGACGTTTACTATCAGTAAGTTAGTTTCCACTTTTGGTGCACAGGTGTATTCGTTTGCAATTAGCTTTTACATTTTGCAATTAACAGGATCTGCATCTAGTTTTGCGTTAAATTTAATTTGTAATATTTTACCGAGGACGCTTGTTGCGCCGTTTGCAGGATACGCTGCAGACAAATATTCTCGTAAAATGATTGTCATCGTATCCCAGATTGCTACGACAATTGCAATTGGCGGATTACTTATTGTGAGCATGACGATGGGTTTATCTTTAATTGCGATTTATAGTACGACTGTGATTTTATCGTTAACTTCTCTATTTTCTGGAGTAACTTTCAGTTCGTCTATTACTGGATTAGTAGATGAGGGGCGAATTCAGAAAGCGATGTCGCTTAATCAAATGTCCATTTCGTTTGCGGCAATTGGTAGCCCGGCGGTAGGAGGACTTCTCTACGGAGCTGTGTCTATGCCAGTATTTCTAATAATGTATATGGTGGCCTCGATTATTGCTGTAGTCTTGGAATCCACGATGGACTTTAATTTATTTGCGAAGCGAAAAGAAGTAGTGGAAGGTGAACCGAAGGAACCAATGCTAGAGAGTATGAAAGCAGGCTTCCGTTACTTAATGAAGAAACCTATTTTAAAAACAATGGTTGTTATCTCCTTATTCATCAACTTTTTGTTTGGTGCCTATCAGGTAGGATACTCATTTATCCTCATTGAAAAATTGAAGATTAGTGCTCAACACTTTGGTTTTACAGAGGGGGCATTTGCAGTTGGGATGCTTCTATTGTCAATTTATTTTTCTGCACGTAAGGAATTGAAATTTCCGTTTCTAGTATCTAAATGGAGCATTGTTTTCATGGGTGTTATTATTGGAGCGGTTTCTATACCGTTGTTGATCGATATGTCCTATACAGTAATAGTTGTATTTTATGTCGCGTTAATGTTTTTCTTTGGAGCATCAATGATTATAACAAACACTCCAATACAGGTGATGATGCAGAAAATGATAGAGGATGATTATAAGGGACGCGTATTCTCGATAATAGAAACATGTGCAATGGCTCTTATGCCAATTGGTATGGTGTTATTTGGATTTTTATATGACGTCTTCCCGGCGGAAGGTATTTTAATTGTTTCAAGCGTTTTGTTGATACTAGTAGTTCTATTCTTGGCAAGACCTTCTGTAGTTAGATCCGCACATCCGGAGCTCGGACAGAAAAAAGTAGAGTATTTGAAAACGGAAAGCTAATCAGGTTTTGTGGTGCGAGAGAGAAACTATTCTATACGAGAATGAATAGCCCTTATGCGAGAGAGAGCCATGCCTATACGAGAGGGATTACCAGCTATAATAGAGTGAATGAACCCTATTCGAGAGAGCTTAATCCATAAAAAAACAGGTGAAGGAAAACGATTTATTTCCTTTCACCTGTTTTCTATTAAAGAGCGCAATCCTACGCAATATTCTTCAATGACTTAGATGACTTGCGGTATGCGAAGATTAAACCGATAGAAAGAACTGCAAGTACCCCAGATAACATATAAATATTGTCGGGTTGCATTGTAAATAGCCAAGCGAATAATAATGGCCCGATAATGCGACCTAGATTATCCATCGAGTAGGACATCCCGGCAGCTGTACCATAGCGTCCGCCAGATTCTTTCGTAGTTAGCGAAACAATTGTAGTTCGCGCTAGCGCATTTCCTGCGGTGAACACACATAGGGACAGTCCCGCCCAGAAAATACTTTGAGTGAAGACAGTCATGAATAATCCAACCGCTGTAACAACTTGAGCATATAATAACCACTTTGTTTCCGTGCCATTTTTAATGCGGCGCACGACACCACCTTGAATTGCTGCATCGACAAATCCACTGAACATAAACAAATAGCCGATTTGTAGTGGAGTAATTTCGATTCTTTCGATTTGAAACAGCTGGAATGTAGCTTCAAGACCTGCTAATAAAAATGTTACCATGAACGAAAATAGGAATAGATATTTAATGCGATAGCTCCATAGACTTGCTGCTCCTTTCGGAAGGAGTGCACGTTTATTTGCTTCACCCGTACGTTCTGGTTCCTTTAAAATAATAAAAGCATAAACAAAAATAACGAGCAATAAAATCGCGGAAGCGGTAAAAGGAAGTGCCAAATTTATATGCCCTAATACTCCGCCGATTGCTGGACCAAAAATAAAACCTAAACCAATCGACATGCCGAGGAAACCCATATATTTATTACGATTCTCTTCATTTGATAAATCAGCTGCAAATCCAGTAACTGCAGTGTATAGGGCACCAGAAAATAATCCACCAACTACACGAGACAAGTAGAGCATAAACAGCGAATCAAAAAATAAAGAAAATAACCAAAAGCTTAAACTGAAGCCCACTAAACCAACTAAAATAAGTGTTTTTCGTCCAATACGATCTGATAGCATTCCCCATAATGGAGCAGTGAAGAAGGAAGCTAAAGAGTAGACCGTCAATAGACCACCAACGTGAATTTCATTATAATTTTGCTCTAAAATAACCTCTGGCAATACAGGAATGATAATTCCAAAGCCAAGATAAACCAAAAATTGGATAGACATTAATATAAATATAATCTTATTCATGCATCAAACCTGCTTTCTGCAAATCTTCTATCCTCTATACTACACGTTTTTATCCTGTTTGACACGTTGTAGTCAAATAGCATTTAAGAAGCAGAAACCGAGCTAAATTCCAATAAAGTACTAGCAGTGTGCAGTGGTGAAATGCAAAAAGCCATCCTAATTAGGATAGCTTGTATGTTTAGAATTGCCGCGGTTCGGATATACTTTCCATAGCATTAGAAATTTCTTGGACATGTGGGAAAGGAAAAGCTAAATCGGCTAAGGAGACGAAGCCTACGAGTTTACCATCGTCCATTACGGGAAGTCGTCGAACTTGATTGCGTGCCATAACAATAGAAGCTTCGGATGTGGAATCTTCTGGGGAGACGGAGATAACGGACTTAGTCATGACATCTTCCACTTTGCTTTTCATATCTTTGGCAACCGACCTTGTCACAATATCCCGATCCGTAATCATTCCAACTAATTTGTTGTTACTGACTACGGGTAAACAGCCAATGTCTAGTGTTCGCATTTGATCTGCCACTTCACTTACATAATCCTGTGGATTGCAGGTTACTACTTCTTTACTCATTACATCTCTTATATTCAAACCATTCACTCCTTTAGGGAATAGCATGGTTTACAAGTCCATAATATATGTAACAAAATTGAAAGATTCAACTTAGGTAATAAGTGGTATAATAAAATAAAGAAATTAGTTTAAAAATAGAAACTTTTTTTAAAGAAAAACGTAATTATTAAATAGAAGGACGAGGTGGATTCAATGGCAAAGGAAGTTGATTTGAAGAAAATTGTAAGTAATCTTTCAAAGCTTGGTGTTACTGTTACAATGACGAAATCTAGACTTGACCTACTTAAAGCTTTAGCACCACCAGCACAAAGTCCTCATGCACAAAACTAAAAAGAAGGTGACTCTTAAATTTCGTTAAGAAACGAATAGAGTCACCTTCTTTTTTAAAGAATAAAGTATATAAAAATGTCCCGTGCAAACTGGGTTCAAGGGACTTGTAAGAATGAATAATCCTATGATTTCCGTTTCAGGTAGACGCTTTTCGCGGGGGGAGCGATGAGCTATCACCGTCACTCTGCGCCGCTGTGATATCTCATCTATCTCACTCATCCCGCTGAAGTCGCCACCTTCCACTTACAATCAATTAGAGCGAAGTACTATTCTGTAAAATGGATGAAGAAAGTGGATTTTTTTATACTAGTGGAAATAAAGTGTTTACTAAATAAAGAAGCGAAATAGCGAACGAAATTGTATCTTCGTGAGCTTGCTATCTAGTTACCCAAAAATGCATTAACCTGTTTCTAGAAGTTGTATGAGGACGACGGACAGAAAACGCCATAAGATTAACGAAGAAAAGGGATATTGGTTGTGACGTCAGTCGCAACCAATATCCCTATCACTCGTTAATCATATCGCAATCAATCTGTCCAAAGCACTTTG
The DNA here is from genome assembly GCF_038003085.1 of Psychrobacillus sp. FSL K6-2836. Lineage (NCBI taxonomy): Bacteria > Bacillati > Bacillota > Bacilli > Caryophanales > Bacillaceae > Psychrobacillus > Psychrobacillus sp. FSL K6-2836. Next base: position 2,746,717 of record NZ_JBBOOM010000001.1, read on the forward strand.
AAAACGACGGAAATAGGCTTTGACTTTCAAGGACCAGCCATCTTTTATCTGATTTTTCATAACAAAAAACGCGAAAAGATCGGGCCTAAATCCCTTTCTCTACAAGTTTTTACTAATCAATCGTCTTCGTTTTTCGCAAACATATAAGTTCGATGATGAAATTTCATACTAAATACTAAACCAATGGCTAACATATTCCCCATGAGCGAACTACCACCATAACTTATAAACGGCAGAGGTATCCCCGTAATAGGCAATAATTGAATTGTCATGCCAATATTTTCAAATACATGGAACGTAATCATTGCAATAATACCTGCACATACATACGTGCTATACGCATCTTTTAACTGAAGCGTAATTTTCGTCAAATGAAAAATAAGTAAGAAGTATAGACTGACCACAATACTTGCGCCTACAAAACCGTATTCTTCACCAATAACGGCAAATATAAAGTCCGTATGATTTTCCGGAACATACACAATACGTTCTCCGTAGCCTTTACCAAAAATTTCTCCAGAACCAATTGCATTCAAGGAAGTGATTAAATGCATCCCTTCATCTTTTGCATAAGAATAGGGATCTAACCAAGAATATATACGTGCGAATTGGTATCCTTTAAAGCCAAATGTATTAGCTAAAAAGTCTTGTTGATAAAGAGCGAAATAAAGTAATGTTCCACCCGTTACAATTGAACCCACAAATATAGGAAGTATAATCTTCCAAGTAATTCCGGCTACGATTATTAAAGCTGCAGTAATTGCCATAAAAACTAGTGCAGTACCTAAATCCGGCTGTTTTAGAATAAATGCTAAAGGAACAATTAATACTAATGCTATTTTTCCTAAAAGTATAAAGTCGGTTTTAACAGTTTTCATAAGATGGTTTTCATTATGTTTGGTTATCAATCGAGCAAGTCCTAAAATGTAAAAGGTCTTCATAAATTCAGCTGGCTGAATACTTCCTATACCAAAAGGAAGATGAAACCAGCTTTTTGCATTGTTACGTTCTGCTACTAGATCTAAACTGCCAGGCAGGATAAATAACATGAATAATAGGAAGACGCCTATCCCGTAAATAACCCATGATAATTTTTTATATTGCTCTGGTTCAAAAAACATGGTCATTGAAATAATAATAGCTCCAACCCCATACCAAAATAACTGTTTAAATACAAAGTTAGTAGGACCATATTGTCCTGTCGTTTGCGCTGACGAAATAGCAAATAAACTAATGATTAGAAATAGTAATATGATAAAAGCAAGTGTCCAATCGAAGCGATCAGCAAAGCCTTTTTTGTTCTCCATGTAAGTCACCTATATTTCCTTCGAATTTCATTCACTTATTATAGCGTATTATGATATTTTTTGCTTGCCGGTTTAATAGAGACGTGAGGAGGAATAAAGATGTTTCCTTGGATAATTCATGCTATTATTATGAACAGATAAAGGAGTGATTTTAGTGGCAAAAAAAGAAGTGAGAGATACGGATGAGTATTTAACTCATTTATATGTTCACGTGAATGAGGTAGAGCACTTTGCTCTGTTCAGCGGTATTACGGTTCAACAATTTATAAGGAATTTCTCTGACTTGTCCGCTCTTTTATTGCTAAAGCATAGTTATGATGATGCTTCTTTTAATATGCATACACAGCTTGAATTTATAGTTCCCGAGCAATACAACCACTTTATAAAGGAATTTGCCGAAGGACCTTTTGAAGTTTGTTTCATGGATTTTGAAGATGAGCGCAAATTGAATATGCTTTCTCCTCAAGAACAGGCGGAGCTACTATACATAGCACATAAAAAAGAAACTTTTCGTTCTCCTTTTTATCATCACCTACAAAATAGATTTGTCTATCTATCGGACGAAGGTGAGAAAATTACAAAAATATATTTCCGAGACTTGGAAGATTTTAACCATTTAGTTGCAAATATCTTTACCCAACTGATTGGTGAAAAGTCAAAGTCAACTGCTTTTTGGCGTAAAAAGAACAATATCGTGTTACCAAAATTGTCAGCAGACAAAGTAACAGAACATAATGAACTGTTTGAAGATGGTGTGCTTATGTCTTTGTTTAAAACAGATAAATCTAATTATGGTATTGAAATTCGGATTCTCCCTGAGAATATTTTCCCAGATGAAGTTTTGGGAGATTTAAAGTTGCATATGTCTAAGCCCTTAGATGTCTTGATAGAAGTATAAATAGAACGCTTTTGCCTTAGGAAGAGGCAGGAGCGTTTATTAGGTAATGAGGTGAAATATATGGCCTGGATTTTATTAATAATTGCGGGACTGACAGAAATAATATGGGCAATTGGTTTAAAAGAGGCTCATGGATTTACGGAGCTTGTTCCTTCTATTGTAACGATTATTTTTTTAATCGTGAGTTTTTTCCTGTTTGCTAAAGCCATGAAGACGATTCCGATTGGTACAGCATATGCTATATTCACAGGCATTGGAGCAGCAGGCACGGCTATTGTAGGAATTATTTGGTTTGGGGAAGAGTTAGGCGCTGGTAAGCTCTTCTTTTTATTTGTCCTACTTTTTGGGATTATCGGTCTAAAATTAGTGGATGATGAAGAGGAGGCGACATAATGGAGTGGTTTTTATTGGTGATTGCTGGGCTGTTTGAAGTGGCATTTGTTATTTGCATGAAGTTATCGGATGGCTTCAAAAATGTGAAATTTACGATTCTCACAGTGATCTCTGCTTCTTTGAGTTTTTTCTTATTGTCTTTAGCGTTAAAAGAAATTGCAGTCGGTACTGGTTATGCTGTATGGACAGGAATTGGGGCGGCAGGAAGCGTTCTACTGGGGATGTATCTATTTCAGGAGAAAAAAAGTAGAAAGAAACTGTTCTTTCTAAGCTGTATTATCATGGGGGTAGTGGGCCTTAAATTGTTTGGGTAAATACTCAACTATTGAGGCTGTCCGTGATAAACTAATAGTATCCAAAACATGGAGGTAATTTAATCAATGAAAATTAAAGTGGGCTTATTATACGGTGGGAAATCTGCAGAGCATGAAGTGTCGCTACTTACAGCAAGAGCAGTTTCTCAAGCGATCAATTTTGATAAATATGAAGTATATCCAATTTTCATCACGAAAACAGGTGAATGGAGAAAAGAAGGTCAGTTAACTGCACCGGTAGAGTCAATAGAATCTCTAAAATTCGGCAATGAATTAACAAACCCAAATACCATTTCTAGTTTTCTTCCGCAACAAGGGGACGATACAACTCAGCTAGATGTGATTTTCCCTCTTTTGCACGGACCTAATGGGGAAGACGGAACAGTACAAGGATTGTTAGAAGTATTGAACTTGCCATATGTAGGTAATGGCGTATTGGCATCTGCTGCGGGCATGGATAAAGTGGTGATGAAGCAATTATTTGCACAGGCTGGCTTATCTCAAGTTCCTTATGTCTACTTCATAAGTAAAGAGTGGAAAAAAAATCAGGATGCTTTACTTCAAAAAATAGAAGATAACTTACAATGGCCTTTATTTGTAAAACCCGCCAATCTTGGTTCCAGTGTAGGGATTAGCAGGGTTACAAGCCGGGAAGAGCTTATCAAAGCGGTAGAATATGCCTTTAAATATGACCGTAAGATTATAGTAGAGCAAGGGATTTTTGCACGTGAAATTGAAATGAGTGTTCTTGGAAATGATGAGCCAAGATGCTCCGTTGCGGGGGAAGTGTTACCGACGAAGGATTTCTATGACTACGAAGCAAAATATGAGGATGGTACGACGAATTACGCAATTCCTGCTAAAATTTCTGCGGATCTTCAAGAAAAGTTAGAGGATGCTGCTATTCGTGCGTTTAAAATATTGGATTGCTCGGGTCTTGTCCGGGCAGACTTTTTTGTAACTGATCAAGAAGAAGTTATTATCAATGAAGTAAATACAATGCCAGGATTTACACCAATCAGCATGTATCCAAAGCTTTGGATGGAATCAGGCCTTTCTTATCCCGATTTAATAGAAGAACTTATTCGTTTGGCAATTGAACGCCATGAAGAAAAACAGCAGCTTGAACACTCGAAAGACGGGAAGTGACCAAGTGAAAAAAACATTAGCACATATAGCAGAATGGTTACACATTCAAAAGGAAACAACAGATAATCCCGTCGTTACGGGAGTTTCCATAAATACGAGAACGATTCAACCAGGCGATTTATTTATTCCGTTTCGTGGAGAACAAGTCAATGGTCATCGATTTGTTCAGGATGCTTTTGCAAAAGGAGCAGCGGCATCATTTTGGCTGAAGGACGAACCGAATCCACCTGAAGACGTTCCGCTTTTATTTGTAGAAAGTGGGGAAGAAGCACTTCAGCAAATGGCAGAGGCTTATCGAGCTGAACTGAAGTCGGTGTTTATCGGCATTACCGGATCTAATGGTAAAACGTCCACAAAAGATTTAGTGGCAGGTATGCTTTCACCGTATTTCCGCGTGAAAAAGACAGAGGGCAACTTTAATAATGAATTAGGCTTACCTTTAACTATTCTTTCTCTGGAAGAAGATACAGAGTTTGCAGTGCTCGAAATGGGTATGAGCTCCTTTGGAGAAATTGAGTTTTTATCAAATTTAGCTAAGCCGAAATATGTAGTCATTACGAATATTGGGGAAGCACATATGCAAGATCTTGGCTCACGAGAAGGTATTGCAAAAGCGAAATTTGAAATCATTGAAGGATTAGATACTGAAGGGCAATTATTCTATGATGGGGATGAACCTTTACTTCGTCCATTTGTAGAAAATGCTCCTAATATAAAGGCGAAATCATTTGGTGTACAGCAGCAAAATGATTTGCGGATTTCAGAAGTTAGCTTTACGGAGCAAGGAAGTGCTTTCCGTGTAGCGGGCGAGCTAAACGAGGAAATGTCTATCCCTGTTTTAGGGGAGCATCAAGTGAAAAATACACTTGCGGCATTATTGATAGGAAAAGAAGTTGGATTGACTCCAGAGCAGATGCGTGAAGCTTTACAACAAATAGTTTTGACTGATATGCGTATGCAGGTAATCGAAGGGAATAATGGTGCGATTTTCATTAACGATGCTTATAATGCTGCTCCTACTTCCATGCTTGCGGCAATTTCTTTCCTTGAAAAGTCTACTATTAAGCCAGCAAAGTGGCTGGTGCTAGGTGATATGCTGGAGCTTGGAAACAATGAACGGCAATATCATGAAGAGATGAGCAAATCGATTTCAAATAAGGTATTTGACGGAGTTTGCTTATATGGACCTCGTATGGAGTGGCTATACAACAAGCTGGTCGAAGAATTTACAGCTGAACAACTTATTTGGGTCAATGACGACACAGAAAAACTTGTTTCCTTTTTAGCAAATAAAATAAATGATCGCTCTATTGTTTTAGTGAAGGGCTCAAGGGGAATGCAGTTAGAAAGAGTTATTGAGCCGTTTCAAAAATAATATGACAGGTGTGGGGACAATGAAAACAGGAGTATTAGGTATTCACGGTTTTACAGGTGGACCATATGAAATTCAACCATTTGTTGACTATTTACAAGCACATACAGACTGGCATATTGTTGTCCCTACGTTACCTGGTCATGGTGAAATATTGGAGCTAAGAAATGTAACTGCTGAATCGTGGATGATGGCGGCAGAACAAACCCTGAGACAACTGCAAAATGAAGTGGATCGTGTAATTATTGTAGGATTTTCAATGGGTGGAATTATTGCAATGTACTTAGCCAATCGTTATCCAATACACAAACTTGTTTTATTGAGTGCTGCAGCGAAATACATTTATCCCGCACAGCTTTTACAAGATATAAAGGATATAGCAAAAGAAGCGTTTGTCGGTAAACTTGAGGAAAATTCTTTATATAAACGATACAGTTATAAAGTAAAAGGAACTCCAATTCCAGCGACGATAGAATTTATGCGATTAGTACGTATAGTTCAGCCCTATTATGGTCAAATTACAGTACCAGTCTATATAGTCCAAGGTAAAAAAGATGGTATTGTCCCTTATGCCACTGCCCAGTTTATCTATGATGAAATTGGTTCTTTGAAAAAGGAAATTGTCTATTCGGAAATAGGGAAACACCATATTTGCTATAGCGAGGACTGCGAAGATTGGTTTAACGCAGCACTAAATTTTTTAGAGAAAGAGGAGGGGGAAGAGACTAAGTAATTAACTAATAATTATAACAGTTGCTTATTCATTGCAACTGAGTTTGTTGCATGATATACTACGTTTAGAGCAATGGATACATTTTGTGTGAAGACTCTTCAGCGTTTATTGAAGAGTACTTTTTTTTGAACATAACGGTTTGTTGAAGTAGTATTGCACGATCACTCATTAACAGACCGCTCGGCAAAAGACCGGGCTTTCCCTTTATATAAGACCCCTCTGATCTAAAACCACAGAGAATTTTAAGTAACGGAAACGTTCCTCGTATAGGCTCGAATTTGCCGCAATTTCATCTGAAAATGTAACCATTTGTCAAAACAGAACAAAAAGGAGATTAAAATTTTGACAAATTTTTCAGAATTAAATATTAGCGCTTCTACATTAAAGTCCGTACAACGTATGGGGTTTGAAGAAGCAACACCAATCCAAGAAGGTACTATTACACATGCTATGGGTGGACGCGATGTTATCGGTCAAGCACAGACTGGTACAGGTAAAACTGCTGCATTTGGTATCCCTATGATTGAAAAAATTGATACTAAAAACCCGAATATCCAAGCGTTAATCATCGCTCCAACACGTGAACTTGCAATCCAAGTTTCGGAAGAGCTTTATAAATTAGGATATGACAAAAAGGTTCGTCTATTATCTGTATACGGTGGACAAGAAATTGGTCGTCAAATCCGTGCACTAAAAAATAAACCTCAAGTTATTGTTGGGACACCTGGTCGTATTCTTGATCACATCAACCGTCGTACGTTGAAGCTTGATCAAGTTCAAACACTTATCTTAGACGAAGCAGATGAAATGCTTAACATGGGATTCATCGAAGACATCAACACAATTTTAGAAAGCGTACCTCCTGAGCGTCAAACATTATTGTTCTCTGCTACAATGCCAGGACCAATTCGTAAAATTGCTGATCGCTTCATGAAAGATCCAGTTGAAGTAAAGATTAAGTCGAAAGAAATGACTGTTGAAAACATTGAGCAGTACTACGTAAAAGCTACTGAGCGTGAAAAATTTGATGTTCTTTCAAGAATTTTAAATGTACATCAACCAGAGCTTGCGATTATCTTTGGCCGTACAAAACGTAGAGTTGACGAATTAGCGCATGCACTAAGCATTCGTGGTTACCTTGCAGAAGGAATTCATGGTGATTTAAGCCAAGCGAAACGTATGTCTGTATTAAAACAATTCAAATCAAATAAAATTGATATTCTTGTTGCAACAGATGTAGCAGCACGTGGATTAGATATCTCTGGCGTAACACATGTGTATAACTTTGATATCCCACAAGATCCTGAAAGCTATGTTCACCGTATAGGTCGTACAGGACGCGCAGGTAAAAGTGGTATCGCTACAACATTCGTAACACCAAGAGAAATGGGATACTTACGTATCGTTGAGAATACAACGAAAAAACGTATGGAAGCTTTAATCCCTCCAAGCTCAGATGAAGCACTAGTTGGACTTAAACGAGTAGCGGTAGAATCTTTATCTGAAATTGTAAACAAAAATGATTTAGGCGATTATCGTCCATTAGCACAAGAAATGCTTGAAAAATTTGAAGCAGTAGATGTAATTGCTGCAGCTTTAAAATCAATGACGAAAGAACCGGATGATACTCCGATTTCTCTTTCTGAAGAACGTCCACTACCTGCTCGTAGAGAACGTAGCGGTGGAGGCAGTTCTCGTTCTGGCGGTGGTTACAAAGGTAACCGTAGCGGCGGCGGACGTAGTTCATCGGGTAGTCGTGGAGGAAGCAGCGATCGCGGACCTCGTTCAAGTGGCGGTTCACGCCCAAGTTCAGGTGGACGTCGTAGCAGTGGTCCCCGTGACGGCTCTACACAACGCAGCACAAGAACTCGCTCTTCACGTAGCGAAAACTAATTAGAAAAGCGTAAGCACCTATGCAAGCTCTGACAAGCGCTGGAAGGATTTCGGGTAAAGGCGTCTTTTGCCTTTATCGAAATTCTGAAGCGACTCGAGGAGCTAGGTGCTGAAGCTGGATAAGAAAAGCGTAAGCACCTATGCAAGCTCTGACAAGCGCTGGAAGGATTTCGGGTAAAGGCGTCTTTTGCCTTTATCGAAATTCTGAAGCGACTCGAAGAGCTAGGTGCTGAAGCTGGACAAGAAAAGCGTAAGCACCTATGCAAGCTCTGACAAGCGCTGGAAGGATTTCGGGTAAAGGCGTCCTTTGCCTTTATCGAAATTCTGAAGCGACTCGAAGAGCTAGGTACTGAAGCTGGACAAAATTTCAAAGGATGGACTTACATTTCGATGTAAGCTCATCCTTTTTCTTTTGGAAAATAAAACTGTAAGTTAATACTCGTAGAAAATTGTAATATATTGAAACATTTTATTGTCGGTTTCGTATACAATGATGAAAGAGGGGGTTTATTATGAGACAAGAACCAATTAATCGGTTATCTGAAAAAGGATTACGTGTTTGGAGAATTTATGGAATATTTCAATCCTTAATTGCCTTACTAGTAGGTATTGGGGTAGGGGTTATCAATTATTTCACAGGACAATATATATGGTTATACATAGTGGATGGGGTAGTGATATTACTCATAGGATACTTATTAATTTATTTGTTTCCAAAAATTAGATGGACCCGTTGGAGATACGAGGTGCGAGAACAAGAAATCGAATTGCAACATGGTTTGTTTATCGTTAAAAGAACGCTTGTGCCAATGGTTCGTGTGCAGCATGTAGATACTGAACAGGGTCCTATTTTGAGAAAGTATGATTTATCCTCGATTACTATTTCGACTGCTGCAACTAGTCATACAATTCCTGCACTCATAACTTCGGAGGCAGACGAACTTCGAGGCAGAATTTCTGTACTTGCAAGGGTGGCGGAAGATGATGTCTAAAGAGAAATTTACTTTACATCCTATATCTGCAGTTATTAACTTTGTAAAAGTATTAAAAGAAATGATTATACCATTAGTCGTAGTCATTGCGGTAAATGGATTTGGAGGAGGCAGAGATTCTGAAGGCTGGAGCTCCTATATAATCTATATTATTTATGCAGTAGTATTAGTTGCAATGTTGGTTAGCGGAATCATTAAATGGAAAAGATTTCGTTATTGGTTCGAAGAGGAAGAGCTCCGTATTGAATATGGTCTTTTCGTAAAGAAAAAAAGATATATCCCATTTGAGCGCATTCAAAGCTTAAATTACACGGAGGGTATCTTTCATAGACCATTCGGGTTGGTAAAGGTGAAAGTAGAAACAGCTGGTGGAGGAGCAACAAAAGAAGCGGATGCAGAGTTGACGGCAATATCTAAAGTTGCAGCCGAACAAATAAAAAAAGAGATGAATCTAGCTAAAAATAAGGAATCAGATATTTTTGATGAGACGGTACAACAAGAAGAGCTAATAGTGGAACAACGGAAGCCATTATTCCGTCTGTCTCAAAAAGATTTATTCATTCTTGCTAGTACATCTGGCGGGGTTGGTGTCTTTTTCTCAGGTTTAGCTGTGTTTGTCTCACAATTCTCGGAAGTGATTCCATACGAAACTATTTATAATGAAATTATTATGTTTATCAGGTTTGGGGCATTACTAATCGCTTTAGTTGTATTTTTTGTGCTATTTGTTGCTTGGATTGTATCAGTGGCGATTACTTTTATAAATTACTATGAGTTTACTATTCGGGTAGAAGATGAGGAAATCATTATAACGAGAGGTTTACTCGAAAAGAAAAAGATTACGATTCCTTTATCGCGCATACAAGGAGTACGTATTGTGGAAAATCCGCTACGTCAGCTTACGGGGTATGCAACAGTCATTGTTGACAGTGCTGGGGGGTCTTTAGCTGAGAAGGATGAGAAAATTAGGTTAATTCCTCTTATTAAAAAGGACCAAATTAATCCTATTCTCGTTCAAATTTTTCCTAATTACGACTTTGAACCTAGCTTTACACGAGCTCCGAAGCGCTCTAGAAAGTTTTTCTATCGTTTAGATTTCTTATGGATGATACCAGTCGCAGCAGGAGTTAGCTATTTCTTTTATCCGTTTGGTTTGTTGTCTCTATTACTATTTCCGCTAAGCTTTCTATTTGGGGCGTGGCAGCACAAGACGGCTGGATATTGGATGGATGAAAAACAGCTAGTTGTACAATACCGCCTATTTAGTAGAGTATCTATTTGGATGGAAAAGAAACGTATTCAGGCAATGACAGGACGTACAACGTATTTTCAGAAAAAAGCAGACATTTCTTCTATTATGACTACTATTAAGTCTGGTGTGTCTGGATCGGCTACTACTATTCAACATATTGAAAAAGCTGATGCAGAAAGCCTAATGGAATGGTACGAACCAGCTAGAATAGAACCTGTAGATATACAAAAAGAACAGCCTTTATAGGTTGTTCTTTTTTGATAGATAAGCAAGTATATAAAAATGTCCTGTGAACACTCATAGTACTTTAAAGAATGAATAATACTAGTGATTTTCGTTACAGGTGGGGTACAAAGGCTAAGTGCGCCACGTCATGTGGCAGCGCCTTCGTGACCAACATCCTGTTGGCCTCCGCCGGGTGAGCAATAAGCCATCACCACCGCTTGCGTGTTCGATTGTGATGGCTTATCTGTCTCACTCCTCCTGCTGAAGTCGCCACCTTTTACTACAATCAATGTAGGATCCACAAGAAAGATTTAGTGCAACCTATTAAAAATTTAAGATTAGAGTGTCTAGTGTTATTTAACTACCGTTCTCATAGTGATTTAGAAAATAAATTACTAGTTTTTATATAATAGTGAAAGAGTAGGGGATAGTAAGTGTTTACCCAATAAAGAAGGAGGTAGCGCCCGAAATTGTATCTTCGGGTGCTTCTTATAAGATTACCGAAAAAAGGGATGCTGGTTAGTTGTGACGGACGTCACAACTAACTAGCATCCCGAAAAATTCACTCGGTAATCATATAGCAAAACGTTTGTCCAAAGCCATTCGAAAATGATAGAAACAGGTTTTGAACTTAAAAAACCGGGCGTCTTTTGCACAGTTTTCCAATATGCTTCCCTTACACAGATTTAAGCTTACGTTGCCGTTTCTTCCAAGCTGCAATTCGCTTAGGATGGAAGTAAATCATTCCTAGTATAAACCCAGTTATCAACCCTGCTATATGGGCAGTGATATTAATCTGTGGCTGTAAGAATGTCATAATGACCCCAATAACGATAATCGGGATAATGATTTGTTTTAGCTGTGGCATGAAATTTCTCGTATAATAAACTAAAGCCCCAAAAGCTCCGAATATCCCATAAATCGCACCACTTGCACCAACACTCGTATAATTCCAGTCATGTATTAGGTAGGTGGCAACATTACCGACTAATCCCGCTAACATATAAATAGTTAGGAAACGAGCTTTCCCTGCCAATTGCTCCAACTCTGGTCCAAATATGTATAAGGAGAACATATTAAATAATAAGTGAGCAATGGTTGCATGCAAGAATATCGGAGTTAGCAAACGCCAATATTCACCTTCACTAATCAATAGGTTAAAATGAATACCAAAATTATAGAGTTGGGGTCCAACTATAGGAACCAACGTTAAAATATGAATAGCGATATTTAATACGAGCAAAGAAGAAACAACTGGATATAGTTTTATGTATTGTTTGAAATTTTCTGTTCTACTAAACATTATTTCACCTCAAGTTTTCTACTATTAGTATATCCTGTAAGAAGGATATTTGGAAAGGAGAAACATTTATGATTACTGGAATAGGATTAGATATAACTGAAATTGAAAGAATTAAATCAATTCAGGCTAAAACAAGTAAATTTGAAGAACGTGTACTTACCGACAAAGAAAGACTTCAATTAAACGAATTATCAGAGGCAAGACAAATAGAATATTTAGCTGGAAGATTTGCAGCGAAAGAAGCATTTTCTAAAGCCCGAGGAACTGGAATAGGAAAAGATTGCAGTTTTCAAGATATTGAAATTCTAAAAGAGCCTTCTGGTAAGCCAATCCTGTATTTTAAGGGAATAGAAGTTAATGGATTTGTTTCTATCACTCATACAAAAGTTTATGCGGCTGCTCAGGTAATTCTACAATCATAACCGGTCGTCCATCTACATACAATGAATGAACGCAGTGATAATAGAAAGGATGGACTGATTGAAGAGCCGAGTGGCTAAACTATTATTTTTATTTGTAACAATTTTAGTACTGTCTGCATGTGGAGCCGATTCAAAAGAAGATGTTGTGAAAAAACTAAGTAACAAGTGGGTGGATGCAAAGGGATATGAGCTCACAGCTGAGATGAGCATCTTAACTGGGGATGAACCAAGAGTGTACGGTGTGGAAGTTTGGCATACTAAACCTGATTTTTACCGAGTAGAGGTGTCGGATACAAATGCTGAGAATACGCAAATGATTATTCGTAACACAGAAGGCGTATTTGTCGTAACACCAGCACTAAACAAAACATATAAGTTTCAAAGCAAATGGCCAACTGAAAATAGCCAAGCATATTTGATCGGTTCACTAGCAAACGACATAAAAAAAGACAAGGCGGCAACCTTCAAAGAAGAAGGTGACAATTATGTCTTTGAAACAAAAACAAGTAATAACCATAAAAACATGTTGCCGTATCAAAAAATTTACATCAACAAAAAGACGTTACTACCAACGGATGTTTCTATCATGAATGAAAATAAAGAAGAACAAATTCATATTAAATTCGACAAGGTATCACTAGGAAAAACTCGTGCTGCAGCAGAATATAAGATTGAACAAACACCTACTGGTAAAGCAGAAGGCACGGAAGAAACAGTAGAGGCATCTGCGGAAATTGATGATGCTGAATTTGAAACATATTATCCAATGTTAAAATGGGAACAAGTGCATAATATTGATGAGAAAGTAATGGAAGTAGACGGAGAAAAAAGAATTATCTTAACATATAGCGGAGATAAAGAATTTACGATTATTCAACATAGAAGTGAACAAGGCGATTCTTCTATCATTCCTGTGTTTTCACCTGGAGATCCAGTTGACCTAGGAGTTGCAATTGGTGCAATAACAGACCAATCTCTTTCTTGGGAGCAGGATGGAATGTCATTCTTTATTGCTTCATCAACTTTAACAAAAGAAGAGATGATTGAAGTTGCAGCATCAATGACTACTGGTGGTTTAAAGTGATTAGGGTTGACTACTTCATTACACTAGTAGGATAATCGGTTTAAACTGATTAAAAGAGGGAACTATATGTCGCAAAAGTATTACCGACCAACGTTCATAAAAGTAAATTTACAAGCCATACAAAATAATATAAAACGACTCCAGGAAATACTTCCGGAACATACTGGAGTAATAGCCGTTGTAAAGGCGAATGGATACGGCCATGGAGATATTGCTGTTGCACAAGCTGCATTAAAAGCAGGAGCCAATCTCTTGGCGGTTGCCACGCCGGAAGAGGCATTACGCTTAAGGGAAGCGGGTATTCAAGCGGATATACTTTTATTAGGCACATCTCCGCTCTCTTTCTTAGAAGAGGCTTCCAGACATAACATTACACTTACAGCATATTCATATGAGTGGCTAAATGCTACTCGGAATCTCCAAAGTCCTTTAAAGCTGCATATAAAGATTGATAGCGGTATGGGCAGAATTGGTTTTACGGAAGAAACAGAGCTAGAGCAGGCACTTGCTTTCATTCGTGAAAGAGACTGGTTGCATGTTACGGGTGTTTTCACGCATTTTGCAACCGCGGATGAGGAAGAGCAAACGGTATTCCAACAACAAGTGTCAAGATTTGAAAAGTTATTAAATGTATTTGAGCTAAGACCTACCTTAGTGCACACCTCTAATAGTGCAGCGACATTAATATATCCTGACCAACACTGGAATGCTGTGCGTTTTGGTATATCTATGTATGGGATAGCGCCATCTCCTTGGGTTAATGGAGAACTTCCATTTCCATTAGAAAAAGCACTTACGTTGCACACAGAGGTTACACATGTAAAAAAGGTTCCGAAGGGCTCTACCATTGGTTACGGGGCTACATATGTAGCTCCATCGGACGAGTGGATTGCAACAATTCCGATTGGTTATGCAGATGGCTTATTAAGAAAACTACATAATCAATCTGTATTGATAAAAGGAAAAAAGATGCCAATCGTCGGGAAAATTTGTATGGATCAATGCATGATTCGTCTCGATGAAAAAGTAAAGATTGGTGAAAAAGTTGTATTAATAGGTAAACAAGAAACCGAGGAGATTCTTATTGAAGAATGGGCTGAAGCACTGGAAACTATCCCTTATGAAGTTTGCTGCACATTTTCCAATAGAATCCCCAGAATATATAGCAAGTAAACTTTCGACAAAATTTAAGAATATATGCATAATTTGTCTAACCATTTCTCGTAATGTCTTTTATTTCAGCTTGAGAAATGGTAAGATGAAGTATATTGTCATATAGGGAAATGTTTTGTCGGAGGTGTTTGCTGTGGTAAGTGATAAAAAGAAAAAGGAAGCGATTATTCAGCTTCCAAATCAATTGGTTAATGAAGGAGTAAAAACCGTAAAACAATCATTAACTGGCGTAGAAAGTTTCGTTCGTGTCCAAGCAAATGAATATGTAAAAAATGGTCAGGCAAATCTTATAAGAGAAGCGATGATGAAAGGCTATGTTGAGATGTCTCATATAAATCTATCCATTTGTACGGAGTGTTTACATGCAGAATACGAAGCTCAACATACAACAGAGCGACTCGTAAGTGGAGGATGAAAATTTGATCGTAAAACGTGGAGACGTTTTTTTTGCGGATTTATCACCAGTAATCGGGTCTGAGCAAGGTGGTACCAGACCCGTTTTGGTGATACAAAATGATATCGGTAATAGATTCAGTCCAACTGTCATTGTGGCAGCTATCACAGCTCAAATTCAAAAGGCGAAATTACCAACGCATGTAGAAATAAATGCAAAAGAATATGATTTTGAACGTGATTCGGTTATTTTATTGGAACAGTTAAGAACAATTGATAAATCTCGACTCACGGATAAAATCACCCACCTAGACGTAGACGTGATGGAAGATGTGGATCATGCATTAGGGATTAGCTTAGGTATCGTTAAATTTTAATACATAGTAAGAACACAATGTGTAACCGACAAAGACACATTGTGTTTTTTAATAGGTAAAAAACTTTTGTTAATAAGTGTATAAAAGGTCTGAAAACTTCCGACAAATAATTCCTATAACAAGTGGGAAACATTACCAATTCAACTTGCCCGACGCAAAAGAAACTAGTAACAGTAATGCAGGATCTCTGCTTTTTAAAATATGGACAAGTATAAAAGATCACATAAACTATGTATAAAAGATGTAATGTAAGATGAAATTCTGTACAATATAATTACTAATATTCAACGAGGAGATGTATGAGGAACAATGAATAAAAGAATTGCTTCGTATATTCATGAAAATATTGATGAAATTTTAGAAAATTGGAGAGTCAAAATGGAAGAAGAGAAAGATGATCGATTCTTCCAAATTATGTCGGATAAAATTGTTGACAACACAGTTCGTGAATTCGGAGAGTTAATGATTTCGAATCTAACGGAAGAAAAAGCGACATACACGGCAAAGTTAAATGATTTCTCTGTTCAGATTGTACGCTATGGGTGGTCTATTTCTTTTGTATTAAAGGCACTAACGAACTTTACGGAAGTAATTTATGAAAAAATGGACGAAGTAGAGTATTTAAATGAAGGTAATTTCAAATCACACAGAGAATTATTAACTAATTGGATTACTCCTTTAAACCATAGTATTGTGGATGCTTATTCTGTAGTGTGGGAAAAAACAGTGAGTTTACAAAAAATTGCTTTACAAGAGCTTTCTGCTTCATTAATTCCTGTTTTTGAAAAAATTTCAGTTATGCCTTTAGTAGGTACAATTGATACAGAACGAGCAAAACTAATCATGGAAAACCTACTACAGGGAGTAGTCAAGCATCGGGCAGAAGTAGTATTACTAGACATAACAGGAGTTCCTGTAGTAGATACGATGGTTGCTCATCATATTATTCAAGCAGCAGATGCTGTACGTTTAGTCGGAGCCAAATGTATGCTAGTTGGAATTCGACCAGAAATTGCTCAAACTATCGTCACTCTAGGCATTAATTTAAATGATTTCACAACAACAAGCACTTTACAAAAAGGGGTTGAACAAGCCCTAGCAATGACAAATCGTGCAATAGTAGAGGTGAATATATAATGATGACAAGAATACCAATTTTAAAACTGAGAGATTGTTTAATCGTTTCCATCCAGTGGGAGTTAGATGATCAAACTGCTCTTGCTTTTCAAGAAGATTTACTTGATAAGCTTCATACAACCGCAGCGAGAGGAGTAGTACTTGATCTTACGCCGATCGACTTTATCGACTCATTCATCGCAAAGGTACTGGGCGATGTTATTAGTATGTCCGGTCTAATGGGTGCAAAGGTAGTGATTACGGGTATTCAACCTGCAGTAGCTATTACCCTCATAGAATTAGGAATTAGGCTTGAGAATGTAGTCACGGCTCTAGACTTAGAAAATGGATTGGAAAAATTAGAACGAGAATTGGAGGACTAATCCATATGAACTTAAGGTCTTCTGTTGATATAATAACTGAGTGGGATATCGTTGCTGCAAGGCAACTTGGAAGAAATGAAGCGAAAGATGTTGGCTTCGGTACAGTTGACCAAGCAAGAATTACGACAGCGATTAGTGAGCTCGCTCGTAATATATACTTATATGCAGGTAAAGGTAAAATAGAAATTAGACAAATTACAGAAGGTAATCTGAGAGGTCTATTAGTAATTGCATCTGATAGCGGACCAGGAATTGTAGATGTTCGTAAAGTCATGGAAGATGGGTATACAACGTCGGGTGGTCTTGGCGCCGGTCTACCAGGTGTAAAGCGATTAATGGATGATTTTAGAATTGAAACTGTACTAGGAGAAGGCACTACAATTAGTGCATCTAAGTTATTAAGATAGGAGGTGAATTTAAAGTATGCCTCAAGAGTTTAAGAGACAATACAAAGAGATTTTAGAACAATACACGCAAAGACAAACAGAACATAATTTGTATGAGGGGCAAAATTTCAGTAGACAACTCATCCAAAAGAATATTTCTCCAGAGGAAGTTATAAGCATACATAAGGCTTCTTTAGAAGAGCTTATGCCTGATTTGCCGAACAATGTTTGGCATTCTTTTGATTTATTAATAGAAGTGATGATTAGATATGGACTAGCATTAAAAGAACATCAAACGTTAATAAAGAAACAGGAAAACTTTAAGATGGAAATGGAGTTAGCGTCTAATGTTCAACAAACCTTGTTGAAAACAAAGGTGCCACAGTTGAACGATTTGGATATAGGGATGATCTCAGTTCCTGCAAAAGAAATGAACGGTGATTATACGCATTTTCTAAATGATGATACTACAGTAGGTATCGCTGTTGCTGATGTAATCGGAAAAGGGATTCCAGCTGCCTTGTGCATGTCCATGATTAAATATGGAATGGATAGTTTGAATGGAGCAGAAACTGAACCTATAATAGTACTAGATGTCATTAATAGAATCGTTGAGAAAAGTGTAAGTGATTCGATGTTTATTTCTATGTTTTATGGAACTTACGACACTTCGAAAAGTGTGTTTACATATGCATCAGCCGGACACGAACCACCTTTATTTTATTGCGCTAAATCTAATAGTTTTTCAGAATTACAAGCAAAGGGATTATTATTAGGTGTTATTTCCAATGTTAAATATGAACAACATTCTATTTCCTTAGAAAAAGACGATTTTATCGTTATGATGACCGATGGCGTAACTGAATGTCGTTCAAAAGATGGATTCATTGACCAAAATACCGTGATGGATATTATTGAAAGCGTAAGAGATCAGTCCGCCCAAGATATGGTGGAATATGTATTTCATAAGCTGGAGGAATTGCAGGAGTTTGAACAACGAGATGATTTTACACTCGTTATTTTCAAAAAGAAGTAATTTAAGGTTTATCAAAAGCTAATTGGTGGTATACAGACTATATATAGCGAAAACGGGGGAACAATAAATGAATATTTCAGTTGAATTACATACATTAGATGAGTTGCACATTAAAGGATTCATTGGTGGAGAGATTGATGCTTATACAGCGCCAATACTAAGAGAGAAACTAATGGAGATAGACTTACAAGAAAATACGAATGTTGAATTGAATTTAATGGACGTTTCATATATGGATAGTACAGGGTTAGGTGTTTTTGTTGGTTTTTATAAAAGTATAAATGCTGCAAATGGTCATATGGAGTTAACGGGACTTTCATCTAGATTAAAACGCCTATTCGATATAACTGGTTTAGTAGAAATTATGGATATCCAGGCTACAGATAAAGAGGTGAAAATAGATGAAACCGTTTGATTATGTAGAAATCCGAGTGCCTGCGAAGCCACAGTATGTTAGCGTTGCACGACTCACAATTTCTGGTTTAGCCAATCGCATCGGATTTACGTATGACGATATTGAAGATTTAAAAATCGCTGCAAGTGAAGCCATTACAAATGCTGTACAACATGCCTATGCGGATAATGAGGAAGGCGAAGTGGTCATTGGCTGCGCTTTGTACGAAGAAAAAATGGAAATCATGGTTGCGGATCATGGGAAAAGTTTTAACTTTGAAGAAACAAAAGCAAAAGTAGGACCATATCACGAATTAGAAGAAATATCCTTTTTAAGAGAAGGCGGTCTTGGTTTATATTTAATCGAGACATTAATGGATGAAGTGAAAGTCCATCACCAAGAAGGTGTTACTGTATTTATGACGAAACATGTCGGAGTAGAGCAGGTGGATGAAAATGTCGAACACGTCCCTTCCTAATAAAGAATCGAAAGAGAAAATATTGGAATGGATCAAGGAATATCAAGAGACAGAAAGTGAAGAGGCTCAAACAAATTTAGTGCTAAATTATACTAGATTGGTTGAATCTATCGCTCGAAAATACTCTAATGGTAAATCGCATCATGAGGATATCGCACAAGTAGGCATGCTGGGTCTCCTTGGGGCTATTCGAAGATATGATCCATCCTTTGGTAAAAACTTTGAAGCTTTTGCAATTCCGACAATTATCGGCGAGATAAAACGTTTTTTGAGAGATAAAACGTGGGCTATTCATGTTCCAAGAAGGATTAAAGAGCTAGGACCACGTATCCGAGCGGCGGTTGAAACACTAACAGTTGAATTTCAACGTTCACCTATTATCCCCGAAATAGCTGATTTCCTAGGGGTAGAAGTGGAAGATGTGCTAGAAGCTATGGAAATGGGTAAAAGTTATCAAGCATTATCTATGGATCATTCGCTTGAATCGGATTCGGATGGAAGCACAATTACATTATTTGACGTAATAGGTAAAACGGATAGCGAGTACGAGAAAACAGATCAGCGTTTACTTGTAGCCAATGCGCTTAATGTTTTATCTGAACGAGAGAAAGAAATAATTCAACTTACATATATGGAGCAACTTAGTCAAAAAGAGACGGGTGAACGTCTCGGTATATCCCAAATGCACGTATCTAGAATTCAACGCAAAGCTATAAAGAAATTACAAGAGGCCATTTTATCGTCAGGTGGAGTAGTAAAATGATGGATTTTTCAGATGACAAAGTAGAATTGTTTGTATACCAAGAAGCCAAAAGTGGAAATTTAGAATCTGGAGATACCTATTACATTACAAAGACAGACGATTTTATGCTTTGTGCTATAGCAGACGGATTGGGAAACGGGCCAGTAGCTAAAGAGTCTGCTGATATTATTCCCGAAATTTTAGAGCAATATAAAGAAGAAACACTAGATGAATTATTATTACGTTGCAATGATTTGATGGTTCAAAAACGCGGTGCGGCAGTAGCGTTAGTAAAAATAGATTATAAAAATCAAACTATATCCTATAGCTGTGTAGGAAATGTAAAGTTTTATATGTATAAACGTGCTACAGACAAAATGATTTATCCCTTACCAGTAATGGGATATTTGTCTGGAAGAAAACAAAGGACTAATACTCAAACATACGCATGTGATAAAAATGATTTGTTCATGCTGCACTCCGATGGTGTTGTGATGAATAGTCCAAAATCTACTATCAAAGTTGCGGCAAATGCTCGATGTCTCTATGACACAGTTTTTAAGGAAATCGAACATGGAGACGACTCTACATTTATAGTTGGAAGCTTACTCTAATCAGGGGTAAGCTTTTTTGTTTGATCTTTTTCTAGAAGGCGCCAGATATGGTAAAATGAGTACTATAAAGAAAGGACGTGTTTGTTTTGGAAATAAAGAAGATGCTCCAATTAGTTTCAAAAGATACAGGTGTTAAATCATCGCAAGCAGAACAGGTTATAAAATTACTAGAAGAGGGAAATACAGTTCCCTTCATCGCTCGATATAGAAAAGAACAAACAGGATCTTTAGACGAAGTTCAAATAAAAGCCGTCGAAGATCGCTATAACTACATACAACAACTAGAACAAAGAAAAGAAGAAATCCTCCGCCTAATCGAAGAACAAGGTAAACTAACCGAAGAGTTGACTACTTCTATTAATAATGCAACAGTGCTTCAGCGAGTAGAAGATTTATATCGTCCTTATAAACAAAAACGCAGAACAAAAGCTACTATTGCAAAGGAAAAAGGATTAGAACCACTGGCTAATCTAATAATGACTTTCCCTAAAGAGTCTGTAGCTATACTAGCAGAAGAATTTCTGAATGAGGACTTAGAAGTCTTATCTGTGGAAGACGCTTTACTAGGAGCTAGGGATATTCTGGCGGAGCAATTCGCCGATGATGCCAAAATACGAGAGCAAATTCGAAATATAACCCGTGCGGACGGTAAAATTATTGCGTCTGTTAAAAAAGCTGAACTAGACGAAAAGAATGTATTTGAGATGTATTACGAGTACGAAGAACCTGTGAAAAAGATAGTTCCTCACCGTATATTAGCGTTAAATCGCGGAGAAAAAGAGGATATCCTAAAAGTTGGTCTTCAAGTTCCAATGGAGAAAGCAACTAACGTGATGAAAGCTCAATGGGTTAAATCTTCCTCTAGTGATGCGGTGGAACAGATCGAATTGGCGGTAGAAGATTCGTATAAGCGACTAATTCAGCCTTCTGTAGAACGAGAAATTCGAGCGGAGCTTACTGAAAAAGCAGAAGCGCAGGCTATTCATATTTTCTCTGAAAACCTACGTAATCTATTATTGCAACCACCTTTAAAAGGAAAAGTGATTCTAGGTGTCGATCCAGCTTATCGTACTGGGTGTAAGCTAGCGGTTGTGGATGATACAGGAAAGCTTCTAGAGGTTTCTGCTATTTATCCACATGCACCTAAAATGGATGTAGAAGGATCGAAGAAAAAAGTACTTGCTTACTTAAAGAACTACCCTATATCATTGGTTGCCATCGGAAATGGAACAGCCTCCCGCGAAACAGAACAATTCATCGTGGACTGTTTAAAAGAAGCAGAGGAAGAAGTAGCGTACGTAATAGTAAATGAAGCTGGTGCCAGTGTGTATTCAGCCTCAGAAACTGCACGTAACGAGTTTCCTGACTTACAAGTAGAGCAGCGTAGTGCAGTATCTATTGCAAGAAGACTGCAGGATCCTCTCGCAGAATTAGTGAAAATAGATCCGAAAGCAGTAGGAGTAGGACAATACCAGCATGATGTCTCACAAAAAAAATTATCGGATTCTCTATCCTTTATAGTAGAAACTGCAGTTAACCAAGTCGGAGTAAATGTAAACACTGCATCAGCATCTCTATTACAATATGTTTCTGGACTTTCAAAAACAGTCGCAGAAAACGTGGTGAATATGAGGAATGAGCAAGGAAGATTTACTTCTCGAGCACAACTCAAGAAGATTCCACGCCTTGGCGCTAAAACATATGAGCAAGCAATTGGATTTTTACGCGTGCCAGATGCAAAAAATCCATTTGATGCAACTGGTATTCACCCCGAAAGTTATAAAGGAGCGGAGCAGGTTCTAGAGATTGCGGGTCTTAAGAAAACGCAAATCGGAACAAGGGAAGCAGAAGAGGCGTTAAAGAAGATTTCAATAGAAGAAGTAAGTAAAGAGTTAGAGATAGGCGAAATCACACTAAAAGATATTGTAGATACATTGATCAAGCCGGCACGTGATCCTCGTGAAGCATTCCCGCAGCCAATCCTGAAAAAAGATGTACTCAAATTAGAGGACTTAAAAACAGGGATGGAACTGCAAGGGACAGTTCGAAATGTAGTAGACTTTGGTGCATTTGTAGATATCGGCGTAAAACAAGATGGCTTAGTTCATATTTCTAAACTAAAAAAAGGATTTGTCAAACATCCTTTAGATGTGGTCTCGCTCGGAGATATAGTAACTGTATGGGTAGAACAGTTCGATGCCAATAAAGGAAGAATTGCATTAACGATGCTTCCTCCAGAACAACAAGTGTAACTAATAGAGTTGTCCAATGGAGATATGCCATTGGACAACCTCTTTTTAAATAGGAGTGAGTAATTTGTCAGATGAAAAACTGTACGAACTAGTATGTCGTGTATCGAACGAGATATTTGGGAAAGACTTTCTACATAAAGCATATTTTAATCGCCGTCTCCGAACTACTGGTGGGAGATATATGTTGAGATCACATCATATAGAGATAAATCCGTTAGTATTCGAAAAATATGGATTGGAAGAATTGGTAGGGGTGATCAAACATGAGCTTTGTCATTATCATTTACATATAGAAGGAAAAGGATATCAACATCGGGATGCCGACTTTCGTGAGCTACTCAAAGCAACAAATTCACCTAGATTTTGTTCTACGCTAATAGAGGGAAAAGGAAGGAAAGCTACAAAGAGGTATACGTATAAATGTGCAAAATGCTCCCTTTTATATAATCGGAAAATTCTTTTAAATACAAAGAAATACCGTTGTGGCAAGTGTTACGGAGATTTGATATTAGTTTCTTCGGAAAATCTGAAATAAATTTTCGAAAAGTAGTTGACGTTTTACAAAACCCTCTCTATAATAGAAAAAGTCGAGTAAAACAAAACGACAAAAATTATTCCGAAGTAGCTCAGTGGTAGAGCAATCGACTGTTAATCGATCGGTCGTAGGTTCGAGTCCTACCTTCGGAGCCATTATGGCCCCTTGGTCAAGCGGTTAAGACACCGCCCTTTCACGGCGGTAACACGGGTTCGAATCCCGTAGGGGTCATTACCATTTATTATTTAATATTTTCAACGGTCCCGTGGTGTAGCGGTTAACATGCCTGCCTGTCACGCAGGAGATCGCCGGTTCGATCCCGGTCGGGACCGCCATGTTGGGGTATAGCCAAGCGGTAAGGCAATGGATTTTGATTCCATCATGCCCTGGTTCGAATCCAGGTACCCCAGCCATTTTTGAGCCATTAGCTCAGTTGGTAGAGCATCTGACTTTTAATCAGAGGGTCGTAGGTTCGAATCCTACATGGCTCATCAAATTGTTATTGACATTTAAGGTGTAAGAGAGTATAATCAACCTTGTCCTATTAATTACTAAGCGGTCGTGGCGGAACGGCAGACGCGCTAGGTTGAGGGCCTAGTGGGGGATAACCCCGTGGAGGTTCAAGTCCTCTCGGCCGCACCAGTCACATAACAATTTAACATAATTTAATGCGGGTGTAGTTTAGTGGTAAAACCTCAGCCTTCCAAGCTGATGATGAGAGTTCGATTCTCTTCACCCGCTCCATTATTTAATACTATTGAACATTGAAAACTGAACATGCAAAACGTTAAGACATACAGCTTATCAGCTAACTTGTTAGAATGATAAGCAAAACAATTTTGACATCATTTAATGATGATGCCAGCAAAACAAAATGAGCTTTTTAAGTTCTCTATTATGGAGAGTTTGATCCTGGCTCAGGACGAACGCTGGCGGCATGCCTAATACATGCAAGTCGAGCGAATGACGAAGAAGCTTGCTTCTTCTGATTTAGCGGCGGACGGGTGAGTAACACGTGGGCAACCTGCCCTGTAGATTGGGATAACTCCGGGAAACCGGGGCTAATACCGAATAATCCATTTCCTCACATGGGGAAATGTTAAAAGACGGTCTCGGCTGTCACTACAGGATGGGCCCGCGGCGCATTAGCTAGTTGGTGAGGTAACGGCTCACCAAGGCGACGATGCGTAGCCGACCTGAGAGGGTGATCGGCCACACTGGGACTGAGACACGGCCCAGACTCCTACGGGAGGCAGCAGTAGGGAATCTTCCACAATGGACGAAAGTCTGATGGAGCAATGCCGCGTGAGTGAAGAAGGTTTTCGGATCGTAAAACTCTGTTGTGAGGGAAGAACAAGTACGAGAGTAACTGCTCGTACCTTGACGGTACCTCATTAGAAAGCCACGGCTAACTACGTGCCAGCAGCCGCGGTAATACGTAGGTGGCAAGCGTTGTCCGGAATTATTGGGCGTAAAGCGCGCGCAGGCGGTCCTTTAAGTCTGATGTGAAATCCCACGGCTCAACCGTGGAAGGTCATTGGAAACTGGGGGACTTGAGTACAGAAGAGGAAAGCGGAATTCCAAGTGTAGCGGTGAAATGCGTAGAGATTTGGAGGAACACCAGTGGCGAAGGCGGCTTTCTGGTCTGTAACTGACGCTGAGGCGCGAAAGCGTGGGGAGCAAACAGGATTAGATACCCTGGTAGTCCACGCCGTAAACGATGAGTGCTAAGTGTTAGGGGGTTTCCGCCCCTTAGTGCTGCAGCTAACGCATTAAGCACTCCGCCTGGGGAGTACGGTCGCAAGACTGAAACTCAAAGGAATTGACGGGGGCCCGCACAAGCGGTGGAGCATGTGGTTTAATTCGAAGCAACGCGAAGAACCTTACCAGGTCTTGACATCCCGCTGACCGCTCTAGAGATAGAGTTTTCCCTTCGGGGACAGCGGTGACAGGTGGTGCATGGTTGTCGTCAGCTCGTGTCGTGAGATGTTGGGTTAAGTCCCGCAACGAGCGCAACCCTTGATCTTAGTTGCCAGCATTCAGTTGGGCACTCTAAGGTGACTGCCGGTGATAAACCGGAGGAAGGTGGGGATGACGTCAAATCATCATGCCCCTTATGACCTGGGCTACACACGTGCTACAATGGACGGTACAGAGGGTCGCAACCCCGCGAGGGTGAGCAAATCCCATAAAACCGTTCTCAGTTCGGATTGTAGGCTGCAACTCGCCTACATGAAGCCGGAATCGCTAGTAATCGTGGATCAGCATGCCACGGTGAATACGTTCCCGGGCCTTGTACACACCGCCCGTCACACCACGAGAGTTTGTAACACCCGAAGTCGGTGGGGTAACCCTTACGGGAGCCAGCCGCCGAAGGTGGGACAGATGATTGGGGTGAAGTCGTAACAAGGTAGCCGTATCGGAAGGTGCGGCTGGATCACCTCCTTTCTAAGGATAATATCGGAATACAGATTTTTATCTGTATCTTAACGTTTTGCAGTTCAGTTTTGAATGTTCATTTTTATATGAAGATTCGAAATTTGTTCTTTGAAAACTGGATAAAACGACATTGAAACAATAAACAACAAGAAATTCTGTTGTGATTATTTACGTAATCATGACGTGTAAGACTTTTTAACTTTTAGGTTAAGTTAATAAGGGCGCACGGTGAATGCCTTGGCACTAGGAGTCGACGAAGGACGGCACTAACACCGATATGCTTCGGGGAGCTGTAAGTGAGCTTTGATCCGGAGATTTCCGAATGGGGAAACCCACTGTTCGTAATGGAGCAGTACATTTGCGTGAATACATAGCGCATCTGAGACACACCCAGGGAACTGAAACATCTAAGTACCTGGAGGAAGAGAAAGAAAAATCGATTCCCTGAGTAGCGGCGAGCGAAACGGGAATAGCCCAAACCAAGAGGCTTGCCTCTTGGGGTTGTAGGACACTCTACATAGAGTTACAAAGGAATGAGTTAGACGAAGCGATCTGGAAAGGTCCGCAGGATAGGGTAAAAGCCCCGTAGTCCAAAATTCATTCTCTCTTGAGTGTATCCTGAGTACGGCGGAACACGTGAAATTCCGTCGGAATCCGGGAGGACCATCTCCCAAGGCTAAATACTACCTAGTGACCGATAGTGAACCAGTACCGTGAGGGAAAGGTGAAAAGCACCCCGGAAGGGGAGTGAAATAGATCCTGAAACCGTGTGCCTACAAGTAGTTAGAGCCCGTTAATGGGTGATAGCGTGCCTTTTGTAGAATGAACCGGCGAGTTACGATTACATGCAAGGTTAAGTTGAGAAGACGGAGCCGCAGCGAAAGCGAGTCTGAATAGGGCGAATGAGTATGTGGTCGTAGACCCGAAACCAGGTGATCTACCCATGTCCAGGATGAAGGTAAGGTAACACTTACTGGAGGTCCGAACCCACGCACGTTGAAAAGTGCGGGGATGAGGTGTGGGTAGCGGAGAAATTCCAATCGAACCTGGAGATAGCTGGTTCTCTCCGAAATAGCTTTAGGGCTAGCCTCAAACGTTAGAATCTTGGAGGTAGAGCACTGTTTGGACTAGGGGCCCATCCCGGGTTACCGAATTCAGACAAACTCCGAATGCCAATGATTTATGTTTGGGAGTCAGACTGCGAGTGATAAGATCCGTAGTCAAGAGGGAAACAGCCCAGACCACCAGCTAAGGTCCCAAAGTATTTGTTAAGTGGAAAAGGATGTGGCGTTGCTTAGACAACCAGGATGTTGGCTTAGAAGCAGCCATCATTTAAAGAGTGCGTAATAGCTCACTGGTCGAGTGACGCTGCGCCGAAAATGTATCGGGGCTAAACAAATCACCGAAGCTGTGGATTGATACCTTTGGTATCAGTGGTAGGAGAGCGTTCTAAGGGCGTTGAAGTCAGACCGGAAGGACTGGTGGAGCGCTTAGAAGTGAGAATGCCGGTATGAGTAGCGAAAGACGGGTGAGAATCCCGTCCACCGTATGACTAAGGTTTCCTGAGGAAGGCTCGTCCGCTCAGGGTTAGTCGGGACCTAAGCCGAGGCCGATAGGCGTAGGCGATGGATAACAGGTTGATATTCCTGTACCACCAAACCACCGTTTGAGTAATGGGGGGACGCAGAAGGATAGGGTAAGCATGCTGTTGGTTATGCATGTCCAAGCAGTAAGGTGTGAATGTAGGCAAATCCGCATTCTATAACATTGAGCTGTGATGGCGAGGACGTATGTCCGGAGTTCCTGATTTCACACTGCCAAGAAAAGCCTCTAGCGAGGTGATAGGTGCCCGTACCGCAAACCGACACAGGTAGTCGAGGAGAGAATCCTAAGGTGAGCGAGAGAACTCTCGTTAAGGAACTCGGCAAAATGACCCCGTAACTTCGGGAGAAGGGGTGCTCTTTAGGGTGAATAGCCTTGAAGAGCCGCAGTGAATAGGCCCAGGCGACTGTTTAGCAAAAACACAGGTCTCTGCAAAACCGTAAGGTGAAGTATAGGGGCTGACGCCTGCCCGGTGCTGGAAGGTTAAGAGGAGTGCTTAGCGCAAGCGAAGGTGCGAATTGAAGCCCCAGTAAACGGCGGCCGTAACTATAACGGTCCTAAGGTAGCGAAATTCCTTGTCGGGTAAGTTCCGACCCGCACGAAAGGCGTAACGATCTGGGCACTGTCTCAACGAGAGACTCGGTGAAATTATAGTACCTGTGAAGATGCAGGTTACCCGCGACAGGACGGAAAGACCCCGTGGAGCTTTACTATAGCTTGATATTGAATTTTGGTGCAACTTGTACAGGATAGGCAGGAGCCATAGAGCCCGGAGCGCCAGCTTCGGAGGAGGCGTCGGTGGGATACTGCCCTGGTTGTATTGAAATTCTAACCCATACCCGTAACCCGGGTAGGAGACAGTGTCAGGCGGGTAGTTTGACTGGGGCGGTCGCCTCCTAAAGTGTAACGGAGGCGCCCAAAGGTTCCCTCAGAATGGTTGGAAATCATTCGAAGAGTGTAAAGGCAGAAGGGAGCTTGACTGCGAGACCTACAAGTCGAGCAGGGTCGAAAGACGGGCTTAGTGATCCGGTGGTTCCGCATGGAAGGGCCATCGCTCAACGGATAAAAGCTACCCCGGGGATAACAGGCTTATCTCCCCCAAGAGTCCACATCGACGGGGAGGTTTGGCACCTCGATGTCGGCTCATCGCATCCTGGGGCTGTAGTCGGTCCCAAGGGTTGGGCTGTTCGCCCATTAAAGCGGTACGCGAGCTGGGTTCAGAACGTCGTGAGACAGTTCGGTCCCTATCCGTCGTGGGCGTAGGAAATTTGAGAGGAGCTGTCCTTAGTACGAGAGGACCGGGATGGACACACCGCTGGTGTACCAGTTGTTCTGCCAAGAGCATCGCTGGGTAGCTATGTGTGGACGGGATAAGTGCTGAAAGCATCTAAGCACGAAGCCCCCCTCAAGATGAGATTTCCCATTACGCAAGTAAGTAAGATCCCTCAAAGACGATGAGGTAGATAGGTTCGGGGTGGAAGCGTGGCGACACGTGCAGCTGACGAATACTAATCGATCGAGGACTTAACCAAATTTGTTTATCGTAACAATGTCGTTTATCCAGTTTTGAGTGAACAAACACTCTATTTATACGAGGGTTTCAAGACACGAGTAATTCGAGGAAACAATTGAGAGAGGAAAGGAACATACTAACGTATGTGACTGACCGAACGAATGCAGTTGACGAAGAAGTACGATGTGTATTGAAAGCCGAAGAGTCTAGTGATGATGGCGAAGAGGTCACACCCGTTCCCATACCGAACACGGAAGTTAAGCTCTTCAGCGCCGATGGTAGTTGGGGGTCTCCCCCTGTGAGAGTAGGACGTCGCTGGGCACCAAATAAAAGTCGTTGCCGAGTAATTGGTAGCGGCTTTTTTGTATTAAAAAATAAGCCGTAGGCAGTCTATCTCTATAAGAAAGTATGCGAGAAAGTAGAGGGGCAAAGAGTTCAAGGAAGAAAGTGAGAGAGACTCGGAGCGTATAACATACGCGAGAATTGAACGAATGCGGCTGACGAAGAAATCTGCCGCCCATCTGCTTTCGCAGCCCCGGACACGGAAGTAAAGCTCTTGCGCCGATGGTAGTTGGGGGTCTCCCCCTGTGAGAGTAGGACGTCGCTGGGCACCAAAGAAAAGTCGTTACCGAGTTATCGGTAGCGACTTTTTTTGTATGTCTATAAAGAAAGTTCAATTAAATAATACTATTAATTTCTGTTCCAACTGGCCATTTTCCGTGATCTAGGCTGAGTTTCTAGGGACTCAATAGCATTATATGCGATTACGTAAATGAATAACTTTCTATAGAATATAGGATCAATTTTTTCTGGCTATATCAAAAATAGCGGAACCAGTGGGAAAAAGCCGAAGGCAGATTCACTCTATAAGAAATGTGTGAGAAAGTAGAATGGTAAAGAGTTTCAGGAAGTCTTAGAGCATATACAACTTTACTCATTTAAATAAATAAAATATATTGCTGCTAGAATTAAATAGGATACAGTTAACTAAACAACAATATGAGGCAAGTAATACAGATACTTTTATATTAAATGTTTAGTTCAAAGCAAAAGATTGGTTGAATTGTCTCGGAATGGTATGCTGCCACCTATCCCTATATCTGATTAAGTGGTTTTTCCTTAATTGGATATTTACATTAAAATAGGAATAAGTATTTAAAGTCTTTCACCTAAACTAATACAGCAAGATACTTTAATAACTTTAATTTTTAGAAAATAACCTGTAATAGAGGGGGTGACATTATGTTTAAGAAAAGCCTCAGATGCTCTTTAATATATTTTAATATCAACTGTTTGGTAATTAATTGTTAAAGAAGAGGTTAAGTGGATTGATAATATAATTGTTTATTTTGTAGTTTTCTTAATTATTCTGCTTTTTGAATGGTCAAAGCCCCCTTATAAGTGAAGTAAAGGAAAACAATGAATAAATGTTATTGGTCGTTAGATATTACAATTCTTTTATTTATAAGTTAGTGAATTAATTTAACGGATGATTTAGTTAAGAATGGAAAGTAAAATACATGAGCTTGGAGACACATGATATGCTCATTTTTATGTGTATTTTAATTTTGCTATAAATAACGGAAATAATCACTGCACTTAGAATGCGGTGTTTCTCATTCTTAACTTATCTTCAGTTTTACAAGTTCCATGAACACTTGCCAAGATAAGCATTTGCTTTTTTTTACTTAAGTGGCTTTCTATTTTCCTATTGTCGAAGAATTGAAAACATACTAATAAAGTTGTAAATATTAAGTAGAAACGCCGTTAAAACAACTCACCCATTTCTTTAAACGGAAATGGTAAGCTTTGAAAGAGTTATTTTGCTTCGGTCTCTAACCACTAATACACAGACTTGTTCAATGGAAATACCTTTTTTTGAAGCAGACTGCCACGTTTTCTTGGTTTACAGTTCGGAATAACTTTTCTTCCTTTATGACTTTCTCAGAAGTATGTCTACTTCTACTAGTTCTTCAAAAATATCGATACTTTCTTCTGCGAGTGCAGACAATACTTTATGCCTCCAGTAAAAAGAGGATACGTGTGATATCAATTTTTAAAGTGGTTTTACAAGTGATAGACCATTTAACATATACTCAATCCATTTTAGAACGATACATAGGGAGAGTTGGTCAAATCAGTGCTTAATTTATGAAGTCTTTACACTTATAAACTTGCCGACCATCACGCTCATGATGACGACAATGAAAACCTGAAAACTTTCTCAATTCACCTATTAAAGTTCCTTGTTGTGAAACTGACGGCAAGAAATGACGAGTTAGATAATCTAAAATCGTCGTTTTTCTGTCTCTATCGCTTAAAGTAGAAATATCAGCTATTATGTTTGCTGAAGTCATTTGTGTTCGGATACTACAAAAGAGGATGGGTTATTCAAAATCAACCAATAACTTGAACATTGCCTATTAAATATAAAGTTTTAAAAAAAAATCGAAAAAATCACTTGCCAATGTTAATAACAGATGGTATAGTTATCAAGTTGTCATTTTCATTAGTGACTTACACGGAAAACAAATTTTAAAAAGTTGTTGACAAAGATATCAGGATTTGATATGATAATAAAGTCGTCAAAACGACATCGCAACAACATGAACATTGAAAACTGAACATGCAAAACGTTAAGACATACAGCTTATCAGCTAACTTGTTAGAATGATAAGCAAAACAATTTTGACATCATTTAATGATGATGCCAGCAAAACAAAATGAGCTTTTTAAGTTCTCTATTATGGAGAGTTTGATCCTGGCTCAGGACGAACGCTGGCGGCATGCCTAATACATGCAAGTCGAGCGAATGACGAAGAAGCTTGCTTCTTCTGATTTAGCGGCGGACGGGTGAGTAACACGTGGGCAACCTGCCCTGTAGATTGGGATAACTCCGGGAAACCGGGGCTAATACCGAATAATCCATTTCCTCACATGGGGAAATGTTAAAAGACGGTCTCGGCTGTCACTACAGGATGGGCCCGCGGCGCATTAGCTAGTTGGTGAGGTAACGGCTCACCAAGGCGACGATGCGTAGCCGACCTGAGAGGGTGATCGGCCACACTGGGACTGAGACACGGCCCAGACTCCTACGGGAGGCAGCAGTAGGGAATCTTCCACAATGGACGAAAGTCTGATGGAGCAATGCCGCGTGAGTGAAGAAGGTTTTCGGATCGTAAAACTCTGTTGTGAGGGAAGAACAAGTACGAGAGTAACTGCTCGTACCTTGACGGTACCTCATTAGAAAGCCACGGCTAACTACGTGCCAGCAGCCGCGGTAATACGTAGGTGGCAAGCGTTGTCCGGAATTATTGGGCGTAAAGCGCGCGCAGGCGGTCCTTTAAGTCTGATGTGAAATCCCACGGCTCAACCGTGGAAGGTCATTGGAAACTGGGGGACTTGAGTACAGAAGAGGAAAGCGGAATTCCAAGTGTAGCGGTGAAATGCGTAGAGATTTGGAGGAACACCAGTGGCGAAGGCGGCTTTCTGGTCTGTAACTGACGCTGAGGCGCGAAAGCGTGGGGAGCAAACAGGATTAGATACCCTGGTAGTCCACGCCGTAAACGATGAGTGCTAAGTGTTAGGGGGTTTCCGCCCCTTAGTGCTGCAGCTAACGCATTAAGCACTCCGCCTGGGGAGTACGGTCGCAAGACTGAAACTCAAAGGAATTGACGGGGGCCCGCACAAGCGGTGGAGCATGTGGTTTAATTCGAAGCAACGCGAAGAACCTTACCAGGTCTTGACATCCCGCTGACCGCTCTAGAGATAGAGTTTTCCCTTCGGGGACAGCGGTGACAGGTGGTGCATGGTTGTCGTCAGCTCGTGTCGTGAGATGTTGGGTTAAGTCCCGCAACGAGCGCAACCCTTGATCTTAGTTGCCAGCATTTAGTTGGGCACTCTAAGGTGACTGCCGGTGATAAACCGGAGGAAGGTGGGGATGACGTCAAATCATCATGCCCCTTATGACCTGGGCTACACACGTGCTACAATGGACGGTACAGAGGGTCGCAACCCCGCGAGGGTGAGCAAATCCCATAAAACCGTTCTCAGTTCGGATTGTAGGCTGCAACTCGCCTACATGAAGCCGGAATCGCTAGTAATCGTGGATCAGCATGCCACGGTGAATACGTTCCCGGGCCTTGTACACACCGCCCGTCACACCACGAGAGTTTGTAACACCCGAAGTCGGTGGGGTAACCCTTACGGGAGCCAGCCGCCGAAGGTGGGACAGATGATTGGGGTGAAGTCGTAACAAGGTAGCCGTATCGGAAGGTGCGGCTGGATCACCTCCTTTCTAAGGATAATATCGGAATACAGATCTTTATCTGTATCTTAACGTTTTGCAGTTCAGTTTTGAATGTTCATTTTTATATGAAGATTCGAAATTTGTTCTTTGAAAACTGGATAAAACGACATTGAAACAATAAACAACAAGAAATTCTGTTGTGATTATTTACGTAATCATGACGTGTAAGACTTTTTAACTTTTAGGTTAAGTTAATAAGGGCGCACGGTGAATGCCTTGGCACTAGGAGTCGACGAAGGACGGCACTAACACCGATATGCT
Source organism: Psychrobacillus sp. FSL K6-2836 (assembly GCF_038003085.1). Classification (NCBI taxonomy): domain Bacteria; kingdom Bacillati; phylum Bacillota; class Bacilli; order Caryophanales; family Bacillaceae; genus Psychrobacillus; species Psychrobacillus sp. FSL K6-2836. The sequence goes on from NZ_JBBOOM010000001.1 coordinate 2,780,057, forward strand.
TCGGGGAGCTGTAAGTGAGCTTTGATCCGGAGATTTCCGAATGGGGAAACCCACTGTTCGTAATGGAGCAGTACATTTGCGTGAATACATAGCGCATCTGAGACACACCCAGGGAACTGAAACATCTAAGTACCTGGAGGAAGAGAAAGAAAAATCGATTCCCTGAGTAGCGGCGAGCGAAACGGGAATAGCCCAAACCAAGAGGCTTGCCTCTTGGGGTTGTAGGACACTCTACATAGAGTTACAAAGGAATGAGTTAGACGAAGCGATCTGGAAAGGTCCGCAGGATAGGGTAAAAGCCCCGTAGTCCAAAATTCATTCTCTCTTGAGTGTATCCTGAGTACGGCGGAACACGTGAAATTCCGTCGGAATCCGGGAGGACCATCTCCCAAGGCTAAATACTACCTAGTGACCGATAGTGAACCAGTACCGTGAGGGAAAGGTGAAAAGCACCCCGGAAGGGGAGTGAAATAGATCCTGAAACCGTGTGCCTACAAGTAGTTAGAGCCCGTTAATGGGTGATAGCGTGCCTTTTGTAGAATGAACCGGCGAGTTACGATTACATGCAAGGTTAAGTTGAGAAGACGGAGCCGCAGCGAAAGCGAGTCTGAATAGGGCGAATGAGTATGTGGTCGTAGACCCGAAACCAGGTGATCTACCCATGTCCAGGATGAAGGTAAGGTAACACTTACTGGAGGTCCGAACCCACGCACGTTGAAAAGTGCGGGGATGAGGTGTGGGTAGCGGAGAAATTCCAATCGAACCTGGAGATAGCTGGTTCTCTCCGAAATAGCTTTAGGGCTAGCCTCAAACGTTAGAATCTTGGAGGTAGAGCACTGTTTGGACTAGGGGCCCATCCCGGGTTACCGAATTCAGACAAACTCCGAATGCCAATGATTTATGTTTGGGAGTCAGACTGCGAGTGATAAGATCCGTAGTCAAGAGGGAAACAGCCCAGACCACCAGCTAAGGTCCCAAAGTATTTGTTAAGTGGAAAAGGATGTGGCGTTGCTTAGACAACCAGGATGTTGGCTTAGAAGCAGCCATCATTTAAAGAGTGCGTAATAGCTCACTGGTCGAGTGACGCTGCGCCGAAAATGTATCGGGGCTAAACAAATCACCGAAGCTGTGGATTGATACCTTTGGTATCAGTGGTAGGAGAGCGTTCTAAGGGCGTTGAAGTCAGACCGGAAGGACTGGTGGAGCGCTTAGAAGTGAGAATGCCGGTATGAGTAGCGAAAGACGGGTGAGAATCCCGTCCACCGTATGACTAAGGTTTCCTGAGGAAGGCTCGTCCGCTCAGGGTTAGTCGGGACCTAAGCCGAGGCCGATAGGCGTAGGCGATGGATAACAGGTTGATATTCCTGTACCACCAAACCACCGTTTGAGTAATGGGGGGACGCAGAAGGATAGGGTAAGCATGCTGTTGGTTATGCATGTCCAAGCAGTAAGGTGTGAATGTAGGCAAATCCGCATTCTATAACATTGAGCTGTGATGGCGAGGACGTATGTCCGGAGTTCCTGATTTCACACTGCCAAGAAAAGCCTCTAGCGAGGTGATAGGTGCCCGTACCGCAAACCGACACAGGTAGTCGAGGAGAGAATCCTAAGGTGAGCGAGAGAACTCTCGTTAAGGAACTCGGCAAAATGACCCCGTAACTTCGGGAGAAGGGGTGCTCTTTAGGGTGAATAGCCTTGAAGAGCCGCAGTGAATAGGCCCAGGCGACTGTTTAGCAAAAACACAGGTCTCTGCAAAACCGTAAGGTGAAGTATAGGGGCTGACGCCTGCCCGGTGCTGGAAGGTTAAGAGGAGTGCTTAGCGCAAGCGAAGGTGCGAATTGAAGCCCCAGTAAACGGCGGCCGTAACTATAACGGTCCTAAGGTAGCGAAATTCCTTGTCGGGTAAGTTCCGACCCGCACGAAAGGCGTAACGATCTGGGCACTGTCTCAACGAGAGACTCGGTGAAATTATAGTACCTGTGAAGATGCAGGTTACCCGCGACAGGACGGAAAGACCCCGTGGAGCTTTACTATAGCTTGATATTGAATTTTGGTGCAACTTGTACAGGATAGGCAGGAGCCATAGAGCCCGGAGCGCCAGCTTCGGAGGAGGCGTCGGTGGGATACTGCCCTGGTTGTATTGAAATTCTAACCCATACCCGTAACCCGGGTAGGAGACAGTGTCAGGCGGGTAGTTTGACTGGGGCGGTCGCCTCCTAAAGTGTAACGGAGGCGCCCAAAGGTTCCCTCAGAATGGTTGGAAATCATTCGAAGAGTGTAAAGGCAGAAGGGAGCTTGACTGCGAGACCTACAAGTCGAGCAGGGTCGAAAGACGGGCTTAGTGATCCGGTGGTTCCGCATGGAAGGGCCATCGCTCAACGGATAAAAGCTACCCCGGGGATAACAGGCTTATCTCCCCCAAGAGTCCACATCGACGGGGAGGTTTGGCACCTCGATGTCGGCTCATCGCATCCTGGGGCTGTAGTCGGTCCCAAGGGTTGGGCTGTTCGCCCATTAAAGCGGTACGCGAGCTGGGTTCAGAACGTCGTGAGACAGTTCGGTCCCTATCCGTCGTGGGCGTAGGAAATTTGAGAGGAGCTGTCCTTAGTACGAGAGGACCGGGATGGACACACCGCTGGTGTACCAGTTGTTCTGCCAAGAGCATCGCTGGGTAGCTATGTGTGGACGGGATAAGTGCTGAAAGCATCTAAGCACGAAGCCCCCCTCAAGATGAGATTTCCCATTACGCAAGTAAGTAAGATCCCTCAAAGACGATGAGGTAGATAGGTTCGGGGTGGAAGCGTGGCGACACGTGCAGCTGACGAATACTAATCGATCGAGGACTTAACCAAATTTGTTTCAGTTCCAATGTCGTTTATCCAGTTTTGAGTGAACAAACACTCTATATATGAGGGTTTCAAGACACGTGTAATTCGAGGAAACAATTGAGAGAGGAAAGGAACATACTAACGTATGTGACTGACCGAACGAATGCAGTTGACGAAGAAGTACGATGTGTATTGAAAGCCGAAGAGTCTAGTGATGATGGCGAAGAGGTCACACCCGTTCCCATACCGAACACGGAAGTTAAGCTCTTCAGCGCCGATGGTAGTTGGGGGTCTCCCCCTGTGAGAGTAGGACGTCGCTGGGCACCAAATAAAAGTCGTTACCGAGTAATTGGTAGCGGCTTTTTTGTGTTAAAAAATAAGCCGTAGGTAGTCTATCTCTATAAGAAAGTATGCGAGAAAGTAGAGGGGCAAAGAGTTCAAGGAAGTAAGTGAGAGAGAGACTCGGAGCGTATAACATACGCGAGAATTGAACGAGTGCGGCTGACGAAGAAATCTGCCTCCCATCTGCTTTCGCAGCCCCGGACAAGGAAGTAAAGCTCTTGCGCCGATGGTAGTTGGGGGTCTCCCCCTGTGAGAGTAGGACGTCGCTGGGCACTAAAGAAAAGTCGTTACCGAGTTATCGGTAACGACTTTTTTTATAATGAGATTAGCTGATTTAGTGAACTTTTATTTATAGCTGTTTAATCTTCAATTATAAAATATTTAAACTTTACTAACTTTACTCACTTTATACTCTTCGACATATTCTTCTTGGTCCAATACTTCAATAACATTAGACCAATGCAAAGCTGTCCCTACGAAATCTCTTACATCCAATCCCTTCATTTCATATGTAGCTTCGTCATTAACAGTTCCTGTAGCATCTTCAATAAATGTGACTTTATAGCCCCTGTCATAGGCTGCTATTGCAGTAAACTGGCAACAAAACTCAGTGTTAAATCCTGTTATAAAAAGATGTTCCACACCTAGTTGCTCTAACTTATCACTAAGTTCTGTCTGAAAAAAAGCACTTGGTGTTTTCTTTTCAATTACAATATCTGCATATTCTTTTAAAGAACAATGCAATTCTGAGCTTGGCAATTCTTTATTAAAAGGGCTTGTTTCTTCATCATCTAAATTTCTTATAAATATTACTGGTTCCTCATTTTCTTTAAAGTCTTTAATAATACTTTCAATCCTGTTAAGTTCTCGATGAAAATCTCTAAATTCCACAATTGCATTTTGTACATCAATTACTAATAGTGCTTTCATGTCTCCACCCCCTGTTTAATATGCTTCTTTTATAGTAATTTATTCGACATAGATACCTAATTTCCTGCTTGCACTATACCGCATCGTTAACGAAAAGGCATCTCCACTTATTGCAGAAAGGTACGCTTATGTGAAAAATTATTATTCAGACTTCCTATTTTTTTCGTGAAATTCTTTAATTCTTATAAATGGAGATACAATTTTTATAAATTTAGCATCGGAAAATAATAATACTGTTTATTTATCTGTATTCTGTTTTTAGTTGATGATGTTCATCATAATGAGAAGATGGATGATATGGAATCGAAGGTGACTCTGAAAGATTATGCAAACGCTTTTTATATTCTTCTAAGTAGCGTTCTCGTTCCTCTTCATCGTGTGATGGTGTCCAGGCAATAAATGGTTCGATCGGTTCCAAACCTGTGAAGATAGTTTATGTTGCCCCAAAGTTAGTTAGGACTAGCTTTTCTTTTAACAGTAGTAAGGAAAATACTCAAAAGAACTATCACAGCACCCAAAATATTTTTCCCTGACATGATCTCATGCAAAAATAAATATCCAAATAAAGCTGCAAAGACGGGTTCCATTGAAAAAATCAGTCCCGTTCTAGTTGGTGTCGTATATTTTTGAGCAACTGTCTGAAGTATGAACCCTATAGCACTACACAAAATGCTAAGCATAGAAATGGCGAACCATCCTTCCGCTGTTTTTGGTAATATAGGTGTCTCATAGAGTAAGGAAAATATAAATCCAAACAAACCTGCAAACCCTAATTGCGTAATTCCCAAGTTTAGGGAGTCTACCTTTTTGGAGACTACTCCAACTATTGTAATATGCAGTGCATAAAAGAAAGCACCTATTATACAAAGGATGTCTCCTATTGCAACTTGAAATGGACTCTGAATAGTTAAGAGGGCAATTCCTAAGAGCGCTCCAAGAATGCTTATCATTATCTTTCGTTCGATCCTAGTCCTTAATACAATGACATTGATCAAAGGTACAAAAATTACGGTCAAGCTAACTAGAAACCCTGCATTAGATGTTGATGTCGTTTTTAAGCCGAATGTTATCGTTGTAAAAACGATAAACAAAATAAAACCTAATAATATACTAAATTTTAGTGTCATAAAATCTAACTGCTTCATACGGCGATAAAAGAGCAATGCTGCAAGTACAAAAGCAATCCCAAAACGAAGAGCAATTAGATTAAATTCAGAAATCGTGTCCAGGCCTATTTTCATGAAGAGATATGACGAACCCCAACAGATAGTGACAAATAGAATAAGTAAATTAGATTTGAATTCACTCATTCTAATCCCTCCTTTTTTATAAATCCAGTATACTAAGCATACAAGTATAAATAAAACGCATGTTACTTATATCAAATATGAGTAAAACTAATATAAGGGGCATAAAAGATGAGTATAAGTAAATACAAAGTACTTAGCAATGTAGTAAAGTATGGGAGCCTAACAAAAGCTGCTGAAGTGATGGGGTATACACAATCTGGGGTTAGTCATACTATCAACAGTTTAGAAGAGGAATTGGGTTTTTTACTAGTCGTAAGAGGGCGTTCTGGAGTTAAATTGACCAAGAACGGTGAACAACTTATGAAAACCATTAAAGAAATCTTAAAGTGGAATGAACACCTGGAGCAGGAAGTTGCCTCGATTCATGGGATTGAAGTTGGTATGATTAATATCGGTACTTTTACTAGTGTTTCTGTACATTGGCTTCCTAAAGTCATCAAGTATTTTCAACAAGATTATCCTAAAATTAAAATCAATCTGGTTCCTGGGGATTACCGGCAAATAGAAGAGTGGCTTATAAACGGAGATATTGATTGTGGGTTCGTTTCTCTTCCTACAGTGGATAAGCTTGATGTAATCCCTTTAAAACAAGACCGAATGCTTATCATATTACCTCCTGAACATCCTTTAAGTTCAAGTAGTACGATTCCATTGCAAAAAATAAAGTATGAACCTTTCATCATGCCAAGAAAAGGGTCAGATGATGATATTAATCGAGTTCTTACAGCAGCTTCCATTAAACCGGATGTCAAATTTATTGCAGGGGATGACCATGCTATTATGGCGATGGTTGAAATGGGGCTAGGGATCAGCATACTGCCAGAACTTGTTCTAAGAGGACATCAACGAAATATTCATATTAAAGAAATGATAGAACCTATAAACCGTACTCTTGGAATAGCGGTTAGTTCTATGAAAAATATTTCTCCGGCTACAAAGAAGTTTCTAACTTACATTCAAAATTCTTCGTCTTAACTACTAATGAGAGGGGCAAGGTTAGTTTTAACTTTTTTAATTAACCTGAATATCCAGTGACGAATTACTTGATTTACGGAACGGAAAATTTTATTCTTCTTTTAAAAAAGTCAGAAGAAAATCTTTCTAAAGTAACAAAAAAGTATCAGCACAATTATTGTACTGATACTTTTTTAATTAACTCTCAGCCATTAATGCATGTGTATTTCCTTCGGTATCTTTAAAGAATGCCATCCATGTCTCTGTATCCCCGACCTTTGCAACCATATGTGGTTCATCTATAAAAATAGCTCCTGAATCCTTCATTCTAGAAACCTCCCTATTTAAATCATCTACTTGGAAATACAAGACGGAGCTTGGATGATTGAATTCTTCCCTTTCAGGTCGACTTAATAGAAGTCTCGTTTCTCCACATTGGAAAAATGCAAGACCGTCCATTTCAAATAATAACGATAACTTAATAACGTCCCTATAAAATGCAACAGCTCGTTTTACGTTTTCTACATTTACCGCGACTTGACCTAATTTTCATAAATCATATCCCTCTTTTCTTATATCTATTTATTCTCTATTACTTTGTAAATTCCTTTTAAATGGTCAAATGTAAGCAAATAGAAGTGGGTTATAATTCCAAATTAAACTAGACAATTCTCAAACGATATTATATACTACATTACAACACTAATGCACTGATTTTCAAATGAGAGGAGATTAACCTCAGGTGATTATAAATACCGATAGTACTAAGCCGATATATGTGCAAATTGCAGAGTGGTTGGAGAATGAAATCATAGCAGAGCGTTTTAAGGATGACGAAAAAATATATTCTCAATATCAATTGGCGGAGCTTTTTAATATTAATCCGGCTACAGCTGCAAAAGGACTAACGATACTAGTTGAGGAAAATATTTTATATAAGAAAAGGGGACTTGGGATGTTCGTAGCACCAGAGGCCAAAATAATGATTCTGGAAAAACGGAGAAATGAGACACTTACAAAAATGGTAATGGACATAGTTTTAGAAGCAAAAAGGTTATCGGTAACAAAAGAGGAACTAATACAACTCATCCATAACTGCGAGGAGGAAATCTAATGAATGTGATAGATTGTCAAAAAGTAAGTAAAGGTTTTCGACGGACTAATGCTTTAGTGGATATAACATTTCAACTGACAGAACAAAAGATAACAGGGCTTATAGGACGTAATGGAGCTGGGAAGACCACTTTACTCAAAATAATGGCTGGCTTTACTAAGCATCGGTCAGGTGAAGTAAGCGTTTTTGGGAAAAATCCTTATAATAACTTGATGGTTTCTGCAAACAGTATTTTGGTGGATGATCAAATGACTTTTCCAGACTCCCTTACCTTAGAAGAAATATTGCAAAGTGCACCAGCTTTTTATAAAAGGTGGGATGCACAGCTTGCTGCTCGTTTATTTCAATACTTTAGTTTGGATTCAAAGCAGCAGCATTCTAAGCTATCCAAGGGCGCAAGGGCTACATTCAATATGATTTTTGGATTGTCAACTCGCTGTGAGTTAACGATGTTTGATGAGCCAACGAATGGAATGGACGAAGCGGTTCGAACCGACTTTTATAGAGCTTTACTAAAGGATTATATAGCTCATCCTCGCTCTATTTTAATCTCTAGCCACCATTTAGCAGAAATAGAGCATTTACTGGAGGATATTTTATTAATTCATAAAGGGAAAGTTGTATTCCATGAATCTCTAGATAAAGTAAAGGAATATGCGGTAGCTGTTCAGGGTCCAATTGCTGATGTAGAAAGATGGACAGAGGGGGAAGAAATTCTTCATTCCAAAAGGGTTGATGCACAAAGGCTTTATGTAGTAGTTAAAAACAATTCTAAGATGGAGAGTGCTCGTCTAGAAGGTGCTGTTATTCAAGCGTTACCTGCTAGTGAGGTGTGCATGTATGTGACGAGTGAGACGAAAGGGGGAATCGATGATGTTTTTAAGTAATAGTAGCCTAACGAGTGTCGTGCTATCTCAGGTGAAGTTTAAACTAAATGCATATAATGGATTGATTTATTCGCTAATTATTTTACAGATACTGGGGATACTTTTTGCAGGCGAAGCAGGAGGTAGTGGAACTTCTTTTAATAATACTTCTATTAGTATAAATATATCTTCTATTGATATTGGTTTTATTTTTATGTCATTACTAGCTATTTCAGTGGGAAACCTAATAACTACTAAAGCGTATCGATATGATGACTTTTCATTTGTGGCAACTCGTCTTAGTAGTAATTTAGCTAATTGTATTGTCCTATTAATTTTTAGTTGCTTTGCGGGTGTAACTACTTTCCTATCAGGTTATCTAATGCGTATCTTTTTAACTTTCAATAGTAATAATGAATTTGTAGAAGGTTCTACTATTCTAGAGAATCCTATTAATTCTCTACTAACTATTCTAGCGATGATAACTCTTTTATGGATGTTCAGCTCAATAGGATATATAGCTGGCACTTTGTTTCAAAAGCATAAGCTATTGTTTTTTGGTGCAATAGTAATTATTGTTATGTTGTTAATGACAGGTATTTGGAATAGGATATCAGAATCTATTTTTGTTGAGAACGGTTCATTGCTGATACTTGTTATGAAGATTTTCGTCATAACGATATTGCTCTTTGCGACATCCACTGCGATCTCAAATCGTTTGGAGGTTAGATCATGAGTATTACATGGCTGATTCTATTTATTGGATTAATACCTATAGTCATCGGAATAATCATTGTTCTTTATCTAACGAAAAAAGTAAAATATAAAGGGAACTTACGTCTAAATAAAATTATTATAACTGTCTATGTCGGTATATTAATCGCTTCAGGTGTTGTATATGAACTTTTACCAAAAGAAACTATGTTAGAAAAATTATCCGTTGAAGAGTTAGTACAATTACAAACGGAAAATAATTCTTTTCAAAAATCTTTACTTAAACTAGAAGAAAACAAATTCAATCAGAAGTTTCTTAAGGAAGAATGGTCTCATGAATTAAGTGGAAATACATTATCTCTAGAGTATAAAGGAAATGATCCATACACAACAAAAGTGGTAGTGGAATGGATTGACTCTACTGATCTTAAAGTAGAAGGGATAGAATATAGAACTCATATAAATGTATTTGGACTAAAAATTGAGGACAGAATTCCACTTAATGAATTGGACTGGAATGGAGATCAGTTAGTCATTCAAGAGCCTTCCGAGCAAGAGCTTAATTTAGAATTGTTTTCAAATGAATTGTATTCTTTAAAACAGTCATTACTTGATGAGGAAATTAGAATGGTAAGAGGTTTGACATATATTCACTTAAAAGTCCCAAAACATATAGAAATAGTGGACCCATTAGGACTGCAAATATATTAATCAAAAATAAAGTGCCTGCTAAATGCAAGGCACTTTATTTTAGCTTCACATCAAATAAGAATTTCAATCGTCCCATTAAAACCTTCGATGGAATAAAAGGGAATAAAAAGTCACGAACTCCGGCAATTGGTGAAGATTGAATTTGAGCGGTTGCACCTATTTGACGAGAAAGACGGATTACTTTTGCAGTTCTTTCAACTCGTTTCTCTTCATAAAATGCTAACACGTTATCCACATTTTCAAATTGTTTGAAGCCATTTCCAAGAACAATGGCATCTTCAATTGCTTGCCCAGCTCCTTGTCCCATATTGGGTGTAGTAGCGTGAGCAGCATCACCTAGTAAGATAACCCTCCCAAAAACAAACTGTCGCAACGGTTTAATATCAGATATATCATGATGAAGAATCTTTTCAAAAGGTGTAGTGGTAATGATGTTATGCACAACCTTTGGGAAGTGTTGAAATAATTCTCCGATTTCCTGGGAAGTGAGATGCTGAAATTGTGGATTTCTTGCAGCTGTATTAATGCAAGCGAACCAATATACTAATCCATTTTTCATAGGAGCCATCCCAAATCGGCCTTGTGTAGACCATAATTCGGTGGACGTGTATTCATCAACTCTTTCTTTATTTTCGGTTATACCTCTCCAGCATGTATAACCTGCGTATCTTGGAACAGAGCTGGGGACAATCTGTTGCCGTATAGATGAGTGGATACCGTCGGCAGCTATGAGTAAATCGGCGATCACAATAGTACCGTCTTCAAAATGGATGGTTACTTGAGTATCGCTTTGGTCGACTGATATGCATTTTTTACTGTATTGAAGTGTATTAGGTTGAAGTGCTTCCAGAAAAGTCCTATGCAAATCAGCGCGATGAATAGTAATATTTTCTTGACCATATAGCTCTTTTAGTACGGTGAAATCAATCGTATTTAAAGGTTTTCCACGCTCATTTTGAAAGACCTGTGTATGAAGTACATGACCATTCGCAAATACATCTTCTCCAACTCCAATTTCCATCAGTGCCTGTAAAGCGTTCGAACCTATTCCTATACCAGCGCCAACTGGCTGAAAGGCAGGGTTTGCCTCAAATACTTGAACAGAAAATCCTTGTTTTTGTAAAGTAACGGCAGCACAGAGACCCCCGATACCTCCACCTATAATTGCTATTTTCATTTGGAAACACCTCCGACTCTTGTGATAAGCTACTTAAAAGGGGTGAAATTCATGGTTAAGCTTACTATTTATAATGACAGTTATAGAAAATCGTTAGAGAATTATCCGTTATCTGAGGAGCAGCTTTCATTTACTGGACATCCATTAGAATTACTAGAACGAGCTCAAATAAATGCATCGTATACTCCCATAATTATAACGGAAGATGATCTAGTTGCTGGTTTTTTCGTGCTAGACACTGGTGAGGATAAATTCCATTATACAGATAGTGAGGAGAGTATTTTACTTAGAGGGTATTCAATACATCCAGAATACCAGGGGAGGGGAATCGCGCAAAACTCTATGAAACTACTACATACTTTTGCTGCCAAGTATTTTCCAGATATAAAAAGAGTTGTACTTGGAGTGAATGAAGCAAACAAAGCTGCACAGGCCGTGTATGAAAAATCGGGTTTTATCGATGAAGGTAGAATGTTTAATGGAAGATCTGGTATACAAATTGCAATGTCGCTTCCTTTAAATCAATAAAAGGCTGGGACAGAAGTAGAAATTTTATTGGATAAGGAGAAACCTTTACTAAATAATGGATATTTAATAAAATTGACTGAAATGGAGGGGCGACTCCTACGGGGATAGCGTGACGCCTGAGACTACAGGTTCAGGCCACGCCCGTGGAAAGCGTCCCTGGAATGGAAATCAATTTTTAGAATCGATCGATGACATGCAATAACCGATCAATGACACCCAATTATCGCTCAATTCCATCAGACTATTCAAGTCTATATAGTACGTCATCATCCTCATTAGGAGTTCCGCGACCATCCGTATTATTAGTGATGAAATAAAGCGATTCCCCGTCGGAGAATACGTCGCGTACTCGTCCGAATCCCGTGATAGATTGTTCTATCTCGCCTGTTTCCACATTCATAATTTTAATTGATTCACCGCGAAGGGTCGCTACATACAATTTGCCTTGATGAAAGGTAATGCCTGATGGTGCCCAAGTTTCACTGCTGCCAGATGTGATAATAGGAGATTCAAGTCCTTTTTTTGTTTCCTCTCCCTCGATTATTGGATAGCCATAGTTTTTGCCTTGTTCAACCAAATTGATTTCATCATTTGCTGACTGACCATGTTCGGCTTCATATAGTGTTCCATCCTCATCCCAGGTAAGTCCCTGTGGATTGCGGTGCCCCATTGAGAATATTTCAAAAGTACTATCGTCTTTCATTCGAAGTATTTTCCCATTAAGTGAAGCTGGGTCCTGTGCATTATCAGGATTTCCCGCATCGCCAACAGTTACATATAATAATCCGTCTGGTCCAATTTCTAATCGACCACCATGATGAATATTACCGGTTTCTATGCCGTCCAAATGAATAGCGATTTCACGCCATTGACCATCTTCTCGCTTAATAGTCACGACTCTATTAAAGGGCTCTCCGTTAATATCATATGTGTAGTAAGCAAATGCCTCACCGGTTTCTTCAAAGTCAGGCTTCAGTACAAATCCGAGTAGTCCTGCTTCAGAGATAGTGGCAAGCTTATCAGAAAGTTGTACTGGCTCATGTACAACCACGCTATCTTGTATGCGTGCAATCGTGCCAACACGTTCTGATATATAAAAGGTATTGTCATGTAAATTGATAGACCAGGGAATATTTAAATTAGTAGCGACCTTTTCTGTAATTGGACCCTGAGTGGGCAACTTTTCAGTCTCCTCCGTACATCCGAATAAGGCTAGTGTAATAACTAGAAACCATTTTTTCATGAAATCCCTCCTGTATTACTACTTCCCTTAAGAGAACGATTAATCCTTCCAAAGATGATAAGTTTTTCATATGTAAAACCATAATAACTATCGAATTTACTTATGACATTAGTCGATGTATGCTAAATGAACAAAAGCAGATTTTGAAAGAAGGCATTTAAATGGAGTTTTTAATCTTTTTTATTATAGGTATTGTGGGGAATGTAGTTGGCACATTAGTTGGAGGAGGGGGACTTATAAGTCTGCCGATGATGCTTTTAATGGGGCTACCAGTGCACTCTGCTATTGGGGCAAACAAAGTATCTAATACAGTTAGCTCGCTCTCGAGTTTTCTAGTGATCTTCACAAAAAAAGAGGTAACTGGTAAAGAGGCACTTTCGGTATTGGTGTTTTGCTTAGGAGGAGGAATAATAGGAGGACTCATTGCATCTTTTCTAAGTGGAGAGGTACTAATGATAATTGCTATAGTTTTACTGAGCTTCGCCTTTATTACTTCCTTTATGGGAAAAGGGAACTTTGGTGGAAAGGAAACCTTTCAACTGAATAAAAAATCAGCTCCAGCATTATTAGGAATTGGCATTTACGACGGCATGTTCGGTCCAGGTAGCAGCACACTAGCACTATACTTATACGCAAGTGAAAAAATTGCCTACATACGTGCAGTGGGACTTGCCCGAATTGGTGTATTCTCGAGCTGCTTTGGAGCATCGATTACGTATATTTCTACTGGGAAAATTATGTGGTCAGTTACTCTTGCGTTAATGTTAGGAGCGATAATTGGAGCCCAGCTCGGTCTTCGCCTTGCAAGGAAATTAAAGGCAGAGCATGTTAAGCCATTATTACGAGTGGTTACCATTTTACTTTTAGTGCAAATTGTTGTGGATTATTTGAAATAGGGAGGAAATAGTATGAGGATACGCTGTGCTATTCTAGATGATTATCAGCAAGTTGCCTTAAAAATTACAGACTGGTCAACTATTATAGAGAAGGTCGAAATTGTATCGTTTTCTCAGCACTTTTATGATGAAAATGAACTAGTAGAATCCATTCGTGATGCGGAGATAGTAATTGTTATGCGAGAGCGTACACCTTTTGGAGCAACACTTTTTGAAAAGTTACCAAAGCTTAAATTACTGATTACTTCTGGAATGAGGAATGCATCGATTGACCTTGTGGCTGCATCTGAGCATGGAGTTGCTGTTTGCGGAACAGCGAGTTCTTCTGAACCACCAACAGAGTTAACGTGGGCTTTAATACTAAACTTGGCACGTCATATTGTGAAAGAAAACGCTAAATTTCGTAGCAATGGATTATGGCAGAGCACAGTTGGGACAGATTTATATGGAAAGCGTTTAGGTATTCTTGGGCTAGGTAAAATAGGTAGTCGAATGGCAACTATTGCGAAAGCCTTTGGAATGGATGTCATCGCGTGGAGTCAAAACTTAACAAAAGAGCAGACAGATAAGCTAGATGTCAGATTGGCGAAATCGAAAGAAGAGTTGTTAGAGACAAGTGATTACATCTCTATTCATCTAGTATTAAGCGACAGAACTAGGGGACTTATTAGTGAGAAGGACTTACAACGTATGAAAAGCTCCGCTTATTTGGTTAATACATCCCGATCGGCAATAGTTGACCAACAGGCTCTCATAAGAGCGCTTGATGAAAACTGGATTGCCGGAGCAGGATTAGATGTGTACGATATCGAGCCACTCCCTAAGGACCATCCATACCGAACAATGCCAAATGTATTAGCCACTCCACATTTAGGGTATGTAACAGAAAGAAACTACACTACGTATTACCAAGAGGCAATAGAAGATATTCAAGCGTACTTGGATGGAAGAGTGATTCGTTCCTTAATTTAATATATAGAAAAAAGAAAGGCTATCCGAGTTCACGACTCGAAGAATAGCCTTTTCATAATTACTTTAATGCTTCTAGTTGTTTACCAAGCTCTTGTACAGCTTTTGTTTCTTCATCTGTAGTTGTTTTCAGTAATGCTTTTTGTCTTTCAAGTGCTTCATTCAGTGTTGCTAGTTCACCGGATACATCGGCATCTTCTTGTTCACTTTTTTCGATCAATGAGTTGATAGGATCGAATAAGTTTTCATGGCCAACAATTCTGCCTTCTCCCCACATAAGTTTTTCCTTAGGAGCCTCTAGTACATAGTCCGTGAAATAATCGAATACTTCTTTATCAAAGTCATATGCATACCAATTGTTGTCGATAGCCCATAGGTATTCATCAATCGCAGTAGTTATATCACCTTTCTCTAAAGCATCAATAGCTAGTGCAAGATTATTAATATTGTTTTGAGCATGCTCGTGTGGGAATATTTGTGCATCCTCCCATGTTAAGCGAACAAATTGGTCTTCAGCATGTTTGAATGCAGCGAGTAGACCGCTATTCAATTCACGGCTTTCATCATATAATTTCTGTGCAGCTTCTGGATCTTCCTCAGTTAGTGCAGCGAAATAATCGTCATTTACTTTAGCAACCTTTGCATTTACTTCTTCTGCAAGGGCAATTGCTTTGTCAATCTCTGCAACTAATTGTTCGGAAGAAACTTCAGCTTGTCCAAAAACCTCAGTGTCAATTACTTTTTTCATTTCCGTCAAACGTGTTGTGAAGTCCAGTGGAACGACTGCTGTTTGATCGTAATGCATCGAAAGTAATCCATATAGATTCAAATGGAATTTGAATGCTTCCGCATTATATGTGTCCTCGTTATCAAATTGTGAATGATAATGAGTGCGCATAAAATCACTGTCCTGGAAATCATTTCGAAGAGCTGGAACACCAGCAATTCCGAATGAAAAATCGTCTGACCATGTACGTAGTGGGGAAACGACAGAAATACCATCTTTATAGACGCCATCTACACTTGGTACAGTTTTTGCAAACTCCGTTAAATAATTATTCAATTCGTAAACAGAACGAATTTCATCTTGAGTTGTATGCTCATAGGCTGGAAGCTCGAAGTTCATATTAGCAAAAGCTTTTCCAATCCATTCAGGGTGAATATTGAATATTTGGTTATACGCTCCGGTTGACCAGTCATAGCGAGAATTAGAAACTCCCCATTCCTCAGCAGCAAGTGCGTTGAAAATAATCGTTTTTTCTGGTTGATAACCACTGTCTACTAACCCTTTAGCAACACCCATCATTAACCCGATGGCTGCATGGTCATCCTGGAATCCTGTGAAGTAAGAATCGTAGTGAGCAGATAAAATAATATATGATTCAGGATCTTTGCCGATAATTTTTCCGTAATAGTTATAAGACTTTCCATCCATTTTAACAGTAGATTTAGCATCGAATTTTACAGTCATCGTACCACTCTCACTAGATTCTAAAGCTTTCTTCAGTTGATTTGCATCGGTTTGAGACATAGAAAATGCAGGAGCATCATCTGGTCCGCAAACGTCCTGGGCATTAAGCGCATCTTCATCTACTTCCGCATATCCAGCTTCCTGAACTGCAATTACTGCAGCAGCTCCTTTTAAATGTGCTTGGTAGGCAGGATAGTTAATCCACCATTCCTCACGTTGATTTATATCAATTAAAACTAGCTTACCTTCGACGTCAAGATTTGCTAAATCATCAGCAGTCCCTTTACCGCCGTATACAATTTCAAGATCCTTCGCACCATTCGTATCGAAATTTACTTGGTAAGCCCCTAAAACGGCCAAATGCTCCTTGCCGTTTTCATCTACGAAAGTTAGGTCAGCCTTTTCAAATTCCCATGTGTCTAAGGTGAACTCGTCCTTGGTCACTTCAGTAAGTCCAATTTTCTTCATTTCATCCGCAATTTTTTCCCCAGTTTTTAGCTCTGCCTCTGATCCAGCAGTCCGATAACCAAGTTTATCATTTGTTTTAAATTCCTCTAGGCTCTTCGTGAAATCAAAAGCATAATCGACATCAACGGCTGATAAGTAATCTTCATTCACATCCACTAAATCTTTTTCAGGCACAACCTCTTCTTTTACATCTGTCGACTCTTTAGGTGCACAGGCCCCCAATGTCATACCGATTAACATGGAAAATGCTAATCCTCCTATAAACTTGTTCATTTATCACATTCCTTTACAAATTTTTTTAACAACTAGAATATTAAACGATAAAACATAAATAATTACAAGATTATTTTTCATTATTATTCATTCCCTATTAATAAAAGAAAAAACACTAAATGAATTGTATACTTTACACATTTAGTGTAAAATTACACTTAATAGATTGAAAGTTCATTTTAAAGGGGCAGAGTATGGACAAAGAATATGTAATTCAGCTTATTTCTTTGAGGATTCGAATGATCCGACTTGAAAAGGGCTATTCACAGGATAAAATGGCAAGCATTATGGGAATCTCGAAGAAAACGCTCGTCCAAATAGAGAAAGAAAGAGTACAAGCAGGTTGGACAATTGTAATCGCTGTATGTGCGTTGTTTCATGATAGTGAAATATTGCAGTCTGTGTTAGGGGATGAGCCATTGGAAGTAATCGAAACAATTGCACATGACGGCATTAATCGTCCAAAGGATAAATCGATGGGCGGTCGTGTGTGGTGGAAGGAAATAAATTCAAAGGGGAATTTCCGAATGCAACAAAATGTCATTAGCCAGCATTACCGTATTTTAGATGACAAAAATTATCGTTGGTTTAGTTCGTTTGATGAAGATGAAACAAATATTCGTCTAAATGAACTATTCAAAACAGAATAACAAAAGGGGGAATTGGGATGAAAGTAGAGTCGAAAATTGCGGGAGTAATACTTTCTATTTTTGCCTTAATTGGAATAGTGTTCTTTGTATTCATTGGTTTGTTTTTCGTACTTATAATGGGCAAAATAGATTATATTGCACTACTTATAACTTGTGGAGTCGTGCTATATATATTGTTTGTGTTTAATATATTTCATTTTTTTCAAACGAAGCAGCGGAAAATTATTTTTGGAAGTATCGCAGGAGCTGCAATACTAATCAGTGCGATTGCCCCATTAAAAGATGTGTATACTCAATTAATACCAACAGTAGATGCTGAAGTGGATATAGGACAGTATGAACCCTTTTCAAAATTTGGAAATGTCACCACGTTAAACGAGAAAGCTACGCTTCATCTCACAGATGACTTACCAAAATTGGATGGTGCAACTGCGCTTTATCCGTTATACGCAGCAATTGTAGAAGCAACATATCCAGAAAAATCGTATCCATTTTACGACAGTGAAGTAATGGTAAGTACTACACCATATGCATATGAGAATCTCTTTAGTGGAAAGGTTGATATGATTTTCGCTGCTGCTCCTTCGGTATCCCAAAAGAAAACCGCAGAGCAAAAAGGATTAAAGCTTAAAATGACACCTATTGGTCGAGAAGCATTTGTCTTTTTCGTCAATCAAAAAAATCCAATTGATAATCTTACAGTAGATCAAATTACGGATGTATATATGGGGAAAGTGACCAATTGGGAGCAGCTTGGGGGCAAAGATGATTCAATTCGTGCTTTCCAACGACCGGAAGACAGTGGGTCCCAATCTGCGCTTCAATCACTTATGAAGGGAATGCCACTTATGAAGCCACCTTCAGAGGATATCGTTACAGGAATGGGAGGAATTATAAATGAGGTATCTCAATATAGAAATTATAAAAATGCAATTGGTTTTACATTCCGCTTTTATTCCACAGAAATGGTCGGCAATGATCAGATCAAGTTATTAGATATAAATGGAGTAGCACCGACGAAAGAAAATATTCAAGCAGATATCTATCCTATAACATCTGAATTGTATATTGTGACCGCTGGAACGGACAATCCAAACGTGGAACCATTAATCGAGTGGATATTATCGGAACAAGGGCAGGCACTTGTGGAAAAAGTAGGCTATGTACCAATAAAGTGAAACTTCAATCAGTGGGGGGCTTCTTCCTCCACTGATCGAAATGAACTCAGGCAAAAAGCGCCGCGTCGTGCGGCAATGCCTGAGTGACCAACGTCCTTTGGCCAGAACCATTCGGGCTTTTACGGGCAGTTATCTCCAACATATGCTTTGTTACTCTGGTAAAGCCTTGAAGTGGGAGTATACTGCCCGTTAATGCGGGATAAAAGAATAGAAAAAGCTAGGTCACATTGTTATACAATACTGCTGATTTCCGTTACAGGTGGACGCTTTCCGCTGGGAAACGATGAGCCATCACTGTCGCTTACGCATCAATGTGACGTCTCATCTGTCTCACTCATCCCACCGGGTCGCCACCTTTCACAACAATCAATATAGTGTAGTACGAGGGCAATAAGATTTAGCATAGCCAGCTTGTCGTTTAGATGATAATAGTGGTCAAAGTTAATATAAAAACCATCTGTTGAATTAGGGATACTATTACGTAATGAAGGGGGGTGGGCTCAGGCCACGCCCGTGGAAAGCGTCCCTGGAATGGAAATCAATTTTGTGCACAGCAAAAAAACAGCATTTTTCTCACAGAGAAAAATACTGTTTTGGAGTTCTGTCCCAGCCTCAATATCCCACGTTAATGATGTAGTAATGACAGTCCGAAGCACTCCGGAAACAGTAAGAAAAAGATTTGTTCACTTAACTACGCTTGCTTTTTTCTTACTATATCTACTCACGTACAAATAAGTTAAATCCAAGGGAAGTTGCTACACCAAATATAATAGCCCAAGCACCAATACTAATTGTCGACCATAACATGGTTTTTACTTTAGATGCACCAAGCGTCATTCCTATAAATGCAGCAATATGAGTACCGATTAGAATGGGTCCAAGTAATAACATACCAGGTAGACCGTATTTGTTCCAAAGCTCTTTTGCACGCTCACTTCTCTTCGATACTTTTTTCTCTTTTCCTTCATTTCGTTTGGCAAGCCATAGTTTAAATTTGTCGTAGCCGATAATAAGGGCAAGCACCGTCACCATATTTCCTACAAAACCGACGATGATCACTGCTACAGGATTCATCCCTGAAATAATCCCAAGTGGAATGACTAGTGCTAATTCGAGCCAAGGAATGGCTGCTCCCAAAAATACTAAGAAATAATCCACGATACATACACTTCCTTCCGTCCCTTTAGTTACGATGTATGTGTGGGAAAAGTTTCACTTTTATAACAGCTCTAGCTCATCGTTCAATTTTTTTACTTGCTGTTTAAAATATACATAGAAGCAAATCCAAAAAGCCAAATAGACTACTAGGAATAATCCCATCGCTAGTAAAAAACTAGAAAGGTTAAAAGGCACCCAGCCTATCCCAAAGGCAAGTAAAAAGTAGAGTACAACAACCGTCACAAAATGGAGAATTGTTTGCTGCCATAATAGGAGCTTTTTATTTTCGAAATATAAAGGACTTACAGTAAAGAACCATCCACAAAAGACAGATCCTAGCGAATTTTTTAGAAATAGTGCCCCATCTAGCGTATCTTTCTCACTAAATAAGACAACCGAATTGGTCAATAAAACTGCGATAAAAGCTCCAAAGAAAATCCCAATCATACTTCTAAATAGGAAGGTTTTCATCCGTTTTTCCTCCTGTTCATTTTCAACGCCTCTTTAATGGCGCTAACATAAGTACGGGATACATATTCTTTTACACCCGATTTAAAATACACACATAATGTTCCGTTGAAGGAGGCCTCAAACCTACTTAATTCATGTAAATTGGCAATGACTGATTTAGAAAGTCGTATAAACTTGTTGGAGGGCAGAATATCCTCAAGCTCATATAGTTTTTCCTTCAATTTATAGGAACCGTTTGCGTTGACCGCTAAAACAGAATCATTTTCGGTATGAAAAAAGTGGATATCTTGAGGCTTTAGTATATGTTGCATCTCATCCACTTTTCCGACTAAAAATTCTGTTTCTCTCCCCTTTATAAAGTCCAGCACCTCTTGCACAGAATCATCTAATATAGGAGTCTCTATAACTACCTTTGTTTCTTTATAATCACGATCAATATCTAGTAAAACCTTCAACTAAATTCACACCCCTCTTTAGGTTAAGTGTAATCGTTTAGCTGAGGGGCGGCTATCCTATTTTTCGTTTATTTTGAATACGTAGGCAAATCAACGCTACCATTACAAGTACAGCTAAGTATCCAACAGAGAGAAGTGACTGTGAGTCCAACGAAAACTGTCCGTTCCAAATTGTGATGAAAAGGTTGTTCATATGGTACAGAGGATTAAAGTCTGCGATTAGCTGTATAAAGTTTGGCATTAGTTGTATAGGCATAGCTAAGCCGCCAGTGAAAATAACGACCTGAAAAATAACTATAGAAAACACCAATGCACTGTTCATACGTTGAAAAAAAGAGTAAATAGCTGAAGCAAGTATGAGCATAACCGTATTCAACAGGATGAAAAAACCGTATGACAACAGGACACTCCAAATTCTAAGTTGTAAATCATACATAAGAAAGCCGATAACAGAAATGAGCACAAATCCAAAGCTAGTCATAATAATGGCGCGAATAATACTAGAAAGGAGCAGCATATTTTTAGAAACAGGAGAAATGCTAATTCGTTTCTCTACCCCTGTTGTGCGCTGCATTACTTGATCAAACCCAAAGGCGAAAAACACAACCGTAAACGTAATAACCAATATAAAGGATGGTGTATATGTTTCGGCATAATTTAAATTACCTGCATACGTTTGTTCTCCAAATAATTGCCCCATGAATAAATACGTAACTGGTGGAACGACGATTGTGAATACTAAGTAAAATAATTCCCTTGAAAACATCAGTAAGTCATATTTCAATTGTGTCAATAGCATATGATTTCCTCCTATATCGTTACTTTCTGAAGATAAAACTCATGGACAGACGGGAAGCCAGAAGCAAGAATTCCAGCGGTCGTGTCAAATACTTCGTTAATACCATTATTGATAAGCATGACTTTGTCGCAATACATTTCAATTTCTTCCATATTATGAGTTGTCAAAATGACTGTTCCACCAGTTCGAGTGTTGTAGTCCGTTATATACGTCCAGAGCATATTACGCATATGTGGATCTAACCCAGTAGTTGGTTCATCCAAAATCAGCAACTTTGGATTAGATAAAAAGGCAATCGCTAAACTTACAATTTGCTTCCATCCTCCTGATAGCTTGTCAAAATATTTCTTTCGATGTGGTTCTAATTGGAAGTCTGTTATAATCTGATGAATCTCTACATTGGATTGATAATAGGCTTTGAACAATTTCAAAAGCTCTTCTACTTTTAGCGTTTTATAAAATTGAGTGGGCTGTAGAACGACCGAGATTTGTTTTCGAATTCCGTCTAAATTATTTTTTTGAATATCTTTTTGAAATAAAACTACATGACCTTGATCATATTCTTTGATAGTCATTAAAATTTCCAAAAATGTAGATTTCCCCGCTCCATTCTTTCCAATCACTCCGATTATTTCTCCAGCCCGTGCTTGAAAGTTCACCCCTTTTAAAACCTGATTCGAGCCATAAGCCTTTTCCAAATTATGCACTTCCACTATATTCATGTAGATTCCTCCAGTAACTTCTTTGTACACCAAGTGTATGTCAATAATATGTTCACGGTCTGCTGTTTCAAGGTGAGATGTATGAATGGAAGAGCAACCTGCAGAAAAAGGGAGGTCAGTTGCAGGGGGCAGAAAAAGGATATAGCGGAAAATTTTAAAGAGTGCGATAATATGGTTCGGAGTAATTTGGACAGGAGTGAGTAAAGTGGTTTATTTAAGTATGGTATTTTTTCAAGTTGTTGGACCGATTCTAATAATGCTTGTGATTGGAGCAATCCTACAACTCAAGTTCCGTTTTAACTTAAAAGCGTTATCTAATCTAATCACATACTGCTTAATGCCGGCAGCGGTATTTATTAATATTTATGAGACCCAAGTAGATGTGAAAGTCCTAACTAGTATTATCGTTTATTTACTTATTTTTAGTATTTGCCTTATGATGATTAGTTGGTTATTTAGTAAATTATTAAAGCTTAATAGAAACCAAGCAGCAATCTTTAATAATAGTATTGTTTTGATAAACTCCGGAAATTACGGGATCCCAGTTAGTCAAATGCTGTTTGTGGCAAATCCACTTGGTACATCGATTCAAATAATCATCGTTATATTCCAAAATATTATTACCTATACATATGGTTTATATAATTTAATCTCCTCAACTAAAACTGGTTTGGACATACTTCGCAGCTTACTACGTCTGCCGATTGTTCATGCCTTAATCATTGGTGCAATAATGAACTTTTGGAATATTGGGCTTCCTATTACATTTAGAATTCCGATTGAATACTTAGCGAATGCTTTTATATCAATAGCACTTATTGTATTAGGTGCTCAGCTGGCGCAGTTAGAGTTAAAAACAATATTTAACAAGGTCATTTTCACTAGCACTGTTGGTCGATTAATAATTGGACCTACATTAGCTTTTGGATTAATCCTACTAATGGGTTTTGACGGGGTAGTAGCTCAGTCATTGTTTATCGCAAGTGCATTTCCAACATCCCGCAATAGCTCTACACTAGCGCTAGAGTACGATGTAGAGGCAAACTTGGCAGCGCAAATTGTATTGTTTTCTACAATTATGAGCTGTATAACGGTAACTATTGTGATTTATATTTCAACTATTTTATGGGGATAGAGAAGAGAGTGGTAAGCATGAAAAAGAGGTCGTTACAATCACGTATTTTTTTATTTGGTGCAGTATTTGTATCGCTTGTTGCAATTGTTATCGGGATTTCCTTTTACTTTATCATTTCACATGCGGTGGAGCAGCAGGTGGGCGAACGGGCACTTAGTATTGCGAAAACAACTGCAGAGCGTCCCGATATTTTGGCGGGATTTCAAACAGAAAATCCATCAGAAATACTTCAGCCGATAGCCTCTGTCATTCAGGAGAGAACAGGTGCAGAGTATGTAGTAATCGGAAATGAAGACGGGATTCGCTATGCACATCCAATAGAAGAAAGAATAGGTCAAAAAATGGTAGGTGATGATAACGAACAAGCACTTATTTATGGTGAATCATATGTTTCCGAAGCGACCGGTACTTTAGGAAAAGCTTTACGAGGAAAGGCACCTGTTATTGACGAAAACGGACAAATTATTGGGATCATTTCGGTCGGTTTTTTAAAGGATAATATTGCTTCAATCTTTGCCATGTACATAAATAACATTGTTTATATCGTACTAATTGCTATTTTACTAGGTATTATCGGGTCGAGTATATTGGCACGCAATATTAAAAAAGAATTGTTTGACTTGGAGCCGTCGGAGATAGCGAATCTTTTTACCGAGCGGAATGCATTGATAGAGTCCGTCCGGGAAGCAATTATAACAGTAGATGCTAATGGGATTATTAGAATGGTAAATAATGCGGCATATGAGATATTATCACTACCTACCCGTACTGAGTTAATTGGTCGCAGCATAAGGGAAGTTATTCCGAATACAAGCCTGCTGCAGGTAATGGAATCGGGAGAGGGTCAGTTAGACCGTCCTATGGAGATACGAGGTAAAAAAGCGATAGTCAACCGAATTCCAATACGAGTAGGAGATAAAATTGTCGGAGCAGTGTCTAGCTTTCGCTTACAGTCAGATTTTGATCGCTTGGCAGAGGAATTGTCGCAAGTGAAGCAATATACAGAGGCGCTGCGTGCTCAAACACATGAATATAACAACTCATTATATACGATTTCAGGGCTTATCCAATTGCAGTCATACGATGAGGCACTAGATATGATTCATATAGAAACTGCGGAGCATCAATCACTTATACAATTTATGACGAAACGCTTGCAGGATCCTTTTCTTGGAGGAATTGTAATTGGTTTTTTCAATCGTGCAAAGGAATTGAAGATACGGTTTATTTTAGATGAAGATAGCAATTTAGATAGATTACCAAAACATCTTCAAAAAAATTTATTGGTTTCGATAATAGGAAACTTAGTAACGAATGCATTTGAAGCAATTGAAAGCTTTCCGGAGGAGCAGCGAATTGTTCGCATATTAATAGTGGAGACAGACGAAGAAATACTAATAGAAGTGGAAGACTCTGGTAAGGGAATTGCAGATAATTTGTTCGAAAAATTGTTATTGGAGAAAGTTTCGACTAAAAGCGAAGATGATCGAGGATATGGATTGATGAAGGTTAACGAAAATGTAAATGATTTAGGAGGAGTTATTGCATTAGAAACAGGTGATTTGGGTGGAGCGTTGTTTATCGTTTCGATACCAAAAGGGGGGTACTTATATGACAAAGGAAATCGAAATATTAATCATAGAAGATGATAAAAGAATTTCGGATATACACCGACGATTTATAGAAAGGTTGGATGGTTTTCAAGTAATTGGCACAGCGAACACGGCAGAAGAAGCAAAGGATTGGATTCTATCCTACAAACCAGATTTAATACTTTTGGATGTTTATTTACCAGATGCGCTTGGTACAGATTTATTAGCAATCATTCAATCACATAGTCCAGAGACAGATATTATCTTTATAACAGCAGCTGCAGAATCAGAAATTGTAAAAAAAGCATTTCGAAGTGGGGTTGCAGACTATATTTTAAAGCCGTTAACTTTTGAAAAGTTTAAGGAAAGTCTCCTCGGATATAAATCTAAAAGGGAAATATTAGCGGCAGAGGGAAGTGTCGAGGAAAATTTGATCAAGTCCTTATGGAATAACACGATGTCTTCCCCGATATTTTCAGACATAACACCTCCTAAAGGAATAGATCCATTAACAAAGGAAAAGGTAGTAGACTATATAAAAAAAATAGAAAATGGAATCACCGCTGAATCTCTTGGAGGAGCAGTGGGGGTAAGTCGCTCTACGGCGAGACGCTACTTAGAATATCTAGCATCTGAAAAAATTGTTTATGCGGAATTAATATATGGAACCGTTGGCAGACCGGAACGGAGATATTTCATCATATCATCGTGAACTTTATGAACAAAATGCACTTTAAAATCATTATCTAACTTATTACCAAAAGCATCGAATATAGAGAATGTTTTGATAAATTATATACAGGCGTATGAAAACGCTATCAAAACATTTGGTATAAGGGGGATTATGAAAATGTGGAAGAAAATCACATCGGTTGCTTTTGCGGCAACTTTGGCATTAGGGTTAGCTGCTTGTTCATCAAGTGATAGTGATGGTGCATCGTCTGGTAGTTCAGATTATCCAAAAAACAATATTACAATTGTTGCTCCTTCGGGTGCTGGTGGAGGATGGGATTTAACAGCCCGCTCAGTTGCCAAAATTATGAATGATACAAAGCTAGTGGACAAAGCTATTACCGTAGAAAACAAACCAGGTGGCGGTGGAGCAGTATATATGGCGGAATTTGCTACAAAAGAAGTAAAGAACGACTATATGCTAATGGTGAAATCTCCACCTATACTGATAAACAACAATAAGGCTGAAGGAAACAGTCCTTATGGTTATAAGGATACAACACCGCTTGCACAGCTAACTCGTGACTACGGAGCAATTGTAGTTAAAAATGATTCAGATTTCCAATCGTTAGAAGATGTACTTAATGCTATTAAAAAGGATCCAACTTCCGTTACATTAGCAGGTGGATCTGCTCCGGGTTCAATGGATCACTTAGTAGGGGTTTTGCCAGCATTTGAAGCTGGAATTGATCCAAAATCTGTAAAATACGTTTCATATGACGGCGGTGGCGAAGCGATAGCCGCGCTTTTGGGTAATAATGCGGATGTGATTGCAACAGATGCTTCTACAATTGCAACGTATGTAAAATCAGGAGATGTACGTGTATTAGCAGTTAGTTCAGCTGATCGTTTAGAAGGAGAGCTTGCTGAAGTACCAACTTTTAAAGAATCAGGCATCGATGCAGAGTTTACAATATGGCGTGGTATTTTCGGACCGAAAGAAATGTCCGATGATGCGAAAGAATATTGGAATGAAAAAATCGCTAAAATGGTTGAAACGGACGAATGGAAAGCAGAGCTTGAGAAAAACGGTTGGGCAAGCGAATACCGTAATGGAGAAGAATTTACTACTTATTTAGAAGATCAAGATAAAGTAATCGTCGAGTTATTAACAGCGCTTGGAATGCAGAAATAAAAGTTTGTAGGCGGCTATAACAGTCGCCTTTTCTGTTAGGAGGAATATGCTTGAATAAGAAATTTGATACAGTTGCTGGAATTGCATTTTTACTAATCGGTATACTTTTTTTGGTGGAAAGCCAAAAAATTTCAGATAGTGCATATGGTTCGACGGTTGGGCCAAAGATTTTCCCAATGGGTCTTGGAATTATTTTGTCTGCATTAAGTATTCGCTTATTATATGAAACATTTAAAATTAAAACAGAAGGTACAGTGAAGGAAAGTTTACAGTATAAGAAGTTTATTATTATTTTTGTAAGTGCTATTGCGTATGCATTTTTGTTAGAGAAAATAGGATATGTCGTTTCTACGTTCCTATTCCTACTAATTGCGTTCCAAACAGTAGAACGAGGTAAAATAATATATTCCATCATTATTTCTACTATTTTCTCTGTCGGTGTCTATATTATGTTTTCGGAGCTTCTGGGAGGATCATTACCAGGGTTTCCACTGTTTTAGGGAAGGGGTTAAGCAATGGATACATTACATTTTTTAGCGGATGGCTTTGCGGTTGCGTTTCAGTGGCATAATATTCTGTTCGCATTAGTCGGAGTTATTATAGGTACAGCAGTCGGTGTGTTACCAGGAATCGGTCCAATGAGTGGTGTTGCACTACTAATTCCTGTAACAGCAACAATGACTTCTGGAATGCCAACGGGAGCAGCAGCGGCTAGCTCCATTATTTTACTAGCAGGAGTATATTACGGAGCCATGTACGGTGGGTCAACTACTTCTATTTTACTGAACACACCAGGAGAATCATCTTCGGTCGTGACGACTTTAGACGGATATCAGATGGCTCAGCAGGGGAGAGCGGGAGCGGCACTTGCTATTTCAGCTATCGGGTCATTTGTGGCGGGTATCATTTCCCTTATCGGATTAATACTTCTAGCGGAGCCGCTTTCCAATGTTGCGATAAAGTTTGGACCAGCGGAGTATTTCTCTCTTATGCTATTAGGACTCGCTGCTGTTAGTGGTCTAGCGGGAAAATCGATGACAAAAGCATTAATGATGACGGTTTTCGGACTAATGCTTGGGACGATCGGAATAGATGCAGTTTCAGGAATTGCACGATTTACATATGATCAGCCGATTTTATTTTCGGGTTTGGAATTTTTAACAATTGCAGTTGGATTATTTGCACTTGGTGAGGTTGTAAAAACGATTTTAGAAAAAGACGAAGAAACAGGAAGTATAGCGAAGATCAACCGAATATTACCGACGAAACAGGATATGAAAGACAGTACAGTACCAATCGTACGTGGATCGTTACTTGGTTTCTTCATAGGAGTTTTACCAGGAGCAGGAGCAACATTGGCGTCGTTTTTCTCTTATACTACAGAGAAAAAGTTTAGTAAGAACCCAGAGATGTTTGGGAAAGGTCATATTGCTGGGGTAGCAGGTCCAGAATCCGCGAATAATGCCGCTTCTGGTGGTGCAATGATTCCGTTACTTACTCTAGGAATACCAGGTTCAGGAACGACAGCGATATTGATGGGTGCACTGATCATGTACAACATCCAGCCAGGCCCATTATTATTTGATGAGCATCCTGAGGTTGCATGGGGACTTATCGCAAGTATGTTAATCGGGAATTTAATGTTGCTAGTGTTGAATATGCCACTAGTTCGGGTTTTTGCAAAAGTTATTGAAACACCGAAAAAGTATTTATTGCCAATGATTATAGCCATATCCTTTTTCGGAGTATATGCGGTACAGTATACAACGTTTGACCTTTATTTACTGCTAGGGTGTGGGTTGTTAGGTTATTTACTTTCAAAAAATGACTACCCAGTGGCACCTTTAGTACTTGCGCTTGTATTAGGTCCAATGATTGAAAACAATATGCGTCGTGCGTTAACGATTTCTAACGGAGACTTTAGTATATTTGTGACAAAGCCACTATCGCTAATATTTATCGTTGCTGCAACGGCTTGGTTGTTAGTCCCACTATTGTTAAAGCTTAAAGGGCGGAAAATTGTTATCAATGAAGAAGGTTAATAGAAATGCAGACTTCATTGTTCACGGAGTCTGCATTTTTTGGTTATTATTTTTTATATCCAGAGGCATAGTTAGGTTTTGAATGATGCCTAAAGAATGTAGCGCTTGCTTAACAGTAGACTTGGTAGGAATAGAGTCTAGCTTATAATCTAACTGTATAGCCGTTAGAGCCAATTGTGGTCTTAACCCTGTAATAATTGAACGTACACCTAGCAAGGAAAGGACGTTATTAATCTTAAAGAGGTAATCTGTCACAACACTGTTTAATGTATACATGCCAGAAAAATCAATGATTAAGATATTAATGTCTTGTTCTTGTACCTTAAATGGTACTTCATCTAGTAGTTGTTTTGCTCGATCCTCATCGATTGAACCCATTAAAGGCAATATAGCAATTCCATTTAATACAGGAACTAGTGTAGCTGATAATTCATTAATTTCTTTCATAATTTCAAGTTGCTTCAATTCTTTTTCTTTACGCACGGTAATATCTCTAACATACGTTTGTATTGCTTTTGTCTTTCCAATTTGAACGGGATGACAATATAGTTCAACTTCTACAGTAGTCCCATCCATTCGGTAAATTGTTTCTTCAATAACTTTGGCTGGTTGTTGGTAGGCAGATTCTATTCTTTTTTCAATAGCTAACTTAGAGGCTTCCTGAAAAATATCTAAAGGACTTGCTCCAATGATTTTATCTTTAGTTGCTCTGAAAAAATCTACCGCTACATGGTTCACGTCAATTATTTTAAGGTTAGTATGAATGATTAACGGATCACGTGAATACTCCATTATCTCACGGTAATCTATTTGAGATACGCTTTCGTTCATATAAAGAACTCTCCTTAACAACTATATATCACATGTTTCATGAAATAATAGAAGTTGTATTTTTAAACGATTTATATACAGATTTTGTAACAATGTAATGTGATTATTTATTATTCATTCTAAATAGTGAAGCATTTTATTTATCCATCATACCACTCTTATAAGGATAAATTCTATGTAGTTGGATAGTTTGTTAGGTTAGCTGTTTAAATAGTTTTTTATTTATTGATCATTTCATTGGACAAATCCCAAAATGTGTTATATAGTTAGGATAATAATTAAATTGCTTAGATAGAAACAATGAATTCACATATTACAAAAGGTAATCGTGAGTCTTCGGTAACTTTTTGCAATATGTGAATTTTTTTATTCACCAAAATGGAGGTTTTTTACATGACACAAGGTACAGTAAAATGGTTTAACGCAGAAAAAGGTTTTGGATTTATCGAGGTTGAAGGTGGAAACGACGTATTCGCTCATTTCTCAGCAATCCAAGGCGAAGGATTCAAATCTCTTGACGAAGGTCAAAAAGTTGAATTTGACGTAGAAGATGGTCAACGTGGACCACAAGCAGTAAACATCGTAAAACTTTAATTCTTAGGGATTTTAAGTAAAGATAATACTGTAAAAAAGAGATACTCTTTCGAGAGTATCTCTTTTTTTATGTTCTTTTTTTCATAATGATATAGGAATACTCGAATAGCAAGTTGTTTGGTAAACTATTAATATCTTTATTTTGAATATAAAGGAAGTGTAACGATTGTCCGCTATAAATACTAAGAATAATCTACGTGCTGACTGCGAAAATTGTTTTGCATTATGCTGCGTGGGGCTCCATTTTGCTGCATCGGTAGATTTTGCAGTTGATAAACTAGCTGGTACGCCCTGCACGAATCTTCGAACAGACTACCGTTGTGGAATACATAAAGAACTTAGGCAACAAGGATATAAAGGGTGTACTGTTTTTGAATGCTTCGGGGCAGGTCAGAAAGTTTCTCAAGTTACTTTCAAGGGAGTCAGCTGGCGAGAGAATCCAAAAATAGCGAGGGATATGTTCGACGTTTTTCCAATTATGCAAGAGCTTCATGAAATTCTTTCGTATCTTACAGAGGCACGTACAAAGGAGGAAACTCTTACAATTCACAAAGAACTCAGTATTGCAATTGAAGAAACCGAAAAACTCACGAGGCTAAGTCCCGATTTACTATTAGCGTTAAACATTCCAGAGCATCGTGCTAGGATGAACACATTACTTGTAAAAACAAGTGAACTAGTTCGTAAGGATAAAGGTTCAATAGGTAATAAGAAAAAGGATCGTAGTAGAGCAGATCTTCTAGGAGCAAATTTACGAGGAGCAGATCTTAGAGGAGTAAATTTTAGAGGCGCTTATCTAATAGCTGCCGATCTCCGAAAAGCTGATATGAGGTATGCCGATTTTATCGGGGCGGACTTTCGAGATGCCAACCTAAGTGGAGCAGATCTGACAGGGGCAATATTCCTCACACAAGTTCAGATAAACTCTGCAAAAGGAGATAACCAAACTAAATTGCCAGTAACACTTATGCGACCAATGCATTGGATTTAAAAATTCATAATAGGAATTGGAGAGGTTAAAGATGAAAAAACTACTGTTAACTGGATTTGAACCATTTCTATCATTCACAGTGAATCCGACGATGAAAATTGTAGAAGAATTAGATGGCAAGACAATTGGAGAATATGAGGTAATAAGCAGAGTTCTATCAGTCGACTTCGCAAAGTCAGGTGCACAGCTAATTCATCAGCTAGAGGAGATAAAGCCAGATGCAGTTATGTCCTTAGGATTAGCTGGCGGACGTTATAAAATCACTCCAGAACGCATTGCGATCAATGTGAAAGATGGTGCCGCGGACAATCAGGGACATACGCCATTAGACGAAACAATTCAGCTAGACGGCGAACCTGGCTACTTTTCGACGCTACCTGTACGTTCGATGGTGGATGAACTTATAAAAGAAGGTCTTCCTGCTACTATTTCGAATACTGCAGGTACATACTTATGCAATAACGTCATGTATGAGGCTTTACATTATGCCAAGATGAACAATCTAGACATGCCCACCGGATTCATCCACATACCAGCATCTCATGAGTTAGCTATTCAACACGGGAAAATCCCAAGCTGGTCCCATGCGGATTTAAAAAGAGGCATAGAAATTTGTATAGCAGTGCTAGGGAAGCAATAAATTTAGATATATTAAGTGAATAAACTTAAGGTTATTTTCTGTAATTGAAACATAATTCTCGCTAATCCGTACAAAAGATAGGAGGGGATTTATATGTGGGAAAAACTACAACAAAGTCAGTCGTTTTTAAAGATGGAAATCAATAAGAGGGATAAGGTAAAAAGGAAGCAGCAAACATTGGAAGAGCAATTACAAACAGCGTTACATAAGAAGCAAGAGTATTGGACGCGACTTAAAGAAGAGCAAAAGGATGTAGAAAACCTAGACGGTTTTTCAATCTTGAAAATGGTTCGAACTTGGACAGGGAAGCAGGATGAAATTCGTGAGAAAGAATTAGGAGAATTAGCGGCTGTAGAAGCGAAGTATAGAGAAATTGAAAAAACAGTAATAGATTTAGAACAGGATATAGTAGCCAATGAACGGGAACTAGATCAAGCGAGTTGGGAATCTATTGATATAGATTGGGAGAAGCTGATTAAAGAAAAAGAGCAATGGATTTTCGGAAATGATCAGGAACAGGCATCTCGACTCGAGAAGTTATATGAGCAAAACACGTTTCTTGCAACAAGTATTCGTGAAATAACAGAAGCTATCACTGCTGGTAATGAAGCTAAAATCGCTTTAAAAAGAGCACTAAAGTTACTGGAAGGTGCAAAGGATTACTCTACTTGGGATACTTTTTTGGGAGGCGGACTAATCGCCACATCTTTAAAGCATAGTAAGCTCGACGAATCGGAAGAAGCTATTCATGCGGCCCAGCGTTCTTTACAAAGATTTCATACTGAAATGTTAGATATCCAGCAAATAAAGGCCGATAACTTATCTGTTGGAAGAGATAACTTTGTTACATTTGCGGATTATGTATTCGATGATATCTTTTCTGCATGGTCCACACATTCCAAAATTAATAATTCGATAGACCGTTTGAACCAGACACTAAGGGATTTAGCTAACATATCTAATCAACTACAAAAGCAACTCAAACTAGATCAAGATAATCTACATAATGTAGAAATAGAAATTGCTCAGATTATTGAACATTAAATATTAGTGATAGTGCAAGCGCCTACGCAAGCCAATACTTGCGTTAGGAGCATTTCGTTTAAAAACATAATTTGCCGCTAACTCCAAAGCGACTCGAAGAGTTAGGTGTTTGAGCTAGACAGATTATAAGTAAGCAACATAAACTTCTTGCCCTTATAATAGTAAACAGCCATCAACAAATAATATGATGGAAATTGACGCTATCTGTCATTATTTCTCGGGAAATAATTTGACAATAAAATTGTCTATTAGACAAATGAATACCTAGGTATTTTTATGCGCCCGTATAATTTTATTTATCGACGGCTAGTATAAAGACAAGATTAAGTAAATTATGTCTCAGGAGGAAACCCGATGTATGATCCAACTATTTTTGAAAACTTAAAAGTAGCATTCGAAAATCATGTGTATGATTTAGATAACATGGAACGAAAGGTGGATATCAAAAACCGGGTCGATCAAATGGACCTTTCCATTATCGCTAGAACCTTTAGGATTGAGTTTACTCTAGCTGACCAGTCGGACTTAACTGCGGAAATTATTTTAGACGCATCCCTAGAAGACTTAGCAGGAGAAATACTAGAAATAGGAAATAAAAATATAGGTTGTACGCTAGCATTGAAATTTATTAAAAATATTCAAAATCCTGATCTACAATGTGAGGAAATCGAACAAGCAATCAAAAACATTTGGGAAGACGACATAAAGTTAACCCAAACGTTAAGTTTTGTATTCGGAACAGAACTATCTAGCTATAAAAACGCAATAGAAGTTAAGTTTACAAAGAAGATTAATGAAGATCAAATAAGCGATCTTGCGATGTTTCTTGAACATGTATTAGAAACGTTAGATACTTTAAATAAAATATAATAGGCACTTTACTAGCTTTCTGCGAAGATATGGTTTATAGTAAGGATAATAATTAAATTGCTTAGATAGAAACAATGAATTCACATATTACAAAAGGTAATCGTGAGTCTTCGGTAGCTTTTTGTAATATGTGAATTTTTTATTCACCATAAATGGAGGTTTTTTACATGACACAAGGTACAGTAAAATGGTTTAACGCAGAAAAAGGTTTTGGATTTATCGAGGTTGAAGGCGGAAACGACGTATTCGCTCATTTCTCAGCAATCCAAGGCGAAGGATTCAAATCTCTTGACGAAGGTCAAAAAGTTGAATTTGACGTTGAAGATGGTCAACGTGGACCACAAGCAGTTAACATTGTAAAACTTTAATTCTTCGGGATTAATTAAACATAGTTAGCAAAAGAGGCATCCTTTCTGAGGGTGTCTTTTTTTATTACCTTAAATTAGGAATGTTTTACGGTGAATTTTGGATATGGTACGCCTGACAAACTCATGATGTCAGCTTTTATTGGACCAAAGTGATAATATTATACATAGAGAATATCAGAATGGGATGAGCAAAAGATGAGCAATACACATATATTTTCCAAACGTGAAGAAATAGCTAATGCAACTATTCATGGGATTGGTGCTATGCTTAGTATAGCAGCTCTTGTAATATTAATCGTAACTTCCGTAATACATGGAACAGCTTGGCATGTTGTAAGTTTTACATTGTTTGGTTCGTCGATGGTCCTTTTATATTTGTCTTCCACACTGGTCCACGGGTTTCCAGCAGGACGCTTAAAAGATTTCTTTGAGATTATGGATCACTCGGCTATATACTTTTTTATCGCTGGAACATATACACCGTTCTTATTCCTCGCTATTAAAGGACCATTAGGATGGACTTTGTTCGGTATCGTATGGGGGCTTGCGATTGCGGGGACCGTGTTTAAAGCGTTTTTTGTGAAAAGATTCTTACATACTTCCACATTGTTATACGTTGTGATGGGCTGGTTAATGGTATTTGGATGGAAACCTCTTTTAGAGAATGTATCATCTCAAGGACTCATACTGCTAGCAATTGGGGGTATCTTGTATACAATCGGAGCAGTTTTCTACGTGTGGCGTGGGTTTACATATCATCACGCAGTCTGGCATGTATTTGTGCTCGCAGCGTCTATCCTGCATTTCTTTGCTGTCATGACGTTGCTACCATAAAGTAGGAAGCGTTTAAACAATGGGTTTGTAGAGAGTTGTTCCATCAAATGCTATAATAAAGTTTAAATGTCTGGTACTAGAACTAGCAGCAGATTGCTTTAAAGTTAGTATGAAGAGAAGAGGATAGATATGAACAAAAAATCTATATATGGATTAACATTACATCAATTGATAGAGTGGCTTCATGAGCATGGTCACAAAAAGTCTCGAGCACTGCAGGTTTGGGATTGGCTATATAGAAAACGTGTCACGAATTTCGCAGACATGACAGACGTACATGAAGAATGTATTCAATTATTGCAAGACCACTATACAATACAAACGTTAACGGAACATATAAAGCAGGAAGCGGCCGATGGGACGATGAAGTTTTTGTTTAGATTGCAGGATGGAAACCTGATCGAAACGGTTATGATGAGACATAAATACGGCATTTCCGTTTGTGTGACAACTCAAGTGGGCTGTAATATCGGCTGTAGTTTTTGTGCAAGTGGCTTACTCGCAAAAAGTCGTGATTTATCAAGTGGGGAAATCGTCGAACAGATTATGAATATCCAATTGCATCTCGATCAATTGGAACAAAAAGACATGGTAAGTCATATTGTCGTGATGGGAATTGGAGAGCCATTTGATAATTTTACAAATCTGTTAGACTTTTTAAACGTAGTTATCGATCATAAAGGGCTGGCAATAGCAGCTAGGAAAATTACTGTTTCAACGAGTGGAATTGTTAATAAGATCTATGAATTCACTGATACGAGGATCCCAGTAAATCTAGCGATATCCTTACATGCACCTAATAATGAGCTGCGCACTAGAATTATGAAGATAAATCGTGCAATGCCAATTGAAAAACTAATGGAATCTCTAAAATATTATTTAGCAAAAAACAACCGTAGAATTACGATTGAATATATTTTACTGAAGGACGTAAATGATACGAAAGAGGTAGCTGAGGAGCTTGCCGATCTACTTTATGATATTAAGGACCAACTGTATGTGAACTTAATCCCATATAATCCTGTTGATGAACATAGTCAATACCAGAGAAGTGAGCAGGAATCAGTTTTATCTTTCTATGACACGCTTAAAAAGAGAGGCGTCAATTGCAAAATTCGCCAAGAACATGGAACAGACATTGATGCAGCCTGTGGTCAGTTAAGAAGTAAACAGCTTAAAAAGGAAAAAGTGGGTTAATTATTAAAACCTAACTATAACTTTACCGTAATAAAAAGTGAGGCTGGGACAAAACCCACCTCAAAATTAAAAGCAGTTCAAATTTTACGATGAGTAAAATTTGAACTGCTTTATTTTTATGTCTACTTCGTAGCCGTTGTTCTCCGTTACGGCGGACGCTTTCCTGGGGGCACGGGTCGAGCCAGTAGTCTCTCCCACGCGCTTGTCCCCTGGGAGTCGCCGCCTTCACTCCGCACAACTAATATTTCTTCTATATTCAGTTAATCTCTACATAATTTCAGGCAACAAAAAAGGACATCATCTGTTAAAGTGTCCTTATGTTTAAAAATTATAACATGAATCAACTCATTTTACCGCTAGATTTAGAAGTGAAATTACAAAAAAATGATATTGCCTTTTCCATCCACCATTTAGTCGAAAGTATTCCAAATGAAGCTTTCGCTCCTTTCATTCATCATACAGGTTGTCCATCGTATCATCCTCGCTTTTTTCTACTTTATTTGATGCTTCGCTTTGAGTGGGGAAAAGAGAAACCTTATCTTTATTTGGCGAAAGATGTCATTTATTTCATGGACAGCAATTTTAATGATACGATAATAGAACAAACTTACTGTTGGGGGAGATTCTGTGTTTTTGGATAAGCTGAAAAAGGACCTACATTATAAGCAACCGCTTTTTATAGGAGAGGACACAGCGCTACGTTTTGCTGTTTTAATACCGCTAGTGCAAGTGGATGATGAATGGCATGTCCTATTCGAGGTGCGCTCATTAACGATGAGGAAGCAACCAGGAGATATCAGTTTTCCAGGTGGTCGAATCGACCCCACAGATTCATCTCCAATGGAAGCGGCAATACGAGAGACCCACGAAGAGCTAGGTGTTGATCCAGCATGTATTCAAGTTCTAGGACAGATGAGTGCATATATAGCTTCTCCGTCCTTTGTTGTTTATCCATTTGTTGCTACTCTCGACCATCACCACATCAAAACCTTTAACAAAGAAGAGGTCGAAGCGGTATTCACTATCCCAGTTAGCTGGCTTTTGAGCCATGAGCCCTATATGCACACTGTCTCTGTCCAACCGATGCCGCCTATGGACTTTCCATATGATAAAATATTCAACGGTGACAAATACCAATGGAGACCTCGAGCGATTGAAGAATGGTTTTATGACTATGAGAAATATACGATTTGGGGTCTGACGGCTAGGGTGTTGAAGCATTTTGTAGAGACGATAAAATAATACCCTGCCCTATATAGGACATTACTCCAAATTGTGTGTTACATAGGGCACATACAAAAACCGATTCCCAAAAGGAAATCGGTTTTTCAACATATCTAATCTTTACTAATAAATTCAGCTTCCTGAAGGAATTCTTTAGCCACAAGTTCAACCATCTGTCCCTCATTATCCACTCTTGCATTCATTTCTTGCATCGCTGTTTCATCTATTTTACCAGCTAATTCTAGAAGCACATCTCCAATTTCAGGGTACTGTTCTAATATTTCTGTACGAACAAGGGGAAGAGCATGATAGGGTAGGAAATAGCCCTTATCGTCTTCTAACACAAGTAGATAATACATTTGAAGCTGACCATCTGTTGTATAAGATTTAATAACTTCTACTTCTTTAGCATTGATGGAGAGATACATAATCCCACGATCCATTCCTTTTACATCTTTGAATTGGAGATCGTATTCTTTTTGAAACCCTGGTAATCCATCTGGACGATCGATAAATTCAAATACTATGCCAAGTATAAAGTCATCTGATACCTTCGTGAAGTCACTAAATGTTTTTACTCCCAACAACTCAGCTTCATCTTCATCAAGAGCTAATGTATACGTATTATTAAACCCAAAGGATTCTAGAGCGGTGATACCATCAGCTGAAACTAACTCTTTTGTTTTCGCTAGCGTTTCATCCGCATTACCAGTAGATTCATGATAATAGTTAATAACGATAGTGCCAGTATAATCTGGAATAACGTCAATTTTTCCGTTGTGCATGGCAGTCCAAACGACGTTAGAGCCACCTAGTTAAGCAAAGGGACTTCCAAATAGATACAGTTTTTCAAGAGGTAAATTTCAATAGAACTTGGAATTATGTGAGAGTGTGGTCCTTTACACCCAATTTAAGGACCGTGCCTAAAATATTTTTTTAGGTCTAGATACCCGTTTGTTATTCTTATTTATCGCAGAGTGTAATATAATGGAACTATATAAAAATATAACCTTTAGTATTTGTATTTTATATCTTGTAAGTACAATTGACTCATTGTACTTAAAGAGGGGAGATTGGACTATGCGATTAGTAAAAATAGATAAGTGGAAGCCAGGTATGAAATTGGGTAAGCCAATAATGAATAACAATGGTAAAATTCTGTTAGCTAAGGGAGTAGAACTAATAGACCGCCTCATCCCTAGATTAAAGAAATATAATGTTACAACTTTATACATAGATGATGAAGTATCGGAAGGAATAGATATTGTCGAGTCTATTCCAGAAGCGCTACGTATGGAAACTCTACATACAATTACGGAAGGATTTCAAACATTAATGGATTTAAGTCAGTCTAACTCAAATCTTCAAGGAATGATGAAATCAAGTAGAACTATAAGGAGTTTTCAAAAAGTCTTTAAAGATATAGTGGCATTGCTCACAGACAATAAAAATGCATTGAATCTATTGGCTTCAACAAAAATACATGAAAACTATGTATTCAATCATTCATTGAATGTTTCTATATATGCGTGTCAGCTTGCACTTGCAAATGGATTACCTCTTAAAAATGTGGAAGAAATCGGATTGGGAGCCATACTACATGATTTAGGGAAAGTGCAAGTTCCACTAGAAATATTAAATAAACCAAGTGAATTAACAAAAGAGGAAAATGCTTTGGTTAAACAGCATTGTGAACAAGGTTTTGAGATACTACGAAAAATACATGAAATACCATTACCTGTTGCTCATTGTGCATTGCAGCATCATGAACGAATCGATGGTACAGGCTATCCTAGGGGGTTAAGAGGTGATGAAATTCATAAATATGCCAAAATCATCAGTGTTGCAGATGTGTTTGATACAGTAACAAACCCAAGAGCCTTTAAGCCGGCAGTGATGCCACATCAAGGACTCGAGATTTTGTATGCTGGGAGTGGTACGCAGTTCGACATGCATCAAGTTAACTTGTTTAGAGATTGTATCGCAATTTATCCACCAGGCCTAACGGTTAGATTAAATGATGGGCGTACAGGTATCGTTTCAAAATATAACTACCAGGCAGTTGGTCGTCCGGAGATTCGAATTATAAAAAGTGAAGAAAATGAAAAGGTGTCCCCATATGAAATTGATTTAGGAGCAAGGGAAAACCTGATGCTTGAGATTGTAATGGCCGATGCTTTGATCTAAATGTTTCTTATTAAGGGCAACGGGTACTTATTGAAATTAGAATTTTGGTAGAACCTGGTACCCGTTTATGAAATATGTTATCGAAATGGTACGACTAGTTGTTAATTGCTTGCTAGATCTTTCGTAAGTTCGGTAAGATGAGAAGAAGTATAAATTCTTCGTGTTACAGCAAGAGGAGGTTTACCATTGAAAATAACCGGAGCAGTGCTAATGTTTATAGGAGCGATTATGCTCGCTATTTTTATGTTTGCAGACTTAACAATGGATTTTGGTCTATGGATTACAGGCTTCTTGATCAGCTTACTCATTGCCGTTTCAGGAACAGTGACGTTAATAATTTATTTAGCAAAAGGCATTAAAGCAGATAAAAATTTTAAAAACGATTTCAAATAAGAAATCGTTTTTTTAGAGGAAATTTCCTATGTGAATTCTAGTTAATTAGAGTGCCAGGTTCTAGCTGAAATTAAAATTGTGTTAGAACCTGGTTCTCGTTTATGACGATTACGTCCACCACATCTGGCTGATCGAATCTTTCACAATAATCGGTTTTAAATTTTCGACTGCTTTCGTGAATCCCTCTTCGATCGACATCAATCCATCCTCATGTTCAATACTAACTACATAATCATAGCCATATAATCGTAGCATACTAATCATGTCTGCCCATGTTTTTTGATCGTGTCCAAAACCAACAGATCTAAAATACCATGCACGATCACGCATATTGGCGTAGTCGGTCATATCCGTAAGTCCGTTTCGATTCATATTTTGCTGATCGATAATTGTATCCTTTGCATGAAAATGATGGATGGCATTCTCACGTCCAAGTATTTTAATGGCTTCAATTGGGTCGATACCTTGCCACCACATATGGCTAGGGTCAAGGTTAGCACCAATCATAGGTCCACAAGCTTCTCTTAATCGCAATAGTGTAGCAGGAGTATGTACAGAGAATCCTCCATGCAGTTCTAATCCGATCTTTACGTTAAGTGACTGTGCTAAATCATTTTTTTCTTTCCAGTATGGTATAAGTTTTTCTTCCCATTGCCATTTTAATATTTCCTGGAAATCATGTGGCCAAGGGGCTACTGGCCAGTTGGGATAAAGGGCATTTTCATGATCTCCCGGGCAGCCCGAAAATGTATTTACTACGGACACGCCAAGTTTTGATGCAAGGTGCATTGTTTTTATAAATAACTCATCAGCAGGCTCTGCAATTTTTTTCTGTGGATGCAGTGGGTTTGCATGGCAGCTTAGTGCGCTGATGATTAATCCATAATCACTGATCTTTTGCTTAAAGCCCTCCAATTTCGTATCATCATTTAACAATTCATCCAGTTTACAGTGAGCATCGCCGGGATATCCCCCAGTTCCCAACTCAATTGCTTCTATACCTTTAGAAGAAACATAGCTTAACATATCTTCAAAACTCTTATCGGAGAAGAGTACCGTAAAAACACCTAATTTCAAAGA